>CAVUCK010000021.1:0-193245 GCA_963739975.1 uncultured Acidimicrobiia bacterium
AACTCCATGACGTCGCCGTCGCGGGCGACGTAGTCCTTGCCCTCGAGGCGGATCTTGCCGACGTCCTTGGCCTTGGTCCACGAGCCGAGCTCGAGCAGCTCCCGCCAGTCGATCACCTCGGCCCGGATGAACCCGCGCTGGAAGTCGGTGTGGATCCGCCCGGCGCACTGCGGCGCCGTCGATCCGTCGACGAACGTCCACGCCCGGCTCTCCTTGTCCCCGGTGGTGAGGAACGTACGCAGGCCGAGCAGGTGGTAGGCGCTGCGGACCATCCGGAACAGCGCGCCCTCGCCGAGCCCGAGGCCGGTCAGGACCTCGGCCCGTTCGACCGGGTCCTCGATCGCCGCCGCCTCCGCTTCCAGCTGGACGCACATGCCGATCGTCTCGACGTCCTCTCCGGCGTCGGTCAGCTCGGCGCGCACGCCCGCCTCCAGCACCGGGATGGCGTCGAGATCGTCCTCGCCGACGTTGACGACGGCCAGCACGCGGCGGTTGGTCAGCAGGAAGTGCGGCGCCAGCGTGACCCGCTGTTCGGCGTCGAGCCCGGCCCGGTAGAGGGGACGGCCGTCGGCGAGGGCGTCGTTGGCCGCCCGCAGGGCAGCCAGCTCGTCACCGAGCGAGCGGTCGAGCTTGGCCTGGCGCTGCACCTGGGAAAGGCGCTTCTCGACCGTCTCGAGGTCGGCCAGCGCCAGCTCCAGCTCCAGGACCCGCAGGTGCTCCAGCGGGTCGGACGGCCCTGGCACGTCGTCGTCGAGGAAGGCGCGCAGGACGAACACGATCGCGTCGACCTCGCGGATGTTGGCGAGGAACCGGTTGCCCAGACCCTCGCCCTTGCTGGCGCCTTCGACCAGGCCGCCGATGTCGACGACCTCGACGGCGGCGGGCACGACATTGCGGCTGGCCGACATCTCGGCGAGCCGGTCGAGTCGCTCGTCGGGCACCTTGGCGACGCCGATGTTGGGATCCTTCGTGGCGAAGGCGTAGGGGGCGGCCAGGGCCCCGCCGCCCGTCAACGCGTTGTAGAGCGAGCTCTTGCCAGCGTTGGGGAGGCCGACCAGGCCGAATCGCTCCATCGGCCGGCCGAGGCTATCTATCCGGCGGCGAGCATCGCCCGGGAGGCAGCCAGCACGACCCGGGCCCGTTCGGTGGCGTCGGGGTAGCCCGTTCGCAGCGCCGCCGAACGCAGCTCCATGCTGAACGGCGTCGACGGCGGGAGCGCCGCCATCAGGTCGTCGAGGGGGAGCGCTCCCGCACCGGGGAGCAGTCGGCCGTCGAGGGCCTCAGCGACGAGATCTTCGTGCGGTGGCCGCTCGGCGGGGGCGTCGCAGAGCTGGGCGTAGGGCAGCAGCGCCGGGTCGAGGGCGGCGACGTCGCCCGGGGAGTCTGCGGCCCGGTCGAGGTGCAGGGCGTCCACGAGCACGCCGCCGGCAGGGTGACCGGCGGCCAGCACGACGCCGACGGCGTCAGCGAGCGTGCGCACGGTCGTGAAGCGCATGAACTCGAGGACAGGGCGGACCCCGACGGTCTCGGCGTGGGCGCAGAGCTCGGCGAACTGGGCGGCCGTGCGGGCGAGGTCGGGGTCGAGGCTGATGGTCAGCACGAACTCGGCACCGACATCGGCGGCGATGTCGACGACGCGCTTGGGGTCGTCCAGCAGGCGGTCGGGGGCGAGGCGGATGACCTCGGCGTCGAGGGCCCGCAGCCCGGTGTCGGCGAGGCGGGTGCGCACCTCGTCGCCGATGGCCGGCGTCCATGTGGCCAGGTCGACCCACACGCCCGAGGCGTCGAACCCGGCCGCTGCGGCGGCCGTCACGGTGTCCGGCGGCGAGCACTCCGGCACCGTCCCCGCGGCGAGCGACAGCACGTGGTCGAGCACGCCCGCAGCCTGCCCCACGCCCGGTTCCGACGATGAATCGAGGACGGAGATCCATGCCGGTGGCGGCGCGGAATCGCGATGCTGGCGGGGTGTCGACGCGACTCGAGGAGCTCGTGGACTCGCTGCAGTTGGGCGGCGACGAGGACGTGCTGGAGGTCGGGTTCGGGCACGGCGTGGCGGCGACGCTGGTGGTGGAGCGGCTGACGACGGGCACGTACACGGGCGTCGACCGGTCGGCGAAGATGGTCGCCGCGGCGCAGCAGCGCAACCGTCAGGCGGTCGACGCCGGTCGGGCCCGGTTCATCGAGGCGTCGTTCACGGACGCCGACCTGCCCACGGCTGGCTTCGACGTGATCTTCGCCGCTCGCGTCGTGGCGATGTTCCGCCCGCCCGAGCAGGCGCTCAGCCGGCAGCTGTTGCGCCCCGGCGGCCGCCTCGTCCTGGCCCATGACGACCCGCCCGGAGGGCGTGGCCGTCGTGGGTGACGGGAAGGGGTCGCGGAGGGTGAAGGCGTCGGCGCTCGGGCCGTCGCGGTGCAGGTGGTCGAGCCGCTCGACGGCGTCGGCGACGGTCGGCGCGGTGCCGGCGACGACCCACCAGCACACCAGGTAGGTCTCGTCCATCCGCTCGAACCACTCCCGCCGGCGGCGCAGGAAGCTCGTGTGGCTGGTGCGGAACACGAAGTCGCGCAGGGCGTCCGGCGACTCCCACACCGACAGGTTGATGATCGTCAGCGGGTCGTCGTAGGCCCGCACGTAGCTGGACGACTGCCCCGACTCGTCCTGCAACCGCCACACGAACCCCGGTGACGACTCGGCCAGGGCGTTGACCATGTCCAGTGCCTCCACGAACGGCGCCGTGTCGGGGTGGTCCAGCGGCTGGCGCAGGCGGGCGATGTTGAACTCGGCCAGCTGCCAGGACGCGTCGGTCACGAACCGAAGGTAGGCGACCCTGCCCGTCGCTGCGCCGTCGGACGCGATGGACCGCGGTGCCTCATCCTGCGGCCAGGTTCATTGCCTCGCCATCGCGACTCGCATGCGCTCTTCAGGGCTGATGAGGTGGTCGAGGTCCTCGGCCGCCTCGTCGCCGTCGAGCTGCACCCAATGGATCCGACCGGTGAACTCGCTGTCCTTGGCTCCGTAGTCGTCGCTGACCGGCGTGGCGCTGTCGCTGCCGATGTCGGTGGTCTCATCGGCCGAGAAGAGCATCGGCACGGTGGCATCGACGCGTCCTTCACCGACCTTCTGGCCGTCCACGAGGAGGGCCACGTCACCGCCTTTGCCGAGACCGCCGCCGTCGTAGGTGAACTCGGCACGCACTTGGTGTTCGCCTGGCGGAACCGGGTCGGCGCCGTACACCGTGAACCTCTGCAGCCCGAACAAGTTGTAGCAGTAGGCCGGACGGCCGTCGGCGAGGTACAGGCTGAACCCGCCGAACGCCCCGCCTTGGGCGATCAGCACTCCGCTGGCGCCGCCCTCGGGCACGGTGATCGATGCGGTGATCGACAGGGACTTGTTCTTCGTGACGATGACCGAGTTCTCGCTCAACCTGCCCATCCCGGCGAACATCAGCTGGGAGTTGCCGTGGATGAGTTGTGGTCGTCCGGCGAGTTCGGCGTTGAATCGCTCGTATCGCCGGTCGTCGAGCGGCAGCACCTGGTACTTGCCGGCTTCGATCAGCCAGAGGCGTTGCAGGTCGCGCAGCTTGTCGGGCTGCTCGGCGGCGAGGTCGTGGGCCTGGGTCCAGTCATCAGGGCCGTAGAGCTCCCAGACGTCGTCGTCGAAGGCCGGCATCTCCGTGCCGACCCACGGGATGCTGTGCCGCGTCACGGCCGTCCAGCCCTCGTGGTAGATGCCGCGGTTGCAGAACATCTCGAAGTACTGCGTCGTGCGCTGCTCCTCGGCGCCCGCGTCATCAAACGTCGGGATCATGCTCACGCCGTGCATCGGCATCTGGGTGATGCCGTTGACGCTCAGCGGCTGCGGCAGGTCGGCGGCGTCGAGGACGGTCGCGGCGACGTCGATCACATGGTGGAACTGCGAACGGAGCTCTCCCTTGGCCGCGAAGCCGTTGGGCCAGTGCACGATCGTGCCGTTGCGGGTGCCGCCCCAGTGCGACGCGATCTGCTTGGTCCACTGGTAGGGGGTGTCCATCGCATGCGCCCATCCCACGGCGTAGTGGTTGTACGCCGACGGCGAACCGAAGTCGTCGATGCGCGACGCCATGAACTCGACCGTCTCCAGCCCGGCCGCGCCGTTGAGGACGACGAGCTCGTTGAAGCAGCCGTTCGGCGTGCCTTCGGCGGAGGCGCCGTTGTCACCGATGATCAGGTAGATCAGCGTGTCGTCGAGGATCTCGAGGTCGGCGAGGGCGTCGATCAGCCGGCCGACGTGGTGGTCGGTGTGCTCGAGGAACCCGGCGTACACCTCCATCTGGCGGGCGAGCACCGGCTTCAGGTCGTCGGGCATGTCGTCCCACCCCGGGATCTCGGGCGGACGTGCCGTCAGTTCAGCGTCGGCGGGGATGACGCCCAGCTCCTTCTGGCGGGCGAACGTCTCCTCGCGCAGATGGTCCCATCCTTGGTCGAATCGACCCTTGTACTTGTCGGCCCACTCCTTGGGGACGTGGTGCGGGGCGTGGGTGGCGCCAGGGGCGAAGTAGACGAAGAACGGCTTGTCCGACATCAGCGCCTTCTGCTGGCGGATCCAGTCGATCGCCTGGTCGGTCATGTCCTCGGTGAAGTGGTAGCCCTCTTCGGCGGTCCGGTCGGGCTCCACCGGCACCGTGTCGCGGTAGATCGCCGGCGCCCACTGGTTGGTCTCGCCGCCGATGAACCCGTAGAAGTGCTCGAAGCCGGATCCGGTCGGCCACTGCGTGAACGGTCCCATCGGGCTCGTCTCCCACACGGGCACCTCGTGGCACTTGCCGAACTGCGCCGTCGAGTACCCGTTGAGCTTCAGCGTCTCGGCCAGCGGGGCGGCCGCCTTCGGACGGATCGAGCTGTAGCCGGGCGCGGCGGTGGCGATCTCGGTGATGCCGCCCATGGCCACGGCGTGGTGGTTGCGACCGGTCAGCAGCGCCTGGCGCGTCGGCGAGCACAGCGCGGTCGTGTGGAAGCGGTTGTACCGCAGGCCATGGTCGGCGAGACGTTGCGCCGTCGGGCAGTCGATCGGTCCGCCGAACGGGCTGGACGCGGCGAACCCGACGTCATCGATGAGGACCACCAGAACGTTCGGCGCACTCGTCGGCGGCCGCAAGGGCTCGATGGCTGGGAACGATGTCGCCGGATCCTTGGCGTCGTAGGTGACCAAGCCGACGTTCGGTCGGTCAGGGATCGGCAGGACCTGCCGGGCCAGTTGGTCATTGTTGCTCGTCATGTCGAGATGTCTCCTCGTCGCCTCATACCGACCGGCGCCGCTTCCGCCAGCAGCGGTGCAGCCCTGAGTAGACGTTGGGAACTGGTGACGCCGCCTCACCCGGCGTGGGGTGATCGGCTGGTGACGGTTCTGCCGCTGCGACCACGCGCGACGTGGATCGGATGCGATCAGCGCTGCGGCTCGGCCTCGTCGTCGTGGGGTGGCAACGTGGCCAGCACCGCACCGATCGTCGGGAGGATCCGTTGGCGGCTGACCGCTGGCAGCGCGGCGACGAGCATCTCCTCGGTGCCCGGCGTCGGCGCGGCGAACCACAGCGTCAGGCCGCGGCGAGCGAGTCGTGCCTCGAACGAGGCGAGCTCGATGGCCGCCGTCGTCTCGATCCCGGGGATCGCCGACGCGTCGATCACGACGTCTCGCACGTGCGGTTCGGCGCGGGCGAGTCGGTCGATGCGGGCGGTGACTCGCCCTGCGTTGGCGAAGTACAGCCCACCCTCCGGGCGCACGACGAGAACCCCGGAGCGAGGGACGCCGCCACGTTCCGTCGGGACGAAGCCGTCGACGGGGTGCTGTCCCATCGTTCGGATCGGCAGCACGTTGATGCCGTGGATGAGCACGAGCACCGAGATGGCGACCGCGATCAGCACACCGCCCAACACCCCGAACAGCAGGATGCCCACCGCTGCGCCGACGCCGAGGAGGTAGTCCCTGCGGCGGATCCTGGCGATCGCCCGCAACGCAGACAGGTCGAGCAGTCCGAGCACGGCGACGAGCACGACTGCGCCCAGCGTCGCATCGGCGAGATCCTCGAACAGCGGCGTCAGGAACAGCAGCGTCAACATCCCGAACACGCCGGTCAGGGCACCCGCCAGCGGGGATCGCGCCCCGTTTCCATCGTTCACTGCCGTCTGCGACAGCCCGCCAGCAGCCGGGAGCGACTGGAACACGCCGCCGGCCGCACCAGCGGCGCCGAGGGCGATGAGCTCGCGGTCGGGATTGACCGGAACGTCCGCGTCGCGTTCGTAGGCGCGGGCCGAGGCGATGGATTCCACGAAGGCCATCAAGGCGACGCCGAACGCCGCCGGGAGGAGGTCGGCGAGCAGTCCCAGGTCCGGCCACGCAGGTTGCGGGAGCCCGGCCGGGACGGGCGGCACAAGGCCGACGCCGCGGGCGGCCAGGTCGAACAGCCCGACGGCGAGGATGCCCCCGGCCACACCGACGAGTGCACCGGGGACGCGCGGCGCGAAGCGGCGCAGGAGGAGGAGCCCGGCGAAGGTCACGCGGCCAACACGACGGTGGGTCCGTTGGCGTCGTCGAGCTGGGTGATGGCCGAACGAACCTTCTCGAAGAAGTTGTCGCCCTCGACGGGAACGCCGAGCACCTTGCCCAGCTGCCCAGCGATGATGACGAGGGCGGTCCCGACCTTGAAGCCGGCGAGCACCGGCGCCGAGATGAAGTCGGCCACATAGCCGAGTCGCAGGCAGTCAGCGATCAGGAGCAGGCCGCCGGCGACGAACGCCAAGGTGGCGGCGGCGGTGATCGCTTCCGAGGCCGAGGGCGCGTCGAGCTGGCTGATCGCCGTCACCGTGAGCGCAGCAACCGTCGACGTCGTGCTCACCGAGAGCGGCCGGGACGAGCCGAGCACGGCGTACACGACCATCGGCACCGTCGCCACGTACAGGCCGTACTGCACCGGGAGACCGGCGATGGTGGCATAGGCCATGGCTTGGGGCAGCACCACGGCCGCCGTCGCGATCCCGGCGACGAGGTCGGGCGCCAGCCACGGGCGTCGGTAGCGGGACAACCAGGGGGACAGCCGGGCAGGCATGGACCCAGGCGTCACGGCTTCATCTCGGTGGCGACGATCAACGGACCGTAGATCGCTCACAGTGTGCGGTCGCGGAGGACGGCGGGCACCACCCGCCGACGGGTGATCCGCTCCCGTACCTCGGCCGTGCGACCAGATCCGCACGCCTCGATCTCCGCGGCACATTCCTCGCAACGTCGTCGGAGAAGGCGTCGGTCGTCGTCGACCAGCGTCGGCCTACCCTTGCGGCGTGACGCCGTCGGAAGCACTGGACCGTGTCGTCCACTACCTCGACCGGGCCCACGACAAGGGTTTCAAGGCCAAGGCGTTCGTCCGGGCCCGCGATGTCGTGCGGTCCACCGACCCGGCCGAGCTCGCCGAACGGGCCGCCGCCGGCACGTTGACGAAGCTCGATGGCATCGGCGACTCGACTGCGGCGGTGATCACGGAGGCCCTGAACGGCGAGATCCCGCAGTACCTGGCCCGGCTCGAAGCGGCAACCCAGGTCCCGATCACGGCCGAGGGCCAGCGCTACCGGGACGCCCTGCGCGGCGACTGCCACCTCCACTCCACGTGGAGCGACGGCGGCGCCCCCATCGAGGACATGGCGGCGACGGCCCAGTCGCTCGGTCACGAGTACATGGTGCTGACCGACCACTCGGCCCGCCTGACCATCGCCCACGGCCTCGACCGGGCCCGGCTGGAGCGCCAGCTGGCCGACATCGAGGCGCTCAACGCCGGGTTCGACGACTTCCGCATCCTCACCGGCATGGAGGTCGACATCTTCGAGGACGGCGGCCTCGACCTCGACGACGACCTGCTGGAGCGCCTCGACGTCGTCGTCGCCAGCGTCCACTCCAAGCTGCGCATGGAGCGCAAGCAGATGACGGAGCGGATGATCATGGCCGTCGCCAACCCACACGTGGACATCCTCGGGCACTGCACCGGGCGGATGATCGGCAAGCGCCCGCCGTCGACGTTCGACGCCGACTACGTGTTTGCCGCTTGCAAGCAGTTCGGCACGGCCGTCGAGATCAACTGCCGGCCCGAGCGCCTGGACCCGCCGCGTGAGCTGCTCGACCTGGCCGTCGACTTCGGCTGCTGGTTCTCGATCGACACCGATGCCCATGCCACCGGCCAGCTGGAGTGGCAGCCCCACGGCTGCGACCGGGCGGCCGAACGCCGGGTGCCGATCGACCGCATCATCAACACGATGTCGGCCGACGACCTGCTGGCCTGGACGGCGTCGACGGGTGGCTGACCCCGGCCCGGTCGTCGGGACGGGTCGGGCCGCCCTGGTCTACGACGTCGGTGGCGATCGGGTCCTGCGCCGATATCGGCGCCCTCCTCCACCCGGGCTGACCGAACGCGAGGCGGCGGTGATGACCCACCTGCGGCGCAACGGCTACCCCGTCCCCGAGGTGTTCGACGCCGATGGTGCCGACCTGGTGATGGAGCGCCTGCACGGCACGACCATGCTCAGCGACGTCGAGTCGCACCCGTGGCGGGTCGACCGCCACGCCGTCACGTGGGCCGAGCTGGTCGCCCGGCTGGGGACGGTCCCCGTCGGCGACCTGGTCACCACTGGCCTGCCGGCGCGCTTCGGACCGCCAGACAACGTCCTGCACCTCGACTTCCACCCGGACAACGTGATGCTGACCGCCGACGGTCCAGTCGTGTTCGACTGGTCCAACGCCTCGCTCGGCCCGGCGGCGGCCGAGGTCGCCCAGGCGTGGATCATCAGCGCCTCGAGCAGCGCCGACGGCCCACGCTGGAAGCGGGCCGTCGTGCGGGTGTTCCGCCGCCGCTTCGTCGGCCGGTTCCTCGACGCCAGCGACCGCGCCGCGGCGCAGGCGATGCTGCCGGCCGTCGCCGCCTACCGCCTGACCGACCCGAACGTCCGCCCCGAGGAGGCCGCCCGCATCCACGACCTCCTCGCCGACCCCTCCTGACCCGTTTACGTCCGGATCCTGGTCGCGCGCGCGACCAAAATCCGGACGTAAACGAGAGGGCTAGACGCCGGCGAGGGCGGCGTAGGCGGTGAGCAGCAGCACGGCGCCGCGCTGATCACCGACGGTCCCCTCGCCCATCTTGTTCATCACGTACGAGAAGCTCAGGCGGGCGTCGCAATCGATGATCGCCAGGGACCCGCCCCAGCCACCCCAGAAGCAGGCCTTCTCGTTCGGGCTGATCGGCAGCTCCGGCGTTGGCAGCCCGAAGCCGATGCCATGGCGGACGACCATCGGCAGCACGTGATCCTGCCCGTTGCACTGCTCGTCCCACACGATGTCCACGCCGGCCTGGGACAGCAATCGCGTCCCGTTGGCCTCCCCCCCGCACGCCATCGGGGTGTGGGTCAGCGCCACGGACCGGGCGTTGCCGTGCCCACCGGCGGCGGGGATCTCGGCCCGCCGCCACGGGATGGTGGCCGACGCCGACGCGTCCAGCATCGGGTTGAGGAACGTGCGCAGGGCGATCGAGTTGTGGTCGATCCCCTCCACCGACAACGGCATCGTCGGCGGGATGACGTGCGCCACCCGGCTGTCATGCTCGGCCGCCGTGCCGATGTGGAAGTCGACGCCCAGCGGCCCGGTGATCTCGGCGGCCACGAACTCGCCGATCGTCTGCCCGGTGATCCGCCGCACGACCTCGCCCTCCAGGAAGCCCTGGGTGATGGCGTGGTAGCCGGACGCCGTGCCTGGCTCCCACCACGGCTCCTGGGCGGCCAGCAGCGACGTGACCTTCTCCCAGTCGTACAGGTCGTCGATCGTGATCGGCTCCTGCCAGCCCGACAGCCCGGCTGTGTGGCTCATCAGGTGGCGGACCTCGACGTCCTCCTTGCCGCCGGCGGCGAACTCGGGCCAGTACTTCGAGACCCGCCCGTAGGGGTCGAGCTCGCCCCGATCGGCGAGCACCAGGCAGGCCAGGGCAGACACCGTCTTGGTCGTCGACCAGACGTTGATGATCGTGTCGCGCTCCCACGGCACCCGCTGCGCCGAGTCCGTGTCGACCTGCCCGCCCCACAGGTCGACGACCAGCTCGCCGTCGAGGGTCATCGCAACCGAGGCGCCGTCGTCGAACACCAGCCCGTCGTCGCGCTCGGCGAAGTTGGCGGCGAACGCGTCCCGCACTGCGCTGAACCGGTCGTCGCACGTCCCGTGGATCTCCATGTCCGGACCGTAACTTGAGCGCCCATGTCGATCTTCACCCATCCCATCAAGACCCTGCGTGGCGAGCCGAGCAGCCTGGCCGAGCACGAGGGCGAGACCCTGCTGCTCGTCAACGTGGCGTCGAAGTGCGGGCTGACGCCGCAGTACACCGGACTGGAGCAGTTGCAGGAGACCTACGCCGATCGTGGCTTCAGCGTGCTCGGGTTCCCGTGCAACCAGTTCGGGGGGCAGGAGCCGGGCAGCGCCGAGGAGATCGAGACGTTCTGCTCGACGACCTACGGCGTGTCGTTCCCGATGTACGAGAAGATCGACGTCAACGGCGGCAACCGGCACCCGATCTACACGGAGCTGACGGCGGTCGCCGACGAGGAGGGTCACGATGGCGACATCCGCTGGAACTTCGAGAAGTTCCTCGTCGATCCGCACGGCAACGTGACCCGCTTCAGCCCGATGGTCGCCCCCGAGGACCCCAAGCTGGTCGCCGCCATCGAGGGCGCCCTCCCCACCTGACCCCAATCCCGATCCATCCGAGTGTTTCGCTGCATTCGAGTGTTTGGAGCGGGGAGGCCCTGCGCCAAACACTCGGATGGTCAGCGTCCGAGCTCGGGGCCCTCGCCGGTAGCGTGGCCGGCCCATGTCGAAGAAGACGAAGAAGCGCAAGGCTCGGCTCCGCCGGTCCAAAGCCAACCACGGCAAGCGCCCGAACATGGGCCGCGGCTGAGGCGCTTGACGCCACCGGCGACCCGCCGCGAGGAGGTCGTCGACGTCCTCCACGACGTCGAGGTGCGGGATCCGTACCGCTGGCTGGAGGACGGCGCGTCACCTGAGGTGGCGGCGTGGGTCGACGCCCAGAACCTGGTCTCCCGTGACGTCCTGGACGTCCCCGACCGGCGGCGCTGGCACGACCACCTGACGCAGCTGCTGGCGCTGCCGGTGGCGACTGGCGTGCAGGTGCGCGGCGATCACCTCTTCGTCCTCGAGCGTCCGGCCGGGGCCGAGCAGTTCGTCCTGTCTCGGCGTTCCTCCACCGACGCGGCGATGGCGCCGACCACCCTGCTCGACCCAGCCAGCGGTGCCGCCGACGCCGCCGTCGCCATCGACTGGTTCGAGGCCGACGACGACGGCTCGCTGGTCGCCGTCGGCACCAGCGAAGGGGGCACCGAGGAATCGGTGCTGCGCGTGCTCGACGCCACCACCGGAGCCGACCTCGGCGAGGCCATCCCCGACACGCGGGCCTGCAGCGTCGCGTGGGACCCGGACGGTGGCGGCTTCACGTACACGCGCTATCCCGCCGGGGACCAGTACCACCGCACGGTTCACCACCACACGCTCGGCGCCGAGTGGCGCGACGACCCCGTGGTGTGGGCCGAACACCCGGATCCGCAGGCATGGCCCGACGTCGAGCTCTCGCCCGATGGTCGCTGGTTGCTCGTCCACGTGCTCGTCGGTTGGGCCCGCTACGACGTCCACCTGCTCGACCGCTCGACCGGGACGTGGTCGACCGTCATCGCCGGCGAGGAGGTCACGTCGGCCTTCCACTTCGCCGCCGACGCCAGATCACTCGTCGGGGTCACGACGCTCGACGCCCCGCGCGGACGGGTGGTCAGGGTGCCCCTGGGCGGCACGAACCCGGCGACCTGGGAGACGCTCGTCCCGGAAGGTCGGGCCGTGCTCGGGCAGCTCGCCGTCGCTGGCGACGAGGTGTGGGTCGTCGCCTCGCAGCGGGCCGTCGATCGCGTCGAGCGGTTCACGCCCGACGGCGCCGCGCTCGGACCGCTGGCGGGCGTCGGCGACGTGATCGCCGTAGCCGGCCTGGCCGCGGATCGGGCGACGGGCCGCGGGTTCGCCGTCGTCGACTCCTTCGGGGCGCCGACGACCGTCTGGAGCGTCACCGGTGGTTCTGCGCAGCGGTGGTTCCCGGCCGAGCCGGCCGACGCCGCGGTCGTCCCATCGATGACCGTCAGCCAACTCGAGTACCCGTCGCTCGACGGAACGACGATCGGGGTGTTCGTCGTCCACCGCCAGGACGTCGAGCCGGGTCCGTCCGTTCCGGTGATCCTCAACGGCTACGGCGGGTTCGCCATCACCGAGACGCCGGTGTGGTCACCGCAGATCGCCGCCTGGTGCGCCGCCGGGGGCGTGTACGCCATCGCCGGGTTGCGCGGCGGGCTCGAGCACGGCGAGGCATGGCACCTCGCCGGCCGGCGGGCGAGCAAGCAGAACGTCTTCGACGACTTCCACGCCGCCGCCGACTGGCTGGTCGAGACGGGGCGGGCGTCCCGCGACCACCTGGCGATCCTCGGCCGGTCCAACGGCGGGCTCCTCGTCGGCGCCGCCCTGACCCAACGCCCCGACCTGTGCCGTGCCGTGTGGTGCGGGGTGCCGCTGCTCGACATGGTCCGCTTCCCGCAGTTCCTGATCGCTCGCCTGTGGACCGACGAGTACGGCGACCCGGACGTGGCCGAGGAGTTCGGCTGGCTGCACGCCTACTCGCCGTACCACCGGGTCGTCGACGGGACCTGCTACCCAGCGACGCTGTTCACGACGGCCGACGGCGACACGCGGGTCGACCCGCTGCACGCCCGCAAGATGGCGGCGCTGCTGCAGGTTGCGACGAGCTGCGGGGACGACCGGCCGATCCTGCTGGTGCAGGAGGGCCGGGCCGGGCACGGCGTCGGCAAGCCCGTCGCCATGCGGGCCGACGAGCTGGCCGACGGTCTGACGTTCCTCGGCCTGCAGGTCGGACTGGCACCGGCATGACGCGCGTCGAGTGGCTGACCGTGGGCGGACCGGTGGAGCCGTGGCAGCAGCTCGGGCTCGTCGTCGATCAGGACGGGGTGGTGCCGCTGTTCGGCACCGGGATCCGCATTGCCGGCGACGGCGACCCCGGGCTGCGCGGCTGGGCGGTGTCGGGTGTTGAGCCGGGGGCATCCGAGGACATCGACGGGCTGCCGACCGAGCGGGTGCCACCGGCGACACCGCGCTTCGCCGAGCACCCGATCGGTGCGATCGGGCTCGACCACGTCGTGATCGTCTCCGACGACCTGGAGCGCACGACGGCGGCGATCGCCGCGTCGACGGGCGCGCCGTGCAAACGCATCCGCGAGGCGGGAGAGATCCGTCAGGGCTTTCACCGCCTCGGGTCATTGGTCGTCGAGGTCGTCGAGCGGTCCGGGCTCCCCGCTGGACCGGCGACGTTCTGGGGGCTCGTGATCAACGTCGAGGACCTCGACGCCGCCGTCGAACGGCTGGGTTCGGACGTGATCGGCGAGGCCACGCCGGCGGTGCAGCCGGGTCGATCGATCGCCACCGTCCGTGGATCGGCCGGGTTGGGGCTGCCGGTCGCATTGATGACCCCGGGCTGATCGAGGTCCGTGCACGGCCGGCGACCGGGTCGCTACGGTCGCCGCGTCATGCGTCGCGCAGCGCTCACGGTCGTCGCTCTTGCCATCGCGGCGATGCTCGTCCTCCCAGCCGGCGTGGTCGGCGCCGACAAGGCCGGAGCGGACGACTACGCCTGCCCGGCGACGCCCCACGGCGCGGTGATCGATCGGGCGCGCCAGCGGGGGTGGCTGTGCGCCGGCGGGCGAGTCGTGCGGCGGATGCCGATCACCACGGCGACCAACCAGCCCGATCCGGGCACGTACGCCGTGTACGCCGAGGACCTTGTCACGACGTCGACCTTCGGCGGACGATCGAGCACCCTCGACCGGTTCGTGGCCTTCACCCACGGCAAGTACACGGGCGCCCGCATCGGGTTCCATGCCATCCCCCGATACGGCGACGGGACGCTGGCCCAACCATCGGAATCCGTCGGTGCGCTCGAGCGGTTCGGGGAGTCGAGCGGGTGCATCCGCCTGCGCCCCGAGGACGCCGTCGCCGTGTGGGACCACCTTGGCGTCGGTGACGAGGTGCGCGTCCTCACCTGAGCGCGAGATCGCCGAGCAGCTCGTCGTCGGCCGTTCCGGCCTGACCGACGGTGCAGTCGGGCAACAGCCGGCACCACCGGCACATCGGGCCGGCGGATCGCTCCGCCACCCGACCATCGACGCGCAGCTCGACCATGCGGGCGATGGCGTCGAGCGTGCGGCGCAGCGTCGAACGCAGCAGGGCGGGGGTGACGACCTCGACGACGGGCCGTCCGGCGTCGAGGGCGAACGACGCCAGCAGCCGCGGTGGGACGCCCCGGCAGAGCGTCTCGACGAGGGCGTAGAAGCGCAGGTCCTGGCGGTGGCGGTCGACCACGCGGCCCGACTTCAAGTCGATGATGACCTTGCGGGCGTCGGTGCCGTGCGGCTTGCCGATGACGAGATCGACGCGAGCGCGCAGGACGATCGGCCCGTCGACGGGGTGGTGGGCCGCCGCTTCCGTCACCGGGTGCCAGCGGCGATCGAGGGGCGGGAAGCACTCGATGAACTTGGTGACGAGGTCGACGGTCTGGCTGCGCAGGTCGGCGGCCTCGCCCTCGGTCAACCCAGCGACGTAGTCGCCGATGCTGCGCTCCTCGTCCGCCAATCGGGCCATGGCCTCGTCGACGACGTCGCCCGGCGTCGGCTCGCCGCGCCAGTTGAGCAGCAGCTGGATCGCCTTGTGGGCGACGGAGCCCTTCGCTCGGGCCGGCGACCAGGAGAAGTCGTCGGGCTCGAGGTGGTGGGCCTCGCACGCCAGCACGGTGCCGATGGCGTGCTTGGTGACGACGAGCTGCTGCTCGCCGAGTCGTTCGCCGAGCTCGCCGAGCGCCGAGGTGGCGTCGGCCAGCAGCTCCTCCACCAGCTCCTGGTCGAACGAGACCTCCGGCTCGGCCCGGCGCAACGTGTCGAGCGTCCGCTGTTGCACGGGCGTCAGCACGTGGCCGATGGTACGGGTGGGGTGTCATGGCCCCGGGGACCCCGGCCCCAGCGGCGGTGACACCCCTTCGTCAAGATGGTGCCCATGTCGACGTCGACCGTGCAGTTCGCCCACGCCGCCCGAACGCTCACGGCGGCGGCGCGAGGGCGCGGGTTGATCGGACCGAGCTACCGGTGCCCGCCACGGCTGCGCGGCGCCGACCGCTCGCTGCGCCGCCGGCCAGGTGGGGGAGTCGTCGCCGTTCGGCTGCGCGGGCGGCCGTGGTCGGCCGTGATCGCCGACATGATCGAGGGGGTGATCGTCGTGAACGAACTGCCGGTGCCGGCTGCCACCCGGCTGCGCACCGAGCTGTGGGAGCTGCTGGCTCCGGGTGCCGCACCTGCGGCCCAGGTGGCGTGATGGTGGCGTGATGGTGGCGTGCCGTTGGCGTGACGGGGCCGGTCAGGCCGCCGGCATCGCGCCATCGATCAGCGCGGCCAGGGGCTCGAGGTGCAGCTCCGGCTCGTCGGCCTCCAGGCGGGCCAACCGGTAGCGGTTCTCGAACAGCGCCACCAGCACGCCGTCGGAGCGGTGGAGGATGCGGATGCCGCCGATCTCGCGCAGACGCGCCACGGATGCCTGGTCGGTGCGGCGGATCGCCTGGTAGCCGGCGGTCAGGATCTCGGCCGGGGCACCGAACTCGCTGGCCAGTCGGTGACCGAACACCTCGAACTGCAGCGCGCCGACGGCGGCGAGGATCGGTGTCGTGTCGACGGCGTCGGCGTCGCGCAGCACCTGCACCACGCCCTCCTCGTCGAGCTGGTCGAGCCCGCGCCGGAACTGCTTGGCTCGTCCGGTGTCGAGCGGGCGTGCCGTGGCGAAGACCTCGGGCGAGAAGCGGGGGATGGGCGGGAACGTCACCGGGGTGGTACCGGCGGCGTAGACGGTGTCACCGAGCTGCAGCCCGGTGGCGTTGACCAGCCCGACGACGTCGCCGGGGAAGGCCTCGTCGATGGTCTCGCGGTCCGGCCCGAATGCGGTCGTCGCGTACTTCGTCGTCAGGTCGCGCCCCGTGCGGTCGCACGTCACGCTCATGCCACGCTCGAAGCGGCCGGAGCAGATGCGGGCGAAGGCCAGGCGATCGCGGTGGGCGGGATCCATGTTGGCCTGGACCTTGAACACGAAGGCGGAGCACGGCTCGGCGAGCGGCCGCGCCACATCGACGACGTCGCGGCGCGGCGCCGGCGCAGGCGCCAGGTCGACCACGGCGTCGAGCAGCAAGCGGACACCGAAGTTGGTCAGCGCTGACCCGACGAAGACGGGCGTCGACTCGCCGGCCAAGAAGGACGGCAGGTCGACGTCGGCTCCGACGGCGTCGAGCAGGGCCAGCTCGTCGACGGCGTGGCTCCACGCCGTGCCCTCGTCGGCGGCGGCGACGTCGGCCGGCACGACGAGCTCGGGGGCAAGCGACGAGCCGCGGTCGGTGCGGGTGAAGCGGACGTAGTCGCCGGTGCGGCGGTCGATGACGCCGCGCAGGTCGCCGGCGACGCCGACCGGCCAGGTGGCCGGTGTCGGCCGCAGCCCGATGCGGGTCTCGATCTCGTCGAGCAGGGCGAGGGGTTCGAGCCCCGGCCGGTCGAACTTGTTGAGGAAGGTCAGCACGGGCAGGCGGCGGGCCCGGCACACCTCGAACAGCTTGAGCGTCTGGGCCTCGATGCCTTTGGCCGAGTCGAGCACCATGACGACGGCGTCGACGCCGGCGAGGACGCGATACGTGTCCTCGGAGAAGTCGCGGTGGCCGGGGGTGTCGAGCAGGTTGACGACGTGGTCGCGGTACGGGAACTGGAGGACGGTCGAGCTGATCGAGATGCCGCGCTGGCGTTCCAGCTCCATCCAGTCGGAGGTCGCGGCGCGCCGCCCGTCACGAGCCTTGACAGCGCCGGCGCGCTGGACGGCGCCGGCGTAGAGCAGGAACTTCTCCGTGAGCGTGGTCTTGCCCGCATCCGGGTGGCTGATGATCGCGAACGTGCGCCGGCGGGCAGCCTCGCTCAGCACTCGCGTCTCGTTCACGGTCGTTTGACGCTACCGGTGGCCCGGCCGCGAGCTCCGCCCGACCATCCGAGGGTTTCGCCGCACCGGAGGGCCTGCGTGCCCGACGGGGTGACGGAAACCCTCCGATGAGCGGCTGTGCGAGGATGCCGGCCGTGTCGGAACGAGGGCAGCGGCAGCGCAGCCGCGCCGACCGACTGCTCGCCGCGGCGGAGGACGTCGTCTACGTCGGCATCGCCATCCTGCTGCTCGCCGGCTGCGGCGTCCTGCTCGTCGTCGCCGTCGATCAGCTGCTCGACGTCTTCGACGAGCTCGGCTCCGGCCCGATTGTCGAGGTGCTCGACACCCTGCTGCTCGTGTTCATCCTCGTCGAGCTGCTGTTCGCCGTGCGCACGACGGTCGCCCAACGCCAGCTCGTCGCTGAGCCGTTCCTGCTCGTCGGGATCATCGCCTCGATCAAAGAGATCGTGGTGCTCTCCGTCAAGGCCGCCGAGGAGGTCGGCAGCGGTGACAAGTTCCGGGACCAGCTGTGGCAGATCGGTGTGCTCTCGGTTGCCGTCGTCCTCCTGGGCGGCACGGCGTGGCTGCTCCGACTGAAGGAGCGCGAGCCCGAGGAGACCGACTCGCCCCGCGACCCCGCCCAGACCTGACTGCTCGACCCCGACCCCTCGTTCTGAGGCAAGATCGCCATCGATTCGATGGCGATTCGACCAGACAACCGCACGCGCGGGACAAGACTGGTGCCCGCAGCCCGGCCCGGGTGGCGGAACTGGAAGACGCGGGGGGCTTAAACCCCCCTGACCGCAAGGTTGTGTGGGTTCGAATCCCACCCCGGGCACCGGATCTAGCTGGTATTTTGACCTGAGCGTTTCAACCACGCTTGAGGTCGACGAGCCAATCCGTGCACAGATCGTGCACAGGACTTGCACGCTGCGGCGAACTCGTCGCCGACCACCTTCCGGGACGAGATCTGCGTCGCGCCTGGGATCAATACAGTCGCGTTCGGTGGATTCGCTCTCCCTCGCCGACGTCGTTCCCCTCGCGCTGACGACGGTGACGTTCCCGACCTTCCATCCGCTTGCCGGCCAGACGGGCATCGTCAACGCGTTCGCCATACGGCATCCGGAGGGGTTGGTCCTGGTCGACACCGGTATCGGGGAAGGCAACGCGTTCGTCGATCAGTGCTACCAACCCCTACGGCGTGGAATCGCCGACGAGCTGCGGGCGGTCGACTTGGACATCGCCGATGTCGTCGCCGTAATCAACGGTCATCTCCACTTCGACAACATCGGTGGCAACGCCCTGTTCCCCCGTGTTCCGATCTTCGTGCAGCAGGCCGAGTGGGACGCCGCCCACGCGGGCGGCGCCACCTACCGGAATCGGCGCGTCAACTTTGACGTTCTCGATTGGATCGACTTCCCAGGGGCGACCTATCGCCGTATCGATGGCGAGTACGAGGTTGTCCCTGGCATCCGCCTCTTCCCGACGCCGGGCCACACGCCTGGTCACCAGGCCGTGGTCGTCGAGACCGACGAAGGCCGGGCAGTCGTCGCCGGCCAGGTGCCCTACGACCTGGTGGAGTGGGAGTGGATCGTCCTCGAACGGTCCATGTTCGAAGGAGCTGTACAGAACGTGGTGGTCGGTGATCTCGAGACCTACCTGGCCTCAGCCGTCCGCGTCGTCGATCTCAGTCCTCGTAGCGTTCATTTCACTCACGACCCCGTCACTTGGCGACAGGGCACCTAACTTCCGCTCGCTGCAAGGGCGTGGCGCGCCAGGACGACGGATCCAGCGCGGGTGTGCGGTGCGCTGCTGCGGGCGTCTACGACACGCGTCAGGCGCCGCGACCCGAGGACCGCCGCCGAAACGACGTCGACCTATCCGACAACAAAGTCCGATAACCCCGGCACGGCGCGTCCTCTACCGCCGGCAGACGGTTACGAGCACCGTCTACTTGCGTCTGCCGCGTCGACGGATGAACGCTATGGCGCTCGTGCCGGCGAGCACGATCGCACCGAACCAACCGGGTAGCCACATGCTGCCCTCGAACCGCCGCCTCAGCGCCCGACAGGTCGTCGGCCTCGTTGAAGGCAGCGTTCTCGCGAGCGATCGACTGGTCGTAGCGACGCTGCCATTCGCTCGGCTCGGGCGTCGCGCTCACCTTCACAGTTGGCACGCCCTGCTCGTCGACCGGTTGCGTCGAGTGACCCACCCGATAAGCGCCCAGGCGTCGCGTCCTGGAAGGCCGGCTCGGACTTAGCTCACGGCGTGCAGGCCATGGTCGGAGCCGTACCTTGACGGTGATGGAGGTGAGGTTCACGAAGCTGTCCGATGCCCGCCACACCGTTGATGTCACTCGTGTCGATGGCTCGACCGATCGTGTGGAGGTTGATTCCCGCAGCTTCCTCAACCACGACTTCGCCCACCTCGCGGTCGAGTCCGAGCTGAAGCTCGAGCACGGCTTCTGGGGATCAGTGGCGGCAGGTGCCCCGCTCGCCGGCGTCGGACTGGACGGCGACGAGATCAGCCTCGCGGAACGGCTCGCTGGTCCGGTCCAAACGCTCTTGCGCGTCGGAGCGGGAGCGGCCGAGATCCAAGCCGCACTCGCGAACCTCGCGCCCGATGTCGTCGATGACCAGACAGGTGAAGGAGTCCACGAGCAACTTCGACGACTGGTTGGGCAGTGGCGGGCCACGCCATACAGAGGTCAGATGGTGATCTCATGGCCACTCGGCCCGGTCAAGAGGACGACGCGCACGCGTCCGAGTACCGCGTCCCGATGGCGCGACCCACGCCGTCCTCGATCGCCGGCAGTAGGGCGCCGTTGGTCGGCGAAGAGGATGAGTCTGGTTCCAGGGTCGCCGGCGATCCGTGCACGCCGTCAGGATCGGGGTCGGTGTGGAACGCCTGGCGTGGGTGGCTCGAGTACCAGCTTGATCAGGCTGTCGCGTGCCCAGGCTACGTACTGAGAATGTGACCAGCTTCGGCGGGCAGTCAGCTTGGTGTAGACGGTGGGGTCGTTCAGCAACCAGATGACGTCGCGGGCGGTCTTGACTGCCCGCCCCGGTGCCATGCCGCCACGTTCGACGACGGCGTCGGCGACCATTCCGGCGGCGCGGTGTCGTTGCGCCTCGAGGTCGGCGAGGAGCTCGCGCAGCTCCGGCTCGGCATCGGCGGCACGCACGAGGACGTCATAGATCGGGGCTGCCCGGCTGGCGAGGACCCCCATCATCGTGGCGTAGCGACCGAGGAGTTCGACGGGGTCGCCGGCTTCGTACACCCACTCGGAGAGCGGGCGGTCGGCGACCGGGATGTCGGCCGGGTCGCCGGCCAGGGCGACGTCGATGCATCGCTTGAGCAGTCCTGCCTTTGATCCGAACGCGGCGTAGATCGTGGGCGGTGACACTTGCACTGCAGCACCGATGTCGCCGATCGTGGTCGCCGCGTAACCCTGGGCAACGAACAGATCGTGGGCCGCGGCCACGACCTCCAGACGCGTCGCCTCGGCCCGCGCTCGTCGGCCACTCGAGTCGTACCGCCGCGTCGAATTCCGTTGCGCCGATGAACCCATTCTGTTTAACTTAGACTCTTGTCAATCAACCTGAGGTTAAACCTACCCCAGTCGCAGCAGCGAAGGAGCATCCCATGAGCATGGTCGACTCACCCCGCCTCGCGTGGCCCGGTCGCGTCCGCCCGCGCGGTAGCTGGCGGACGTGCAACCTGGTCGCCCTCGCCGGCCTATCGGCGTACAGCACGGCGATCGGCTGGCAGGCGCAGTTCGTGTCGTACCCCCTGTTTCGCGACGTTCCGGCAGACGCCTTCGCCGCCTACCACGAGGCCTACAACAGGGCAATCCCCCTCGTTGTCATCGTGCCCGGCTTCCTCACGTTCCTCGCCGGAGCCGCGTTCTACTGGACCAAGCCCGAGAGATTGCCGCGTGCACTGGGCGCCGTAGTCAGCACGGCCGGTGTCGTCGCTCTCGCTGCGACGGTGCTGTGGGCCATCCCGAAGCACAACGAGCTGGACCGCGACGGAGCCTCCGACGCGATCATCGACAGCCTCCTTACCGCCAACCTCATCCGCTCGGTCGCCCTGACTGTCGCTGCAGTAGCGCTCGGATGGGGCGTGCGACGGCTCCTCACCGACAGGTCGAACTCCAGCGCACTGACGCCTGCGCGTCGAAACCACGCCGGCGATGATCCGAACGGCAGCACAATCTCGTGCTGAACCGTCGAGTGGCGGACAGTCGGCACTGCCTGGAGCGCCAGAATGACGTCCTGCCCGCGGCCCAGGACGTCAGCCCACGCAACCCATGCGGGCGAACCGAACCATCCGGGGAGTGTCCGGACACCCCAGGGGAGAATGCCGGACTGCCGCCTCCGGGAACGCCGGCAGTCGGGCGCTGTCAGGTTCGCTGGTCAGGTGGCGGTGATGTCTCTTCGGGCGAAGGATGCGGTGGCATGGCGCGATGACGGCCAGGTAGGCGAGGAGGGATGCGAGGGCGGCTGCTGGCGGGCGGTTGAACTCGACGTCGGTGAGCGGTGTCCAGGGGACGACGGTGGCCACGTTCTCGCCGATCATGAAGCGGGCCAGGCCGGGTCGCAGGGTGGCGATGGTGCGCTCGATGACCAGTGCCCATGCCGCCATGGCTATGAGGGCGGCGCTGGTGTGCGACGATGGTGGCGACGCTGACGGCGAGGACGGCGACGAGTGCGGCGACGAGCGAGATCGGGCGATAGCCGCTGCCAGGCCGATCCACCAGGCGGTGTCGGTCCCTTCGGTGGTGCCGTTGAGAAGTGCGGCGGGAAGCGCAGATGTCAGGAGGGCGACCTGCAGGGCGAACCCGATGACGAAGGCGAGAAACCCCGCCGACGCGGTGCGGGCGGCGTGCAGGCGCAGTCGTGATGGTTCCCACGTGAGAGTCGTGGTGATCGTCCCGGCTCGCCACTCGGCGCCGGCCACCGAGGCACCGCAGATTGCTGCGCCGATGACGAGGAACAACGCTGCGGTGAGCAGCAGCGAGTCGCCGCCGGCGCCGCCGGTGGCCCACCAGGCGGCCATGTGTGCAGGGTGGTCGGTCGAACGTGCCAGTTCGGCGGGGTCGCGGCTGGACAGGTAGATGAGGACACCGCTCAGCGCGCACAACGCCAAAGCGAGGGTGATCATCCAACGGACCAGCCGGCGGTGCAGTGCCCGGCGCATCTCCACGACCAGCATCGGCACGAGCTTGCTCTTCACGCTGCGACCTCCTCGGTCTCCCGGCCGGTGATGCTCAAGAAGAGATCGAGACGGCACTCACCGGTCGGGTGGGGAACGAGATCCGGGTCTGCGGATACCCCGACCGGCGCACCCCACGATCATCTCTCTGCCGATTCGGTGCGCTCTCGGCTGCAAGCGGTGAGCCCGGTGTGGCTCGGCGACACTTGCCGTTGCCTTACTACGGACGCAGAAGGCGGTCGGACTGAACCGGTCAAGTCGGCGGTGCCCGCGCCCTCATCCTTGGCGTTCGATGACACGCCCGCGCGTCGAGACCGACTGCGGTTTTCGGACTGCGAGGGATCAGCGCTGCGACCGGCATGATTGGCTGGTGAACGTCAAAACCTGACCTGTTTGCCCCCACGGAACCGAGGCACTCGGAGGGGGGAACCCTGTGTCCCCAGGCAAGCCGCATGAGGAGATACGCGGGTAGTCACACCACCGACGGGCCCGGCGGAGTGTCCTGGCTGAAGACGTTGATCCAGCGATTCCCGCGTCGACACCACACCGAGCTCACGTACATCGACTCGAACTCATTGCCCGCCGCGGCCGGCCGGCGGTACACGGCCTCGTAGGCCAGCAGCAGGGCGTCGTCAGAGACGGCAAGCATCCGTGCATGGTGAAGCTCGAAGGCGGCGACCGTCGGCCCGTCGTTGAGCTGGGCAGCGTGCTCGCCCCGATCAGCGAAGCCACTCGGGTAGACGCCCAGGAAGTCCTCGGCGAGCATTGAGGCGTCAGCCGCCGGGTCGCCGGCGACCAACGCCTGCCACACCTTGCGTTCCAACCCGAGCAGCTCATCGACGTTCACTGAACCAAGTGTGACCCCAGCAGTGCCGGGTTCAGCGTTCTTGGTCGCGTCAGGGCATTTCGTTTCGGCCAAGCACCACTGCGAGTGCAAGCGAACCGGCGGTATCGGACTGTGAGTATGGAACGGCCGGTCGTCGGGATCGGCGAGGGTTGGTGTCGGTGACGACGACGTGACCCCTTATCGGATTTGCCGCGGCTGTGCTCAGCCGGTGCACTGCGAGTGATGTGTCCGTCGTTGTCGCCGATGCCGGCCTGGCCTGCTGCTGTCCTGATCAGAAGCCTGTCCACCTTGCGGTGTGACCCATCACAGTCCTGACGTAGCGGTTCCTCCCAGGCCGGCACCGACCGAAACACTCACATCGGAGGTTCCACCGTCATGCTTGCAGAACTCGTCCATCACGTGGTCGGCGTCGATCCCGACCGCGACTGGATCACCCTCGCCGTGCTCGACGCGCGCACCGCCGGCGTCGTCGCCGAGGGCCGCTTCCCAGCGACCGCGGACGGCTACGACGAGGCCGTCATGGTCGTTGACGGTCACAGTGTCGAGACCGAGCGGGCCTGGGTGATCGAGGGCTCAGCCGGTTACGGGCGTGGGCTGGCCGTCGCGTTGGGCCGGCGCGGCGGGTGGGTGATCGAGTTCGACCGGCCCACCCGCAAGGCCAAAGACGGCGCCAAGTCCGACGCCCTGGACGCCATCCGAGCGGCCCGTGAGATGCTCGGCCGCAAGCGGTTGAGTGTCCCGAGAGCCCACGACGGGGCGCGTGAAGCGATCCGCGTCTACGCGGTGACCAGAGCGGGTGCAGTGCGTGTGCGGACCGGAGCGATCAACGAACTGAAGGCGATGATCGTCACCGCCGACGAAACGCTGCGTGCCGAGCTGCGCGGGCTGTCCACCGCTCGCCAGGTGGCGACATGCGCCAAGTTCCGTGACCGCCCCCGTGGCGCCGTCCACGAGCAGGCCACCCGCGCCGTCATGCGCGCTCTTGCGCAACGGGTCCAGGTCCTCGATGCCGAGATCGAAGCTCACGACCGGGCGCTGCGCGAACTCATCGACCACGCCGCGCCGCAGCTGATCGCTGAACGCGGCATCGGCTACATCACCGCAGCCGAGTTCTACATCGCCTGGTCCCATCCCGGCCGTTGCCACAGCGAAGCCGCCTTCGCCCGACTCGGTGGCACCTCACCGGTCCCCGCCACCTCCGGACAGAACCAGACCCGCCACCGCCTCAACCGTGGCGGCGACCGCCAGCTCAACCGGGCGCTCTACCTCGTCGCCGTCACCAAGCAGCGCTGCGACCCAGCCACCCGCGCCTACGTCGCCCGCCGAGTCGCCGAAGGCAAGACCGAACGCGAAGCGATCCGCTGCATCAAGCGCTTCCTCGCCAGGCGCGTCTGGCGACTCCTCGAGCACTCGAACATCAACGACCGCGCGGTGAAGGGGGGCGGGGTCAAGGGCGGCCGGAGGCCGGCGCAGCGAACCCTTGAGGCCGGCCCTGTCGATCGCGTCGCCAGCAGCATCAGATCAGCCCCGGCCACCGGCCGGGGCCTCCTCGCTCTGTCCGACGGACGGAACCCAGCCCCTCAGCGGCGCCCAAGGAGAACCGAAATCACCGCTTGACGGACATAGAAGCATCACCTGGTCTTGCGGTTACCGGACGCGCTTATCGGATACGTCGCCCGACGGAACTGGCATCCGCAGTGCCGAGGCAGTGCGGTGCTAGCGATCGCGATCGCTGTTGAGCACCCTGCCGCCTTGACCGGGAATTCGCCCGGCGCGACTGTGCTGGCCATGCCCACCTGGTCCCAGTTCTCGGTGGCCGCACCGCGCCTGGCCGGCCGCGCCCACGAGTTGCTGTACCAGTTCGGCGTCGGGCTCGGCTTCCTCGGCACGGTCGACTCGTCTGGCGGCCCGCGGGTGCACCCGCTGTGCCCGATCATCTGCGACGGCGAGCTGTACCTTCTGGTGGTCCCCGGCCCGAAGCGCACAGACCTTGAACGCGACGGACGCTTCGCATTGCATTCGTACCCGTGCCCGGACGACGAGGACGCCGCGTACTTGACCGGCCGCGCTGTTGCGCTCACTGATGAACCCGAACGGCGGGCGATGGTCGAGCAGCAGTTCCTCGGTGAGCGTTCGGCGATCCCGATCGCGCCCGAGTCGCTGGCGGAGCAGGCCCTGTTCCGTCTGGATATCGAACGCTGCCTGATCACCACGACGACGGGGCACGGCGACCCGGCGCCGCAGCACGAGGTCTGGCGGGCCTGACGTCGGACGCCGTCTTCGCCAGGCGGCGCCAAGCCGGCCGCATCGGAACACGGTCTGCGACCGCGACGCCCCGGCGATCGAGGACGCGACGCTCCGTCGTTATCCCCGTCGTTCGAGGACACCCTGCCGGGCACCTTCGGTGCACGACCCGCGGGGATGCCAGGCCGACCTGCGGCGGAGGACAGCTCGCGGCCGCCACCCGCGAGGAGCGCCCTCCCGTGGATCGGTCGTGGGCGGACTTGTTGCCGCCGACCGACCCAGAAGCTTCACAGGGTCGTCATCGACTCGCGGCCGTGGCCGCAGCCCGCTGCGCGGCTGCCGCGCGGATGGCGTCGAGAGGGATACCGGCTTGCTCGCACAGTGTGGCGAGGTCGAAGTAGATGCTCTCGCCGGCCATCCGGCCGTCGGCGAAGGTCGTCACGTTGGTGAACGGCACACGGAAGGTTCCGCCGGTGGGCGCCACGCCGAGCCAGTCACCCCCACTTGTGCCGGCCAGGTGACCCCAGGTGACCATCACGTCGTCGCCGAACGCGGTCCCCTGGTCATCCGGCGCCAGGTCGGGAAAGGCGGTGAAGTAGCCGACATAAGCGTCGCGGGCGGCGGCCCGGCCCTCGCTGCGAAGACCCAACGGCACCGTCTCGAGGTAGCAGTCCTCAGTGAAGGTGTCGAGCACCGCGTCGTAGTCGCGCCGGGCCTCCGCCTCACGGTGGACCTGGAACAGTCTCGCCATTTCCGTCCGGTTCATAGCGCCCCCCTTCGGTAGAGTTCAACTCTGCTCAGTAGAGTGATACGATACGAAGGTGCGGTCTGTCAAGGCCCCGTCGCTCCGTGCCGAGCAGGCGGCCCAAACCCGCCGGCGCATCCTCGACGCCGCGGCGCGAGTGCTCGAACGTCAGGGCTTCGCCGGCACCCGAATCGACGACGTTGCCATCGAGGCCGGAGTGGCTGTACCGACCGTCTACAAGGGGTTCACCAACAAGGTGAATCTTCTGATCGGAGCCGTGACCCTGACGATGGCCGGCGACGACGACGCCGCTCCGACCGACCAACAAGCCTGGTTCATCGAACAGCTCGACGAGCCGGACCCGGTACGTCAGCTCGACCTGATCGCTCGCAACGCCCGACGCATGTATGAGCGTGTCGGCCAGCTCCTCAACGTCCTGCGCGCGGCAGCGCCACTCGACGCCGACCTCGCACAGGCGTGGCTCGACATCGTTGCGCAACGCCTCGACCGCAGCCGCCGCACCGCCAAGAACCTCACCGCCAAGGCCCCCGCCCGCCTGCGTCTCTCACGAGACGACACTGCGCTGACACTTCTCGCACTCACCGAGCCCGAGCTGTACACCACCTATACCGCCGGCAATCGAACCGCCGCCCAGTACGAAGCCTGGCTCGCCGACGTCCTCTGCCGCGCTCTCCTCAATTGATGCGCCGCTGGACACCGGCGACACCTCGTTCGTCAGCCAGACGACGATCCGCAGGCATTTCGAGAGCGACCCTGCCGGAGCCCACGACGCTACGAGAACCCTCGCAACGTGCACACCTCAACACAAGCAGGCATGTCGGTCGCCTGCAGTTCCGACCGTTGCCTGGAGCGATCCGGCGGTCGACGGCGAGTACGTACAGGCCACCTGGCTCAAACTGTACACTTGTGCTGTGGACGTCGCCGTGACCGAACTTCGAGCGCATCTCAGTGATTGGCTCGCCCGCGCCGATGCTGGCGAAGAGATCGTCGTCACCGAGCGTGGGATACCGGTCGCCAGGCTCACCGGGCTGCGTTCGCGAGCGGTGCTCGAACGCCTCACCGTCGACGGCGTGATCGCCCGGCCAACGCAGATAGGACGGCCGACGGCGAAGGGGCGGCCCCGACCTCGCCCGCGTCGCCCTGTCGCTGAACTCGTCAGTGAGCAGCGACGCTGACCGGTGGCGGTGGTCTATTTCGATTCCAGCGCACTCGTGAAGCTGGTCGTCGATGAGGACGGCAGCGACCTCGCCGCCGAGTTGTGGGACCACTGCGACGCTGCACTGTCGAGCCGCCTGGCGTATCCCGAGGTGCGCGCCGCCCTTGCCGCCGCCGGCCGCAATGACGACCTCGAGCGGCGCGATCTGCTTGCCGCGCTCGACATGTGGGAGCAACTGTGGGCGGCAGCTCGCCCAGTCGAGCTGACGGTCGACGTCGAACGCCGCGCCGGAGAGCTGGCGTCACGACACGCCCTTCGCGGGGCCGACGCCGTACACCTGGCGAGCGCGTTGGTCGTTGGACCAACTGACCTCGTCGTCGCAGTGTGGGATCGTCGCCTCCGCGCCGGCGTCGTCGCCGAGCACCTCGCGATCGCGCCGGCCAGCCGGCCGTGATACGGCAGCAACGTCTTCGGCAGACATGACTCCGAACGCGAGCACCGAACTTCGGCGACACGCCCGGCCGCGCTCGCCCCGAACGGGAGGTACGTGCGCCGGCCAAGCGGCGGCAATCACGGTCAGGCCAAGCCGAAGCTCGGCCTCGGCGATGGTGTCCGCCACCTCATGGGCGGCGACGCCGGTCGCGAAGGACGGCGGGATGCCGCAGCGCCAGATGGCCGCCTCGATCGGGTCCACCGAGAGCACGAGCGCGGCGAGACGACGGCCCAGGCCATTGGCGATCGCGCTCTTTCCCCGACCCCGGCAGCCCGCTGAGCACGACGAGCATGGCGGCCATCTTGACGCGTGCCGGTCAGTCGTCGCCGGTGTCCGGGTTCAGCGTCCGAATATTCCAAAGTGTCACAATCCGACAACCGCGTCCGGGTATCCCAACCCGGCGCGTCCTCGATCCCCTGCGCCGTGCGAGGCTGCGACGTCACCGTCTCCGGCGTGACGCTGCAGATCATTGCGGCGGTGTCAGCCGGGTGTGGCACGGCGCGGGCGTCGGTCGACACGCGCACCATGTCACGACGAGGCGTGGTGCGCGGGCGCGAGCGGGATGGTCGACGAATCCTGCGGGCGATGGTCTGCTCGGTTCGGTCAGGTTCGAGCGATCGGGTTGAACGGTGGTGGACCGAGGATCTCGATGCCACCGTTCTTGCGTGCCGACGCCTGGACGCAGTCCATGTCGACCGGCCCGGCGTCGAGGCCTCGGCGGTCGTCGCTGGCGACAGGTTCGCTGGCGTCCATGTAGAAGGCTTGGCAGCACCCGGGGGTGTGGAGGCACAGCAGCCGCGCGCCCTCGGCGCCGGAGACCATGAAGGCGTGCGGGACGCCGCGTGGGGCGCTGGCGATGCCGCCCGTGCCGACGACGTGTTCGTGTCCGTCGAGGTGCATGAGGATCTCGCCCTCCAGCACGATCATCGTCTCGTCGGAGTCGGGGTGCTGGTGCAGCGGGGTGACCTTGCCGTGATCCATTCTGTCCTCGAAGAGCAGGAACGCGCCGTCGGTTTCCTGGGCAGTCGCTTTCCAGATGTGCAAGCCGCCACCGAGGAACCAGCGTCGCTCGCCGTCCTCTCGCGCTCGTACCAGGGACTGCCGGACTGTGCTGTCGTTCATAGCGCCGTCGATTCCGTAGATGGGACATACATCCCACAAAGAGACTCGCATACCATGGAGGACATGTCAACGCCCTACGAGCTCGGAGGACGCTCGGCACAGAAGGCCCGCACCCGAGCCGCACTCGTGGCCGCCGCTCGCGAGCTCGTCGCGGCCGGCGTCACGCCAACGGTCGAGGACGCCGCGGAGGTCGCTTCCATCTCCCGCAGCGCCGCATACCGCTACTTCTCCAACAAGCGTGCACTGCTCGTCGCCGCACATCCCGAGGTCGCGGCCACATCGATGCTGCCGGTCGATCCCCCAGCGGATCCCGCGGCGCGACTCGACGCTGTCGTGGGCAACTTCAGCGCCATGATCCTCGACACCGAAGCCCAGCAGCGCACGATGCTACGCCTCTCGCTCGAAGCGGACACCGACGAACGAGCCGCCCTCCCACTGCGCCAAGGGCGCGCCATCGCCTGGATCACCGAGGCCCTCGAAAACCTCGACAGCGACCTCTCCGCCGAGCAACTCCACCAGCTCGTGCTCAGCATCCGCGCCACGATCGGCATCGAAGCGCTCGTGTGGCTCGTCGACGTCGCCGGCCTCTCGAGGGACGACGCCGTCGCAGTCACACGCTGGTCCGCGCAGGCACTACTGAAGCACGCCACCGAGGTTCCGCCCCCCACCGCCACCGGACCCGACAAGACGAGCCACTCACGAGCGCACGAGACGACATGAACACGAACAGGCCGAAGACGACGATCGACCGCCGCTCGAAGCGATCAACGAGACACGAAGACCACCGCCGCTTACCGCTGCGTACCGCCCTGCGCTGATCCGTCCACGGCCGGCCAGAACGACCGCTTGCCAAGGCGAATCACAGCTGTGTAACTGGCGGCATGAGCGCTGTCGGAGAGCTCGAACGAGCGCTCTCGGACTACCCGTTGATGCTCACCGTCGAGGAAGCGGCCCGCCTGTTGCGGGTCAGTCGAGCGCACGGCTACGCCCTCGTGCGGCGCTACCTGGAGACCGACGGGCGTGAGGGGATCCCGGCGCTGCGCATCGGCTCAGCCCTTCGCGTTCCGCGCTGGGCGCTCGCCTACGGTCGCAGTGGTCGAGGAGTGCCGAGTGAGTCGAACCCGGAGCGAGTACGTGCTCTCGCCGCCGAGCAAAGCATTGGCACGGGCTGCCTCGACACCGCAGTCGGCGCTGATTCGAGGCGTCCGGGTCGACGACCGTGACGTACTTGCCTCGCTGCTGCTTGACGCCTACCGGGGCACCGTCGATGACGAGGGCGAGGGCAACGAGGAGGCGCACGCCGCGATCGACGACTACTTCGCCCGGCTCGTCTGGGGGCACTCGATGGTCCTCGACGAAGGCGATTCCCTGAGCGCTATCTCCTTCATTGTGATCGTCGACGGACGCCACTACGTCGATCCCGTCGCGACGGCCAGCACCCGCAAGGGCGAAGGACGCGGACGCGCCGTCGTGCTCGCGTCGCTCCGATCGCTCGCCGCCGATGGGGTACGAGAGGTCGGTGCCGTCATCACCGATGGCAACACGCCGTCAGAGCGGCTGTTCGCGGGGCTCGGGTTCGTCCGAGTCGGCACATGGAGCTGACCCAAGTCCAACCCGGCGCAAACACCAAACGACGCGACCGAACGACGGGCCCTGACGACGGCGATGACGATGCATAGCGGCATCTCGGCGGCGTGGGTGCCGGCGTCAGCTGGGTCTGAGCGACGAGAGGGAGCTCGACGGCACGTGAATCCACCCCTCCCGCCGCGCCGCGTCGCCCTGGGACTCGGTGGGCGGGTGAGTTGACGCAGTCTTGGCAGCGATCGCCACGAGTGCGGAGATCAGCGCATCGAGGACGTGATCCGACTGGACGCACGCCTGTCGTGCCGGCTGAAGGTCAAGCCAGCTGGCGAGTGCGCGCTCGAGTTCCGTAACGATGCGCTGCCTCACGACGATTGCCGCAGTTCGATCTCGACGGTCCTTGTACCCATGGCACTCGATGCCCCAGGCAGCAAGCGCCGCCGCCGGATACGTCTCGACCAGCCTCCCGCTTCCGTCCCGCGCCGCTGGTGCTCCCCATACCTCGTCCGCCCAACGTCGTTGCAGGAGCGCGCACCTCATCGCAACGGAGCCGAGCTTGTCTGCCGAGACCGACAGTGCCGCGCGGATGCCGTGCTGCCGGATGGCGCGGTCAGTGTCCCGATGCGTGAGCGTGGATCGATCAACGCCACCTGGCCAGGGACGGAACGAGCCGTGCGCCTCGATTGCGTCGACGAAGGCGGCTGGCCATCCGAGCGGCGAATCGACGCCGACGACGTCGACCGTGCGAACGGCATCAACGAGCGTGTCGTCATCGAGACGCCCCTTGACGGTCATGGCGGTCCAAGCAATTGCATCGCGAGTGACCCGCACGACACCTGTCGCTCTCGCTTCAGCAGCAAGGTCGATGCCGAGAACATCCACCGTGATGATCATGCCCGAGGGGATGCGCGCACCGAACGCGCACTCCGAACGACGGTTGACCCAGAGCGTCAAGGGCGCCCGATCGGCATGTACTTGCGGCGGTCATCGTGCTGACGTGGTCGGCACGAGCGGTGACGACCGGGCCCACCGGTCGATCGGGACCCAGGTGAGGATCCGATCCAGCCAGCCGCCGACTGTCGCCTCTGGAACGGCGCTGGCACGTGACGGTCGGCGACGGTGATCGTGACGCGTCACGGACGTGTCACGGACGCGTCTCGGACCGAGCCGACCGTCGGGCACGGGGGAACGTTCCTCCTAGGCTCGCGGCCGTGCTCGACGGCCATCCGTTCGCCGATCTCGCCGCCACGTGGCGTGGAGCCGGCGAGGGCGAGTACCCGACCATCGCTGACTTCGCCTACACCGAAGAGCTGGTGATCACGCCCGTGCCCGGCCGCCCCCTGGCGCATTGGCGCAGTACGACTCGCGACGTCGTGACCGGCGAGCCGCGGCACGCCGAAAGCGGGTTCCTCCGGGCCATCACCACGCCGAAGCTGGAACTGGTCGTCGCTCACGGGTTCGGCATCGTGGAGGCGGCTGCCGGCTCGTTCGACGGTGGCGTCCTTGCCCTCCGCAGCGGCGGCCTGCTCGGCACGGCGTCGGCGAAGCAGGTCGATGAGGTGGAGCGCCGCTACGAGCTCGATGGCGAGACCCTGCGGTACTCGATCGCGATGGCGGCCGTCGGGGTCCCCCTCACACACCACTTGCGCGCCGAGCTCCGACGGGGTTGACGACCACGTGCCGGCAGAGTTCCGGTTCGCGCGACGCCGAGCCGTCACGATTGCCTTGACGTCGAAGTCAAGCGCTGGGGTGTCGCGGCAGCCGACATCGACGATGCCGAGCGAAGCCCAGTGCCACGATTGTCGGGCGAGCCGACGGTCGTTGCTGTCGCGAGCACTACGCGTCCGATGCGGTGAACGCGGGCCGCACCGTGGATGCCTCGTGGTCCTGCCCTTCCATGCGACACCCGGGAGCGAATCGCACCGAACGTCCACACCGAACAACGCCATCGACCCCCGCAGGCATCAGCGCCGAACGATTTCCTCTTGGTTGTCAAGTGGCCGTTTCGCGGGTGTCGGGCGCGCGGGAGCGTCCCGCATCGGCGTGGCCGGCGGGTGGTTCTAGGGTGGGTTCGGGTCCGGGTAGTGACTGCGCCGAAGAGCCGGTGTTGCAGGGTGTGAGCCGGTCACGCAGGCGACAGTGACGTCCCTCAGTGTCCTGCCCGGGCCCGTCGATCAGTCGGCGCCGGCACGGCGGGCGTCGGCGAGGAGGTGTCGCCAGACGACGTCGCTGAGTTGCCGCTTGAGCGCGCGGATCGCCTCGCGTGGGGTGTGTCGCTCGGTGAGCTTGCGGTCGTAGTAGCCGCGGCCGGGGCTGTGGCGGTGGCGAACCGGGTGGGGTCGCCGCTGTAGCCGATGAGCATGGCGGCGACGATCGGGCCGACCCCGAAGATCTCCGTCACCGTCGTCTCCGACGCCGCCACTGCGGCGGTGATCCGCGCCCGCGAGTCTCGAAGCACGCCGTCGAGGTGGTCGATCTCGTCGACGAGCTCGACGGCCTGACGATGCCGCTCAACTGACGCAGCTTCCGCGGGGTGGATCCCCTCGAGTAGCGATCGGGCCTGCGTAGCGACCACTTCCTTGCTGATCCCACCTGGCACCAACTCGGCGACCAGGGCGTGCAGGCGACAGCACTGCTTGGTCCGCCAGGACGAACTCCTCGCCCAGATCGACGGCCACCGCGACCTGTCCACGAACCTCGCCCACGACGACGTCCCGGCATGACCAGCCACCCGGCCGGCGGCGTGCCGGTCCCGTCGAGGCCCATCGCTGCCCGAACCACCTGCCGCAGTTGTACCGAATACGGCGGCCGCCCCCGCAGATAGTGCGGAGCCGCCGTCGCGCACGGTCGAGCTGGATCGGTCATGCCGCCATGTTGGCGTCATGCTCGTCGATGCGACGCCAGTCGCGGCGCCACCCGATTGATCAGGCGGACCGTCGGGGCCAGGTCAGACTCGCCGACCAGGATCCGTTATGACGCGGCAAACGCCGGGCCTTCACGTCCGGGACCGCCGGGTCGGTGGCGCGTCGGCACTTCGCCCACTCGCTCGGCCGCCGGGATCCGCGCGGTAGCGGGCGGGCGAATCGGACATTGCGTCGCAACGCTCGCCGGTAGGAGGAACGGCATTGCCAGGACGCCGCCGCGTTCGGGTGTCGGCGCGTTCGCGGACCGCGCGAATCGGACGTCACACCAGAGACTCGTGGCCGTCCGCCTGAGGCGCATGTCGGCCGCCTCGCGCCGCGCTGCCCGTCGTTGCACGTGCCATGCCGCCTGTCGTGCAACGCCAAGCCACTACCGTCGAACCTCGCCAGGGATTTCAGCAGCCGAGGAGCACGTGCGATGGCGATGAAGCGTAAGGCCAGTTCGACCCGCAAGCCGCCGGAGCCGTCGGAGAGCCACGCCGAGATCGATGACTGGATGGGGCGCGTGATGCCGGATCTCAACCCGATCGTGACGCGCCTCGACGAGCTGATCCGAGCGACGCATTCGGACCTGCAGTTCGCCGTCAAGTGGAAGAAGGCGTACTACGGGCTGCCCGACGTCGGGTGGATGGTGGAGATGGTCGCCTACGACGTCTCTGCGAACGTCGTGTTCTTCGGCGGCGCCGACTTCGACCCGCCACCGCCGCTCGGCGATGCCGATCGGTCGCGCTACATCAAGCTGAGGACGATGGACGAGGTCGAGCAACCCGAGCTGCAGTCGTGGATCGAGCAGGCTGGCCGCGTCCCGGGGTGGGAGGAATAGCGCTCAGCGCACGGCCGTGCTGACGTCGGCCCCGCGCGGCGAGCGCCCAGTGGTGGAAGCTCCTCGCCACTGGTGGTGCCATTCTCGTAGCCCGTTCCGGATCGCGTGGCTCGACATCCGCGCCTCGCCGGTACTCCGGTCGCTACCGAAGGACCGCGGAAGCTCGTCGGTGCGCTCCATCCCGGCGACGTCGGCCTTGTCGTGTTAGCGCGCCAGCCGACCGAACAGCGCGCCGTCACGGCGGCGGTCACGCCGGTCGCCGATTCCCGGCGCTCTCCTTGCGCTCGCGTCACTGTCAGCGAGCGGTCGCGTCGCTGACGCCGCAGAGCGGTCATCCGAACGGCGATCGAGGACGCCGTGACTCCGTGTCTTGTCCAGGTCGTTCGAACAAGCCCCAACCGAGCGTCTTTGACCGGTGTTCTTGCGACGCGCCGGGGCTCGAGCGAGGCGTTCTCGGACGTGCGTTCGCAGATTTTGCGAGCACGCTCCGCCCGAGAGAGGTCGGGGAAGCTGGAGGTCGGTCGGGCTTGGCGGTCGAACCAAGCGGGTGGCGCGAATCGGTCGATCGGGGCTGGCGCTCGGTCGCCGTGCGCGGCCAACATCGCAGGCAGAGACACTCGGCGGTGAGCGATGAGGAGGGCGACGTGCGCATTGATGGATCCGTCACCTCGATCTCGTGGGTCCCGGCGGACGCTGTCGAACGGGACGCCAAGGCCGAACTGCAGCTGGGGACGTCGCGTGCCGACGAGGCGCCGCCGGCTGACCTCGGTCCGGACATCGATGCGACGCTCGACGCCGTGGGAGACCGTTACCGCTTCGCCAACCACCTCCGGGGCTTCGCCGAGTTCGACGACGATGGTGAGGTCCGTTGCTACGGCGACCAAGGAAGCGGCCGGCTCGGCCAACCCACGGTGCGCGAAGGCGTCGAGCTGGCGATTGGGACCATCCCGATGCCGGAGCGTCGAGGCGAGCCAGTGGTCGGGTCGGGCTGGGTGCGCTTCCACCAGACCTGGGGAGGCCGCACGGCCGCCCGCGTGGCGAAGGCGACGCTCCGGCCGCCGTTCGTGCGCTTCGAGCGCGCCCGTCGCGTGGACGACGCTCGAGCTCACACTGCACGCCGACGGGCGGGTCGACGGACGACTGGGCGGCGCGTCGCAGTTCCCGCGTCATTGGGTCTACGACACCGACGGTCGCCTCGACGCGACGAGCGCCATCACGGATTGGAAGGCCTGGGCCGGATCGGCGATCGGCATCCACACGCCGTGGGGTGAGGAGGACTCGCCTGCCTTCGTCACCGCCGTCCAGTCGGCGTTGGAGCGGGAGCTGGCCGAGATGCTCCTGGGCGACGCGGTCCGCCCGGCCGTTCGCCGGCTACGGGCCGGCGAGGTGCTGACCCGCCAGGGTGATTCTGGCGACGATCTCTTCATCATCGTCGACGGCGTGCTCGTGGTCAGTGTCGACGGTGTCGAAGTGGTCGAACTGGGGCCGGGGGCGGTCCTCGGCGAGCGGGCCGTTCTGCAGGGCGGCCGCCGGACCGGCACCCTCACCGCCGGAACGCCGGCCAAGGTGATGGTCGTGCCGTCCGAGCAGGTGGATCGCGACCGCCTGGGCGGCCTCGCTGCGGCCCACCGCCGCCGGGAGCTGCCGCTGCGCAATCGATGACGAGTGGGGACGCCCGCGCCTGCGAAACGTCGAGCATCGCCGCCAAGTCATCGACCGTGGCGCCTGGCTCAAGCCGGCCCATGACGAGAGAACGACGGGAGGTTGCAACCGCTCCGATCGCCGATTTGGCAGGGTCTCTTCGTCCGCGAATTGCTTGCATATCAGCCAATTCGCGGACGAAGAGACCGTGCCGACGAAACCGATCGAGTCGTCAGCGCCCGTCCCGACGACAGGCGTCGCGGCGTCCTCGAACAACGGGGACAGTTGCGGGCTGGCCGCGTTCGCTACCGCCAGCGGCTGCTTCTGGTGTCGGCGATGGCGTGCGTCGGGGACGCCCTCGGATCCGAGTCTCCTAGGGTGCTGTCACCATCGCGGGTCGAGCGAGCGAGGCTCCGTCGCTGGTGCGAACGGTCCGGTTTGGTCGACGAGGGTGGCCGAGCCGATCGAGATGCCCTCTGAGGACGCTGGTGTCGAGGAGGAGCAGTGTCAGAACCGTTCTTCGACCGTCAGATCGTTGCGCAGCGCGTTGAGCTCGTGGGTCCAGGCTCGATCGATGCGGTGGCGCCGCAGGAGGGCTTTGGCTTGAGCATCGGACGTGGCGATGGCGGGTTCGAGCTGCGCGATGACGCGGCCGCGGCGCACGATGTGGCGGCAAACCGATCGGCCCGCCAAGCCGGTCCCGCGGCCTCGCCGAGCGCAGTACGCTCCGTCGTCGGGGGTGCGCAGAGGGGTTGACCATGAGCGAGTTCATGTTCCGCAACCTGTCGGTGAAGGTCTTCGCGGAGTTCGCCGATGATGCGCCGGTGTGCGAGTGCTGCAGCTACGTGTTCGTGTGCGCCGATTGCAGCGAGTGCACCGACGGGGCCACTGCACCGCCCGACTGCGGCGAGTGCACCGACGGGGCCACGGCGCCGCCCGACTGCGGCGAGTGCACCGACGGGGTGACCACTCCCTGCGACGCGTGCACGGACTTCGAGACGACGCCGGAGTGTGGCAAGTGCACGGCCGGTCCGACCGACGACTGCTTCCCGTGCACGGATTTCGAAGGGACGGGGTGCGTCGACCCGACGATCGAGGAGTGCTTCGGCGACACGTGCATGGAGGACACACACTGCATCAACACCCTGCCGATCCTGTTGCCGCCGCCTGACGACCCCGCCGACGGTGTCGCGCGCGTCGTGCGTCCAGCCGCGCAGGTGCGCAGGGAGATGGATCTGCTCAAGCGCGAGCTGCGGGCGGCGATGACGCTCGATCCGGACGTCGAGCCCCCCGGGAGCACCGGCCGGGCGCAGACGCTGGAGGAGATCGAGGGGCTGCGCCGGGCGCTCGTCGACGCGGTTGCTGAGCTGGACGAGCAGGCGCAGACGTTGCGTGGCGAGCCCCCCGCCTGAGCGGCCATTGATCGAGTGGCTCCCGCCGCCGACTCGGGCGGTGCGGGCCAACCCCGACTACGAGCTGCGACCACTCGCCGCGTTGCCGACGCGCGCCCGTCGTTCGCTCGGCACCGCAGCGCGTGCTGACGGCATCTACGGCGTGCTGCTGCCGCGGGACGGAATTCCGCTGCTCCCGAAGCTCATCGACGTCGCTGCCGCGCGGCTCGTCGAGGCGCTGCGCGACGCCGGGCCTCCGCCGCCCGAGATCGTGTCGCGCGTTCCAGGGCTCGTGCTCGAGGGCATCCTCGAGTGTGACGGCCCGAACGGCTTCGTCTCCGGGCCGGCTGCCCTTGACGACTACGCGGATGAGTGCGTGCAGGCGCCCGTCGAGTGGTCGTCGAGCCTTGCCGGGGCGGCGCTCGAGTACGCCGAGCGATTGCAGCTCGACGACGTGGACCTGCTGACCAGCCGCCTGTACGGCTTCCACCGGTCGCCGTCCACGCGCCGATCGTGGCGCCGCTTCGGCGGCCCGGACGCAGTGCGGGAGATGATTCCAGCGGCGGTCCGCGACCGTTGGATCAGCCGGCCGCCGTCGCAGCACTGGATGTCGTTCGTGCGCCCAGGGGCGCTGTCGGGATCGTCGCCATACAAGGTGTACGTCAGCCCGGCGATCGACGAGCTCCCGGACGTCCTGGCACCGGCCGTCGACGCGCTGGCGCGCACCGGCGCCCTGCGGTTCAAGGTCGGGGCGAATGCGGCGGGGTTGCTGCGCCCGGACAAGTTCGTCGTGTACGTCGCCGATGTTGGCGCGGTCGACGAGGTTGCGAGTGCGCTGCATGCCGCCATCGGCACGGCGCGGCCGCACGGGGTCCCGTTCACCGCACCACTCGACGCCAGTGGGCTGCTGTCGTGGGGTGGTGACCCGCCTCCTGCGGATGCGCCGGTGGGTCGGCGCTCCGAGAGTTGGCGGCTGTCGGTCTGCCGGCGGCTCGCAGAGGGCCTCGTCACCGCCAGCGGCGCACCACGGCGACGGATCCGGGCGATCGACTACGCGCTCACGCGACTGGGTGCCGACGGTGTCGACGTGCGGACGTTCGCACCGAGCTCGCTGCCCCCGCCGCGTGCGGCCGCAAGGTGGTTTGCGGGATGCGCCTGACGGCGCCGCTCACGATGGCGGCCGACGTGCTGATCATCGCCGTCGCCGACCTGCCGGCTCCCCAGCGCGCCCAGATCGCCGATCACGGCGAGTTCGCGATCACGCGAACCCATGGTCGAATGCCGTCGCTGCTCGTCGATGCGCCCGCCGTCGAACTGCTCGGCGAGTTCAGGCAGCCATCGACGATCGTCGAGGCGATCCTTCGCTACAGCCGTCGCGAGCAGCGCGATCCAGAGGTCGTGCTCGAGGACTCGTACCCCGTGCTGCGTCGTTTCATCGCCGCCGGCTGCCTGGGCGACGGAGCCGACGAGCGGCGAGGGTCGCTCGCGGTCGGTGACCGCATCGCCGGCGGGACCGTGGTGCGCGCGCTGCGCGTGCTCGACGACTCTGAGCTGTACCAGCTCCAGCGCGAGGACGGGTCGCTGGGCGCGCTCAAACTGGTCGGGGCCGGCAGCGCGCTGGCGCGCCGCGGCGTCCACGAGCGCGAGGCGCGCGTGCTGACGCGTCTGCGCGGTCACCCGTCCCCGCTCCTCCTCGGGACCGGAGCGCACGAGGCGGGGCCGTGGCTGGCGCTCGAGTGGTGCGACGGCGTGCCGATCCTGGTCGCGGCCGCGCGAGCACGCAGCGCGCCCGGCGACGCTCGGATCCACGACCTGTGCGCTCGCGTGGTGGAGGCGTACGCCACGCTGCACGAGCGCGGCATCGTCCACGGCGACATCCACCCCGGCAATGTCCTGGTCGACCGCTCGGGTGCAGTCCGGCTGCTCGACTTCGGTCTCGCATGGGAGGTCGATCACCAGGACAACCCGCCGCGTGGCGGCGTCGCCCCGTTCTTCGACCCCCTCTACGCCACCGCCCAGCTGGCAGGCACCGAAGCGCCGGCCGTCACGGCGGCGTCCGACCAGTACTCGCTCGCGGCACTCCTGTACCTGCTCGTGACCGGAACGCACCACGTCGATCACGTGCTCGATCGCGACGAGCTGCTGCGCCGGATCGTCGAGGACGAACCGGTCCCGTTCGTCCGTCGGGCACGCCCACCGTGGCCGGCTCTCGAGGCCGCGCTACGTCGCGCCCTCCGACAGGACGCGGCCGATCGCTTCGACACGGTCGCCGACTTCGCCGCCGCGATCGTGGCGGCGCAACCGCCCGATGGGAATGCGGCGCCCGCCGTCCACGACACGCTGCAAATCGTCCTGGACGACGTGCTGGCGCGTGCGTCGCCGGGCGGGACGTGGTTCGAACTCGGGGTCGGCGCGCCATCGTGCTCGGTTGCCTATGGGGCAGCGGGACTTGCCCTCGCCATCCACGGGATCGCCGCGCTGCGCGACGACCCGCGCCTGCTGGCGCTCGCCGACGAGTGGGCGGTGAGGGCAGCCCGTGACGCCGATCGGGCTGACGCCTTCGACAACGAGGCGATGGAACTGGACGAGCGACGTACCGGCTCGATCAGCCCGTACCACCGCCGCAGCGGCGTCCACGCCGCACAAGCGGTCGTGGCCGTCGCGCTCGACGACGAGCTCGCCGCCCGCCGGGCGCTGCACGACTTCGTCGCCTCGTCGGACTTGCCCTGTGTGCTGCTCGACCTGGCGCTCGGACGGTCTGGAACCGCGCACGTATCGGCCATCCTGCTCGACATGATCGGCGGCCGATGGCCCGCCCAGGCGCTCACGGCCTGTGGCCGAAAGGCCGCCGCTGGCGTCTGGGATGACATCACCGCAATGCCGCCGATCGGCGACGGCGGCGCCGTCGCCCACCTCGGTGTCGCGCACGGCTGGGCCGGTCTGCTCCTCGCCCAGCTGCGCTGGTCCGAGACATCGGGAGACGACCTGCCCCCCGGACTTGGCGACCGCCTCGACCAGCTCGTCGCCCTCGGGCGCCCGCACGGGCTCGGGCTCCTGTGGCCCTGGCGCCACGACCCGACCGGCCGCCAGCGAGTCCGCGCCGTCGCCGGGTGGTGCAACGGGGCCGCTGGACTCGTCCACCTGTTCACCACAGCGCACCGCGTCCTCGGCGACGATCACTGGCTCGACCTCGCGGATCGCGCCGCTCTCAGCGCGCATCGAGCTGCGCAGCGAGTCGGCCAGCTGTGTTGCGGGCTGGCCGGCCAGTCCTACGCGCTGCTCGACCTGTACCAGCACACCGGCGAAGGACGGCACCTCGCTGCCGCCCGCGACCTGGCGACGCGGGCGAGCGCAAGCACCAGCGCGACGAACGCCAACGACCCGATGGCAGCCAGCCTGCACAAGGGGCAGGTCGGCATCGCCAGCTTGGCCGCCGCGATCGAACGCCCGGAGCTCGCGGCGACGCCACTCTTCGGCATCGTGCATTGACGGAGCACGTCGGACACCGGCGGACGGCGTATCCGGGCAGATCTGTTGGGGTCGACGAAGCAGCGCGACGGAGGAGATGATGACGCGATGACGGGACAGCGGTCGATGCCCAGCCGCGACGAGGTGCTGGGCTACTTCGACCGACTGTCGAACTGGGGGCGGTGGGGTGACGACGACGAGCTCGGCACGCTGAACTTCATCACCGTCGACGTGCGGCGGGCGGCGGCACAGGCGGTGCGCCACGGCACCAGCGTTTCGTGCGCGTGGGAGGTGACCGCAGCGCCGGGAGGCATGCAGCGGGCGACGGTTGCCTTCGCATGCGCGGCGGACATGCCGGGTGCCGAAGACATGTCAATCGCTGCGTTCCACGAGGATCGTCGGTGGGGCTTCTCGTCGGAGCAGCTCGGCTTCACGTTCCACGGCAACACACAGACCCACGTCGACTCGCCGTGCCACATCTTCTGGGACGGCAGGATGTACAACGGGCGGTCGCACTCGCTGGTCGATGCAGAGACCGGGGCGGCGTGGGGTGCCGTCACGGCGGCGGCCAACGGGATGGTCACGCGAGGTGTCCTGCTGGACATCCCGAAGGTGCGCGACGTGCGATGGCTGGAGCCGGGTGAGGGCGTTTTCCCCGATGAGCTCGAGGAGGCCGAGCGCCGCCAGGGCGTGCGCGTGCGATCCGGCGATGCCGTCCTGCTGCGGACGGGGTACGGCCGGGCCCGCCACGAGGCCGCTGACGCCTGGGTGCCGCCGAGCACGACACAGGCCGGCTGGCATGCGTCGTGCCTACCGTGGCTGCACGAACGCGAGGTCGCGCTGATCGGCGCCGACACGCCCCAGGACGTGCAGCCGTCCGGGATCGACGGCGTGCTGATGCCGGTGCACGCCGTGAGCCTCGTCGCCATGGGCCTGTGGCTGCTCGACAACTGCGATCTGGAAGCGTGCGCGGCCACCGCCGCCGAGCTCGGCCAGTGGGACTTCCAGCTCGCGGTCGCGCCGATCCGCTTCGCCGGCACGTCCGGCAGCCCGGTCAACCCGATCGCCACGTTCTAGCGGCGCCGAGCGTGATCGGTCGGTGCGTGATCGACTCGGCGTGCGTTGGATCAGCGGTCGACCGAGTGGACATTGCGGATGCCGGAGAGCACCAGTTCGCTGATCGGCTGCGTTGGTTGACGATCTCGTACGGCGTTGCGCACGGAGGTCGCCAGCCGGCGACGCAACGTACGGTGCGGCGTCGCTGGCGCCGCCGTCGGCGAATCGCAGTCCGGGCGATTGGTCGTGTGCGCTGGGTTGGCGGCGGGGTTCAGCACGATGGTCATGCGTCCATCGTCCTGCCCCGGGCTTCATGACGCCAGAGACACGTTCTTGTGAATTCGATGTCGAATCGTCATACTGACGTTTGATGCCTGCAGTCCAGCTCGACGTCGAGTCGCTGCGCGCCCTGCTCGCCGTGCTCGACCATGGCGGGATGACCCGCGCAGCCGGGCATCTCCACCTGACCCAGTCGGCAGTCAGCTGGAAGATCAAGCGCCTCGAGGAGCGGGTCGGCCGACCACTGCTCATTCGCGACGGTCACACGATCCGCCCGACCCGCGATGGGCGAGCATTGATCGATGACGCCCGCAGGCTGGTCGACATCCACGACCGAGCCGCTGCCCGACTCCGGAGCTCGGAGCTGACCGGCAAGGTCAAGGTCGGATCCAACGAGGAAGTCGACGCTGAGCGGATGGCGTCATTGCTCGGCCGGTTCATGCGCGCCAACCCCCAGACCTCGATCGAGTTCGTGATCGACCACACCGAGCACCTGGCCAAGAAGATCGATGCCGGCGAGATCGACGTGGCGGTCATCCAAGTCGACGAGCACGACCTTCGACGCGACGATCTCGTGCTGTGGACTGACGTTCTGTGCTGGGTCACGTCGTGCGAGTCGACGTACGACGATGGTGCCATCCCGCTCGTCACCTTTGGTGAGCACTGCTTCTACCGGTCGCTCAGCGAACCGCTCCTGACCTCGCACGGGATCGACTTCACCATCGCCTTCTCGGTGGCCTCGACGGGCGGGGTGCGAGCGGCGGTCGAAGCCGGCCTCGGCGTGGGCGTGCTCAGCTCCCGCCAACTCGGCGGCGACGTCGTCGAGTGGAAGCGCGGGCGTGAGGTCCCGCCACTTCCACGGATCTACCAGATCGCCCGCACCGTCCCCGGCGAACGACCCGCCGTCGCCGCAGCACTCATCGACGCCATCGCCGACGAGCTCCGCGAACCATCACCTACCGCCGGCCTACTTCGCGAATCAGTCGACGGACGCGTCGCCGGGGGCGCCCAAGGCTGACGCTGAACCGGGCGTCGTCCGATCAGCGCAGCGACTCGGAACCTCACGGGTGCGGCTGTCGGGGTCAATGGCGGCTCGTACGATCGGTGGCGATGCTCGACGTGGCACCCCCGGGCGAGCAACTGGTGCTGGCGTCGGGGCGGGGTCGCCTCGCCCTGGTCGCGACGGTGGCGGCGAGTGGAATGGCGTCGCTGGACGCGACCGTCGTGAACGTCGCCCTGCCGAAGATGGGGGACGACTTCGACGCCGGAGTCGGCGCGTTGCAGTGGGTGCTCACGGGGTACCTGCTGGCGCTGGCCTCGTTGATCCTCCTCGGTGGTGCGCTCGGCGACCGGTACGGCCGGCGCCGGGTGTTCGTGATCGGCACCGTGTGGTTCGCCGCCGCCTCGCTGTTGTGCGGCGCCGCGCCGAGCGTCGAGGTGCTCATCGGGGCGCGGGTGCTCCAGGGGGTCGGCGCGGCGCTGCTCACGCCGGGCAGCTTGGCGATCCTGCAGGCGAGCTTCCGGCACGACGACCGCTCGCGTGCCGTCGGGGCGTGGTCCGGGTTGAGTGGCGTGTTCGGGGCGATCGGGCCGTTCGTCGGCGGCTGGCTCGTCGACGGACCGGGCTGGCGGTGGGCGTTCCTCATCAACGTGCCGGTCGCTGCCCTCGTGCTCGTGGGCGCCCGTGCCGTGCCGGAGACGAAGGACCCGCACACCGGTCGGACCCTCGACGTCGCCGGCGCGGCGATCGCCGTCGTCGCGCTGGCGTCGGCGACGTGGGCGCTCGTGACCGCTGGTGAGCGCGGCTGGTCGGACCGTTCGGTGATCGCCACCGGCGCCCTGGCTGTTGTCGGCGCCGTCGTGTTCGTGCGCCGGATGGTCACCGCACCTGACCCGCTGGTGTCGCCGTCGCTGTTCCGCAACCGCGAGTTCACCGTCACCAACCTGGCGACCGTCCTGCTCTACGCCGGCCTCGGCGTGTCGTTCTTCCTCGTCGCGTACGGGCTGCAGGTCGCCGCCGGTTGGTCGGCCACCAGCGCCGGCGTGGCGCTGCTGCCGGCGACGGTGCTGATGCTGGTCTTCTCCGCTCGCTCGGCAGCGCTCGCCGAGCGCATCGGACCGCGGCTCCAGCTGACGGTCGGCCCGCTCCTCACCGCCGCCGGGCTGCTCCTGCTGGTGCGCATCGGTCCCGACCCCTCCTGGCTGCGCCACGTGCTACCGGGCGCCGTCGTGTTCGGGCTCGGACTGGTGACGTTCGTGGCGCCGTTGACGGCCACCGTGATGGGGTCGGTCGACCCCGACCAGGTGAGCACCGCATCCGGGGTGAACAACGCCATCGCCCGAACGGCCAGCCTGGGCGCCATCGCCGTGATCCCGGCCGCCTCCGGGCTGACGACCGCAAGCGGGCCCGAAGCGGTCACCGACGCCGTGCGGACCGCGCTCGTCATCGCAGCAGTGCTCGCCGCCACCGCCGGTCCGCTGTGCTTCTTCGGGCTGGCACCGCGCGCGGCGTGGCGCCCCTCGGCCCGCCGGATGCACTGCGCCGTGGACGGACCGCCGCTGCAACCCGATCCGGAGCTCTGCCCCGTCGCACGATGACCGAGTGCGGTTCCAGGTTGGCGACGGGTCCGAGCTGGAGGCGGGACGCGACCGTCGAGTCGCGGCATCGCCCGTGCGGGCACACGACCTACAGGGATCGCGTCGACAGGGGCGCTGTTCGTGACGATCCTCGTGAGTCCGGCCGGCGGGGTTTTCATCATCTACCTCGGCCTCGTCGCCGGCACCCTCTCCGTTCTGGCTCGCTTCGGGGAGCCCGGCCGTGTCCGCCGTCGTGATCCTGACCCTCGGCGGCATGCATGTGCTCTACGACGGGTTCATCTGGAAGCGACCAGTGCCCGGCACGGGCGGCATGCTGACCACCATCACCGTGTGAGGACGAACAGGGGCTCGCCAAGAGACCAGGGCTCCCCAAGGGTGTGGCCCGGGTGCGACGCCCTGGGGAGAGCGCGACCGTCGTGCATCCGATACGAAAGGTGGAGACATGAACGAGGCAACCGAGCGCGCCGTCCTTGCCGGAGGCTGCTTCTGGGGGGTGCAGGAGTTGGTCCGCACGCTCCCTGGCGTCATTTCGAGTCGAGTCGGCTACACGGGCGGTGATGTCCCGAACGCCACCTACCGCAACCACGGCACCCATGCAGAGGGCATCGAGATCGTGTTCGATCCATCGGTGATGAGCTATCGCGATCTGCTGGAGTTCTTCTTCCAGGTCCACGACCCGACCACCAAGAACCGCCAGGGATACGACGTCGGGGTGAGCTATCGGTCGGCCATCTACTACACCTCTGACGAGCAGCGCAGCGTTGCGGAGAAGTCGATCGCCGACGTCGAGGCGTCGGGCTTGTGGCCGGGCAAGGTCGTCACCGAGGTGGAACCAGTGGGTCCGTTCTGGGAGGCCGAGCCAGAGCACCAGGACTACCTGCAGCACTACCCGAACGGGTACACGTGCCACTTCGTCAGGCCGCACTGGAAGCTGCCCCGCCGGCAGGCCGCGTCGTAACGCTGCCGCCCGTCGGTTGGAGCTCAGCGCGCCGGCCACGCCCGGGCGCTGAGCAGTTCGGCGTTGCCCAGTTGCATCACCTGGTGGTAGCTCGCCGTGGCTCCCGCGGCTGGGATCGGGCATCCTCCACGTGCCGGTCGCCAAGAGGGTCGGGGCGAGCAGGCCAGGGGTGCGACCAGGGCCTTCCACGGGTGCGACGTGCAGAGGAGAAGAGCACGCTCGGTTGCGTCACCGACCACATCAGGTCTCCCGCAAGGAGATCGTGAACCACCTTGCGGCCTGCAAGGGGCCGGACCTCGTCTCGACCGAGATCCGTGCTGCGTCAGGTCGCTGCGCTTGAGGAGGCGTCATGAGCACGACCGTCGATACGACGACCGACATTCATTCGTTCCAGATCGAGATTCCAGCGGCGCAGATCGATGACTTGCGCCAGCGTGTCGCGGCGACGCGCTGGCCCACCAGGGAGCTCGTTGCAGATCGGTCGCAAGGTGTGCAGCTTGCGACGCTGCAGGAGCTCGCCCGCTACTGGACGAGCGACTACGACTTTGGCCGGATCGGGGCGAGGCTGAACGCGCTGCCGCAGTTCAGGACCGTGATCGACGGAGTCGAGATCCACTTCATCCACGTCAGGTCGCGGCATGAGGATGCGTTGCCGCTGATCATGACGCATGGCTGGCCGGGCTCGGTCGTCGAGCTGCTCGAGACCGTCGGCCCGCTCACCGACCCGACCGCTCATGGCGGCACTCCCGAGGACGCATTCCACCTGGTGCTGCCGTCACTGCCCGGTTACGGGTTCTCCGGTGAGCCGGCCGAGCTCGGCTGGGACGCCAGCCGCACCGCACGCGCGTGGGCGCAGCTCATGCACCGCCTCGGCTACACCCGCTTCGTCGCCCAGGGCGGCGACGTGGGTGCCCTCGTCACGGACCTGATGGGCCGCCAGGCGGTCGAGGGTTTGGTCGGCTACCACCTGAACCTGCTCACGGCAGCGCTTGCCATCGGCGATCAACTGCCCAAGGAATCCGAGAAGGAACGCGCCGCGGCCAAGGCGTTCGCGACGTTCAGGGAGGACGGCTTCGGCTACTTCCTCGAGATGGCAACGCGGCCACAGACGATCGGCTACGCCCTGCTGGACTCGCCCGTCGCGCTGGCGGCCTGGTTGCTCGACCACGACACGGACAGCTACTACAAGATCTCCCGCGCGTTCGTCGCCGGCGAGCCCGTGGGCAACCTCACCCGGGACACCATCCTCGACAACGTCACGCTGTACTGGCTGACCGGCACCGCAGCGTCGGCGGCCCGGTCGTACTGGGAGGACGGACGAGCGCTGGCCGCAGCGCTGGCGAGCGGCCAGCCTCCTCCGGCGGTGTCGGTTCCGGTCGGCTTCACGACGTTCCCCGGCGAGATCTGGGCTGCGCCGCGCAGCTGGGTCGAGGCGGTCTACCCCGGCCTCGCCTACTTCAACGAGGTCGACAGGGGCGGCCACTTCGCCGCCTGGGAGGAGCCGCAGCTCTTCTCCGCTGAAGTGCGGGCTGCATTCAGCTCGTTGCGCTGACGACGAAGGGCCGGTCCTCGTCCGCACCGCGATGCGTCGGGCTGCATCGGGGGCCGAACGCCGTCGCCGTCGTGGTCGTACCGCCGTGGATGGACACGCCATCGAGCGGCCTCTGGAGAGGAGAGCGAGATGAACGTTGTGAGTCGGGGATTCCGAGGTCGACGTCGACAACCCGGCACCGGGCTGATCCCGCCGGGCCAGTACATCGTCGATGACTTCCCGGTCCTGTCGGCCGGGCCGACACCCGTCACCCGGCTGGACGGGTGGGACTTCGCGATCGTCGACGAGACCGGGTCGGTTGCGGCGCGCTGGACCTGGGACGAGTTCCGCCAGCTGCCGTCGGAGACACCGACCGTCGACATCCACTGTGTGACGAAGTGGTCCAAGCTCGGCACCCGCTGGGAAGGGGTCTCGATCGACACGCTGCTCGACGGCATCGACACCAGCGCCGAATTCGTGACCGCGTTCGCTGATGGCGGCTACACCACGAACCTGCCGCTGGCCGACGTGCAGAACGGGCAGGCGTGGATCGTCTACGGCTTCGAGGGCGAAGCGCTGGAGCCGGAGCACGGAGGGCCGGCCCGACTGTTGGTGCCCCACCTCTACTTCTGGAAGAGCGCCAAGTGGGTTCGTGGACTGCTGTTGACAGACGACGATGAGCCGGGTTTCTGGGAGAGCCTCGGCTACCACAACTACGGCGACCCCTGGCGTGAGCAGCGCTACTGGGGTGACTGACCGCCGTGCGGTGGTTGGTGGCGACCGTCACCGAGACGATCGTGGAGACGGCCCGGACCACGACGCTGCGCCTCGACGTCCCGGACTGGCCGGGCCATCGCGCCGGGCAGCACGTCGATGTCCGCCTCACCGCCGACGATGGGTATCAGGCGCAGCGCAGCTATTCGATTGCGTCGCCACCGGGCGCTGACCGCCTCGAGGTGACCGTGGTCCGCATCGACGACGGCGATGTCTCGCCGTACCTGACCGCGGTCGCAGACGTGGGCGACCAGTTCGAGCTGCGCGGCCCGATCGGCGGCTGGTTCGTGTGGGACGGCGACGACACCACCCCGGTGCTGCTGGTCGGCGGCGGTTCAGGCGTCGCGCCGCTCATGGCGATGATGCGCCACCACTCCCGCATCGCCAGCACCGCGGCGATGCAGCTCATCTACTCGTCGCGCACCCTCGACGAGATCATCTACCGCGACGAGTTGACCACGTTGGTCGACAGCAGCCACCGAGCCGTGACACTCACCCTCACTCGCGAAGCCTCACCACAGTGGACCGGGCATCGAGGACGAGTCGACACCGAGCTGCTCGGTGAGGTCGGCTGGCCCTCCCCGGTTCGCCCTCGCTGCTACGTGTGTGGACCGACGCCGTTCGTCGAAGCGGTCAGCACCGCCCTCGTCGGCCTCGGCCACGAGCCCGCACGAGTCAAGACCGAACGCTTCGGACCGACAGGAGCATGACATGAGCTCAGCACCCCTTGACGGCAACGTCGCCGCCGGCGATCTCGCAGACATCTTCGCCTTCGACGCCGCGACCGCCACCACCACCTGCGCCGCCTGCCGCCACACGCATCCGATCGCCACGCTGCGCGCCTACCTGCGGGCGCCCGGCATGGTGTTGCGCTGCGCCTCCTGCGACGCCGTCCAACTCCGCGTCGTGCACTCCCCACGACGAACCTGGGTCGATCTGCGCGGCGTCACCATGCTGACGATTCCGGATCAGGTCACCATCGACCCAGTGCCCGACGCTGTCCCATTCGGGCATTGACGAGGCGAGGACATGAGCCCGGTCACGTGCGAGATCGCGGTTCGCCACGCCAGCGACCGGCTCGCCGGCGGATCCGATCGACAGGAGTCTGCTGACCATCGTCGACATCGACGACGTGCCGTTCAGTCAGGCGGTGATGGTGCTCGCCCTCGCCAGCTGCGACGCTCGCCAACATCTCGCACGCGCCCGCTTCGCAGTGCGCTGCACTGCGCGCCCGACCGGTACCTCCACGGCTGAGCTGCTCCGGCTCGTGTCGGCATGGCAGGTTTCAACGCCATGGCAACGGGCGGGGGACGAAGCCGAGCTCCTTGCGAGCGAGGTGGTTGTCGGCACCTCGCAGCAGCTCCGCATAGAACTGGCCATCAGGATCCGAGTCCGGCTCGATCGGCACGTGCTGTGGCGACAGCGCTCCCAACCACCGGGCGAACGCGGGCAGCCACAGGCACACCGGGACCGGCTCGCTGTCGCAGATGTTGAACGCGCCGGCGACGTCGGACTCGACCGCGGCGACGGTCGCGGCGACGGCGTCGTCGATGTGCACGAACGACCAGCGACCGGCGCCGTTGCCGAGCACGGGATACTGGCCGGCGCGCACTTGCGCGGCGACGTCGCCGTCGGGATGGAACCAGGTGCCGGGCCCGTAGAAGAAGCCGTAGCGGAGCGCGACGCCGACCAACGGTCCGTTCGGGCGCAGCGTGCGCTGCTCGACGGCGGCCAGCGCGTCGACCCCTCCAGCAACCAGTGGCGGGCCATGCTCGACCCACGGTTCGCGCTCGTCCGCCAGCCCGTCGCCCGGCCGGTAGTAGTAGCAGCCGGACTGAGCGACGTACCGGCGAGCTCCCGCGGCGACCGCGGCTGCGTAGAGGTTGCCGCCACCGATGGTACGCACGGCCGAGGTCGCAGCCAGTGCCTCGCGCATCGTCGCGGGGGTGTACCTGCGCGGCAACGCGGTGAGCTGGTCGACCACGACCTCTGACCGGACGTCGAGGATTGCGGCGGCGGTGCCGTCGCGATCCAACACGTCGGCGACGAGCGGCTGAGCGCCGAGCTTGGACAACAGGTCGGCGTTGTTCGGGTCGCGGGTCAGCGCCGCAACGTCGTGTCCGTGGGCCTTCAGGGCGGCGACCAATGGCCTGCCGATCGCTCCGGTCGCGCCCGCAACCAGCACGCGGATCACGTCTCCTTCAGTTGCCGAAGCCCGTCAGCCATCACGCGGCTCGCGGCCGCGTCAGCGACGGCGACGGGTCCACTGTGCTGTTCTTCGTTGTGGTCTCGCGAGGCCATGTGCGCTATCCGAACGTGAAGGCGTACGCCTCGGCGCCTGGCGCGAGGAAGGTGATGTCCAGCGTGCGCTCGCGGACTGTGTCGTGGGTTCGCACGAGTTGGTAGAGGCGGCTGTCGTCGAGCAGGCCGTTCCCAGCTCCATCGACATCCACACCATGCGAGCGGCCTGGAGGTTTTCCGTCGAGGAGGACGCGGAAGGGGATCGGCTGCGGGTCTCCTCGTGACAGCACGAGGTGCGCGTCGCGCGCCTCGAATCGGACGGCGATGCTGCCGCCGGCTTGGTGAAGGAGGACCTTCTCCCGACCGATCGTCCACGTGCCGGACAGCGCCCAGTGGTTGGAGGTCAAGCGCTCTGGTCGCTCGAAGGCGTGGCGTTCGTCGATCGCCACGGCGACGGACAACGCGAACCGTTCGCCGCGCCCGTAGCCGAGATACGTCTCCGGTGTACGCAGATGGAGCCAGTCGGCCTCCGCCTCCACGCCGCGCCCTTCGATGGGAGCGAGGGCGCGGTCGACGCCGAGCAGGCGCTGGATGGTGTGCTCCGAGTGCTCGTATCGCCCCTCGCCGAAGTGCTCATCGCGGATGATGCCGTCGGCGTCGACGAAGTAGAGCGCCGGCCAGTAGTGATTGCCGAAGGCGCTCCAGATCTTGTAGTCGTTGTCGACGGCGACGGGGTAGTCGATCGCTCGGTCGCTCATCGCCCGACGCACGAGGTCGATGTCGTGCTCGAAGGAGAACTCCGCGGTGTGCACCCCGATCACGAGCAGCCCCTCGTCTCGGTAGGACTGTGACCAGGCCCGCACGTACGGTTCCTGGCGCAGCCAGTTGATGCAGGTCAGCGTCCAGAAGTTGACGAGGACGACGCGGCCCGGCAGGCCGCCGGGGCCGAGTCGCTCGGCGTTGAGCCACTCGGTCGCCCCGTCGAGTGAGGGGATGGGCCGACCCTCGGACACGGTGCGCTACCGGACCGATCGGAATGCGGCGCGCAGCTCTTCGGTGAACAGCTGCGGTTCCTCCCAGGCGGCGAAGTGACCGCCTTTGGCGACCTCGTTGAAGTAGATGAGGTTTGGATACGCCTGCGTTGCCCAACTGCGGGGCGCCTGATATTGCTCGCCGGGAAAGACGCTCACGGCCACTGGGATGGACACGCCCTTGGCGTTGAAGAAGCCACCCTGGTACTCCCAATAGAGGCGGGACGCGGACACGCCCGTGTTCGTCAGCCAGTAGAGCGTGATGTTGTCGAGGACCTCGTCGCGCGTCAGTTCACCCGAGGCGCTCGTGGGCCGGGTCAGCGCCGCGGTGATCGCCGCGGCGGGCTGGCCGTTCGCATCGTTGTGGTCGAGGAGCCATGCGGCCAGGCCGACGGGTGAATCGGCGATGCCGTACAACGTCTGCGGGCGCGAGGCCATGAACCTGGCGTAGTCGACCTGCCCGAACGTTCTGATGAGCTGCTCGTAGGAGCGTCGTTCCTTCGCCGAGAGACCGGATGGGGTCGGATCGCCGGCTCGAGCCGCCTTGTCGACGTCAGCAGGAACGGTGGCAGGCATGTTGGTGTGGATGGCTTGCAGGCCCGCTGGTGCCTGCAAGCCCATCTGGTCGACGACGAACGCACCCCAATCGCCGCCCTGGGCGACATAGCGGGTGTAGCCGAGGCGCGACATCAGCTCTGCCCACGCGTGGCCCATGCGCTCGGGGCCCCAGCCGGTGTGGGTTGGCTTGGCCGAGAACCCGTAACCCGGCATCGACGGGATCACCACATGGAAGGCGTCGGCTGGGCTCGCCCCGTGTGCCGTGGGATCGGTCAGGGGATCGATGATCTTCAGCTGCTCGATGATCGAGCCGGGCCACCCGTGATTGACGATGAGCGGCAGAGCACCTTCATGGGCCGACCGAACGTGGATGAAGTGGATGTCCAAACCGTCGATCTCGGTGATGAACTGCGGCAGGGCGTTCAACTTCGCTTCGCACCGACGCCAGTCGTACTCGGTTGCCCAGTACCGCGCCAGCTCCTGCGTCATCGCGAGCGGCACGCCCTGTGACTGATCGGCGACGGTCTCCTGCTCGGGCCAGCGTGTGGCCGCGATGCGCCGGCGTAGATCGGTGAGGTCGGCTTCCGGAACGTCGACGTGGAAGGGACGGATCTCGATGTCGGTCTCGAGGGTGCTGCTCATGACGAACCTCCTGATGTGGACGAAACGATTGCGAATGGCGGACGACGTTGGACCTGTCGGGGGTTCGTGTCCTTTGCTGCATCGCCCGATCAACGGAGCGACCTGAACTCGGCCCGCATCTCGCCAGCGAACAGCTGCGGCCACTCCCGACGGCGAAGTGGCCGCAAGTTGCTTGGTCTGCCACCGAGCCTGATCGGCTTGCCTGCACGTCGCACCAGTGACCGACCCTGGTCGCTCCCTGGTCAGCTTCCCCAGTGATCGCGCCATTTGTCCGCGCCCGACGTAACGCGCCGGCCGCCGGGTCCGAGCAGTACCAGACCAGCGTTGCGAGGAAGGTGACCGGTTCACACGGGCCTGCGGTTGAACCGGATGACCTGGCCGTTGACCCCGTGGCCAGCCTCGCTGGCCAGGAACGCAACGAGGTTGACGAGTTCGGCGATGATGCCAGGACGCTCCAGCTCGAGCACGACGGCATTGACGGTGATGTCGCGTCCGCGGAGCTCGTTGGCGACCACTCGCGTGATCGCTTCCGCTGTGTCGCGACTCGGGGTGTGGGCGGCGCGGGGCGGCCGAGCGAGGTCGACGACAGAACCGAAGATGTTGACGATCGCGCCGCCGCCACGGAGCGCACGCGCCGCCTGCCGGTTGACGACGAACGTGCCGAGAGCGGCGTTCGGCAACGGCGCATCAAACGCGTCGAGGCCGCCGGTGGGGGTTGTACCGAGAGTGATCTGTCCAACGTCGTGAACGACGACGTCGGCGCCCCCGAACGCTTTGATCGTCTCGGCGAACAGCCGCTCGACGTCGAGCTCGTCGACCACGCTGCCGCGAACTGTGAGCGCCGAACCGTCGGCGGCGAGGATCTCCTCGACGGCGGCGTCGGCTGCGCACTGGTTCCCGGCGTAGTAGATGACGACGGCGTAGCCACGGCCCGCCAGCGTGCGCGTCACATCTCGGCCGACACCGCGCGAGCCTCCCGTGACGATCGCCACGCGGCAGTTGCGCGTCGTGTCGTCGGCGGGGGCGGCCACGCCGCCACTGTGGGCCGCTGACGCCCGCCGTGACGCCAGGGCAGTCCCGGGTCGGGACCCTGGTCGTTACGCTCGGCGGACAATGGCCACCCGGCGCCAACCGCTGTTCCGGGGCCGGGTCGGTGAGCGGGACGTGCTGGACCGGCTGCTGGAGCACGTACGCGAGGGCCAGAGCGCGGCGTTGGTCATCCATGGGGAGGCGGGTGTCGGAAAGTCGGCACTCGTGCGGTACGCCGTCCGGCAAGCGTCTGGATTTCAAGTCGCCGAGATCGCGGGGGTCGAGTCGGAGATGGAGTTGGCGTACGCCGGACTGCACCAGCTCTGCGCGCCGATGCTGGCCCACCTCGATGCGCTTCCCGAGCCACAGCAGCGCGCCGTGCTGGTCGCCTTCGGACTTTCGTCGGGTGACGCTCCTGACTGCTTCCTCGTCGCCCTCGCCACGCTCAGCTTGTTGGCGCAGGTCGCCGAGCAGCGCCCATTGCTCTGCGTGGTGGAGGACGCGCAATGGCTCGATGACGCATCGGGCCAGGTGCTCGGGTTTGTCGCACGCCGGCTGTTAGCCGAGTCAGTCGCGATGGTGTTCGCGGTTCGCGAGTCGAGCGACCAGCGCGAGTTGGTCGGTTTGGCGGATCTGCCGCTCCGAGGGCTTGCGGAGGCGGATGCGCGCGCCTTGCTCGCGACGGTCGTCCCCGGCCGACTCGACGAGCTCGTCCGCGACCGGATCATCGCGGAAACGCATGGCAATCCGCTCGCGCTGTTGGAGCTGCCGCGGGGCATGAGCGTGGTGGAGCTGACCGGGGGTTTCGCTCTGCCCGATACCGGCGACCTTCCGGGCCACATCGAGGAGCACTACCGGCGACGCCTTGCCCGTTTGCCCGAGCCCACCCGGCGACTGATGCTCCTGGCTGCGGCGGATCCGGTCGGCGATGCAACGCTCTTCTGGCGGGCCGCCCGGGCGCTCGGCATCAGGAGTGAGGCGGCGGCACCGGCGGCGACCGAGCAGCTGCTGGAGGTCGCCGCGCGGGTGCGGTTTCCGCACCCGCTCGTACGGTCAGCGGTCTACCGCTCCTCGTCGGTGGCGGATCGACAGGTGACTCACAACGCGTTGGCGGCTGCAACCGACGCGGAGACCGATCCCGATCGGCGAGCGTGGCATCGCGCCCAGGCGACGTCCGGTCCTGACGAGGAGGTGGCGGCGGAGCTCGAGCGCTCTGCCGGGCGGGCTCAGGCGCGTGGGGGCCTGGCCGCGGCGGCCGCGTTCCTGGACCGCTCGGCGAACCTGACCCTCGATCCGGCGCGCCGCGGGGAGCGGATGCTGGCGGCGGCGCAGTCCAACGTCCAAGCCGGCGCGTTCGACGCTGCGCTCGGGCTGCTGGCCGCAGCGGAGTCCGGGCCGCTGGACGACTTCGGGCACGCCCGCGTGGACCTGCTGCGAGCTCAGTTGGCGCTGGCATCACGACGAGGCAACGAAGCGACACCGTTGTTGCTCGCAGCTGCCCGACGGCTCGAACACCTGGATCTCGAGATGGCGCGGGGGACGTACGTGGACGCGTTCACCGCGGCCCTGTTCGGCGGCCGCCTCAACGACCGCGTCGACATCCCCGACGTTGCACGGGCCGCTCGCGCCTCGCTGCGGCGACCAGACGATGAGCCGACAGCTGCCGATCTGCTGCTGGACGCGTTCAGCGCGCTCAGCGAGGACTACGACACGGCCGTTCCGATCTGTCGGGACGCGTTGCAGAAGATCTGTGGCGACACGACCTCGCCCGCGGAGAACCTGCGCTGGTTGTGGCACGCCACCGTGATCGCCTTGGAGCTGTGGGACGACGAGACGTCGTCCGTCGCGTCGCACGATCACCTTGAGATCGCCCGCACGACCGGCGCGCTCAGCGAGCTGTGGGTGGCGCTGAGCTCGCGCACGCCGGTACTCGTGTTCTGCGGCGACCTCTCGGGCGCCGCGTCGTTGGTCGCCGAGGCACAGTCGGTATCGGAGGCGACAGGGATCAGTGGGGCGCCGTACGGCGGCTTGATCCTCGCCGCGTGGCGGGGCCAGGCACGCGAGACGACTGAACTCATCGAGGTCACGATGCGCGAGGCGGGCTCCCGCGGCGAGGGAATCGGAATCGCCATCGGTGAGTACGCCCGCGCCGTGCTCCGCAACGGCCTCGGGGAGTACGACGAAGCCTTCGCGGCCGCCCGGAGCGCCATCGATGATCGAGAGCTCGTCGTCCCGAACTGGGCCATGACCGAACTCATCGAGTCGGCGACGCGGACCGGAAGGTCCGACCTGGCGGCAGACACGCTGAACCGGCTGCTCGGGAAGGCCCGGGCGAGCGGGACTGACTGGGCGCTTGGGATCGCGCTCCGTTCCCGAGCACTGGTGAGCGACGGAGACCTTGCCGAGGACTGCTTCCACGACGCCATCGAGCATCTGAGCCGAACACGGGTACGCGGCGAACTCGCCCGCGCTCGCCTCCTGTACGGCGAATGGCTACGCCGAGCGGGCCGGCGTGTCAACGCGCGCGAGCAGCTCCGCATGGCTCACCAGATGTTCGTCACGATTGGCATGGACGCGTTCGCCGAGCGGGCCCGTCGCGAGCTGGCGGCCACGGGCGAGACCGTTCGCAAGCGCACCGACGAGGCGCGCGGTGAACTCACTCCCCAGGAGGAGCAGATCGCCCGGCTCGCTCGCGACGGCTTGTCCAACCCGGAGATCGGCGCCCGCCTCTACATCAGCGCACGCACCGTCGAGTGGCACCTGCGCAAGGTGTTCAGCAAGCTCGGGATCAGCTCACGCAAGGGCCTCCATGACGTGCTGCCGACCGCCCGATGGGCCGCCGCGCCCGCGTGCGACGACGCGGGTGATCGCCAAGCTCAGGCCGACAACACACGGGTGCAGCTCGTTGACCGCCACCTCAAGGCGCCGTGCTGCCCTGCTCGACGGAACAAGCGCCGCCCGGCGGTCAGCGCCACGTCGGGGGCCGGGGGGGTCGCGACGGGCATGGCCTGCCAGGTCGACGTCGTAGGTTGACGGGCCACGTTCTGGGGTGTTGTCGGAGGGGTTGGCTTGTGTCGCACGACCTGGTGCTGGCTGGTGGTCGGGTCCTCGATCCGGAGACCGGACTCGACCGCCTGTGCGACGTGGGGATCGACGGTGACGCTGTCACGGCGATCGGGGATCGTCTCGAGGGCGCGACGACCGTCGACGTCGGTGGCCTCGTCGTCGGTCCTGGCTTCGTCGACCTCCATAGCCACGCGCAGACGCTGCCTGGACGGCGGCTCCAGGCTTGCGACGGGGTCACCACCGCACTTGACCTCGAAGCCGGCCGGGCGCCCGTGGAGCTCGCCTACGCGACGGAAGCGAACCGAGGGTCCCCGATCAACTACGGCTTCTCGGCGTCATGGGCTTCGGCGCGCATGCACGTGGTCGCGGACGGGCCGCTCGACGGAACTGCTGGGGCGATCTTCGGTGGGCTGGTCGGCACCGATTGGCAACAGGCGGCAACCGCGACGCAGGTAGCGCGGATCCTCGGCCAGATAGAGAACGACCTGGCCGCCGGCGCCGTCGGTATCGGAGTACTCATCGGGTACACACCCGGGGTTGATCCGGACGAGTACCTCGCCGTCGCCGCCCTGGCGGCTACCGCCGGGGTGCCGACCTTCACGCACTCGCGTGACATCGTCGAGTTGGCCCCGGCGACCTTGATCGACGGGGCGGAGGAGGTGGTGCGAACGGCGGGCACGACCGGCGCCCACATGCACTACTGCCATATCAACTCGACGTCGGGGCGGCACATCGATCGAGTGCTCGCGCTGGTCGATCGCTGCCAGGCCGAAGGCGCCAGCGTGACGACCGAGGCCTACCCCTACGGGTCGGGATCGACGGCGATCGGTGCTGCCTTCCTCGCACCGGAACGATTGCGTGAGCGCTTCCGCGGCACGACCTCGATCACCTACCTCCGCACGGGCGAGCGCGTCGCCGACGCGAGCCGACTTCGCGAGCTGCGAGCGACCGACCCCGGCGGGCTCGTCATCGCGGAGTTCCTCGACGAGTCCGAACCCGCCGACGCGGCATTGCTGCGCCGTTCGCTCCGGTTCCCCGACGCGATCGTCGCCAGCGACGCCATGCCACCGCTGTGGACCGACACCGTAGGCATGGACCCCAACGCCTGGCCGTTGCCGCCCGAAGCGGTCACCCATCCACGCACTGCCGGCACGTTCGCCCGCGCCCTGCGACTGTGGCGCCAGGAGGGTACGCCCCTCATCGACGCGGTCCGTCGCGCCACGCTGCTTCCCGCTCAGGTGCTCCAGGGTGCGGTTCCCGCAATGCGCCGCAAGGGTCGCGTCCAGAACGGCACAGACGCCGATCTCGTCGTGTTCGACGAGCTGCGTGTCACCGACCAAGCGACCTACGCCGCTTCCACACAGCCGTCGTCCGGCATCGCTCACGTGATCGTCGGCGGGACATTCGTGGTTCGGGACCACCAACTCGTTCCAGATGCCCGTCCGGGAAGGCCGGTGCGCGCCTCGCCCCGGTGACGCAACCCGCATCTCGCGATCCTGACGAGTACGAAGGCCTGCGACGGGGAGACGCTCACCGAGTACGCGGGAACGCCGGTTGTTGAGAGCGATGACCCGTTGTCGTGCAGCACGGCCGATCGTTGCGGTGACGTCGCCGCGTACCACAGTGACGGGATGCAGGGTGCGCGGCCGGTCCTGCGCACCCTGCGCGACGGTGGTCAGCGGTTCCGGGCCGGCCCGGCATCGTCGACCGTCGCCGTGGTGGCCTGCGTCCTGTTCGTCGCCGTTGGTAGCTCGCTGTTCTTCGTCTGACGCCAGCGAGAACGCACAACGACGCCCTCGACCGCTCGCCAGCGTGCTGGCGCTCACCATGTTCTTGGCGGTGAGCACTTGTAGCGACGACGGCCCGCAGCTGGGGCCGCTGGTTGCGCCGGCGGCGACGCTGGTCGAGCCGGAGCAGGTGGCTCGAGATCTGGGATGGCTCCTGTCGGCGCTGGATCTCATCGAGGAGCGCGCCTACTTCAGCGAGCGGGTCGACTGGCCGGACCGCCGTCGCGGGGCCGAGCAGCTTGCGGCGACCAACCCGGGCGCGGCGCAGATGGGGGCCTATCTGACCGCCGTGTTGAACGATCTTGGCGATAACCACAGCCGTCGTATGCATCCGCTCACGGTCGAGGCGTCGCTGTCACCCGATGCTGAGTCGGCGTCTCGTCCGAGTGGCGAGGTCATGGCGGGCGAGGTTGGGTACGTGCGGCTCCCGGCATTCAGCGGGGCATCGGCAAGAGGAGACGACGGACGGCTCGTCTTCGCGGTGACTCCCGGATACGTGAGCTACGTCGAGGCGGCCCGGACGCTGCTTGGCGAGCCAGCTGTGTGCGGCTGGATCGTCGACCTGCGTGGCAACACGGGCGGGAACGTGTACCCGATGCTGGCGGCTGCGTTCCCGCTGCTCGGCCCCGGTGTCGCCGTGGGCTTCGAAGCGTCGAACGGTGACCTGTCCGGAATCAGCCTGTCGATCGACGGCGTTCCGTCAGGCGCCCGTGAGGTCAGTCGGGTCGGACCGCTCGAAGCGACCGATCAGCCGGCTCAGCGCGTCGCAGTCCTCACCGATGGCGCCACCGCGAGTGCCGGCGAGATCGTCGCCGTCGCCGTGCGTCACCGTCCCAACACTCGGTCCTTCGGCACGCCCACTCGCGGGATACCGACTGGGAACGAAGCGTTCACGCTGAGCGACGGATCGCAGCTGTACGTGACGACGGGGGTGAGCGTGGATCGGGAGGGCGGCACCCACGATGAACCGATCGATCCCGACGAGTTCACCTCGACTGGCCGAGACGCGCTCGCCGCCGCGACGAGCTGGTTGCAGTCGAGCGCGGAGTGCGCGTAGTTCCCCCGCGGTCGGCCCGTCTCCGATGGCCGCGGTCGGCTGTCTAGTGTCGAGGTCGATGTTGAAGCGGATGCTCGTTGTGCCGTTGCTGCTCGGGGTGCTGGCGGTGCCGGTCGTCGCGGCGGCGTCGCCGCCGGAGATCGCGAGCCCAGCGGGGCCGAACGGCGGACCGGGCGTGATCAAGGTCGGCGCCGCGTCACGGTCGGTGCTACCGACGGTCGACGGTTCCCACGACTACCTCGCCGCGGTGGCCCCCGATCCGCAGGACCCGTTCTCGCCCGGGCTCTTCGTGCCCGCGTGGGACCAGGGCCGCGTCGCGGTGGGCAACGGCGACCCCGACTCGCACTGGGTTCACGACGACATGCAAGTCACGGCGGTGGCGTTCCAGCCCCAGCAGGGCAAGGACATCACGGTCGTCGTCGCCGCCAACCTGTACATGATCTTCGGTACTGACGGCGATGTCATCCGTGAGCGGGTGGCAGCACTGGTCGGTCCGTCGGTCGCCGATCGGTTGGAGATCGCCATCTCCGCCGACCACAACCACCACGGCCCGGACACCGCCTTCGACATCAACCACGAGTGGTACGACCTGATGATCGATCAGACCGCGGCGGCCGTCGCCGAGGCGATCGCCGAGTTGCGGCCGGCCCGCCTGGACGTCGCCCAGACCGACCACCATTTCGGGCTGCGCGACTCGCGCGACCCACAGGTCTTGGACCCGACGCTCGGTGTCCTGCGGGCGACGGCCACGAACGGCTCGACGATCGCGACGCTGCTGTTCTGGGCCAACCACCCGGAGACGACCTTGTTCTGGGAGCCGCCGACGGACGGAATCGTCGACGACTGCGCGCAGATCGGCCTGGACCCGTGCACGTTCGAGGACCGGTACTTCACGGCCGACTTCCCGGGGTGGGCGACGAGGATCATCGAGGAGCAGCTCGGGGGCGAGGCGGCGTACTTCAACGGCGCCATCGGCGGCCTCATCACGCCGCTCGGCGCCAACGTCTGGGAGGTCGACGAAGACGCGCCGCTCGGGCTGGGGCTCGTCCCACCTGCGGGGGCCGAGCCGCCGCTCGGCGCCACGGACTTCCACCAGCGCAACTTCCGCCGCGCCTACCTGATCGGGCGCGAGCTGGCGACGGCGGCGCTGACGGCATTGGAGTCGGCAGCCCCGGTCCCGCGGCCGACCGTCGAGTACGACGTCGCGACGGTCTACACGCGCATGTCCCACATCGGCTTCCGCCTGCTGCTGGTGCGCGGCGACGACGGCTTCACGTCGCTCGGCCACACCCCGGGGATGCTGTACACGTGCCCGGCCACGGGGCCCAAGGACGACACGACATGCGCGCCCGACGGCTTCGCGACCGAGGCTGACCCGTTCGTCGGCGAGATCCGGGCTGGCGACCACGCGCGGACCCGAGTGGCATACCTGCGCATCGGTCCCGTGGGAACGATGTGGCTGCCGGCCGAGGTGCTGCCTGAGTCGACGATCGGGATGCCCGCCGGGTATCCGGCGACGCCGGAGCAGTGGCACGCCGACGATCCCACGTTGCATGCGTTCGGCGCCGACTACCTCACGTCGGGGTATGTCAAGAACCGCATGTCCGACCACTACCGCTGGATCGTCGGGCTCGGCAATGACGAGCTCGGCTACGCCGTCCCGCTGTCGGACTACCGCGTCCTGTGCGTCGCCGACGCCATCGCCGGCCCCGGCACCTGCCAGTCCCTCTACGACGGCGGCGTGATCGAGTTCCCCGACGCCGTCGCCGGCGCGACGTGCAAGGCGATCACCGAGGACCCGTCCCTGCTGCCCGACGTCGAGGCAGCCGCGACCGCGCTCTCGGCGAGCTGCCGCTACGGGCAGGCGTTCGGCGAGGCCGAGGACCACTACGAGGAGACGAACTCGGCCGGCTGGGACCTCGAAGCGGACATCCTCGCCGCCGTCGGCGCACTGACCGGGTCGAACGACCCGACGGTCGTCAACCCCGACTTCGCCGGGTGGTGGATCGGCCACCTGCCCGGGTAGCCCAGCGAGGCTCCAGGCCCGGTCATTCGACGAGCCCGAGCACACCGACGGCGGCGTCGATCAGATCGGGATCCAGCCGGGAATGGCGTCCGTGGTTCAGCGCAGCACGAGCGTGTGGTTCACGCTCGTGATGGGGACGTCCAGGCGGCGCATGCCGCGCAGGGACGCGTTCGTGCTCGAGGTGGGCCAGCACCAGTCGAATGTGGTCGTCGGCAGCCAGGTCCTCACGTCGCCGGCCCATTCGAGTCCGGTGTCGGTCTCCGCGTACCAGAAGTACCTAGCCCCGTTCGACGCGCCGCCGCGCACCGTTGCGGTGCCTCCAGGAGGGATCTGCCACCAGCCCTTCTTCGCCCAGTTGTCGCCGTCCGGGCAATTCGGATAGTGGTAGGCGAGGGCGAAGTAGATCCGTGCGTTTCCGTCGTTCCGAACGTAGATGGCCACGTCATTCCTCCTCGGTCATGCTGCGAGGCGGCGGGAAGGGATCATCATCGGCCACGTCGTAGGACGAGGACTCCAGCACGCCGGAAGCGTGGACGTCTGCCGTCGAATCAGGCGCACGGTTGTCCCGGTCCATCGTCGGACTTACGGCGTCAGGGTCCGGCAACACCCCGAGGGCCGCGACCTCCTCGGCGTTCAAACTGCGGACGAGCTCCTTTGGATCGCTCATACGGACCCTCCCTTCGAATGGAACGGCCCGCAGGCGCGAGCTGTTCATCGGTGCTGCGCTGAAGTCGCCCGTCCTCTACGGCGGGTATCGAACCCTCAACCGGCCCCGTGCGCAGCCCGGGACCTCTACATCCCCGGCACGATGGAACCTATTGCCTGGCGGACTCCCGGTCAACCGACGCGCACCGCCGACACGGGATGACGAGGTACGACGCTTCGCCCGTCGGCGATGGTGTTCGTCAGCGAGGCGGCGACGCCGGCTCGCCGACGGGAGCGAAGCCCCAGCCGAGCTGAGCCAGCATCTCGACGAAGTTCGACCCCAGCCACTGGTCGACGATCTGTCCGCCTTCGTCGAAGCGGAACGCGAGCATGAACGAGGTCTCGACATGACGCTCGGTGGGCTGCTCCACGAACAGCCATGGACCCTGTTGCGTTCCTCGGACGTGGTGGAACACGACCACCATGTCGCCTTCGGCGACGACCCACTTCACGTCGGCGCGAACGTCCGGAAAGGCGCTGACGAGGCCACGGCCCGAGGCCAGTACCGCTGGGTTGGACGTGAACTCTTCGAGGGCGTCGAGGTCATGGCCGTTGGTCACTCGCTCGATCAGATCCAACACCCGAGCCTTGTTCCGCTCCGCAGACATGCGCACAGGTTGCCCGATCGAGCGCAGGCGCGCGGTGCTCGGCCATCACCATCTGGGCGCCGAGGTTCTCAAGTTCGAGAACCTGCGCGCCCAGAAGGGCGATTGAGAACCTCCGCGCCCAGTTGGATGCGAGCGCGACATGTCGGTGGGACTCGGCGCTGGTCGTGGGCGGTGGGACGCGACGACCCACACATCGCCTGTGGCCAGTTCGGGGTCAGTCGCGGGTGGCGAGGACGGCGAGCATGTCCGTGTGTGCGGCGTGCTCGCTGATGGTCACGTCGTCGAAGCCGTGCGACGAGAGGTGGTCGGCGAACACCTGCGCCTGCTCGGGCGTCCAGCCGTGGCTGGCGAGGCCGGTGGCGCCCGGCGTGGTGCGACGCTCGAGCGCGAGGAACCGGCCGCCGCGACGGAGGACACGGTGGACCTCGGCCACACCGGCGTCGACGTCCTGCCAGTGGTGGACCGTGGCGATCGACCAGGCAACGGTGGCGAGGCCGGCCTCGATGGGCAGGGCCTCCGCCGTCCCGACGGCGTAGCGAACGCGGCGGTGGCGGGAGGCGAGCCGGGCCACTCGCAGCATGACGGGCGCCGGGTCCACCCCGATCACGGTCGCTCCGCGGGCGGCGGTGTGGTGGGCCGTGGCGCCGGAGCCGCAGCCGATGTCGACGACCACGTCGCCAGGCCCGACGGCGGTGAGTCGACTGGCCAGGGTGGATCGAGGCGCGTGTCGGACGCGGAACAGCGCGGCGCAGAGCAGTCCGCGGGCGCCGGAGAACCCGCCGTGATGCCGGTGGTGGTTCGGGACGGTGTCGACGTTCATCCTTCCGACGTTGACAGTTGAACCCAAGTTCAAGTCAAGTGATGGGATGGATGGGATGCTGACGATCGGGGAGGTCGCTCGACGGGCCGGAGTCGCGACCTCAGCGGTCCGCTTCTACGAGCGGCGCGGCTTGCTCGCTCCCGACGGCCGCCAATCCGGCCAGCGCCGCTATCGACCTGACACGCTGCGCCGGCTGGTGTTCATCGGCATGCTGCAGGACGCCGGGCTCCCCCTCGACGACATCGGCGGAATCCTCGACGCCGAGTCGGTCGGCGACTGGAAAGCGATCGCCGTCCAGCGGCTCGAGGCCCTCGACGCCGAGATCGAGCAGCTCCAGCGGGCTCGCTCGTACCTTGCTGGCGCGCTGCTGTGCCGCTTCGACCATCCGGCGACCGACTGTCGGATCATGGGCGCCGAGATCGATCGCCGCCTGCACCGCACCGCCCGCCCCGACGCTTCGCCTCGACGAGGTGAGCGGTGAGCGGTCGCTGACCGCTCACCGCTCACCGCACTCCGAGAATCGCAGCACTACGGTCGGCGCGGTGGCCGACGCGACGGCGGACCTTGCGAGCCTGTGGCGCTGGTTCGGTGAGCAGCAGTTCCGCACCTACTCGCCGATCTACGAGCGGATCGCCGCCACGGTGGCCGGTGACCGGGAGATCCTCGAGCTGTTCCGGGAGGCGCCGCCCGCCGCGCACCTCCCGCTGGCGCCGCTTGGTGCCGTGCGCTACCTGCTGCTCGACGGGCTCGACCATCCGCTGGGCGCGGTGTACGACGGGACGTCCGCTGCCGACCCAGGGCCGTTGTTCGTCGATCTGTGCCGGACCGAGCGATCGAGCCTGCTGGCGTTGCTGGAGACGAGGCGGGTGCAGACCAACGACTGCGGGCGCAGCGCGCTCATCGGCCCGGCCCTCACCTGGGTGGCTGCGCAGCTGCCGGGGCCCTACTGCCTCGTCGACGTGGGCGCGAGCGCCGGCATCAACTTGCTGTGCGACCGGTACCGGTTGGACTACGGCGGCAATGGCGCGACGGGTCCGGTCGACTCGCTCGTGCAGATCAGCTGCGAGGTCACGGGTGGCCATCCGCCGATCGCCGATCAGCTCCCGGAGCTCGTGCAGCGGGTGGGGATCGACCTCTCGCCGATCGATCTGTCCGACCCGACCGACGCCCGATGGCTGCTCGCCTGCGTGTGGCCCGACACCGGGCGCGCCGCCCGCGTCGAGGCATCGATCCGGCTGGCCCAGCAGCAGCTGCCGACGGTGATCGGCGGTCGCGCCACCGCCGTGCTCCCGAACGTCCTGGCCGACCTCCCGGTCGGGGCCACGGCGATCGTGATGACAACATGGGCCTTCGGCTACTTCTCGTTGGAGGAGCGGGCGGAGTTCGTCGAACTGCTGCGAGCCGAGTCGACGCGACGTCCAATCGCCTGGGTGAGCGCGGAGAACGGCGGGACCGTCGAGGCCCTCATCGCGCGCGGAGCCGGAGATTCATCCGGTCCGGACGCGCTCGGTGCGATGCTGCTGGTCGACGGCGTCGAGTCCGTCCACCTGCTGGGGTTCGTCCACGCGCACGGGAACTGGATCGACTGGCGGGCCACGCGCTGACTGCTGATCGCCCTACACGCCGATGGCGGCCAGCAGCTGCTCGACGCGGCGACGGATCTCGTCGCGGATCGGTCGGACGTCGGCCAGCGCTCGACCGGCGGGGTCGTCGAGCTGCCAGTCCTCGTAGCGCTTGCCGGGAGAGAGCGGGCAGGCATCTCCGCAGCCCATCGTGACGACGACGTCGGCGGCCTCGATGATCTCTTCCGTCCAGGCCTTGGGGAACTCTGCGGTGATGTCGATGCCGACCTCGGCCATCACCGCGATTGCGTTGGGATTGATCTCGCTGCCGGGCTCGGATCCTGCGGACCACGCGACGGCGCGATTCCCGGCGAGGTGGTTGAACCAGCCGAGGGCCATCTGCGAGCGACCGGCGTTGTGGACGCACAGGAAGAGCACGGTCGGGGTGCCGTCGACGGAGCGGGTCTCGAGGTCGGGCATGGGTCCTCCCGGACGGGTTGGGGCTCAGTCGCCAGGCGCGGGCGGGTAGAGGAACGTGATCAGGCCGTAGGCGACCGCCGCGCCGACGAGCTGCATCAGGATGAACATCGGCGCCGAGGTGGGGGCGATGCCGGCGAAGGTGTCAGAGAGCGTGCGGGCGAGAGTGACGGCCGGGTTGGCGAAGCTGGTCGACGACGTGAACCAGTACGCGCCGCCGATCCACAGCCCGACAGCGAAGGCGACGACGTTGGCGCGGCCACCGCGGACGCAGCCGTGGATGACGAGGAGGAGTCCCACCGTGGCGACCACCTCCGAGAGCCACAGCGAACCCGAGGACCGGTCGGTCTGGGAGATCTCGATCGCCGGGAGCTCGAACATGACGTTGGCCACCACTACGCCCAGACATCCCCCGGCGATCTGGGCGCCGATGTAGGCCGCGCTGTCGCGGACCGAGATGCTCCCGCAGGCGAGATCGACGAGGGTGACGACCGGGTTGAAGTGGGCGCCGGACACCGCCCCGAACATGAGGATGAGCGCGATCAGCGCGCCCGCCGTGGCGGCGGCGTTGGCGAGCAGCTGCAGGCCGATGTCGTCGGGTGAGAGGCGGGTGGCCATGATCCCCGAGCCGACGACGGCCACCAGCAGCAGGGCCGTGCCGAGCGCTTCGGCCACGAGGCGCCGAGAGAGATCGGATCGGAGCGCGCCGATCCCGGTCTCTGGTTGGCTCGACAGCTCGGTCACGAGGCCTTCCCGACGACGAGGGTGATCCGCTGTCGCAGCTCCGCCACCGTCCGATCGAACGCCGCGCTCGTCGGCGTGGCCACCGGGTCGGCCACCGACCAGTGGAGCCACGACGCAGGCGGGTCGAGCTCCTCGTGGGCGCGGTCGCACACCGTCACGACCAAGGTGCCGGTCACGTCCACCTCCGCCAACGCACGCGGTGCCGCCCGGGAGAGGTCGAGTCCGGCCCGGCGCGCCGCGTCGACCGCTCCCGGATGAACGTCCCCGGCCGGGTGCGTCCCCGCGCTGTTGGCCGGTGCCGAGGTGATCGACGACCACAGCGCCGCGGCCAGCTGCGACCGGGCCGTGTTGTGCGTGCAGACGAAGACGACCGGCTGCGCCGTGAACCGGGCAGGTTCTCCGCCGCCCGGCAACGTCGCCGACTCGAGGTGGACATAGCGGCGACGGCGGTCGCCACTGGAACGCCAGCGGGTGACCAGGCCGACCCCCGCCAGCACGTCCAGATGGTGCGCCAGGAGGTTCGATTCGAGGCCGGTCAGCCGGCGCAGCTCGACCGGGGACCGGTCCGACGCGCCCAGCTCGTCGACGATCGCCAACCTGGTCGGATCGCCGAGCGCAGCGTGGACGGCAGCCCGGTGGACGAGGTCGCGTCCACTCACGGGTCCGCACAATGTCACTCAACTGAGAGCTGAGTCAATCAGCTTCGAGTGTGTCGATGTCCGGGGCGGGATTGCACGACGTCGAAATCTGCACCTAGTGTGTTCTCCGTGTCGGCCGACCCAGCGGAACGCCTTCGACAACGAGGGCTCAACGTCACGGCGCAGCGGCTGGCCGTCCTGCGGGCGGTGGCCGGCCAAGCGCACCTGACGGCGGACGAGGTGGTCGGGGTCGTCAGGGCCGACATCGGCACGATCTCACGTCGCGCCGTCTACGACGCCGTCGGGGTCCTGGCCGACACGGGCCTGCTCCGGCGGATCCAACCGGCCGGGTCGGCGGCGCGCTACGAGGATCGGGTAGGTGACAACCACCACCACCTGATCTGCCGGGCGTGCGGCGGCATGGTGGACGTCGACTGCGCCGTCGGTGCTGCGCCATGCTTGACGGCGGCCGACGACGCCGGCTATCGGATCGACGAAGCCGAGGTCATCTACTGGGGCCAGTGCCCGACCTGTCGGCAGGCCGGCCACGGCGCCACCGCCCCGAGCGGGCACCCATCGAAGTCAGTCATCAGCGAGCGAGGAGCGACATGAGCAACGAAGAGCACGGCACGGTCACCACCAGCGACGAGCCGTCGACATCGACGTGCCCGGTGATGAGCGCCGCGCACCAGGCGGTCGGGATCACGGCGAACCAGCACTGGTGGCCCGACAACGTGAACCTGCGGGTGCTCCGCCAGAACCACCCGCAGGCCGACCCGATGGGCGCGGACTTCGACTACGCCACGGAGTTCAACAGCCTCGACTTCGACGCCCTGGAGCGCGACGTGGACGCCCTGATGACCCAGTCCCAGGACTGGTGGCCCGCCGACTACGGCCACTACGGCCCGTTCTTCATCCGGATGACGTGGCACGCCGCCGGCACCTACCGCATCGAAGACGGCCGGGGAGGCGGCGGCACTGGCGCCCAGCGCTTCGCCCCGCTCAACAGCTGGCCGGACAACGCCAACCTCGACAAGGCGCGGCGGCTGCTCTGGCCGATCAAGCAGAAGTACGGCCGGAAGATCTCGTGGGCCGACCTGCTGATCTTCACCGGCAACCGGGCGCTGGAGACGATGGGCTTCAAGACGTTCGGCTTCGGCGGCGGCCGCGAGGACATCTGGGCACCCGACGAGGACGTCTACTGGGGCCCAGAGCGGATCTGGCTCGACGATCTGCGCTACAGCGGCGACCGCGAGTTGGCGAAGCCGCTCGGCGCCGTGCAGATGGGCCTGATCTACGTCAACCCGGAGGGCCCGAACGGCAACCCCGATCCGATGGCGTCGGCCCGGGACATCCGGGAGACGTTCGGCCGGATGGCGATGAACGACGAGGAGACGGTGGCGCTGATCGCCGGCGGCCACACGTTCGGCAAGACCCACGGCGCCGCCGATCCCGACGAGTACGTGGGTCCGGAGCCCGAAGGCGCACCGATGGAGCAGCAAGGGTTGGGCTGGAAGGGAAGCTTCGGGACCGGCATGGGTGACGACACGATCACCAGCGGTCTGGAGGGGGCCTGGACGAACGACCCGATCCGGTGGGACAACGGGTACTTCGACAACCTGTTCGGCTACGAGTGGGAGCTGACCAAGAGCCCCGCCGGTGCCAACCAGTGGAAGCCCAAGAACGCCGAGGCCGAGGGCACCGTGCCGGACGCCCACGACCCGGCGAAGCGGCACGCGCCGATGATGGCCACGACCGACATCGCGATGATCGTCGATCCGGTCTACAAGGAGATCTCCAAGCGGTTCCACGAGAACCCGGATCAGCTCGCCGACGCGTTCGCCCGGGCCTGGTACAAGCTGCTGCACCGCGACATGGGGCCGGTGGCGCGCTACCTCGGCCCGTGGATCCCCGACGAGGAACTGCTGTGGCAAGACCCCGTCCCGGCGGTCACCCACGAGCTGGTCGACGATGCCGACATCGCCGCGCTCAAGGCCAAGATCCTCGACGCCGGTCTGTCGGTCTCGCAGCTGGTGGCCACGGCGTGGGCGTCGGCGTCGACGTTCCGGGGCACCGACAAGCGGGGCGGGGCCAACGGAGCCAGGATCCGCCTCTCGCCGCAGGCCGAGTGGGACGTCAACATCACCGCCGGCGTCTCGCGGGTGGTCGCCGCGCTGGAGGCCATCCAGCAGGAGTTCAACGGCGCGCAGTCGGGCGGCAAGGCCGTCTCGCTGGCCGACCTCATCGTGCTCGGCGGATGCGCGGCGATCGAGCAGGCCGCCAAGCAGGCCGGTCACGACGTGGAGGTCCCGTTCCGGCCTGGACGCGCCGACGCCACGCAGGAGCAGACGGACGTCGAGTCCTTCGCCGTCCTCGAGCCGACGGCTGACGGGTTCCGCAACTACCTGCAGAAGGGCCACGAGCTCGCCGCCGAGCACCTGCTGATCGAGAAGGCGTTCATGTTGCGGCTATCCGCTCCGGAGATGACAGCGCTCCTCGGCGGCCTGCGGGTCCTCAACGCCAACGTCGGGCAGTCAGTGCACGGGGTCTTCACCGACCGTCCCGAGGCGCTGACCAACGACTTCTTCGTCAACCTGCTCGACATGGGCACGACGTGGACGGCGACGTCGGAGTCCGAGGACACCTTCGAGGGTCGCGACCGCCACACCGGTGACCTGCGCTGGACCGGCACCCGCGTCGACCTCGTCTTCGGGTCGAACTCCGAGCTCCGGGCCCTCGCCGAGGTCTACGGGACCGACGACGCCAAGGAGAAGTTCGTTCGGGACTTCGTGGCGGCGTGGGCCAAGGTCATGAACCTCGATCGCTTCGATCTCGCCTGAGATCTGCACCCTCTTCGTCAGGGAGTTGGCTGGACGTCCAGCCAATTCCCTGACCAGGAGCGTGTGGGATGGCGGCGCCGCCTACGCGACGACCTCGACGGTCGCTCCGGCGACGGCGTGGACGGGCCAGCCGCCGTCGAGCTCGGTGCCCGGACGTACCAGGGCGACGACGGAGCCGCCCCACCCGCCGCCCGTGATGCGGGCGCCGAAGACGCCCGGCACGGCCGCCACGTCGGCGCACAGCCGGTCGACGGCGGGGCTCGACGACTCGTAGTCGTCGCGCAGGCTGCGATGGCTGGCCGCCATGATCCGCCCGCTCCGCACGAGGTCGCCGTCGGCCAGGGCGGCGGCCAGCTCGTGCACGCGGGCGTTCTCGCCGACGACGTGACGCGCCCGTCGCCGCAACGTCGGGTCCGCAAGCCGTTCCACGTCGGCGGGCGAGGCGGCGCGGAAGGGACCGATCTGCTCCTCGATCCGCCCGCACTCGGCGACCCGCTCGGCGTAGCCGGTGCTGGCCAGCTGGCGCGGCGCGCCGGCGAGCACGACAAACGCCGCCTCTTCGCTCGGCGGCAGCGGCGTCGGCGTGGCGGTGTTCGTGGAGCAATCGAGGAGCAGCGCGTGGTCCGCCACCGCGAGGATCGAGGCGAGCTGGTCGAGCAGGCCCGTTGGCACGCCGCGCGCCTCGTGCTCGGCGTCGCGGCACAGCATCGCCAGCGCCAACGGATCGCTGCGGTCGGCGCCGAGGGCCATGGCCACCGCCACCTCCAGCGCCGCGCTCGACGACAGTCCGGCGCCGATCGGCAGGTCGGACCGGACGGTGCCGGCGAAGCCCCGCGACGGGTCGACCCGACGCGCGACGGCGGCGACGAAGCGACCCCACGCCGGCTGCGCGGCCTCATCCGTGCCGTCGAGCGAGACCTCGACCGAGCTGGCCTCGGTCGTGCTGTGCAGCGCGACGACGCGGTGATCGGGATCGGGCCGACCGGCCACCTCGACCCAGCGATCGATGGCGATCGGCAGGCAGAAGCCACCCGTGTAGTCGGTGTGATCACCGATCAGGTTGACGCGCCCCGGCGCCCGAGCGACGACCGTCGCTCTCGTCACCCGGGACCTCCCAGCACCGTGCCGTCGGCAACGGCGCCCCCCTCCGGACCGAGCTCGACGGTCCCGATGATTTTGACCGCCCGGCCGAACGTCCAGTCGCCATGAACTCGCAGTGCATCGGCGTGGATCAAGCTGGGCACGCCGCCGGCGAACCGGTGCTCGAACTGCTCGATGGTCCGGTAGATCGCGTCGAGGTCGACGAACGGGAGGTCCGCTCGGGCCTGCTGCAGCCGGTACTCGTCGTCGAGCCGGTAGCAGTCGCTGCGCAGCACCAGCAGATCGTCCGTCGTCTTCACCGGGATGAACCGGTCTCGCTCGACCTCGATCGCCAGCGCCCCGTCGAAGAGCTCGATGGCCGCACCCATCGCCGTCTCCAGCTGCACGACCTGCGTGCTGCTCGGGTCCGCAGGATCGACGGTCTTGACGTTCTTGATCAGCGGCAGGTCGAGCACACCGTCCCGGGAGGCCAGCAGCGACCGCATCGCGGCGAGGTCGAACCACAGGTTGTTCGTCGACGTGAACCGATGGCGGGTGAGGTCGGCCAGCGCTTCCCGGTCCTCGGGTCGCGTCTGCGCGGTCTCGCGCAGGACGATGCGGCCGTCCCGCCGACGCCGGGCGAAGTGGCCACCCTTGCGATCGCTGGGCGTCCGCCGGACCGCCTCGATGGCGAACGGCGCGCCGCTCCCGGCGAACCACCCGGCGACGAGCGGGTCGGGGAGCGCGCCGAGGTTGTCGGAGTTGGAGACGAAGGCCTGGGTGAACCCCTCGTCGAGGAGCGTGTCGATCAGTCCGGTGGCCTGGAGCACGGGGTACAGGTCACCGTGTCCCGGCGGGCACCACTCGAGCGACGGCTCCGCCGGCCACCGCACCGGCCGCAGGTCGTCGGCGCGCACCTTCGGGATGCGGTTCTGGCGCACCTCCAGCGGGACGCCTGCCGTGGCGAGGTCCGGGTACGCGGCGAGCGCCTGCAGGCTGTCGGCGGAGGTGCGGAACGAGTGCAGGAACGTGATCGGCAGCCGGGCACCGAACGTCCGCCGGAGCGCCAGCACCTGCCGGGCGATCACGTCGAGGAACGTCAGGTCGTCCCGGGCCCGCAGCAGCGTCTTGGCTCGATCCAGCCCCATCGACGTCCCCAGCCCACCGTTGAGCTTGATCACGGCCGTGGTGGCGACGCCCGCGGCGCGGACGTCCTCGGGCACGTGCTGGTCGCCCAACGCCGGCGGGTCGTACGGCTCGATGTCGGCCTCGTGGATCATGCCGGTGGCGCCCGCGGCGAGCGACCGGTAATGGTGTTCGAACGCGTCGAGCGCCGGCCGCGAGCTGCCATCCCGGCGCATGGCATCGAGGCCCTCGGCGAGGGCGGCGTCATCCATGCGGTCACTCTGTCCCAACTCCGGTGTCGGCTCCGACACCGACGTCGGTCAGACGACGATCATTCGGACAGGGCCTGCTGGAACGCCGCTGCGACGAGGGCGACGTCCTCGCCCGCCTCGACCAGCCCTTCGTAGAGCTGGGGGTACGTCCCGCCGCTCATGTACAGGCCGAACACCACCTCCCTGCCGTCGTCGAGCGTCATGTAGCCGGCCAGGGCCTGGACCTTGGAGTACAGGCGACGCGTGACGGGGTCGACGCTGACACCGGTGCCGACCTTTGCGGCGACCTTGCCGACGGCCGGGGTGCCGAGCCCGTTGGCGGCCAACGAGCCCGTCTCGCCGAGCACCGGTTGGGTGGCCACGAACTCCGCGCCCCACGACTGCTCGAGGGACCACTGCATCCACTGGCTGACCTGGCGCGGCGTGCTCGAAGCGGGATCGGCCCCTTGGCCGTCGAAGAGGAACAGCAGCTTGGTGTCGAGGCCGGCCTCGCCGGCGAGCTCGTACACCGTCTCCAGGCCATCGATGCAATCGTCCGAGCCGCGCTCGACGGCGAGCAGGCACATGAAGGTGTTGGCGCCGACGTTGTAGCTCGTCTCCATGATCATCGTCCCCAGCTGGGCCATCGTCGGGGACTCGAGGGTCGCCAACCGCTGGTCGGCGCCATAGCTGTCGGCGGCGGCGAGCGTCGACTGATCGTTCGGCCCGCCGGGCTCGGCGGCGACGTCGACACCGGCGCGTACGAGCGCTTCGATGAACAGCGTCCGGGCCCACTCGGCACTCTCCTCCACCCGGTAGATCGCCAGCTGGGATCGACCGGCGGCGATCTCGCCGCTGACCACGAGCGTGCGCGGATCGTCGTCCGATGGGCTGACGGAGAGCCCCGTCTTGCCGCCCTCGGCGATCGTCTCGACGGTCGACTCCACCGTGAAGTACTCGGTCTCCGGCGTGACCTCGATGGTTGCCGGCTCGCCCGTCGCCGTGGCGGTGACCTGCACGTCGACGAGGTTGTCGTTGACGAAGATCGCCGGGGTCGGGCCCTCGGCTCCCTCGAAGTCCTCCCAGATGCTGGTGTCGATGACCACGTCGCCGTCGATCCTCGTCACGCCTCGCGCCGCGACCTGCCGGGCCAGGTCGTCGAGGCCGGCGAGTGGCTCGCCGACGCGGGTCGCGTTCGGTGCGAGGTCGGCGTAGACGTGATCGACCGTGTCGGCACCGAACGTGTGGTCGAAGGCACCGTCGACGGCGTTGCGCCCGCCGAGCGCCAGGTCGCCGGACGCCACGAGCACCAGGTCGCCGTCCACGGCGCCGTCGACGACGGGGGTGGTGGCGTAGACGGGCGTCGTCAGCGTGGCGTCGGGGCCGAGCGTGGCGAAGACCGAGCCGACTACGAAACCTTTCGCCGTCGATGCGGTGAAGACCAGCTCGTCGGCCCGGTTGGCCAGCAGCACCTCGCCGCTCTCGGCATCCGCGACGTAGTAGAGCCAGCGCCCGCTGGCGTACGGCGGCTTGGCCATGATCTCTGCAGCCGCCGAGGGCAGCGTGCCGATCTCGGCATCGAGCCCGGCAGTTGCGTCGTCCGAGTCCTCGTCGCCGTCACCCGAGCACGCGCCGGCAACCAGGGCGAGCGCGACCACGGCGATGACCGTCGTCGTGCGCAGCTGCGTCATCACGTCCCTCCATCCTCGAGCGCCCTGGCCGGAGCGGCACCGATCAGCACATCGATGGCGGCGAGGAGACCGAGCCGACCGTCGAACCGACGTCGCGCTCCGTGCTCGTCGCATGCGAAGCCCGTCAGCGATTCGCCGGCCACCGTCAGCTCGAGGTGGATCTCGACCATCTCGTCCGCCACGTCGGCATCCTGCGCCTCAGCACGTCCCTCGGGCATCCGGCGCGACCCCCGGCGGACCCCCAAACGTCAGCCGTCGACGGTCAACGCCGCCGCCAGCTCATGGCGCGAGCGGACGCCGAGCTTGCGGTACGTGCTGCTCAGGTGGGCCTCGACGGTCTTCGGCGTCACGAACAGCGCCTGGGCGATCTCCCGGTTCCCCTCACCACCGGCGGCCAGCTCGGCCACGCGGCGTTCTTGCGCCGACAGGGACACGACGCCCGTGAGCGCGGCTGGTCGCGGTCGGCCACCGGCGGCGTAGAGCTCGGCGCGGGCGTGGTCCTCGAGCGCACGTGCGCCGCACGCCGTGGACAGCTCGAGGGCGCGCCGCAAGGGCTCGCGAGCGTCGCTCGGACGGCGATGCCGTCGGAGCGCGGCGCCGAGGGCGGCGAACGACTTCGCCGTCTCCAGGCGAGCCGGGGATCCGTCGACGACCTCGACCGCCTCCCTCAGGAGTTGCACCTCGTCCCCGGGCGCGACGATCGCCAAGGCCCGCAGCGATCGGGCGACGGTGCCCGGAGCACCCCAGTCCCGAGCGAGGTCGAGTTCCTCCTCGACGAGCTGGCGGCCCTCCCGCCCGCGCCCGAGGGCGGCGAGCGCACGCGCCGTGTGGGAGCGCCACGGGGCGTCCATCGGGTTGCGCACGAGCGGGCCGAAGCGACGGGCGTAGTCCTCGGCCGCCTGCAGCGCCGCAGCGGCGTGACCCTCGGCGAGCAGCAGCTCGACCTGGCTGTTCAGCCAGTAGCGGGCTCCGTCGTCGTCGCCGCCGGTGTCGTCGGTGTGCTCGAGCGCCGTCCGGGCGGCGAGCAGATCACCCTGTTCCCGCACGACGGCCGACAGCAGCGCGTCGCAGTAGATCTGCGCCTGGTCCCTCCCGTAGCCCCACAGCGCGAAGCCGTCGAGCGCCGATCGCAGCGAGGCCGCAGCGTCCGCCAGCTCGCCCCGCCAGAGCAGCGTGCAGCCGAACCACAGGTCGAGCGAAGAGATGGCGAACAGCGACCCGCGGCCGTGGGCGTCGGCGCGCGCCGACTCCCAGGCGTCGATCACCTCGGGACGGTCGGCGAACGCCAGCGTGGTGATCGCGGAGGTGGCGAGCAAGCCGTTGTCGGCGGCGACGAGCTCGCCGCCCGCCAGCGCGGCGAGGGCCAGCTCGACGCAGGCGTCGCCGGGACCGCCGGCGTACATCCAGTCCTGGGCGGCGATGGCCGCCAGCATCTTGGCGCCGACGCCCGGCCGGAGCGGCAGCGCGCGGTGGTCGGCCAGACGGCGGGAGGTGTCGGGCGCTTCGGCCCCGAACAAGACGGCCAGGTGCTCGAACGCCTCGAGCGCCAGTCGCAGGTCGTGGTGCTCGTCGGGCACCTCGGCGGCGGCGGTGCGAGCGATCGCCGCACCGTCGGACGGGTGCCCGGTGAACAGCAGCGCACGGGCCAGTGCCTGGGCCGTGGTGGCCCGCGTGACGGGATCATCGAGCAGGTCGTACGCCTCGGCCAGGTGTTCGGCGGCGGCCGGACCGCTGGTCAGCGTCTCCGCCCGGCCCAGCTCGAGCAGCACGGCGGCGCGCTGCCCGGCGAGTGGCGGCTCGGCGAGAGCCCGGCCGAGCAGCTGCACGGCGCTGTCCGCCGCTCCTCGCTGCGACGCTGCCCGGGCGGCGCGGCGAAGGATGCCGACCGCCGCGGGGTCACCACGTCCCCGCACCTTCTCGAGGTGGGCCGCCACCTGCTCGGCCGGTGCGCCGGCGGCGACCAGCAGCTCGATCGCTCGCTCGTGCTCGGTGGCCCGACCGAGCGGGGGGAGGTCGGCGTACACCGCCGCGCCCACCAGCGGGTGGACGAAGGCGATCGGTTCGCCCGGGCGCAGGATCTCGGCGTGGGCCAACACCACCGCGGCGCGGACGGCATCGTCGACGGAGATGCCGGCCAGCGCGGCGATCGTCGTCAGGGCGGCGCCGTCGCCGAGGACCGCCACGGCGTTGGCCAGCTCGATGGCCTCGTCGGGCAGCCGGCGCAGGCGCAGGAGCACCGATCGGGACACGGCGGCCGGGCCGAGGTCGGCAACCATCCCGACGTTGGCCGCTGTGGGTCGCACCCCCTCGGCGGCGAGGGCTTTGAGGAGCTCGTCGAGCAGCAGCGGGTTCCCACCCGTCGCGCTGTGACAGGCGCGGGCGAACACGGTGGCAACGCCACCGGTGAGCCGCTGGCCGACCAGGGATGCGGCCGAGGATTCGCTCAGCGGGCGAGGGCGGATGCTCACGGTCAAGCGGTCACCGGCCAGCTCCCCGACCAGGGCGAGGTCGACCTCGGGGACCGCCGGACGGAGGGTCGCCACGACCAGGGCGGGCAGCCCTTCGAGGCGGCGCACGAGATAGGCGAGGAAGCGCAGGGACGCCCGGTCGCACCAGTGCAGGTCGTCGATGGCGAGCAGCAGCGGACCGTCCGTGCAGAGGTTGACGACGAGCCAGTACAGCCCGTGCATCGAGGCGAACGACGGGTCGGCGACGTCGTCGTCGTCGGGGTTCAGGTCGAAGACGGCGCGGGCGGTCGCCGCGGCGCCGACGAAGACCACGTCCTCACGCCCGACCAGCAGCGGTTCGAGGAGCTGGCGCACGACGCCGAAGGCGAACTCCCGCTCCAGCTCGCCGCTCCGGGCGTACAGGACCTGCACACCTGTTGCGTCGGCGGCGCGGCGCGCTTCGTCGAGCAGGCGCGACTTGCCGATCCCGGCCGCGCCCTCGATGAGCGCGACGCCGGCCGCCCCGTTCGCCACCGTCGCTACGAGGGAGGAGAGCGCGGCCAACTCGTGCTCGCGCTCCAGCAACCCGGCCTCGTCGATGCGGTTCACGTCGAGCAGATCATGGACCAGGAGCGGCGCCCGGAGGGCGCCAGAGCACGGCGCTGGTCGTGATCAGGTGACGGCGCAGGCCGTCGGCCGCTTCGTGGGTGGCGTCGAAGTAGCGGCGCTGGCGCCGTGCGCTCCAGCGGCCGAGCCGTCGTGATCTGGCCCGGAGTCGGATCTCGGTGACGCCGTCTGACCAGCAGGTCAGCTCGACGGTGATCGACGCCCGTGGGCGGTGGCGGGGCGACACGTGCCCCGGCGCGCGCCAGCACGCCGATCGTGCCGGCGCCGCCAGCGCGCTGACGAACTCGCCGTCGAGGCGCAGGCGCGTCGCCGGCAGCACCAGGCGAAGGCCGGTGGCCAGGCCGATCACCTCGTCCACCGGCAGCGGGACGCACCGGGCCACGACCAGGGGCGTCGTCGGCGGGCACACCGGCACGGTGAGCCGGCGGCGGTCCCACGGCCCGCGCCAGCGCCGAGGTCGTCGGGGGCGGCGCGGCTCGGCCACGACACCATGCTCGCGCTCAGTCGCGTGGTCATCGTGCCGATCTGTGAGCCGAGCGTGCGGATGTGAGTCGGCTCAGCTCACAGATCTCCGTCGGGACCCGGACGGCTGACCGGTCAGGGGCCGGCGAGGCGGAACCAGCGCTGGTCATGCGCGGTGAGGGGGATGCGGGCGCGACCGTCCCGCACCCGGATCGGATCGCCGGGCTGCAGCAGGTCACGCAGCTCGGTGCCCGGGCCGTCGCCGATGTCGATGCGCACCGTGGCCGCCCGCTTGGCGAGGTTGTGGGCGGTCACGACGCAGCGGCCCTGCCAGTCGTGGCGCAGCACGAGCGTCGACGGGGCGCCACCGTCCAGCACCGTGCACCGGCCCCAGCCGATCTCGGGAAGCTCTTTGCGCAGCCGGATCATCCGCTCGAACCAGTTCAGCAGCGAGCCCGGGTCGGTGCGCTGGGTCTCGACGTTGACGCCGTCGGCGGCGCGGAACCCTGGCTCGGTCGACAGTGGACGGCACAGCGCGTCGGGCGGGGCGGTCGAGAACCCGGCCGTCGAGTCGCCCGACCACTGCATGGGAGTGCGCACGGCGAGGCGGTCGTCGATGGCCAGGTTCTCGGCCATCCCGATCTCCTCGCCGTAGAACAGCGTCGGTGTGCCCGGCAGGGCGAACATCAGGCTGTAGGCCATGCGCAGCCGGCGTTGGTCGCCGCCGAGCATGGTCGGCAGCCGGCGGCGCAGCCCGCGGCCGTACAGCTGCATGTCGGCCTCGGGCCCGAACGCGGCGAAGACCTCGTTGCGCTCGGCGCTGGTCAGCTTGTCCAGCGTGAGCTCGTCGTGGTTGCGCAGGAACGTGGCCCACGCCGCCTCCGGGGGGATCTCTTTGCGCCGCCGCAGGGCGGCTTCGACGGGGCCGGCCTCGCCGCGCGCCAGTGCGACGTACGTGGCCTGCATCACGAGGAAGTCGAACAGCAGGTGCAGCTCGTCGCCGTCCTCGTCGCCGAAGAACCGGCGCTGCTCGGCGGCCGGCAGGTTGACCTCGCCGAGCAGGATCGCCTCGCCGCTGCGGCGACCGAGGAAGGCCCGCAGGTCGCGCAGGTAGTCGTGCGGGTCGAGCTCCATCGCCTCGCCGATCCCAGCCAGCTCGAGCAGGAACGGGACGGCATCGACCCGGAACCCGGACAGGTCCTGGGCCAGCCAGAACCCGATCAGCTTGCGGATCTCGTCGCGCACCTCGGCGGCGGCCACGTTGAGGTCCGGCTGGTGGCGGTAGAAGCGGTGGAGGTAGTACTGGCCGGCCTCGGCGTCCCAGGTCCAGATGCCGCCTTGGTCGCCGGGGAAGACCTCGCCCTGCGGGCCGTCGGTGGGGACCTCGTCGGCCCACACGTAGAAATCCCTGAACGGCGACTCCCGGCTGCGGCGGGCCGACCGGAACCAGTGGTGCTGGTCCGAGGTGTGGTTGACGACGAGGTCGACGATCACCCGCAGGCCACGGTCGCGGGCCGTGCGAACGAGCTCGGTCAGGTCGCCGAACGTGCCGAGGCGCGGGTCGACGGCGTAGTGCTCGGAGATGTCGTAGCCGTCGTCGAGGTCGGCGGTGGGGTAGAAGGGCATCAGCCACAGGCAGGTGATGCCGAGGCCGGCGAGGTAATCGACCTTCGACGTCAAGCCGCGTAGGTCGCCGACGCCGTCGCCGTCGGAGTCGCAGAACGTCTGCACGTCGAGGCAGTAGATGACGGCGTTCTTCCACCACAGATCGGCCGTCTCGGCCACGCTCATGGTGCGTCCCGAGCATCCACGAGAGAGCGTTCAGCGGTGGCCTGCGTGGCCAGGGAACGCAAGGACGGCACGACGTGCTCGCCGAACGTGTCGATGAACTGCAGCTGGGTCTGGCCGACGTGGTGGATCCAGACGCCGTCGAAGCCGAGGGCGACCAGGTCGGCCAGCTGGTCGCGGTGCCACGCCGGATCGGCGGAGACGAGGATCCGCTGCCGCACGTCCTCCGGACGCACGTGCTGGGCGACGACGTCGAACTGCTCGACCAGCTCGAGGTCCCAGCAGACGGGTGGGTCGAAGACGTTGGACCGCCACTGGTCGTGGGCCACGGCCACCGCCTCGTCGTCGGTCGGCGCCCACGACACGTGCACCTGGAGGTAGGCCGGCTTGCCGTCGCCGCCGCCACTGCGGAAGGCGTCGAGGACCCGCCGCAAGGCGTCGACCGGCTGGTGCACCGTCGCCAACCCGTCGGCCCAGCCACCGACCCAGCCGGCGGTCTCGGCCGAGACCGCCGCGCCGAACAGCGGCGGCGGGGTGACGGGCAACGTCCACAGGCGGGCCCGGTCGACGACGACCTCACCGTGGTGGGTCACCTCCTCGCCGGCGAACAGGGCCCGCATGATCTCGACGCATTCGCCGAGGCGACGGGTGCGGCGCACCTTGTCGGGCCAACCGCCGCCGGTGATGTGCTCGTTCGACGCCTCGCCGGTGCCAAGGGCGACCCACAGCCGGCCGGGGAACATCTCGGTCAGCGTGGCGGCGGCTTGGGCGATGATCGCCGGGTGGTAGCGCTGACCAGGCGCGTTGACCACGCCGAACGGCAGCGCCGTCGTGGCCAGCGCGGCGCCCAGCCACGACCAGGCGAACCCCGATTCGCCCTGGCGCTCGCTCCACGGGGAGAAGTGGTCCGACGACATGGCGGCGTCGAAGCCGGCGTCCTCGGCCCTGCGGACGGCGGTCAGCAGTTCTCGGGGTGAGATCTGCTCGTGCGAGGCGTGCCAGCCGACGATCGTCACGGACGGCCAGCGTGCCCGTCCCCGGCGTCGATCAACCAGCCTGGCGGGATTCCATGGCGCGATCGCCGCCAGATCTGGCGGCGATCCTTGCTCAGAATCGGTTTTCGGGGTCGGGGGGGCGGCGGCGGGCGGCGCGGCGGGCGGAGGCGCGGGCGGCGGCGGGAGTGTCGCCCAGGCCGACGGCGAGGGTGGTGCACATCGTGGCCAGCACCTCGTCGCCGCGTTCGAGGAACCCATGCTGCTCGAGCGTCACGACGCCGTGGGCCGCCGACCACAGTTGCGACGCGACGGCGAAGGCGTCGCCGCCCTCGAAGCGCCCGGCGTCGATGCACCGCTGGACGGCGTCGACCAGCATCAGGAACGACCAGAACCCGTGGGCGACGTCGTCCGGCGACGACCGGTACTCCGGGACGGAGGCCCCGCCGAACATCACGGCGTAGAGGTGCGGGTTGTCGTGGGCGTTGGCCCGGTACGCGGCGGCCTGGTGGGCCAGGTCGGCGACCGGGTCGTCCGTCTTGCGCACTGCGGACAGGTGCGCCGTCAGGCGCTCGAACCCCTCCCACACGATCGCCCTGACGAGATCCTCCTTGCCGCCGAAGTGGGTGTACACGGCCATCGTCGTCGTGCCGGCCTCGGTGGCCACCCGGCGTGTCGTCATCGCCGCCGGGCCCTCCTCGGCGAGCAGGCGGGCGGCGGCATCGACGAGCGCCGCGCGCACCTCGGGATCGGCGGTGCGGGGCACGGCGGAACGATACATACCAGCGTCATGCAACTGCGGATGGCGGCTCCGGAACGGTGGACACAGCCCCTTCTCGGAGGGATAGGTTTGTTCCATCCAGCGGGCGACGTCTGGGGGTCACATGCGCACCACTCGATTCGCCGGAGCCGCAGTCGCGGCGACGCTCGTCATCCTGCTGCCGGTCCTCGCTGGCGCCGCCCCGATCACACCGGGCGGGTCCACGGAGGTCACCGTGGGCAGCAACGACAACCTGTTCTCGCAGAACAAGCAGAACGAGCCGGGGCTGGCCGTCAACCCGGTGAACCCGAACATCCTCGCCGCCGGTGCGAACGACAACATCGACATGGAGGCTTGCAACGCCGCCGACGACCGGACCTGTCCGTTCACGCCTGGGGTCGGTGTGTCGGGCGTGCAGTTCTCCACCGACTCCGGCCGGACCTGGACGCAACCGACGTACGACGGCTTCTCGGCACGGGTCGCCGCCAGCTGCCTCGGCCAGCCGGATCCGGCGCCGGGGCAGCCGCCGGCCACCGACACCGGGTGCGTGCCGGATCCGGCTGGACCGATCGGCACCTTGCCGAACTACGCCGAGAACGGCCTCGTCTCCAACGGCGACCCGGAGCTCGTGTTCGGCCCGGTCCCCGACGAGAACGGTGAGTTCTCGTGGGACAACGGGCAGCGCCTGTACTACGCCAACATCGCCACCAACTTCCCCGGCCAGCAGGCCTTCGCCGGTGCTGGATCCATCGCCGTCTCGCGCACCGACGACATCGCCGGCGCGATCGCCGGAAACAACGACGCCTGGATGGACCCGGTCGTCGTCACCCGCCAGAACTCGGCGCTGTTCAGCGACAAGGAGCAGCTGTGGGCCGACAACGCCGAGTCGAGCGACCACTTCGGCAACGCCTACGTCTGCAACGTCGGCTTCCGGGGCGCTGCCGGTTCGGAGCCGGTGCTCTTCGCTCGTTCGACCGACGGTGGTGACACGTGGAGCACCCGCCAGCTGTCGCCGGCGACGAACAACGGCCAGACGGGCGGCCGGCAGGGGTGCGCCATCCGCACCGACAGCGCCGGCGTCGTGTACGTGATCTGGATCGGCACCGACATCCGAACCCGTGAAGGCGTGTTCTTCCAGGCCCGCTCCTTCGACGGCGGCCAGAACTTCGAGCGGCCGCGGGCGATCGTGCAGCCGGTCGCCGGCATCGGGCAGTTCGACCCGGCCCAGGGCCGGTTCACGATCGACGGCATCGCCGGGGCCCGGACGAACACCTTCCCGAGCATCGACATCGCCAACGGCGCGCCATCGGGCGCCGATGCGACGGACCAGATCCTGATCACGTGGTCCGACGACCGGGTCGGCCTCAACAAGGAGCGGGCGTTCGTGGTCAGCTCGACCGACGGTGGCGAGACGTACTCGGCGCCGATCGATGCCAACGACGGCGAAGCTGATCGCGCCAACTTCCCGGCGATCGCCATCTCACCCGACGGGACCGACGCCTGGCTCGTCTACAACGCCTGGCTCGACCCGTGGCGCAACGACACCACGTCGGACCGCCGGGTCCTCGGTGTGGTGCGCCACGCCGATGTCAATGCCGCCACCGGGGCCATCGGAGCGTGGACGACCGTGCTGCGCGGCGCGGAGGGTGACGGCCGGGCGTCCAGTGCCAACGGCCTGACGTCGGAGTTCCTCGGTGACTACAACTACGCCGTCGCCACCCGCGACTTCGGCTCGGCGGTGTGGAACGACATGCGCAACGGGGCCGTGTGCCCGGCCATGAACACCTACCGGCAGGCGTTCGTGGACGATGTGCTCGGCGGTGGCGCCCAGCCCGTCGTCGGTGACCGCCCGCGTGAACGGTCCGCCGCGGCCGAGCTCCCCGCCGCACACTCCACCGCCCTGCGGCCCGGCCCGAACAACCAATGCCCGTCGACGTTCGGGAACTCCGACATCTACGGAGGAACGTTCAGCGACGACTCGTAACCGCAGGCAGCCGCAGGGCGTGACGGCGAACACGTTGACGCCAATGCATACCTTTGTTATGAATTGACGTCGTGACTACCGCCACCGACGTTCGCACCAACCGCTACCTGACCGGGAACTACGCACCGGTCGAGAAGGAGGTCACGGCGTTCGACCTGGCCGTGCAGGGCCGCATCCCGGATGGCCTGGACGGGCGCTACCTGCGCATCGGGCCGAACCCGATCGAGGCACCCGATCCGGAGGCCTACCACTGGTTCACCGGCGACGGCATGGCCCACGGTGTTCGCCTACGCGACGGCAAGGCCGAGTGGTATCGCAACCGCTTCGTCCGCTCCACCCACGTCAGCGAGGTGCTCGGCGAGGAGCCGGCGCCCGGGCCTCGCCACGGCGGCTTCGACGGCGCCAACACGAACATCATCGGGCACGCCGGGCGGACCTGGGCGATCGTCGAGGCCGGCTCCCACCCCGTCGAGCTGGACGACGAGCTGGGCACCATCGCCCACGGCGACTTCGACGGCACGCTGCCCCACGGCTTCACGGCCCACCCCAAGCTCGACCCGATGACCGGGGAGCTGCACGCCGCGGCGTACTACTGGGAGCTGCCGTACATCGAGTACCTCGTCGTCGGCACCGACGGTCGCGTCAACCGGGTCGAGCAGATCGCCGTCAAGGGCTCGCCGATGATGCACGACATGTCGCTGACCCAGCGCCACGCCGTCTTCTACGACCTGCCCGTCACGTTCAACCTCGACCAGGCGATGAGCGGGGCGCCGTTCCCGTATCGCTGGGACGATTCGTACGGCGCCCGCGTCGGCGTGCTGCCTCGGGCCGGCACGGCGGCGGACGTGCGCTGGTTCGACGTCGAGCCGTGCTACGTGTTCCATCCCCTCAACGCCTATGACGACGGCGAGCGCGTCGTGCTCGACGTCGTGCGCCACCCGCGGATGTTCGCCACCGACCACCAGGGCCCCAACGACGGCGCGCCGAGCCTGTGGCGCTGGACCGTCGACCTCGGCACCGGCGCCGTCCGCGAGGAGCAGCTCGCCGACGAGGCCGAGGAGTTCCCTCGCGTCGACGAGCGGGTGGTCTCGACCCGTCATCGCTACGGCTACGGCGCGTCGCTGTCGACCGGCGAGGCGGTCGGCTTCGACGGCAGCCGGATGCTCAAGCACGACCTCGAGACCGGCTCGCTCGAGTCCCACGACTTCGGGCCGGGCCGCGCCACGGGAGAGGGCGTGTTCGTGCCGTCGTCGCCGGACGCCGCCGAGGACGACGGGTGGATCATGTCGTTCGTCTACGACGCCACCGACGACGCCAGCGACCTCGTCATCCTGGCCGCCCAGGACCTCGCCGGCGACCCCGTGGCCACGATCCGCCTGCCGCAGCGCGTTCCCTTCGGCTTCCACGGCAACTGGGTCCCCACCGGCCAGTAGGGCGCGGGTCCTACGCTCGCAGTCGATGCGCCGCACGCTCTTCGACGACACCCACGACCAGTTCCGCTCCGCCGTCCGGTCGTTCCTCGAGCGCGAGGGGGTGCCACATCGTGAACGGTGGGAAGACGACGGCATCGTCGATCGCTCGCTGTTCGCCGCCGCCGGCGCCGGCGGGTTCCTCGGCATGGAGGTCCCCGAGAAGTACGGCGGCGGCGGCGTCCGCGACTTCCGGTTCAACGTGATCCTGGCCGAGGAGATCCAGCAGGCCGGGCTGAACGCCGCCGGCCTCGGGCTGACCCTGCACAACGACATCTGCCTGCCGTACTTCCTGCACCTCACGGACGACGAGCAGAAGCTGCGCTGGCTGCCCGGCATCTGCTCGGGCGAGCTGATCACGGCCGTGGCGATGACCGAGCCGGCTATGGGCTCCGACCTGGCCTCCATGACGACGACGGCCGTCCGGGACGGCGACGACTACGTCGTGAACGGGTCCAAGACGTTCATCACGAACGGCATCAACGCCGACCTCGTCATCACGGCGGTGAAGACCGATCCCAGCCAGCGCCACCGCGGCATGTCGCTGCTCGTCCTCGAGCGGGGCATGGACGGCTTCGAGCGCGGCCGCAACCTCGACAAGATCGGGATGCACTCCCAGGACACCGCCGAGCTGTTCTTCACCGACGTCCGGGTCCCGGTCGCCAACCGCCTCGGGGATGAAGGTCAGGGCTTCCTGTCCCTCGTCACCAACCTCCCGCAGGAACGCCTGTCGATCGCCGTGACCGGTGTCGCCGCCGCCCGCGCCGCCTACGAGATGAGCCTGGCCTACGCCAAGGAGCGCACGGCGTTCGGCCAGCCGATCGGATCGTTCCAGCACAACCGGTTCGTGCTGGCCGAGCTGGCCACCGAGCTCGAGGTGGCCCAGGCCTTCGTCGACCGCTGCGTCGTCGCCCTGAACGACGGCGAGCTGACCGCCGAGGAGGCGGCGATGGCGAAGTGGTGGTGCACCGAGCTGCAGGGGCGGGTCTCCGACGCCGGGGTGCAGCTCCACGGCGGCTATGGGTACATGACGGAGTACCCGATCGCCCGGGCCTACGCCGACGCCCGCATCACCCGGATCTACGGCGGCACGACCGAGATCATGAAGGAGATCATCGGCCGGTCGCTCGGCCTGTAGCGCCCGGTGGTGCGCCCGGCGTCGGCCAAGCGTTCACCATCCGTCCCCTGGTCGGCGGGCCCGCGACTCCACTAGCGTGACGGCGCGGGTGGGGCGGAAGCGAACATGACGTCGAGCAGCAAGCGATTAGAGCGACCGCCCAGGCGGTGGGGGACCGTGGTGTCGATGCTCGCCCTGGCCGCTGTCGTCGTGGCGCCGGCCGTCGCCGATGCGCAGGCGCCCGAGCCGCCCACACCGCCGGCGCCGTCGCTGCCGCCCCCCGCGCCGCCCGAGCCGCCGCCGCTGTCGCTGGTCCTCGAGCAGGTCGTCCAGGGTGACCTGGTCATGGCCGGCGCCGTCAACCAACCGCGTTCGGGACCCGCGGCCGACGTCGATGCGCAGCCCGGCGCGATCTGCCTCACCCGCGCCGGCCGGTCCGGCACGGTGTGCGACGACAACTCGAGCCGGGCGGTGCTGGACCTTCCCGCCGGCGCCTCGGTCATCGCCGCCCGCCTGTACGTGTCGAGCTCGTTGACCGATTCGGTCGGATCGATGGTCGTGCGGATGGCGGGTCCCGGTGACGGGGGTGCCTACGCCGGCGTCGGCGCGGCGTCGTCGGCTGCTCGCGTCGGCGAGCTGTCCGCCGCCGGACACCGCCAGGCCGTCTGGGACGTCACCGAGTTCGTGCGCCAGCGCGGGGGCGGCGAGTACACGATCGCCGACATCGCCAACGAGGCGGTCTCCGGTTCGGCCTACGCCTCGTGGACCATCGTCGCCGCGTACGAGCTGGCCGGCGGCGCGGACCCTGCCCAGCTGGCACCGGAACTTCAGCCGCGCTTCGCCCGCCGGGCGCTGTCGTGGCACGACGGCCTGGCCACGACGGCCGACGGGCCGGTCGAGCTCCAAGTCGGCGGGTTCACGCTGCCGATGGACCGCCCGGTGATCGCCAAGAGCGCGCACGTGATCACGTCGATGGAAAATGGCTGGGACAACGTGCTGTTCGCCGGCAGCCCGCTCGGCAACAACGCCACGCCCGGTGACGTGGCGCCCCCCGCCGGGGTCGTGATCGGCGCCGATGCGGGGTGCAACTCGACGGTCGATGTGGCCAACGGGTCGATCTGCACGCTGGGGACGTCGGCCGGCGCGCCGGTGCCCGGGTCGGCGGTGGACATGGACGTGGTGCGAGTCCCCGATCGGTACCTGGTGCCGGGCGCCACCACGGCCGTGGTGTCGGTCGCCGCCGAGGGGCTCGTCGCGGCCGGCGTGCTGGCGGTGTCCGTGGAGCAGCCGGTCGAGGTCGCCCCATGAGGCGCCGGGTGGTCCCCGCCGTCGTGGCCCTGCTGCTGCCCGTCGTGGCCTGGCGGGTCGCCGATGCCGAGCAGCCGCCGGCGCCGGCCCCTCCACCGCCCGGCGCGGCGCCGGTGCCGTGTGACCCCTCGTCGACATCGACCACGACGACCACGTTGCCACCCCTCCCGATCGAGGAGACCACGACCACGGTCGTCGACCCGACGTCGACCACGTCGACGACGACCACGACGACCACGACGATGCCACCGACGACCGTCGTCGATCCGTGCGCCACGACCACGATCGCGCCGCCACCGCAGACGGCTCCGCCGGAGACCACCACCACGACCACCACCACGACCACCACCACCACGACCACCGACCACGCGCCGCCGACGACCACGACGGTGCCGCCGACGACCACGACGGTGCCGCCGACGACCACGACGGTGCCGCCGACGACCGCGGCGAGCAGCACCACGACGCCGTCCACGGTGCCGCCGCCGGTCGACACGACGCTGCCGCCGAACCCGACGGAGCCGCCGCCCGTCGACACGACGCTGCCGCCGGACCCGACGGAGCCGCCGCCAACCGTGCCGCCGCCGCCGATCGAGGTGCCGCCGGCGGTGACGACGGCGCCGGCGCCGGTCACGGCGGCGGTCCCGCCGCCGGCGCCCGAGCCGGCTACGGCGACCCCGGCTGCGCCCCCCGAGACTGCGGCGCCACCGCCGCCGCCGCCGCCGCCATCGTCCACCGTCGCGGCCCCGACCACCACCGTGGTGGAGGAGTTGGAGACGGCGCCGGTGGTGGTGCCGCCGCGGTCGCCGTCGGGCAACGTGTTGGCGCCGACGGGGGTGTCGGATGTCGGTGCGGTGCGTCCGATCGTGTTCCCGGTGGCCGGGCCGGTGCGCTACGGCAACGACTTCGGGGTGTGCCGGGACGGGTGCCGGCGCCAGCACAAGGGTGTCGACATCATCGGTGACCGGTTGCAGCCGTTGGTGGCGATGCGCGAGGGCGTCGTCGATCGGTTGTTGGAGCATCCGACGGCCGGGTTCGGGGTGGTGATCCGTGACGTCGAGGGCTGGGAGTACCACCAGTACCACATGAACAACGACACCCCTGGGACCGATGACGGGTTGGATGCGGGTGCGTGGCGGTTCGCCGACGGGATCGTGGTCGGGGCGCGGGTGACGGCGGGGCAGTTGATCGGGTGGATGGGTGACTCGGGGAACTCGGAGGGGTCGGTGCCGCACACCCACGTCGAGATCCATGACGCCACCGGCACGGCGATCAACCCGTTCTGGAGCCTGCGCGACGCCCAACGCGCCGTGAACTGCGGGCTGACGGCGCTGCCAGGCCCGGTGCTCGCCGGCCAGACGACGCTCGATCGGTTGGTGGCGCCGGAGTTCCTGGCCGCAGAGTGGTCGTCGCCGCCGGTCGTCGCCGAGCTGCCCGGGGTGTGGCTGCCGCTGTCGCTGACCGGTGGCCGCCCCACCACGCAGGACGTGCGGGCGCGCATGTGGGTCGGCCCGGAGGGGTTCACACCGGTCGACGTCGCCGCCGTTGGCGTCGGCGATCGCCGCTACGACGACGAGGACTGCGAGCCGCCCGAGCCGGGCTCGACCTCGCAGCCGATCACCACCACGACCACGGTCCCCGGTGCTCCGGCCGCGCCTGCCGCGGTGGCCGCGCCGCCGCCGGTGCAGCCGATCCCGGCCGAGCTGGGGGCGATCCTGGCGACGATCCGGGCGATGGAGACGGGCGGCAACTATCGGACGCAGGTGACGTCGTCGACGGCGTCGGGGGCGTACGCCTTCTTGGACGGCAGCTGGGACGGCTACGGCGGCTACCGGCGGGCTCGTGACGCCCCGCCGGAGGTGCAAGACGCAAAGGCGGCGTGGCTGGCCACCTACATCTTGACCAAGAACGGTGGGGACGTGTCGACGATCCCGGTGTCGTGGTACATCGGGCATGTGCCGCGTGGGGCGGAGTGGGACACGGTGCCGCCGGTCGGGGCGAACGTGCTCACCCCCCGCGAGTACCAGGCCCGGTGGATGGCGATGTACGCCAAGGTGTTGGGTCAGCCGAACACGTGGGTGACCGGGGTGGCGGGCTCGTACCTGCCGGCGGGGCCGATGTGTCGCACGACGGTCATCGATCTGGCCGGGCCGGGCGATCCGGCTGACTACGCGTTGACGCAGGTCGGCACGTTCGTCGACGACGGCACCGGCCGGGCCGTGCCCGCCGCCAACGACCCCTGCGACCCCAACCGACCGGTCCCCGAACCCCCACCGACGACGACGACGTTGCCGGACTGACCGCGCACCGGTCGAGCGGTACGGTCCAGACCGTGAGCCCGGCGTTTGGCATCGACATCGGCGGGTCCGGGATGAAGGCGGCGCCCGTGGACCTCGACACGGCCGAGCTCACCGCCGAGCGGTACAAGATCCTGACGCCGCAGCCAGCGACGCCTGAAGCGATGACGGAGGTCGTGGCGCAGCTCGTCCAGCACTTCGGCTGGACCGGGCCCGTGGGCGTCACGTTCCCCGGCATCGTGCGCCACGGCGTGATCCACTCGGCGGCGAACGTCGATCCGTCGTGGATGGACGTCGATGCCGACGCCATGTTCACGAAGGCGACGGGCTGCGACGTGCACGTCGTCAACGACGCCGACGCCGCCGGCCTGGCCGAGGTCCGCTACGGGGCGGCGCGTGGCCGACGGGGGGTGGTGCTGGTCCTGACGTTCGGGACCGGGATCGGCTCCGGGTTGTTCGTCGACGGGGTGCTGGTGCCGAACACGGAGCTGGGCCACATCGAGCTGCACGGCCACGACGCCGAGAGCCGCGCCGCGGCCAGCGCCCGCGATCGAGAGGGGCTCGGCTGGAAGGAGTGGGCGACCCACCGGGTGCAGCCGTACCTGCGGGAGATCGTCAAGCTGTTCTCGCCCGAGCTGATCGTCGTCGGCGGCGGGGCCAGCCGCAAGGCCGACCGATGGCTGCCCCACATCGACATCGACACCGAGCTCGTCCCCGCCACCCTTCAAAACGAAGCCGGCATCGTCGGCGCCGCGTTGGTCGCGCCACGCGTTGCGTAGGGAGCACGCGGCTCACGAGCGCCAGCGAGTGAGCGAAACATCTGGGCGCGGATCTTCTCACCAACTGAGACGGAGCGCGCCCAGATCACGTGTCGTGCGGGCGGCCGCCCCAGGCTCCCGGCGATCTGGGCGCGCTCCGTCTCAAGACTGAGAAGATCCGCGCCCAGATGGACCAGGCTTCGCTGCGCTCGCCTGGACCCGCGCTCCTACCGGTGCGCGAACGACTTCAGGCGGGTGGCGAGCTCTGCGCGGTAGGCCTTGGCTCGGGGGAGCTTGATGTCCTCGTAGCCGCGGACCTGGTCGGGGAGCTGGGCGATGGCGACGGCTTCGTCGAGGTTGCCGGCGGTCAGCCGCTCGGCGAGGCGGTCCACCGCCCGCTCGTACTCCGGGACCATCGCCCGCTCGACCTTGCGCACCTCGGCCCATCGGAACGGGTCGGCGAGCGTGCCGCGCAGGCGCTTCGATCCGGCCAGCGCCTTGAAGATCGGTGTCGTCCGCGGCCCGAACTTCATCTTCTTCTGCATCCCCATCGCTCGCAGCATCGGCGGGTGCAGCCGCCACGTCACCTTGGTGCCCGGACCGCCGATCGCCTCGTACGCCGCCGCCGCCTCGGGCGCCAGCAGCAGCCGGGCGACCTCGTACTCGTCCTTGTACGCCATCAGCTTGTGACCGTGGCGGGCGACAGCCTCCGTGAAGCGCGAGCCGGCCGGATCGACCCGCTGCTCGGCGGTCCGGGCGACATCGACCAGGCGCCGGAAGCGCTCCGCGTAGGCCGCCGACTGGTACCCGACCAGGTCCTCGGCGAGGCGGTCGATCAGCTCGTCGAGCGTCTCGGGCCGAGGGGCCACGGCGATGCCGGCCGCTCTGGCGACGTCGTCCGGCTCGACCGCCCAGCGCCGCCCCCACCGGAACGCCGCCACGTTGCGGGCCACGGCGACGCCGTTCAGCTCGATCGCCCGCTCGACCTGATCCGGCGACACCGGGATGGCGCCGTGCTGCACCGCCGCGCCGAGCAGCAGGATGTTGGCCGGCGTGGAATCACCGAACAGCCCGGTGGCGATCGCCGCCGAGTCGACGTACCGGTTGTCGTCGCCGCGTGACACTTCGGCCATCCGTGCCGTGAGCGCGTCGAGGGCCGGGTACTGCGTCGTCGGGTGGGCGATCATCGCCCCGGTCGGCGTCGACGCCACGGAGCCGACGACCACGGTGCGGTCGCGGTCGGCGCCGACCCGGTGCGTGTCGCTGGCCGCCACCAGCAGGTCGAAGGCGAGCAGGCAGTCGACGCCGGAGCTGTTGGCGTGATTGGAGGCCGGCACGTCACCTCGGCTGAGCCGCAGGTCGCTGACCACCGGACCGGCCTTCTGCGACAGCCCCGTCTGGTCGAGGCCGCGCACGACCAGCCCGTCGAGCATCGCCGCCGTGCCGAGGACCTGGCTGACGGTGATCACGCCCGTCCCACCGATGCCCGACAGCCGCACCGTGAAGGCGTCGGCGGGGACGATCGGCTGCGGTGCGGGGAGGCCGGCGGCGGCATCACCCTCCATGCCCGGCATCGACATGCGCGTGGCCTTCGGCTGCTCCTCCACGCTGACCAGGGCGAACGACGGGCAGTCGCCCTCCAGGCACGTCATGTCGAAGTTGCAGCTGGTCTGGTGGATGCGTGTCTTGCGGCCGTACGCCGTCTCGACCGGCTGCACCGAGAGGCAGTTGCTCTTGTCGCCGCAGTCGCCGCACCCCTCGCACACGCGCTCGTTGATGACGACCCGGAACCCCGGCTTGGCCACCAACCCGCGGCTGCGGGCCCGTCGCTTCTCGGCTGCGCACTGCTGGTCGTGGAGCAGCACGGTCACGCCGGGCACGGCGGCCAGCTCGACCTGCGTCTCCATCAGCATCGTGCGGTCGCGCACGGAGACCCGGCCCTCGGCGTGGTCGCCGAAGTCGGCGTCGCGCCACTTCTCCGGTTCGTCGGACGTCACCACGACCCGGCTGACGCCCTCGAGCAGCAGCAGCTGGACGGTGTCCGGAACGGTCATCTGGCCCTGCGGGTCCTGGCCGCCCGTCATGGCGACCGTGCCGTTGTAGAGCAGCTTGTACGTGATGTCGACGCCAGCGGCAACGGCGGCCCGGATGGCCAACGAGCCGCTGTGGAAGAACGTGCCGTCGCCGAGGTTCTGCACGAGATGGTCACGCTCGACGAACGGCGCCATGCCGATCCACTGGGCGCCCTCGTTGCCCATCGCCGTGAGCCCGGCGATGTCGCCGACCCGCTCGGGCTCCATCAGGGCGACCATGGCGTGGCAGCCGATGCCGCCACCGACGAGCGTCCCCTCAGGAACGCGAGTGGAGATGTTGTGCGGACACCCGCTGCAGTAGAAGGGCGTTCGGTTGACCGTCAGCGGGATCCGTGACGGCTGGCGCTTGACGGGCAGCGGCCGCAGCCGGTCGTCGCCGAGGCGGGCGGCCAGCCGGCTGCGCAACGGCTCGAGCAGGCGGTCGGCGTCGAGCATCCCGGTCCCCGGGACGAGGGGACCGCCGCGCCCGTCGGTGCGTCCGACCACCCGGGGCCGCTCGGCGGCGTCGTACAGCGCGCTCTTGACGAGCAGTTCCAGGGTCGGGTTCTTCTCCTCGATGACCAGCACCTCGGCCAGCCCGTGGGCGAACTCGCGCACCTGCTCCTCGTCCACCGGAACGGGCATCAACAGGTGGAACAAGCGGATCCCGGCCGACCGCAGCGCCTCGTCGCCCGCCAAGCCGAGGAGGCCGAGCGCCTCGCGCAGCTCGTGGTAGGTGTGGCCGCTGGCGGCGATGCCGATCCAGTCGTCCGGTCCCTGCACGGTCACGCGGTTCAGCCCGTTCACCACGCCGTACCGGCGGGCCAGCACGGAGCGGACCTGCTGGAACTCGCGCTCCATGTCGAGGGTGTACGGCGTGAGCAGGCGTCCGCTCGGGTGGGGCACGAACACCTTGCCGTCGAACTCCATCGTCGGCGTGACCGGTTGCACGCGATCGGGATGGACGTCGACGGTGCCCGTTCCGTCGGCGACGGGCGTGACGAGCTTGAGGCCGACCCAGATCCCGCTGGCCCGCGACAGCGCCACGGCGTGGCGGCTGAGGTCGAGTGCCTCCTGCACGTCGCCGGGGAAGAGGATCGGCATGTGCAGGTCGACGAGCGTGGCGTCACTGGAGCTCGGCAGCGTGGACGACTTGGCGGCCGGATCGTCGCCGACGACGGCCATCACGCCGCCGTTGCGGGCGGTGCCGGCGAACACGCCATGGCGGATGGCGTCACCGGCGCGGTCGAGACCGGGCGCCTTGCCGTACCAGACGCCGACGACCCCGTCGTAGCGCCGGTCCTGCAGCGAGTCGGCCAGCTGGCTGCCCATCACCGCGGTGGCGGCCAGCTCCTCGTTGACGCTGGGGCGCACGATGATCGGCAGGTCGGGCACGGTGGCGGCGGCTGCGGAGACCTCCTCCTGGAACGTGCCGACGGGCGAGCCCTGGTAGCCGGCGATGAACGCCGCGGTGCGCAGGTCGTGTCGGCGATCGAGGCGCAGCTGATCCACCGGGAGGCGGGCCACGGCCTGCACGCCGGAGAGGAAGACCCGCCCGTCCTCGAGGCGGAAACGGTCGTCGAGCTCGTAGGCCGACAGGTCCGGACGCTCGGCCAGGTCGGTCATGGTCGAAGCTCCTCACTGATGCAAGCGACGCGGGCTGCGTGGCCGGGGAACGCAATGACGGTCATTTCATCGTCCCCTCGTGGCGCGGCGCAGGCGCCTGATCACCTCGGCGTCGGCGACGCTCGTGTCGGCTCCGTAGGCGGCGCCGAAGATCCCCTTCTGCCCGGACGGCGCCTGTAGGGCGAACACGATCATCTCGTCGCCCGGGTCGGACTGACCTTCGAACCGCAGCACCTCGTGCACCTCGAGCTCGTCGAGGTCGGACTCCTCGCCGGACTCGTCGCAGCGCAGCGTGCCGGCGGCGGTGGCGTACCAGTTGCCGGTGTAACCCTCCGCCTGGAGGCGGCGTGTGGCGTCCGTGACGGTGTCCATCTGATCCCCATTCACGATGCCTTGACGGTATCCGCATCCATGGCCGCGACCGTTCCGTGCCGCGATCGGTACGGAATGCCGTATCGGAACTTCGTCAGAACAGGGTCTGGCAGGATCTCGCTGGTGATCGTGGTGGCAGGCGAGGCGCTCGTCGACCTGGTGGTCAGCAGGGACGGAGTGACGGCGGCGGCGGGCGGCGCGCCCTACAACGTGGCCCGAGCGTGCGGCCGGCTTGGCACGCCGACGCTGCTGGTCGCCTGTCTCTCCGAGGACGGCTTCGGTCGGATGTTGCGTCGCGGCCTGGTCGACAGCGGCGTCGGTGACGACCTGCTGCAGTTCACGGAGCGCCCGACGACGCTGGCCGTCGCCCAGGTCGACGAGACCGGCGCCGCCGCCTACAACTTCTACACCGAGCACACCAGCGCGCCGCAGCTCGCGCCGGGCCCGCTGCCCGAACGCACGAGAGCCTTGATCACCGGGGGGCTGGCGCTGGTCCTCGAGCCCATGGCCCGCGACGTCACCCGGCTCGTCACGGGCGCCCGGCCAGGCGTGCTCGTGGTCGTCGACGTCAACGCCCGGCCGGCGGCGATCCTCGAGCGCGACCCCTACCTCGCCCGCCTGGATCAGGTCACGGCCAGGGCCGACGTGGTCAAGATCAGCCATGAGGACGTCGAGGCGCTGTGGCCCTCGGCCGGGGTCGAAGGAGCCGCGGCTGACCTGCTGCACAAGGGGGCCAAGGCGGTGCTGGCGACGGCGGGGCCGGAAGACACGACGATCTTCACGTCCGGCGGCACGATGCAGGTCCCGGTCGGTGACGTGGAAGTGGTCGACACCATCGGCGCGGGTGACGCCTTCACTGCCGGCTTCGTGACCAAGTGGCTGGAGTCGGGGGCGCCGCTCGGCGAGCTGAGCGAGCCGCCGGCGCTGCTGCCGGCCGTGCGCGCCGCCCACGTCGTCGCCGCCGCCGTCGTCGCCCGGCGTGGCGCCGACCCGCCGACGCGGGCCGAGCTCGACTGGCCGGCGTGAACGCGCTGACCCGTCAGGCGACGGCGGTGATCACCAGGATCGAACGTTGCAGCGGGGGCGGATCCGCGCCCAACTCGTCGATGGCGGCGCCCCGAAGCGCCGCCCGTTCCGCGTCCGGGAGCTGATCGACGAAGGGCGCGTGCTGGGCCATGCCGAGCCGCCAGTCGACCAGATCGCCCGGCCCGAGCCACGGCATCGGCACGCGCCGGGCATGGACGTCGGCGCAGAGCCCGGCCGTGGCGCACACGGCGCTGGCGCTCTCGACCGACGACAACAGCGGGGCGATGTGCTGCTGGAGCGGCGCGTACCACGCCGGCGGTTCCCAGCCGTGGGCCTGCAGCGCGGCGAGCACCGCAGCCTTCGCCGGGTGCCCGTCGTCCTCGGCGTACGTGGCGGCGACGATCGGGCTACCCGGCCGACACACCCGCTGTGCTTCGGCCAGCGCCACCTCCGGCCGGGCGACGTGGTTCAGCGAGAAGGCGGCCACGAAGCCCCCGACGACGCGATCAGCCAACGGCAGGGCCAGCGCGTCGGCGACCACTGCCGGCGGCCGGTCGAGGCGCCGGTCGGTCAGCACGCCGAGCGCCGCATCCATGGCGATCACCCGGCCGCCGCGCCGGGCGATCGCCCGCGACGCCGCACCCGTGCCAGCGCCGACGTCGAGCACCAGGCGCCCGTCGACGGGCACCGGGCTGAGGTCGACCACGACGTCGGCCAGGTGGTTGTACGACGCGTCCGGCGCCGCGCTCCCACGATCCGCCCGTGACGTCGTAGGCGGCGGCGATGTCGCGATGCAGGTCGTCGCGCCCGACCGTCACAGCCGGCGACCGCCCTCCACCGCCCGGGAGCACCACCAGCCCAACTCGTCGTCGGGACCGAACGCCTTCTCCCACCCGAACTGCACCAGCGCGCCGAGCAGGCACAGTTCGAGTTGGCGGTCCCACCAGCCGCTGGTCTCGATGCCCTGGCGTTCGAGCGCAGATCTGAGGTCGTCGATCGTCGATTCCTTGGTGTGCCCGACCGGCAGGCGGGCCCGGTTGAGCGCCAGGTACCAGGCCAGCTCGTGGCCGACCGGCCCGGCGCCGGGGTAGGCCCAGTCGATCAGGATCGTCCGGCCGTCCGCGGCGGTGCCGAGGTTGCCCAGCTTCCAGTCGCCGTGCACCAGCGTCCATGGCGTCGTGCGCAGCGCATCGACGATCGGTGTCGGATCACGTCGCAAGGGATCGATCAGCTCCCGCACGGACACCGGCGCTCGGGCGGCGAAGCGCTCCCACCCCTCGGCGGCGATCCGGGGCACGTCCTCGGGCCAGCCGAGGTCCCGCTCACCGCCGAGTGAGACGTCCGAGAACCAGGCCCATCGGCGTTCGGGTTGGAGCAGTTCGCGGTCGTCGTGCCAGCCCCACGCCGCCGCCGACATCGCGGCGAGGTGGTCCAGGAAGGCGAGGTGCTGGCGCTCGGAGATCGGCTCGTCGCCGGGCGGCACCAGTTCGGTCGACGCATCGCGCAGCAGCAGCGCGGCGCCCCAGCCGTTGCGACCGTCGCCGCGCGCCACCGCCAGCACGGCGTGGTCGATGGCGTCCGGCGCCAGGTCCATCAGACCGGCTTCCCAGACCCGCAACGGACGGCATCCGAGGTCACCGGACACGCGCATCGTGAAGTCGTCGTCGAGGTGGACGTGCTTCAGGATCAGGCGCTCGCCGTCGATGGTCACGGACTCGAAGCGCGTCGCCGAGCGGGGGTCGGCCGGCGCGAACGGGCGGCGGTCCGTGCAGCCGGCCAGCAGGTCGGCAACGCTCTCGTGCACGGGTCGCGGCGTCAGCACGCGCCCGCTCGTCGTGACGTCCATGTCGACTCCCTCTCGGCCCCGCACGATTGCACATCACAGCGGGTGGTGGCGGACGGCGAGGCGCTGGGCCGAGTCGTCGCCCGGGACGGGCAGGTGCACGACCACCCGCATCGCCGGCCACTCGTCCGGCGTGAGCTGCTGGTGCTCGAACGTCAGGCGCCCGGCGACGGGGTGGTCGAAGCGGCGCAGGCGGGTCTCGAAGCGCGAGATGTCGTGCTCCGGCCACCAGCAGCGGAACTCGTCGCTCGCTGCGGTCAGGCGTTCGATCAGCTCGATCAGCTCCGGGTCGTGACGGACGTTGATGGTGGCGGCGCGGAACTCGGCCAGGGCCTGGCGCACGTGGAGGTCCCAGTCGACGATCAAGTCGCGCACCGCCAGGTGGGTGAACAGCACCCAGAGCAGGTTCCGCTCCAGCCCCTGGAGGTCGGCCAGCGGCGGGTACAGACGGGCCTCGGCGGCGTTCCAGGCGACGAACTCGTAGTGCGGGCCGAGCACGTAGGCCGGCGCCGGCTCGAAGCCGTCGATCAGGCGGCGCAGCGCCGAGGGCACGTCGGATGGCGGGGGCGTCCCGATCGCGTCGGCGACCGGGCGGGCCAGCGTGACGAGGTGGTCCTGGCCGACGTCGTCGAGGAGCAGCGCCCGGCCGATCGCCCGCAGCACGTCGTCGGAAGCCTTGATCCGCCGGCCCTGCTCCAACCACGTGTACCAGGTGACCGACACGCCGGCCAGCATCGCCACCTCCTCTCGGCGCAGGCCGGGCGTGCGCCGGCCCGGCCCGCGCGGCACGGCGACCTGCTCCGGCGTGATCGACTCTCGCCGCACGCGCAGGAACTCGCCCAGCTCGGCGCGCGCCCGCCCTGCCGCACTGGCGTCCATCCGATCCAGTCGACCACAGCGGATGGATCGTCAGGGAGATGGTTCCACCACCCCGCTCGACACCATCGATCTGGGCGCGCAGCTTCTCATCTCACCACCTGGGCGCGGAGGTTCTCGGAATCGGGAACCTCCGCGCCCAGATGATGGGGGATTGGGCGCGGTTCTCAGGGCTCGGGCGGGATCACCGGCGCCGGTCGGCATGGCTGGCCACGCAGCGTGCACGTCGGGTAGGTGTCGGGCACGTCGATGCCGGCGACGATGGGCAGCACGATCTTGGAGGGCCGCTCGAGCCCGTGGCCGACCTCCACCGTCTCGCCCGCGCTGATCGTCTCCAGCTCCCACTCGCCCCGGCTGTTGCCCGGCGCATCGATCGTCACTCGCAAACGCGAGCCCGGCCGGAAGGGGTGGGCGAACGGGTGCAGCTCGACCCGCACCGGGGTCCACTCGCCGGCGACGAGCGGCTCGGCGTCCGCCTCGAGGTAGGTGTGCACCGGCCGCAGCTCCGTGCTGGCCGCGTCGTCCAGCGCCCGGAGGCTGGCCCGTAGCCAGCCGCTCTGCACGTAGACCTCTTGCCCGTCAGGTCGGATCTCGCTCAGCGTGACCTCGAGGTCCGTGTCGTCGGCGTCGGTGCGGATCCACAAGTCGGCGGAGCCCGATCCGATCATCACCGTCTCGGCCTCGAGCGGCGCACTGACGAAGGACGCCGCGGTCCCCTCCGGAGGCTGCTGCCACTGCCAGGCGACGTCGGGGCGCCAGATCTCGGACCCCTCGCCGCCGAAGAACGTCGACGGCAGCGCCGCCGGGTCGGCGATGTAGCTGGTGGCGGTGGCGTTGTCGGTGGACGGGTCGCTGCCGAGGGAGCCGCCGGCCTCGAGGTACCACTCGCCGATGGACGACCGCACCGGCCACGACTCGAAGACCTCTGTGAAGCGAGGCATCGGCGCGCCGGGCAGCGCGCCGTCGGCGGCGCCCTCCTCGAACAGGATCTGGATCGGCGGCTCGGCCTCGAACGCCGCCAGCGCCTGCTCGTAGGTCTGGCCCTCGAAGCGATCGGGCGGCAGCGTGATCTGGTCCGTGCCGAAGATCGCGCCCCCGAGGATCGGCGCTGCCACGCGGGCGATGGCGAGCGACGGTGTGCGCTCGGCCACGTAGAGGTCGAGGAACTCGACGAGCCGGGCGAACGACGCGGCGCCGACCGACTCGGTGTGCAGTCCGTTGGTCAGCGTGGCGTAGAAGTGCTCGGTACCCGTGAACTGGTCGAGCATGGTGGCGAAGTGGCCGCCGGTCTGCTCGTCCTGCCACGCGCCGGCGAGGTACACGGGCACCTCGATCCGGTCGACGAACGTACGTGGCGCCAGCGGGTCGCCGAGCGTGTCGGTCCAGTACGGGTTGTCACGGATCTCGGCGACGAGATCGTCGTTCTGCAGGCGGAGGCGCTGGTTCTCGGCGCACTGTGTGTCGCCGGCGGCGATGCGGTCGGCGGTCCAGGCCTGACCCTGCGGCGCCGTGTCCTCCAGCCGCTGCTCGATCCAGTCGACGGCGAAGCCCGTGTTGAGGATGCCGCCGGGGTAGAGCACACCGCGGTAGCTGTCGTCGATCACCGACAACGGGGTGATGGCGGCCAGGCTCGGCGGCTGCTGGGCGGCGACGAAGAGCTGGCTGATGCCGGGGTACGACACCCCGACCATGCCGACGCGGTTGTTCTTGACCCACGGCTGGGCGGCGATCGCCTCGATGGCGTCGTAGCCGTCGAGCAGCTGGGCGTCCTCGAAGAACCGCCACGACCCACCGCTGCACCCGCTACCGCGCATGTTGACGCCGATGTAGGCGTAACCGAGCGCAGGGAACAGCTGGGGGAACCCGGAGGCGTCGGGGTTGGACGGGTCGTAACCGGAGTACTCGACGACGGTCGGGTACGGCCCGCCCTCGGGTGGACCGGGGAGCACGACGTTGATCGACAGCGTGGTGCCGTCGCGTGTCTCGAGGTACCCGAACCCGTCGGCCGGCAACTGCTGGTCCGAGTAGAACGACGGCGGCGGCGGTGGGTCGTCGACGGCGGCGATGTCGAACGGGTCGGAGGCGACGTCGGCGCTGCGCACGGTGTAGCTGCCGGCCTCCACGTCGCGGAACAGCACCGCGCCCTGGTCGTCGACGGCGCCGGCGTCGGCGACCTCGCCGTCGGCGGTGACCAGCTCCAGCTCGTCGCCGGGCTCGGCGTCGAGCACCGCGACTTGCTCCCATCCGGGCTGCACCGCCCACGCCGCCCTCGGCAGCTGCTCGGTGGTCGGCTCGGTGGTCGGCTCGGTCGTCGGCTCGGTGGTCGGTTCGGTCGTCGGCTCGGTGGTCGGTTCGGTCGTCGGCTCGGTGGTCGGTTCGGTCGTCGGCTCGGGTGTGGCAGTGCCGGCTGGCGTGGCCGCCGACGTCGTCGGCGTGGCGTCGTCGTCGTCGCCGGAGCAGGCGGCGACCACGAGCCCGGTGACGAGGAGCAGGACGAGCGGTGACCGGGCCATCCGGTGATCCTGCCAGCCGCCCCTCCCTGCCGGGCATCACCTACCGTGGCGCGGTGCCCGACGAATCACCGACGTTCGACCTCCCGACCATGCTGGATGACCTGCGATCGCTGGTCGAGGTCGAGTCGCCGTCGCACGACCTGGCGGCGATCTCGGCATCGGCGGCCGGTGTGGCGGCGCTGGTCGAGCGACGGCTCGGCTCCCCGGCCGAGCTGGTCGATGGCGCCGCCGGGCCGCACGTCCACTGGCGGGCGGATGGCGCACCCCGGGTGCTGCTCGTCGGCCACCACGACACCGTGTTCCCCGGCGGTGCGCTGGCCGCCCGCCCGTTCACCGTCGCCGACGGTCGGGCCACCGGACCCGGCGTCTTCGACATGAAGGCCGGCATCGTCATCGCGCTGCACGCCGTCGCATCGCTGCCGGACCGGTCAGGTATCGAGCTGCTCGTCACCGCCGACGAGGAGGTCGGCTCGGCGACGTCGAGGACGCTGATCGAGGAGCGGGCGGCGGCCTGCGGTGCGGTGCTCGTGCTGGAGCCAGCGGCGGACGGCGGCGCGCTGAAGGTCGGGCGCAAGGGCACCGGCACGTTCGAGGTCGTCGTTCGCGGACGGGCGGCGCACGCTGGTCTTGAGCCGGAGAAGGGCGTCAACGCGCTCGTCGAGGCGGCGCACCAGGTCCTGGCGATCGCCGCCCTCGCCGACCCCGAGCGGGGAACGACCGTCACGCCCACGGTGGCCAGCGCCGGCACGGCCGACAACGTCGTCCCGGCCGAGGCGCGGGTGCGCGTCGACGTGCGGGTCACCGAACCGGCCGAGGGAGAGCGGCTGACGAAGGAGATGGACGCCCTCGGGCCGGTGGATCCGCAGGCGACGCTGGAGGTGCTCGGTGGGCTGAACCGGCCGCCGATGCCCGAGTCGGCCACGGCCGAGCTGTTCGAGCTGGCCAGCCGGGCGGCCGTCGACGTCGGTCTGCCCGAGCCGATCGGCGTCGCCGTCGGCGGCGGCAGCGACGGCAACTTCACGGCGGCGATCGGCGTCCCGACGCTCGACGGCCTCGGCGCCACCGGCGGCGGCGCCCACGCCGACCACGAGCACGTCATCGTCGCCGACCTCCCCGACCGCACCCGCCTCCTCGCCGGCCTCCTCCAGACCCTCCAATCCCGCCACCCCTGAGCATCGGAGGGTTTGACGTCACCGGAGGGTTTCCGTACCTGACGGGGTGCACGAAACCCTCCGGTGCGCGCAAACCCTCGGATGGGACCGTCGGGGGTCAGCCGGGGTCGAGCTCGAACGGGCCGCCTTTGCCGAGCGTGCCGGCGTGGCGATAGACGTCGAGCTTGGCCCGCGAGTCCTCGATGTCGAGGTTGCGCATCGTCAGCTGGCCGATCCGGTCGAGCGGGCCGAACGCGGCGTCGTCGACGCGCTCCATCGACAGCCGCTCCGGGGCGTACGTCAGGTGCGGTCCAGTCGTGTCGAGGATCGAGTAGTCGTCGCCTCGCCGCAGCCGCAGCGTCACCTCCCCGGTGACCGCCGCACCGACCCAGCGCAGCAGCGGCTCGCGCAGCATCAGGCTCTGCGGGTCGAACCACCGCCCCTCGTACAGCAGCCGGCCGAGGCGGCGACCCATCGTCCGGTAGTTCTCGATCGTCGCCTCGTTGTGGATCGCCGTCACCAGCCGCTCGTAGGCGATGTGCAGCAGGGCCAGCCCGGGCCCCTCGTAGATGCCGCGGCTCTTGGCCTCGATGATCCGGTTCTCGATCTGGTCGCTCATCCCCAGCCCGTGGCGACCGCCGATGGCGTTGGCCGCCAACACCAGGTCGACCTGGCTGTCGAACGCCGTGGCGTTCAGCGCCACCGGCCATCCGTCCTCGAACCGCACCACGACGTCCTCGGTGGCGATCTCGACCTCCGGGCGCCATGACGCCACGCCCATGATCGGTTGGACGATCTCGATGCCCGTCGACAGCTCCTCCAGTGCCTTGGCCTCGTGCGTGGCACCCCAGATGTTGGCGTCCGTGGAGTAGGCCTTCTCCGTCGGGTCCCGGTACGGCAGCCGGCGGGCGATCAGGAAGGCGCTCATCTCGGCCCGCCCGCCGAGCTCGGTGACGAAGTCCTGGTCGAGCCACGGCTTGTAGATCCGCAGCGCCGGGTTGACGAGCAGCCCGTACCGGTAGAAGCGCTCGATGTCGTTGCCCTTGTAGGTGCTGCCGTCGCCCCAGATGTCGACGCCGTCGTCGTGCATCGCCCGCACCAGCAGCGTCCCGGTGACGGCCCGGCCGAGCGGCGTGGTGTTGAAGTATGTCCGCCCCGCCGTGGCGATGTGGAACGCCCCGCACTGCAGCGCCAGCAGCCCCTCGCGCACCAGCTCGGCGCGGCAGTCGACGATGCGCGCCGCCACGGCCCCGTACTGGCGCGCCCGCGCCGGCACGCCCGCCAGGTCGGGCTCGTCGTACTGCCCGAGATCGGCCGTGTAGGCGTACGGCTTGGCGCCGCGCTCGTCCATCCAGGCCACGGCAGCCGACGTGTCCAACCCGCCGGAGAAGGCGATGCCCACCCGCTCGCCCGTCGGCAAGGACGTCAACACGGCGCTCACCGTCGACCCCCCCGTTCTGGCCGTCGAAATCGACTCACAACGGCCGGTCCGCACGGCCAGAACGGCGATAGCGGCCGGCCAACGAGGCGACGGAGACGGCGGCGGTCGCCACCGCGATGGCCAGCTCGACGATGCCGAGGCGCACCACCCGGCCGAGGTCCCCTGCGGCGATCGCCGCGCCGACGGCGCTGGCCGCCAGCCCCCACCACACCAGGTGGCGGGCGTTCTGCACGGCCAGCGCGATCATCGCCACGACCGGCACGAACGGCAGCAGCATCAAGAAGAACGGCCGCGGGTCGCTCGACGGTCCCAGCCACCACGTCGCCAATCCCAGCTCCCGGCTCGACTTCCACGCCGCCATCCAGCCCAAGGTCGCCAGCACCCACGTCGCCACGACCGTCAGGCGCCAGCCCGGCGTCAGCTGGCCCGGGCGCGGTGCCCCACCGGCGAGCCAGCTCGACACCCGCCGCCCCGGGGCGCCGCCGACCTTCCCGGCGCCGGCAGGCGTCGGCTCGGACGATGGAGGCGGTGAGGGCGGGAGCGACGTCTCCACGGGCTGCGACACTACGGGCGGAGGCCCTGGTCCCGGCACCGCCCGCGATCCGGTGCTGCGGCACCGCCAGTACTCTGCCGCATCGATGACCACGCCGGCGGAGCATGGCTCGAACGAGGTCCTGTCGATCTTCTTCCCGATGTGGAACGAGGAGGTCTACCTGGAGCGCGCCCTCGACGCCGCCCGGCGGGTGTGCGACCGGATGGTCGACGACGGCATCGTCGCCGACTACGAGCTGATCATCGTCGACGACGCCTCCACCGACCGCACGCCCGAGCTGGCCGACAAGGCGGCCGCCGCAGACTTCCGGGTTCGCGTCGTCCACCACGAGCACAACCGCAAGCTGGGCGGCAGCATCAAGACCGGGTTCGCCACCGCCACCGGCGACCTCATCTTGTACTCCGACGCCGACCTCCCGTTCGACATGGAGGAGCTGCCCCGGGCCATCCGCTACCTCCGGGCGTACGACGCCGACATCGTCAGCGCCTACCGCTTCGACCGCACCGGCGAGGGTTACACCCGGGCGATCTACACGTTCATCTACAACGTGCTCGTGCGCACGATGTTCGGCGTCAAGGCGCGCGACATCAACTTCGCCTTCAAGCTCTGCCGGCGCCACGTGTTCGACCACATCGAGCTGCAGTCCGAGGGGTCGTTCATCGATGCCGAGCTGGTCATCCGGGCGACGAAACTGGGCTTCCAGATCGTCCAGTTCGGGGTCGACTACTTCCCCCGGACGATCGGTGAATCGACGCTCAGCTCGCCGGGAATCATCGCCACGATCGTTCGCGAGATGACCCGTCTGCGCCGTGACCTGACATCGATCCAACCGTTGGACGACCAGATGTTGGCGACCCGCCGCAACGACGTGTGAACGGCGCGAGAACGGTCGAAAGGGCTCCGGGACTCGATCCGCCGAGCGGGGCGGCCAACGGTAGGGTGGCTCGACCGCCCGCCCCCGCTTCCGGAACCTGATGCCGCTCCCCGCCCGCCGACGTCCAAGCTTCGTCCCAGCCATCGCATCCTGCGCGCTGATCGGCACCGTCGTGGTCGCCGGCGTCGCCTCCGGGTCGTTCAGCGGCGACTCCGACGCCTCGTCCGGCTCGGCCCCTGCGGCCGAGGCGTCTGTCACCGCCAACTCGATCGCCACCACGACCACGGCCCTGGTCACCACGGCGCCGCCGACGACGGCACCGATCGTCAAGACGACGTTGTCCGAGACGCTCGGCGATGGCTCGTTCGGTGACGAGGTCACGGCCGTCCAGGAGCGACTCAAGGCGCTGGGTTTCGACCCGGGCCCGATCGACGGCGACTTCGGCAGCCTGACCAGGGCGTCCGTGTGGGCGTTCGAGAAGCTGGTGATGCAGACGCCGCGGTCCGAGGCGACCGGCGAGGTGACCAACGAGATGTGGCAGCTGATGCAGGAACCGCTGCAGGTCGTCCCCCGCCGGCCCGACGCAGCCTCGGTCAACCACACCGAGATCTACCTGCCCGAGCAGGTCGTCATCTTCTTCCGGGAGGACAAGCCGGCGCTGATCTCACACATGTCCAGCGGCACCGGCGAGAAGTGGTGCGAGGAGGTCACGATCAGCCCGGGTGAACACGGCAACGAACTGGGCCTCGAGCCGCTCAAGCGAGGAGAGTGTGGCGTCTCGAAGACCCCGGGCGGTGTGTTCACGTACGACCGTCAGCGCACGGGCGCCAGGGAGAGCGCCCTCGGGACGATGTGGAACCCGATGTACTTCAACTTCGGCATCGCCATCCACGGCGCCCAGCAAGTGCCGCTCGAGCCGGCGTCGCACGGCTGCATCCGCATCCCGATGACGCTGGGGGACTACTTCCAGTCGCTCGTCGCCATCGGCGATCAGGTCTTCGTCTTCGACGGCGTCGAAGAGCCTGAGGCCTACGACGAGAACGAGAAGATGATGGTCTTCAACACTCGCGACCCGAACTACACCACGACCACGTCCTCCACCGTGCCCGCACCGGTGCCGGCGTCGCAACCAGCGCAGACGCCGGCGCCGCCGACCGAGCCGGCGGCGGAGACGGAGGCACCGCCGCCGGACGAGGACGACGACGACGGTGACGACGGCGGGGGCGAGCAGACCGGCGGGGGGAGCCAGTCGGCCAACAGGGGCGGCGGGAACGGGGGCGGCGGGGACGGGGGCGGCGGGAACGGGGGAGGCGTCGGCCAAGCGCCACCGTCGGCGACCCAACCGGCGCCCGTGACGCAGGCGACGCCGGCGGCGACCACGGGCGCCCCGGCGACCAGCGGGCCGGCGAGCTCGGGCGCCACACCGGCCACGGCCTGAGCCGCCGGGTCAGCGCGCCCGCAGCGCCACCGACCGCCCGAGGACCTGCTCGAGCAGCGCCCGGCGCTCGTTGGCGGCGTGCAGCTCGAGCTCGATCGACGCGCCGGGCTCGGCCTCGACGACCACGACGACGCGCTCGGTCTCCAGGCGCACCTCGACGCCTCGCACGTCGGCGCGGTGGCTGCGGTCCAAGCCGATGGCCACGCGCAGGATGCCGGCCAGCGTGCGCACCAGTTGCTGTTCGCCGGACGAGAGGGCGGCGAACTCGGCGTGGGCGGGCTTGGGCTCGCTCTTGCGGTGGTACCTGGCGATCTGGGCGATGACCTCGATCTCGGAGTCCGTCAGGCCCGCCAGCTCGCTGTTGCGGATCACGTAGTACGCGTGCAGGTGGTGCTTGGAGTGCGCCACGACGAGCCCGACGTTGGCCAGCAGCGCGCCGGCCTCCAGGTACTCGCGGGCGACGCCGTCGAGCCCGTGCACCGGGGCCAGCCCGTCGAACAGGGCGACGGCCAGACGGGCGACGTGAGCCGAGTGCTTCGGGTCGTCGTCGCAGCGCAGTGCGAGCTGGTCGATGCTGCGCCGTGAGACGTCGCGCAGGTGGTGCAACGGCCCCGCCGCACCGTTCATCCGGGAGACGGTGTCGACCAGCACGCCCTCGCGCAGCGCCGCCTCGCTGTAGGTGAACGCTTCGACGCCGAACGCCTCGGCCACCGACTGCAGGATCAGGGCACCGGCGACGATGATGTCGGCGCGGGCCGCTTCCAGCCCGCGCACCTTGGTCCGCCGCGCGACGGCGGTCCGGTGGCGCACCAGGTCGTCGACCACGGCATCGAGCTCGTCGCGACTCAGGGTGGCGCAGTTGTAGGTGCGCAGCGGCTCGGCGCCGGTGGCGGCGTGGGCGATGCGGGTGAGCGTCTCGGCCGTGCCCGACGACGCCACCGCGACGTCGAAGCCGTGCTGCTCCACGGCCCGCTCGAAGTGGGTCAAGATCCCGCGCACGTACCGCCGGCATGCCGTCACCGCCTTGGAGGTGACCTTGCCGCCCGGGAAGAAGCGGTCGGTGAGGCGCACCGCGCCGAGCTTGAAGCTGCGGGCGGCGACCGTCTCGCCGCGCTGACCGAGCAGCACCTCGGTCGAGCCGCCGCCGATGTCGACGAGCAGCACCCGCTGGTCGAACACGGGGACGGCCTGCAGGACGCCGAGGTGGATGAGGCGGGCCTCCTCGACCCCCGAGATGACCTCGATGTCGACGCCGGCCTCCGCTCGCGCCCGATCGAGGAACTCGTCGGCGTTCACCGCTTCCCGGACCGCGCTGGTGGCGACGGCGCGCACCGGCGCGCCGAAGCTGGCGGCGATCTGGCGCATCCGTCCGAGGGCGGCGACGCCGCGATCGATGGCGTCCGCCGACATCTCCTTCATGTCGCCACCGCCGTGGCCCAGGCGGACGACCTCCCGCTCCCGCGTCAGGGTCTCGAACCGGTCGGCACCGACCGGGCGGGCGACGACGAGGTGGAAGCTGTTCGTGCCGACATCGAGCGCGGCGAGCGCCTGCTCGACGCCGCCACGGTCGAGGACGGGCTCAGTCATCGAGCCGGTCGACGCAGGCCGGAATGCCCTCGAGGACGCCCTGGCGGAACGCGGCGATCTTCTCGAAGCCGCTGCCGACGACGTCCTGCGTCGACGTCTCGTCGCCGACGACCAGCGCCGTCTGGATCGCCTCGTCCAGGTCGCCCGGGGAGATGGTGACGCCACGCGGCGGCGTCGGTTGGTCGTCCGACGGGATGATGTCGGCGACCCAGGCCCCGGTCAGGCAGTCCGACGCCAGGGCCCGCTCCTCGCCGGCCAGCGGGCTGTCCAGCGCCCGCTGCACCGCCTCGCTCCACGCCACGCCGAACATGTAGCCGACGGCGAAGTCGCCGAACCGGCCGTACAGCTCCTGGCCGAGCGACTCGTCGAACACCACCGCATCGGTGGCCGGGCAGTGCACGGCGCCGAGGGCGATGTCGCCGGCCGGGTCGTCACAGTCGGCCGCCGAGGGGTCGGGGACCGGGACGAGCACGAGCGGGGTCAGTTCGGCGCCTTGCGCCGACACCGTCGCCGGCCAGAACTCGTTGAGGTCGCGCGGGAGGAACTCGCCGATCTGGCCGGTGCCGTAGCCGAACGGCGCGTTGCCCTCCTGGCGGGGGTCCTCCGTCGAGCTGTAGACGTTGGGCACCAGCGGCAACGGGTCGTCGAGCAGGCCGGCGCAACCATCCAACCCCTCGACGAACCCCAACTGGAAGGCGCCGACGCGATCGAAGGCCGAGCCGTGACCGCCGGGCTCGAACTGGTCGATGCCCTTCGGGTCGCGCACCGCGATCATCCCGATCAGGCCGGTGCGCACGTCGGCGTCGGTGTAGGTGACACCCGAAGCCTCGCCGCGAACGGCTCGGGCGACCCACGCCCCGGCGAAGCAGTCGGCCTGCTGCTCCGTCGTGATGGTCGGCAGGCCGCGCTCGAACTCGCCGGCCCGGGACTGGACGGCGTGGCCGTACTCGTGGGCGAAGACGACGCCGAGGATCGGCGGCCCGAACTGGTCGGAGAGGGCGGCGAGGATGCCGGCGGTCCCGTCGTCGTAGACCATGAAGTCGCCCTCCTCGCAGTAGAACGCGCCGTAGAGGCTGATGTCCTCGTAGGTCGTCTCCTCCGCCGGCCCACAGCCCGGGATCGGGTCGGTGCGCTCGGGATAGGACGCGTAGACGGAACCGGTCAAGGGCTCGAACGGTGCGCCGTAGCGGGCGGGGAACTCCTCGGCCCACCACCGCTCGAGGTCGGCGAGCGTCGCCCGGAGGAGGTCGTCGTAGGCCCGGGGTTGCTTGGCGTCACCGACGTCGAGCAGCTGGCGCCCGGGATCGACCGAGGAGGTCGGGCCACCGGACGTCGTGTCGGGCGGGTCCACGGTCGTGTCGGGCGGCTCGATCGTCTCGGGCGGTTGGGTCGTCGACGGAGGCGGCGCCGTCGTGGTGGTCGGCGGGACGGTGGTCTCCTGGCGCGCCGACAGGGTCTCCACGCCGGGGCTCGTGCCGCAGGCGGCGAGCAGCGCGGCGACCAGCCCGATGAGGAGCGGACGCCGCGAACTCGAACGCCCCGGTTGCGTCGATCTCCGCACCATCAGCCGACGAGTCGCTCCAGCTCGCCGATCTCATCGGCTTGGCTGGCCTCGATCGACGCGGCGAGGGAGCGCACCCGGGCGTCCTCGGCGTCGGCGGCGGCCGCCTCGGCCATGTGCAGGCCGCCCTCGTGGTGGCCGATCATCAGGTCGACGAACAGCTCGTCGGCCGCCGCTCCGCTGGTGGCGCCGAGGGCGTCGAGGTCGGCCTCGCTTGCCATGCCGGGCATCTGGTCGACCGTCGTGGCCATGCCCATCCACGCCATGGCCTCCTCGGTCTCGGCTGCTTCAGGGGCGCCGAAGTCGCGCAGCAGCTGGACCATCCGCCCGATCTCCTGGCTCTGACCGGCGACGATGCTGCGGGCCACCGTGCGCACGCCGGGGTCGGTGTCCTCGAGCGCCAAGAACATGAAGCCCATCTGCACCGCCTGCTCGTGGTGGGCCCGCATGTCGTGCAGGAACCCGACGTCGACGTCACCGCCGCCTGAGCCGTCACCGGGGTCGGCGACGAGCCAGCCGACCATGCCGCCGATCAGCGCGATGGCGATGATCATGCCGACGACGTTGACGGGATGCTGCCACCACGACAGCACGACCTCGTCGCTCGACTCGTCGTCCGCTCCGGCTGCCGGGGCATCGAGCGATGGTGGCTCGAGCGGCTCGGCGTCGGTCCGCACGTCCACCGGGGAAGTCTGCCAGCGGGCGACCTGGCCGACACCGCGGCGTCCGGCCCTCACCCCGGCCCTGGGCCCGCCGACGACGGTGGCTAGCGTCGAGTCGATGGGCGCCACCGCCCGACCCGAGCCGCCGGTCACGGCGATCCTGCCTCGTCAGCGCGGACGGCCCCGCGACCAGGACTCGGCCGCCACGCGCCTGCGCATCCTGGACGTGGCGATGGTGATGTTCGCCCGGGACGGGTACGAGACGACGACCAACCGGTCGATCGCCGAGGCCAGCGGGCTGACCAGCGGGGCGATCTACCACTACTTCTCGTCGAAGGCGGAGCTGTACGTCGCGGTGTACGAGGTCGTCGTGGAGCGGGTGTTCTCACGACTGGAGACGGCGATCGCCTGCCGCCACAGCTTGGTCGAGCAGTACGCCGCGGTGCTCGACGCCGTGGCCGAGCTGAACCGGGCCGATCCGACGCTGCCGGCGTTCGTCGTCGGCGTGGCCAGCGACGCCCAGCGCCACCCCGAGCTCGATCACCTCCTCCGCCCGCTGCGCCGCCGCACGGCCGCCTTCTTCCGCCGCCTGGTCGCCGATGCCGCCGATCGTGGCGAGCTCAGCCCGGACACCGACCTCCGTGCCGTCGAGGACCTGCTCAACGCCGTCGTCTCCGGCCTGGCGAGGTTGTCCGCGGTGACGCGGGACCCGCGGCGTCACGCTGCGGCGGTGGAGGTGCTGCAGCAGTTCTTCGCCGGCACGTTGATCACCCGGTGAGCGAGCGAGTCTTCGAGCGAGCGAACCATCAGCACGGTCTTCTCGCTCATGGCCGAGCAGCTGCTGCGCTCCCGCTCGGCGTCACCTCCCACGGCAAGGTGCGTACATGAGCGCGAGCCGCGCGCTCAGCTCGTCGGCGGGGCGGAATCGGGGGGAGCCGTGCCGGCCGAGATCTCGACCGACGTCAGCTGGAACTCCCGCTCGCCGGTGATCTCGCCCGTGAAGGTGTAGCTCGCGCCGTCGGAGGCGTTGGCCGTGCACGTGAACGTCGCGCCGACGTCCTTCGAGGCCGGCTCCTCGCACGCTGCGGCGTCGAACGTCAGCCCGCTCTGCTGGGCGAGGTCCCCCTCATCGTTCTCGATGAAGTCTTCGGCCTGATCCTTGAAATCGCTCTCGTCGGGCGAGCACGCGGCGACCGCCATGGCGGCTGCCGCCGCAAGGGCCGAGACCTTGAGAAGTCGGTACATGGGCGGGGACGCTAGCCGCCGGCGGTCGGGGTCAAGCGGGACATCGACCGAGGTGGTGGCCGGGACTGGCGGACGCGGTCGACGGTGACGGCGACCAGGGCGGCCCAGACGAGGGCGAACCCGACGAGCCGATCGACCGGCATCGCCTCGTCGTAGACGACCCACCCCAGCACGAGGTTGATCGTCGGGATGAGGTACTGCAGCGCGCCGAGGAGCGTGAACGGCACGCGTTGGGCGGCGACGGCGAACAGCAGCAGGGGGACGGCCGTCACGACGCCGGTCAGGGCGACCAGCACCCAGTCGCCGGCGCCGGCGGTGGCGGGGATGCTGTCGGCGGCACCGGCCGTGACGGCGACCACCACGACCGCCGGGACGGCGAGCACGAGCGTCTCGCCGGCGAGGCTCTCGATCGCCCCGAGCGGGACCTTCCGTTTGAGCAGGCCGTACACGCTCCAGGACACGGCGAGGATCAGCGCGACGACCGGCAGCCGCCCGTAGCTGATGGTGAGGACGACCACCGCCGCTGCGGCCAGGGCGATGGCCAGCCGCTGGAGCCGGCTGGCGTGCTCGCCGAGGATCGTGACGCCGAACAGCATCGTGAACAGCGGGGCGAAGAAGTAGCCGAGCGCCGTCTCGATCACCCGGCCGTTGACGACGGCCCAGACGTAGGTCGTCCAGTTGGCCGTCAGGAGCAGAGCGGCCAACGTGAGGCGGAACAGCACGGCTCGGTCTCGGCGCACCGCCAGCAGCACGGACCAGCGGCCGCGGACCGTGACGACGACGGCCATGATCACGCTGGCCAGGGCGATGCGCCAGCCGATCAGCTCGAGCGGGTCGAAGCCGGCGAGCGCCTTCCAGTAGATGGTCAGCAGGCCCCACAGGGCGTAGGCGACGACGGCAGCCCTGATCCCACGGGCCAGCTCGTGATCGGGGCGGTCGCCGTGCACGGCGAACGACGCTACGGGCGGGCCAAGGGGCGGGCGAGCCGTCCAAGTAATCTCCACCCATGAACCCCCGAGAAGAGTGGCAGCGCGCCTACGAGTCGTCGACGCTGCGCGACGCGCCGTTCACCACGATGTCGGGCATCCCGCTCGAGCCGGTGTACGGCCCCGACGACGGCGAGCGGCCAGGCGTCTTTCCGTACACGCGGGGGCCGTACGCCTCGATGTACCGGTCGAAGCTGTGGACGATGCGCATGTTCGCCGGCTTCGGCACGGCCGAGGACACCAACTGGCGGTTCAAGGAGATCATCCGCTCCGGCGGTGACGGGCTGTCGACGGCGTTCGACATGCCGACGTTGCTCGGCATCGACTCCGACGACGTGATGGCACTCGGCGAGGTCGGGCGGTGCGGCGTGGCCATCGACAGCCTCGCCGACATGGAGGACCTCTACGCCGGCATCGACCTCGGCGAGATCACGACGTCGATGACGATCAACTCGCCGGCGGCAGTGATCTTCGCCATGTTCGTGGCCCAGGCCGAGAAGGCCGGCATCCCGCGCGCCCGGCTGGGCGGGACGTTGCAGAACGACATCTTGAAGGAGTACCAGGCCCAGAAGGAGTTCGTGTTCCCGCCGCGCCCGTCGATGCGGCTGGTGCGCGACACCATCACGTTCACGGCGGCCGAGATGCCGCGGTGGCACTCCGTGTCGATCTCGGGGTACCACATCCGGGAGGCCGGTTCGACGGCGGCCGAGGAGCTGGCGTTCACGCTGGCCAACGGGTTCGCCTACGTCGAGCTGGCGATGTCCGCTGGGCTGCCCGTCGATGCGTTCGCCCCGCGACTGTCGTTCTTCTTCAACGCCCACATCGACTTCTTCGAGGAGATCGCCAAGTACCGGGCGGCGCGGCGGATCTGGGCGCGGTGGATGAAGGAGCGCTACGGCGCGCAGTCGGAGCGCTCGATGCAGCTGCGCTTCCACACCCAGACGGCCGGCGTGTCGCTGACCGCGCAGCAGCCCGAGGTGAACATCGTGCGCACGGCGATCGAGGCGCTGGCCGGCGTGCTCGGCGGGACGCAGTCGCTGCACACGAACTCGATGGACGAGGCGATGGCGCTGCCGACCGAGAAGGCGGCGCGCATCGCCCTGCGCACGCAGCAGGTCATCGCCAACGAGACCAACGTGGCCCACGTGGCCGACCCGCTCGGCGGGTCGTGGTTCGTCGAGGAGCTGACCGACGAGATGGAGCGCCAGGCCGAGGAGCTGTTCGCCCACCTCGACGAGATCGGTGGTGGGTCGATGCTCGAGGGGTGCATCCAGGGGATCGAGGACAACTGGTTCCAGGGGAAGATCGCCGACTCGGCCTACGAGCTGGAGCGGGCGTTCAACGAGGGGCGGCGCACGATCGTCGGCGTCAACCGGTTCACCGAGGGCAACGACGACGCGACGCTGGACCTGCTGCAGATCACCAACGAGGATGAGGCCCGGCAGCGCAAGCGGCTCGACCAGGTGCGCCACGACCGCAGCGGCGAGGCGGTCGACGCCGCGCTGGCCCGTCTGCAGGCCGACGCCGCCGACGCCGAGGTCAACCTGATGCCGGCCCTGATCGACGCCGTGAAGTCGTACGCCACCCTCGGCGAGGTGATGCACGCCCTCGGCCACGTCTTCGGCAAACACACCGAAGTCCCCACCATCTAGACCCATCCGAGGGTTTCGCAGCACCGGAGGGTTTCCGGACCGGGGGCGGGTACGCAAACCCTCCGATCAGCTGGCGAGGGCTCGGCGGCGGGCGTGGTAGAGCGCCGCCAGCTCGTTGGCGACGTGCTCGACGTCCTGCAGGTCGAGCGCAGTGACTGGCTCGATCTGCCACCCGACCAGATGGACCTGGCGATTGCGCCGCGCGTCACGAGCATCGCCGTCGAGTGTGAGGTGCTCGGGGTGGATGTCGAGCTCGACGCCCCACCGAGCGCTCGGTACCGCCAGGTCGATCCGCACGGACCGGCCGTCGGCGAGGTGAGCCAGCGTGGCCTGGTGCTCGATCGGCACGTTGCGCAGTCGCAACGCCTCGGCGAGCACGACTTCGGGATGTGATTCCAGCGGTTCGCCACCGAGACGGTTGAGGTTGCGGAGGAACGTCCCACTTCCCGGTCGGGCCGGGTGCCCAAGCCGCCGTTCGATGGACACCAGCTCCTCGGACGTTACGCGTCGCTCGTGGAGGAGTTGATGGAGCACCGAAAGGTGGTCGAGCGGCCGCAGGTCGGCGGCGAGATCGAAGGCCAGTCGAACCCACGACGCAACGATGATGCCGCCGGGAAGCGCCCGCCGATCCGACGGCAGCAGCGCGGTCGTTTGCCGGAAGCGCACGCCAGGCTCGGCTTCGACCCGGGCTCCGTGGCGGAGCGAGAAGTGCAACGCTGATGAAGTCGGCATCCGGCGCAGACCGAGCATCGAGCCGGCTGTCGGACCGGTGACAAAGCCCGCTGGATGGGCCGCGCAGAGCGCCGCGCAGCGCTGCTCGAGGGAGCTCGCCGCAGAGGCGACGGTGAAGACCCCCTTCGCCGCCGGGACGAGGACGCCTGCGGCGATCAGGCGCAGCTGGGTCTTGCGGCCGACGCCGGCGCGACGCAGCTGCCGCGTCGTGATGACGCCATGGTGTTCGGCGAGCCAGCGGGAAGCGGCGGGCGTGAGGTCGGACATCGGAACTCCTTGCGCGGACCAGCAAGGGGGATGTCGGTGTCGGAAGCGTACGCCAGGGGTGCGCGGGGTGTATCCGAGGGTTTGGCGCACCCCGTCGGGTACGCAAACCCTCGGGTGCCGTGAAACCCTCGGATGGGCGGGGGGTCAGGCGCGGCGGTAGCGGCTCTCGGCGAAGCAGAAGAGGCCGAACAGGACGAGGCCGATGGCCACCGCCCACAGCACGATCGTGCCCCACGGTTGGTCGGCGAGGGTCTGCAGAGCGCCGGAGATGCCCTTTGGCTCGTTCGGGTCGTACTGGACCGCAGCGACGACGAAGAAGATTCCAGTGATCGCCAGCACGATCCCGCGCGCCCCGTAGCCGGCTCGTCCGGCGGCCTCAATGCCCTTCGACGCCTGCCCCGGCGGCGCCAGGCGCTCCATGAACTTGGCCTGCACCGTGTGCTCGTACGTCTGGTACAGGGCGATGCCGATCAGCACGACGCCGAGCAGGCCGACGAGGAGTCGGCCGGCGGGCAGGTCGAACAGGAACGAAGACGCCTGCTGCGGGTCCTGGTTGCCCGACTCGCCGGCCGCGCCACCGCCGTCCCACGCATCCATCGCCACCTTCACGGCCGTCACGACGAGGGCGCTGTAGATGATCCCCTTGACCAGGTACTCGAGCCGGTCCTTGCCCTCGTCGCCCTCGACCGGGTCGCCGACGGCGGCCTGGATGAACCGCCACAGCGCCAGCGCCACGAGCCCGACGATGAGCACCACCAGCAGGAACTTGCCGAACGGCTGCTCGGCCAGCTTGGCGAACGCCCCGCTCTGGCTGACCTCGTCGCTCGACGTCTCCCCGCGGGCGAACTGGATGGCGAGGATCCCGAGGATGACGTACAGCACCCCACGGGCGGCGATGCCGGCCCGGCCGAGGGGCTCTCGCCAGCGACGGGCTGCCTGCTGACCTGATGCCGTCGATGCTGCGATGCTCACGGCGCAACGGTGTACCCCCAGCGAGCGACGGTCAACCGTGCCAACATCCACGTCATGGCCGCGGCAGACGTGATCGTCGACGAACACCCGGCCATCCGCGCCGCGGCGCTGCTGGCCGACCACGTCCGCGCCGCCATCTCCGCCCGCGGTCGGGCGACGCTCGCCGTCTCCGGTGGCTCGACCGCGCCCCCGATGCTCGACGCGCTGGCCGCCGCCGACCTCGACTGGACGTCCGTCGACGTGTTCCAGGTCGACGAGCGCGTCGCGCCCGACGGCGATCCCGACCGCAACGGCGGCCAGTTGTCGGCGTTCCCGGGCCGCCACCACCTCATGCCGGTCACCGCCGCCGATCTCGACGCCGCGGCCGCCGAGTACGCCGCCCTGCTCCCCGACCGCTTCGACGTCGTGCACCTCGGCGTCGGCCCGGACGGCCACACCGCGTCGTGGCCGCCCGGCGACCCGGTCATCGATCGGACCGAGCCCGTCGCCGTCTCCGGCGTCTACCAGGGCCGCGTGCGGATGACGCTGACCCCGCCGGTGATCGACGCCGCCCGGGCTCGCGTCGTGCTCGTCGTCGGCCCCGACAAGGCCGACGCCATCGGACGCTGGATCGGCGGCGTCGGCGACGCGTCCTCTCTGCCGGTCGACCGAGTCCCGACCACCGACACCACCGTCGTCCTCGACGCCGCCGCGGCCGCCCGACTGCCGGGCCGCTCGTGAAGCTCGACGTCGGCTGCACCATCGAACTGTCCGCCCTCTGGCCGACGCCGGCCGTGCTGATGCTGCGGCCGCGCAGCGGCGACAGCCAATGGGTGGTCTCCGAGCGCTACACGTTCGAGCCCGAGGTGCCGATGTCCGAGTACACCGACGGCTACGGCAACCTGTGCCAGCGCGTCGTGGTGCCGGTCCGGGCGTCCGGGCCGGTGACGGTCCAGGTCGAGGCGACCGTCGACACCGCCGACGAGGTCGACGTCGACGTCACGATGCCGCGCACGCCGATCGAGCTGGTGCCCGACTGGGTCCTGCAGTTCCTCTTGCCGAGCCGCTACTGCCCGTCGGACCTGATCGGCCTCGTCGCCGCCGAGATCGCCGCCGACGCGCTGCCCGGGTACCCGCAGGCCGAGGCCGTGCGGGCGTGGATCCAGCGCGAGGTCGCGTACGAGTACGGCACCAGCACCGTGTCGACGTCCGCCCTCGAGACGTACGAGACGCGCACCGGCGTGTGCCGGGACTTCGCCCACCTCGGCATCGCGCTGTGCCGGTCGCTGGACATCCCGGCGCGCATGGTCGTCGGCTACCTCCACGACCTGGACCCGATGGACCAGCACGCCTGGTTCGAGGCCTACCTCGGTGGCCGCTGGTTCACGTTCGACGCCACGCAGGCGGTCCCCCGCGGCAACCGGGTGGCCATCGCCTACGGCCGCGACGCCGCCGACGTCGCCTTCATCACCCAGTTCGGCCCGCTGGAGCTCCTCCGCATGGACGTCTTCGTCCGGCCCTCCGCTGCCTGAATCAGGCCGGCTCCAACAGCACGACGGCCAGCGGCGGGAGCGTCAGCGGCACCGACCACTCGAAGCCGTGCCATGGCTGGGCCTCGGCGGCGACCTGGCCGAGGTTGCCCGTGCCGCTGCCTCCGTAGAGCTCGGCGTCGGAGTTGACCAGCTCGATCCAATCGCCATCGGCGGGCACGCCGACCCGGTACCCATAGTGCACCGTCGGTGTGGCGTTGACGACCACGAGCACCGGCGGTGCCTCGCCGGTCGGATCTCGCCGCAGCCAGGCGAACACGCTGTGGGTGACGTCGTCGCCGACGATCCACTGGAACCCGGCCGGGTCGCAGTCGCCACGGGCAAGGGCCGGCCGGTCCCGGTACACCTCGTCGAGCGCCTGCAACCACAGGCGCACGCCGGCGTGGCGACCGTTGTCGTGGAGCGACCAGTCGAGGGCGCCCTCGTGGGCCCACTCCTGCGACGTGGCCAGCTCGCCGCCCATGAACAACAGCTTCTTGCCCGGCTGCCCCCACATCAGGCCGTACAGCAGCCGCAGGTTGGCGAACCGCTGCCACTCGTCGCCCGGCATCTTGCCGAGCAGCGATCCCTTGCCGTGCACCACCTCGTCATGGGACAGCGGCAGCACGAACCGCTCGGTGTGGGCGTACATGCTGCGGAACGTGATCTCGTCGTGGTGGAACTGGCGGTGGACGGGTTCGCGGCGCAGGTACTGCAACGTGTCGTGCATCCAGCCCATGTCCCACTTGTACGAGAAGCCGAGGCCGCCGGCGTCCGTCGACCCGGTGACCATCGGCCACGCCGTCGACTCCTCGGCGATCGTGATCGTGTCCGGGTGCTCGGCGGCGACCGCGTCGTTGAGCTGACGCAGGAAGTCGATCGCCTCCAGGTTCTCCCGTCCACCGTGGCGGTTGGGGATCCACTCGCCCTCGTTGCGCGAGTAGTCGAGGTACAGCATCGACGCGACGGCATCGACGCGCAGCCCGTCGACGTGGTAGCGGTCGAGCCAGTGCAGCGCGCTGGAGATCAGGAACGACCGCACCTCCCGCCGCCCGTAGTTGAAGATCGCCGACGTCCAGTCCGGGTGGTAGCCCTGGCGCGGGTCGGCGTGCTCGTAGAGGTGCGTGCCGTCGAAGCGGGCCAGCCCGTGGGGGTCCATCGGGAAATGCGACGGCACCCAGTCGAGGAGCACCCCGATGCCGCGCTGGTGCAGCCGGTCGATCAGCTCCATCAGCTGGCGCGGTGAGCCGTAGCGGGCGGTCGGCGCGAAGTAGCCGGTCGACTGGTAGCCCCACGATCCGTAGAACGGGTGCTCCATCACCGGCAGCAGCTCCACGTGGGTGAAGCCGTGGGCCAGCACGTGCTCGGCCAGCGGCTCCGCCAACTCGTCGTAACGGGCGAAGCGCCGACCCGGCGTGAGGTGCCGACCCCACGATCCGAGGTGGACCTCGTAGATCGAGATCGGCGCGTCGGGGGCGCCGGCCGCACCTCGGCGGGCCATCCACGCCGCGTCGCCCCACCGGTGGTCGAGGTCGGCGATCATCGACGCTGTCGATGGAGGCTCGCTGCCGGCCGCTGCCACCGGGTCCGACTTCTCGATCCGCTCGCCGCCGTGACTTGTCACTGCGTAGCGGTAGTACTGGCCCGGTTTGGCGCCCTCGACGCGCGCCGACCACAGCCCCGAACCGCCCAGGTTCTCCATCGCTTCGCCGCTCCACCCGTCGAAGTCGCCGAGCACCTCGACCGCAGCGGCGTTCGGCGCCCACACGGCGAACCACGTGCCGGTGCCGTCGGGATGGGCGCCGAGGCAGCGGTGGAGATGGCGGTGGGTACCCTCGTTGAAGAGGTGCACGTCCAGCTCGCCGAGTGGGTTGGGAATGGTGTCGCGGGCAGTCATGGTCGTGGTGTCCTCCGGCCGAGCAGCTGGGCCCGGCGGCGGACGTCGGCGCACAGCATGTCCGAGATCGGCGCCGCCAATCGCCGCCGCCACGTCGTGGGCAGGATCCGCCCCGGGACGTTGTGCGGTTCGACCCCTCCGAGCAGGTCGTCGAGGTCGGCCAGCACGACGTACGCCGCGCTGGCGGACAGCCGCTCGAGCAGCGCGTCGAACAGCGCCGGGATCCCCGCGGGGACTTGGCGACCGAGTGCCGCACCGAGCAGCTGCCGGTAGCGCTCGACCGCCGCCGGCTCGGCGGCGGCCATGGCGGCGGCGAACGGCGGCATGTCGTGGGTACGTGCGCCGGCGAACGAGCGGGCCGGGATCGGCTCGAGCTGGTCCTGGTCGAGGTGGAACTGCTCCTCGTACAGGCCGAGCGCGTCCCAGTCCGCCAGCGCGGCGCGGATCTCGGGCGGCACGGTGCCGAGGTCCTCGCCGACGATGGTGGTGTTCGTCGCCGCGGCCTCGGCGGCGATGACGGCGAGCAGCTCGTCACGGGGGTAGCGCACGTACGTCCCGTCCTGGGGGCCGGCGCCGGCCGGCACCCACCAGAGCCGCTGGACACCCATGACGTGGTCGATGCGCAGGACGGACGCGTGCTCTCCGGCCCGGGCCACGAGTCGCCGCCACAGCAGGTGCCCGCTGCGGCGGCCGGCTCCCGGCAGCGGCGGCGGGAACCCCCAGTCCTGGCCGCCGGCGAAGAGCGCATCGGGCGGCGCCCCGACCGTCATCCCGCTGGTGAACAGCTCGGCGTGGGCCCAGGTCTCGAAACCGGCGGGATGGCCGCCGATGGGGAGGTCGAGGGCGAGCGCAGCGCGCTCCGGCCCCTCGATCGCGGCGAGCTGCCGGGAGGCGAGGTACTGGGCGAGGACGTGGCTGCGCTGCACGAGGTCCGCCGGGTAGGCGGCATCGACCGTGTCTGGCCGAGCGCTCCGGAAGCGGGCGTAGTCGGCCACGTCCGGATGGGTCCTGACGTGCTCGTCCAGGGCCGCGTCCGTCGCCCGATCGAGGTCGGCGGCAGCGGCCAGCAGCTGCCGCCGGCGGCGCCGACCCAGCGTCGGCCAGTCGACCAGCCGATCCGCCGGTGGGCGGGCGGCGGCCGGCAACGACGCATCGTCGAGGTACACCTCGTTCCAGTGCAGCCGGCTCATCGGCGAGTACGGGCTGGGGTCGAACGGGTCGTCGAGGAACGCGGCGTACAGCGGGAGCGTCGAGAGCACGTCGAGGCCGAGGTCCGGCAGCCGCGCCGCCAGGTCGGCCAGGTGGCCGAACGACGGCAGCGGGTCGGCGTCCGTCCACAGCGCGTACGCCGGTACGAACAGGCCGGCTCGCCCGTCGAGGTCGGCGGCGCGCGGCATGGTCGGCGGGGCGATGACGAGCGTCGCCGCGTCGTCGCCGATCCGCAGGTCGTGGCAGCCGACGGGCACGTCCGGCGCCACGTCGACCCGCCCGTCGTGGGCTGGCAGGCGCAGCGTCGTAGCGTCGGCCAGCGTCAGGTCGGCGAACGGGGCCGTGCCGACCCGGAGCTCGTGGTCGGCCGCCGACGGACCGCCGATCACGATGACGGGCGGGACGGACCGACTGGTGCGGTCGAGATCGTCTTCGAGCATCTCGACCACCTGGCGCAGCGTCGGCTCGGGCGTGTCGTGGTGGCGGCCGTCGACGTCGCGGTACCCCGTCTCGACGCCCAGCTCGCCGGCCCGCTGGCGCAGCGTCGCCAGGTCCCTCATGAGTGGCGGGGCGCACGCAGCACGAGCATCGATCGCTCGATCAGGGCGACCACGTCCTCCGCGGCCACCTCGATGCCGTGGTCGTGCGACGGCTCGGTGTCCAACTCGATGACCCAGCTGCGGGCGAACGGCTTGCCGGGCATCGTCCAGGCGATCGGCGCGTCGCTGGCGTTGAACATCACGTAGAAGTCGTCGTCGAGGACCTTGCCGCCGAAGGCGTCGGGGGTGGGGATGGCGGCGCCGTTGAAGAAGACACCGACTGCTCGGGCGTAGCCGTTGTCCCAGTCGTCGTCGGTCATCACCTGGCCGTCCGGGCGGAACCAGGCCAGGTCGTCGATGTCGCGGATCCGGCGGCCCTGGAACCAGCGCCGCCGCTTGAAGACGGCGTGGTCGCGGCGCAGCGTGGTCAGCGTCCTGGACCACTCCAGGAGGTCCTCGTCGACGTGCTCCCAGTCGAACCAGGAGAGCTCGCTGTCCTGGCAGTAGGCGTTGTTGTTGCCCTGCTGGGTCCGGCCGAGCTCGTCGCCACCGAGCAGCATCGGCACGCCCTGGGAGAGCATCAGCGTCGTCAGCAGGTTGCGTTGCTGGCGGGCCCGCAGGGTGCGGATGGCCGGGTCCTCGGTGGGTCCCTCGACGCCGCAGTTCCACGATCGGTTGTGCGACTCACCGTCGCGGTTGTCCTCGCCGTTGGCCTCGTTGTGCTTCTCGTTGTACGAGACGAGGTCGGCCAGCGGGAAGCCGTCGTGGGCGGTGACGAAGTTGACCGAGGCGGTGGGGCGGCGGGTGTCGGCCTGGTAGAGGTCGGAGCTGCCGGTGAAGCGGGAGGCGAACTCGGCCAGGGTGGCCGGCTCGCCGCGCCAGAAGTCGCGGATCGTGTCGCGGTAGCGGCCGTTCCACTCCGACCACAGCGGCGGGAAGTTGCCGACCTGGTAGCCGCCCTCGCCGACGTCCCACGGCTCGGCGATCAGCTTGACCTGGGACACGACGGGGTCCTGCTGGACGAGGTCGAAGAACGCCGACAGGCGGTCGACGGCGTACAGCTCGCGGGCGAGGGTGGAGGCGAGGTCGAAGCGGAAGCCATCGACGTGCATGTCGAGGATCCAGTACCGCAGGCTGTCCATGATCAGCTGCAGCACGTGCGGGTGGCGCATGTTGAGGCTGTTGCCGGTGCCCGTGAAGTCGAGGTAGTAGCGCGGCTCGTCGTCCATCAACCGGTAGTAGGCGTGGTTGTCGATCCCCTTCATCGACAGCATCGGACCCATGTGGTTGCCCTCGGCGGTGTGGTTGTAGACGACATCCAGGATCACCTCGATGCCCGCCGCGTGGAGGGCCTTGACCATCGTCTTGAACTCCTGCACCTGGCTGGGCACGGGACCTCGGGCATGGATCGACGAGTAGCCGTTGTGCGGGGCGAGGAAGGCGATCGAGTTGTAGCCCCAGTAGTTGCGCAGACCGCGCTCGACGAGTTGATGGTCGTGGACGAACTGGTGGACGGGCATCAGCTCGATGGCGGTCACCCCGAGGGCGGCGAGGTGCTCGACGATCACCGGGTGGGCGATGGCTGCGTAGGTGCCGCGGATGTCGTCGGGGACGGTTGGGTGGGTGATGGTGAGGCCGCGGACGTGGGTCTCGTAGATCACCGTCTCGTGGATCGGGTGGTTGGGCGGACGGTCGTTGCCCCAGTCGAAGAACGGATCGCTGACGACGGCGCGCGGGACGTGCGGGGCGCTGTCGTCGATGTTCGGCTCGTCGGGGTCGTCGAACTGGTACGGGAAGCAGGACGGGTCCCACGTGACCTCGCCGTCGATGGTCTTGGCGTAGGGGTCGAGGAGCAGCTTGGACGGGTTGCACCAGAGGCCCTCGGACGGCTTCCACGGGCCGTGGACCCGGTAGCCGTAGCGCTGGCCGGGCCGGACGTCGGGCAGGTACGTGTGCCAGCAATGACCGTCGACCTCGGTCAGCGGGATGCGCACCTCGGCCAGCGCCTGGCGCGGCTCCGTGACGGCGGGGACGTCCTCGAGCAGGCACAGGTCGACGCCCTCGGCGACGCTGCTGAACAGGGAGAAGTTGGTGCCCGACCCGTCGTACACGGCGCCGAGCGGGTACGGGCGACCCACCCACTGGCGGATCGGCGGCGGGTCGGGGGTCTGGGCCGCGGCCCGTCGGCGAGGAGGCATCCGCGCATTCTGGCTGCCCGATCGGGTTCTGGCCGTCGGAACCGACCATTGTGAGTCGATGCCGACGGCCAGAACGGGGATGATGGACGGGGTGCGGGTCGTCGAGCTGGCGGCGTGGGTCGCCGGGCCGGCGGCCGCCGGCGTGCTGGCCGACTGGGGCGCCGACGTGATCAAGGTCGAGCCGGCGTCGGGCGACCCGCAGCGCAGCATCTTCGGGGCCGTCGGAGCGCGCCAGCAATCGTCGGTCCCGCCGTTCGAGCTCGACAACCGCGGCAAGCGCAGCGTCGTGCTCGACCTGCGCTCGGACGAGGGTCGGGAGGCGATGGAGCGGCTGCTCGAGCGGGCGGACGTGTTCGTCACCAACACCAGGGTCGCCGCGCTGACCCGACTGGGCCTCGACCCGACGGCGGTCCGCCAGCGCCACCCGCAGCTGATCTACGGGATCATCACGGGCTACGGACTCGACGGTCCAGACGCCGACCGGCCTGGCTACGACGTCGGCGCGTTCTGGGCCCGATCAACGCTGGCGTCGTCCGTCGTGCCGAGGGGCGTCCTGCCGCCGCCGATCCGCGGCGGGTTCGGCGACCACGTGACCGGCATGACGCTGGCCGGCGGCATCAGCGCGGCGCTCTTCGACCGCCAGCGCACCGGACGAGGACATCTCGTCTCGACCAGCCTGCTGCGCGCCGGCCTCTACTGCGCCGGGTGGGACCTCGGGATCCTGTTGCGCTTCGGCCGGCTGCAGAGCACGCGGCTGCGCCACGAGTCGCTGACACCGCTGATCAACTGCTACGCCGCCGCCGACGGCAACGCGTTCTGGCTGCTCGGTCTGGAATCCGACCGCCATTGGCCCGGCCTGGTCGCCGCCCTGGACCGGCCGCACCTCGCCGACGACGAGCGCTTCGCCGCGGCGGCCGAACGCCTGACCAACGCCGCCGCGCTGATCGCCGAGCTGGACGTCGCCTTCGCCGCCGAGCCGATGCCCCACTGGGCCGAGCGCTTCGACGCCCACGACGTGTGGTGGGCGCCGATCAACAACCCGCGCACCGTGCTCGACGACCCGCAGGTCGAGGCGTCCGGCGCATTCGTCGACATGCCGGTGCCTGACGGTGCCGAGCCCTACCGGGCGGTGGCCAGCCCGATCGACGTCGACGGCCACGTCCACCGCCCAGGCCCCGTCCCCGCCCTCGGCGAGCACACCGCCGAGGTCCTGGAAGAGCTCGAATGACCGTTTACGTCCGGATTTTGGTTACCCGCGTAACCAATATCCGGACGTAAACGCTGCTGCTACGCCGTCTCGACGGCGTGCAGGCCGAGCTCGTCGACGGACTGCTCGCGCATCTTGTACTTCTGGACCTTGCCCGTGACGGTCATCGGGAATTCGTCGACCAGCTTGACGTAGCGCGGCACCTTGAAGTGGGCGATGCGGCCGCGGCAGAACTCGCGCAGGGCGTCAGGCTCGACAACCGCCCCCGGGCGCAGCTTGACCCACGCCATCAGCTCCTCGCCGTAGCGGTCGTCCGGCACGCCGATCACCTGGACGTCCTCGACGTCGGGGTGGGTGTACAGGAACTCCTCGACCTCCCGCGGGTACACGTTCTCCCCGCCGCGGATCACCAGGTCCTTGATCCGCCCGACGATGTTCACGTACCCGTCGTCGGCCATCACGGCCAGGTCCCCGGTGTGCATCCACCCGTCGGCATCGATGGCCTCGGCCGTCCGCTCGTCGTCGTCCCAGTAGCCCCGCATGACGGAGTACCCCCGGGTGCAGAACTCGCCGGTCTCGCCACGCCGCAACGTCGCGCCACTCGCCGGGTCGGCGACGCGGATCTCGACGTGCGGGTGGACCCGCCCGACCGTGGCCGTCCGGTGGTGCAGTGAGTCGTCGGGCAGCGTCTGGGTCGACACCGGTGACGTCTCGGTCATCCCGTAGCAGATCGTCACCTCGTCCATGTGCATGCGGTCGACGCACGCCTTCATCACTTCAACCGGGCACGGCGACCCGGCCATCACCCCGGTGCGCAGCGACGTCAGGTCGAACTGCTCGAAGTCCGGGTGGCCGAGCTCGGCGATGAACATCGTCGGCACCCCGTAGAGCACCGTGCACCGCTCGGCCTGCACGGTCTCCAGCACGTGGCCCGGTTCGAACGCGTCGGCCGGGATGACCATCGTCGCCCCGTGCGTCGTGCAGCCGAGGTTGCCCATGACCATGCCGAAGCAGTGGTAGAAGGGCACCGGGATGCACAGCCGGTCTCCGGGCCGGAAGCCCTGTCGGCGGGCCACGAAGTACCCGTTGTTGAGGATGTTCCGGTGGGTCAGCGTGGCACCCTTCGGGAACCCGGTCGTTCCTGACGTGTACTGGATGTTGATCGGGTCGTCGTGGTGCAGCCCGGCCCGCCGTGCCGCCAGCTCGTCCTCGCTGGCCCCGCCGGCGCCGGCGACCAGCTCGTCCCAGTCGTCCTCCCAGAAGAACACCGCCCGCTCCAGTGTCGGCACGTCGGGTCGCACCACCTCGACCATGTCCATGTAGTCCGACGTCTTGAACGACGGCGCGGCGAACAGGATGCGGCAGCCCGACTGCGTCAGCGCGTAGGCCAGCTCGTGGGTCCGGTAGGCCGGGTTGAGGTTGACCAGCACGACGCCGATCTGCGCGGTGGCGTACTGCAGCAGCGTCCACTCGGCGTAGTTCGGGCTCCACAGCCCGACCCGCTCGCCGGGGCCGAGGCCCAGCCCGAGCAATCCCCTCGCCAGCCGGTCGACCCGCTCGGCGAACTCGCGATACGTCCAGCGGATCCCCTGGTGGCGGGCGACGAGCGCCTCGAGGTCGCCGTGCTCGGCGACGGTGCGAGCCAGGTTGGCGCCGATCGTCTCCTCGAGCAGTGCGACGTCGGTCGGCCCGGCGTCCTGCGCCAGCAGCGTGTCCATCCCGTCATCTTCGCGTCAGCGCAACCACTTCGGGATCTTGGACCCGAGGTCGGCCAGCAGGGCGCGGCCCTCACGCTCGGCATCGTCGGCGCGGACCTGCTCGAGGGCGTGCAGCCGGCCGTACGTGAACGTGTCCTCACCGGCGGCCAGGGCGTCGTCGGCCAGCCCGACCAGCACCGCCTGGACCACCAGCGCGTCCTGGTGGGCGCCGAGCACTTCCTGCAGTGCCTCCATCCGCGTCGCCAGCTTCGTCGCCTTCGACCCGATGACGCGCTCGACGGACTCGCCGGCGTACCGCACCCGCTTGGCCGCCTTGCGCACCTCGTGCAGCTGCGTGTCGCGATCGCCACCGTCGTCCTCGAGACGATCGACCTCCTTGCGCCACCGGTCCCACGAGCGACGGACGGATCTCGGCAGTTCCTTGGCGGCCGCCCGATCGGCACGGTCGGCGCGCACGGGGACGTCGTCGAGCGCGTCGAGCAGGGCGAGATACCGGTCGCTGTTCAACGCCTTGATCACGCCGCGCCGCGCGGCCTGCGAGCGGCGGCGCATGGTCGACGAGATCCGCCGGCGGACCGGTCCACGCACCGACTGCTCGGCGTCGACCAGCTCGATCAACCGAGCGAGGATGACCTCGGCGTCCCGGGCGGCGCCGAGGACACCGGCCAGCCACTTCAGCTCGTCCCGGATCGGGTCGGTGACGTCGCGGTCGAGGACTCGGCGGAACGTCGCTAGGGCACTGCGCAGGCGACGCGTGGCGACGCGCATCTTGTGCACCGCGTCCACCACGTCCTGGCGCACGAGCGGGTCGAACCGGACGAGCTGCTCGACCTGGTCGGCGACGTGCGCCAACACCACGTCGCCCGCTGTCGACGAGCTGTCGTCGGCAGCGTCGACACCGTCGGACGGATCGCCGAGCGTCCGGGCCAACTTCGACGACCACGACGACGGCGTGGCGCCCGCATCGGTGAGCCGCCGGGCGACGACGGCGAGCAGCGTCCGGTCACCGGAGCCGAGCTCGACCTCCACCTCCCGCCACACGGCGGTCCGGCCGTGCACCACGTCCGTCCCGACGACGCGGTCGTCGGCGACCTCGGCCAGCCGCGATCCGTCCGCGGCGAGCAGCGGGTGCACCGTGCGGCGGTTCTCGACGGTGGCGATGGGGGCGAGCCCGCGGCGTCGGGAGCGCGACCGCACGAGTGCGGCCAACGATTCGGGCACTCCTTCGCCGGTGCTGCCGAGCGGGGCGTGGGTCTCCAGTCGCTCATCGCGTCCGACCGACTCCTTCAGGTGCCAGCCCTCGTCGTCACCGCCGTGCCGGCGGCGCAGCGCCACCCCGCCGGCGGCGAGCCGCCCGTCGGGAGTGTCGTAGTAGGTCGCGTGCAGCTCGTGCACGACCGGTGCCCCGACGGCGGCGACCCCGTCGAGCTGGTCGAGTGTCGGGAGCTCGGCGTCGTCGGCCAGCTCGAACTTCTGCTCGATCTCGCGCACGACTGGAGTGTGGCCCGGTGTCGGATCGATCAAGCGTCGACGACGACGTCGCGCGCCGTGGCGTCGACGCGGAACGTCCGCCACGTCGACACGGGCGACGCCGGCTGGAGCACGTCGTCGACCGTTCGGTACTCGGCCGTCCAGGTCGTCGGCGTGACGATGTGGCGGGTGTAGCCCCGGTGGACCAGCTCGGAGGCCACGACATCGACGAACTGGTCGAGGATCGGCTGCAGCGCGGGGTCGACGTTGCCCTGCGACGAGATCGACGCGGTGACGAACTCGACGCCGACTCCTGGCAGCCGGCCGACCCCGGCCAGGTGGATGTCGCCGGTCAGCACGATCGTGCGCTCCTTCGCCGCCGCTTGGAGGAGCAGGCGGTCGCGGGCCGGGCCGTATCCGTCCCACTGGTCGTAGTTGAGGATCGCCTCGCCGAGCCGCAGCCCGGTCATCACGGTCTGCTGGGCGATCACCGGCCACGTGGCCGTCGATGCAGCGAGCGTCGCGCCGAGCCACTCCTCCTGCTCGGCGCCGAGCATCGTGCGGGCGGGATCGAACGCCTCGGGGCACGCCGGCTCGGTGCTCAACGTCGGCGAGCCGCACGCCTGGTCGCTGCGGTACTGCCGCCCGTCGAGCAGCACGAGCTCGGCGAGATCGCCCCACCGCACGGCACGGTGGATGGCGTACCCGCCCGGCTGCGGTCGGGGCAGGCGCACCGGCATGTGCTCCCACCACGCCTGGTAGGCCTGGTCGCGGCGGCTCGGGAAGGCGGCCGCGTCGACGTCGTCCTGCGGTGTGAGGGCGGCGTAGTTGTTCTCGACCTCGTGGTCGTCCCAGACCACCAGCCAGGGAGCGACGGCTCGCGCCGCCTGCAGGTCGGGGTCCGACAGGTACTGCGCGTAGCGAGCCCGGTAGGCGGCAAGGTCGGTGATCTCGGGCCCGTCGTGCGAGCGCACCCGGTCGGGTCCCGTCGGGTTGCTGGCGCCCTCGTAGATGAAGTCGCCGAGGAAGGCGACGAGGTCCGGTTGCCACTCGCTCAGGTCGCGATGGGCGGCGTAGTACCCCGTCTCCCAGTGCTGGCACGACGCCGTGGCGACGCGCAGCTCACTGGGCCCGGTGGGAGTCGGCGCGGCCCGGCCGACGGGGCTGGTCCACCCGGCAGTCGTGAAGCGGTACCACGACGGCCCGGCGAGGTCGGCGACGACGTGCACGCTGTGAGCGTCCGCGCTGGCGGCGATCACCGAGCCGGTGGCGGTGACGTCGGCGAACGCGTCGTCACCGGCCACCTCCCACGTGACCTCGACCTCGTCGGGCAGGTCGACGCCGATCAGCCGGGTCCACAGCACGGCCGACGACGCATCGGGGTCACCCGACGAGACGCCGAGCGCGAACGGGTCGGTGGGCAGCTCGGCGATCGTGGTGGTGGTCGCCGCCACCGTCGTCGTGGTCGTGCTGCTGGTCGTCGTCGCCTCGGTGGTCGTGCTGGCGGCGGTGGACGGCGGCGCCGACGGTTCCGGCGCCGGCGCCGGCCCTGTCGTCGGCGAGGCGTCGCCGCCGCCGCCGTCGTTGCTGCAGGCGCCGACGGCGACCGCAGCGCCGAGAGCGAGGAAGGTCCGCCGCGAGATGCCCATCGGCACATCATCTCGCGGCTCGGGCCCATCCGGGGGGCGACCGTTACGATCCCGGCCGATGGACGAGATCGAACGCGTCGGCGTTGTCGGCGGCGGCCTCATGGGCGCCGGCATCGCCGAGGTGTGCGCCCGGGCGGGTCGTCACGTCGTGGTGCGCGAGGTCGACCCCGCGGCCGCCGAGGCGACCCTGGCCAGGATCACCACGTCGCTCGATCGCGGTGCTCGGTCGGGGAAGCTGACCGAGGCGGACCGCGACGGCGCGCTGGCCCGGGTGGACGTCACGACCGACCTCGCCGCGCTGGCCGATCGCGACCTCGTCGTCGAGGCGGTGGTCGAGGACGAGGCGACCAAGGTCGAAGTGTTCCGCGCCCTCGACGCGGTGGTCGAGGATCCGGCGGCGATCCTGGCCAGCAACACCAGCTCGATCCCGATCATGAAGCTGGGCATCGCCACCGGTCGTCCCGAGCAGGTCATCGGCATCCACTTCTTCAACCCCGTGCCGGTGCTGCGCCTGGTCGAGCTGGTGACCAGCTTGCTCACCTCGCCCGGCACCGTCGAGGCCGCTGAGCGGTTCGCTGGTGACGCCCTCGGCAAGAAGGTGATCCGCAGCCAGGACCGCGCCGGGTTCGTCGTCAACGCGCTGCTGATCCCGTACCTGCTGTCGGCGATCCGCATGATGGAGTCCGGGTTCGCCACCGCCGACGACATCGACACCGGCATGGTCGAGGGCTGCAACCACCCGATGGGCCCGCTGCACCTGGCCGACCTGATCGGACTCGACACCACGCAGGCCGTGGCCCAGAGCCTGTACGAGGAGTTCAAGGAGCCGCTGTACGCGCCGCCGCCGATGCTCTCGCGGATGGTCGAGGCGGGCCTGCTCGGGCGCAAGTCCGGTCGCGGCTTCTACGACTACACCGAGTCGAGGTTGCGGCAGTGAGTGAGCGAGTCTTCGAGCGAGCGAATCATCATCACGGTGCTTCTTCGTCGCCGGCTTTGCGGCGACTCGCTCATTGGCGCTCCGAAGCTGTCGAGACGCCGAACGTGTCGCATTTTTCGAGGTTGCGCCAATGAGTGAGCACGGACGGGTCCTGGTGGCCAAGGTCGGACTGGACGGGCACGACCGCGGGGTCAAGGTCGTCGCCCGCATCCTGCGCGACGCCGGCTACGAGGTGATCTACACGGGTCTGTTCCAGACGCCCGACACCGTGGCCGCGGCGGCCGTGGACGAGGACGTCGACGCGATCGGGCTGTCCATGCTGTCGGGGGCGCACATGACGCTGGCGCCGCTGGTCGTGGAGAAGGTGCGCCAGCGCGGCGCCGACATCCCGGTCATCGTCGGTGGCATCGTTCCCGACGCCGACGTGCCCCGGCTGATCGAGGCCGGCGTGGCCGGCGTGCTGACGCCTGGAGCCACCGGCGCCGAGGTCGTCGAGGTGGTGCGCGGCGCCATCGCCGCGCGGTCGTGACAGTGTGAGTGAGCCGCGGAGCGCGAGCGAACGGTCGTGACAGTGTGAGCGAGCCGCGGAGCGCGAGCGAACGGTCGTGACAGTGTGAGCGAGCCGCGGAGCGCGAGCGAACGGTCGTGACAGTGTGAGCGAGCCGCGGAGCGCGAGCGAACGGTGGTGACCGGTCCCGGCATCGATCGCGTCGAACGACTGACCAACCTCCTGGCGCTGCTGCTCGAGACGTCTCGCCCGTTGACGCTCGTCCAGATCGAGAGCGAGCTGGCCGGGCAGTACGAGGGCAAGGACGCCACTCGCCGAGCGGCGTTCGAGCGGGACAAGGCGGCGCTGCGGGGGATCGGGGTGCCGATCGAGACGACCGTGCTGTCGGGCCAGCAGGCCGGGGTCAGCGCCTATTGGATCGATCGCGACCGCTACGAGCTGGCCGACCTGGCGCTGGAACCGGACGAACGCCAGGCGTTGCAGGTCGCTGTCGCCGCCATCCGGCCGGCGTCCGGAGAGCCGGCGCTGTGGAAGCTCGGCGTCGACATGTCCACCGCTGCGGCGCCCAGCGCCGTCACGGCAACGGTGCCGGCGCTGCCCGAACTGCCGATCCTCCGGGAGGCGACGGCGGGTCGTGCCTCCGTACGGTTCGACTACCGGGACAAGCGCCGCCACCTCGACCCGTACGGCCTGCTGCTGCGCACCGGGTTCTGGTACGTCGTCGGGCACGACCACGAGCACGACGAGCTGCGCACCTACCGCGTCGATCGGATCAGCGGGCCCGTCGAGGTCGGTGCCGGCGGAGCCTTCGAGCGGCCCGGCGGGTTCGATCCGCGCCAGGCGTTCCCGCTCGACCCGAAGCAGCTCGGCGCTGATGCCGACGTGACCGCGCTGGTGCGGGTGGACGCCGACCGGGCGGCGGTCACCGAGCGTGAGCTGGGGGCGGCACGGGTCGTGGCGCGGGCCGCCGACGGGGGCATCGAGGTGGAGGTGCCGGCAGCCAACCGCCCGGCCTTCCGCTCCTGGGTGCTCGGGTTGGGTGAGCACGCCGAGGTCCTGGCTCCCGCCGACCTGCGCGCCGAGGTCGTGGACTGGTTGCGCAAGATGGTCCGTCCCGGGCGGCGGGCGCGGCGATGAGGCGTTCGGCGGAGGACCGGCTGCAGCGCCTGCTGGTGATGCTGCCGTGGCTGATGGAGCAGGGCGAGGTGCCCGTGGCCGAGGTCGCCAAGCGCTTCGGGCTGACCCCCCTCGAGGTTGCCGCCGAGCTGGAGCTGGCGGCGATGTGCGGGCTGCCGCCGTTCGTCGACGAGATGATCGACGTGTTCATCGACGATGACGTGGTCGTCGTCGGCGTGCCGCGGTTGTTCACGCGGCCGCTGCGGTTGACGGCACCGGAGGGGTTCGCGCTCGTGGCCGCCGGGCGGGCGGCGATGCAGCTGCCCGGCGCCGATGCCACCGGGCCGCTCGGGCGCGGGTTGGACAAGCTGGCCGCTGCGCTGGGTGATGACGCCGTCGTCGTCGACCTGTCGCGCCAGTCGGAGGTCGACGCCCGGATCGAGCTGCTGCGCGGCGCGGTGGAGCGCGGCGAGCGGCTGGCGGTGCGCTACTGGACGGCGTCGCGCGACGAGGTCACCGAGCGGACCATCACCCCGCGCCGGATCGTGTCCGACCGAGGCGAGTGGTACGTCGAGGCCGACGACCAGCGCTCGGGCGAGCGACGGACGTTCCGCATCGACCGGTTCGAGACGCTCGAGGCGACCGGCGAGCGCGACCAGGCACCCGACGAGGCGTCGGCACCCGGTCCGATCGAGTGGTTCGTCGACGGCAGCCTGCCCCAGGTGACGTTGCGCCTCCGGCCGGCGGCGCAGTGGGTGGTCGAGCGGTATCCGGTCGACCGCGTCGTCGAGCGGCCCGACGGCGACCTGGAGGCGACGTTCCCGGTGGCCAGCGACCGCTGGCTGGACCGCCTCCTGCTGCGGCTCGGCGAGCAGGCGGAGGTGCTGTCCCCGGCCGCGTGGCGCCGGCGTGGTGCCGCCGCCGCCCGCCGGGTGCTCCAGCGCTACGAGGCCTGAACCGGTCTTGGCGCCCGGCGATCGGGATCGAGCAGCGGGACGAGCTCGGCGGCATCGGCGATTCCGTGGGCGGACAACAAGTGGGGGAGGACGAGGGCCGTCGCCCGGGCGTCCTCGAGCGCGTCGTGCCGGCGGGCGATCGTGACGCCGTACCGGCCGCTGACCTCGGTGAGGCCGTGGGTCAGCTGGCGGTCGGGGTCGAGCCAGCGGGACAGCCACAGCGTGTCGAGTCGTGGTCGCAGGTCGAGGGCGACCCCGCAGCGCTGCGCCGCCCGTTCGAGGAAGTCGGCGTCGAAGGCGGCGTTGTGGGCGACGAAGACCGCACCGTCGAGCCGGCGGGCCAGCTCGCCGACGACCTCGGCGCAGCGCGGTGCGCCGCGCAACGAGCGCCGGGTGATGCCGTGCACGCGGCGAGGGCCGACGCGGCTCCACGGCCGGCGCAGGCGGACCAGGGTCGACCATTCCTCGCCGATCGACCCGTCGGGTTCGACCATCACGACGCCGACCTGCAGGACGTGGTGGCGCCGGCTGGACAGCCCCGACGTCTCCACGTCGACGACGGCGAAGCGGGGGAGGGCCACGAGCGCGACGCTACGCGCGAGGTGTCATGGGTTCACCCGCCGGTCCGCCGCTCCGACGCGGTCTAGCGGCCGTACGGGCGGGTGATGACCTCCATCCAGTGCCCGTCCGGGTCGCTGAAGTACATGCCGCGCCCGCCGTCGTTGCGGTTGATCTCGCCACCGCGGCGGCCGGCCGGGTCGGCGAAGTGCTCGATGCCCTGCTCGGCCAGGCGGGCGAACACCGCATCGAACTCGGGCTCCGTGATCAGGAAGGCGTAGTGCTGGGGGTGGACCTCGTCGTCGGTGCGCATGAAGTCCAAGTTGACGTCGTTGCCCGTCTTGACCTCCCAGAACGGCGACGAGTGCACGGGCGGCGCGAGGCCGAGGACCTCGGCGAGCCATGTCGCCGAAGCCTCCGGGTCGGTGGAGTGCAGGATCGTGTGGTTCAGTGCAACGCCCATCTCGCTCCCTTCGTCGCGGGGCCAGTCTGCCGGGATCGATCGGTACCCTCCGAACCGTGAAGTGCCCCATCGACGAATCGCCGCTGTCGGTGTCGTCACACGATGGCGTCGAGATCGACTTCTGCCCGCAGTGTCGCGGCGTGTGGCTCGACCGCGGTGAGCTGGACAAGATCATCGACCGGGCGGCCAACGCGATGGCCGCCACGGCGCCGCCGGCGGAGCGGTACGAAGATCGCCGGCGCGATGACGACCGCCGGTACGAGGACCGTCGAAGCTACGACGACGACGACCGCCGCTACGACGACGGCCGCTCCGGCGATCGGCGACGACGGAAGAAGAACTTCCTCGACGACCTGTTCGACTTTTGATGATCGCCTCGCTCGCTCCGAAGACTCCGCTCACTCGGCGTGGGCCGGGCAAGGCCGGCCTGGGGTGTCATGCTCGCTGCGGCACGAACGCTCGGGAGCTTCTCGGCTGAACCGCGTTAGGCGAGCTCGTCGGTCGCCCGGCCGAGGGCGTCGAGGTCGAACACGAGCGTGTCGAGCTCCGACTCCAGGGCGGCCAGGTCCTCGGTGGCCGTCGCCGCCGATGACGTGAGCGCCAGCTCCGCCGCCCGGGCGACCGCCGTGCCGAGCCGAGCCTCGACGACCGGGAGGTGCTCGCGCAGGTCCTCCAGCGCGTTGAGCAGACGCTGGGTGGAGGTGAACCGGGCAGCCAGGGCGTCCACGACGGCCTCGTCGGCACCGTCTCGCTTCGCCCGCTTCAGCTCGTCGGCGACGCGCTCGGCGCCCAGCGTGTCGACGACCCGCTCCAGCTCGACGGCCTGCGTGGTGGTGCGCCACACAGCGAGCACGCCGGCGTCGACGCGCGCTCGCAGGTCGGTCATCCGCTCCTGCAACGGACCCGGCCGCAACGTCGCCACCAGCTCGTCGAACCGGCGCCTGGCGGCCAGCGCGTCGGCGACGGAGGGCCGGTAGCGGGCCGGCACCGCGGCGGGATCGATCGCGTCGACGGGATCGGCAGGCTGCTTCGAGCGCCGGCGGAAGGCCACGCCCCGACGATATTGATCGCTACAGCAACTCCGCGGCGAGGCTGGCGACGTCGCTGCGCTCGCACGCCGTCAACGTGACATGACCGAAGCAGCGTTGCCCGCCGAAGGCGTGGGTCAGCACGGCCAGCGCGTTGTTCGACTCGCCGAGGTACGGCGCGTCGATCTGGCTCGTGTCGCCCGTGAACACGACCTTGGTGCCCTGACCGACGCGGGTGAGGATCGTGCGCAGCGTCGTCGGTTCGAGGTTCTGCGCCTCGTCGATCACGACCATCTGGCGCTGGAGCGACCGCCCGCGCAGGAACGTGACCGACTCCAGCGACAGCTGGCCGCGCGCCGTGAGCTCGTCGACCAACCGCCGAGCGTCGCGGTCCGACGTGCGGTCGGTGAGGGCGACGACGGCGTCGTGGATCGCCGCCATCCACGGATCGAGCTTCTCGTCGAGACCTCCCGGCAAGAAGCCGACGTCGGCTCGCCCGACGGGCACGAGCGGGCGGTAGATCGCCAGGCGCTCGTAGCGCCCGCACTCCACGACCTGCTCCAGCCCGGCGGCCACGGCCAGCAGCGTCTTGCCAGTGCCGGCGCGCCCGTCGAGCGCGACGACCTCGATCCCTGGGTCGAGCAACAGCTCGAGGGCGAAGCGCTGCTCCTTCGACCGAGCCCGCAGCCCCCACGCCTCGGGCGACGAGTGGGGGAGCAGTTCGAGGCGTCCGCCGACCCGCTTCGTCAGCGCCGACTGCGACCCGGCGCGCAGCACGGCGAACTCGTTCTCGCCGATCTCGACGTCGGACACGGCATCGGCGACGTCGACGGCACCCGTGGCATACAGCCGGTCGATCAGGTCGGAGCGGGCGTCGATCGTCGACCAACCGGCGGCCATCGTCGACGTCGGACGGAGGGTCGGCCGGTGCTCGGCGGCGGCCACGCCGAGGTGGGCCGCCTTGATCCGCAGGGCGGCGTCGTTGGAGAGCATCGTGGTCGACCCGCGCTCGGCCTGACCGAGGGCGGCACCGATGATCCGGTTGTCGGAGCTCGTCGGGTCGAGGCCGTGTTCGACCAGCAGGTGCTTGCGGATCCCGTTCAGCTCGATCTGCAGGCTGCCCGTCCCGAGCGGCACCGGTTCAGCGAGCGACCCGCCGTTGCGAACGCGCAGGTCCTCGATGGTGCGCAGCGCCGTGCGGGCCGCCCGACCGACGTCGTCCGGTCGCGTCTTCAGCCCGTCGAGCTCCTCGACGACGATCAGCGGGATCACGACGTCGACGCCATCGAACGCGGTGACACACGACGGATCGGCGATCAGGACGGAGGTGTCGACGACCACCCGGGTACGTGGCACCGCTCGCGGCCGCGGACGGGTGACGGGCAGGGTGCTCTCTGGTGCGGTGACCAACGGCGGTCTGTTGTAGCGCGCCATCGGTGCCGGATGGTGGATGGCTGGCAGGATGGGTCGGTGGCGGACTGCGTCTTCTGCGCCATCGTCACCGGAGCCGCCGACGCCGAGGTGGTGCTCCGCGACGAAGTGGCCGTCGCCTTCCTCGACCGCACGCCGCTCTTCCCCGGCCACGTCCTGGTGGTCCCGGTGGGCCACGTGGTGACCCTGTCGGACCTCGTCGACGTCGGCCCCTTCTTCGAGCGCGTGCAGCGCATGTCGCGCGTGATCCCGGAAGTGCTGGGGGCGCAGGGCACGTTCGTGGCGATGAACAACGTCGTCAGCCAGAGCGTCCCGCACCTCCACGTGCACGTGGTGCCGCGCACCAAAGGGGACGGGCTGCGCGGGTTCTTCTGGCCGCGCCAGCGGTACGCGGCGGGTGAAGCGAGCCGAGTTGCGGCGGCGCTGCGCGCCCGTCTTGACGCGGCTCCAGGCTAGTCAGTTGCAGATGCAACTTGATTGATGCTTGCGCGTGGTGGCATTCGACCAGTTCCATTGCCGCAGCCCATCAGGGCCATGGGCGCGATGGCGCGCCCTCGACAACATCTCGAAAGGGAGACATGGCAACCAAGGCTGAGGTCATCGACGCGGTGGCGAAGTCGGCGGGCGTGTCGAAGGCAGATGCTGAACGCACCCTCGGCGCCTTCTTCGATCACGTGGTGAAGTCCGCCAAGAAGGGCGACAAGATCGCGTGGCCGGGCTTCGGTTCGTTCACGACGAGCAAGCGGGCAGCCCGCACGGGCCGCAACCCGCAGACCGGTGCGCCGGTGAAGATCGCGGCGTCGACGGCGATGAAGTTCACGCCGAGCGTCACGGTCAAGACCGCGCTCAACCCCAAGAGAAAGAAGAAGTGACATGGTCGTAAAGAAGGCCAGCACGACGAGGAAGGCGGCGGCCAAGAAGGCGCCGGCGAAGAAGACGGCGGCGAAGAGGTCGACGGCGGCCAAGAAGGGTGCCGCGACGAGGAAGAAGGCTGCGGCGAAGCGGTCGACGGCGGCCAAGAAGGGTGCCGCGACGAGGAAGAAGGCTGCGGCGAAGCGGTCGACGGCGGCCAAGAAGGGCGCCGCGACGCGGAAGTCGGCGGCCAAGAAGGCACCAGCGAAGAAGAAGGCCGCCGCCAAGAAGGCTCCGGCCAAGAAGAAGGCCGCCGCCAAGAAGGCGCCGGCGAAGCGCGTCGTCAAGTCCACTGGTTGATCCGCCGATGCCGGCGCGGCCGGCATCGGCGATGATGCGGCCGTGGATGCACTCTGCGACGACCTGGCCGCCGAACATGATGACCTGGCGCGCATCGTCACCGGTGCCGACCTGTCGGTGCAGACGCCGTCGCCCGGTTGGAGCGTCGCTGACCAGCTGAGCCACCTGTGGTTCTTCGACCAGCGGGCGCTGCTGGCGCTGACCGACCCCGACTCCTTTGCCGCCGACGCCGAGCGCTTGCTGCAAGCGGTCGTCGACGGACCCGATCCCTCGATCGTGGCCGGCCGCACCATCCCTCGCGACGAACTGCTCGAGGGGTGGCGAGTGGATCGCCAGCGGCTCGTCGACGAAGCGCGCACGACCGATCCGAAGCGCCGGGTGCCCTGGTACGGCCCGGCGATGAGCGCCCGCTCGTTCATCACTGCCCGGCTGATGGAGACGTGGGCCCACGGCCAGGACGTCGCCGATGCGCTGCGGATCGACCGGCGACCGACCGATCGGCTGCGCCACGTGGCCCACATCGGCGTCGGTGCACGGCGGTTCAGCTACGTGGCCAATGGGCGCCAGCCCGACGAGACACCGATCCAGGTCGAGCTGGTCGGACCGTCCGGCGACATCTGGAGCTGGGGCCCGGACGAGGCGACGGACCACGTGCGCGGACCAGCGATCGACTTCTGCCTGCTGGTCACGCAGCGGCGCCACCGCGACGACCTCGATCTCGAGGTCGAGGGCCGGGCGGCCGACGACTGGCTGGACATCGCCCAGTCCTTCGCCGGCCCCCCCGGCCCCGGCCGCCGCCCCGGCCAGTTCCGCGAGTAGGAGATCGCGTACTTCACGTCAACCCCGCGGCGATGGCGCCGACCCGCCGGCGCCACCGTCGCGGATGCGGTCAGACGTTGAAGAAGACCCGGGATGCGTCCGGGATGTCGGCGACGACGCCGTTGCTCGTGTCGGTCAGCACGATGTTGGTGTACGTCACGGCGGCGAGGACGCGGCGCTGCCCGTTCGGGCACTGGAACTGTGGCGCCAGCAGAGGTCCGGTGGTCAGGCTGGCGACGATGCGGCCGTTCCTCGGCTCGAAGGAGCCGCCGCCACTCACCTGGCCCTCGAACGACTGCTTGTTCGACGCCTTCGGGTTCTTGCCACCGCCGTTGATGCACGCGTACAGCGCCGTGGCGTCGGCGGTGAGCGTGTAGTCGATGTTGTCGTTGCCGAGTCCGCGCTGATCCCAGTCGACCACCAGCCCTCCGTCGTTGTTGACGGACGAGCCGACGGAATGGAACTTGGCTGAACCGCCCACGAGCGCCGCGGACGCGCCCGCAGCGAGCATGGCGATGCTGATGACGACGGCGATCGCCGCCCGGTTGATCGTGGTCATGAGGTCTCCCTCGGCCGCCCGCGCCCCTCGATCGACGTGCGGCCAGCTGGGTCGAAGGGCCCGCCGACCATCGTCGTGGCCGCACGAGCACGGTAGGGCGGCCGCTCGGAGAGGTCGACTTGCCGTTGCCGTATTGTGTGTACGTCGTCGACCCTAGGGCGTAGCCTCCAGTCGGAGGACGGGGTCCGTCAGGATCTCACGATGGGAGCGGGCGATGGGCAGGGCGATCGTCGTTGTCGACGTCGACGCTTCGACGCGCGCCGTCGCCGCCGATGTCGCCCGTCGCCAGTCCTGCGCGCTCGTCGCCACCGACTCCTCCGCTGGGGTGCCTGACGTCCTCCGTGGGGAGGCGCCGGCGCTCGTGGTGGTTGAGCTCGGCGACGACGGCGGTGGCTTGGAGCTCATGACCGACCTCCTCGCGTGGTTCGGCCCGGAGCTCCCGGTCGTGCTCGTGTCGGCGGTACGGACCGATCCGTTCGATCGCGTCGCCGGGTTCCTGCTCGGCGCCGACGACTACGTGATCAAGCCGTTCGACGCAGGCGAGCTACGAGGCCGGTTGCTGCGGTCATTGCACCGGTGCAACCTGGGCGCGGCCCGCGATCGCCCACGATCGCGCTTGAGCCAGCGCGAGCTGGAGGTGCTGGCCCGCCTCGCCGCCGGACGATCGCAGGCCGAGATCTCACGCGACCTGTTCATCAGCCCGAAGACCGCGGGCACCCACATCCAGCACCTGCTCGTCAAGCTCGACGTACACAGCCGCGCTCAGGCCGTGGCCTCGGCGTACCGCCTCGGGCTCGTGCGCTCGGAGGACATCGACCGAGAGGACTGACCTCGGGTTCGTGGCCGACTGGCCGTCGGCATCGACCTCAGATGGTCGGTTGCTACGGCCAGAAGCCTCACTAGGGGGTGATGACGGCGAAGACCTCGGCGGCGGCGAGCCCGTGCGGGGCGCCGAGCTCGGCCAGGCGATCACGGATCCGGCGGCGGAACGCGTCGAGCTCGCTGGCGTCGGCGGCGTGCATCGTCGACTCGAACTGGCTCTCGTGAGCCTCCAACGCCGCCAGCTTCCGGTCGACGAAGCCCGACACGTCCTCGACGTGCGTCGGGGCGTCGGCCTCCCACAGGAACAGTGCCTCGGGCCGGTGGTGAGCGAGCCCGTGCTCGGGGAAGAAGTGGGGATCGCGTGCGGCGACGACGGCGTCACACACCAGCCACCCGGCGTGGCGGTGGTCGGGGTGCAGCCGATACCGCTTCCACGGGTCGTGCCCCATCACGACCTCCGGTCCGAGCTCCCGGATGATGCGCGCCACCTCGCTCGTCGTCGTCCGGTCGCTCGCCAGGTCACCGTCCACCCGGTCGAGGAAGCGAACCTCGCCGGCCCGGTCGCCGGCCAACCGCCGGGCCGCCTCGCGCTGTTCGACCTGGCGGCGGGCGACGAGCGCTGGGAGATCGGCCGCCGCGTCCCAGGTGCCCTTCGAGCCGTCGGTGCAGATCAGGTGGTGGACGACGCACCCGTCGGCCGCCCACTTGGCCAACGTGCCGCCGGCGCCGAACTCGACGTCGTCCGGGTGGGCGCCGATGGCCAGGACCGAGGCCGGCGCCGGCCGGTCTGCGGTCATGACCGCCGAGCCGTCGGTGGCGGTCAGGCCGGGTTGGCCAGGATCGTTCGCAGCCACGGTGGCAGGATCGGCTCGACGGCGGGGTGGCGGAGGTCGTCCGGGTTGTCGATGTCGATCGCCAGCCGGGGATCGACGCGCACCTCGACGCGCTGGCCCGATGCCATCGCCTGATCGAGGTGACGGCTGAACGAGCCACCGCCGTAGGACGCCGTGACGGCCGCCCGCGACGGCACGCTCATCACGTTCGTCCCGTCGCGCCGGCGATCGGGCACGAGGGAGATGGTGTCGGCGGTGGCCAGGGCGGCCAGGTCCGTCGCCAGCGGGAGATCGCTGTGGGCGATCACCACGTGATCGAACCCCTTGCCGGCGACGGTCGCCCGGCCGGCGTCGACGGCCCCGTTGAGCCCGAGCCCTGGGCTCCAGAGCACGGCCGCGCCGACCCCATCGGCCCAGCGGGCCACGTCGTCGTCGTCGCAGGCGACGAACACGGGCAGATCGGCCGCGGCGACCACCCGTTCCGCCAGCCACCGCGCCAGCTCGCCGCGCTGCGGCCCGTCGAGGACACTCGACAGCCGGCCCTTCGCCGCGCCGAACCGCTTGACCGGCATCAGCACCGCGGCCTCCACGGCGCTCACTGTAGGAGCGAGCCTCCGACGATCGTTCGTCCGCCGGAGACCCCGTCCACCGGTTCTCAAGCGTTTTCAGGGGTCAAGGATGACCCCAGATCCTCAGGAGAACCGTGGTTCGGGCTCGGATGCTCGCTCGTAGCGTGCACGCGATGGGCGTGACCGGGGTGCTGGGTCAGGACTGGCGCGCCGACGTCACCGCCCACGGGTCGATCGAGCCATGGGACGGCGCGCCGCCGCTCGACTGGCACGTCGCCGCGGACGACCGGTGGCACTCGCCGGCCGCCGAGGTGGCCGTGCGCCAGCGGCGCATCGACGGAGCACCGGTCTTCGAGACCCGACTGCGGATCCCCGGCGGCGATGCGGTGCAGCGGGTGTGGTCGGTTCCCGACGCCGGTGGGCTGACCTGCGTGGAGGTGACCAACGAATCACCGCTGCCGATCGCCTGCGCGTTCACACGCGCCGACCTGCAGACGGCGCGGCCACCGACTGCCGTCCCGATCCAGGGGATCGACCTGCCGGCGGCCACCACGACCGTGCTGCCCATCGGCCACCGGGCCTCCGTCACCGTCGGCCTGGCCCACGCGACGACCGGCGGCGGCGGCCGCCTGCCCGACCGGTTGCCCGACGCCGCGGCCGTGGCCCGAGGGTGGGTCGGGCTCTCCCAGCGGGCCAGCCGGCTCGAGCTCCCCGACCCGGCGGCGATCGACGCCGTCGTGGCGGCGCGCTGCGACCTCGTTCTGGGCGGGCTCGCCGACCCGGAGACCGACGACGCCGGCTTCCTCGTCGGCGTCGGCGAGTTGGTGCGCCTGGGCGAGCTGGCCGATGCCGCGCTGGCCGAGGTGGTGCCGGACGTCGCCGCCGTCGTGGAACGTCTCGGGCCGCAGCCCGGGTGGGCGGCCGACGCTGCGCTGACTGCCGCGACCGTCGCACTCGCCGCCGCCGGTGAGCACCGCGCCGTCTCCGACGTCGCCCGCATCCTCGCCGGCCGCCCGTCGATCCCCGTCCGGTCGGCCCCGACGGCGACGGGTCCGCTGGCCGTGGCGGCGGTGGAACGGCAGCTGCTGCGCGGCGGCACCCTGTTCCCCGACGGCATCCCGCCCAGCTGGCGGGGGACCGGCATCGAGGCCCACGGCCTGATCGCCGGCCCGGCGACGAGGCTGTCGTTCGCCGTCCGCTGGCACGGCGCCAACCCCGCCGTCCTCTGGGAGGTCGACGGCGACCCGCTCGTGCTCACGGCGCCGGCGGTCGATCCGTCGTGGTCGACCAGCGCGACGACGGGCGAGGCGCTGTGGCGGACGCCGACCCCCTAGCCTCGGCGCGGTGACGGCGACGACCGACGACGTGGCGCCGGAGGTCCGGGACGACGCGCCGCTGCGGCTGACCGAGTGGACGTCGTGCGGCGGCTGCGCGGCGAAGTGGGGCGCCGCGGTGCTGTCCGAGCTGGTCCGTGACCTCCCCGCCGGCGCCGACCCGGCGCTGCTCGTCGGGCTGGCGCCGTTCGACGACGCCGCGATCTACCGCATCGACGAGCACACCGCGCTCGTCTCGACCACCGATTTCTTCCCACCGCTGGTCGACGATCCCGGCGACTACGGCGCCATCGCCGCCGCCAACGCCTGCAGCGACGTGTTCGCCATGGGCGGCCGAGTGGTGCTGGCGATCAACGTCGCCGCCTTCCCCGAGCACTTCCCGCGCTGGGCCATGGCGACGATCTTCGACGCCGCCGCGGTCGTCGTCGCCGAGGCCGGCGGGACCGTGGCCGGTGGCCACACGATCCGCAACCCCGAGCCGGTCTTCGGACTGGCTGTGCAGGGCATCGTCCACCCGGACCGCGTGCTGCGCAAGGCCGGGGCCCGGCCCGGCGACGTGGTGCTGCTGTCGAAGCCGCTCGGGACCGGACTGACGCTGGCCGCCGGCGAGCCCGACGACAAGCGCGTGGCCATCGACCACATGCGGCGGTTGAACCGGAGCGCCTCCGAGGCGCTGGTCGCCCTCGGCGCCGACGTCCACGCCGTGACCGACGTGACGGGCTACGGGCTGGCCGGCCACGGGTGGGAGGTCGCCGAGCGCAGTGCCGTCCGCCTCGTCGTCGACGGCGCCGGTCTGGAGGCCTACCCGGGCGCCCGGGAGGCGGCCGAGCGCGGCGTGCGCACCGGCGGCGACGCCCGCAACCGTGAGTACGTCGCCGGCCGCCTCGACTCCTCGGCACCGTCGGCGGTCGAGGCGTTGTGCCTCGACCCGCAGACGTCCGGAGGGCTGCTGGCCTGCGTCGATCCGGCCGTCGCCGACGCCGTCCGGGCGCAAGGGTTCTGGACCGTCGGCACGATCGAGGCTGGCGACCCGGCCGTTGTCATCCGGTGACGGCGCCGATCGCCCGCGCCGGCCGCCCGCGGCCGCCGACGATCTCGAAGAAGCGAGCACCCACCCGCAGCGTCGAGCGCGAGCTGTGGGACCTCGGTCACGACGTCGTCGTCGGCGTCGACGAGGTCGGGCGGGGCGCCTGGGCCGGCCCGCTGATGGTCGGCGCCGTGATCCTGCCCCGCGACCGGCGGGTCAACGGCGTGCGTGACTCGAAGATGCTCACCGAGCGGGACCGGGAGCGGCTGTTCGACCGCATCGCCACGTGGACGGTCGCATGGGGTGTCGGCGCGGCGACGCAGGTGGAGTGCGACGAGCTCGGGATGTCGGCGGCGCAGCGGTTGGCCGCCGCCCGCGCCCTCGCCGGGCTCGGGGTCACGCCGGACGCCGCCGTGGTCGACGGGCGCTGGGACTTCGTGTCGCCGCACGTCCCCCACGTCGAGCGTCGGGTCAGGGCGGATGCCCGCTGTCTCAGCGTCGCCGCAGCCAGCATCCTGGCCAAGGTGGTGCGTGACCGCGAGATGCGCCAGCACGCCGAGCACTATCCGGCGTGGTCGTTCGACACCAACAAGGGCTACCCGTGCCCGGTGCACAAGGCTGCCCTCCAGGCCTACGGGCCATCCGTCATCCACCGCCGCAGCTGGGTCTTCATGGACCACTACGTCCCGTGGCCCAGCATCCAGCGCACGTTCCGCCCCGACCAACCCACGCTCTTTTGACGTTTACGTCCGGATTTTGGTTGCCGGTGTAACCAGAATCCGGACTTAAACGAGGGCGGCGGTGAGGGCGGTGAGGAACTGGAGGACGGCGGGGGGGCCGGCCAGGCGATGACGGGCGGCGGTGGGGCCGGGGCCGACGCGGATCGAGCAGCCGTCGCCGGCGATGGCGGCGAACACCTCCTCGTCCGTGTGGTCGTCGCCGACGAAGGCGATGTGGCGGGCACCGAACTCCCGCTGCAGCTCGACCATCGCCGTCGCCTTGCTCGTCGACCGGGCCAGCAGCTCGACGACGCCGTGTCCCGGCTTGACGTGGGCGCCGGTCACGTCGGCAGCCCGCTCGGCCAGCAGCTCCGCCGACCGGGCGCCGATCTCGGGGTGCGCCTCGCGCACGTGGAGGACCACCCCGGCCGGCTTGATCTCGACCCACGCGCCCTCGCCGGCGAGGACGGCCGCCGCGTCGGCCAGCGCGGCCAGCCGATCCAGGCGCCGACGCTCGTGGTCGCCGAGCTCGAGCTCCCGCTCGTCGCGCCGCTGCAACCCGTGCAGCCCGAACATCTGCACGACGTCCGGGAAGCCGAACCGGCCGAGGTCCTCGACCGTGCGGCCCGACACGATGGCCACCGGCGTGCGGTCGGCCAGCGCGCCAACGGCCTCCAGCACCCCGGGCAGCAGCTCGGCGTCGTCGGCGTGAGCCACGATCGGCGCCAGCACGCCGTCGACGTCCAGCCCGACCAGCAGCGGTCGTTCCAGCCGAGCCGCCGCCGCCGCGACAACGGCCGGATCGTCGAACACCGAGCCGTCCAGCCGCGACGATCCGCCGGCCGGCGTCACCGTGTCACTCATCTCGATCGGTCCGCGTGGTCGCGGTGAGGTCGGCGAGGAACCGCTCGGCCCATCCCTGCACGTCGCTGCTGCGCACCACCTCCCGCAATCGGGCCAGCCGGGCCCGTCGCTCGTGGCGGTGCATCTCCACCGCCGTGACGATCGCCTCGCGCAGCGCCTTCTCGTCGTGCGGGTTGACGAGCACGGCGTCGGTCAGCTCGTCGGCGGCACCGGCGAACTCCGACAGCACGAGCACACCGTCGCCGTCGAGGCGGGTTGTGACGTACTCCTTGGCGACGAGGTTCATGCCGTCGCGCAGTGGCGTCACGAGCATGACGTCACCGGTGCGGTAGAGCGCCACCAGCTCATCGAGCGGCAGCGACTGGTACAGGTAGTGCAGCGCCGGGAACCCGAGGCGCCCGTGCACGCCGTTGATCTCGCCGACGAGCTGCTCGATCTCGTAGCGCTCGTTCTGGTAGTGCTCGACGCCTTCGCGGGTCGGCGTGGCCACCTGGACCATCACGCACCGCTCGGTGTCCAGCGTGCCGTCGTCGAGCAGCGACTGGTAAGCCCGCAGCCGCTGGCTGATGCCCTTCGTGTAGTCGAGCCGGTCAACGCCGAGCAGGACGACCTCCGGCTCACCCAGGCGGGTGCGGTAGCGGTTCGACCGCTGCCGGGTGGCCCGGCCGGCGGCGACCGCCTCCAGCTCCTCCACGTCGATGGAGATGGGGTACGACCCGACGTTCGGCTTGACGTCGAGCAGCTCGTCGCAGGCGACCACGAAGTTGGCGGCGTTGATGCGGCGCTGGAACCCGACGAGGTCGCATGCCGCCAGCCCGGCGGCCACCTCGGTGCGCCACGGCAGCCGCATGAACAGTTCGACCGGCGGGAACGGGATGTGGAAGAAGAACCCGATCAGGAGGTCCGGGCGCTGCTCTCGCAGTAGCTGCGGTACGAGCTGCAGGTGGTAGTCGTGGATCCACACGATGGCGTCGTCGGGGACCTCGGCGGCCAGCGTGTCGGCGAAGCGCTGGTTGACGTTCTGGTAGGCCTCCCAGTGCCGGAAGTCGTAGGTCGAGTCGCGCAGCGCGTCGTGGTAGAGCGGCCACAGCGTGTCGTTGGAGAACCCCTCGTAGTAGCCCTCGACCTCGGCGGCGCTGACCGCGACGGGGAGCAGCCGCACGCCGTCGAGCTCGAACGGCGCCGGCACGTCGTCGGCCTCGCCGGTCCAGCCGACCCACGTGCCGCCGGTGGCCCGCAGCAGCGGCATCAGCGCCCGCACCAGCCCGCCGGGGCTCGGCGCCCAGCCGTACGGCGCCCGCGAGACCGGCAGGCGGTTGGCCGCCACGACGAGCGGCCGGTCGACGGGCACGTCACTCATGGCGTCGCCCGGCCCGCGTGGCGGTGGAACGTCATCACGTCAAGGCCTGCTCGAGGTCGGCGACGAGGTCGGCGGCCGATTCGATGCCCACGGACAGCCGCAGCAGGTCGTCCGGCACCTCCAACGGGGAGCCGGCGACCGAGGCGTGGGTCATCTCGCCGGGGTGCTCGATCAGGCTCTCGACGGCGCCGAGCGACTCGGCCAGCGTGAACAGCCGGGTCGCCGCGGCGACCCGCTTGGCCGCCTCGGCACCGCCGCGCACCCGGAAGCTGACCATGCCGCCGAAGTCGCGCATCTGTGCCGCCGCGACGGCGTGACCGGGGTGCTCCTCGAGCCCCGGGTACAGCACTTGTTCGACCTGGGGGTGACGCGCCAGCGCGTCGACGACGGCCCTGGCGTTGGCGCAGTGGCGGTCCATCCGCACGGCCAACGTCTTGACGCCGCGCAGCACGAGGTAGCAGTCGAAGGGCCCGGGGACGGCGCCAGCGGCGTTCTGGGTGAACCGCAGCCGATCGGCGACCCCGTCGTCGGCGGCGGCGACGAACCCGCCGACCACGTCGCTGTGCCCGCCGAGGTACTTGGTCGCCGAGTGCACGACGACGTCGGCGCCGAGGGCGATCGGCTGCTGCAGGTACGGGGTTGCGAACGTGTTGTCGACGACGAGCAGCGCGCCGTGCTCGTGGGCCAGCTCGGCGATCGCGGCCACGTCGACGCACGTCAGCAGCGGGTTGGTCGGGGTCTCCAGCCACACCATGGCCGTGTCCTCGGGCCAGTCGCGAGACAGCGTGGCGACGTCGGTCAGGTCCACGGCGTCCCACCCCATGCCGTGCGGTCCCCAGACCTTGTCGATCAGGCGGAACGTGCCCCCGTAGGCGTCGTTGCCGAGCACGACCCGAGCGCCCGGCGGGACGAGGCGCAGCACGGCGTCCTCGGCGGCCAGCCCGCTGGCGAAGGCCAGACCGTGGCCGGCTCGCTCGAGGTCGGCGACGCACGCCTCCAGCGCGGCGCGCGTCGGGTTGCCGGAGCGGGCGTACTCGAAGCCACGATGCCCGCCGACGCCCTCCTGGGCGAACGTGGTGGACAGCGAGATCGGTGTGACCACGGCGCCGGTCACCGGATCGGGTGGCTGACCGGCGTGCACCGCGCGCGTCTCGAACCCGTCCGCCGGGCGGCGATCAGGCATCGCCGGCCAGCGCCTCGAAGTAGCTGAGGATGTCGGTGCGGGTGATGACGGCGAGCGGACGCCCGCCGGCCAGCACGAGCAGCGCCGGGGCCAGCTCGAGCAGCTGGACCGCCCGCTCGACCTTCTGGCCGACACCGATCGCCGGCAGCTTCGGACCCATGACCTTCTCGACGGGCGTCGTCCACAGTGACGGGTCGCGGCTCAGCGCCTCCATGACCTCCAGCTCGTCGACGGAGCCCGAGACCTCGGCGGCGGCGAACGGCGGCGTGTTCTTGCACACCGGGAGCTGGCTGACGCCGTTGGCCCGCATCAGCTCGACGGCCTGGCGCACGGTCTGGTCCGGGTTGACGTACAGCAGCTCGGCCATGCCGGCGCGGGTGTCGAGCACCGCTCCGACGCACTGGTCGCACTCCAGCGTGAACCCGTAGCTGGCCATCCACTCGTCGTCGAAGACGCGTGACAGGTAGCCGCGCCCCGAATCGGGGTTGAGCACGACCACGATGTCGTCCGGGCCGGCCCGCTTGGCGACCTGGATGGCGGCGGCGACGGCCATCCCGCCCGAGCCGCCGATCAGGATGCCCTCGACCTCGGACACCCGCCGTGCGGTCAGGAAGCTCTCTTCGTCGCTGATGGCGATGACCTCGTCGTAGAGGTCCGGGTCCCAGGCGGTCGGGAAGAAGTCCTCACCGACGCCCTCGACGAGGTACGGCCGCCCCGACCCGCCGGAGAACACCGAGCCCTCGGGATCGGCGGCGACGATGCGGATGTCCGGGTTGCGCGACTTGAGGTACCGGGCCACGCCGGTCAACGTGCCGCAGGTGCCGGCGCCGGCGACGAAGTGGGTGATCCGGCCGGCCGTCTGCTCCCACAGCTCGGGTCCCGTCGTGCGCTCGTGGGCGAGCGGGTTGTTGGGGTTGGCGTACTGGTTCGGGCGGAACGCGTCGAGCTCGGTGGTCAGCCGTTCGGCCACCGAGTAGTAGCTCTGCGGGTCTTCCGGCGCCACGGCGACCGGGCAGACCACCACCTCGGCGCCGTACGCCCGGAGCAGGGAGATCTTCTCCGGTGCCACCTTGTCGGTCATCACGAACACGCAGCGGTAGCCGCGCTGGGCGGCGACGATGGCCAGGCCGACGCCCGTGTTGCCGCTGGTCGGCTCGACGATCGTGCCCCCTGGGCGGAGCAGCCCATCGCGCTCGGCGGCGAGCACCATCTCGAGCGCCGGGCGGTCCTTTGACGATCCGCCCGGGTTCGAGGTTTCGGCCTTCATCGCCAGCACGCTGGGGATCGCCTCGATCTCGCTGATCCTGGCCAGCCGCACCAGCGGTGTGTGCCCGATCAGGTCGAGCACGGACCCGGCGATCGCGGTGCCGGCCAGACGGTCGTCACCCATGACGGCGATGGTACGTGCTGATGGCCGCGCTCCTCGAAGATTCGTCGCTTGGCTGGGTCGCCGACCCGGGGTCAGCCCCGGATCAGGGCGACCACGGCGACCACCGCCAGCACGGCGAAGATCCCGGCGGCCACGCGGCGCAGGACGTGCTCCGGCAGGACGCGCAGCAGGGCGCGGCCGGCGATGACGCCGATCCCGGCGACCGTGGCCATGGCCGCGACGGCGCCGACGAACACCGACAGGGCGTCGCGCTGGGACGCCAGGCTGGCCGTCGCCAGCTGAGTGAGGTCGCCCCACTCGGCCAGGAACACGACGCCGTACACCGTCGCCGAGACCCGCCACCACGCCATCGTCGACGGGCCACGGCCGGCGGTGGCGACCAGCTCCGGGTCCTCGTCGGCGGACCGCCAGAGCAGGACGGCGCCAGTGGCGAACAGCACGGCCACCGCAGCACTGACCACGCGATCGGGGAGGAGGCCGATGAGCCGACCGGCGGCGGCGGCGATGGCCATCTGCGTCGCCAGGGCCGAGGTGGCGCCGATCCAGACGGCCAGCGGGCGCCGGAACCGGGCCGACAGCACGATCGTGGCGAGCATCGTCTTGTCGGGCAGCTCGGCGACGAACACCGTCGCGAACGCAGCGACGACGGTGGCCAGATCCACGACCAGCCAGTCAAACCGCGTTTGTGCGCCGGTGATCGGCCCAGCGGCTGCTGGCGCACAAACGCGCGGGTGGGGGTCGCCGCCCGACCTCTTCGTCCGACTTGTGGCGACCCGTCCCGCCAGGACTCGGACGAAGAGGGCGCCGTGTGGGGCGGGGATGGCGGTGACACCCCCTCGGTACCATCGCCCTCGTGTCCGAGGAGGCCGCCGAGCGCTGGACGATCGAGCAGGTCGTCGCCGTCGCGCCGACGCCGGCGCGGTTCGCCGCCGCCGAAGGCGCGGCCACTCCTGCGCACTGGCTGGGGCTCGGCGCCGATCGGCGATCGCTGTGGGGCCGCTACCGGGGCTCGGGCCGCGAGCCGTACGACACGATGGTCGACCACGAGCACGTGGCGTGGCGGTGCTCGTGCCCCAGTCGCTCGGTCCCGTGCAAGCACGCCCTGGCGCTGCTCACCATGTGGGTGCGCGGCCAGGTCCCTGCCGCACCGGTACCACCCGCCGTCGACTCGTGGGCCGATGGCCACGCCCGCCGGGCGGCTGGGCGAGACACCTCCACCGCCGCGCCCACGTCCGGCCCACCGGGTCCGGCCGACGAGCCAGCCGATCCCGCACCAGTCGACGACGCCGAGCGGGACCGAGCCCGCGACGAGCGCATCGCCCGCCTGCACCACGGCCTGGTCGAGCTCGACCGGTGGCTCGACGATCGCCTGCGCACCGGCCTCGCCGACCCTGCCCTTGCCCGGTTCGCCACCTGGGACGACCTCGCTGCCCGCCTCGTCGATGCCAGGGCCGGCGCGCTGGCCAACCGCGTCCGCCGCCTCGCCGGCGTGGTGGGCGCCCGTCCCGACTGGCACGAGGTCGTGCTGGCCGAGCTCGGGGTCCTGCACCTGCTGGCCGAGGCCGGCCAGCGGTTGTCCGACCTCCCGACGCCGCTGGCCGACACCGTCGCCACGGCCTGCGGGTGGCAGGTGCGCCAGACCGACGTGCTGGCCGGCGTGCCCGAGACCGACACGTGGGTCGTCGCCGGCCGCAGCGACACCCGGGAGGACCGCATCGAGGTCCGCCGCACCTGGTTGCACGGTCTCGAGACCGGCCGGTGGGCGATGGTCCTGTCGTTCGCCGCCTACCGACAGTCGCTCGACCAGTCGCTGCCCGTCGGCGCCCACCTGGTCGCCGACCTGCACCGGTACCCGGGCGGCTCCCTCCGCTCGCTGGTCGGCACGGTCCACGAGGGCCCGGACGGCGAGCACCACGCACCGCCGGCGGCGACGGTCGAGGCGGCCTGCGCGGAGATCGGCGCGGCACTGGCCGCCGAGCCGTGGACCGACCGGCTGGCGACGACCGTGCGCGCCGCCCCGACCGTCACCGCCGGCCGCTGGGTCCTGGCCGACGACACCGGCAGCCTCGCCGTGGTGCCCTCCGCCCCTGGGCTCGACACGACCATCGCCGCGTCGGGCGGGCGCCCCATCCCGATCACGATCGAGTGGACGACCGACGGCGTCGTGCCGCTGACCGTGCACCTCCCCGATCGCGCCCTCGACGTCGGACCACGGGCCGACGCCTCGTTCGTGAGCGCGGCATGAGCGCGGCGACCGTGGCCGACCACTGGCAGGAACTGGTCACCGCCGCGCTGCTCGGCTCCGATCGCCGCGACCCGCCCGAGCCGCCGGCGGGTCCGCTGGCCGACGTCGTGGCCGACACGGCGTCCCCAACGCCGTCGGCCCGGATGCTGGCCACCGTCGCGGCGTGCGCCGCCGTCCGCAGGGCCGGGCTGCGCCCGCATCCGCCGACGCCGCTGCTCACCGAGCCGGCGGCGGACGGGCGGGCGATGGTGCCGCCGGCCGCCGCCCGGCGCTGGCGGTCGATCATCGCCGAGTGGCCGGTGCTGGAGGACGAGTGGCTGGCGATCGTCGAGCAACGCCGGCTCCGGCTGCCACCGGACGTCCTGGTCGGGCTCCTCCGGCGCCACCAGCGCGACGCAGCACGCGCCGCGTGCGTCGTGCGGATCGGCGAGCCGCTGGCCGGCTGGCTGATCGATCAGCGCCCGGCGCTCGCTCCCGCCGCCCGCCGCTCCCCGCCGCCGTCCGAGCTCGGTGTCGACGGGCTGCCGGCGCTGGCCGTGCCACCGGCGCTGCTGGCCCTGCTCACGGCACCGCCCGACGACATCACGGCATCCATCACCGCCGGCCTTGCCGACGGTTCCTTCGGGGTCGCCCACCGAGCAGTGCTGATCAACTTCGTGGCCCGGATGCGGCCCGACGCTTGCCGCCCCCTCGCCACGCGGCTGCGGGCGAGCGACAGCACCAGCGCTGTCGGGCTGGTCCACACCCTCGCCGACCTGGCCGAGCAACGCCACCTCATGCGCCAGGAGCTGTTGTGAGCGAGCGTCCGAGCCGACCGCCCACGCACCGGCCCGAGTGGGCGAGCGAACGGGTGGCACGGTGACGGTGTCGATCCTCCGCCCGCACGCCGAGGACCAGTACGCCGCCGAGCTCGCTGCGCTCGTCGCCACCGACGATCGGCCCCGCCCTCCCAACTGGCGGCTCTCGCCGTGGGCTGTGGTGACCTACCTCCTCGGCGGCGAGCTGTCCGACGGCACCGTGATCAGCCCGAAGTACGTGGGGTCGCGCCGCTTGATGGAGATCGCCGCCGCCACCCTGGCGACCGATCGGGCCCTGCTCCTGCTCGGCGTGCCGGGCACGGCGAAGACGTGGGTCAGCGAGCACCTCACGGCTGCGATCTCCGGGGACTCGACGCTGCTCGTCCAGGGCACGGCGGGCACGACCGAGGAGTCGTTGCGCTACGGCTGGAACTACGCCCGCCTGCTCGCCGACGGCCCGAGCGAAGCGGCGCTCGTTCCCAGCCCCGTCTATCGCGCCATGCGGACCGGTCAGCTGGTGCGCATCGAAGAGCTGACCCGGATGCCATCCGAGGTCCAGGACGCCCTGGTCACGATCCTGTCCGAGAAGGTGCTCCCCGTGCCCGAGCTGGACACCGAGGTCGCCGCCGTCCAGGGCTTCAACCTTGTCGCCACGGCCAACGACCGTGACCGCGGCATCAACGAGCTGTCCAGCGCGCTGCGCCGCCGGTTCAACACCGTCGTGCTGCCGCTGCCCGCCAGCCCCGAGGAGGAGATGGCGATCGTCGCCCAGCGCGTCGCCGAGCTGGGCAGCTCGCTCGGGCTCCCCGACGTCCCTGCGGCGGCCGACGAGATCCGGCGCGTCGTCACGATCTTCCGCGAGCTGCGCGACGGCGTCACCACGGACGGCCGCACCAGCCTGAAGACGCCGACCGGCACGCTGTCCACGGCCGAGGCGATCTCCGTCATCACCAATGGGCTGGCCCTGTCGGCCCACTTCGGCGACGGGACGCTGCACCCGACCGACGTCGCCGGCAGCATCGTCGGCGCCGTGGTGCGTGATCCCCTGCACGACGACGTGGCGTGGCGCGAGTACCTCGAGGGGGTGGTGCGCGATCGGGACGGCTGGGGCGATTTCTACGACGCCTGTCGCCAGCTCGCCTGAGCACGCCGCCGTGGTGGCCGAGGCTGGCCGCCGAGGTGGTGGCGCCGGGCTCCACCTCCTCGGGATCCGTCACCATGGACCCGGTTCGGCGCGTTCGGTGCGCACCGCGCTCGACGAGCTGCGGCCCGACCTCGTGCTGGTCGAGGCGCCGGCCGACGCCGGCCCCGCGCTGGCGTGGATCGGTCACCCGGGCCTGATCCCGCCGGTCGCCCTGCTCGGCTACGTCGTGGCTCGGCCCGAGCGGGCGGTGTTCGCGCCGCTGGCCTCGTTCAGCCCGGAGTGGCAGGCGGCGCGCTGGGCCGTCGACCACGGCGTCGAACTGCGGGCGATCGACCTGCCGTTGCGCTCGACGCTGGCCGGCGGCGAGCTGGACGACCCGGCGGAGCTGACAACGGGCGACGGGCCGATCGATCCGCTCGCCCAGCTGGCTGCGGCGGCAGGCGAACCGGACGCCGAGCGGTGGTGGGAGGACCTGGTCGAGCACCGTGGTGACGGGCAGCCCGCCTTCGACGCCGTCGGCGAGGCGATGGCCGCCGTGCGCGCCGGGCTCCCGACCGGGCGGCGCGAGGCCCGCCGTGAGGCCCACATGCGCCAGGAGATCCGTCGTGCCCTCGCCGACGCGACCACCGTCGTCGTGGTCTGCGGGGCGTGGCACGTGCCGGCGCTCGACCCTGCCGTCTCCACCCTGGCGGCGGATCGTGCGCTCCTGCGCGGGCGGCCAACGGTCAAGGTCGACGTCACGTGGGTGCCATGGACCCATCGCCGGCTGCGGCTGGCCAGCGGGTACGGCGCCGGTGTGCCAAGCCCGGGGTGGTACGAGCACGTCTTCCACCATCCCGGTCCAGAGGGGGTGTCGCGGTTCTTCGTCGACGCCGCACACACCCTCCGGCGGCGGGGCATGCCGGCATCGCCCGACCACCTGATCGCCGCCTCTCGCGTCGCCACGACGCTGGCCGTGCTGCGCGACCGCCCACGACCAGGGCTGGCCGAGGTGCTGGACGCCGCCGACTCGGTGCTCGGCGGGCTGCCGGTCGTGCTCGACGAGCTGGTGATCGGTGACGCCATCGGGCAGGTGCCGCCGGACGCGCCGCAGGTCCCGCTGGCTCGCGATCTCGCCGCCGCCCAGCGCACGGCCCGACTGCCGCCGGATCCGGTCGGGCGGACCGTCGAGCTCGACGTCCGGACGCCCAACGGGCTGCGCCGGTCGCGCCTGCTGCACCGCGCCGCCGCGCTGGACATCCCGTGGGGCGTCCTCGAAGAGGGTCGCGGGTCGAGCGGCACGTTCCGCGAGACGTGGCGGGTCGAGTGGGATCCCGAGCTGTCGGTGCGCGTCGTCGAGCAGGCGGGCCACGGCACGACCGTCGCGTCGGCGGCCACGGCACGGCTCGTGGAACGCGCCGCCGCAGCCACCCTGCTCGGAGAGGCGTCACAGGTGGTCGAGCGGGCCCTGCTCGCCGACCTCCCCGATGCGGTCGGCCCGGCCGTCACCCGCCTCGGCGCGCTGGCTGCCGACGCCCCAGATGTCGCCGAGCTGATGGACGCGATGGGCCCGCTGGCCGCGTCCCAGCGCTATGGCGACACCCGTCGCACCGATGCCGCCGGGCTGGCGGCCGTCTTCGACGAGCTGGTGGTCCGCGTCCTCGCCGGATTGCCACGGGCCAGCCTCGCCCTGGACGAGGACGCCGCCGCTCGACTCGTCGAGCGGCTCAGCGAGGTGCAGGCGGCGCTGGCCGTCGTCGACCACCCGGCGCGCCGCGGCGCCTGGCCGGCCGTCCTGGCCCAGCTGGTCGGAGCGGGACGGGTCAACGGGTCGGTCAAGGGACGGGCCACCAGGCTGCTGCACGACGCCGGCTGGTGGGCGCCCGACGAGGTCGAGCGCCGGCTCGGCCGGGCGCTGACGGCGGGAACCCCGCCGGCCGACGGCGCCTCGTTCGTCGAAGGGTTCCTGGCCGGCAGCGGAACAGTCCTGCTGCACGATGCGCAGCTGCGAGCCCTCGTCGACACCTGGATCGGCGCGCTCTCGCCGGACGGCTTCACCGCCGTGGTGCCGCTCCTGCGGCGCACGTTCGGTTCCTTCGAGCCCGCCGAGCGACGCCAGCTCGGGGCGCTGCTCGCCACCGGGCGGGTCGAACGGGCGGCCCCGATGGGCCCGGACATCGACGCCGAGCGGGCCCTGGCCGCACTGGCGACGGTGCGCTCGATGCTCGGCCTGGCGCCTGGTGAGGGGGGTGACGCATGACGCGGGTGTCGGAGGCCGAACGGCTGCGGCGGTGGCGCCTGCTGCTCGGCGGGGGCGAGGCCGACGGCACCGGCACGAAGCTGCGCGGCGACGACCGTCGCATCGACGGCGCGCTCGGCGCGCTGTACGACCGCCGTCCCGGTCGCGGGCGGACCGCCGGGAGGGCGGCCGGCTTGGCCCGATCGGCGCCGTCCGTCGCCCGCTGGCTCGGCGACATCCGCACGTACTTCCCGACGCCGGTCGTCCAGGTCATGCAACGAGACGCCGTCGAGCGCCTCGACCTGCGCCAGCTGCTCCTCGAGCCCGAGCTGCTCGGCGAGCTGGAGCCCGACCTGCACCTCGTGACGCTGCTCGTCGAGCTGAACCGGGCACTCCCCGACGAGACACGGGCGACGGCGCGCCAGGTCGTCGCCAAGGTCCTCGACCAGCTCGAGGCGCGCATCGCCGACCGCACCCGCCAGGCCGTTCGCGGCGCCCTGGCCCGGGCCAGCCGCACCGGCCGGCCGCGCCCGGCCGACATCGACTGGCTGCGCACGATCCGCGCCAACCTGCGCCACTACGTGCCCGAGCGGGCGACCCTGGTGCCCGAGCAGTTGATCGGGTTCGGCCGCCACCAGCGCAGCCTGGCCCGCGACGTCGTGATCGCCGTCGACCAGAGCGGCTCGATGGCCGGCAGCGTCGTCCACGCGTCGGTGTTCGCCTGCGTGCTCGCCCGCCTGCCCACGCTGCGCACGTCGATGGTGGCGTTCGACACCGCGGTCGCCGACCTGACGCCGCTGTTGCACGATCCCGTCGACGTGCTGTTCGGCGTGCAGCTCGGCGGCGGCACGGACATCGGGGGTGCGCTCGGCTACTGCCGGCGACTGATCACGCGACCCCGCCAGAGCGTCCTGGTGCTGGTCAGCGACCTGTTCGACGGCGGCGCACCCGGCGCGATGCAAGCCCGCGTCGCCGAACTGGTGCGTGACGGGGTGGCCGTGATCGTGCTGCTCGCCCTGTCCGACGACGGCGCGCCGGCCCACGACCACCACGAGGCCGCCGCCCTCGCCGCCCTCGGCGCGACCGTGCTGGCCTGCACTCCCGACGAGTTCCCGGCCCTGCTGGCCAGTGCGCTGTAACTGGGCGCGGAGGTTCTCATTTCGCCTTCTGGGCGCTGACGTTCTCGACGTCGGGAACGTGCGCGCCCAGATGGGGATCGGGCGCACGAGCCACGACCGACCGCTGACGGGGGCACCGGTATGGTGCGGCGGGACATGCTGCTGAAGGCCCGGCGAGCGACGAGCCCCGGGAGCGGTCCGCGATGTTCGCGCTGCTGATCGCCTTCTTGGCCTGCGGGCTGGTCGTGCTGGCGGCCGGGCGCCGGCTGGGAGCGATCGCCTACGTCGTGGCGGCGGCGCCGTTCGTCGCCACGCTGGTGTGGTTGACGGTGCGCCGCGCCGACGTCGCCGCCGGCGTCGACGAATCGGTCTCGTGGGTCAGCGAGCTCGGGCTCGACCTCGACCTGCGGATCGACGGCTTCGCCGGCCTCATGCTGCTGCTCGTCGCCGGGATCGGCGCGCTCGTGGTCGCCTACTCCTGGCGCTACTTCTCGTCGCTGCCGACCCGGTTGCTCGGGTTGCTCGTGCTGTTCGGCGGCGCCATGGCCGGGCTCGTCGTCTCCGACAACCTGCTGGTCCTCTACGGGTTCTGGGAGCTGACGTCGATCACGTCGTTCCTGCTGATCGGCGATCGCCACCGGGACCCCAAGGCCCGGGCGGCGGCGCTGCAGGCCCTGCTGGTGACCGGCGCCGGTGCGCTGGCGATGCTCGCCGGGTTCCTCATCCTCGGCGTCGAGAGCGGCACGTTCCGGCTGAGCACCATCCTGGACGACCCGCCGGACAGCGCGCTGACCACCGTGGCCCTGGTCCTCGTGCTGCTCGGGGCGTTCACGAAGTCGGCGCAGTACCCGTTCCAGAGCTGGTTGCCGGCGGCGATGGTCGCGCCGACGCCGGTCAGCACCTACCTGCACTCGGCGACGATGGTCAAGGCCGGCGTCTACCTGATCGGCCGGCTGGCCCCGGCGTTCGTCGGCCTCGGCTGGTGGCGCCCGGTCGTCGTCGGCGTCGGAGTGCTGACGATGATCGCCGGCGGGCTGCGGGCCCTGCGCCAGACCGATCTGAAGCTGCTGCTGGCGATGGGAACGATCAGCCAGCTGGGGTTCATGGTGGCGATCCTCGGGTGGGGCACCCCCGAGGCGGCCGTCGCCGGCGGCGTGCTGCTGTTGGCGCACGGCGCGTTCAAGGCGACGGCGTTCATGGTCGTCGGCATCCTCGACCAGCAGCACGGCACGCGCCAGCTCCATCACGTCCCCCGGCCCGGTCCGGGTTGGGGGCCAACGGCCGTCGCGGCCGTGATCGCCGCCGCGTCGATGGCCGGGATCCCGCTGCTCATCGGGTTCGTCGCCAAGGAGTCGGCCTTCGAGGCGTTGACCGGCGGCGGTGGCGGCGGCGGTCTGGCGCTGGCGGCCGTCGTGGTGGGGTCGGCGTTGACGGTGGCGTACAGCTACCGGTTCGTCAGCGGGTGCCTCGGACGCGATGCCGACAGCCCGGTCGCAGGAGGGCCGGCGCCGGCGCTCACGTTCGCCGCACCGGCCGTCGTGCTGGCCGCGCTCACGGTGCTGCTCGGGATGTGGCCCGCCCTCGCCGACGGTCTCGTCGACGCATCCGCTCGGGCCATCGGGCCGCTGCTCGAGCCGGTGCACCTGGCCGTCTGGCACGGCTGGAACCTGCCGTTGGCGCTGTCGGCGGCGGCCATCGGCGGCGGCGCCCTGATCGTCGTCGGCCGTCGGCGCTGGCGGCCGTCGGGCGGCCGCCAGTGGACGGTGCCCTCGACCGCCGACGGGTACCGCGCCTCGCTGCGCGGGCTCAACGTGATCGCCAACCGCGTGCACGATGGTGGCGCAGCCCGGGTCGTTGCCCGTCTACCTCGGGGTCATCCTCCTGACCGCCGCCATCGTGCCGGGTCTGCTGCTGCTCAGCGGGCCCTGGTGGCCGGGCTGGCCGGAGCTGGTCGAGCTGCCGGCCCACGTGCCGATCTCGGCGGTGCTGATCGCCATGGCGTTGGCCGCAGCGATCGTGCGCCGCCGCCTCGCCGGAGCGCTGTTCCTGGGGTTGACCGGGTACGCCATGGCGGCGCTGTTCGTCGCCCAGGGCGCTCCCGATCTGGCGCTGACGCAGGTGGCCATCGAGACGCTGACGACTGTGCTGTTCGTGCTGGTCCTGCGCCGGCTCCCTGATCGGTTCGAGTCGCGCACCGCGCCGATCCGCCGGACGCTGCGCGTCGCCGTCGCCGTCGTGGTGGGCCTCGCCGCGTTCACGATGACGCTGGCCGTCGGCGGGATCGACCCACCCACCGACGTCTCGGACACGATGGTCGACGACGCCTTGCCGGAGGGCGACGGCCGCAACGTCGTCAACGTCATCCTCGTCGACTTCCGCGGCCTGGACACGCTCGGCGAGATCACGGTGCTCGCCGCCGCCGCCATCGGCACCGTCGCCCTGGCCCGCGCCGGGCGGCGGCCGGCGGGTGTTCGGCCGTCGCACGGCGATATCGAGGTCGTGCCCCCACCGGTCCCGCTGACCCGGCTCGTCACCATCGACGTGTCCGTGCGCATCGTGTTCGCCGCCGTCATGGTCGGCTCGATCTGGCTGCTCTTCGCCGGGCACAACCAGCCCGGGGGCGGGTTCGTGGGGGGCATCGTCGCCGGTGCGGCGCTCGCGCTGCGCTACTCACAGGGCGGTCTCGCCGAGGTCCGCAAGCTGTCGCGCGGACGGCCATGGCTCGTGCTCGGCGCCGGCCTGCTGGTCGCTGTCGTGACCGCGGTGGTGCCGACCCTCGGTGGCGGTCCCGTGCTCGATGCCGGTGCGCTGACGTTCGACCTGCCTCTGCTCGGCACGGTCAAGGTGACGTCGACGCTTGTGTTCGACATCGGCGTGTACCTCGTCGTCATCGGCCTGGCGATGATGGTGTTCGAGTCCTTCGGCGACGATGCGGCCGGCGGGACGCCGGTGGACGGCGGGACATGAGCCTCCTCCTCGCCTTCACCGCCGCCGTCCTGTTCGGCCGTACCGCTGTGGCCAAGACGCCGATGGACGGCGGGACATGAGCCTGCTCCTCGCCTTCACTGCCGCCGTCCTGTTCGGCGTGGGGACCTACCTGCTGCTGCAGCGCAAGTTGTCGCGGCTGATCATCGGGCTCGGGCTGATCGGCCACGGCGCCAACGTGATCTTCGTCAGCACCTCCCAACGAGGCACCGCCCCGCTGGTCGGGACCGCCGACGCGTCCTCGTTCGCCGATCCGCTGCCCCAGGCCCTCGTCCTCACGGCCATCGTCATCAGCTTCGGGACCACGGCGCTGCTGCTGGCGCTGGCGTACCGCAGTTGGTTGCTGACCCACGACGACGAGGTCCCCGACGACATCGATGACCGCAACGTCGGCGTCGGGTCCGTCGACACCGAGGTCGAGGACGAGCGCCGATGAACTCCTTGCTCGCCGCCCCGATCCTGTTGCCGCTGCTCGCCGCCGCCCTGTCGATCCTGTTCGGCCGGTCCCGCACCGTCCAGCGGGTGATCGGCATCACGACGATGTCGATCCTCGTCGGCGTGGCCGTCGCCGTGCTGGTGGAGGTGGACCGCAACGGCGTCGTGGTGAGCCAGGCCGGTGACTGGCCGGCGCCGATCGGCATCACCCTGGTCGCCGATCGGCTGTCGGCGATCATGCTGCTCACCGCGTCCGTGATGTTGCTGGCCGTCCTCGTGTACGCCATCGGGCAGCCGGGCGTCGAGCGCAGCCACGTCGGCTTCCAGTCCGTCTACATGATCCTGGCCGCCGGCGTGTCGGCGGCGTTCCTGACCGGCGACCTGTTCGACCTGTTCGTCGCCATCGAGATGATGCTCACGGCGAGCTACGTCCTGATGACGCTCGGCGGACGGGTCGAGCAGGTCCGCTCGGGCATGACGTATGTGGTGGTCAGCCTCGTCGCCTCCGTGCTGTTCCTCGTCGCTCTCGCGTTCGTGTACGCGTCGACGGGCACGATGAACATGGCCGACCTGGCCGGCCACATCGTCGAGCTGCCGGGGGGTGTGCGGGCGTCACTCGCCGGCCTGTTCCTCGTGGTCTTCGGCATCAAGGCGGCGATCGTGCCGCTGTACTTCTGGCTGCCGGACAGCTACCCGACGTCGCCGGTCGCCGTGACGGCGATCTTCGCCGGCCTGCTGACCAAGGTCGGCGTCTACGCCATCGTCCGCACCCAGACGCTGCTGTTCCCTGCCGACAGCCGTCCCGCCACCCTCATCCTCGTCATCGCCGGGCTGACCATGGTCGTCGGCGTGCTGGGGGCGATCGCCCAGGAGGACGTCAAGCGCATCCTGTCGTTCCAGATCGTCAGCCACATCGGCTACATGATGATGGGCCTCGGCCTGTTCACCGTGGCCGGTCTGGCCGGCGCCGTCTTCTACATCGTCCACCACATCGTGGCGAAGACGAGCCTGTTCCTCGCCGGCGGGCTGATCGAGCACGTCGGCGGCTCGAGTCGCCTGGCCCGCCTGGGCAACATGGCCACGACCGCTCCGCTCGTCGCCGTGGTCTTCCTGCTGCCGGCGCTGAGCCTCGCCGGCATACCGCCGTTCTCGGGCTTCGTCGCCAAGCTGGGGCTGTTCGAGGCGACCGCCGGGGCAGGGGAGTGGGCGGTGTTCGCCACGAGTGTGGTGGTGGCCTTCCTGACGCTGTTCTCGATGTTCAAGATCTGGATCAGCGTGTTCTGGCGCCCCGTCGAGGCGTCGCCGGCCGACCCACCGGACCCGCCTGTCGGCCCGGACGCCGATCCCGAGCCGGTCGTGCGGACCCGTCGCCCGCCGGTGCTGATGACCATCCCGACGCTGGGGCTCGTAGCGATCACGCTCGCCCTCGGGCTCGCCGCCGGGCCCGTGTACCGGCTCAGCGAGCGGGCGGCGGCGGACCTGATCGACCCGTCGACCTACCTGCAGGAGGTCCTACGCCCGTGAGCGAGCGAGTCTTCGAGCGAGCGAACCATCAGGCACGGTCTTCGGCTCATTGGTGCACCCCAGTGTGCTTGATCGCGTCGCAGTTCGTCAGGGTGCACCAATGAGGACCGTGCTCTTCGTGCTCGCCCTCGACTTCATCTGGGTGCTGCTGTGGGGTTCTGCCTCGGCGGCCAACGTGATCTCCGGCCTCGTCGTGGGCGCTGCCATCGTCCTCGTCGTCCCGGGCCTGCGCGCCGGGCGCGGGCGACGATGGCCTCCGGTGCGGCCGCTGGCGATCCTCCGGCTCATCGGCCACGTCATCGTCTCGACCGTCGCCTCGAACGTGGTGCTGACGAGGGAGGTCCTGTCGCGCGGCTCGCAGATCCGCACCGGGATCGTCGGCGTCCCGCTGCCGGACTGCTCGGACGAGCTGGTGACGCTGATCACCAACCTCTTGGCGCTGGCGCCCGGCACGATGCCGATCGAGCTGACCCAGAACCCGCCCGAGCTGTACGTCCACGTCCTCCACCTCCACGACGTCGAGGAGGTGCGGCGCGACATCCACCGGCTGACCGACCTCGTCGTGCGGGCCTTCGGTTCGCGCCAGGCGATCGCCGCCCAGGATTCCTTCCTGCGTTCGGGAGGTCGACGATGACCACTGCCTGCTACGTGGTGCTCGGGGTGGCGGCCGGCCTGTTCGCGCTGCGGACGATCGTCGGGCCGTCCCTGTCGGACCGTGTCATCGGGATCGACGGGATGATCGTCACCGGGATGAGCATCATCATCGTGGATGCCATGGACACCGGGCGGGGGGCGTTCCTGCCCGCCGCCGTCGTGCTGGCGCTGGTGTCGTTCGTCAGCACGTCGATCGTCGCTCGGTTCATCGAAGGTCAGGGCGAGTAGTGGGCGAAGCGATCACGCTCGCCGGCGCGATCCTCGTCCTGCTCGGGGCGATCGGCGTCCTTCGCTTCCCGGACGCGCTGGCCCGCATGCACGCGCTGACCAAGGCGTCGACGGTCGGGCTCGTCCTCGTGGCGCTCGGATCGGCGTTCGTGCTGGGCAACGCCAACGACATCACCTCGGCGGTGGGCGCCGCGCTGCTCCAACTGCTGACGCTGCCGATCAGCGCGTTCCTCCTCGCCCGGGCGACGTACCTCGCCCGGCGCATCCCGAGCCGGGTCGACACCGTCGACGAGCTGGCCAGTCGAGACCGACGCGGTGAGCGGTGAGGGCACACAGTGCCCTCACCGCTCACCGCATGGCGCGGTCACGGCCGGCCGCAGGCCTGGGGGGTCAGTGCACGTAGGCTGCCCGCTGGCGCGCCGGGAAGTCTGGTCGGCACCTCGACCACCTGACCCCAGGAGACGACATGCCCGCCGGCCGCCACCCCTCCAGCGTCGTCCCCGAGACGTTCCTGCACGGGGGCTCGACGCTCGCCCGGCTGGCGCGTCCGGTGGCCCAGTTCCTGCGCGTCGAGGCCAGCGGCGGCATCCTGCTCGTCGCCGCGACGGTCGTCGCCCTCGTCTGGGCCAACTCACCGTGGTCGGACGCCTACGACCAGCTGTGGTCGACGCGGGTCGACGTGACCGTGGGGAGCTTCCGCTTCGAGGAGGACCTGCTGCACGTCGTCAACGACGGGCTGATGGCCGTGTTCTTCTTCGTCGTCGGGCTGGAGATCAAGCGCGAGCTGGTGGCCGGCGAGCTGCGCGACCGGCGCAACCTCGCCCTGCCGGCGATGGCCGCGCTCGGCGGCATGGCCGTCCCCGCCATGCTCTACGCAGTCATCAACCTCGGTGGGCCCGGTGGCGAGGGCTGGGGCATCCCGATGGCGACGGACATCGCGTTCGCCCTGGGCGTCGTGGCCGTCCTCGACCGGCGCGTCCCGACTGCCCTCAAGGTGTTCCTCCTCACGTTGGCGATCGTCGACGACATCGGCGCCATCGTCGTGATCGCCGTCTTCTACAGCGGGGGGATCGAGCTCGCGCCACTGGCGCTGTCCGCGGCGATCGTCGCCGCCGTCATCGCCCTGCGGGTGCTGCGCGTCGCCGCGCCCCCGCTCTATGTGCTCGCCGGGTTGGCGCTGTGGCTGACCGTCTACGAGTCGGGCGTCCACGCCACCATCGCCGGCGTCGTGATGGGACTGCTGGCGCCGGCGCGACCGCAGCAGTCGGAGATCGAAGCCGGTGCGATCGTCGACGCCTTGGAGGATCGCCACGAGCTCTCCGTCGAGGAGGTGCGAACGACGGCGACGGCGATCAGGCGCTCGGTGTCGACCTGCGAGCGGCTGATCGAGTCGCTCCACCCGTGGACGAGCTACCTGATCGTGCCGCTGTTCGCGCTGGCCAACGCCGGCATCGCGCTGAGCGGCGACGGCGTCGGGGCGGCACCCCGCGTGGTGGCCGGCGTGGTCGTCGGCCTGGTCGTCGGCAAGATCGTCGGGATCACCGGGTTCGTCTGGCTGGCGACCAGACTCGGGCTCGCCGCGCTGCCCAACGGCACCGGATGGCGCCAGCTCGTCGGCGCAGCTGCCCTCGCCGGGATCGGCTTCACCGTGTCGCTGTTCGTCACCGGGCTGGCGTTCGAAGGCGACGACGTGCTGGGGGACGCCGCCCGGGTCGGCATCCTCATCGCCTCAGCGGCCGCCGCCGCCCTCGGCGCCCTGGTCTTCGTCGTCGGCGGGACCCGCCAGGGCCCCGCCGAGGAGTGACAGCCGCCGACCGGGTCAGGCTTGCGTGCCGACCTTGAGGTCGCGGAACGGGCTGGTCGTGTCGATGCCGGGCTCCTTCGGGAGGCCGAGCACGCGTTCGCCGACGATGTTGCGCATCACCTCGTCGCTGCCCCCGGCGATACGCATCCCTGGGTTGCCGACCACGAACTGCGACCACGCGTAGGTGCCCCATTCGCCCGTGTCCGCGGTCAGCTTCGGACCGAGCACGGTGCCCACGAAGTCGCTGAGCGCCATCGCCAGTTGCGTCCCGGCCAGCTTGGCGATGCTCAGCTCGGGCCCAGGGGTCTGGCCGGCGCGGATCTTGTCCAGCGCCCGCTGGTTCGTGTACTGGTTGACCCGCGAGTGCACGATCAGGTCGGCCAGCCGCTGGCGCACCAGCGGATCGTCGTTGAGGCCGAACGCCTTGGTCATCTCGATGGCGCGACTGAGCAGACCGGACGTCCCACCGCCGGCGCCGCCGGCGCCGATCGCCGCCCGCTCGTTCATCAGCGTCGTGAGCGCCACGTTCCAGCCGTTGTTGACGTCGCCGAGCCGGTGGTCGTCAGGGATCCGCACGTCGTTGAAGAAGACCTCGTTGAAGCTGGCGCCGCCGGTCATCTGCCGCAACGGGCGGATCTCGACGCCCGGGGCGCGCATGTCGACGATGAACCCGGTCAGGCCGCGGTGCTTTGGCTGGTCGGCGTCGGTACGGGCGATGACCTCGCCGATGTCGCTGTACTGGGCCCCCGACGTCCACACCTTCTGCCCGGTCAGCACCCACTCCTCGCCGTCGCGCACGGCGCGGGTCTGCAGACTGGCCAGGTCGCTGCCGGCCCCCGGCTCGGAGAACAGCTGGCAACCGACGATGTCGGCCCGGTACATCGCCCGCAGGTACTGCTCCTTGGCCTCGGTCGATCCGTGGGCCAGGATCGTCGGCGCCACCATCCCCAGGCCGATCGCGAAGAACCCCTGGTTGGGGACGTCGTAGCGGCTCTCCAGCGCGTCGTAGGCCCGCTGGTGCGACGCCGGCAAGGAGCGCCCGCCGAACTCGTCCGGGCCGGTGATCCACCCGAACCCGGCGTCGAACCGCTTGGCCCGCCACTTCTGGGCCTCGGCCAACAGCTCGAGCTCGGCGTCCCGGTCGCGCTCCTCGAACATGGCGACCTTGTCGGGTCCTTGGCCCCACACGAAGCGGCGCTCGGCCTGCTTCAGCTCGGCGTTGGCGTTGAGGAACTCCGTGACCTCGGCCCTGAAGTCGTCGATGCTGATCACGGGGCAGACGGTACGCGGTGCCGGGTGGCGACGCAGCAACGGGGAGCAGGAAACCTGCTCCCCGTTGGTTCACTCACGCTGCACTTGCTGGTGGCGGCGGGGGTCACAGCGCCGAGCTGTCGATCCCGACGACGTGCGAAGGGCGGGCGGACAACTTCACACAGTCGACGGGCAGCTCACGAGGCCGAGCGTTGCGGACTCGCTCGACACGCCGTTCACCACCGCCGCCACCTGGGTCAGTCGACCGTCGAGGCGTCCCACCGCCGTCCCGGATCGTCGTTCGCGACGAGCTGCACGGAGTAACGCACCACGCCAGCCTTCCTGATCAGGGGCGTTGCCAGGTCGACGGTGACCACGCCGAGCCCGGCCCGGTCGAGCCGCCCCACGACGACGTCGACCTCATCGGCGTCGCCGATGCGCCCGTCGTCGCCGAACAGCGCCCGATGCACCGCGTTGGCCCACGTCGCACCGGCCCCCCAGCGAGCAGTCTCTTGACCGACGATCAGCACGGTTGGTACGCCGTGGTCGAGACGCCCGTCGAGCACCTCCAGATCGTCGGCATCGCTGTTCACGAGCCCGGCGAGGACCGGCAGTTCGCGGTCGAGCTCCCACGCCTTCAGCGCCTCCCAGCCGAGCCGGTCGCTGATGCCCGTCAGCAGCGCACCCTCCCGGGTCCGTGCAGTGGCCAGCCCGACCGGGCGCGGATGCTGGGGATCAGCGTTGCCGTCGGCGTCCGACCACACGGCCCGGGCCGGGATCCAGCACGGGCGTTCGGCGGCGTCCCGCCCGGCGACCAGCTGGTCGCTGTCCATCATCGTCCGTTCGATCAGCTCGCCCGTCGTGATCACCGGGCGGTAGCGCAACGCCACCACCGATCCACGACCGATGCGCAGCGTCGGAGTCGCACTGGGACGAGGTGGCTCCGTCCACAGCGGCGTGGTGGAGTCAGAGATCAGCGTCATGGCCCACATCTGACCCCTCTGCGGTCGCAACGCCGTCGACTCGCGTCCCTCGAACGTGATGGGACGAGGCGGGTACGGCGGCCCGGCATCATGTTGACATGGGCTACATCACCACGTCTTCCGTTCGCGCCACCGCTACAAAGGTTGGCATTCGCCGCTGGTGATCAGCCCCTGATCGACCTTCCGTTCACCCCATCCCCCCTTGTGCAGCGTGCGGTGCCTCAGGCGCCCGCTGCCTTCCCCCTGACGAGCTCCTGACGCCGATGGCGCGCTGAGCTCGGCAGCGCTCCACCCATCTCCCTCGCCACCTCGGCGGCGTCGTCCAGTACGGCGATCGCAGCGGCGACGCGATCCTGCAGTGTGAGGAGCTCGGCCAGGCGCACGTACCGAGAGTCGGTGTACCGATCGAGGCGCAACGCTCGTTCCGCCAGGGACTGTGCGAGTGGCAGGTCGTCGGCGTCCTCGGCCTGCACCGAGAGGAGATCGAACAACCCGATGAGCTGCTGCTCGGCGCTGCGGCGGGCGCTCACCGCCCACTCGTCGTACTCGAAATCGACGAACACCCGCCCATCTCCGGCGTCGATGGCGTCGTGGGCCAACCGGCCGGCGAGATCGGGATCGGCCCGTGCCGAGGAGAGGGCGTCGGCGGCCAAGCGCTCGAACTCGAGCAGGTCGCACGAGACGCCGGGGGCAAGTCGCACGCCCGACCCCGAGCGCACGATCACGTCGCCGACGGCGCGCCGCAACCGCAACAGCACGTTGCGCAGCCGGGTGCGGCTGGTCTCGACGTCCTCACCCGGCCAGATCGACTCACCGAGTTGATCGAAGGTGGCCGAACCGCCACTGGCGACGACCACACCGACGAGCCGTTGCGGGTTGCCGTTTGGGACGATCGTGTGCTCGTCGCCATCGACGACGGTCATCGGCTCGCCGATGACCGTCAGGCGCAGTCCGCTCGGCGCGGAAGCCGTCGTGCGACGACGCATCGGTGTGACCGGCTCCGACTCCGGGACGACCGGAGCGGCCGGCCGGGTCAACATCTCGTGCAGACGGCGGGTCAGGCGCGCCTCGCCCATCGATTCCGGGTCGCTGAAGCCGAGGGCGACGAGCTCGTCGTGGCCTTCGGCAGCGAGGCGTCGGGCGGTGTCGACGTCGCCGTTGCACGCCGCTGCGTACGCCGCCAGCAGCTTGACCCGCCACCACTCGGCCGGCGACGTGCACCGCAGCGCCGACTCGAGATCGCCCAGCTTGCCCTTCCGGCAGTCGAGCATGAACCCGGTGGACCTGATCTGGTCGGGGTACACGGATCGTCGGGCGGCGGCGCGGACGTAGTAGCGCTCGGCGCGCTCGAGCTCGCCGAGCGCACCGAGGATCATGGTCATGTCGCACAGGAACGGGACACCGGCGGTGTCGTCGTCGCTGCTCAAGGCGGTGTTCTCAGCGGCGGAGATCCAGCGCAGGACGGTCTGCAGGTCGTCACGACGCGAGGCGACGAGCGCCTGGCCCCACGCGGCTGCGGCCACCAGTCGCGGGTTCTCCTGCACGTAGCCGAGATCGAGGGCGCGCACGAAGCGCGATTCCGCCGACTCCAGCCGGTTGGCGTTGACGAGGACGAAGCCCTCGTAGAGCGTCGTGATCGAGCGCTCGGCGTCGGTCAGACCGGTGTCGGATTGCAGCTGGCTGAGGTGGGCCAGGGCCTCGTCGTACCGGCCGAGCGGTACGAGCGCGGCGACGGCGAGATCTCGTCGACAGGCCCGGGCTCGGCCGTGCTCGCCGCAGCCCTCCCACGCCGCGGCGGCGATGCGGTAGCACTCGGCGGCGCGTTGCAGATCGTGCCGGGCGTCGGAGGTCGCTCCGCACTCGGCGAGCACCTCGTAGGCGCGAGCGAACGTCCGCTCCTCGCCGTCGCCGAGGTCCAGCAGCGCCTGCTTGGCCATCTGCGCTGCCTCCGCCTGGCGGCCGTCGTCGAGATGGGCGCGGGCAGCCTCGACGGAGACGCGCCGTCGTACCACGGGGTCACCGGCGGCGGCCAGGGTGACCGCCCGATCGACGTCGCGGGCGGCGGCGTCCAGCCGACCGATCCCTCTGGTCGCCGCCGCCCTGCGCAGGAGCAGCAGCGGTTCGCGCTCCGTCGCCGGACCGAGCCGGGCCAGGAGGTTGAGCAACGTCTGCGATTCGACCGTGTCCGTGATCGACTCGCTGAGGTCCATCACGAGTCGGGTCGCCGCGTGGTGCTCGCCGACGTCGAGGAGGAGGTTGGCCGCCTCGATGACCCACCCCCGCTCGAACAGCGCGGCGGCGAGGTCTTGCGCCGACGACCGCTCGACGGGGATCGCCCGGAAGGCGTCGGCCATCGCCAGCTCCAAGCCCCCGATCGGCTGACGGCGCAGCGGCACCCCAGCGGCGAGCGAGCGAGCGACGAAGCCGGGTCCACCGAGCCGGTCCAGCAGCGAACGATCGAGGCCCGGGACCCGGGCCAGCAACCCGATCGCGGCGGCGTCGCGCCCCTCCAGGCGCTGCAGCGCCTCAGAAGACATCGCCCGGACCAAGCGGGCGGCAAGTGCCACCGGGTCGGCGCCGCCCAGTCGGTGGCTCTGCTCGAGAGACGTGGCGATGATCCGCACACACCCGCTGGCGGCTTCGATGACCTGGGCCGCCGGCTCTGCTGGCGCTCCCAGCTCCTCGTCCTCGACCTCATCCGGGGTGACCGACATGGCGTGGGTGTCGATGACGAGCGCGTCGGCCAGCGAGGCGACCTCGAGCACCTCGTCGGGCAGCAGCCGGCCGGCGATGAACAGCCGCCGGCTCGAGTCGCCCGGCTCGGCGTCCTCGATCAGCTCGACCAGGCGCTCGATGCCATCAGGGTCGAGGAGGTGGGCGTCGTCGATGACCAGCGTGCCCTCCGGCCGGGTCAACGGGACCACCCCACGCAGGCGGGTGACGCCATCGCCGGCGGCGCGACGCAGCAGCCAAGACTTGCCGTAGCCGGCCGGTGCCTCGACCAGCACCACACAGGGGGTGTCGGGCCCTGTCAGCCGACCCAGCAACGGCGTGCGAGGGAGACGCATCGAGTCGAACAAGTGTAACCCCGGAGGTTCACCCTGCCCGGCCCGCTGAGAGCGAGCGGAGTCTTCGGAGCGAGCGAGGCGATCGATGCAGTCCCCGAGCGTTCGTGCCGCAGCGGGCGTGGCAGCCCAGGCCGGCCTTGCCCGGCCCACGCCGAGGAGCGGAGTCTTCGGAGCGAGCGAGGCGATCGATGCAGTCCCCGAGCGTTCGTGCCGCAGCGGGCGTGGCAGCCCAGGCCGGCCTTGCCCGGCCCACGCCGAGGAGCGGAGTCTTCGGAGCGAGCGAGGCGATCGATGCAGTCCCCGAGCGTTCGTGCCGCAGCGGGCGTGGCAGCCCAGGCCGGCCTTGCCCGGCCCACGCCGAGGAGCGGAGTCTTCGGAGCGAGCGAGGCGATCGAATACGTCGATCGCCCGATGTGCGCCGGTGCCTTAGTGGCGCATCGTCGGTGCCATGCACGCCTACTTCACCATCGAGCTCGCCGAGCAGCGGCGCAGCGAACTGACCCGGCCACGACCGGCCCGGCGTGTCCGCGGTCGGCGTCGGCGCCGCCCGGCACTCCCGGCCGCGCCGGCACTGCGCCTCGTCGATCCACTTCCTCCCCGAGGGGATCGGCGCGCCGCTGACGACCGCCGTGTCGCCTGACTCACTCGACCGGCGGTCGTTCAGCGGTACCGTCGGACACGTGCTCCTCGGGCGCGTCGGGATGAGCCCCGTGATGGTCGGGCGGTCGAGCGCGACCAACCACCTGGTCGGCTTGATCGACGCCGCCGACGTGATGACCGGCGATCAACCGAGCGTCGCCCTCGTGTCCGGCGAGGCGGGCATCGGCAAGACGCGCCTCGTTCGCGAGGTGCTCGGTGCGATGCCCGCCGACGTCACCGCCATCGGCGTCTCGGCCCAGCCCGGCTCGATGAGCCGACCGCTCGATGCCGTCGCCGCCCTGGTCCCCGACGGGGTGGCCGGCGAGGAACAGGCCGACGCTGTGCTCGCCAGCATCGACGCCGCCGTGCAGCGCGGCCCCACCGTTCTGGTGATCGAGGATCTGCACTGGATCGACGCCGCCAGCGCCAACCTGATCGACCGGATCGCTCAACAGCCGTGGCCGAACCTGGTGCTGGTCGCCACCTACCGGCCGACCGACCTCGTGCGCGGTCAGCCCGGCGGCGAGCTGGTGCTGCGGCTGGAGCGCCGCCACTCCGTCGAGCAGATCCGCCTCGAGCGCCTCTGCCGATCGGATGTCAGCGCCATGGTCGCGGCGATCTCCGCGGTCACCCACCGGTCGCCGTCGTCGGCGATGGTCGAGGCGCTGTTCCGGCGCAGCAGCGGTGTGCCGTTCGTCGTCGAGGAGCTGTTGCGGGCGGCGGGCCCGCAGGCCATCGTGTCCGACCTGCTCGAAGCCGACCTCCCGTGGTCGCTGGAGGAGGCCGTCCGCCAGCAGGTGGCCGAGCTCGAGCACGGCCACCGGCGACTTGTCGAAGCCCTCGCCGTCTACGGGCGGTCGGCGTCGTTCGACGCGCTGCGCATCGTCACCGAGGCCGCCGAGGACGAACTGCTCGACGACCTCAGGGCGCTGGCGGCCGCCGGCGTCGTCATCGAGACGAGTGACGATCAGTTCTGGTTCTCCCACGCCCTCGTCGCCGAGGCCATCGTCGACCAGCTGCTCGGTCGCGAGCGGCGACGCCTGCACGAGCGGTGCTTCGAGGCGGTGCGCACGGCGGCCGTGCTCGATCACGCCTCGTTGGCCCGCCACGCCCAGGGCGCCGGCCGCCACGACGAGGTGCCGGCGATCGCCCGCAAGGGCGCGGCGCGGTACCTGCAGCAGGGGTTCACGTTCTCCGCGCTCCGATTGGCCGCTGAGGGACTCGGCGAGGCGCCAAACGACCCGGAGCTGCTCGCCGTGGCCACCGAGGCGGCATGGCGGCTGGACTTCCAGGACGAGGCGCTCGACACGGCGACGCGCTGGCGGCGGGTCGCCGTCGAGGTGGCCGACCGCGTCGAGGCGACCCGGTTCGTCGCCCGCCTGCACCACGAGCTCGGCGACGATGCAGCGTCGGTCGACGCGCTGGGCGAGCTGGAGCAGCTCGCGGCGTCGCTCGACGACGTCGGGCTGCGGGGGATGGCGGAGGCGGCCGTCGCCCAGGTGCACATGATCAGCGGGCGGGCCGACGTCGCCCTCGACTGGGCGGAACGAGCGCTCGCCGACGCCCGTGCGACGGGCGACGCGGCGACGGAGGCCAAAGCGCTGGTCGAGTGGGCCGGATCGACGGCGATGAGCGCCGGCCGGCCGCGCGCCGAGTCGCTTGCCGCGCTGGAGGAGGCGTTGGCGGCCGCCCGGCGAGCGGGGGATTCCGTCCTGTTGACACGAGCGATCAACAACGGGTTGGAGCTGCTGCCGGCGCACTCGAAGGAAGCGGCCGCGCTGCGGGCCGAGATGCAAGACGTCAGCAGCAAGGTCGGGTTCGACAAGCTGGGCACCGGGACGGCGTTGCTGTGGGAGGTCGACGCCGCGTTCGGGGACGGCGACCTGGCGGCGCTGCGCCGTGTGTCGGCGGAGGGCACGCAGTGGTGGGTGCGCCAGAGCTCGGCAGCCAAGGTGGTGTCATCGGCGCAGGTCGACTACGCGCTCGAGGAGGGGCGCTTGACCGACGCCGCCGAGGCCCAGGCCGGATTCGCCGCGTGTTGCCCATCGGGACATCGGCTCCACGCGCTGCGCCTCGAGCTGGCGGTGGCGTCGGCGCGCGGCGATCGAGTCGCCGTGGCGTCGCTGTTCGAACAGCTGCCCGAGGTCGGTGCCCTCGACGACTCGGCATGGGCGCTGAACCACGTCATCGGGATCGTCGAGCAGCTGCTCTCGGCCGGGGTGCAACCGGCGGTCGTGCGGGCCAGGGTGCTCGACGCCTGGCTCGGCGAGCACCCGTCGGCAGCTGCGTTCCACGCCCACGCCGATGGGTTGCTGCGGTTGGCCGAGGGCGATCACCAGGGGGCCGCCGACGCGTTGGCCTCGGTGCTGGAGGCGCTGGACGAACGCCTGGCCCGCCCCATCATCGGGTCGCTGCGCACGGCGCGGTCCGAGGCGTTGCTCGGCGTCGGTGATCGCGCCGGCGCGCTGGCCGTGGTGCGCCGGGCCATCGACGAGGATCTGGCCCGGTGGCCGGGGGTCCGGCGTGACCGGGCCCAGGCGCTGGCCCGCCGGCTGGAAGGTGCGTCGGGGCGCGCCGACGGCGAGCTGACCGCTCGCGAGCAGGAGGTGGCGGCGCTGCTGGCCGACGGCCTGACGAACGGACAGGTCGCCGAGCGGCTGTTCATCTCGCCCAAGACGGCGGCCGTCCACGTGTCGAACATCCTCACCAAGCTCGGGCTGTCCAGCCGGGCCGAGATCGCCGCCTGGGTCGTGCGCCACCAGCTCACCGCCGTGTGACCCCGCCCTGCCCATCCGAGGGTTTCGGCGCACCCGAGGGTTTCCGGCACCCCGTCCGGCCCGCAGACCCTCGGATGGCTAGTTGCTGGCCTTCCAGCGCTCGCGGGCGGCGCGGCTGCGTTCGAGGAGATGCATCGGGACGCGCTTGGCCGCCTCGGCCAGGGCGGCGTCGCCCTCACCCGACGGAGCGGCGGGGGCACCGTCGGTCACCGGCTCCTCGTCGGGGACGAGGTCCTCGAACGACGGCGGTGCCATGCCCGGCTGCCAGTAGCGGTAGAGGTTGCGCACGACGTCGGAGAGTCCCGTCGGCGATCCGCCCTTGGCCAGGTCGACGGTGACGATGTTGGAGTAGACGTGCACCGCGTCGACCTGCCCGGTGGCGAACAGGCGGCGGGCCAGCTCGGCGGCGGGGCGCGGCCCGGCGGCGTCGTCGGCGGTGCGGAAGCGCTCGTGGCCCATGCCGGTCAGGGCCCGGTTGAGCTCGAAGCGGACGACGCCGGGCAGCGGGCTCGGCTTCTCCGTCACGGCGACCAGCTGACCCATCGGCGGGGAGGCTAGATGGTCGGTCCCCGCGCCCGGGATTCTGGCACCGATCCCGTCGAGTTGACGCCCAGTTCGGGCGCAGGAACGACCGCTTGCCGCTGCGAACGCTCGTTCGTAGACTGTGGTGATGGACCTGGCCGTCGCCACAGCCGTCACAGCCGTCGCCCCGACGACCCTCGCCCGCCAGCGCACCCTGCCCGTCGCCGACCCGTTGGTGCCCCTGTTCCCCGACGGGGCGCTGGTGCGCGGCCGGGCGGTGGCGTGCCGGGGGGTCGCCGCCACATCGTTGGCCCTGGCCCTGGCCGCCGAGGCCACCACGGCGGGGGCGTGGCTGGCCGTCGTCGACGTACCGTGGCTGGGCGTCGAGGCGGCGACCGAGCTGGGGATCCCGCTCGAGCGGATGGTGCGCGTCGACCCCGGGCCGGACGCATCCAGCACGTCGTGGGCCGATCTGGTGGGGGCCGTGCTGGACGGGTTCGAGGTCGTCATCACCAGGGTGCCCCGGCGGGTGCCGGCCGCCGTTGCTCGGCGGGTGCAGGCTCGGTTGCAGGCCAGGGAGGGGGTGCTGCTCTCGGTCGCGCCCGGCGCCGCATCACCCGGCGGGTCGCCGGTGTCCGTCGACCTCACGGTGGAGGCCACGGCACCGGTGTGGGAAGGCGTCGAGCAGGGCTGGGGGCGGCTGCGCCGGCGGCGGGTCACGGTGGTGTCGTCCGGACGACGCGTGCCCCGGGCCCGACAGGTCGACGTGTGGCTTCCCGGTCCCGGCGGTGGGGTGACGGCGGTGGCGGCAGTGGCCGGTGAGGTGGGGACCGTGCCCGTGTTGCGCTCCGTGGGGTGACCGTGCGGTACGTCACGGTCTGGTGCCCGGACTGGCCGGTGGTGGCGGCGGGGGTCCGGGCCGAGGTACCGGCGGTCGTGCTGCAGGCCAACCGGGTCGTGGCACGGTCGCCGGCCGCCGCTGCCATGGGTGTCGTCCACGGCCAGCGCCGTCGACCCGCCCAGCAGGCCTGCCCGGACGTCGTGCTGCTCGACCACGATCCCGACCGCGACGCCAGGGCCTTCGAGCCCGTGGTGCGAGCCGTCGGGCGGTTCGTCCCCCGGTTGGAGGTGGTCGAGCCGGGGTGGTTGTGCCTCGATGCCAAGGGCCCGTCGCGCTACTTCGGAGGCGACCAGCGATTGGCCGAGCGGGTGGTCGCTGCCGTGCGCGGGGAGTCGACGCTCGTCGAGGCCACCGGGGTCGGGGTCGGGGTGGCCGACGGGCGCTTCGCCGCCGCCGTGGCCGCCCGGCGGGCGGGGTCCGGGGTGGTGGTCGTCGAGCCGGGCGGGTCGGGCCGGTTCCTCGAGCGGTTGCCGGTGGCCTGGCTGGGGCACCTGGGGGAGGCCGACGCCGAGCTGGTCGGGCTGTTCGCCCGGCTCGGGCTGGCCCGGCTCGGCGACCTGGCGGCGGTGCCGGCGAGCGATGTGCTGGCGCGGTTCGGGCCCGCCGGTCGACACGCCCACCGCCTGGCCGGCGGTCACGACGATCGCCCGGCGGATGCCAGCGATCCGCCGCCGGAGCGACGTGTGGAGCAGGCGTTCGACGAACCGGTCGAGCTGGTGCAGCCATTGGTGTTCGTCGGCAAGCAGCTCGCCGACGAGCTCGTCGCCTCGTTGGGCGGCGAGGGCCGGGTGTGCACCCGGCTGGTGGTGACGGCCGAGACCGAGCACGGGGAGCGCAGCGAGCGGGCGTGGTACCGGGCCGCCGGACTGTCGGCGGCGGCGATGGTCGAGCGGGTGCGCTGGCAGCTCGACGGGTGGATGGGGTCGGACGAGCCGACGGCCGGGGTCGTGCTGTTGCGGCTGACGCCCGACGAGGTGCGCGGTGACGACGGTGACCAGCTGCGGTTGTGGGGTGGTCCGTCGGCGGCGGACGAGCGGGCGACGCGGGCCGTCAGTCGGCTGGCCGGGCTGGTCGGCGATGCCGGCGTGCTGGTGCCGGCGTGGCAGGGCGGGCGGCTGCCGGCGGACCGGTACGGGTGGGTGCCGGCGTCGACCACCGACCTGACCGACGCCGACGACACCGCCGAGCGGTTGCGCCCGGCGGGGCCGTGGCCGGGCGCGCTGCCGGCGCCGTCGCCGGCGGTGGTTCCGGGGGAGGTGCAGCAGGCGGCGCTGGTCGACGGGCGGGGTCAGCCGGTGCGGGTCGGGGGCCGTGGCGAGCTGAGCGCCCCGCCGGCGACGTTGGCGGTCGGGGGCGGACCGCCGCAGCCGGTGACCGGCTGGGCCGGCCCGTGGCCGATCGAGGAGCGGTGGTGGGACCCCACCCGCCACCGCCGCCTGGCCCGGTTCCAAGTCGTCACCGCCGACGGCACCGCCCACCTCGTCGTCGCCGAACACCGCAACTGGTGGATCGCCGCCACCTACGAGTAGCTCGCTGTCCCTCTTCGTCCGCGGATTGGTTGCCCAGCAACCAATCCGCGGACCCTGACACCCACGTCGTTTTCCGCTTTCCCGATCTCGTCGCGCCCAGGGTGGGTGTGGGAGAAAGGTCGATGGAAAACGTGTCGTGGACGGATCTACGGTGACCCGGGTGCGACGCTCGAGGGCGGGAGCTCCACGGCGCCGGGGGATGGCGATCGTGAGCGCGGCGATCGCGACAGCGGCGACGATTGCGGCGTGCAGCTCGGACGAGGGTGGATCGCCCGCCACGACCGCGCCGCAGGCGGTGACCACGACGCAACCACCGGCGACGACCACGACCGTCGCCAGCACCACGACCACCACGCCGCCGACCGAGCCGACCGACCCCCCGACGACGGAGACGGCGCCCCCGACCACGACCGAAGCGGACCTGGAGGCCCAGATCGCCGCCGACTACGTCCGGTCATGGGAGCTGCGCAACGAGCTCACCAGCAACCCAACCCTCGACAACCTCGACGCCCGAGTCGCCGAGATCGCCGCCCCGGGAACCGAGGAGTTCGACTTCACTGAAGGCGTTCGTCGAGGAGTTGGTCTCGCACGGCGAGCGCACCGCGCCAAACGACCCGGACACTTCTCGGTCACGGTCGAGGACGTCGTCCTTGACGGGCGGCGCACCGCACTGCAGACGTCGGTGACGGTCTGCTACATCGACAATCGACTACGAGTTGATTCGGCGGGACGAGCCAACTGGTAGGCCGATGAGCTCATCGCACTTCGAGGGGTCGACCGAAGTGTCAGTCGCACCGACGCACGGGTGGTTGCCCGATGGCGAGCTCGAGATCACCTGGACAGCGATCGGAGTCAACTGCATGTCCGCCCGCGTAGGTGTGTCGATCGTGGCCTGCATGGCGATCTTCGTCACCGGCGCTGAGGTCTGCGTAGCGCAGGCCAAGACGATGGGACTCCGCCGGCGCCGTAGCCGACGCCTTCGCCGACAAGACACGGCGCGCGGGCAGCCGACCATCGTCGCTAGCGCCGGCACCCCTGGCTCCGGCGGTGGCTCCTCGTCCGGTGGTGCCGGCGCCGGCGGAAGCGGCGGCGGGGCGGGGGCGGCGCCGGCGAGCGGGGGTGGGTCGGGGCAGGGGTTCTCGTGTTCGGCCAACGCCGTCGGGAGCGATGCGGAGGTGGCGGCGGTCGCCGTTGCCGTGAACGCCGGCTCCACCCCCACCCCGGCCAACCCCAACATCGTCACCGACATCGTGCAGGGGCCGCAGTCCGGCGACGTCGTGCAGCGGGCCTGGTTCCGCAACATCGACGGCGTGCCCCACCTCCAGTACCGCTTCACCTGCTCGGGCGCCGGTGCCGGGCCGGCCTACGACGACTGGGTCGCCGTGCTCGCCCAGGGCGGCACGTTCGTCCCCCAACCCCAGCCCGAGGACCTCCTCCCCGAGCTCTACGAGCGGGTCGTGCAGCAGCTCCCTACACCCGTGCCGCGCATCGCCCCGGCCGACTGGATGCCCGAGCGGTGGACCTACGTCCACCTGCCCACGTTCTTCTGGGTCGACCAGTCGCAGGGCCAGTGGGCGCCCGTCGTGGCGTCGGCGTCGGTCCCCGGCCTGACCGTCACGGCGACGGCCACGCCCGAGCGCCTCGTCGTGCACCCCGGCGACGGCAGCGGGGACATCACGTGCGAGGGCGCGCCGCCGGCGTTCGTGCAGGGACGCGACGATCCCGAGACGTTCGCCGGGTGCGAGCACGCCTACCGCGACTCCTCGGCCATGGCGGCCAGCGGGGACACGTTCCCCGTGACCGTCGACGTCATCTGGCACGCCAGGTGGTCGGCGTCCAACGGCGAGAGCGGCGACCTCGGCACGGTGTCCACCACCTCCGAGACCCGCCCGCTCCCCGTCGCCGAGATCCAAGCCCTCGTCACCGACGGCTGACCGCCATCCGAGTGTTTGCCGGCATCCGAGTGTTTGGCGCGGGGCCTCCATGCGCCAAACACTCGGATGCGATCAAACACTCCGATGGGGGAGGCGGGCGAAGAGGTCGGGGAAGACCCGGGCCACCTTGTGCGTCAGGTAGTCGCCGTACGTGCCGTCCCACGCCCGCGCGCTCGTGCCGTCCCACCGACGAGCCGGCTCGTCCGCCGGCGCCGCGCCGGCGAGCGGCAGCACCGGACACACCGCGTCCCACGACGGGTCGATGAAGCACGGGAACGACAGCCGGTCGCCCGACCCCGTGTTGCGCACGCGGTGCGGCGTCGAGCGGTACCGCCCCTCGGTCATCCGCTCGAGCATGTCGCCGAGGTTGACGACGAACACCGCCGGGTCGGACGGCACGTCGATCCACCCGCCCGGGCCGTGGACCTGCAAGCCGTCGTTGGCGTCGGTGGCGAGGATCGTCAGCAGCCCGTAGTCGGTGTGCTCCGCCACGCCCCACCCGTTCGGGCTGCTCGGGCGGGTACCGGAAGATGCGAAACAGGATCGTCGGGTCGGCGGTGACGCGCTCCTCGAACCACGTCGCGGGGAGTCCCAGCCCCACCGCCACCAGCCGCAGCAACCGGGCGCCGAGCCGCTCCATCTCGTCGAGCCACCCGAGCACGGCTGCGCGCAGCTCCGGCGGTCGGTCCGGGAACAGGTTGGCGCCATGCAACGGAACTCCGCCGCGCACGGCCGGATCGTCCGCACCGAGCTCTGTCCCGAAGTAGATGCCCTCTTTGTGGTCCGGGACCCCGGACGTCAGCTCGCCGTCGAGCGGGAACCAGCCCCGCCACGCCGACCCGCCGTGCTCCATGGCGATGGCCGCCTTCACCTCGGCCGGCTGGTCGAAGAACTCCCGGGCCACGCGGTCCAGCTCGGCCAGCAGCGCCGGCGCCACGCCGTGTCCGGTGATCCGGAAGAACCCGTACGTCCGACACGCCCGATCGATCTCGGCCGCCACGACATCGTGATCGCCACCGAGGTCGATCAGCGGCAGGTCGTCCACCGGGACATCGTCGCGCGCCCGCCAGGATGGGCTCCGTGGACCACGCCGAGCTGCTCGATCACGTCGTCGCCTCGGTCGCCGAGCGGGCCCCCGTGGATGCCCGCGAGCGGGTCAGCATCGACGCCTTCGTCACCGCCGTCGCCCACCTCGAGCGCCCGTTCGACGAGCACGCCGACCTGATCCACATCACGGGCTCGGCCCTGGTCGTCGGCCGGCGCGGCATCCTGCTGCACCGCCACAAGCGCCTCGGCATCTGGCTCCAGCCCGGCGGGCACGTCGATCCGGGCGAGACCCCGTGGGAGGCCGCCCGCCGCGAGACGGTCGAGGAGACCGGCCTCGCCGCCACGTTGTTCGGCGCCGACGGCGACACGCCGCCCGATCTGGCCCACGTCGACGTCCACGCCGGCGGTCGTGGCCACACCCACCTCGACCTGCGCTACCTCGTCACGGTCGGCGACGCCGACCCGGCGCCCCCGCCCGACGAGAGCCAAGACGTGCGCTGGTTCTCGTGGGACGAGGCGGCAGTGGTCGCCGACCTCGGGTTGGCCGGAATCGTCGCCGCGCTCGCAGCGGCGCGCAGTCAGCCCTGAGCCACGGCCCGCTCGACCACGTCGCCGGCCGACGGGTCGATCCATCCGAGATCGGACACTGACCCGAAGGCGATGTCCGCCGACACCAGGCCGGTCAGATGTCGCGCGCCGAGCACGGTGGCGGCCAGGAGCGCGTCGAACGATCCGAGGCGGGGGTGGTCGAGGTACACCTGCAGGGCGCGCGTGAGGTCGGTGTCGCCTGGCCGGATCAAGGGAGCGAGCAGCACGGCGTACCCGGCAGCGTCATCGACGGTCTCGCTCCGTGACCGCCGGCGACTGCGGACATGAACGAACTCCTGGATGACCTCGACGGTCGTCGTCGCCGTGACGACGCCTTCGCCAACTGCCTCGATGAGGCGGCGACATTCCGGCCGGAGCGGGTGGTCGACCCCGAGTGCGTACACCAGCACCGTCGTGTCGAGCACGATCACCCGTGGCGACCACGCAGTTCGTCCAACTCGGCGCGCAGCTCGTCGACGGAGGGAACTTCCATCGGCTCCGCAGCGAGGATGCGATCGGCGGCCTCTCGGCGTCGAACGGCATTGCTCGGATAGGCGAGATCGATCGCCTCGCGCACCAGCGTCGCCACCGACGTGCCGCGGTCGCGAGCGTGGCGCTCGAGCCGCTGGCGCTGGTCGGTGTCGATGAGCACCTGCAGCCGCTCCTTGAGCATGCTCATACTGTAGCATGCCAACCGAAATCAGCGGGAGGGCCAATGGACCTGATCGAACTGCACCGGCGGACCGTCGAGACGTTCCTCGAGCGCGTCGAGGCTGTTGACGACGATGCGTGGGCGGCGTCGACGCCGTGCGCGGAGTGGGACGTGCGGGAGCTCGTCAACCACGTCGTCGGTGAGGACGCCTGGACCCCGTCGTTGCTCGGCGGGGCGACGATCGCCGAGGTCGGCACCCGGTTCGACGGCGATCTCCTCGGCGCCGATCCGACCGGTGCGGCCAGGGATGCGGCTGCGGAGGCGGTCGCCGCGGTCGGGCACCACCTGCCGTCGGGCGGCACCGTCCACCTGTCCTATGGCGACGAGGACATGGGGGAGTACATCAACCAGCTCGCCGCCGACCACCTGATCCACGCCTGGGACGTGGCGGCGGCGACAGACGGTGACACGACGCTGGACCCCGAACTCGTCGCCGCCGTCGCCGGGTGGTTCGCCGATCGCGAGGAGCTGTACCGGGGGGCCGGCGTGACCGGCCCGCGCGTCGAGGTGACGTCGGACGACCCGGCGGATCGGCTGCTCGCCGCCTTCGGCCGCACGCCCCGCTGATCCGGCGCCGCCGTCTCATCCGAGGGTTTGCGGACCGGACGGGGCGCCGGTAACCCTCGGGTGACGTGAAACCCTCGGATGGACAAGGGGTCAGGGGGAGAAACACTCGGGTGGGTTGACGAACTTGCGTTCGGCGGACTGGCGTTCGATACTGAGGTGAGTGGGCTTCAACAACCCGTCGTGGACCTGGTCCGAGCTGGAGGCCGCCCTCTCCGGTTCGTCGTCGGCCACGGGTCGTGACGGTCGGGCTCCGGGCAGTCCCTCCTGGAACGCCGGCGGCGACGGGCCGGCGTGGAGCCGCAAGCGCCAGCCGTTCGAGGCCCCGTCCGACATGGATGGCGTCGAGCGCCGCACCAGCACCGGGACCCCATACGCCGAGCTGCACTGCCACTCCAACTTCTCGTTCCTCGACGGTGCCGCCCACCCCGAGGAGCTGGCCACCGAGGCCGCCCGCCTCGGCCTCGACGCCCTCGCCCTCACCGACCACGACGGCTTCTACGGCATCGTCCGCTTCGCCGAGGCGGCCCGGGCCGTCGGCCTGCCGACCGTGTTCGGCACCGAGATCACGCTCACGCCCGGCCTGGCCCCCGACAGCACTGCGGCCAAGCACGAGGACGACACGCTGACCCAGGTCAGCACCGGCCGCCTCCCCGACCAGCACGCCCCCGACCCCCACGGCGACCACCTGCTGCTGCTGGCCGACGGTCCCGATGGCTACGGCCGCCTGGCCCGCACGCTCAGCCTCGGCCACCTGGCGGGGGAGAAGGGGGCGCCGCAGTTCACGCTGGCCGACGTCGCCCGCCACACCGCCGGCCACGTGTGGGCGCTGACCGGTTGCCGCAAAGGTTCAGTGCCCCGGGCACTCGTCGACGACGGCCCGGCCGCCGCCCGCCGCGAGCTGCACCGGTTGATCGACGCCTTCGGGCGCGACCGCGTCCTCGTCGAGCTGTGGGACCACGGCGACCCACTCGACTCGGCCCGCAACGACGCCCTGGCCGAGCTGGCCGCCCGCCACGACGTCGGCTGCGTCGCCACCACCAACGCCCACTACGCCACGCCGGCCCAGCGCCGCCTGGCCGCCGCGCTGGCCGCCGTGCGGGCCCGGCGCAGCTTGGCCGAGCTCGACCCGTGGCTGCCGGCGGCGTCCGGTGCCCACCTCCGCTCCGGTGCCGAGCAGCGCCGCCGCTTCGCCCGCTACCCCGGTGTCGTCGAGCTGGCCGCCGAGGTCGGCCGGGCCGCCGCCTTCGACCTGGCGCTGGTCGCCCCGGCCCTCCCGCCGTTCCCGTGCCCCGCCGGGTTGACCGAGATGGACTACCTCCGCCGGCTCGTCGACGATGGCGCCCGTCAGCGTTACGGCGAGCGACCCGCCCCGCACGAAGACCTGACGTTGCGGGCCAGGGCGTGGACGACGCTCGACCACGAGCTGGCGATCATCGAGCAGCTCGGCTTCGCCGGCTACTTCCTCGTGGTGTGGGACCTCGTGCGGTTCTGCCGGCAGGTCGACATCTTCTGCCAGGGTCGGGGCAGCGCCGCCAACTCGGCCGTCTGCTACGCCCTCGGCGTCACCAACGCCGACGCCGTGTCGCTCGGGCTGCTGTTCGAGCGCTTCCTGTCGCCCGAGCGCGACGGCCCGCCGGACATCGACATCGACATCGAGAGCGACCGCCGCGAGGAGGTCATCCAGTACCTGTACGGCAAGCACGGCCGCCACCACACCGCCCAGGTGGCCAACGTCATCACGTACCGCGCCAAGTCGGCAGTGCGGGACATGGCCAAGGCGCTCGGTCACGCCCCCGGCCAGCAGGATGCGTGGTCGAAGCGGGTCGACGGCTGGGGCACGGTCCGCACGACGGCGGCCACGCCCGAGCACGGGATCCCGCAGCCGGTCATCGATCTCGCGCTGCAGGTCGAGGACGCGCCGCGCCACCTCGGCATCCACTCGGGCGGGATGGTCATCTGCGACCGGCCGGTGATCGAGGTCTGCCCGGTCGAGTGGGGGCGGATGGAGGACCGTTCGGTGCTGCAGTGGGACAAGGACGACTGCGCCGCGGCGGGGCTCGTCAAGTTCGACCTGCTCGGCCTGGGGATGCTGTCGGCGCTGCACTACGCCGTCGACCTCGTCCGGGACCACCGCGGCTACGAGATCGACCTGGCCACCATCCCGCAGGAGGACGAGGTCTACGCCATGCTCTGCCGGGCCGACACGGTGGGCGTGTTCCAGATCGAGTCGCGGGCCCAGATGGCCACGCTGCCCCGGCTCAAGCCGCGCAAGTTCTACGACCTGGTGGTGGAGGTGGCGCTGATCCGGCCCGGCCCGATCCAGGGCGGGTCGGTGCACCCGTACATCCGGCGGCGCAACGGCCAGGAGCCGATCACGTACCTCCACCCGTTGCTCGAGAACAGCCTCGGCAAGACGCTCGGCGTGCCGCTGTTCCAGGAGCAGCTGATGCAGATGGCGATCGACGTCGCCGGGTTCACGCCCGCCGAGTCCGACGAGCTGCGCCAGGCGATGGGGTCCAAGCGGTCGGCGGCGCGGATGGAGCGGCTGAAGCACCGGCTGTACGCCGGCATGGCCGAGCGGGGCATCACCGGCGACGTGGCCGACGAGCTGTACCTGAAGATGAAGGCGTTCGCCAACTACGGCTTCCCCGAGAGCCACTCGGTGTCGTTCGCCTACCTCGTGTACGCGTCGTCGTGGATCAAGCACCACGAGCCGGCGGCGTTCTGCGCGGCGCTGCTCAACGCCCAGCCGATGGGGTTCTGGAGCCCGCACACGCTGGTCCGTGATGCCCGCCGCCACGGCGTCGTCGTGCGCACCCCCGACCTCAACCGCTCCCTGGCCACGGCGACCCTGGAACCGCTCGCCCCCAATCCATCGGAGGGTTTCAGCGCACCGGAGGGTTTCCGGCGCCCCTGCCGGTCCGCAAACCCTCCGGTGCTGGGAAACCCTCCGATGGAGAAGACGGGGGGGCAGCCGGCGGTCAGGTTGGGGATCGGGTCGGTGCGCGGGGTGGGGGACGAGCTGGCGGCGGCGATCGATGCCGAGCGGGTCGAGCACGGTCCCTACACGGGGTTGGAGGACCTCGTGCGGCGGGTCCCGGCGCTGGAGCTGCACCAGCTGGAGGCGATGGCCACCGGTGGACTGTTCGGCGAGTGCTTCGGGCTCGAGCGGCGCGAGGCGCTGTGGGCCGTCGGCGCCGTGGCCCAGTCCCGCCCGGGCCGGATGGCCGGCGTCGTCACCGGCGCCGACGCCCCGTCACTGCCCGGCATGTCGCCCGTCGAGGAAGCCGTCGCCGACCTGTGGGCCACCGGGGTGTCGCCCGACGGCCACCCGACCAGCTTCCTGCGCCAGCAGCTCGACGAGCTCGGTGTCATCACGTCGCAGGGCCTGTGGGACGCCACGCCGGGGAACGCGTCGTCGTGGCCGGCGTCGTCACCCACCGCCAGCGCCCGATGACTGCCCAGGGCACGACGTTCCTCAACCTCGAGGACGAGACCGGCCTGATCAACGTGGTCGTGTCCAAGGGCTGCTGGGCCCGGTTCCGCCGCGTCGCCCGCGAGGCCCCGGCGATGACGATCCGCGGTCGCCTCGAGCGGGCCGAGGGCGTGATCAACGTCGTCGCCGACCACCTCGCCCCCCTCGCCCTCCCCGGCAGCACCATCCACGCCAGCCGCGACTTCCGCTGAACCGCACCTGCGCGCTGGTGCCAGCACCCTTGACGCCATGGCCGACCTTCCGTACGACCACTGAAGTGAGCGGGCGGCTGCACCATCGACTGGGCGCGTCCGCGTCGGCGATCGCCACCGTCACCGCCAACCGCAACCTGCGCCGGGCCCTGGTCTCGTTCGCGTCGGCGTGGACGGCCGAGCTCACGTTCACCGTGGCGCTGAGCGTGGTCGCCTTCCGCGACGGCGGCACGGCGACCGTCGGGCTGGTCGTCTTCGTGCGCATGCTCCCGGCGGCCGTGCTGGCGCCGTGGGGCGCGGCGCTGGCCGACCGCTTCCGCCGGGAGCGGGTCCTGCGCTGGTCGTGCGTCGTGCGGGCGACGCTGCTCGCCGCCGCGGCGGTCACCCTTGCACTCGACGGTCCGGTCGCCGCCGTGTACGCCCTGTCCGTCGCCGCCACCGGAGCGTTCGCCACGTATCGACCGTCGCACTCGGCGCTGCTCCCGTTGCTCTGCGTGACGCCGCTCGAGTTGACCAGCGCCTACGTCGCTCGCGGGTTCATCGCCGCCGTCGGCGCCCTCATCGGTCCCGTCGTCGCCGCCGTCCTACTCGGTCTGGCCGAGCCGGCGTCGGCGTTCGCCGTCGCCGCCGCGCTGGCGCTGTGGTCGGGGTGGAGCCTCGTCGGCGTCCGATACGAGGCGCCGATCGTGCCGTCCGGGGCGGTCGGCCGGATGACGATCGCCGAGGTCGTGATGGGTTTTCGGGCGCTGGCGAGGTACCCGGACGGCCGGCTGCTGGCGGCGCTGGGTGCCGTGCAGACGTTCACCCGTGGATGCCTGAGCGTGCTGGTCCTCGTGCTCGCCATCGACCTGCTGGACGGCGGCGACGCCGAGGTCGGGATCCTCGCCGCGGCCGTGGGTGCCGGCGCCGTCGGCGGTGTGGTGGGCATCGCCGCGATGGAGGGCCAGCGTGGACTGGCGACGCTCCTCGGCATCGGTGTCGTGGCGTGGGCCGTGCCGCTGGCGGTCATGGGCGCCGCGCCCCGGATGGTGGTGGTCCTCGTCGCGATGGCGGTGATCGGCATCGGCGACTCGCTGGTCGACGTGGGCCTGTTCACGCTGCCCGCCCGACTGGTTCCCGATGAGGTCCTGGCCCGCTGGTTCGGCGCGCTGGAGAGCGTGATCGCCTCGTCGGTGGCCGTCGGCGCGCTCCTCGTGACGCCGCTCATCGCCGCCCTTGGCGCACGCTGGACACTCGTCGTCATCGGCCTCATCGGTCCGACGTGCGTGCTGGCGTCGTGGCGGCCGCTCCGCAGGATCGACGCCCGGGTCCGAGTGCGCGACGACGCCATCAGCGCGTTGCGGCGCGTGGCGATGCTCCGTCCGTTGCCCATGCCGGCCATCGAAGCCCTCGCCGCGTGGTCGGAACGTTCGACCGTGCCCGCCGGGCACGCCGTGTTCGAGCAGGGCGACCACGGTGACCGCTACTACGTGATCGAAGCGGGGGCCGCCGTGGTGCAGCAGGATGGGCGGGTGATCGGGACGCTCGGCCCGGCCGACGGCTTCGGGGAGATCGCGCTGCTGCGCGACGTGGCGCGCACGGCGACAGTGCAGGCCAAGACGGAGTTGACCCTGCGATCGATCGATCGCCCGCACTTCCTCGTGACGGTCAACGGCTACGCCTCGACCGCCACGGCGGCGAGCACGGTGGCCGCCGATCACCTCGCCCGCGACGATCGGACGAGCTGACCGGCATCGCGCCGGGGTGGTGCTCCGGCCAGCCGGCGCCGGCGGGGTCGTGGCGGGCCAGTGGCGGGCGGCCCTTCCGGGCGCCGAGCAGGGCGGTGAGGGTGCGCCACAGGATCGCCGCGTCGGTGACCGGGCCGATGCGGTCGACGTACTCCTCGTCGAGGGCGACCTGGCGGTGCTTGTCGAGGTACCCGTGCTCGACGAGCTCGAGTTGGGCGTAGCACGTGAAGCCTGGTCGCACGGTCGCCCGCCGCCCGGCCACCACCTCGGCGACGTGGGTCGGGGCCAGCGGCCGGGGTCCGACGAACGCCATGTCACCGCGCAGCACGTTGACCAGCTGCGGCAGCTCGTCGAGGTGCCGCCGACGCAGGAGCCGACCGAACCGCGTCAGCCGGTCGGCCTCGGCGAACGCCCGTCCAGCGGCGCCGACCCCGTCCGCCGTCCGCATCGTGCGCAGTTTGAGCAGCGTGAAGTGGCGACCGTGGCGCCCGACCCGTTCCTGGCGGAAGAACACCGGCCGGCCGTGGCTGGCAACGGCCACCACGCTCAGCGCGCCGACCGCGACCAGCACGGGCAGCGCAGCGAGGGCGGCGACGCCGACGTCAACCAGCCGTTTGACCGGCTGGTACCAGCCGGTCGAGTGCCGCATCGAAGAGCTCTCCCCGTTCGTACTTGTCGATGAACAGCGTGCCGGTCCCACACGCCGGAGAGAACACGACGGCGGCGCCGTCCACGGCGAGCGCCCGCTGGACGGCGTCGTCGATCCCGCCGGCCGTCGTGAACGCACACCCGGCGGCGGCCAGGGCGTCCCCGAGATGTTCGGCCATCGGTCCCGGGAGCACGACGACGGTGCCGGCGTTCGGGTTGCCGGCGATGGCCGCGGCCAGCACGTCGAACTCTCCGGCGTGGTAGCGCTGCCGGTCGCCGCCGCAGATCAGCACGAACGGCTCGTCGAGGGCGGCGACGAGCGGCGCCGTCGCCGCCGGCATGCACGACGCGGCGTCGTTGATGACGGTGCGCCCGCCGCGTCGGGTCATCGCCTGGCGGTAGTGGGGCAGCGTCGCGTCGAGGCCGGCCGAGCGCCGGGTGACGTCGTCCGGATCGACCCCGGTCATCAGGGCGGCCGCCGCCGCCGCCAGCGCGTTCTGCCGGTTCGGCGCGCGGAGCCGACGGGCGCCAGGCAGCGCCGCCGTGAGCCCGCCGGGACCGGTGACGTCCGTGCCGTCGAACGTCCACGCACCCGTCGGGCCGTACGGGGTGCCGCGCCCGACCAGCGGACCGGCGTCGTCGTAGGCCAGCGGGATGGACTCGTGGTACAGCAGCTCCTTGCACTGGTCGGCCATCCGGTACTTGGCCTGCCGGTACGCCTGGAACGAGCCGTGGTCCGGCTCGTGGTTGCGGGTGATGCCCGTGACGACGCCGACCTCCACGACGCGCCGAAAGCCGTCTGCGAGGTGGCGATTGGAGGTCTCGAAGACCATCCGCTCGTCGGGCGGCGCACCGGCCAGCCGGGTCAGGTCGAAACAGAACTCGCGGTCGTTGCCGCAGACGGGTCCATCGACGAGCGCCGCCGCGAACCGGCTGGTCGTCGTCTTGCCGAAGGATCCGGTGACGCAGATGACCGAGCCGGCGAACACGTCGAAGCAGGCGTCCGGGTAGCGGACGACGCGGTCGGACAGCGGGGCCAGACGATGGCGCTCCGGTCGCAGCATCAACGAGCACGGGACGAGGATCGCCGCCGCCTGCTCGATGCCACGGAGGTAGTCGTCGCCCGTGCGCAGCTCGGCGCACCGTCCGAGCGCCCGCCACGATCGATCGACGTGCTCGGCCGGCTGGAAGCGGTGGGCTCGACGGAACATCTCGCCGACGTCAGCGGCCTCGTCGTGCAGCACGATCCGGTCCGCACCGCACTCGACGAGGTACCTGACCATCGTCGCCGTCTCCAGCCCGGCCGCCCCGATGGCGTGGACCTCACCGGCCGGCAGTCGGTCGATGCGCACGTTCGCTCAGTGCGCCGGCACGAGGTCGGCGAGCCAGCGCTCGTCGAGCCGGCTCGGCACGATGCGGCGCACGTCCTTGCCGCCGGGTCCCGGCGGAAGCCCGGCGCGCGCCGAGAAGTCGGCGAAGCGCTCGACGAAGCGCAGGTCCGGCGGCGGCAGCAGCCCGAGGGCGACCATCTCGCTGTGCAGCGGATAGCGCTCGGCGAGCTCGTCGCGGAAGCCCGACGGCTCGACCCCCTCGATCACGACCGTCAGATCGTTGCGGGCGCTGAACACGAACCAGCCGGCGCCCGGCAGCGACCCGCGGATGAGGTCAGCCAGCTCGTACGTCGAGAACAGCTCGCCGTAGTTCACGACGTCGTCGCAGCGCCCGACGATGCGGTCGAACGTGAACCGCTCGGTGCCCCCGCACGTGGTGCGCCGCAGGCCCTCGACGACGTCGTAGGTGAAGAAGCGGATGATCGGGAACGACGTCCGTTTCAGGGAGCTGACGGCGAGGGCGCAGCGCCCCGGGCCTGGTGGCCGCACGTCGCTCGGCAGCTCATCGTCACGGATGGCCTCGGGGTAGATCTCCGGCAGGAAGTGGTAGCGCAGGCACGACGGGCAGCTGGCGGCGATGGTCCCGATCTCGGTGGATCCGTACGTGTCGACGATCGCCTCGGCGGGCAGGCCGAAGCAGTGCTGAACCCGCCGGCGCAGGGCGGGGTACAGCACCTCGCCGTTGGTGATGACGCGTCGCACGGGCGGAACCGGTCGGGCGTCGGCGAGCGTCGTGACCAGCCGGTCGAGGATCGTCGGTGAGCAGTACAGGACGTCCGGCGCGAACTCGACAACGGTGTCGTGCTGGTCGGTCAGGTTGGACAGCCCGGCGTCGTGGACGGCCATGCCGAGACGATCGAACACGAGGTGGGCCGACCCGGCGTTGTGGCCGACGGCGAGGGAGATGAACCCCCGCTCGCTCCCGGCCAACCAGTCGGCGAGCAGCTCGTGCTTCTCCCCGACGTACCACTCGTCCTCGGCAGGCGTCCACGGGATCACCTTGGGTTGACCGGAGGTGCCGCTCGAGCTGAACGTTCGGGCGCCCTCGACGGACCGCTGGTACCACGGGTCGACCGTCGTGCGGTCGAGGAGCGGGAGCGTGCCCTGGGCGGCGCCGCTCGGCGCGAGCAGCTCAGGGAACCACCCCCGCGCGTGGGCCACGATGGCGGCCAGCTCGTCGGCGCGCAGCGCGAGGTCGGTGGTCGGCGCAGCCCCGAGGCGCGACTGAGCATGCGGCACGACGGGTGATCTTCGTCGCCACCCGGTCGCGATGTCAACGCGCCCCGTCAGCTGATCGGCACGGCGTACACGACGATGTTGTCGCGATACCGCCGGATCTCGGGGTTGAAGTCGCCGCCACACGTGATCAACACCAGCGTCTCCGGTCCCGACGTCGCCCAGATCCGGTCGGCCGGAAGCGCCGACTTGGGGTACTGCGTGCGCTCGATGACCTGGTACTGGCGGGTCGAGCCGTCGGCGAGATCGAGCCGCACCGATGCGCCCGGTTCGAGCGTGGACAGTTCGCGGAACGGCCCGTCGACTCCGTTCCAGGACACGTGGCCGGCGAGGACGGTCGCTCCCGGCTCCTCGGGGGCGGCGCCGAGGCGGTACCAGCCGACCTCGGTCTCGTCGGGGATCTCGAGCTGCCCGTCGGGTTGCAACCCGACGGCGCGCACCGGGAACGTGATCCCCATCGCCTCGATCGAGATCGACGTCGGCGCGACCGCCGGAGTCGGCGGGGCCGGCACCACCGGGACCGGGGCGCCGACCATCGAGCTCAACGGCGACAGCGGCACCGTCGACGGAAGAGGGGTGGGCTCGGGCCCCGTCGCCGCGGCGGATTCGGCGACAGGGCCCGAGGTTGCGACCGGGGCGGTGGACGGCGCCACCGGTTCCGGTGTCGTGGGGACGACGACCGGCGCAGCCGACGGGGCGGGGGAGGGAGGTCCCGCCCCGTGGCTGCTCGCAACGCTCAACGACACGACGGCGGCCCCGGCGGCGAGCCCGGCGCCGGCCAGCAGGCCGACGCCGGTCCACGTCCGCTTCGAGGCCACGGACGTCGTGTCAGCCCTTGGCCCGGCGCGTCGCCAGCACGCCGGTGCCGGCGAGGGCGAGCGCGCCGGCGGTGACGGCGAGGATCAGCGCCATGTTCGGCCCGTCGTCGCCGGGCAGGCTGTTGCCGGTGTTGACGACGGTCGGGCTGCCACCGAGGCCGCTGATCGTCTGCGTGTAGAACGTGAACGTGCCGCCGTCGAGGCTGCCGACGGCGTAGACGATCAGGTTGCTGCCAGCCGCCAGCTCGACGGTCGGGATCGGCGCGATGGGGTCGCCACCGGCGGGCGCGACCTGGGCGCCGGCGATCTCGCCGGCCGGCAGCGCAGCCGACGCCTCGTTCGGGTTGGACAGGTTGGTGAACGGTCGGCTGCCGTCGGCCAGCACGATGTCGACCGGCGGCGCGGCCGCCGTGTGGCGGACGGTCAGGCGGCCCTGGCCGGCGGGCAGCGGCGTCACGTCGTTCTCGAACGGCGTGATCGTCGGAGTGCCGTCGGCGGTGAGGTGGGCCAGCACGGTCCAGTTGCCCGAGCTCGGCACGGCCAGCTCGGCGAGGGGGCCGATCAGGACGGTGTCGGTGCCGGCGGCGCGCACCTCGACGTTGAGCAGGGTCTGGCCGGCGAAGGAGGAGATGTCCTGCATCGTGCCGGGTTGGAAGTTCGGCACCACGACGGCGCCGTCGACGAGGACGTCAACCGGTGCGTCGGGGATGCCGTGCATCAGGGAGACGGTGGCGCCAGCCTGCGCCGACGTGGTCGTCGGAAGGCTGACTGCTGCGGCGGCGGCGGCGACCGCGACCGCAGCCAGGAATCTGCGCTTCATCGGGGAGAACCCTTTCGTCGTGCGGAGGCGGACGGATCACCCCCGTCGCAAGATGTACGGAGCGCGTGTGATGTTGGATGAGCGCGGCAGGGAGCACGGGTCCGCTTGGACCCGTGCTCTCCCGCCCTTTAGAGCTCGCCGACCACCACTGCGCCGGTCGTGGATGACACGACGCCGCCGGCTTGTTCTCTCGTGATGACCAGGGCGACGACGTCGTCCTTGGCGGTGAACGGCTCGATCGTCGGTCGGTTGCCGAGCACTCCGAGGGAGATCACGTCGTCGTCGCCGTAGACGCCCCACAGCTGGTACGTCTCGTCGGACGGGATCTCCGGCAGCGTCGCCGCCGACAGGTATCCGATGCCGGTCGGTGTCACGACGGCGTCGGCCGTCATCGTGCCGTCCTCGGACTGCAGCTGCGTCCGCCGTCCCGCCGGGTCGGCCCACGCCTCCCCGTACGCCGTCGCCACCGCGTCGCCCGTCGGCGCAGGGGCATCGTCGTCGCGCACCACCACGATCGTGATGGCGACCGCCGCGGCGGCGGCCGCCAGTGCGCCGCCCACCCCGGCGAGGACGCCGCCGCCCGACCAGCGCCGCTTCGGTCGGGGCATCACCCTGGACAGCGCAGGACCCGGCGACGGCGCCGGTTCGTCGAGCGCGCCGGCGATGCGGTCCCACAACCCCTCGGGTGGGCGCTCGCTGCTGAACGACAGCATCGACGTGACTTCACGCAGCTCCTGGACCTCGGCCTGGGCCCGCGGGTTGGCCTCCAGGTACGCCTCGACCTGACGCTGCTCGTGCTCGTCGAGCGCGTCGAGCACGTAAGCGCCCAGCAGGTCCTCGATCGGATCGTGGGCCATCAGGTGCCCTCCGCCATGATCCCGGTCGCGGCGAGCTGGCGCCGGAGGCGTTGCAGCCCGCTGCGGATCCTGCTCTTGATCGTGCCCTCGGGGGTGTCCAGCTGCACGGCGACCTCGCGGTACGTGAACCCTCCGAAGTAGGCCAGCTCGATCGCCTGGCGTTCGTCCGGCGGAAGTGCGTTCAGCGAGTCACGGACGCGCTCGGAGGCCGCCAGGTCCCACACCTCGCGCTCGAGGTCGTAGCCGCCGTGAGCGGTGCGTCGCGCCTCGCGCTCCTCCCGAGCCCGCCGGGACGTGTCGGCGCGCAACATGTCGACGGCTCGTCCGTGGGTCTGGGTGAGGAGGTAGCTGCGCATGGTTCCGCGTTGTGGGTCGAATCGGGTCGGGTCGTTCCAGAGGCGGAGGAACACTTCTTGGACGATCTCCTCGGCCACCGCCTGCTCTCGCAGCAGTCGGCGAGCGAGCCCGAACACCGCCCCGGCATGACGCCGGTACGCCTCTGCCAAGGCCTCTTGGTCGTATCGGGCGATGGCGACCGCCAACACGCCATCGGACACCGCCGCGAACCGAGGTCGGAACCGGTCCGGCACAACGTTCATTCGTAGCCGGCGCGGACCTGGATGGGACAGGCGGGCACCCGATCACGTGGCCTCCGCCTTCGCGCCGTACCTGGCGACCAGCGCCTCGCCGATCTCGCGCAGCCGGTCACGGACGTCGATCGGCTCGACGACCTCGACGAGATCGCCCCACCCGGCGAGCTGCTCGGCGAAGGACGATCTGGTCGGCGCCCCGAGCTCCACTTCGATCCGTCCGTCGTCCAGCGCTCGGCGCACCTCGACCGAGGCGCCGAACTGGCCGCGGAGGCCACCGACCGCCCACTCCGGGATGCGTACGACGGCCCGGGCCGTGGTCCGCTTGGCCTCGATGGTGTCGACCACGGACTGCCACTCGCCGGCCAGGTCGAACCCGGCGGGGCGCTCGACCGGATCATCGGTCACGATGACGTCGCGCACCCGGTTGACCCGGAAGGTGCGCATCCCGGCCTCGGTCCCGGCCACGAGGTACCAGGCGGGGCCTTTCTGCACCAGGCCCAGCGGGTGCACCGTGCGCTCGGTCTCGGCCCGGCGACGGTCGGCGTAGGCGAGTCGCACCTGCACGCCGTCGACGACGGCCTGCTGCAACACGTCCAGGTGCTGGGGTCGGGGCACGACCGTCCCGCCCCAGCCGGCGGGGTCGAGCACGATCGCCGACGCCGCCGCCTCGGCATCGGCGCGGAACGTCTCGGGCAGCGCCTGGACCAGCTTGCGCAGCGCAGCCTTGGCCGCCGGCGTGGCCGTCGACGACGGACCGGCGATCATGAACAGCGTGCGGGCCTCGGGCGCGGTCAGCCCGCTGAGGTCCGTGCGGGCCCCGCCGAGCAGCGACCACCCGCCGCCCTTGCCGGGCTGGGAGTACACGGGGATGCCGGCGATGGCCAGGGCTTCGAGGTCTCGACGGGCCGTCTTGACGGACACCTCCAGCTCGTCGGCCAGCTCCGCCGCGGTGACCCGACCCCTGGCCTGCAGTACGAGCAGGGTGGCCACCAGGCGGTCGGCACGCATGCCATCAGCTTCGCAGCAGAAGTGGACACCAGGTGACCACTTCCGACGCGGACAATCGATGCATGACCACTTCGACCCTCAAGTCCCGCGACCAGCCGGCGATCGAAGCGATCGACGTTCGCCGGTCGTTCGGCGACGTCGTTGCCCTCGACGGCCTCGACCTCGTGGCTCCGGCCGGTGCCGTCACCGCCGTGCTCGGCCCGAACGGCGCCGGCAAGACGACGTTCGTGCGGGCCGTCGCCACCCTGCTGCACCCGGACGGCGGTGACCTGCGGGTCAACGGCATCGACGCCGTCGCCCGA
>CAVUCK010000022.1:0-341806 GCA_963739975.1 uncultured Acidimicrobiia bacterium
TGCGGTCGATGGAGGTTGCGTCAGGCGGGCGGCGCCGCCGAGCGCGTCCATGCGGTCGTGGCGGCGGGCGTCGGTCGCAGGGCCGTCGGGGCGTGGGCCAGGCGGCGGGCGATGCGCAGGATGATCGACGGGCCACGCTTGTTCCGGCGGGCGGCACGCTTGGCATCGATGGCCTGGCTGCCGTGGTACAGCGCCGCTGGCGAACGCAACGCGTGCTGGCGCTCGGCGGCCACGAGGTCGTGCAGGTGCTGGTCGCCGATCATCGGAACGTCAACCTTCCGCCCGCCGCGCTGTGGGACACCTGGACCGTCTCCGCCGGCGGGTCGGGCTCGGGCGTGCCGGCCGACGCGGTGTCGAGCCCGGCGGCGACGACGGCGATCATGCCGGCGGCGAGCGCCAGCTCGAGGCGCCGCCGGTGGGCCCGGCGGACCGGGTCGCTGGTGGATGGGTACGGCACGACGACCTCCTCGGGTCACGCTCATGGGTCGAGCACGGTCACCGTGCGCCCACGGCGCCGCCGCGCACCGCCACATCCGCACACTCGAGGTGTGCCGTTGGTCGCAGCTCTGTCGCTCGGTCGTCAGCGTCCGTGACGGTCGAGCGCGCCGACGTCGAGCAGCACCACGCCGCGCCGCTTCGATTCGACCAGCCCCTCGTCGCGCAGCCGTGCCAGTGCCCGGGCCACGGACTCGCGGGAGGCCCCGATCATCGCCGCCAGCTCCTGCTGGCTCGACCTGATCTCGGGCCGCGCATCGCCGTCGAGCCCATCGAGCCCATCGAGCCCGTCGTCAGCAGCGAGCTCGGCGAGCAGGTGGGCAAGGCGCGACGTCGTCTCGAAGCCGCTGTACTCGACGCGTCGCCGATCGGCGCTGCGCAGCTTGCCGACGACCATCCGCAACAGCGCCAGCGACGCCGCGGGATGGGACTCCAGGTACGTCAGGAACTGGGCGGCGCTGATCTGCTGGGCCTCCACCGGTCCCATCGCCACCACGGTCGCCCCGCGGCCGTCGAGAGCCCGGTCGATCGCGGCCAGCTCGCCGACGAGGTCGCCCACACCGCGCACACCGAGCACCGGCTCCCGCCCGTCCTCGGTCGTGTAGAAGACCTTGACCTGCCCGCCGGTGATGAGCACCACGTGATCGGTGCGCTCACCCTGACCCATCAGCACACGGCCCGACGGGTACCGCCGCGGTTGGCCGAGCGCGAGGAGATCGCGGCGATCCGATTCGCCCAAGCTGGCCCACATCCCTCCATTGGGCACGGGCCGACGGTACCCGCCAGCGCCACCGCACGGTGTGTCGCGCGCCACACGAGCGGCCGGGCGGATGACACAGCGCGACCGGCCCCTGCGGCTCACGCTCGACGTGTGGACCATCGTCAACGAAGCGGAGGCGTCGTGAGCCGTTCGAGCGTGATCGCAGCGATCAGCGCGACCCTGTGCCTCAGCATCGCGGCGTGCGCGGCGACGCAGGACTGGGACCGTGCGCCGGCAGGCGACGCGCCGGGCGTCCCGCCGACGACGACCGTGGTGGGCGACGTCGAGACCGAGACCGCCACCAACCGCCAACGCCCGACGCCGCACACGCCCATCGCCTGGTGACCGCCGGCCGGCCGGGGCCCGAGCGTCCCGCCTCGTACTCCGCTCGGCGGTGACTTCACCTGCGTCGCCGCTGGCGCGCTGTGCGAGAGTCGGCGCCATGAGACTCCCGGGCGCCGACGGCGCGACGCTCGCCGCCGACGCCTTCGGTCCGTCCGGCGCATCGCCCGTCGTGCTGCTGCACGGCGGCGGCCAGACCCGCCACGCGTGGGGCGGGACGGCGCGCCAGCTCGGCGAGGCAGGGTGGCGGGCGCTGAGCGTCGACCTGCGCGGTCACGGCGACAGCGACTGGTCGACCGACGGGGTGTACAGCTTGGAGCGGTTCGCCGGTGACGTGTTGGCGATCGCCGGATCTCTCGACGCGCCGCCGGCGCTGGTCGGCGCCTCACTCGGAGGTCTGGCCAGCCTGCTGGCGGTGGGCGAGTCGCCGACGCCGGTGGCCGCGGCACTCGTGCTGGTCGACGTGGCACCGAGGATCGAACCGGCCGGCGTCGAGCGCATCCGGGCGTTCATGCGCCAGGGGCTCGACGGCTTCTCCGACCTGGAGGCGGCGGCGGACGCCATCGCCTCGTACAACCCGCACCGTCCGCGACCCAAGGACCTGTCGGGGTTGACCAAGAACCTGCGCCAGCGCGACGACGGTCGCTGGTACTGGCACTGGGACCCCAACTTCATGGCGCCCGCCGAACCGCAGGGCGGCGGCGTGGACGGCGTGCCGACGGCGCGCTTCGTGCGCCAGGAGCGTCTGGAGGCGGCGGCCGCCAACGTGGTCGTGCCGACGCTCGTCGTGCGCGGCGCGTCGAGCGACCTGCTGAGCGAGGAAGGCGCCCGGCACCTGCTGACGTTGATCCCCCACGCCGAGCTGGTCGACGTCGCCGGAGCGGGCCACATGGTCGCCGGCGACCGCAACGATCACTTCACGGCCGCAGTGATCGAGTTCCTCAAGTCGGCTGCCTGACGATTCCGCGCCGCAATCGGTATGGATTCCCGTACCGGATCTTCGTCAGAACCGGATCGGTTGGGGCGGCCGTACCCTCGCCTCGTGCTCGTCCGCGATGATCTCCGCAACGTGGCGATCGTCGCCCACGTCGACCACGGCAAGACGACGCTCGTCGACCAGCTGCTGTGGCAGACCGGCGCGTTCCGGGCCAACCAGGACGTCGCCGATCGGGTCATGGACAACACCGACCTGGAGCGCGAGAAGGGCATCACGATCCTGGCCAAGAACACGGCCATCCGCTACGGCACGACGACGATCAACATCGTCGACACGCCCGGCCACGCCGACTTCGGCGGCGAGGTCGAGCGGGCGCTGTCGATGGTCGACGGCGTGCTGCTGCTCGTCGACGCCTCCGAGGGCCCACTCCCCCAGACCCGGTTCGTGCTGCGCAAGACGCTCGAGGCCCGCCTGCCCGTGATCCTGGTGATCAACAAGGTCGACCGGCCCGACGCCCGCATCGCCGAGGTCGTCCACGACGTCGAGGAGCTGTTCCTCGACCTCGACGCCGACGTCGACCAGCTCGACTTCCCGATCGTGTACTGCGTGTCGCGCCAGGGCCGGGCCTCGATGGACCGGCCGGCCGACGGCGCCGGATTGCCCGACAGCGCCACGCTGTCGCCACTGCTCGACCTGCTGCTGGCCCGCATCCCGGCACCGAGCTACGACCCCGACGTGCCGCTGCAGGCCCTCGTCACCAACCTCGACGCCTCGCCCTACGTCGGGCGGCTGGCGCTGTGCCGAGTCCGTTCGGGCACCTTGCGCAAGGGCCGGCCCGTCGCCTGGTGCCGGGCCGACGGCACGATCGAGCGGGCCCGCATCGCCGAGCTGTACACGACCGAGGCCCTCGATCGCGTCCCGGCGGACGAGGCCGGCCCCGGCGAGATCGTCGCCGTCTCGGGCATCCCGGAGATCACGATCGGCGAGACGCTGGCCGACCCCGACGACCCGCGCCCGCTGCCCGTGATCCACATCGACGACCCGAGCCTGGCGATGACGATCGGCATCAACACGTCGCCGCTGGCCGGACAGGACGGCACGTCGATGACGGCCCGCCTCGTCAAGAACCGCCTCGACGCCGAGCTGGTCGGCAACGTCAGCATCCGCGTGCTGCCGACCGAGCGACCCGACACGTGGGAGGTCCAGGGGCGCGGCGAACTGCAGCTGGCCGTGCTCGTGGAGATGATGCGGCGCGAGGGCTTCGAGCTCACCGTCGGCAAACCGCGCGTGCTGACGCGGGAGATCGACGGTGTCGTGCACGAGCCGGTCGACCGATTGACCGTGGACGTGCCCGAGGAGTTCATGGGCGTGATCACCCAACTGCTTGCGCTGCGCAAGGGGCGGATGGAGCAGATCGTCAACCACGGGTCCGGGTGGGTGCGGCTGGACTATCTGGTGCCGGCGCGCGGCTTGATCGGGTTCCGCACCGAGCTGATGACCGAGACCCGCGGCACGGCGCTGCTGCACCACGTGTTCGAGCGCTTCGAACCGTGGGCTGGCGCCATCCGAGCCCGCAACCGCGGATCGCTGGTCGCCGATCGCACGGGGCCGACGACGGGCTACTCGCTGCTGTCGCTGCAGGAGCGCGGGCAGCTCTTCATCGGTCCGGGCACTGCCGTCTACGAGGGGATGATCGTCGGCGAGAACGCCCGGGCCGACGACATGGACGTCAACCCGACGAAGGAGAAGAAGCTGACCAACATCCGCTCGTCGACGGCGGAGAGCTTCGAGAAGTTGATCCCACCCCGGCTGATGCCGTTGGAGCAGGCGCTCGAGTTCATCACCGAGGACGAGTGCGTGGAGGTCACCCCGTCATCGGTCCGCCTGCGCAAGGTCGTCCTCGACCAGACCGAGCGGGGCCGGGCCGCCAAACGAGCCAAGGCCGCCCTCCCCTGACGACGAGCCCATCCGAGGGTTTCGCGGCATCGGAGGGTTTGCGTACCGGCAGGGGCGCACCAAACCCTCCGATGCACTGAAACCCTCGGATGGGGGGTCAGGCGATGTCGGCGCAGTCGGAGCCGGCGCGGCGGCCGTCGGAGCCGGCAGCGGGGCGGTGCAGGATCGCCTTGGTCGGGGCGACGGTGATCGTCGCGCCGTCGACCGTGGCCGACCCGTCGACGATCAGGCTGTAGCCGCCCGATTGCGCCGGCGGCCAGACCAGCGTCACGTCGGGGTGCGTGGTGGCGTTGTCCTGCGAGTGGCGACCGCACCCGTCGACGACGAGCCCAGCCGCACCCAACTCCGGCCACACCGACAGCACGTGGGCCCGTCCGGCATCGCCGACCGTCACGAGGTAGGCCACGTCGAATTCCTGGAGCCGGTTGCCGAGCTGGCCGAGCTCCACCTTCTCGCTCATTGGTGCACCCTGGCGTCATTCGACGGATTACACGTTGAGCTGGTGCACCAATGAGCCGAAGACCGTGCCTGATGGTTCGCTCGCTCGAAGACTCGCTCGCTCACGAGTCCCACCGTAGCCATCGACCCTGACCTACGCTCCGGCGATGCCGGTGGTGCTGCGCGTGGTGCGCGGTGTGATGGCGGTGGCGACCGTCGTCGCGCTGATCGTCACGTTCGTCGACGGCACGGACGAACCGGGCTTCCGAGCCGTCAACTTCTTCAGCTACTTCACCGTGCTCAGCAACATCGGCGCGATCACGGTGCTCGGCGCGTTGTTCCTGCGTCCGGACCTCCTCGCCGACCGCCGCTTCGTCAACTACCGGGGGGCGATCACGCTCTACATGGCGATCACCGGTGTCGTCTACAACGTCCTCCTCGCGCCCGCCGCGGCCAACGTCGGCATCGACCAGGAGTGGACGAACAGCATCGTCCACGTCATCGGCCCGGTCGTGATCGTCGTCGATTGGTTCCTCGACCGGGCGCCGTTGCGACCGACCGTCGTCGAGACGGCGTCGTGGATGATCTTCCCTGCCGTCTACCTCGTCTACACGATGATCCGCGGCCCGATGGCCGACTGGTACCCGTACCCGTTCCTCGATCCCGACACGAAGAGCATCGGCTCGATCATCGTGACGCTCGCCGGCGTCGTCGTCGCCTTCGTCGTGTTCGCCTTCATCCTCCGGCTCGGCGGGCGGGATGGGGAGGCCGACCTGCGACGGCCCGCTCCGGCCGTCTGATCAACGGGCGTCGCGGACACCTGTCGACGGTCGCGACTTCGTTCCCCACCCGGGCTGCAGTACCATGCAGCCGGCGGGCGGGAAGCCGGTCCGGAGACGGACCGGCGCCCGGCCTCCCGCCCCGCCATCCGGCAGGTCTGCCGCACGCCCGCCGGCCGAATCTTGACCTCGCTTGTCGGGTTTGCAGCTAGGGTGGGCGCCCCTACCGACGCGATCCAAGGAGCGACAGATGGCCGTCCGTCTCGGAGACACCGCCCCCGACTTCACCGCCGAAACGACCGAGGGCACCGTCAACTTCCACGAGTGGCTCGGCGACTCGTGGGGCGTGCTGTTCAGCCACCCCAAGGACTTCACCCCCGTCTGCACGACGGAGCTCGGCTACATGGCCAAGATCAAGCCCGAGTTCGACAAGCGCAATGTCAAGATCATCGGCCTGTCGGTCGACTCGCTGGACCGTCACGAGGCCTGGGCGTCTGACATCAAGGAGACCCAGGGCACGGCGCCCAACTACCCGATCATCGGCGACTCCGACTTCAACGTGTCCAAGCTCTACGACATGCTCCCGGCGTCGACCTCTGGCGACTCGGCCGCACGCACCCCCGCCGACAACATGACCGTGCGCAACGTCTACGTCGTCGGACCGGACAAGAAGCTCAAGCTGATCCTCGTGTACCCGATGACGACGGGCCGCAACTTCGACGAGGTGCTGCGGGTCATCGACTCCCTGCAGCTGACGGCCAACCACCGCGTCGCCACGCCGGCCAACTGGCACCAGGGTGACGACGTCATCATCGCCGGAACGGTCTCCGACGACGAGGCGAAGCAGATCTACCCGGACGGCTGGGACGCGCCCAAGCCGTACCTGCGGATCGTCAAGCAGCCGAGCTGAGTCGGTGGGCTGGCGTGCTCACTGCGGAACGGGCCAAACGGTTCTGTTGAACTGATCGATGGCCTCGCTCGCTCCGAAGACTCCGCTCGCTCGGCTGGGCCGGGCAAGGCCGGCCTGGGGTGTCATGCTCACTGCGGAACGGGCCAAACGGTTCTGTTGAACTAGAGCCAGTGCTCCTCGACCCATGCCCGCACGGGCGGGGCGAGGTGGTCGAGGTGGGCGCCCGGGTCGGCCCGCACCATCGACGCGCTGATCGGCACTTCCTGACGCTCGGCATCCACGACCAGCGCCTCGGCGCCCAACCGGCGCGCCAGCTCGGTCACGTAGTGGTCACTCGAGCAGACGACGTCGGGACCGTCCGGCAACGGCCACCGGTCACGAAACAGGTCGATCCACCGCTGCCAGAGCGCTTCGTCGTCGAAGTTCGTCGGCAGGTCGTGGACGACCTCGATCACGGTGACCTGCCGGTGCAGATCGGCCAGCCAGCCCGCCCGCTGCGCCCCCGGCACGGCATCCTGCCGGCCGCTGTTGACGAACACGACCGCGCGGTCGCAGCGCGCCGCGGCCTGCTCGATGAGAAACGAGTGCCCGAGGTGCGGCGGGTCGAAGCGCCCGACGATCAGGCCCGTCGCGTACCGGGTCACGACGCTGCGGCGGGTCAGCCAACGACGGCGGCGTCGACGATGCGGCGCCAGCCGGTGGACAGGGTCGCCGGTTCCGAGTCGGCGGCGGCGCCGTCCTCGAGGCGCTGGACGGCGGCCAGGAACCCGACGTCGCCGACGGCGGAGGCCAGCGACGAGAGCCGTTCCAGCGCCGCCTTGGCGTCGAGGCCGCTGCGCTGGTCGGCGAGCACGGCGGCCAACCGGGCCAGCGCGAGGTCGAAGTAGCTCGCCCCGTGTTCGGCCTCGGCCGCCTCGGCATCGGCGCGTCCGCCGTCGACGTCGTCCGCCAGCACCCGCACGAGGGCCCGTGCCGCCCGACCGAACGGGAAGTCCTCCACCGTGAGCTCCTCGGCGGCGGCCATCGCGCCATCGATGTCGCCGGTCTGCAGCCGACCGAGCGCCAGCAGCACGTACGCCTCGTTCGTCGCCGTACCTGACGCCCGGTTGCGCTCCAGCACCTGCTCGGCCAGGGTCGTGGTCAGCTCCCCTTGCCCGAGGTGCATCGTCACGCCGGCGGCCGCCTGCAACGCCAGCGCCAGCTCACCGAAGCTGTCGCCGAGCGCCACCGACTCCTCCAACCCACGCTTGGCGTCGGCCTGCTTGCCGAGCCCGGCGCGGGCCCGGTTGAGGGGGCCGAGGGCCTGCATCACCCCGTATCGGTCGTCGAGCTCGCGGAACCCCACCAGCGCCCGCTCGGCCAGCTGCTCGGCCTCGGTCAGCCGGCCCGTCCACAAGCGGAGGTTGGCGAGCAGCGTCTGCATCATCAGCATCGGCCAGCTGTCGCCCCACTTGCGGGCCTCGGCCTCGACCTCGAGCGCCAGCTCCTCGGCCTGGGCGAAGTGGCGCTGGAAGTACCACACCCACGCCTGCAGCCCGGCCGCCCACGCCACACCGGTGTGATCGCCGAGCTCCTCGAACCGGCTGCGCGCCTCGCCGAGGGCCACCTGGGCCTCCTCGAAGTCGCCGGCCTGGAACGCAACCCAGGCCAGGTTCTGGTGCGTCCACGCCAGGCCGCGCTCGTCGTCGAGCTCGGCGAACAGCTTCATCGCTTGACCGAGGAAGTCCCGGGCGTCGGGCATCGAGCCGCCGAACACCTCGGCGAAGCCGCGCGACCGCAGCGCGTTGGCCAGGCGTCGCTCGTCGTCGAGGTCGCGGAAGATCTCGATCGCCGCGTCGAGGTCGACGCGCGCCGCCGCCAGGTCACCCTGCAGCTGGGACAGGGTGCCCAGCCGGCGCCGGGCCTCGCCCTCACCGATCCGGTCGCCATCGGCCAGGGAGGACTCCAGCGCGGCGGTCGCGTCGGCGCGGGCGGCGGCGAACTGGCGCCGCTCGGTCTCGGCCGTCGCCCGTACGAGCAGCAGCCGCCGCTCGACGGACGAGCTGGCGCAGTGGAAGTCGAGTGCTCGGCTGGCGTGACGCGCGGCAGCGTCGTAACGGCCGGTGTCCAGCGCGTCGACCGCCGCCTCGCGCAGCGCTTCGATGGCGTGCTCGACGATCGACGAGCGCACGCCGGCGACGGAGCCGAGCTCGATGTACAGCTCGGCCGCCGTGGCCGCGTGGTGGGCAACATCGTCGATGCTGGCACCGCGCGCTGCCAGCACCGCGGCGACGCCGGCATGACGCTGGGCCCGCACCCGCTTCGTCAGCGTCTGGTACGCCACCTCGCGCACCACGTCGCTGCCGAACTGCCAGACCCGGCCGTCCACGTCGAGCAGCCCCGTCGACGTCAGCTCGTCGAGGTCGACGAGATCGAACTCCTGGTCCATCTCACCGGCGAACGTGGCCAGCGCACCGATCGAACCCCGATGCCCGAGCACCGCGGCGTTCTCGAGGATCGACCGTTGCGGCAGCAGGAGCTGGTCGATGCGGGCGGCGATCAGCGCCCGCAAGGAACCGGGCAGATCGGCGCCGCTGCCGCAGTCGGCAGCAAGTGCCGCCAGCTCGACGAGGAACAGCGGGTTGCCGCCACCGCGCTCGACGAGCGCGTCGACGGTGTCGGCATCCTGCTCCTCGAGGATGCTCGAGACGAGGCACACCGCCTCCTCGCGGCGCAGCGGTCCCAGCGGCACGCGCACGACCAGCGGGCGGTCGACGGGTGGCGGCCACACCAGATCCGGGTCGGGTCGCTGCGTCGTGACGAGCAGGAACGGCCGGTTGCCGAGGGAGCGCACGACGACGGCGAGCAGGTCGCGCAGCAGCGGGTCGGCCCACTGCAGGTCGTCCACGACGACGACGGTGAGGTTGGTGCCGGAGTGACCGCTGAGCATCTCGAGCACGGCCGTGGCGACGGCGTCGCGAGCACCGGCGGCGTCGACACGGTCGAGCGGCGACGGATGACCGAGCAGGTGGAAGATCACGTCCAGGTAACGGGCCACTACCTCGTCGCCGGGACGCAGGCCCCACACCGCGACGGCCTTCTCCTCGACGATCCTGCGCACCTCGTCGGGCGGCGCGTCGGGCTCGAACCCGAACAGGTCCGTGATCCCGGCGACGACTGGGGACCACGGGCTGAGCTCGCCGTAAGGCGCGCAGGCCGTGCGCACGACGATCGCGTCGCCGAGCCGCTCGACCAGCTCGTCGGCCAGGCGGGACTTGCCGACGCCGGCCTCGCCGACGATCGACACGACGCCGGTGTGACCGTCGCGCACGATCTGTGTGGCGGCGTCCAACATGGCCCGCTCGCTGACCCGCCCGACGAACGGGACGTCAGAGCGGCGAGCCCGAGCGCCGGCGGCCGACGCGCCGGTCACCAGCCACGACTGCTCGACCTGGTCTCGCCCGCGCAGCTGGGTGATCCCGAACGGCTCGGTCTTGACAGCGGCCGTGCACAGCGCGGCGGTGGCACTGCCGATCAGGACACCACCGGGCGGCGCAAGGGACTGCAGCCGTGCCGCCGTGTTGACCACGTCGCCCATCGCCGTGTAGTCGGTGCCGGCGAGCATGCCGACCAGCACCTCACCCGTGTTGATGCCGATGCGCATCCGGATGTCGGCCACGCCGAAGACGCCGGCGGCCCGCTCCTCGACGTAGCGCGACAGCGTCCGCTGCATCCGCAGCGCGCACCGCACGGCCCGCTCGGCGTCGTCCTCGTGGGCCACTGGCGCGCCGAACAGGGCGATGATGGCGTCGCCGAGCAGCTTGTCGACGCGGCCGCCGAAGTCCTCGATGTCGACGACCAGCCGCCGGAAGCAGGCCTCGACGAGCAGCTTGACGTTCTCCGGATCGAGGTGCTCGGCCAGCGACGTGTAGCCGACGAGGTCGGCGAAGAGCACGGTGACGACCCGCCGTTCCTCCGGCGCCGAGCGCCCGGCGTCCGCGCTGGCCCCGCACGACGGGCAGAAGCGGGCCGCTGCCGGCATGGGATCGCCGCACGAGGCGCAGGCGGGCATGGCTGAATGCTACGGCCGCCTGTGACGACCAACCGGCTGCAGTTCCAGGGCGGCGGCGGCTACAACGGGGGGATGAGCGAGCGAGTCCGATGACCGAAGCACCTCCTGCCGTCACCCCGGTGGGCGGGGCCGCCGCTGGCTCGATCGACGCCGTCAAGGTGTACGGCGTCGGTGACAGCCAGGTGCGGGCGCTCGACGGGATCACCGTGTCGTTCACCGCCGGGCAGTACACGGCGATCATGGGCCCGTCGGGCTCGGGCAAGAGCACGCTCATGCACTGCCTGGCCGGACTCGACGACCTGACCTCCGGCGCCGTGTACGTCGGCGACACCTACCTCGATCGGCTCAACGACAAGCAACTGACCGAGCTGCGCCGGTCGAAGATCGGGTTCATCTTCCAGGCCTACAACCTGATCCCGACGCTGACGGCCCGGGAGAACATCCTGCTCCCGCTGATGCTGGGCGGCGAGGACGGAGACCGGGACTGGATCGACCGGGTGATCCGCACCGTCGGCCTGGAGGACCGGCTGAAGCACCGCCCGAGCGAGCTGTCCGGTGGCCAGCAGCAGCGGGTGGCCGTGGCCCGGGCGATGGCCAGCCAGCCGGACATCATCTTCGCCGACGAACCGACCGGGAACCTCGACTCGGCGGCCAGCGCCGAGATCCTCCAGTTCCTCCGGCGCGCCGTGAACACCTACGGCCAGACGATCGTGATGGTCACCCACGACCCGGTCGCCGCCGCCTACGCCGACCGAGTCGTGTTCCTGGGCGACGGCCGGATCGTCGACGAGATGGTCGACCCGACCCCCGAAGCCGTCATCGACCGGACAAAGCACGAATGAGCGAGCGAGGCTTCGAGCGAGCGAATCATCGTGACGGTCTCTTTGCGGCACTCCTCGGGCCATCACCATCTGGGAGCGGAGGTTCTCATTTTCGAGAACCTGCGCGCCCAGAAGGGCGATTGAGAACCTCGCGCCCAGTTGGATGCGAGCGCGACATGTCGGTGGAATCGGCGCTCGTCGTGGCCGGTGGGACACGACGACCCACACAAACCTGAGGAGAACCCTCGTTGCTCATGGCCGAGCACCTGCTGCGCTCCGGGCCAGCGTCACCGGCCAGTGCGAGGTTCTGACATGAGCACGGGGTCCGTTGCGCTGATCGCCCGGCGCAGCATCGGCGCCCGGATCGGGCGGCTGCTGGCCATCGCCATCGCCATCCTCGTCGGCGTCGCCTTCGTCGTCGGCTCGTTCGTGCTCGCCGACAGCCTGCGCAAGACGTTCAGCGACCTCTTCACGCAGATCAGCGAGGAGGTCGACCTGGAGGTCCGGTCCACGGTGGCGTTCGAGCAGGGCGGCGGCACGCAGGAACGCGACCCGATCCCGGCCGAGCTGGCCGACCAGATCGCCGCCGTCGAGGGCGTGGCGGCGATCGAGCCGCTGCTGCTGCGCTACGCCCAGCTCGTCGACAAGGACGGCAACGCGATCACGACGCAGGGCGCGCCGACGTTCGGGACGGCCTGGACCGGCGCGGCGTCGCTCTCCGGCCTGGAGATCAAGGGCGAGGGTCAGGCGCCGAGCGGCCCGGACCAGATCGCCATCGACGCGGCGACCGCCGAACGCGAGGACTACGTCGTCGGTGACACCATCGAGGTCATCACCGACGTCGGTCGGGCGACCTACACGATCACCGCGCTCGTCGGCCTCGGCGACAGCGACGGGTTCGCCGGGGCCACGCTGGCGGCGTGGGACGTCCCCACGGCGTCGGCGGCCCTCGGTGCAGGCGGGTTCTACGACGGGGTCGATGTCGCCGTCGGCGAAGGCACCGATGTCGCCGCCGTGCAAGCGCGCCTGGAGCGGACGTTGCCGGACGGCACGGAGGTCGTGACGCGCGACGTGCTGATCGCCGAAGGCGAGGGCGACGTCGGCACGTTCATCGACGCGTTCCAGAGCGTGCTGCTGGCGTTCGCGTTCGTCACCGCCTTCGTCAGCGCCTTCCTGATCAACAACGTGTTCCAGATCACGATTGGTCAGCGGTTGCGCGAACTGGCCCTGCTGCGGGCCGTCGGCGCGTCGGGGCGTCAGGTGCGTCGGATGATCTACGTCGAGGCGCTGATCATGGCGGCCCTGGCCACCGCGCTGGGCATCGTTGCCGGCATCTTCGTCGCCCGTGGGCTGCTCGGTGTCTTCAACGCCGCCGGCGCCGGCTTCCCGGATTCCAGCACGGTGCTCACGCTGCGCACCGTGATCGTCGCCGTGATCGTCGGGGTCGGCATCACGCTCCTGTCGGTCGTCGTGCCCGCCAGGCGGGCGGCGCGCATCCCGCCGGTCGCGGCGATGCGACCGGAGCTCGGATTCGACGCGATGCGCACCGGGCGCCTGATCGCCGGGACGGTCGTGACGTTGGTCGGCGCGGCGGCCTTCCTGATCGGGCTGTTCGTCCGGCCGGGCGGGACCGCCGGGCTGATCGGCCTGGCCGGAGGCGGCGTGCTGCTGCTGTTCCTCGGCCTGGTCAGCGTGTCGTCGACGGTCGCCCGGCCGGTGACCCGGTTCATCGGGTGGCCGGTCAGCCGGATCTTCGGCACGCCCGGCGTGCTGGCCCGGGAGAACGCCGGGCGGGCGCCGCGGCGGACCTCGGCGACGGCGGGGGCGCTGATGATCGGCGTGGCGCTGGTCAGCATGGCGGCGGTCTTCGCTGCCTCGCTCCGCTCGACGTTCGTCGGGATCCTCGAGCGGGCCGTGCAGGCCGACTACCTCGTCACCGACGAGTCGTTCCAGGGCCTGCCGCCCGGCGTGGCCGAAGCGCTGATCGGCGTACCGGAGGTCGCCGCGGCCAGCCCGATCCGCATCACCCAGGCGCTGATCGGCGGCTCCCAGCGCGGCATCGGCGCAGTGGAACCGGACGTCATCGACCAGCTCATCGACCTCGACCTGCGCGAGGGCAGCTACGCCGATCTCGCCGACGGCGGGGTGCTGGTCAACGACGATCCGGCCGAGGAGCTGGACCTCGCCGTCGGCGACACCGTGCCGGTGACGTTCCAGAACGGCACGACGCTCGACCTGCGAGTAGCGGGCATCTACGCCGACTCGTCGTTGGCCGGCGGTTGGCTCACGTCGCTGGACACGCTGACGCAGGTCAGCTCGGCGGCCACGTCACGCGACCTGTTCGTGGTGGCCAAGCTGGCCGACGGGGTCGATCCTGCGGCCGGTGATGCGGCCATCCAGGCAGCGGTGGCCGGCTTCCCGCAGGCCCAGGTGCAGAGCAACGCCGAGTTCCGCCGCGACCAGGAGGACCAGATCGATCAGATCCTGCTGGTGATCACCGGGCTGCTCGGCTTCGCCATCGTCATCGCCGTGCTCGGCATCTCGATCACCCTCGGGCTCGGGGTCGTCGAGCGAACGAGGGAGATCGGCCTGATGCGGGCGGTCGGGATGAACCGCCGCCAGATGCGCCGGTCGGTGCGCTGGGAGGCAGTGATCGTGTCGACGTTCGGAGCCGTCGTCGGCATCGTCGTCGGGACCGCGATCGGGGCGATCCTCGCCATCGCCGTCCCGGACGACCTGATCGACCGGTTGGCCCTGAATCCGTCGACGATCATCTACATCCTGATCGGCGCCCTGGTCGCCGGCTTGGTGGCCGCCCTGTACCCGTCGCGCAAGGCGGCCCGGATGGACATCCTCCGGGCGATCGCCACGGAGTAGCGCCCCGCCCAGAACGAGATCTGTGAGCCCAGCGTGCGGAAGTGAGTCGGCTCAGCTCACCGATCGGCCCTCACCGGGCGATCGTCAGGCGGGGCGGCGCCAGGGGAGGTCGGCGAGGAAGCGGGCGGCGGCGGGGTGCGGGTCCATCGGCGGTGGCGCCGGTGCGGCGGCGAGCACCCCGGTGAGGCGCGGGTCGTGGCGCACCTGGCAGCCCGAGCACCAGTACAGGATCCGGCCGTGCTCGCCCGCCTGGCGGGACGAGATCGTCTCACCGCACCGCTGGCACCGCTGGCCGGAGCGGCCGTAGACGCCGAGGCCGCCACGCACGCCGGGGATCGTGACTCGCTCGGCGTGCGCGAGGTTGGCCCGCAGCAGCTCGGCGGCCAGGTCGACCATCCGGACGGCCTCGGACTCGGACAGGTCTCCGACCCTGGCGAAGGGGCTCAACTCGCTGACCCACAGGACCTCGCACCGGTACACGTTGCCGAGACCGCAGAACACCCGCTGGTCGAGCAGCACCTCGGCGACCGTGGTGTCGCCGTTCGGGAGAGCCAGCAGCGCGTCGACGCAGCGCCGCAGGTCGGCGTCCTCGCGGCACAGATCGGGCCCGAGCCCGCAGCAGACCGGGGTGCCTGCTGGCGTCGTGGCGCCGATATGTCTCGACGACGGGGGCGTTGAAGCACACCGCCACCCAACCATCGACCTCGACCAGCGCCCGCACCTCGCGATGGTTGCGCTGCCAGCACTGCCCGCTCCGGTAGAGATGCCACGAAGCGTTCATCCGCAGGTGGGTGTGCAGGATGACGCCGTCGTCCCACTCCATCTCGAGGTGCTTGCCGTGGCTCTCGATCCGTTCGATCGTGCGACCGGCACGCGGGACCAAACCGACGAGGCGGGGCGCCTCGAAGTAGATCATCTTCTGGTCGACGAGGGAGGTGCGCAGCGCCGCCGCCGCACGGTGGATCGTGTCGCCCTCCGGCATCGCCCGCCCAAGCTAGAACGCCTGGTGCGGTCGGGCGCGGACCCTAGGGCAGTTCGCCGACGTGGGCGAGGGCGAGGCGGATCAGGCGGTCGTGGCCGCCGGTCATCTGCTCGCGCACCCCTCGTCCGACCGCTTCGGCGCAGCTGAACCACGACAGGTCCAGCGCCTCCTGCGTCGGCTGGCAGTCGCCGTCGACCGGCACGACGTAGGCCAGGCTGACGGCGTGGTGGCGGGGGTCGTGGAAGCCCGATCGATCCGGGTCCGGGAAGTACTCGACGACCGTGAACGGGGTCGGATCCGCCGGCAGGCGCGGCAGCGCCATCGGTCCGAGGTCCTTCTCGAGGTGACGCATCAGTGCGTCGCGCACCCGTTCGCCGAACAGCACGCGCCCGCTGACCACCATCCGGCTGATCGAGCCGTCGGCGGCGACCCGCAGCAGCATGCCGACCGCGGTGACCCGTCCCGCAACGTCGACGCGCACGGGGACGGCGTCGACGTAGACCAGCGGCACCTGCGCCCGGACCTGCTCCAGGCGTTCCGGCGACAGCCATCCGACATCGGTCTGGGTCGGCGCGTCCACGGGCAGCGAGTGTGGCACACCGTCGCGTCAGGCTCCGGGCGACACGGTTGGTGTGGCCGCTCAGCGCATCGGCCACACTGTCGGCCGGGGGTGCAGCACATGAAGCAACTGACAGGACTCGACGGCAGCTTCCTGTACATGGAGACCGCCACGTCGTTCGGTCACGTCAACGGGCTTGGCATTTATTCCCGACCGAGCCCCGACTTCGACCCGTACGAGGCCGTCTACGACCGGTACGCCAGCTTCGTCGGCCGGCTCGAGCCGATGCGCCGGCGCGTCGTCGAGGTGCCGCTCAACCTCGATCACCCGTACTGGATCGACGATCCGGCCTTCGACCTCGACTTCCACGTCCGCCACCTGAGCATCGCCCCGCCGGGACGCGTCGATCAGCTCGGCGAGCAGATCTCGCGCATCGTCGGCCGCAGGATGGACCGCAGCCGGCCGCTGTGGGAGGTGTACGTCATCGAGGGCCTGGAGAGCGGGCGCTGGGCGCTGCTCACGAAGTACCACCACGCCACGATCGACGGCGCCTCGGGCGTCGTGATGATGATGCTGATGCACGACCTCACGGCCGACGCACCGCCGATCGAGGAGAGCCCGCCGTGGACGCCCGACGTCGTGCCGAGCGACATGGAGCTCCTGCGCCGCTCGGTCGAGAACCTGACCCGCAACCCGGTCAAGCTCGTCCGCACCAGCCTGCGCATCGTGCGCGACGTGGCCGAGGGCGCGGGCGTCACCAGCGTCGGCGCGATGGCCCGCCAGGCCGGCTCGGCCATCCGCCGCGTCGTCAACCCCGGTGACCGGCCGCGCGTTGCACTGCCGGTGAGCTCGGCGCCGCCGACGCCGTGGAACAAGTCGATCACCGCCCACCGGCGCTTCGCCATGCGTTCGGCGTCGCTGTCCAACCTGAAGCGGCTGAAGGACGCCACTGGCGGCACCCTGAACGACGTCGTGATGGCGATCTCCGCCGGCGCGCTGCGCGAGTACTTGCTGCGCCACGACGCGCTACCCGACCGCCCGCTGCGGGCGATGGTGCCCGTCTCCATCCGCACCGGCGAGGAGGAGGACACGTGGACCAACCGCGTGTCCGGCATCATCGCTGACCTGCCGACCGACTGCGACGACCCGATCGAGCGCGTCGTGCGGTGCCGGGCGGCGATGGACGCCGCCAAGCGTCAGTTCGAGCTGGTACCGGCCGAGGCGATGGTCGACATCACGCAGTACGCCTCGCCGGTGGTGGCCACCGCGGCCATCCGCCTGGCCTCCCAGCTGCGCCTGGCCAACCGCGTCACGATGCCGATCAACGTGATCATCTCCAACGTGCCCGGGCCGCGCCAACCGCTCTACTTCAGCGGCGCCCAGCTGGAGCAGTACATCCCGGTGTCGACGATCGCCGAGGGCATGGGCCTCAACATCACCGTGCACAGCTACCTCGACGAGATGACGTGGGGGCTGATCGCCTGCCGCGAGCTGGTCCCCGACCTGTGGGACATGGCCGACCTGCACATCGCCGAGATCGATCGGCTCTTCGAGGCGACCGGGGCCGAGTGGGCCGTGCCGCCGCGGCCGGCGCCGCCCCGGCGCGGGCCGGCCAAGCGGACGGCTCGTCGCTCGAGCGGCGCCAAGGCTGCCAAGATCGCCAAGGCGCCGGCCAAGCGCAGCGCGGCCAAACGCAGCGCGGCCAAACGCAGCGCGGCCAAGCGCAGCGCGGCCAAACGCAGCGCGGCGAAGCGTTCGACGGCGTCGCCAGCCAAGGCGGCGAAGCGGACGGCGAAGAAGTCCACTGCCCGCCGTGGCGCCGCCAAACGGTCGGCGACGGGCGCGACGCGCCGGAGCGCCGCTGGATGAGTGGTCCCGTCCGGGCGCCGTCGCGCCGCTTGCAGCTGATGGAGGTGGCGGTCTGGCCCTTCGAAGTGGCTGGGTTCTGGGCGGTGCAGCCGGCGCTGCGGGCGCTCGGCCGGGGCGACGATCACCCGGTGCTGCTGCTGCCCGGGTTCGGGGCCAGTGACCTCTCGACGGTGCCACTGCGCTGGACCCTGCGTGGGCAGGGCTACTGGGCCCACGCGTGGCAGCAGGGACGCAACGTCGGGCCGACCCGCAGGGCCGTCACGGGGATGCGCCGCCGGCTCGAGCAGCTGTTCGGCGCACATGGCCGGCCGGTCACGGTGATCGGCCAGAGCCTCGGCGGCATCTACGCCCGGGTGCTGGCGCGGGAGCAGCCGCACATGGTGCGCCAGGTCATCACGCTGGGCAGCCCGTACCGCATGGTCGAGGGCGATCGCAGCGCGGCGCAGCCTGCGTGGCGGCGCGTCGAGCACCTGCACACCGCCGACTTGCCCCTGCGCGACCTGGCCGAGCACGAGCGACCACCCCTCGCCGTCCCGGCCACCTCGATCTACAGCCGCACCGACGGCATCGCGCCGTGGCAGACGTGCATCGACGTGGTCGGGCCGTCGTCGGAGAACATCGAGATCCGCGGCAGCCACGTGGGCATGGCCGTCAACCCGGCGACGGTGTTCGCCATCCTCGATCGGCTGGCCCAGCCCGAGGACGACTGGCGGCCCTTCCAGCCTCCGCTGCCGATCCGGCCGTGGTACCCCCGGGCGACGGACTGGCGTGGCGCCGCCTGAGGCCCGCGCCATCGACCGAGCGCCGATCTTCGCCCACGCGGTCGCCTCGTTCGAGCCGACGGCGTCGGGCGTGCTGCTGTGGACCCGGCTCGGCGCCGAGGAGACCACCACCGACTGGCTGGTCGCTCGCGACCCGGAGCTGACCGACGTGGTCGCCTGCGGGTCGGCCGAGACGGGGGCGGCCCAGGACCACACCGTCGTCGTCGACGTCGACGGGCTGGCGCCGGCGACGTCGTACTGGTACCGCTTCTCGGCCGGCGGCGACGACTCGCCGGTCGGCAGGACCCGCACGTTGCCGGCGGGTCCTGTCGACTCGTTCCGCATCGGGACCGTCTCCTGCGCCCACTTCTCGGTCGCTCCGCTCGGCGTGTACCGAGCGCTCGCCGAGCGGGAGCTCGACCTCGTGCTGCACCTCGGCGACTACCTGTACGAGGACGACGGGCACGACGGCCCGCGCGACCACGACCCGCCGCACACCGCGGTGACGCAGGACGACTACCGCCGCCGGCTGGCGCAGTTGCGCGCCGACCCCGATCTGGCGGCCTTGCACCTGCGCCACCCGATGATCGCCATCTGGGACGACCACGACCTGGCCGACAACGCGTGGCGCGAGGGGGCCAAGCGCCACGACCCCAGCCGCGACGGTCCGTGGGCGGTGCGCGTCGCCGCCGCCGCGGCGGCGCGCCAGGAGTGGCTCCCGGCGCGGCTGCGTGATCCAGAGGACCCGAAGCTGGTCTGGCGGGCGGTCGGCATCGGCGAGCTGGCCGAGCTGGTGCTCCTCGACTCCCGGTTCGTCGGGCGCGACCTGCAGGCCGGCTGCGACGGCGCGCCGCCGCTCGACGCCCCTGACCGGTCGCTGCTCGGCGAGCCGCAGCGGCGCTGGCTCGAGGATCGCCTGGCCGACACGTCGCGACCGTGGGCGATCGTCGCCAACGGCGTCGTCGTCAACTCGATCGAGCTGCCGTGGCCGTGGGCCCTGCGCTCCGCCGATCGCCTGCTGCCCAACGGTTACGCCATCTTCGACGGCCGGGTCATGCACGACGATCAGTGGGACGGCTATCCCGCCGAGCGCCGGCGGGTCGCCCGGTGGATCGCCGACCGTGGGCGAGCCGGCGGTCGGACCGTGTTGCTGTCGGCCGACGTGCACTCGTCGTGGGCGTTCCTCGGCCCGCTCGAGCGTCCCGCCGGTGAGGCGGTCGCCGTCGAGTTCACGACGCCGGCGGTGTCGTCGGCGGCGATGGGCCGAGCGCACTACCCGGGCCTGTGGCGAGTGCTCGACGACGCCGTGTTGGAGCTCGACCACGTGGCGTGGGCCGAGGTCACGAAGCGCGGCTACACGGTCCTCACGATCCAGCCCGACCAGGTCGCCAGCGAGTGGTGGTTCGTGGAGCCCTACGACGCGGACCCGGCGGCGACGGCGGAGCTGGGGGCGCGGTTCGTGACACCGCGCGCTCCGTGGCCGCCGACGCTGGTGCGTGACGACGTGGCGGTCGCCGACCCCGAACGACCGGGTCTGCCCCGACCCCTTCCAGCGCGGCCCGCCGATCTCGTCAGGCTCCGGCGGAGCCGACTCCTGCGGCTCGGTGCCGAGGGCGCCGGCGTGGCCACCGCCGTGGTCGGCGCCGTTGCCGGCGCGGCGGCGTTGGCCGGCGCCGTGTTCCGGGCCCGGCGGCGCTGACGCGACGGGCCGAGCGGTCGCTACCGTCGCCCGGCCATGCGCCCAGTTCTGTTCGTCCTCGGGACCATCGTCGCGGTGACGGCGTGCGGCTCCGACTCCGACTCGGACTCCGACTCGGACGCTGCCGACTCGACGACGGCGCCGAGCAGCGCGGTCGATCCCACGACGCCGGCGACCGACGATCCCGACCGCGGGCCGATCTTCGTCGTCGAGCTGTCGGGCGACGCCGAGGTGCCTGGACCGGGCGCCGCCGGGGCGAGCGGCCGCCTGGAGCTGGAGATCAGTGCCGAGCTGTCCACCGTCTGCGTCAACGGCGAGGTCGGGGGCACCGATGAGATCGACCGTCTCCACCTGCACAGCGGGACGGCCGAGGAACCAAGCGAGGGCGGCGACGTGACGATCGATCTGGGTGCGCCGCCCACCGATCAGACGTTCCCGCCGTTCCTCCTCAACTACTGCGTCAACGCCGACGGCGCCGAGCTGGAGGACCTGCTCGCCGAGCTGGACGAGGACCCGAGCGACTACTTCGTCCACGTCATCACCGCCGAGTTCCCGGAGGGTGCAGGGCGCGGCCAGCTCGGCGCCCCCTGACCTCCGGCGTCTGCGTGAGCGAACGCGTCACCCCCGCGCTGTTCGCTCACGCAGAACCCGAGGCGGCGCTCAGCGTGAGCGAACACGCCGGATGTGGTCTTTCGCTCACGCTGAGCGAGAGCGCTCGGCGGGCTGTTTGCTCACGCAGAGCGAGATCAGTCGCTCTGCTCGGCGTCCTCGCGGGCCAGGCGCTGGCGTTCGCGAATGACGAACTGCTCGGCCCACCAGCCGTCGGGGCGGTGCTGGTCGAGGTCGGGGATCGGCTTGCCGCGCAGCGGACCCGGATCCAGTTCGCCACGCTCGATGGCCTCGGCGATGCGCTGCTCCACGAGCCGCTCGATCCAGCTCACCCGCCCACGCTATGGCCAACGAGGCAACACCACCGCACGCTGCTTGGCTGGGCGGCGATGGCAGCCTCCCAGACGTTTCAATTCTTCTTCGACCCCGTCTGCCCATGGACGTGGATGACCTCCCGCTGGCTCGTCGACGCCGCCGAGCAGACCGGCGCCACCGTCGAGTGGCACAACCTGAGCCTGGCCGTGGTCAACGCCGACCGCGAGATCCCCGAGCAGTACCGGGCGGCCGTCCAGGCGTCGATCAAGGCGCACCGCGTCATCGCCGCCCTGCTGGCCGACGGCGAGCAAGGTCTGGTCGGTGACTTCTACACCGAGTGGGGCCGGCGCGCCCACCACGACGGGGTCGAGCCGTCGGCGACGCTGGTCGCCGAGGTGGCGGGCGCCGTCGGCGCCGACCGCTGGGCGGCGGCCGCCGACGACGAGTCGTGGGATGCCGCCATCGAGCGCTCGACCGCCGAGGGCCAGGAACTGGCGGGTGGCGACGACGTCGGATCGCCGGTGCTCGCCTTCGGATCACCGCGCGTCGGCGTGTTCGGGCCGATCGTGTCGCCGCCGCCGGAAGGCGCAGCGGCCGTCGCCCTGCTCGACCAGGTGGTCGCCGCCGCGTCGAACCCGGCGTTCTTCGAGCTCAAGCGCGGCCGCACGGGCGGCCCGCGCATGGGCCCCCGCCCGTAAGCCCTCGTTTACGTCCGGATTTTGGTTACACCGGTAACCAGAATCCGGACGTAAACGGGACCTCAGACGGGCAGGTCGCCGGTGGCGGTGCGGGTGCTGCCCGTGTCCTTGTAGGCGGCGATCGTGCGCTGGGCGATGCGCATCTGGTGCACCTCGTCGGCGCCGTCGGCGAAGCGGGCCCAGCGGGCGTGCTGGTACATGTGGGCCAGCGGGGTGTCCGTCGAGTAGCCGAGCGCGCCGTGGACCTGGATCGACCGGTCGATCACCCGGTTGAGCATGTTGGCCACGAAGTGCTTGGCCATCGACACCTCGGCGCTGAAATCTTCCTTCCGATCGATCTTGTACGCCGCGTGGAGGACCATCAGCTTCGACTGGTACAGCTCCATCGCCGAGTCGGCGATCAACCACTGGATGCCCTGCTTCTCGGCCAGCAGCGAGCCGTGGGAGAACCGGTTGAGCGACCGGTCGACCATCATGTCGAGCGCCGTCTCGGCCTGGGCGATCCACCGCATGCAGTGGGCCAGCCGGGCCGGGCCGAGCCGGTACTGCCCCAGCAGGTGACCCTGTCCCCGACCGCCGAGCATCTTGGACTCGTGCAGGCGAAGATCTTCGATGAGGATCTCCGAGTGCCCGGTGCCGCCGTGCATCGTCTCGATCTGGCGCACCTCGGTCCAGCCGTCTGACGGGAGGTCGACGATGAAGGCCGTGTTCGCCGCCTGCGGCAGGTCGGGGTCGTCCTCGGTGCGGGCGATCAGGATGGCGAACTTCGCCCGGTGGGCGTTGGAGATGAACCACTTGTGCCCGTTGAGCACCCACTCCTCGCCGTCCTGGTAGCCCTTCGTCTGGATCAGCGTCGGGTCCGAGCCGGCGACCTCTGGCTCGGTCATGGCGAAGCACGACATCGCCGAGCCCTCGCACAGCGGCCTGAGGTACTGCTCCTTCTGCTCGTCGGTGCCCCAGTGCAGCAGGGTGTGCATGTTGCCCTCATCGGGCGCCTGGCAGTTGAACACCCACGGGCCGTACGACGACTTGGCCGCCTCGGCCTGGACCATCGCCAGCTGGACGTGCCCGAGACCCATGCCGCCCCACTCCTCGGGCATGTGGGGCAGCCAGATGCCGGCGTCCCGGGCCTGCTTGCGCATGTCCAGGAGCGCACCGATGTACGCCGTGCGGTCGTGCGCTTGGAGCTGCTCGTCGTGGATCTTCTCCTCCGTCGGCTTGATGACGTCGTCGACGAAGGTGCGGATCCGGGAGCGGATCTCCTCCAGTTCGGGCGAGAGGCTGAAATCGATGGCCATGGCGATTACCGCCCGCTCCAGGACGGCGCCCGCTTCTCGGCGAACGCCGTCGGGCCCTCCTTGGCGTCCTGCGACGTGAACACCTGGGCGATCAGCGGGGCCTGGAACTTCCAGGCCTCCTCCTCGGTCATCCCCCGGGTGCCGCGGATCACCGTCTTGCTGGCGGCGACCGACAGCGGGGCGTTGCGGGCGATCCGCTCGGCCAGCTCCATGGCAGCATCCACCGCCCCGCCCGGCTCCGTCAGCCGGCTGACCAGCCCGTAGGCGTGAGCCTGCTCGGCCGTGATCGGATCGGCGGTCAGGGCCATCTCCATGGCCACGGCGTAGGGAACCCGGTCGGGCAGGCGGATGACGGCCCCGCCGGCGGCGAAGAGCCCGACGCCGGCCTCGGGGATGCCGAGCTTGACGTTGTCGGCGGCGACCAGCAGATCGCAGGCCAGGGCCATCTCCAGCCCGCCGGCCAGGGCGAACCCCTCGATGGCGGCGATCAGCGGCTTGCGGGCTCCGTGCTGGAAGAACTCGCCGAACCCCTGGGGCGGCCCGCTCTTGGCGAACGCCTTGAGGTCCATCCCGGCGCAGAACCCCCGGCCGGCGCCGGTCAGCACGCCGGCCGTCAACCCGTCGTCACCGTCGAGCTGGGCCACGGCGGCCAGAACGCCCTGGGCCAGGTCGGTGTCGATGGCGTTCATCGCCTCCGGCCGGTTGAGCGTGATCAGCAGCACCCGCCCACGGGTCTCGGTCAAGACAGTGTCGGACATGGCCACGACCGTAAGTGATGTGGTTCTGGCAGGAGCAACCGACCGCTGTGAGTCGATCCGTACGGCCAGAACGGGGGTTCGGGTGACCTACCTTTACGCCATGCAGGTCACGGTGTTGGGGGCGGGTTCGTGGGGCACGACGATGGCGTCGCTGGTGGCGGCGCGCCACTCGACGACCATCTGGGCGCGCAGCCCGGAGACGGCCGAGGAGATCGACGGGCGGCACACCAACGAGGCGTACCTCCCCGGCTGCGAGCTGACCGAGGCGCTGCTGGCCACGGCCGACCTGGAGAAGGCGGTGCGCCACGCCGAGCTGCTGATCCTCGGTGTCCCGACGACGGCGATGCGCTCGACGATCCGGGCCGCCAAGGAGTTCATCCATCCCTGGATCCCGATCGTCAGCCTGGCCAAGGGGCTCGAGCAGCAGACGTTGCTGCGGATGACCGAGGTGATCAAGGAGGAGGCGCCGGGGCACCCGGTCGCCGCGCTGTCCGGGCCGAACATCGCCCGCGAGATCATGGCCGGCCAAGCCGCAGCCAGCGTCATCGCCACCGAGGACCTCGCCGTCGCCGCCGCCCTGCAGCGGGTCCTCACCCGCGGCCTGTTCCGGATCTACACCAACCACGACGTCATCGGCTGCGAGATGGGCGGGGCGATGAAGAACGTCGTCGCCATCGCCTGCGGCATCGCCCAGGGCCTCGGCGTCGGCGACAACACCCGGGCGATGGTGATGACCAGGGGGTTGGCCGAGCTGACCCGGCTCGGCGTGGCGATGGGCGGCGAGGCGGCGACGTTCTCCGGGTTGGCCGGAATGGGCGACCTCGTCACGACGTGCATCAGCCCGTACAGCCGCAACCGGATGGTCGGCGAGCAGCTCGGGATGGGCCGCAAGCTGGAGGACATCGTGGCCGAGATGTCGATGGTCGCCGAGGGCGTCAAGACCGCCGTGACCGCCCGGGAGCTGGCCAAACGCCACCACGTGGACATGCCGGTGTGCGACGAGATCTACCGGGTGGTGCGCGGGCGGACCACGGCCGACAAGGCCTACCGGGGCCTGCGGGTGCGACCGGGCCACGAGAACGATCCGGGATAGGACCGTCGCTGGGCGGGAATCGTCTCGGCGTCGATGATCCGCCGGCCGCAGGATCTGGGCACGAAGGTTCTCATCTTCGAGAACCTGCGCGCCCAGAAGGGCGTTTGAGAACCTCCGCGCCCAGTTGCCATGCGGCGCGACGTGTCGGTGGACTCGGTGCCGGTCGTGGGCGGTGGGACACGACGACGCACCCAGACCTGAGGAGATCCCGAAACATTACGAAGTGGTTGCGGAAGGGGCGTGAAGTGGTGCGATGATGGGTAACCGAGTGCGGCATCGTGAACACCGCGCCCGCGAGGAGAGTTCCCCCCATGACCATCGACCTCGCGCCCCAGGAAGGGCGCGCGCCCGACGATGGCCTTGGGTCCGGACGTCATGCTGACGGACGGGCACCCAAGGTCGTGATCATCGGCGCCGGTCCCGCTGGGTTGACCGCCGCCTCCCAACTCGTCGACCGGGACGTCTGCCCGGTCGTTCTCGAGGCCGACGACACCGTCGGTGGCATCAGCCGAACGGTCGAGCGCGACGGCTGGCGCTTCGACATCGGCGGCCACCGGTTCTTCACCAAGGTGCCGGAAGTCGAGCGGTTCTGGCACGACATGCTGCCGGGTGACGAGTTCATGGTGCGCCCGCGGATGAGCCGGATCTTCTACGACGGGAAGTTCTTCGACTACCCGTTGAAGGCCACCAACGCGCTGACGAACCTCGGCATCGGGACGTCGATGATGTGCGTGCTGTCGTACCTGCGGGCGCGTGTCGCGCCGCCGGCCGACACGTCGACGTTCGAGGGCTGGGTCACCTCGCGCTTCGGTCGCCGGCTCTACGAGACGTTCTTCAAGACGTACACCGAGAAGGTCTGGGGCGTCCCGGCCAACGAGCTGCCGGCGGACTGGGCGGCCCAGCGGATCAAGAGCCTGTCCCTCGGCTCGGCGATCGTGAACGCGCTGATGCCCAAGCGCAACCAGACGGAGATCACGTCGCTGATCGAGGAGTTCCACTACCCCCAGCTCGGCCCGGGGATGATGTGGGAGACCTGCCGCGACGTCGTCGTCAAAGGCGGCGGCGAGGTGCGCATGGAGACCCCGGTGGTCGCCATCCACCACCACGATGGCCGCGCCGTGGCGGTCGAGACGGCGGGCGGCGAGCGTGTGATCTGCGACGATGTGATCTCGTCCATGCCGCTCAGCCACCTGCTGACGGCGATGCGGCCGGTGCCGCCGCCGGAGGTGCTCGAGGCGGCCAACGGGCTGAACTACCGGGACTTCCTCACGGTTGCCCTGGTCGTCCCCGAGGATGCCGGCTTCCCGGACAACTGGATCTACGTCCACAGCCCCGAGGTCCAGCTCGGCCGCGTGCAGAACTTCGGCTCGTGGTCGCCGTACATGGTCAAGCCGGGCTTCACGTGCCTCGGCCTCGAGTACTTCGTCAACGAGGACGACGAGCTGTGGAGCATGGCCGACGACGACATGATCCGCTACGCCGCCGACGAGCTGGAACGGATCGGGCTGTGCGAGCACTCGGACGTGCAGCGCGGCTTCGTCACCCGAGTGCCAAAGGCCTATCCCGTGTACGACGGGACCTACCACCAGCACGTCGACACCATGCGCGCGTGGCTGGCCGATCACGCCTGCAACGTGCAGCCGGTCGGTCGCAACGGCATGCACCGGTACAACAACCAGGACCACTCGATGCTCACGGCGATGCTCGCCGTCGAGAACATCCTCGATCTGGCCGACCACGACCTGTGGGCGGTCAACGTCGACGACGAGTACCACGAGGAGTCGGCCAGCTCCGCACCGTCGGGCACCGGCCGGTCCGCGCCAGTGATGCGCTGAGGGGTCGAGGTCAGCGGTCGAACCGCCACAGCGACCCGCGCTCGTCGAGCGCGAAGTCCTCCTGGACGAGGCGACGACGTTCTGGCCACGCCTGGCTCAGCGCCGTGAACAACGCACGGCACGCCCGCTGCGTCGGCGGATAGCTGCCACTGAACACGAGCCAGATCGTCGACGGCGGGGAAACCGTCTCCAACGCCCTGACGAAGGCCCGCGGGTCGGCGGTCGTGTGCCGATCTGCGTAGTCGATCCAGTCGACCCGGCCCGGTGCCTGCTGCGACGGGAAGACGTACTGCCGGAACTCGCCGACGCCAGCCTGCTCGAGGAGCCGCGACGCCGCCGGCCCGAGCTGGTCGGGGCAGTAGATGAGCACATCGTCGGGTGCCGACTGCTGGCGCAGTGGCTCGATGTACGCCGTCGAGTTGGTCCGTGCCGAGCCGATCTCGACCGTGGTGACGAGGAGACCGACCACGCCGGCGACGACGAGGATGGCCGCCGTCAGCCGCCTCGGCAGGGTCGCCACCCCCAGCGCCGCCAAGGTGATCATCAGCGGGACGGCGACGGACGTGTAGCGCGACACGAAGGCGCTGCCGCTGAGCGTCGCCCCGGCCAGCGCCGTGAGCAGCGTGAGGACGAGCACCGCCCCGAGCGCCCGCGCGCTGATCGGTCGGCGCAGGAGCGTGGAGCCGCGCCAGATGCCGAGCAGGACCAGCACGGCCATCGTGACGCTGAGCACCACCGGGAGGGAGCCCCAGCCGCGGACGCCGTCGTCGAAGACCGCGACCAGCGACGACGGGCGGGCTGGTTCGGCCCACGGCGTCGCCGTCCGTTCCGATTGGAAGAGGAACGTCGGCACCCACGGGAGCCACAGCACGGCACCGGCGGCCACGGCGGCCAGCCCGACCCGCGCCGGCCCCGGCCGGCGCGCCGCCACGGCCAGCACCATCGCGACGGCGGCGATGAGGTAGATGGACCAGTAGTGGGTGTACAGCAGCAGGGCCGTGATCGCGCCGACCGGCACTGCCCGGGCCAGGCTCGGCCGCCGCAGGCAGGCATCGAGGGCGACCAGGCCGACGACGACCTCCAGCATCACGAGGGCGTACATGCGGCCCTCGGTGGCGTACCGGATGACGAAGGGGCTGGTGGCGAGCAGCACCGTGACGGCGACGGCTGCGCCGGTGCCCGCCATGCGGCGCAACGCGACGGCCAGCACGGCCAACGTGATCAACGACAGGATGACCGACAGCGAGCGCACGGCCACGTCGCCGTCGCCGAACAGCGCCATCCATCCGTGCAGCAGGAGGTAGTAGGCCGGCGGCGCGCCGTCCGTGCGCAGCACGCCGGGGATGGCGGTGATCGCCTCGCTGGCGATCGCCACGCTCTGCGCCTCGTCCAGCCACAGGGCCCGGCGGGGCCACAGCCGGGCCACGACGCCGAGCGCGACGAGCAGACCGAGGCCGGCGAGGATCGCGGTCGTTGCCCGGGAGGGCACGGCCGGCGAGCGCGGCGCCGGTGGGACCTCGACCGTCACGCCGATCGTCTACCTGGCGGTCCCGGCCGCCGCAACCACCGTTCTGGCCGCCGCTATCGACCATTGTGAGTCCGTGGCGACGGCCAGGAGCGAAGATTGGGACCTCGAGACGCTGGAGTCGATCCAGCGGCGCGTCCTGTGGCTGGCCGTGCGGATGGTCGACCACGCCAACCGCGAGCGTCCTGCGGGCGAGATCAAGGTCGGTGGGCACCAGGCGTCGTCGGCGTCGATGATCGGAATCATGACCGCGCTGTGGTTCGGTCACCTGTCGGGGGCCGACAAGGTGGCGGTCAAGCCGCACGCCTCGCCCGTGTACCACGCCATCAAGTACCTGACCGGCGAGCTGGATCGCAGCTACCTCACGCAGCTGCGGGCACGGGGAGGGTTGCAGTCGTACCCGAGCAGGACCAAGGACCCCGACGTGTTCGATTTCTCCACGGGCAGCGTCGGCCTGGGCGTCGTGGCTCCCCTGTTCGCCGCGGCGACGCGCCGATACGTCGAGCTCCACGGCGGCCCGTCCTGCGCGGCCCGCTTCATCGCCCTGGCCGGCGACGCCGAGCTCGACGAAGGCAACGTGTGGGAGGCGATCACCGAGCCGGCGCTGCAGGGGCTTGGCAACGTGATGCTGGTCGTCGACACGAACCGCCAGAGCCTCGATCGCGTGGTCCCCGACCAGAAGATCAAGAAGCTGATGGAGTTCTTCGCCGGCGCCGGGTGGCACGTCGTCGCGGCGAAGTACGGGCGGCGGCTCCAGGCGGCGTTCGCCGAGCCGGGCGGCGACGCCCTGATGGCTCACATCGACCAGATGTCGAACGAGGAGTACCAGTCCCTGTTCGCCCATCGCGGGTCGGAGCTCCGGCGACGGTTCCTCCACGGTGCCGACCGGGCCGTTCAGCGCGTGCTCGACGAGCGCGCCGACGACGACGTGGCCCCGCTCGTGCTCGATCTGGGCGGCCACGACCTCGGACTGCTGATCGACAGCTACCGGTCCTGCGACGCCGTGGCGGACCAGCCGAGCGTGGTCTTCGCCTACACGATCAAAGGGTGGGGGCTGCCGATGGCGGGGGATCCGCTGAACCACTCGCTGCTGCTGTCCGGCGCCCAGATCGACGAGCTGCGGGCGTCGGTCGGGCTCGGCGCCGACGACGAGTGGGACCGGTTCGACCCCGACGGACCCGAAGGCCGCCGCTGCGCCTCGGTCGGTGGAGAGCTGAACAACGTGCCCGTGGCGCCGCGGCCCGCCCTGGCGATCCCGGCGACGACCGGCGTGCCCGCGACCGGCCGGGTCTCGACCCAGGAGGCGTTCGGGCGGATGCTGACCCGGCTGGCCGACGTCGCCGGCGTCGGCGAGCGCATCGTCACCGTCTCCCCGGACGTCAGCGTGTCGACGAACCTCGGTGGGTGGATCAACAAGGTCGGGGTCTTCGCGCCGGACGAGCGCACCGACTACGGGTTCGGCGACGGCGGCGAGAGCCGCCTGCTGCGCTGGCACCAGTCACCGGCGGGGCGCCACGTCGAGCTCGGCATCAGCGAGATGAACCTCTTCCTGCTGCTGCACGCTCTGGGCCTCGGACACGAGCTGCACGACCACCACCTGCTGCCGATCGGCACCGTCTACGACCCGTTCGTCTGCCGCGGGTTGGACGCGCTGATCTTCGGGCTCTACTCGGGCGCCCGGTTCGTGGTCGTCGGCACGCCGGCCGGCATCACGCTGGCGCCGGAAGGCGGTGCCCACCAGTCGACGATCACGCCGTCGATCGGGGCTGAGCTGCCCGCGCTGGCGTACCACGAGCCGGCGTACGCCCGCGCCCTCGACTGGCTCCTCTGCGACGGCCTGGCGGCGCTGGCCGCGCCGGACGGCCGGTCGACCTACCTGCGGCTGTCCACCCGGCCGCTCGATCAGTCACCGTTCGCCGCCGCCGTGGAGCGCTGGGGCGAGGACGAGGTACGGGCCGCCGTGCTCGCCGGGGCTCACCGCCTACGGGAGCCCGACGGCCCGGCAGACGTCGTCATCGCGGCGTGCGGGCCGGTGGTCCCCGAAGCCCTCGCCGCCGCCGACCGGCTGGAGCACGAGGGAGTGGCGACGCTCGTCCTCGACATCACCAGCCCGGACCGGCTGTACCGCGGCTGGCGCGAGTCCACGCAGCGGGCGGCACGGGCGGCGACCGTGGCCCCGGCCGACCACCACCTCGCCGAATTGCTGACCCCGCACGAGCGCACGGCCCCGATCGTCACCGTCCACGACGCCGCCAGCCACCACCTGGCCTGGCTCGGCTCCGTGTTCGGGACCCGCGTCGTGCCCGTTGGCGTCGACGACTTCGGTCAGTCGGGCAGCATCCCGGAGCTGTACGCCGCGTTCGACCTACTGCCCGACCAACTCGTCAACGCCGCCCTCGTCGCCGTCGTCGAGCCGTGACCGGCGCTCAGACGCGGCGGCTGCGACTGCGGAAGATGCTGTAGCCGCCCGGGCCGACCAGGAAGCCGAGGACGATCAGGATGATCCCCAGGATCACCCGATCCGTGAACAGGAAGATGATGCCGACGACGACGAGCGCGACGGCGATGAGCCAAAGGAGTGTGGCTGACACGGGGACCTCCCAGTAGACGAGCACGGAGCTTGTGCCCAGGTGATCGACGGTTCAACCTTCCGCTGAGCCGACATCGGTTCCACCGTAGACGGCGATGCCGGACGGTTCGTCGATGGTCCCGGTCTGCGACGGGTGGACCGTGACGCCGCCGTTGACGATCGCCTGCTCGACGACGGCACCGGCCCGGATGACTGCATCGTCGAGCACGACGCTGCCGCGCACGGTCGCACCGCGCTCCACCCTGACGTTGCGACCGAGCACGCTGTCAGCAACTGCGCCAGCGACGAGGACGCCCGGCGCCAGCAAGGAGCGATCGACGGTCGCGCCCGAGCCGACGCGGGCCGGCCCGCCGATCACGGAGCCGGTGAGGAACGGCCACGCCGGATCGTCGAGCGACAGCGGCACGTCATCACCGAGCAGCTCCATGTGGGCCCGGTGGTAGGCGCCGATGGTGCCGACGTCACGCCAGTAGCCGACGAGGAGGTGCTCGACGAGCACCGCCGCCGGATCGGCGACGAGCTCGGGCAGCAGCACGTCGCCGTAGTCCCCGGCAGACGCGCCGTCCGCGTCGTCGACGGCCATGCGCTCGAGGCGGGCGAGCAGCGCCGGACCGTCGAAGCAGAAGACCTCCGTGCACACTCGGTCGCCCGTCGGCTCGTCCGGCTTGTACTCGAATCCGGTGATCCGAGCGCCGTCGACGGCGACCCAGGCGAAGCGCGATCCGTCCTCGTCCTCCGGCGGGTCAGTGGTGACGATGGTGAGCGTGGCCGCGTGTTCCTGGTGGGTGTCCAGCACATCGCGCAGATCGAGTCGGTACACGTGGTCGGCGCTCATCGTGATCACGACGTCGGGCCCGAACTCGACCATCGCCGCCCGGTTCAGCACGAGCGCGTCGGCGTTGCCGGCGGCGAGGGCGTCGTCGTCGCCGCGACCCTGGAACGGCGGGAGGATCTGCAACCCGCCGTGGGTGCGGTCGAGGTCCCACGGCCGCCCGTTGGCGAGGTGATCGTTCAGGGCGTGCGGCTCGTACTGCTCGACGACCCACACGTCGCTCAACCCGCTGTTGGCGACGTTGGAGAGCGTGATGTCGATCAGCCGGCACATCCCACCGAATGGCACTGCGGGCTTCGCCAATCCGTCCGTCAACGGCGCCAGCCGGCTCCCGGCACCACCGGCGAGCACGACGACGAGCACACGCGTCCGCATCCGGGGAGTCTCGCCGCCTCCGACCCGTTTCCCCGGTTCCCGGACCGGGTACCCACCGGTCCAGGTCGAGGGACGAGAGGAGGCTCCGTGAACGTCGTGTTCTGGATCATCCTGGCGGTGATCGTCATCGCCGTGATCGCGGTGCTGGTGATGCTGCGCAAACGGCGGGCGGGCGGGGTCGTCGCCGTCAACCGCCGGAGGACCCCGTGAAGGCGCTCGTGCGCGGGACCGACCTCGTCGGCCTGCCGATCGTCACGCTGGCCGGCGAGGACATCGCCGAGGTCCGCGACGTGATGTTCGATTCCGACGCCGGTCACGTCATGGGGTTCACGCTCAACAAGCGCGGACGGTTCGCCGGCCGCTCGAAGGACCACCTCCGGCGCGAGCAGATCCGCGCCGTCGGCCCGCACGCGATCATGGTCGCCACCGAGGTCGAGCTGTCCGCCGACGCGCCGAGCGCAGCGCCGGGCGGCGGGAACGTCTTGTCCGATCGGGTGATGACCGACACGGGCGTGCAGGTCGGCACGGTGACCGACGTCGTCGTCGACACCGGCGACGGCACGGTGGTCGGCTTCGAGGTCGTCACGGCCGACGAGCTCGACCAGCGCAAGGGGCGGCGATCCTACGTGCCGCTGCCGGAGACCGGCGCCGTCTCGGGCGAGGCGATCATCGTGCCGGCCTCGGCGGTCGACTACGTCGCCACCGACCTCGCCGGCTTCGGCGAGGCGGTCGACCGCTACCGCGACCTGCTGCGAGGTGCATCGTGAACGTCGACGACCTGCTCGGCAAGCCCGTGCTCGACGTGTCGACGGCCACCACCGCCGGCCGCATCGACGACCTCGTCGTCGACGTCGGCCAGCGCACGGTGCGCGGCCTTGTCGTCGGCAAGGCGGCCAGCGGTGCGTGGCTGGAGTGGTCGGACATCAAGTCGATGGGCGCCGACGCCGTCACGATCGAACACGCCGACGTCGTGACCGCGGCGCCGACCGACGTCGGGCCGGGATGCCGGCAGGCCAAGGTCCTCGGCGGACGGGTGTTGACCGACGAGGGCCGCGAGCTCGGCCCGCTCGGAACCATCGACATCGATCCGGACTCCGGGGCGATCGAGGCGCTGGTGCTGGCCGACCGGCGCGTCCCCGCCGACCAGTTGATCGGCATCGGCAGCTACGCCACCGTCGTCCACGATCCCGACGCCTGACGCCGACGCCGGATCCCGGCGGGCCAACGGCTACCGCAGGTACAGCCCGGCGATGCGGTGGAACTGCGATCGGCCGAGCACGGCATTGGCCGCTTGGAGACCGGACATCACCGCCGCCTCGATGCAGCCGGCGTTGAGCCCGCAGTCGGTCCAATCGCCGGCCAGCACGAGGTTGTCGTAGCCGCTCTCGTCCGGCCGCAACCGGTAGCGATCGGTGCCGGCTGGCGATTGCACGTAGCGGTCGGACGGGTCGACGTTGGCCACGACGTGCTGCGTGCGCAACGCATCGGCGCCCGTGGCCCCGCCGGCACCGCACAGCAGGTCCCAGCGCACGGCGCCGTCGACCTCGACGCCGGGCAGCAGGCCGACGAGGTCGCGTTCGACGAACTGCAAGGCGTTGCGCCGGACGCGAGCCAGGTGATCATCACGGTGATCACCGTCCTGGCCCGCCGAAGTGTCGAGCGTGCCGCAGAAGTAGGCGATCGTGCCCGGACGTTCGTCGCTCGGCCAGTCCTCGGCGTCGATCACCTGAGGCATGGAGGCCCACGTGTCCAACGGCTTGACGTGACCCGTCATCGTCACCCCCGGGCGTGGCCAGCCGAGCGTCGGCTCGTCCTCGCGCAGCCAGAGCTGCACCGCCTGGGTCGCCACGGTGGGCACGTGCTCGACCAGCTGGCGCCACGCCGATCGGTCGGCGATCAGCTCGGTGCACACGAACTTCGCCATGCCGACGGGGATGGCGAACACCAGCGCATCGAAGTCCTCGCCGGCCCGCAACTCCTGGACTGCGGCATCGACTCGCGGCGCGGCGTGCGATTCGAAGGATGCGGGGTCAGCGCCGGCCGGCACGATGAGCTGTTCGCGCAACGGGGCCGCGGGGAAGCACGGCAAGCGCTTGACGTCCACGAGCGGTTCGTAGCGCTGGACGCCGGGCGCCAGGCTCGCCTGCACGCCGAGCGTCACGGCGGCGATCGACCTCCGGTCGGCGGACACGTGCAGTCGATCGACGCGATGGAAGAAGCGGAACTCGACCCCTCGGCGGCGCAGTGCCTGGTACAGGGGAGCGAACACGACGTCGCCCATCCCCGCCGTCATCTTCCAGAAGATCGAGCCCTTGTAGTCGAAGAACGTCTTGCCGGAGAGGAAGACCCCCCAGCCGGCACCGAAGGAGGCTGCATCCGGGTCACCGTCCCGGTGGGCGAAGACCAGGTCGTAGAGCCCGCGGACGAGCGTCGAGTCGGCCGCTTCGGCCGAGGCGCCATGGCGGCGGATCCACGCCCGATAGTCCTCGTCGTTGATGGCCCGGAAACCTCGCGGGTCGGTCAGCAGACCGTCGGCGACGATGCCCCGCAGCGTCGCCAGGACGATCGAGACGAGGTGCCAGATCCGGCGGGTCGCCGGATCGTCGCGGTCGGCGAGCGGCCACCACGGGTGGGGCGCAGGAGCGGCCGGGTGGGCGGAGAGCGTGACCGCGCCCGCCGGTGCGAGCGACCCGACGAAGTCACCGAGCAGGCGCACGGCGCGGGCGACGAAGCCGGCCACGGTCATCGCGCCGCCGTCCGCGTCGGGCTCGCCTGGAACCTCGTCGTTGGCCGCGAACTCGCCGACCCACGGTGCCCACCGGTCACCGTGGCGCTCGAACAGGCCGACGACTGGCGCCGGGATCAACGCGTCGTGCCAGGTGGCGATCGGGATGTCCGGGGCGGTGCGGGGACGCTCGAGATCGTCGTAGCACTCGCGCAGGAGCCGGAAGGCGTTCTCGTAGTAGCCGAGCCAGATGTGCAGCCCATGCTCTTCGATGCGCCCGTTGACGCCGCGGCTGCTGGCCCCCTTGCCGCCCAGCCGCCAGCCGCGCTGGTAGACGGTGACCGACTCGAGGTCGTCGCGCCATCCTGGCTCGCTCAGCCGCCACGCCGTGGCCAGTCCGGCCATTCCGCCGCCGAGGATCGCCACCCGTCGGCGGCCCGACGTCATCCCACCCGGACGTCGGTTCGCCGGAGCCGGCGGGCCCGGGTCAGCTCGGGGTGGTCCGTCGTCGGCGGCATCGCGGCGAGCACCTCGTCCAGCCGCGCCGCACCCTGTGCCCGGTCAACGCCGTGGAGGTCGCAGGCGATCCGCAACTGGAAGATCGTCGCGCCCTGGGCGCCGGCGACGGCGAACGCCTCGGCCAAGCGGCGCGCCGCGGACTCCGGATCGGGCTCGAACATCGCCCGGACGCGCAGGATCTCGGCGTCGTAGAAGCCGGCACCACCGCCGCCGGCCACCTCGGTGGCGTCGTCGAGTTGCCGGGCCGAAGTGTCGAGGTCGCCGAGCTTGCCGTTCGCCATCGCCGCCGAGGTGAGGATCGACGGCAGGAGCACGCGGACGTCGATCAACTTCCACATGTCGATCAGCCCACCGAGCCCGGCGGCGGCCGCCGCCAGCTGGCTGTTCTCGATCGTGTCAGCGTCGATCGTGTCGTCGCGGCAGGCTCGGTGGACGTCGATCGCCAGGAGCTGGGTGCTGCCGGCCATCGTCCAGAAGTCGAAGCCATGTCGCTCGGCGAGCACGAGCGCGGCCTCCGCTTCGGTCCGCGCCTCGTCGAAGGCACCCACGTGGGTGAGCGCCCACGACCGGTAGGTGTGGTTGTACGCCATGCTGTACGGGCCCTGGGGGAAGGGCAGCTCGGCGGCGATCGCCTCGGCGATCGAGAAGGCGTCCGCCGCACCGGCCGAGTCGCCACGGACGAAGCTGCTGAGCCCGAGGTGGGTGTAGATGGATGCCGTCGGGTCGTTGGGCAGGAACCAGCGGCCGGCCAACGGCGACTCCCCGGCCCGGCGCTCGACGTCGGCAGCGGCCGCTCGAAGGCAGCGGTCGGCGTCCACGAACCGCCCACCGAACCAGTCGAGCATGCCGAACCCGGCGCGGTTCTCGATCAGGAACGGCCCCGATCGCTCGGGCAACACCGTGCGCAGCAGCTCGATCACCTCCGTCGCCCGGCGCAAGTCGGCACGGCTGGCGTAGTACGACCACAACGGGATCAGCGACCGCAGCATCTCCTCGTTGGACGATGCGCCGAGCGCCAGCTCGAGACAGCGCTCGTAGTCGGCGCTGGCGCTGACGCTGGCGTTGCCCTCGACGGAGACGGCGAGGAACGCTCGCGCCAGGCGAAGGTCGATCTCACGGGAGGCGCGGGCATCGCCGGCCGGCAGGGCGTCGACGAGCTCGATCGCCTTCGCCAGGCGCTCCCGGGTCAGGGCGACCGCGCCGATGCGCCGAGCATCGTCAGCGGCGCGCTCGTAGCAGTCGAGGGCGTCGATCGGGCGACGAGCGAGGTCGTAGTGGCCAGCCATCGTCAGCCAGTCCACGGAGGCATCGTCCACGGCGTGGCGCCGGAGGACGTCGGCGACGCGACCGTGGGTCTCGCCGCGCGCCGACGGTGGCTGCAGCTCCTCGGCCGCCTGGCGGATGAGGTCGTGGCGGAATCGGTACCGCTCGCCGGTGCCGGGCAACGGTTCGAGGACCTTGGCGTCGGCGAGCGCCACGACTACCGCCCGGAGGTCGTCCGGCGCGGCGTCGAGGACCTCGGCCAGCAGGTCGAGCTCGAAGCGATCGCCGAACGCGGCGGCGGCGGCGGCGACGTCAGCGGATCCGGCGATGGCGTCGAGCCGGGCGACCAGCGGCTCGTACAGCACCTCGGGGATGCCGGCCGGGCTTGGCGCCGACATCCCGGTCAGGAGGTCGCGAGAACCCTGTTCGTCCTCTCCTGCCGCGGTGACGGCTGCTCGCACCAGCTCCTCCAGGTACAGCGGGATGCCGGCGCCCCGAGTGAGCAGCTCGGCGCGGTAGGCCGTCGTCACGCCGTCGGGATCAAGCTGCTCGACCAGCGCCACGCATTCGTCGTCGGCCAGCGATTCGAGGTTGACCGCGGTCGCCTGCACCCCCGGCACCTGGCGCTCACGGCTCGTGATCAGGACGCGCAGACCCTCGCCGCGAGCCCTGACGACGGCGGCGACGAGGGCCAGGCTGGCGTCGTCGTACCAGTGCACGTCCTCGGCCACGAGCAGGGCGTCGTGACCGGCGACCACCGCCAGCAGGTAGCTGGCCATGGCCGCGACGAGCTCGTCCTGCAACTTGCGACCATCGGCGGCGGCACCGACGTATCCGGCCGCCGGCGCGATCTGCAGCACTGCGGCGAGGGCGGGGAGCAACGCATCGTCGACGTGTTGGTCGGCGAGGTGACTGCGCAGGAGCTGGAGCCGATCGACGCTGGTGGCGCCCCGGCCGATCTCGCACCGCCGCTCCAGGAGCATGCGGAACGGGTGCAGCCCCGTGGTGTGGATCGACGAGCCGGGCATCCGCAACACCAGGGCGCCCGTCGCGGCGACCTCGGACGCGAACACGTCGCTGAGGAACGACTTGCCGATCCCCGCCTCACCGGTGATCGCCACGGCGGGGTCGCCGTCGTGCCATGCTCGCCGCAACCGCTCGAGCTCCCCGCCGCGCCCGACCCGCGCTGCCGTCCCCGTGCGTTCCGGACCGCCGGCGCGCTCGCCGAGGACGCGCCACGAGGCCAACGGCGCGTCGACTCCCTTGACCTTCTGGGGCGTCTGGGCCCGCACGTCGAACTGGTCGGCCAGCAACCGCATGACGGCAGCCGAGGCGACGAGGGTTCCCGGCTCGGCGAGCTCGTGGAGACGTGCAGCCACGTTCACGGCCAGCCCGTACACGTCGCCCTCTCGGGCGTCGATGTACGACAGCCCGCGGTGCACGCCCACGCGCGCCGAGAGCGGCTCGCCCACCTCGCGCTCGGCACGCGCCGACAGGGCGCGGATCGCGTCGAGCAGCTCGAGCCCAGCGCACACGGCGCGACCGGCGTCGTCCTCGTGCGCCACCGGGAACCCGAAGAGGGCGAGCAGGCCATCGCCCTTGACGGTCATGATCCGTCCGCCATAGGTGCGCTCGAGGATCTCGCGACAGGTCTCCTTGTAGCGCCCGACGATCCGCCGGTACACCTCGGGGTCGTGGCGTGACGACAACGCTGTCGAACCGACGAGGTCGCAGAACATGATCGTCGGACGGCGCAGCACCCCGCCGCTGTCGGGGGGCCCGCTCAGGAGGTCGTCGACGTCGGCGTTGTCGTGGTCGAGGGCGCGCACCTCGTCGACCAGCCGGTGGGCGTCGTCGAGCCGCCCGCTGTTGACGGCGTCGACCGCCCGGTCGAGCAAGGCCTCCAGGTGTCCATCGCCATGATCCACCGTCACGGGGGCCTCACGGCACCTGCAGCCAGACCGGCACGGTCACGCCAGTGGTTCCAGCGCCACCGCCTCCACCCGCGGCGAGGTCATCGACGATCGTGACCGTGCCACGGTAGACGCCGGCCCGCTGGCCGACGACCTGGGCGGCGATGCGGAACTGGGTCACGCCCGGTGGCAGCACGGGCGGCTCGGCCCGGAGGGCAGCCACCTCGATCCGGTGGCCGAACCCGCTCACCAGCGGCCCGGACAGAACGATGTGGCGCCCCTGCGTGAACGGCGCGCCGGCCGAGAACGGCCCGGACTGCACGGTGTGCGGCCCGCTGGGCAACGACGACACCGGCGAGCACAGGCGCAGCATGGCGACCGCCGGCTCCGTCCACATCGCCGCCGCCGCCCTGACGATCTCGTCCGAGCTGGTGCCCTTCGTCGCCAGCTTCGTCATGAAGTCCTTGTACGCCTGCGCCGACGACCGGATGCCCTGCGCGGCGACCTCGGTCAGGTGATCAACGGGATCGGCAGGCGATCCGGAGGTCGGCATCGTGGCGCCCATGCTCGGCCCACTCGGCGACGGATCGACCTGCCAATCCTGGCTCGGTGGCGCCTTCTTGTCGCGGGCGCAGCGAAACGCCATCTCCCGTGCCGCCTCGCCGTAGCCGAGCGCGCACGCCCACATGGCGAATGACGGCGCATCGAACGGCCCGCGGAACGACACGCGCTTCGTCGACGTGACCCGCAGCTGCGCGCCCTGTTGGACGGCGACGATGGACCCTTCGTCGACCGTGACGACGAGATCCGCATGAGGGAGGTGGACGGGGTCCAGGCAGCGCTGGTACTCGACGCTGATCCCGTCGGTGATCTCGTTGCGCACGAACTCCAGGCACGTCCGCAGCCGCCACGGGCCAGGGCAGCCGAAGCTGATGTGCTCGAGGTAGCAGGCTGGTGACCCGGCGGGGTTGAGCCGGGTCATCGCGCACCACAGCGAGCAACATCCTGGCCAGTTCTCCGGGCTGAGGTAGTGGCTCAGCTGCTCGAGGGTGATCTCGGTGGTGGAGAAGCTCGTCTCCAGGACCGACGCCGGCCACGCCTCCCCTTCGACGGTGACACTGGTCCACGTCCCCCCGCAGCAGACCGCCGCCTCGCTGGCGACGGCGGCATCGAGCAGTTCCAGTTCGACAGCGCGCTCCAGGGTGGCCGACCAGTCGAACTTCCTCGTCGGGTCGTCGTTGCCCTCCTCGTCCTTGCCGGCGAGGACCTGGAGCAGCTCGAACCCTCGATCGGCGTTGCGGTTGTCGGGTGGCATCACCGGCACCAGCGCCTCGACGAGCAGGGTGACGTCGTCGCCCCGGTCGCCTGGAAAGAGGGGGAACCTTGCCGGGTCGGCCCGCGCCAGCGCGGCGGCGGCGATCACTCGCTTGGCCGGCTCGATGTCGCCCTCGGACGTCGTGCTCATGTCCCGCAGCGCCTCGGCGACGTCGAGCAGGCCTTCGTCGAAGGTGCCGTCGACGTTGGAGCGGTACCGCTCGAACCAGCCGGCGGCGCCGGAACGGTACGGCTCGAGGACCACGCCGACGTCCTCGGCCCGATCGCCGATGTCGACCACCGATCGGTCGACCTCCCGGAAGAGGCTGACCAGGTTGGCCCGCTCGCTCATCGAACCCTCCCTGCTCGTTCGATCCGCTGGCGTACCATAGCCACGCGTCGGGCCGGGATCTGGAGCCATTCGGCGAGCGGGCAGAGGGAGCGGGGATGAAACCGGAAGATCCGCCGGGCACGGGCGCCGCCGACACGACGACGCCGTGGTCGGCGGCGTTCGATCCGGCGGCCAACGTCCGAGCGCTGACCGACCTCCAACGCAGCGGCCTCGACGCCGCGCAGGTGTTGATCGAGCGATTCATCCAGACGATGGACGGCCGGGCCAGTGTCGACGGGGGTCGTCCCGAGCAAGACGGTCACGGTCCGGCGACGGGCCTTGACGGTCTGGTCGACCTGTGGGCCGACCTGACGAAGAGCACGCTGCGCGCCTTCATGGCCCAAGCCACGACGACACCGGGCGGCCCGGCCGCCTCCGGACCGAACGATCGGGTGCGGGTGGTGCTCGACCGGGACGGCGGACAGCACGCCGCCGGCAGCGCGCCGATGTGGATCCACAACGCCAGCCACACCCAGCGGCATCGGCTGCGTCCCCACTGCGGTGAGCTGCGCTCGGCCGCCGGCGATCGACTCCCGGCGGCAGTGACGTTCGACCCGTCACCGATCGAGGTGCTGCCGGCCGGGTCGAGTGCGCAGGTGACGGTGCGCGTCGATGTCGCCGACGGCGCGGCCGGCAGGTATCGCGGCGTCGTGCTCGTCGCCGGCCTCGACGACGCGTGGCTCAACCTCGAGGTCGTCGTGCAATGAGCGAGCGAGTCTTCGAGCGAGCGAATCATCATTACGGTCTTTTCGTTCACTGGTGCTTCGTCAGGTCGGCGCCCGTTCACCCGTCGCACGACTTGGTGGTGCACCAGTGAACCCGACGTCGGTCGTCCTCGATGGGCGGGTCGAGCAGGTGCTCGACGATGTCGGCCGGCGGGTCCGCAGGGCGATGCTCGATGCGATCCCCGACGGCGAGCCGCACCGCTGGCTGTACCGGCTGACGAGGGCGTATCCGAGCCGGCCGGGGAAGGCGATCAGGCCCAGCCTGTGCATCGCCACCTGCCGGGCGTTCGGGGGCGGCGACGACGACGTGGTACCCGTCGCTGTTGCCATCGAGCTGCTGCACAACGCGTTCCTCATCCACGACGACATCGCCGACGCCAGCGAGCAGCGTCGCGGGGCGACGACGCTGCCCGCCGAGCACGGCGTGGCGCTGGCCCTCAACGCCGGCGACGCGCTGGCGGTGTTCGCCAACCAGGTGCTGCGCCGCCACCTGAACGCCGTGCCGGCGCGCATCGCCGACCAGGTCTACGCCGAGTTCGACACGATGGCCATCCGCACGCTGGAGGGTCAGGCCACCGAACTGGGCTGGCGCCGCGACCACGTCGTGGACCTCGTGCCCGCCGACTACCTCGACCTGATCATGCACAAGACCTGCTGGTACACCACGATCCATCCGCTGCGCGTCGGCGCCATCGTCGGGTCCGGTGGGTCGGCCGACGTCCGGGCGATGGTCCGCTTCGGCTACCACCTCGGCGCGGCGTTCCAGATCAGGGACGACGTGCTCAACCTGATCGGGGACGCCGGCGAATACGGCAAGGAGATCAACGGCGACCTGTTCGAGGGCAAGCGAACGCTGATGCTGATCCACCTGGCGCGACACGCCACCGGACCGGATCGGCGGACGGTCCGGCGTTACCTCGAGCTGGAGCGCGACGGTCGCCCACCGGAGCTGATCGACGAGCTCCGGGGCCTGATGGACGACTACGGCAGCATCGAGTTCGCCGTGGAGTACGGGCGCGGCATCGCCTCGGTCGCCCTGGACTCGTTCGAGGAGGCGTTCGCCGGTTGTGGCCCCGGGCCGGACCGGGACTTCGTCCGCGACCTGGTGCCGTACGTGCTCGGCCGACGCCGTTGACCGTCAGGGTGCCAGGGGGCGTCCCGTGCCGATCATCGAGTCGCGGGTGACGAGGGCGGCGAGCTGGTCTTCGTCCCAGCCGTCGGTGCCGGCGGGCCGCAGCGGGAGCACGAGGTAGCGCTGCTCGGCCGTCGAGTCGTGGACCCGCAGCTCGACACCCGGCTCGACCTCCATCCCGAACTCGGCGAGCACCGCCCGCGGCTCGCGCACGACCCGGCTGCGGTACTCGAAGCTCTTGTACCACGCTGGCGGGTTGCCGAGGATCCCGCCCGGATAGCACGAGCAGAGCGTGCACACGATGACGTGGTGCAGGTCCGGTGTGTCCTCGAGCACGGCCAGCGGCACCGCCTGGGACTGGTACTCGCCGACCGTGGCGACGGCGTCGTCGAGCAGCCGGGTGCGGAAGTCGGGGTCGACCCACGCCCGGGCGACGATCTTGGCGCCGAGCGCCGTGCTCGGGCCGTCGCCCGACTCGGCGGCGGCGATGGCCCCATCGAGGTGGTCGTGATCGACGTGGCCATGGTCGTGCAGGTGGCGTTCGAGGATCTCGGCTCGCTGCGCCGGCGTCAACTCACTCATGAAAGAACCTCGCAGTGGCCGGTGACGCCGAGCCGGAGCACAGCAGGCGCTCGGCCATGAGTGAGAAGACCGTGTCGATTGTTCGCTCGCTCGAAGACTCGCTCACTCATGTCGTCTCCAGATCGCTCTCGCCGAGGTCGGCGCTGAGGGTGTGGTCGGCCGCCGGCCCGAAGAGGTCGGCCCCGGCGAAGGTCACGGTGTAGACCAGCTCCGGCTCGCCGTAGGTCCCGGTCGCCGCCGACTCGCCGGGGTTGGGCCAGACACAGGCAACCTTCTCGACGGTGCCCTCATGGCGGCGGAGGTAGCGGGGGACGCGGGTGTGGCCCGCGGTGTTGACGTTGCGCACCCGGACGCGCTCCCCCGGGCCGAACCGTCCCGCCCACGGCGGCAACGACGGGTCAGGAAACTGGCGCGGCGGTGGCCGGACCTCGCCGTCCAGCAGGCCCTGCTCGCCGGCCAGCCGCTCGATCGCCCACAACCACCGCTCGTAGTAGCTCGACGTCAGGTACTCGCCGGGCGGTATCTGCTCGATCGTCGACCGGAACCGGTCGATCGTCGTCGACACCATCACGGTGCCCAACATCGCCCAGACCCGGCCCTCCCACCGCTCGTGGAAGCGCGGCTCGTCGATCTCGATCGGGACGGCACCGAAGCCCTGCAACCCCCCGAGGTCGTGCACGCCGTCCACCCCCCGATCATCGCGCCACGTGGCCCGCCATGCCGATCCTTCCTGAGAACAGTCCCCGAGCGTTCGCTACGCAGTGAGCACGGAAGGTCAGGCCCGCCCGGCCTTGCCCGGCTTCGCGAGCGCAGCGAGCTCGCGGCAGCCCGGCGACCTGCATCAGTGGTGAGGAGCGGAGTCTTCGGAGCGAGGCCATCAACCATCAAGTGGAGGGGCGGCGCAGGCGGGTCCTGGCCACGCCGACGAGGAGCCTGACGGCGACGCCGAGGATGGCGACGTCGACGACCATCTGGATCATGACGGTTGCACGGGCCGGGTTGGACCGACCGACGACATCACCGAACCCCGTCGTCGTCAACGTGGTCATGGTGAAGTACAGCGCACCGAGGCGATCGAGGCGCTCGGAGAAGGCGCTCGGATCGTGGTGGGAGATGTTCAGATAGATGCTGGCGAACACGACGACCACCAACGCAGCCGTCGTTGCCACCGCCTCGGCGGCGCGCAGTTGCGGCAGGCTCGACCGGTTGACGGCGCCGAGCTGCCACACCACGACGGCGGCGACCAGCGCGATCCCGCCGACCGCGGTCACGACGATCACGGCAACCGATTCGCCCTCCAGCGGGAGCACGAAGAACAACGTGAGCAGTGCGGCGATCACGAGCACCACACGCACGAAGCAGCGCACGACGGTCGCCCGTCGTTCCGGGTGGTCAAGCTCGGACAGCCGCTGCGGATCGCCCGTCGGGCCCATGAGCGTCAGGACCTCAGCCGGAGATGCGTCGCGAGCGCACCTTCTTCGTGACCAGCCAGTTGTTCTTGCCGAGTTGACGGGTCCGGGCGAACCCTTGCTCCTCGAACATCGCGAGGGTGGCGTTGTACAGGAACGAGTTGGACACCTTCCGCCCCTCGACGTCCTCCGGAGAGCTCTCGACCGTCCCACCACCCAGCCGGGCGATCTCCTGCAGGGCTCCCTTCAGCGCCGCCGCGGCCACACCCTTGCGCCGGTACGCCTTGTCGATGAAGAAGCACGTGATCCGCCAGTCTGGTGGATCGGTCGCCCCCTCACGGTATGCCCGACCGAACTTGATCCGCGGCAGCTCGTCCGGGCTCCCGAACTGGCACCAGCCCACACATCGGTCGTCGTCGAAGACCAGCGCGGCGTGCGCCCGACCGTCACGGACACGGCGTTCCTTCTGCGCCCGATGGTCCGACCCTCGTTCCGACCCCTCGGCGTGGAACGCCATGCACCAGCATCCGCCCCACACCCCGTTGTGTCGCTCGACGAGCCGGGCGAAATCAGGCCACGTCTCGGCGTTCAACGGCTTGACGACGTATCCGGCCACCGGTCGAACGGTAGCGGCGCGGTCTCCGTCAGGTGAGAGATGAGCGCTCAGAGACCGCTCATCTCTCACCTCACTGAGCGGAGCCGACGTAGGCCGCGAGGTGCTCGCCGGTGAGGGTGGTGCGGGCATCGACGAGGTCGGCCGGTGGGCCCTCGAAGACGATCCGGCCGCCGTCGTGGCCGGCACCGGGGCCGAGATCGATGATCCAGTCGGCGTGCGCCATGACCGCCTGGTGGTGCTCGATGACGACGACCGACTTGCCGGCGTCGACGAGCCGGTCGAGCAGGCCGAGCAGCTGCTCGACATCGGCGAGGTGGAGGCCGGTGGTCGGCTCGTCGAGGACGTAGACCTCGCCCTTCTCGGCCATCTGGGTGGCCAGCTTGAGCCGCTGCCGCTCGCCGCCGGACAGCGTCGTGAGGGGCTGGCCGAGACTGAGGTAGCCGAGCCCGACATCGGCCAGCCGGTCGAGGATCTTGTGGGCGGCCGGCGTGCGTGCCTCGCCGGCGTCGAAGAACTCCTCGGCCTCGATCACCGACATCGCCAGGACCTCGGCGATGTTCCGACCGCCCAGCGTGTACTCGAGCACCGATGCCTGGAACCGCTTCCCTTCGCAGTCCTCGCACGTCGACTCGACCGTGGCCATGACGCCGAGGTCGGTGTAGATGACGCCGGCGCCGTTGCAGCTGGGGCAGGCGCCCTCGGAGTTGGAGCTGAACAGCGCCGGCTTGACGCCGTTGGCCTTGGCGAACGCCTTGCGGATCGGGTCGAGCAGGCCGGTGTACGTCGCCGGGTTGCTGCGTCGCGACCCACGGATGGCGCCCTGGTCGATCACCACCACACCGTCGCGGCCGGCGATCGAGCCCTGGATCAGCGAGCTCTTGCCGGACCCGGCGACGCCGGTCACGACGCTGAGCACCCCCAGCGGGATGTCCACATCGACGTCCTGCAGGTTGTGCGTCGACGCGCCGCGGACCTCCAACGCGCCGGAGGAGGCGCGCACCGATCCCTTGAGGGTCGCCCGGTCGTCGAGATGACGGCCGGTCACGGTGTCCACGCCGCGCAGCTCCTCGACGGTCCCCTCGAAGCACACGGTGCCGCCCTTGGCGCCGGCACCGGGGCCGAGGTCGACGACGTGGTCGGCGATGGCGATCGTCTCGGGCTTGTGCTCCACGACGAGCACGGTGTTGCCCTTGTCCCTGAGCTGCAGCAGCAGCTCGTTCATCCGCTCGATGTCATGGGGGTGCAGGCCGATCGTCGGTTCGTCGAAGACGTAGGTGACGTCAGTCAGCGACGAACCGAGGTGGCGGATCATCTTGGTCCGCTGGGCCTCGCCGCCGGACAGCGTGCCGGCCGGACGGTCCAGGGAGAGGTACCCCAACCCGATCTCGGCGAACGAGTCGAGGAGGTGCTGCAGGCCGACGAGCAGTGGGGCCACCGACGGCTCGACGAGGCCGCGCACCCAGTCGGCGAGGTCGCTGATCTGCATCGAGCAGACGTCGGCGATGTTCTTCCCGGCGATCTTCGACGAGCGGGCCTCTTTGCTGAGTCGGGTGCCTTCGCAGTCGGGACACGTCGTGAACGTCACGGCCCGCTCCACGAAGGCGCGGAGGTGCGGCTGCAGGGAGTCGACGTCCTTGGACAGGAACGACTTCTGGATCTGCGGGATCAGGCCCAGGTAGGTCAGGTTGATCCCGTCGACCTTGATCTTGGTCGACTCCTTGTACAGCAGGTCCTGCAGTTCCTTCTTCGTGTACTTGCTGATCGGCTTGTCCGGGTCGAACCAGCCGCAGCCGCGATAGATGCGGCCGTACCAGCCGTCCATGCTGTAGCCCGGGATCGTCAACGCGCCGTCGTTGAGGGACAGGCGGTCGTCGTAGAGCGCGGACAGGTCGAAGTCGGTGACCGCGCCCATGCCCTCGCATCGCGGGCACATCCCGCCGAGCCGGGTGAACGACGCCCGCTCGGTCTTCGTCTTGCCGGCACCGCGCTCGACGGTGATCGCCCCGCTGGCCTTCACCGACGGGACGTTGAACGAGTACGCGTTGGGCGGGCCGATGTGCGGCCTGCCGAGCCTGCTGAACAGGATCCGCAGCATGGCGTTGGCGTCGGTGGCGGTGCCGACGGTCGAGCGGGGGTTCGAGCCCATCCGCTCCTGGTCGACGATGATCGCCGTCGTGAGCCCGTCGAGCATGTCGACGTCCGGACGCGCCAGTGTCGGCATGAAGCCCTGCACGAACGCGCTGTAGGTCTCGTTGATCAGCCGCTGCGACTCGGCGGCGATCGTGCCGAACACCAGGGAGCTCTTGCCCGATCCGGAGACACCCGTGAACACCGTCAGCCGGCGCTTCGGGATCTCGACGCTGACGTCCTTGAGGTTGTTCACGCGTGCCCCGTGCACGCGGATCAGGTCGTGGACGTCGGCGAGGTGCGGTGCGGGTGACAGCGTGTCGGTCATGGTGGCCATGCTCATCGGGTCTCCATCGGTGCGGGGGTCGGCGTCGTTCCTCGCCGGGCGACGGTCAGGCCTGGGCGATGCGGACGAGGTTGCCCGATGGGTCGCGGACCGCGCAGTCGGTTGCGCCCCACGGCTGGGCGGTCGGCTCCTGGAGCACCTCGGCGCCGGATGCCCGGACCTTCTCGAACGTGGCGTCGAGGTCGTCGGCGCTGAAGATCGCGGCTTGCAGCGAGCCCTGTGTCACGAGCGTCAGGAGCGCATCGCCCTCGGCCGCCGACCGACCGCCGTGCGGCTGGGACAGGACGGCACTGACGTCCTGGCCCGGGGCGCCGACGGTGATCCAGCGGAAGCCGTCGGACGAAACGTCGTTGCGGACCTCGAGGCCGAGGGCGTCACGGTAGAAGCCGAGCGCGACTTCCGGGTCGTGGACCGGGATGAACATCGTCGAAATGGTGATTGCCATGCGACGACCGTACGAGCGCCCGATCCGTCGATGCTTCTTCGATCCTGCTCGGTTCGCAACTGCCGACCCGGCGCCGGCGGGGCGACGGCGCTCAGGCGGCGGCGGGACGCCGGGGCCGGGTGGCGACCATGCTCACGCACGGCGGAACGGTCTCGAGGTCGCGATGGTCGCGGGCGCGGTACTGCGACGCCGTCTCGCCGACGATCTCGCGAAAGCGCGAACTGAACGAGCCGAGCGAGGTGCAACCGACGGACACGCAGGTGTCCGTCACCGACATCCCCTGGCGCAGCAGCGCCTTGGCCCGCTCGATGCGACGGGTCATGAGATAGGAGTACGGCGTCTCTCCGTACGCGGCACGGAACTTGCGCGAGAAGTGGGCGGGCGACATCAGCGCGGCTCGCGCCATGGCCGGGACGTCGAGGGGCTGGGCGTACTCGCGGTCGATGAGGTCGCGCGCCCGGCGGAGGTGGGCGAGGTCGGCGAGCTCCTCCGGGGTCATGCGACCGACGGTACCCCGTCGGCCGTCGCGAACCGTCAGAGCGTGACGGGCTGGTCGGGGGCGAGGATTCCAGTGAGCTGCGCCGCCAGTTCGGCGGCGTGCGACGTGGTCGCATCGGCCTGCGGCGTCAAGGTGGTGTAGATGATGATGGTCAGCTTCTCGTCGGGCAGGTTGGCGATGCCGGCCTGGAGGCCCTGCAGGCCGGGACCCATGAACGACCAGCCGTTGACCACGTTGAGCCCCATCGCGCGGTACTTCTCGGCGGTGTTGTCGCCCATCCCGACGGTCGTCGGGGCGAACTGCGCCTCGAAGCTCGCCTCGGAGAGCAGCTCGCCCGAGCCGAGCGCGTCGACGAACGTGCGCATGTCCTCCAAGTCCGAGCCCCAGCCGCCGACGTAGCCGATCCAGGTCGGATTCCAGAACGTGCCCTCCTCCCACACGTTGCGCTCGCCCGTGTAGGAGTGCAGCACCGGCGCCCGCAGCGCCCCAGGCTCCGGCGGGGTGGTGTTCGTCATCCCGAGCGGGTCGAGGATCCCGTCCTGGACGAGCTCGCCGACCGATCGGCCCGTCGCCTTGGCCAGCACCTGCTGGAGGATCATGTGGTTGGTGTCGGAGAAGAGGAAGTCCGTGCCCGGGGTGAACGCCGGCCCCCCGGCGACGCCGTAGGCGATGAGGTCGTCCGGGTTCCACGCCGTGAACGGGTCGGCGTAGAAGGCCTGCTGGAAGTCTGGATTGGCGGGATAGTGCGAGTACCCGGTCGTGCTGTGGGCCAGCATCTCGACGGTGACGGCGTCGGCCGACGGGAGGTCGGGATACCACGTCGAGAGCGTGTCGGTGAGGGCGAGCACGCCGGCGTCGACCTGCTGCAGCAGGGCGGTGGTGAGGATGGCCGTGGAGAGGTTGCCCGTGATGTGGCTCATGTCCGCCGATGCCGGCGCACCCGGCGGCGACTCACCGAGCGCTCCGACCACGAGCGGCTCGCCGTCCTGCCACACACCCACGATCGTGGCGCCCAGCGCGTCCTCCTCGAACGCCGCGAGCACCGCCTCCGCCACTTCCTCGGCTCGCGGATCCGCAGCGACGCAGAGCAGATCGGACAAGGTGGTGTCGCCGGGACAGGTCGTCGCGCCCGGCCCGGCGGTGCTGGTCGCCGGTGACGAGCTGCCGGTCGTCACGGCGGACTCCGTCGTACTGGTCGCCGGCGCCTCGGTGTCGGTGGTCGCGCCGGACTCGGTGCTGGTCGTTGGCCCCGCGTCGTCCGACGACGAGCACGCCGCGCCCACGACGAGGACGGATGTCACGATGAAGACCGCTGGGCGGCGTCGCATCGCAGGAGTATCGCCCGGCTCGCCCCGGCGGGTCGGGCAATGCTCGGTGCCGACCCTCCGTTGCTGGTTGCGTCACGAGCTCGGGGGTCTGCCGTCGCGGCCGCGTCGGTCCCGTCAGCGCACCCGGCGGGCGATCCCCGGGTAGTCGAGCGCCACACCGTCGGCGTCGCAGCGGATCACCACGGTGAAGAAGCCGTCGCCGTTGTCGAACCGGGCGCACACGTCGCCGTCGTCGACACCCAGCAGGGTGTAGTGCTGCTCGTCCAGCGTCACTGCCAGCGACGGCACGCTCACCCACGCCATCGTGAACGTCCCGGCCGACCCGGCGCGATCGACGCCGAGACGACGCACCGGCATGAGGTTGGTGAGCGGCGACCACTGCACGTCGACGTCGAGCACGTGGGCGGGGACGTCAGCGGGCTCGACGGTGCCCGTCGGGACCGAGGCCTGCACCGCCGGGGGCTCGGACCCGTTGGCGGACCGACTGCCGGCCCACACCCCGGCGGCGTCGCGCTCCAGCACGAGCGACCTTCGCCAGCCATCGCCGCTGGCGATCAGCGACATCGCTCGGGTCACCCAGTCGGCGCCGGTCGTCACGTCCAGATCGAGGCGGTACGGCACGGGCACGGACCCGAACGCCACCGACCGTGCCGCCAGCCCGCCCGCGCCGACGGTCAACTCGGCCTGTTCCATGCCTGGCGGATCGTCCTTGATCCACAGGTAACGCCGCACCCGATCATCGTCGCACCCGAGCAGCTCAGGGCCGTGGAGGGTCACGCTCTACCATCGGGTTGGTGGAGCAGCGAGTCAGCCTGATCACGCTCGGCGTCGACGACGTCGCACGATCCCGCGCGTTCTACGAGGCGATGGGTTGGCGGGGCCAAGAGGTCGAGGCGACGGTGTTCTTCCAGGCCGGTGGCTCGGCGGTCGTCCTGTGGGACCGCAGCAAGCTCGCCGCGGACGCCGGCATCGACGACTCGGGGACGGAACGATTCGGCGGCATCGCGTTGGCCCACAACGTCCGGAGTGCCGACGAGGTCGATGAGATCCTCTCCGTCGCCGAAGGCGCGGGTGGGACGATCACCTCCGCCGCTGGGTCGACCTCGTATGGCGGCTACGCCGGTTACTTCACCGATCCTGACGGTCACAGCTGGGAGATCGCGCACAACCCCGGCTTCACCCTCGACGACGTCGGCAACCTCCTGCTGCCGGACTTCGGTCAGGGCTGAATCGGACGATCGATCGGCGGTCGCGCCGTGGCCGGCCCGAACTGTGAGTCCACGCAGCCGACCTCCGCCGTTTCGCGCACCGTTCAAGTCATCGGGCGCTTCACCGCCTTCGCACCGCGAGGTCGAGGGCGGCCAGCTCGTCAGCCCATTCCGTGATCGCCTGCTCGAGGACGGCCCGGTACCGCTCGGCGGCCGCCTCGTCCTCGGCGATCCCCTCGGCCGCCGCCTTCACGGCCTCCCTGACGGCCTCGTCCCGGCCGGCGACGTCCAGCACCTCGCGCGAATCCAGCTGCTTGGCCGCCAGGCGGCGGTCAACCGCGTCATCACGCAGCCGGCGGCGCGCCGCGTCGCCGAGCTCTTCGAGGTCGGTGCGCAGGCGCTGGCGCACCGCCGCGACCCCGTCCTCGATGCTGTCGTCGAGCGTCAGGTCGCCCGCCCGCCTCAGCTCGGGCAGCTCCGGCAGGCGCAGCACGAGCCCGTGCTGAAGGAGGTTGAAGTCGACGTCCGGGTTCGCTTCGCGCAGCTGCTTGCGGAACCGTCTGATCACCGCGTCCGACGGCCCACTCCTGAACAACCGGCGCTCGAGGTCACCGATCGTCGTCTCCGGGCCCACCACGATCACTGCCATCTCGCTGCCTCGCTCCCTCGTCCGTCCTGGCCGCCCATCACACCACCACCGGGTTCAACGCGTCCCACGGCTGGGGCAGACCCGCGCCGGCGCCGCCGAGGTGGGTGCCGCCGGCCGTGATGTTCCCGAGCGCAGCAAAGCTGGACTCGTCGACCTCCAACACGATCATCGCCTTCGGACCCCGCGCCCGGTTCGTCGCGACCGAGACCGACCGTGCCTCGATGCGCAGGGCGACGGGCTCCCCGAAGCCGACGTGGTCCATCTGGTTCCCCTCGGCGACGACGTCGCCGCCGACGCGCACGAGCAGCCCGTCGCGCCGACCCCCACTGCGCGTCGAGTTGCCCGACAACGTGACGTGCTGCGCCCGGTTGGCGACGGCGAACGCCCACCCCTTGTTCAGGACGAACGTCTGCTCGCCGTCACCGAGCGGGACCACCGCCTTCTGGAACCCGAACGAACCCAGCTCCTTGAACGGCCCCTGGATCAGCACGGCGAACCACGTCGCCGCCGGTGGTTCGCGCCGGCCGTGCTGGATGTCGTTTCCCGTCACCGAAGCCTGCTCGAACGGTGCCATCACGAAGATGCCGGCGGCCACCCCGATGTACTCCTGCGGCCCGATCTCGTCGATGACGTTCCCTGCGACGATCAGCCGCGTCGCCGCGGCAGCGGCGATGCCGACCCGCAACCTGCCTTCCACCAGCTCGATGCCGACTCGGCGCACCGAGTTGCCGACCACCGCCGCCGACTCGGCCCGGGTCACGGCGATGCCGATGGCGGCCGTCTCCCTCCTCCGGGCGGCGATGTCGATGACCTGGTTGTTCTCGATCGACACGTGGTGCGCCTGGCCCTTGCCGTCGATGGAGATGCCGGCGCCGGCGTCGGTGACGACGTTCTGCTTCACGGTCCAGCTCTCGACGGAGGCGCGCAGCACGATCCCGGCCCCGCCCCGGCGGGACACGCGGTTCCCCGTGACACGCACGTGGCCGGGCGGACCGCGGAACCCGTCCTCGACGACGATGCCGTCACCGATCTGCTCGACATCGGCGTTGCGCCCATGCACCGTGTTGGCGTCGACGATGCCGTCGGCACCGACGGCGATCCCCGGCCCGTCGGACCACACCGTGTTGGCCGAGACTCGCAGCGCGCTCCCTGCCATGACCGCTCCGCTGGCCCGAATACCGCCGATCGCTCCCGCCACCACGTCGTTGCGGTCGATAGCGACCGAGGCGACGTAGACAGAGCTGCCTCCGACGTCGATCCCGCGCGCTCCCACGACCAGGTTGTCCTCGATCCGCAGGACACCACCGAGGATGCCCGGGGCGGCCCCATCGGGGTTGACCACCCCGCAGGCGATGCCGTCACGGCCGAGCAGGATGTTGCGGCGCAGCGCGACGTCGAGGGCGGTGCCGGAGAGCCGGACGGCCGCCCCGCGCTGGTCCTGGCCGCCCAGCGCCACGACGACGAGAGCTTCGACGGCCACGATCGACGAGCTGCGCAACGAGACGACCGAGTCGGCGGCGACACCGCCGATCACGGCGAAGTGGTCGAGCTCGATCCCGATCGATCGGTTGACGCGCACGGCGTCCCCACGAGCCACCAGCACGGTCGCCAACCCCTGCCCGTGCAATCGCACCGACCGGGCGCCATCGAGGTCGATGCCCGGGCCGATGTCATAGACGCCGGCATGCAGGCACACCGTCCCGCCGGTCTCTCGCACCGAGTCGAGGGCGGCCTGGACCGTGAGCGCGCCGGACGAATGCGTCTCCGGTTCCACGCACACGGTGCAGTCGCACGACTCCCCTCCTCCCGTGGCGATCGGCGGCCACAACCGCCGACAGTCCGTCTCCGACCCTGGGAACGTGACCACGGCCAGCCGGGCGTAGTGGTGGTGGATGCCCCGTGGCGGTGCCGCCGTCACGCGCTCGACCGACGTGTCGGCGGTGCGGGCGGCGGCGATCCAGTGATCCCCGATGCGGAACACGCCGCCGGGGTCGGCCAGCGCGAACGACACCACGATGCCGCGCTCCAGCACGACCTGGGTCGTCGCGCTGGCGGGGACGGTGATCAGGCCGATCGACCCGGCCGCATCCAGGTCGACGAGCGGGTCGCCCGTCGCCGACGACACCAGCCCGGATTGGTCCCAACGCCGCACGCGGAGGTGACGGGCCGCCGCATCGTCGGCGTCGACGGGCTGCAGGTCAGCGGGCAGTGCCCCGGTGAACGTGATCGTTCGGCTGGCGTCGTCGACCGTGACCTTGCGCATCACACCAGGGCGTTGGTCGAGCTCCGCGTGGTCGTCGATGATCTCGACCCAATCGTTCGTGGAGATGCGCAGGACGTCGTCCCGACCGACCGACGCCAGCCGCAACGTGGTCGGGTTGACCATCTGGACGACCGGCTGGACGACCGAAGCGTTCTCCCGCGACCACTTGAACGTGGCCGCCCCCGGCGCTCCCCCGTCGTGGATCTCGATGCGATAGGTCTGGTTCTCGAGGCCCCGGTAGCCACCGCTCGGCGGGAGTGCGCAGGGGTCGTCGTCGTCATCGACGGCGATGGTGTCGATGCTCAGCCGACCTGCGGACGGAGCGATCAGCTCGCTCCAGCCCGGGATCTCGTCATCCGGCGTGGCGCACGAGAGCGGGCCGCCGGTCGGCCCTTCGAGCAGCCTGACCTGCCAGACGGTCTGGGTCCGGCCGGTCGTGTCGACGGCGACCGCGGGTTCGACCAGCGAGACGTCTTCGACGGACGTGATCTGGCGCGACCACACATCGAGGTAGACCAGATGGGGACCGCCGCTGGGCAGCGGCGCCGGCGTCGGCCAGTGGGGCTGCTCGTCGTAGGGCGTGTCGACCGAGCCGCCCAGCTCGGCGAGCAGCGGGTCGAACGCCATCGTCGGCCCGCCGTGGTTCTCCGCCAGGAGGCCGTCGACGTACATGCGGCCGCGCCCGATCGTGAGCGCGCCGCCGTCGGCCGTGATCTCGAACCCGTTCGGGGTGTGGCGGGGCACCCACGCCGAACCGGCGTGATCCGGATCGGGCCCGAACGAGGTCAGGTCGACGGTCTCGGCGCGCAGGCGCCGATCGACGATGGCGCCGAGCTCGTTGAAGTCGGCGTCCAGCAGGAGGCGTCCCTGCTGCAAGATGACGTGGGAGAAGTCGCGCAGCGGGTCGAACCGCACGCGGCTGAGATCGGCGCTCATGGTCGGGCCTTTCGTCGTCGTCGTCGTCCGTCACTGCGGTCACGGCGGTCACGTCGGTCACGTCGCATGGAAGAACCCCGCTTCCAGACCGAAGCGCAGGTACTCCTCCAGGCGGATCCCGAGGTTCGTCTCACGTTGGGGTTGGTAGAGGCTCCGGGTCACGCCCATCTCGCTCTCGTCGTCTGACCCGAGACGGATGACCGGGTGCGTGGAGCGCCGCAGCTGCGCGTAGCCGGGGTCCCCGTAGCGCAGCGAGGTGTGCTGGGGCACCGCGTCGACACCGTCGCGTGGGACGCATTCGAACCGGCGCGGCGTGCGCGCCGGCGTGGGCACGAAGCTGAACCGCACGCAGCCGACCTGACGGCGCTCGGCCCACAGCGGCGCGGGCCACTGATCCGTCGGACCGGTCGCGTCGGCCAGCACGATCGAGTTCGACAGGGCCATGCGCTCGGCGTGGACTCGGCCGATCACCGTGCACGACTCGAGGTCGAGGTGCCCCCCGGCGGCGAGGCCGTCGCCGGTATGGCGATCGGCCGCCGTCGTGACGGTGCGCAGCGTCCCGCCGCCCACCTCGGCCCGCCCGCAGAACGCGACCTCGGTGCGCCCGGAGGCGTCGACCACCGAGTCGCTGATCCTGACGTCCACCCCCTCGACGGCGACGACGGGTCCGACGATGCTGTGCTCGATCGTCACGGTGGCGAACGGGTGCAGCACGATGATGCTGGCCCGGCCCACGAGGGCCGGCTGCCCGTCCGCGGTGCGGGTCAGCCCGGGCACGAGGGTGCAGTGGCGGATGACCAGGTGGCGGGCCGCAGTGTCGCCGACCTCGTCGATCACCAGCGGGGCACCGGCGATCAACAAGCCGTCGAGCACGAGCGTGGCGTCGGGTGCGATGTCGAGGCGGACCTGGTTGGCCCGCGCCAGGTGCGGGCGCATGCGGTTGACCGACCGCAGCGTCGTGCGCTGATCCCCGGTGGGTGCTGGCGGGTCGGCGACGGTGATCGTGGCCGGCAGGGCGTATCGACGGCAGTCGGTGATCTCGACGGCGCCACCGGTGGACACGCCGTTGAGCGGCCCGACGAGGCTCTGGCCGCCGGCGACCGTGATGACCCCCTGGGCAGGCTCGATGTCGGCGGCGCGGTCGTAGCCACCGCCGCCGATCATCAGCGCCGACCCGAGGTGGAACGTCGCCAGCCGGGTAGCGCCTGCGGGAGCGGCGGCGGGATAGGCGACGCGGCCGAGCCGGGGATCCACGACGACCGGTCCGCCGGCACCGGGTTCGTTGTTCCACGCCCCCGGGTTGGCGGGATCGTCGGCCAGGTCGCAGATGTCGACGGTGGTCACGGGGACCGGCGCGGCTCCAGGGGTCGGCTCGTCCTCCAGCAGGATCGACAGGCCGGGCCCGTAGTACTCGGCCACGTTGGCCCGCGCCCAGCGCACGGTCAGCGGCAACGGGACGTCGAACGGTTCGGCGATGTGGGTGATCTCCGGTTCCGGACGCGGGTCGCCGAAGAGCTGGGCATCGCTGCCGAGCGGATCGAACCGGAACCGGCGACCGGACCCGTCGGCTTCGACGAGCGGCGACTGGGTGACCTCCAGCGCCTGGACTCGCCACAGGAAGATGGCGACGTTGCGGATGTTGTACCGACCACCGCCGCTGGCGATGCGCCGCATCTCCGCCGTGTGCGCCGAAGACTCGAAGGCACCCGCCTGGAACGGCGTCCCGAGTGCCAGCCGATCAGCTGCACGGAGATCGACGGTGGCGTGGGCGTGGGGACGCACGTGGTTCATGTGCTGCGTCGTGGCCAACAGCTCGAACAGCTCGACGGCCCGAGCCGGCCAGCCGGTGACGTCGCGGGCCAGCTGCTCGAGCATCGAGGCGGTGCCCTTGCGCCGCCGGTAGCGGATCGTGTTGGCGACCTCGGCGCGCGGCGAAGCGACCTTCGGCACGACACCGTGGAGCGTGCGGTAGCCGATGAGGTCGCCGATGTACGGAGCGACCCACGCCGCGCACGTCTCGATGAACTGGTCGTCGTAGAGCTGCTCGAGGCTCTCAGCCACCGCGTTGACCTGGTCGCAGATGACCGCCATGAGGTCGCCAAGGACCCCGTCCTGCTCGGCGTCGCGGATGCGGTGGACGGCCGGCAAGAGCCGGTACAGCTCGTCCGGCGTGTACAGGCCGTGCGGTGCGGTGGCTGTCACGTCAGCGCCTCCAGCCAGTCGAACGGGGATTCGTCGGCCACGAGGATCCCCGCCGGTGACGCTGCGCCAGAGCTGGTCACCGACGCCGACGGCGCCACCAGTCGAACCTTCAAGCCGTGGCTGGCGTCGTCGTAGAGCCGGTCGAGGTCGACGGCCACGACACCGGGGACGGAGTGGGCGATCGAGACGACGAGCGACCGCTCGACCGTCGCTGCGAACCGTCGCGACGGGAACGCGAACGCCCATCGGATGGCGGCGTCCACCTCGCCGAGGACGACGGGGACCTCGTAGGCGGGATCGACAGCGACCTTCATCGCCAACCGGAACGGCCGGCGGGTGTGGTCGAGGACCTCGACCGCGGCGTGGGGATCGCCGTGATCGATCAGCGCGGTCTCCAGATCGTGCAGCCGGTCCCCCGGCGGATCGGTGCCCAGCTCACCGAACGCCACGGTGACGACGATCGTGGGACCGGCGCGCAGCGACAGCACGGATGCGCTGGCCTTCGAGACCCCGGCGAAGGAGCGGGCGAAGTCCTCGTAGTCGAGCACGGACACGGCGCGGCCGAGCGTGCGGACGGTGAGCGGGATCGCCGACCGGGCGACGGCCGGCGACTCGGGATCGACACCACCGGTGGCGCCTGCCGGGTTGGACGCACCCTTCAGCCCGAGCGGCCGATCGAGCAGGGTGGACAGCTGGCCGGGGCCGACGTTCCCGGCCACGCCAAGGCCCTTGCGGTAGCGGGCTCTGACGTTCTGCTCGCCGGTTGGCAGCCGAGCACCGCGCTCACCGTCGCCGAACTGGACGTTGGTGTGGTCGTCCTCGTCGATCCGCAACACGTAGCTGCGGTCGTTCGGTCCGGCGCCGTAGAGGGTCGGCACCTCATCCCAAGCCACGTCGTTGACGCGCACCACAAGGGCCGGCGAGGCGCCGCTCGGATCCGACGATTGGACGTGGGTGAGCGGCGCGCTCTTCAGCGCGAACCGCTGGTGGCCGTGACCGGCCCGACCGGAACCGAGCAGCTCGCCGACGGTCTCGCCGTGCGTCGTCAGCGCCACGTTGGCGTGGACCACCACGGTGGAGCGGGCGAGCGGCGTCCCGAGGGCTTCGTCGAGGCGCAGTGTCCACCGACCGCCCGGCGCAGAATCGACGGACGCCAGCGTGGTGATGTGGACGACGGCGGCGCCGGCCGTGCTCTGCCCGGTGATGATCAACCGGCGGCCGGCGGCCGGCGCGGCCGCGAGCTGGTCGATCTCGACCCGGTCTTCGCCGACGTCGCTCGGGTCATCACGCTGCGCCAAGGTGAGCTGCTCGGGCGCGGCGTACACGACGATGTCGCGACGCGAGCGCACGCCGAGGCTGGTCGGGCCCTCGGCGATGAGGTGGGTGACCTTGCCGGAGACGGCGAACTCCGCCTCGCTCCCCTCCGAGTTCCACCCCACGACCCAGACGCCCGTCGTGTCGCCGACGCGGATGACGATCTTCGAACCGACGGTCACGTCCGGATGGGACCCGTCGACGTGGACGCAGCAGATCGTGGCCAGGTTGACGTCCAGGTCGGGCCACTCGGTGATCGTCGAGCCCGGCTCGTCGTAGTTGTCCCGGAACTCCTGGGACATCGCCTTCCACTGCGGCGCGTTGTGCCCGAACACGGCGAGCTGCTTGCGGAACACGAACGGCGCCGGCGTGCTGCCAGTGGCGAAGACGCCCAGCGCGTTCGTCCACGTCACTCGTGTGCGCGCCCCGACGAGGTCGGGCGACACGGACGTGATGTAGCGCAGCTCGTCGCTGGCGCCGTCCGTCCACAACAGCAGGTCCCCGACCTTCAGGTTCAAGCCGGTGCCGGCCAGCCAGGCGTTGGTCGGCTCGATGCCAGTGATCGTCGTGCTGGCCGGGATGGCCCCCCACTCCGGACGGGCCTCGACGGCTTCGATCGTCTCGAAGGTCTGCGGCTGCTCCCCCGGTCCGGGGATGCTCTGCACGCGCAGGCCGACCGGGATGGACACCACCGGCGGCGTGGCCGGTGGGAGTGAGCCCGGCTCGGCGATGACGTTCGGCGGCGCAGCCGGCGGTGGCTCGAGCGCGAAGGCGACCGCTGCCTCGGCGGCGACACCGGGGCGCAGCTGGTAGCCGATCAGCCGCCCGAGCTCCTGCAGGGACGTGCGGTCCCGTGCGGTGCGCAGGAACGACTCCTGGGCCAGCCGCTCGGTGTAGAAGGTCAGCACGTCCGACGTGACCGCCCACGCATCCAGCAGGCCGATCGTGAAGTCGTCCGGATCGCGCGTGGTCAGTCGCCGGATGCCGTGGCGCTGAGTCGTCGGTCAGCCCAGCCAGCATCGAGGCCAGGAAGTCGCCGTGCGTCCCGGCGCGATAGGCGATGGCGCTCAGGCCGGGACGGTTCTCGATTGCCTGCGGTGTCCGGTCGGCCACGCCGGCGCAGCAGCCGCAGGTGCAGCCGGCGCCGTGGTTCCCGGCGGTCACTTGCCACCTCCGACGGTCACGATCAGCACCCCGCGCTCGGGGAAGTTCGGGTCGTTGTCGAGGCGGCCGATCTCGAGGCGACCCATGGGGAGCACACCCGTGTCGATGGCCGACGAGGCGTCCTGGCGCTGGCGCTGGAACCGCACGACCGACACGGACTCGACCCCGGCAACCGCCTGTGCAGCAGCGACGATCGGCGAGAGGTACACGGGCTGGGCGAACGTGAAGCGGTCGGGGTGGAACACGCCGAGCGTGCCGTCGGCGCGCACCCCTGACGACAGGACGTCGAGCACGGCGCGCCGCACCTGGGACCGGAAGAAGTCGCGTTGCGCGCACACGTGCAGCTCGATGTCGAGGGGGACGAGGCTCGGCCCGTCGACCTCGAGGTCGTAGCCGGCCATCCGGAACGGCTCGATGTGCGCCCGCAGGTCGTTCTCGAACGTCTCGTCGACCGTGCCACCTCCAGCTCGATCGGCGGTGACGAACACGGTGTGCCACGAGCCCGTCCACCGGAAGGTCGCCGCGGCGCGCTGCACGTCGCGATGGCGCCCAGTGACTTCGGCGTAGTCGCCTGCGGTCACGGCGCGCTGCTGGACGAGGAACGCTTCGGGCGCATCGCGACGCACGACGTCGGCCGGCTCGGGATCGGCGCCGCCGACGGCAGGAAGTGGGTTCGTCGCGCCGACGATGTCCGTCGACGTGGTGACGACGTGGGCGATCGATCCACGACCGACGTTGCCGGCCACGCCGTTGCCCACGCGGTACGTCGCCGTGAACAGCGACTCGACAGCCGGTCGCCGCCCGTGGACGTCGTCCCCGAAGCGCAGGTGGGCGGTGCCGTCGTGCTCGATCTCGACCACGACGTTGGCGTCGTCGCCGTCGGCGATGAGCAGGTCCGCCAACGGGGTCCAGGTCTGGGACACGGTGTCCAGCTCGGACTCGACCACCAGGGCCGGGCGCGCCGTCCGCGGATCGACCGACAACGTGGCGCGGGCCGACGGGAGCGCACCGTCGCGCCCAGCGAGCTCCGCCGGCGACGCCATGGCGTGGGTGAGCGGGGCGTTGGCCAACGTCGGGCGGAACCGGGCGGGCACGGGCTGATCGGGCGGCCGGGTGCAGTGCACTTCCGGCGCCGCCATGGCGTACGTCAGCATCGACTTCGGCGCCGTGGCAAAGTCCCGCTCGACGACCGTGCGGCCGTGATCGGCGAGCACGATGTTGCCCCACGCCTCGCTGACCACCAGCCCTGGATGGCCGGTGGCGGAGACGCAGATCGGGAACGGGAGGGCGTCGTCGGCGTGCCACTCGATCTCGGTCACGTCGACGGCGGTCCCATCGGGGGGTGTGTTGAAGCGTCCTCCCGACTGGTCGGCGGCGTCGGTCACCGACGTGATCCGCACAGCGACCCGGCGGGCGGGGTCAGCGTCGTCCCGATGGCCCGATTGTGGGACTGGCGACCTCGGCGAAGACGAGGAGGTGGCCCGGCACCAACTTCGCCGCGTGGTGGCCGCGCAACGTGGCCGCCGTCGCTCCCTGCGGAAGGCAACAACCGGTGTCGCCCCAGGTGTAGAAGTCGAGCGCTTCCAGGCTGGCGTGCAGCCGCGGTGTCGGCAGCTCGGCGACCGGCTCGAACACTTCGGCGCCGGACGCCAGCGCCTCGTTCAGCCCCGCGCTCGGCGGGCTCGAGCACCGCATCGACGCCTTCGACCTTGGTGAGGAACTGCAGGCCGTCTGGGAGGGCCACGTCTTCGCCGGCGACGAAGGTCCGGATGCACGCCCTGGCGTTGCTGCCCTCGTGGACGGCGTAGTCGACGAGGCGGGCCAGCCGGCGCAGGGACGGGCGACGACGGGCCGTGGCGAGGTACGCCTCGGTCGCCACCGCGTCCTGGCGGTACGACAGTTCGTCGGCGACATAGGCCAGCACCTCGACCAACGCCACGCCGAGCTCGGCGACGTTGCGCTCGTCCCACCCCGGCGTGGTCAGGCTCAGCCGGTCCAGCATGAGCCGGCGGAAGGTGCTGAAGTCCTTGGCCAGGTAGTCGATCGCCGGGCCGGACGCCGGCTCGAGCGCGCACAGTTCCTCGACCCGGCAGTCGAAGTCGGCCGGGCATTCGACCTTGAACGAGAAGTCGACGTGGGCGAGCAGCTGGTCGAACCCCGCCGGTGGGTTGGCGTCGATGGCGCTGGCCACCAGGCGGAGGCGGTACGTCGAGAAGTCGCCACGCGACTCCGTGCGTACGACGAGCACGGTGGCCGGATCGTCCAGGCCCGCCACCAGGTCAGGATCCTCGCCAGCGGGCAACGCCGTCGCCGGCGCCACCCACTCGACGGCGACCACGGGGATCCGTTCGCCACCGCTGATCGACACGTTGGCGGGCGCCAGCTGCTGCGGTCCGCTGGGCGGTGGCAGCAGCAGGCGCACGAACAGTGTGCGCTGGCGCAGCGCCTCGGTGGGGGCTTCGGAGTCGGACACCTCGAGGTAGGCGACCCCGTTCAGCACACCGCCTTCGGCGACGGCCTGCAGGCGCCGTTCGTCACAGCAGGCGTAGATCACGACGGCGCCTCGTTCACGGCGTCGTCCTGGTGATCGTCGCCGTGCGCGGCTGGCGGGACCGCAGCACCGTGTAGGACACGACGACGGTGAGCACGCCGTCACGGTGGGACACATCGACGGCGTCGACGGCGATGAGGTCGCCGAGCCACTGGCCGAGCGCTCCCTGGACGAGGAACTGGACCGTACCGGCGAGCTCGGGCCCGCCCGGCTCGAAGACCAGCTCCAGCAGACCGCTGCCGAAGTCAGGCCGCATCACCCGCTCGCCGGGGCTGGTGAACAGCACGCCCTCGATGAGGTCGCGGAGGTGATCCGGCCCGGCCGCCGTGGCCGTGCGGCCGCGTCCGTCGGCGCGGAACGGGAGCCCGACGCCGCTCACGCAGCTGCCTGCTCGCTCGCCCACCCGGGCTCGCCGGTGTGCGGTCGGCCCGGACCCCTCCATCTGGGCGCGGACGTTCTCATCTTCGAGAACCTCCGCGCCCAGAAGGGCGATTGAGAACGTCCGCGCCCAGTTCCATCGCTCACGTTGCCACCACGCGTGCCTGGGCGAACACCGGCGTCATCGGCGTACCGGTGGGGATGCAGGTCGACGTCCCCGTGAGCAGTGCCAGCGGCGTGCCGCCCGCCAGCACCCTGACGGCGCCGGTGGTGAACTGCCCCGTGACGCACGGAGGGGTCGGCGTTCCCGTCAGTGCGCACCCCGTGATCGCCCACGGCCCGGCGATCGTCACCGCCGGCTGGCCCGACAGGAGGACGCGCGGAAACGGCACCATGGCGGTGGCCGGCCCGGCGTGGGCGCACAGCAGCACGGCGCCGACGTGCAGGGCGGGACCGGGCACGTCACACCACCGTCAGCGCGCCGAGGTTGATGTCGACGGTCGGGCCGATGAGGCTGATCGTGGCGCCCTTGCCGTTGCTGATCACGATGCCGACGTCGCTCACGGAGATCATGGCGCCCGTCGTCGTCTGCAGGAGGATGCCGCCGGTCGGGCCGGGCACGTCGCTGACGACGATGCCGTTCTTGAGCGTGGTCTGGATCGTCACGCCGTTCACGCCGGGCGGGACCATCTTGGCCATGACCGGTGTCTCCGCCGCCGATCCCCAGTACCCGCCGACCCAGATCGGGTGGTCCACGTCGCCCTGTTCGAACTCGACCCAGACGCCGGCACCCACCTGCGGCACCGTGAACACGCCCGTGTTGATGCCCGACACAGGGAGGCACGGCATGGCCCACGACGACGGGATGGGACCGATGTCCGGCACGGACACCTGCACGCGCCCGATCTGCATCGGATCGATGTTGTTGACGACGACGCCGCGGTACTTGCCGTAGTACCGAGTGGTGGTGGCGAGGGCATCGGTCATTGATGCACCCTGTCGACGATGCGAGCGAGCGAGCGCCAGCGAGCGAGCGGCCAACCACGGCCTGCGTGGCCGGGGAACGCAATGACGGTCATGTTGGTACCACCGGGACGGTCGAGAGGAGGGCGTTGCGGGCGAGGGAGAACGATTGCGTGAACTCGCCGCGCTTGAGCGTCGAGCTGACCGACGACACGTAGTGCAGGCCGTCGAACGCCTCGCCGGCGCCGCGCACGCCGACCAGGGCGCGCGACCGCAGCACGTGGCCGTAGCGGGCGACGTCGAGCGAGCCCGAGCCGAACACCGAGTCGGAGTGCTGTGACGCGTACGCGAGGCCGCGCATGGCAGCGGCCAGCGGGTTCAGCTTGGCCGTGTCGTTGAGGAACGTGATCTTGGGTGGCAACGGCGGGACGACTCCGAGTGGCGGGTTGAACGGCGTGACGTCGGGGATGGGGATGGGGATGGGGACCTTGCTGAACGGTTCCTGGATGAAGACGACCGGGAGCTCCTTGCGCTCCTTGTCGAACGTGAACGACAGCGACTCGACCGTGTTGTGTGGACCGTCGAGGGCGAGGTCGAGGGCCGGCTGCGGCGCGCCGACGCGGATCTCCGGTCCCCAGTACGCCTTCGACGTGCCTGGGACCGGGCCGGGATCGAGGTAGAAGACGTAGCCCACGTCGTGGGCGAGCGACTTGACGTACTGGTAGTCGGTGCCCTTGTGGCGCGGGATGCGCTCGATCGGGATCGGGATGTCCTCCAGCAAGCTGGGGATGACCAGCGGGATCACGCCGAGCGGGGCGTACTTGGCGACGGCGACCAGCACGCGCGCCGCGGGAGGCATGGCCGGGTAGGGGATGCCGTCGAGCTGGATGACGTCCATCACCGCCGACAGGTCCTTGCCCTTCACGACGAGCGTCGCGGTCGGGCCTCCGTCGGAGCGCACCTCGTGGTGGGTCATCACCCCATCGCTGAGCACGGTCGTCTGCCCACCCACCGTCACGGCGATGACGACGCGCAGGATCGGGATGCTCGTCCCGCCGGAGAGCAGGAACAGCGTGTGCAGCGGCGAGCGGTTGGACAGTGCGAACGTGATCTCGAAGCCGCTCTGGGTCTGGCCCGACCCTGACTGGACCTTGATCTCCTGCACGGCGTCGAGGACCTCGCGCGGCGCGGGGAGACCGACGACCGGACCGATCAAGAGCTGGAGGCGGACGGCCTCCCGCAACACAGTCACCGGTGCTCCCTCCGCATCTCACCCATCGGGATCCCCGGGGATGCCTTCGGCCAACGTGATGCGCAACCGCTGGCCGGGCCGTTCCGTGAGCTGGCGGGGATCGATGGCGCCGTTGGCGTCGGCCAACCGCCACCACAGCTCGGCGGCGCCGAGGTGCTGGGCGGCGAGGTTGTCGCGACGATCGCCCTCGATCACGACCACCTCGGACACCTCGGCGAAGCGCTCCGGCGGCGGGACGAGCCGCCGTCGGACATAGGGGATCGGCGCGGATTCGCCCTGCGCCGCCAGCGCGTCCAGGCCGAGGCCGGCGTAGCGACTGGTCGGCGAGAACGGCGTCGAGGGGATGAGGCCGGCCTCCAACATCGCCTGGATCGGGTCGTTCATCAGATCCCTTCGAGTCCGAGGGCGGCGAGGGTGGACGAGGGCGCCTTCACCGCCAGCCGTTCCTTGTTGCGCAGGTAGCTCATGAACAACGTGCCGCCCCGATGGTCGAAACCGAGGTCGTCGACCGACAGGACGCGCAGCCCGAGTGCGACCTTGGCCCGGATCGGGTTGAGGTTGACGTCGAACGCCTCCTCCGTGATCGAGAGGTCGGTGACGCGGACCGGCAGGACGCGCTGCTTCGACCACACGAACAGCGTGAGCGGCGCCTCGATGGGCAGCACTTCGAGCGTGCCGCGGCGGGCGAGGGTGTCGTTGTTCTGCAGCGCGTCGGCGCGGGGCTGCACCAGCGATTCGAGAACGGCCAGCTGCGGATGGACGCCCAGTTGCACCGCGTCCGCGTTCGCCGCTGGGTCCTCCAGGAGATCGGTGGCGTCGATCTCCGCCTCGAGCTTGATCGTCTCCACTGCGGCACCGCGCAGTCGCAGCGCCTGGGCGCGATCACCGTCCTTGCCGGACGCCTGGACCTGCAGCGTGCGGCTCAGCGTGTCCGGGTTGTACTGCAGCGCGATGATGGTCAGGACGCGCGCCGATGCGGGGTCGACCTGCACGAGCCCGCCGCGCAGCAGCCGCGGGAACAGCGCCATCAGCGCCACCTCCGCGCCGCCGCCGACGAGGTGAGCGGTGAGGGCACGCTGTGCCCCGATCTCTCACCACACGGTGGTCCGGCGCGTCGGGACACGCTGCGTAGGAGCTGGCGCGGCTCGGCGTCCGGACGGAGGTCGTCCAGGTACTGCTCGGCACCGACTGGTGCGAACACGATCAGCGCCAGCAGCAACGCGTTGCCGGGGTTGGTGCGAACGGCCAGCCCGCGCTCGGGCCACACCCGTTCGGCGCCGGTCAACATCACCCGCCCGAGCGCCGCATCGAGGACGAGGGCCGGGGGGCCGAGGGCCGCCAGCGACGTCTCGTCGGCGATCGTCGGTTCACCGGACGGCTCCACCGGGTTGAAGCCGGCCAGCAGCACGACGTCGCCGGCCGGTTCGGCACAGGCGAACAGGCCGGATTCCCACCGCTGCGAGGCGGCGGCGTAGCGATCGACCTCCACCTCCCGCCGTCCGAGCAGCTCGGTGCCGAATGGCGCATCGTCGAGGTCGAGCACGCCACGCACGTCGGCCAGCCGGATGGGCGGTTCGAGCGCCAGGTCCGGGACTCGGGCGGCGGCGAGGGCCTCCAGGACCCGAGCGATCACGGTCGGGTTCGTCATGGTGAGGCGGGGGCCGTGCCCCCGATGCGGTCGATCAGACCGAGGAAGTAGGCGGCGTAGACGTTCTGGATGCCCACCAGGTCGGCGAGCCGCAGCGCCTCGGTGAAGGAGGCGTAGCGCTGCCCGACGGGCGGCGGGACCGCGATGGGCGGCTCGCTGGCGGCGGGTCCCTCGACGGCGCGGCGCAGGTCGGGGTCGGCGACCTTCGGCGCCACGGCGTCCCAGACGATCTCGGTCAACAGCGAGTCGACGCCTTCCAGCAGGGTGTTGTTGGCCGGTCCCCTGAACCTGTTGGCGTAGTCCCGATAGTCCCGGTGGACCAGCGTGTGCAGGTACTCGTGGATGAACGTCTGGAACACGTCCCACAGCAGCAGGCGGTCCTTCTGGGCGTCGGACCCCTTGAACAGCTGGAAGAAGACGTCCTTGCGTCGGAAGTCTGCGGTCGCCGGCCAGCCGCGGTCGATCTCGTTGCAGCGGGTGACGTTGGCGGCCACGGCGACGAACTCGTCGACCACGGTCAGCTGGTCGCGGGCCTCGTCGTTCGTGGGAGCGTGACCTGGGCCGAAATCCGGCGAGGCGTCGTGGGCGGCGTTGAGGCGACGGATGGCGCGCTCGGTGTCGAAGAAGTAGAAGCACAGCGCCCGCGCCATCTGCAGGCGATCCGCCGGCCGCATCCGCCGCAGTTCTCGTTCGGTCTCGGCGAACTGGTCGTGCACGTTGCCCCGCCGGGCCGGTCGGTCGGCGCGCAGCTCGTCGCCGCGCTTGAAGTTGCCGAACACGCGGTCCGTCTCGGCCTTGGCGCGGCGCCCGATCCGCTCGAACTCGACAAGGGTGTGGACCTTTGATGGGTCGGCGTGCTCTGCCGGGCCCTTGCCCTCGACCAAGTCCTTGTAGGCGTCGTTCACGATGGTCGGCAGCGCGGCGCGCAACTTCTGCGCGTAGTCGTCGGTCTCGCCGGGCAGCGTGCGTCGGAACGTTGCCCTGGCTCCCGTCGCAGTTCGACGGGCGAGCGGAGACAGCGCCTCCCTCAGCTCGCCAGCGCGGGCAGGGTCCGTCGGCGAAGTGCTGTTCCTGAGGTCCTCGGCGGTTGCCGGGATCTGCTCCCTCATGAAATGGAGGATCACCTGCTCGGTCTTGTACTGCAGGCGGCGGTGGACCTTGATCCGTTCCTTCAGCGCGTTGAGCTTCGCCGCGTCGGGGACGGCGGCCCGGTCCAGCCGTTCGAACTCCTCGACCAGCGCCTCACCGCGTGCCTGCAACGCGGGCCGCCGAGTTCCCGCCAGGTGGTGCAGCGCGGCCGTCCGGTCGGTGGCCGAGTAGCCGGCGACGATGGCGATGAGGTCCTGGACGCTGCGGTCGCCGTCGAACCGGTAGTCGAGCCCAGCCGGCGAGAACCCGAACGTCGGGGCATTGGCAGGCGTGGCCGGACCGACGACGGTGAACGTTCCGGCCAGCACGGCGGCGCGCCCGCCGGCGAAACGGCTGTTGACGAAGCTGTCGAGGCGCTGACGCTGTGCCTTGTCGTCGATGTCGCGCTCGATGCGGGCCAGGCCGACGGCAGGCCCGCTGAGGATCGGCGCAAGATCCACGGCGTCGGACAGCTCGAGGAGGTCGACGATGGCGGTCTCGTCCTCGATGAGCGTCGGTCCGTCGAGCATCTCCGAGATCAGGAGGACCTTCTGCGCCGGGCTCAGGTCGAACTCCGGGCTGGAGGCCTTCCAGCGGGCGACGATGGCGCGGGCCTTGTTGTCGCTGTCGTAGGCGCCTTCGATCTGCCGCCGTGCCGTGACCAGCCGCAGGTAGTCGAGCAGCTCGCGGTCCTCCCACCGACCCTCCGAGATGCCGAGCAGGATGCCGATCGACTCGAAGATGCCGCGCCGCTGGATCGGTTGCGGGCCGCTCGTCGCCGCTCGGGACTGTTGTACGACGTGGGCCAGCTCATGGGCGAGGAGGTGACGGCCGGCCGGGCTGGCCGGGTCGAACCGGCCGCTCCCGAACACGATGTGCTCGTCGACGGTGAAGGCGGCGGCGGCGATGCCAGCCGCGCCGTCCGCCGCTCGCCCGTCGTCGTGGATGCGCACGGCCGAGAAGTCCACGCCGAAGCGCGCCTCCATGAAGCGCCGCGACGAGGCGTCGAGTGGACGGCCCGACGAGGCCAACGCGTCGTCGACGGAGACCGTCGCCGGGGCGTCGTGGGACGTGGTCGAGGCGGGCGCCCGCTGGACCGGGGCGTCGGCGGGCCGCTTCTCCTCCTCCTGCTTCGCGTCCGTGTCTGCCGGCTTCTCGTGCGACGGAGCCGGTTCCGCCCGCTTCGCCGGGTCGAGGGGGATGAACAGCCCGGGGAGCTGCGCCGATCGGGCCACGCTCTTGACGATGTCGTCCTGCACCTGATCCTGCCGCGCCCCGCCGGCGGTCCCGGGCGCCACGCGCAAGCCCGCCTGGAACGCCCGCAGGTCGGCCGCCTCCTTGGCCCACTGCGCCCGTCGACGATCGGCGGCGCGCTGGTCGGCACCCTTCGGTCCTGGGGCCGTGAAGGTCAGCACGATGCCCGCCTCCGTTGGCGCGGCGACCGGGCCTTTCCAGGTCACCTTGGCCGAGAGCCCCGGCGTGATGCGGTCCAACGGGATCTTCGGCGGCTGGATGGGCAGCTCGCCGCCGGTGGCGGCGAGGGCGCCGACGCCCACCCCGAGGCCGCCGACGATGGTTGCGATGCCGGTCGGCGTCGACGCCGCGTCCCGCACCGTCTTGACGAGGGGATCGGCGAGGATCTTCTCCTTGACGGCCTTGCCCTCCTTGGTCTCGAGCGCCGCCTCGCCAGCCTTGGTGGCCGCTTCCTTGTACTTCTCGTCGTCGGTGGTCGGCGCGCCACTCGGTTGTCGCTGCACCGCGGCGACGTCGGCTGCCGGAGACGCGGCGAATGACCAACCCGACACGGTGCCTCCACGAGCCACGACGTCGGCGGCCCGTTCGGCTTGACGCTCGGCGGCGTCGTGGGGCGTCGACACCATGCGGCGGCGCGACTGCGGGCGACGCACCGGAGACGGTGCTGTCGTGTGCACCGGGCTGGTCATCGCCGCCGCTCCATGGCTGCGGTGCGGCCCATCAGCTCCGACCACATCGCGTCGGCGAGCGCGGTTCCGATGGCCGCTGCCGATCGGCCAGGAACGTCCACGACCGGGAGCCGACGGACGCTCTCGGCTCGCCCCAGCACGGGCCCGGCCATCGACGCCCACTGCGTGGCGAGCTCGGAGAGGCGGGCCTCGAAGTGCGCGGTCACGTCCCTGGCCTGCTCGTCGGGCACACCACGGAGCACCACTTCGTCGATCGTGACGTCGACGGTGGCTCGTTGCGCCGTGGTCGCCGGTGCCCTCATGACAACGCCGCCCGCTCGACGTCCATCAACGAGCGATCAGCCTTGGCGTACTCGATCTCGGCGGCCCGCCGCACGTGGGCGACGGTGATCGGCGAGCCCTCGTCGGCGGCGGCGAACGCGGCGGACACGGCGATCGAGCGGATCCCGCCGCCGGCCACGGTCAGGCGCGCCAGCCTGGCGGCGTCCAGTCCCTTTGTCGGCGCACCGACCGGGAACATCCGGTTCCAGATCGACGTCCGCTGCGCCTCGTCCGGGAACGGGAACGCCACGACGAAGCGCAACCGCCGCAGGAACGCACGATCGAGGTTGCTGCGCAGGTTGGTCGTCAGCACGGCCAGCCCGCGATAGGACTCCATCCGCCCCAACAGGTAGGCGACCTCGAGGTTGGCATAGCGGTCGTGGGCCTGCTTGACCTCGCCGCGCTTGCCGAACAGCGCGTCGGCCTCGTCGAACAGCAGCACGGCGCCGCTGGTCTCGGCGGCGTCGAACAGTCGCCGCAGGTTCTTCTCGGTCTCCCCGATGTACTTGGACACCGTGGCCGAGAGGTCGATGCGGTACAGGTCCAGGTCCAACTCGGCGGCCAGCACCTGCGCCGCCAGCGTCTTGCCGGTGCCGCTGTCCCCGGAGAACAGCGCAGTCACCCCGAGCCCGCGCCGGGTCGGGCCGGCGAACCCCCACTCCTCGTACACCTGGTGGCGATGGCGCACCTGGCGGACCAGATCGCGCAGCAGCTCCAGCTGACCCGCTGGCAGCACGAGGTCGTCCCACGACGCGGTGGCGTCGATGCGCTCCGCCAGCCCGTCGAGGTTGACTCGGCAGCGCAGACGGCACAGCTGGTGGAGGTTGGCGCCGGACGGCGCGCCGCCCTGCGCCCCGAGCTGGCGAGCGATCGCCCGCACCGTCGTCGCGCCGAGACGGTAGTGCTGCGCCACCTCGGCCATGGCCGAGGTCAGTTCGTCGGTGGCGTCCGGTCCCGCGCTCGACCTCGTGGCGCCACAGCTCGAGTTGCTCGGTCGGTGTCGGGAAACCGACCGTTCGCCGGATCGTCACGCGCTCGCCGGTGGCGGGCGGCGAATCGCCCAGCTGGACGACGACGGGCGTGCACAGCAGCCGACCCAGCTCGTCCAACAACCGATCAGACCCAGCGGCTGGCTCCGTGATCGGCACCCCGCCGACGAGAACCAGCTCACGATCGATCAGGCGGGCGATGAGCGCCAGTTCGGGTCCTGGCGCCGGCAGGGCGGCCCCGTTGATCACGAGCGGCAGTCCGCCGAGACCGGCGGCGAGGCGGCGAGCGACGGCGACGCGACCGTCACCGTCGTCGCCGTCGAGGAGGACGAGCGCCGGGGCGCCCAGCCCGGCGATGGTGGTGACGAGCTCGTCGGTCAGCGCCTGTTGGGACAGCGACAGCGCGGCGGGTTCGGACGGTCGGCGCACGATCCCGGCCAGCCGCTCGTCCATGGCCGGCAGCCCGGTGAGGTGGTGGAGCACGCGCTCGTCGAGGCGGAGCGGGCGCGAGGCGAGCGTCTGACCGGCGCCCGGCTCGACGAGGTGCCACCGCCGCAACGGCGCCTCGGGGCCGAGCGCGTCCCAGTGCGGCCGATTGAGGACCGCCAGCGCCAACGCGAACGTCGGCCGGGGGTCAGCGCCGCCCTGGATGCCGGCAAGGAGCGCCGCCACCTCCCCATCCAGCTCCACGGCGGCGGCGAGGGCGACGACGTCGCGCTCGAACGACGACAATCCGAACCGCCGGGCCAGTTCGGTGATCGGGCTGTCGTCCGAGGGCTCCTCGGCGTCCAGCACGGCGGTCGTGGCGATCTCACCGTCCCGCCAGGCCTCGATCCGCCGGCGCGCCCGCGCCACCTCGGCGGTGAGCGCGGCATGCCGAGCATCGACGGACGTCGTGGGTTTATCCGCGGCGGTCATGCCGGTACCGAGAGCGTCTGCGTGGGATCGAAGGTTGGCGGGACGGTCGAGCGGTCGAGCAGCAGGCTCTCGACGCCGTCGACGGACAGTCGGACCCACTGGGCGCCCGGTTCCACATCGCCGAACCGGAACGTGAGCGAGCCGGCCACGTTGGTGTGCGGATCCGCGGGCGCCGCCATCCCGCCGATCAACAGGAGCGCCTTCTGGGTCGGCCGGACCCGCGGCCGCACGCCGAGCACGACGGTGACGGCCTGCGTCGTGGCATCGCGGGTGATCGCTCCCGCCGGCACCGGCACCGTCGGTTCGGGCGCCAGGAGCATCGCCGCGACGTTGGTCTCGCGGGGCTCGGGCCGGTCCGGGCGGACCACCGAGGCGCTGACCGTGTAGACGCCTGCCGGCCATGCCGACTGTGCCGCCACCGTCGCCGGGATGGTGGCCGTGATCGCGTGCGGGTCGGCGTTGGTGCCGACGTTGATCTCGTTGGGCGTGGCGAGCAGGCGATGGTCGAAACGCACGACGACGCCGGTGCCGTCGAGGTGGTGACCGCGCACTTTGATCTGCTCCCCGAGACGCGCCGCCGGCTGCGTGGGATCGGGAGGATCGATGTGCTCGATCGTCGGGTACGGGGGTACGAGGCTCGGCTCGACCACCACCCCCTGATCGCGCTTGGTCACCGGGTCGATCGGACCCCGGGACAGCACTGGCAGCGCTGCGCGCGTCGGGCGCGCCGTCTCGATCAGCACCACGGAGACGACGTACGCCACGGTCGGGCGGTAGTGGGCTTGGATCGCCGACCACAGCCGCGCCATCTCCTCGGTGTCCATCGGCTCGGGGGTGACGGTCACGGCCTCGACCTGGTCGGCAAGGTCGGCCGCCGACAACGCCTGGAACTCCGGCGGCAGGATGGACGGGCCCAGCGGGCTGGGATCGAGGGCGAGACGGATCGACGCCCGGTCGAGCACGGGCCGCTCGTGCAAGAGGTGTGTTCCGTAGCCGAGGAGGATCTCCGCTTGGAAGTCAGCGGTGCCGTACGCCGTGAGCAGGTAGTGAAGGTCGAGAGCGAGCGGCGGGCTGGTCAGCCGGGAGCCGTTGGCGTTGAAGCTGGCGAGGTCCGCGTTGCGCCAGCCGGGGTTCGGCGTGACCCGGTAGAGGAACAGGTTCAGCCGCGGCTCGACGTTGCCGTCATCGAGCTTGATGGTGTCGGGAGCGACGGTGCTCACCTTGACGGCTCCGATCGGCGCGCCGACGTCGACCATGCCGTTGTCGAGGAGGTTGCGGAGGACTGCGCTGACCGCGGCCAGGGCCAACGGGCTGCTCATGTGTGCACCTCACCGTGGCCGATGACGCCGAGCGGAAGCGCAACATGTGCTCGGCCATGAGCAAAAAGACCGTGCTGATCATTCGCTCGCTCGAAGACTCGCTCCCTCATGTGTGCACCTCACCGTGGCCGATGACGCCGAGCGGAAGCGCAACATGTGCTCGGCCATGAGCAAAAAGACCGTGCTGATCATTCGCTCGCTCGAAGACTCGCTCCCTCATGTGTGCACCTCACCGTGGCCGATGACGCCGAGCGGAAGCGCAACATGTGCTCGGCCATGAGCAAAAAGACCGTGCTGATCATTCGCTCGCTCGAAGACTCGCTCCCTCATGTGTGCACCTCACCGTGGCCGATGACGCCGAGCGGAAGCGCAACATGTGCTCGGCCATGAGCAAAAAGACCGTGCTGATCATTCGCTCGCTCGAAGACTCGCTCCCTCATGTGTGCGCCGACCGCTTGCCGTTGAGGTAGTCCTCCAGGGACAAGGTCGGCTCGGCGCGTCCTGCGGGTGCGGCCCCGCCGAGCGGTTCGGGAGTCGGGACGTTGGCCCTGATGTCAAGCCGCCCGATGTGGATGCGCACCGCCGGGTCGGCGGCGACAGCGGCGATCGGCGACGCGGCCGAGGGTTGCGAGACGGCGGGCATCACGACCTTCGGGCGCGTCGTCGCGCCGACGGCCGATCGCCGGTCCAGGTGCTGCTCGCTCGGTGAGCCCGTGCGGGCGACCGACGACCCTCGGCGGACGCGAGGCGGGCGGTCGGCGGACACCGCAGCGGATCGAGGCCGCGGCTCGGCTTCCGGCCGATCGTCGGCGGACCACCGCTGCCGGGGTGGAGGTGCCGGCATCTCGCCGCCCGGGGGCGAGAGCTCTCGTCCCGGCGGCCGCGGGGCGACGGGTGTGGTGTCGACATCGTCGTGACCGTCGTGAGCGAGTCCACCGAAGTCGCGACTCATCGTCGTGATGTCGACGTCGACCGCGAGGAGCCGCGGTTCGAACAGGGAGCGCACCCGAGGCTGAGCGCTGGCGCTGGCACCCACGGCGCGTGCGGCGAGGCGCGAGATGAGGTCGGTCATCTTGGCACCGTCGCCAGCTCCAAGTAGGCGGCCCGCCGCCACTCCGACAGCGCCAGCACCTCGTCTTCGGTCCAGCCGTAGGCCCGCGCCAGCGCGTCGACCTCATGCAGCACGCGGTGAGCGCAGGCCCGCAGCTCGGCCCAGGTCGCCTCGGCGACGTCCAGCTCCGCGGTGAACTGCTCCGCGCAGTGGACGCAAGTCACGTCGACCAGCAGCTCGGCCAGCGGATCGACCTCGCTCATGGCAGCGGTCACGGCCGCCCGCACCTCGGGAGAGAGCTCGGCGGCCGTCATCGGTCCCGCACCGCCAACGCTGAGCACGCAACGCTCGAACAGCGCTTCGTCGGCCGTGGCCAGATCGGCCAACGACGCGATGTGCTCGAGGTCTGCGGTCGTCGGGCTGCGCCACGTGACCGATACGCCCTCGACGTCGGTCGTGTACGGACCCATGGAGGTCACCGGCGGTTCGACGAGCCCGGTCGTGTCGAGCGAGAGCTCGACACGCTCACCGCACGACGCGCACGTCGTGGTCGCTTCGAGCATCGGGCCGGCCATCGACGCCCGCAGGCGCAGCAGTCGCCGGTCGCGCTGGCCGATGGGGAGCACCGCAACGTCGGTCGGGTGGGCCGACGAGTCGGTTGCCGCGGCGAGAACCACGGCCTGCTGCAACGGGGCGAGCGGAGCCGCCCGTTCCCACAGTCCCAGGAGCTCGCTGGCGAGGAGCACGTCCACAGTGGCGGTCTATGGCTCGGAGTACTGCGGTTCGCTCGGCTCGGTCACGTCGTAGTCGCGCTCGAAGCCTTCGTGCTCGATCTTGATCGACTGGATGGCGACGGCGTTGGCGTTGGCATCGAGGTCGGGCTGCGCCTGGTACTCCGAGACCCAGGCCCGGTACACCTTGTAGGCGATCACCAGCTGGCCGGCCTCGTTGTACAGCTCGATGATGATGTCCTTGCGGAAGTTCTTCAGGGACACTTCCGCCCCGAGGCCCGACCCGAAGTTCCAGACCTTGTTGGCCCACGCCTCGAACTCGATGTCGTGGGTGACGCCACGTTCGAGCGTGATCGCCTCGTACTTCGTGCGCCCAGGCGACTTCCGCGCCGATGACGGGTCGCCGCCATCGCGATGCTCGACGACCTCGGTCACCTTCTTCAGCGCGCCGACCTTGGACACCCCGGCGACGTAACGACCGTCCCACTTGACGCGGAACTTGAAGTTCTTGTAGGGGTCGAACCGCTGTGCATTGACCGTGAACTGGGCCATCACACACCTCCCGATTGGCCGGCCATCTGCTGCAGGTGGAGCACCACGAACTCGGCTGGTCGCAACGGCGCGAAGCCAACCCAGATGTTGACGATGCCGAGGTTGACATCGTCTGGCGTGGTCGTCTCGGCGTCACATTTGACGAAGAACGCTTCGCGTGGTGTCGTTCCGGCGAACGCACCCTGGCGGAAGAGGTTGCTCATGAACGCGCCGACGTTGAGGCGGATCTGGGCCCACAAGGGCGCATCGTTCGGCTCGAACACGACCCACTGCGTGCCGCGATAGAGGGACACTTTGAGGAACAACGCGGTGCGCCGGACCGGCAGGTATTTCCACTCCGAGGCGAGCGCATCGTTGCCTTCACGGGTGCGCGATCCCCAGATGACGTGGCCGGCCGCCGGCGCCGCCCGCAGACAGTTGACCCCACGCGGGTTGAGCTCGCCGATCTCGTCGTCGGTAAGGGGGATGTCGAGGGCGACGACACCGTCCAGCGATGCGTCGAGCCCAGCCGGCGCCTTCCACACGCCGCGCGTGGCATCGGTCCGGGCGATGATGCCGGCGACGGCGCCGGACGGGGCGAACGACGCCAGCTGCCCGTCGCGCAGGGGATCGGGTTGCTTGATCTTCGGGAAGTAGACGGCGGCGTTCTTGCTGCGCGTGAACGACGCGGCGACGGCTCCGCTGACGGCGTTGGCCTTCGTGCTCCAACTGCTCGGCGGATCGACGAGCATGATGGCGTCGCGCTCGGTGGCGTAGGTGACCGCCTTGTCGAGCACCGCGGTGTCGATGTCGTCGTTGGCCGTGTACGGCGGCACGACGATGAGGTTGACGAGCTCGGCCTTCTCGAGGGCGTACAGGCCCTTCTTGTTGGCCTGCATGTTGGCGCCTTCGGTGAACTGGTCGTCGGTCACGGGATCGCCGTCGTTGGTCGCCGCGGTCGCCGGTGCAGATGCGACGGCGGGGTTGCCGGTCGGCAGCGTTCCGGTCATCTCGACGAGGGTGGAGTCGTTGGCCAGCACCTTGTCGACGGGTCGTGGCGAGGTGGCCTCGATCGAGACGTTGCGGAAGATCTCGACGCGCCCCGTCCCGCCATCGGTGATCGTGAGGTTGAACAACTTGGGGTCCGTCGTGCCGTCGGGCTTCGGCCGGGTATCGAGGTCGATCGCACCGGTGAGCTTCGCTCCCCACGTGCCGGGAGACTTGGCCTGCAAGTTGAGCTGCTTCGCTCCAGCGCCGAGGTCGAGCTTGGCTCGATCGTTGGCCCGGTTGGCATGGACGCGCACGATGATCGCCGTCGAACCGCCGAGCCGAAAGAAGTCGCTGACGGCGTAGCCGAGCGTGCTCTCCGTCCACAGCCCACCGAAGACGCGCTCGAACTCGGCCCAGGAGTGGATCGTGACCGGCGTGTCGAGGTCACCTCGTCGGGCCCGACCGACGAAGGCTGTGATCGATGTGGCCACCCCCGTGATGGCTCGCACACCGCTCGGTTCTTCAACGACATAGACACCCGGATACGTCAGTGTCGGTGTGGTCATGGACCCCTCCAGATTTGCAGCTCCATGGATGAAAGCGACGTCGAGTCAATGGCTGTCGCCGGGCCGCGAGACAATGACTGATCATGACTATGCGGCAGCCGAAGACCAGGCCCGGCCAACTCCCTCATCCCAGCAAATGCGCGATCACCATGGGCGCAACGCCGTGATGAGGCTACGTCAGGTCGCACCTTCATGTCTAGACCTTCTTCGGTGCGTCAGCCGGTGCAACGGGCACGCGTTGACGTCCAGCTCACCTGGGTCGTTGACATCCAGATCAGCGCGGATGGTGCCAGCGGTCTGGGCGGTGGCGACGAGCTCCGGCGCCGGCCCTGTGCGGCCTTCTGGGCGCGCACGTTCTCGAAAGCGAGAACCTCCGCGCCCAGATGGCGATGGCCGTGGACTCGGATCGATGAGTCTGGGCACGCTGAGTCGTCTCAGATCAGACGTGCGCGCTTCGGCCCCCGACCGCAGCGACTACGCATGGTCAGGCCGGCCTTGTCCGGCCCAGCGAGCGAAGCGAGCCATCAGATTCAGGTGCAGGATCCCCGAGGAACCGGCGAGCGCACGAGACGAGACAGCGAGGACACCATGACCACCACACCCGGCAACGCCAGCAGCAATTTCGGCGGCAGGCCGCCAATCGTCGACCTGGCCACTTGGCAGGCGGCGCGCGGGGAGCTGCTGGTCCGCGAGAAGGCGCACACCCGGGAGGGCGACGCGATCGCCGCGGCCCGGCGGCGGCTGCCGATGGTCGAGGTCGACGGCGCGGTCGAGGTCACCGGCGTCGACGGGTCGGTCCCGTTCGTCGACGTGTTCCAGGGTCGCGACGAGCTCGTGGTGTACCACTCCATGTGGTACGACGGTGCGCCGCACCAAGGCCAGTGCGAGGGCTGCACCTTCAACATCTGGCACATGGACGACGCCGTCTACCTCAATGCCCGCGGCGTGTCGTTCGCCGTCCTGACCTCGGGGCCGTGGGAGGAGGTGGCTGCCTATGCCGAGTTCATGGGGTACACCCAGCCCTGGTACTCGGTGCGGGGCGTGGAGGCGCCGCTCTTCGCAGAGGAGGGGCACATCATCTGCTACCTGCGCGACGGCGCCCGCGTGTTCCTCACGTACTCCACGACGGGCCGGGGCAACGAACCCGCCGACGGGTCATTGGGCCTGCTCGACATGACGCCCTACGGCCGCCGCGAGGGGTGGGAGGACAACCCCGAGGGCTGGCCCGAGGCCCCTCAGGCCGGAGCGCCGGTCGGTGGGCATGGGGCGCCGATCTGCTGGTACTGGCGCTCGGACGCCGACGGCGTCGCCAACTGGGGCCCGACCAGCCGGCCCACGCCGCAGTGGACCCGCCCCGGCGCGACCCCCGTGGAGACCCTCGGCCGCCAGGGCGACCAGCACTGACGCGGGTTCGTCGGCGTTCGCAGCGACCACGGGTGGGCGGAACCCCGTGCCAGCTGGGCCTCAGTCATCACAGCCGTCGCTCGAACGCAGGCGGCGTGCCGTGCAGAGCACCGTTGGTTGGACGCGACCCCGCGTGTCCGGCGTCTCGGCGTGGTCGTCGCCCGGGTCGAGCAGGATGCCGTCGAACCCGAGAGCGGCCACCGCTTCGCGTACCGCGTCGGTGGCGTCGCGGATGACGATGCGACAGCCCAAGCGTCGTGCCGCGAGCTGGCAGCGGCAGAGCAGATCGATGACTGCCAGGTCGTCGTCATGCATCCGCCGACCTGCAGGTCTGGTAGCCGCCGATCCGGGCGGCTGGACGAGCGTGTGGCGGGGCGGTCACGCTCCGGTTGCCTGGCGGTGGTGCGTGGGCGATCACGCGGCGAGCCGTCCCGGCAGTGCGAACCGGCGCAGAAGCCCGGGCTGGAGGAACCCGGTGATGTGTTCGATCCGGTCGTCTCGCAGGGTCACGACGTCGATGGAGTGGGCCGTCCACCCGGTGTCATCGGAGGTGTAGCAGCCGAAGGCGAGTTGGCCGTTGGCGAGGATCGGCACGAGCCGCCAGCGAATGGTCAACGGTTCGTCGGCCAGGAACCTGGCGATCGCGTCGCGGCCTCGGTACCAGTCGGGTCGCGGTGGCATCGAGAACGTGGCGTCTGCGGTGAGCAGTGAGACGATGGCGGCTGCGTCGCGACGCTCCCATGCTCCGACGTAGGCGGCGACCAGCGCCGAGACGCGCCGGTCGCCGAGCGTGCGCAACGTCGCCTGCTGGCTGCGCTCGGGCCGGCGTGCACTCAGCTGGCGGCGAGCGCGAGCCAGGGCGCTGTTCACCGAGTCCACGGTGGTGTCGAGGACGAGTGCGGCCTCGGCGGCGGAGAAGCGGAGAACGTCACGCAACACGAGCACCGCCCGTTGGTTCGACGAGAGCTGCTGGACCGCGGCGACGAACGCCAGCTCGATGCTCTCGCGACGTTCGAGGCTCGATTCGGGTGACGAGTCGGAGTCGTCGGCGTTCGTCGGATAGGGCTCGAGCCACGGGACCTCCGTACCTCGGTCGGTCCGCCGATTCTCGGATGGTCCGAGGTCGACCGGGAGGTGCCGTCGCCCGTTGCGGTCGATGTCCGCAAGGCAGGCGTTGGTGGCGATCTTGAACAGCCACGTGCGCAGCGAGCTGCGCCCGGCGAACCCGCCGAGCCCGCGCCAGGCGCGCAGCATCGAGTCTTGGAGGGCGTCGTCGGCGTCATGCGTCGAGCCCAGCATCCGGTAGCAGTGGGCGTGCAGCTCACGGCGATGTGGCGCCACGAGCTGGTCGAAGGCGTCGCGGTCGCCGTTCCTGGCGGCGGTGAGCAACTGGTCGTCGGTCATCGGGCTGCGAGCACTTCGTCGCGGTGCGGTTGTGGGCGGCGCGCCGGCTCGGTGGGTGTTGGCGGCCGGGGCAGCGCGAGTGCGGCCAGAACGCCCAAGCCTGCGAGGACTGCGGCGACCGTCATCGCTGCGGAGAACCCTTCGGCGAAGGCGTCCGGCGAGGCGTAGCTGCCGGCGCTGGCGAACACGGCGACGGCGGCGGCGATCCCGAGGGCGCCGCCGAGCTCTTGGAGCATGTTGTTGGCGCCTGCCGCCTTGCCGATCTCGCGGTCGGTGACAGAACCGACGATCGCCGCCTGCGACACCGGGAGTGCCGCCGACGTGCCGATCCCGGCGACCACCAGCGGCGGGACCATCGCGGCGAAGGACATCTCGGCCGAGGCCACCACGGCAAGCCACGCGATGCCACATGCCTGCAGACCAAGCCCGATGACCAACACTGGCCGATGCCCGACGCGGTCGGCGACCTGCCCGGCGAGCGGGGCCGTGACGAACAACGTCGCCGTCCAGGGCAGCAGCCGGAGCCCGGCACCGAGGTTGTCGTTGCCCATGGCGACCTGGAGGAACTGTGCCATGAAGAACACCGAGGCGTAGAGGGACGCGGCGAGCAGGAACGCGGCGGTCGCGCCGACCGAGAACGATCGGGAGGCGAACAGTCGCATCGGCAACATCGGCGCCGACGTTCGCTGCTCCCACCGGACGAACGTCACGCCGAGGACGAACCCACCTCCCAGGGTGCCGAGGATCTCGCCACTGGTCCAGCCGACCTCGTTGCCGCGGACCAGCCCCCACACCACGGCGAATCCGGCCGCCGAGACGAGGAGCAGCCCGACGAGATCGAGCTTGCGGTCGGCGCCGTGGCTCTCGTCGACGGCGATCGCCACCAGCGGGATCGCCAGCATGGCGATCGGCACGTTGACCCAGAAGATCCACTCCCACGTGAAGTGTTGGGCGACCACGCCGCCGAGGACTGGTCCGGCGATCACCGCTAGCCCCGTCACGCCTTCGAGGATCCCGATGGCGCTCGCCCGGCGGTTGGCGGGGAACGCGCTGGTCACGATCGTGAGCCCGATCGGCAGGATGACCGCGCCGGCAGCACCCTGCGCGACGCGCGCCGCGACGAGGGCGCCGACGCTGCCGGCCATCGCCGCCGCTGCCGAGCTGCCCGCGAAGGCGGCCAACCCGATGATCATCATCCGTCGGCGCCCGAACCGGTCGCCGAGCGCGGCACCGGTCAGCAGCAGCGCGGCGAAGCTGACGCTGTAGGCCGTGACGGTCCACTGCAATGCTGACGCCGACGCGTCGAGGTCACGGCGGATCGTGTCCAGCGCCGTGGTGACCACCAACAGGTCGAGTGCCACGATGAACGACGCGATCGACGCCGCGGCGAGCACCCACCGCCGGCGCCCGTCACCGTGAACGCTGGCGTCTTCAACCACCTTGGTCTGATCCATGTTGTTGTAGATCGGCCCAGGGTCGAAAACTGGTCGCGCCGCCTCCGATCTCAGCGCAGCCTGACCACGAGCTGAGAAACCGGCCGCTCGCCGGACGTGACGGGCGAACAAGCTCGCCCGATGGCGGCCAGCGTGTGGCGGAACCGGGACTTCTGGCTGGTCCTCGGCGGCGGGTTCGTCAACAACGTCGGCGACTGGCTGCTCGCTGTCGCGCTGCCGGCGTTCGTCTACGTCGAGACGGAGTCGGGCGTCCTCACCGCGACCATCGTCATCATCGAGCTCGCCGTCGGCATCATCTTCGGGCCCTACGGCGGTTCGCTCGTCGACCGCTGGGACCTGCGCCGCACGGTCGTCGCCACCAACCTCCTGCAGGCCGTGGCGCTGCTTCCCCTGCTCACCGTGACCCGCGACCGCATCTGGCCGGCGTTCATCGTCGCCGGCGTCCAAGGGCTCCTGCAACAGGTCAACGACCCGGCGTCGTTCGCCCTTGTGCCGCGCATCGTGGCATCCAACCAGTTGATCCAGGCCAACTCGGCGAACACCGCTGCCTCGGCAATCGCCAGGCTCGTCGGATCACCCCTCGGCGGCATCGCCGCCGCCTTCGGTGGCCTCACCACCGTCGTCATCGTCGACGCCGCCACGTTCCTCGCTGTCGCCGTCATCACCACGTTCGTCCGCACCCCGACCCCAAGCCTGGCGACGTCGCCGGAGGACCCCACGTTCGGCGGTGGCGGGGTCCGGCGGGGCTGGCACGAGATCCGCCGCTACCGCAGCCTCGTCGGCTACCTCGCCGTGGAGTCCCTCGCCGCAGCCGCCTTCGCCATGTTCCCGGTGCTGTTCATCGCCTTCGTCGTCGACGTGCTCAACGGCGACGAAGCAACCGTCGGCGTCATCCGCGGCATGGCCGCCTTCGGTGGCATCGCCGCCTCGATCATCGTCGGACGCTTCGCCGCCCGCACCCCGCCGACCGTCCTCATGGCGGTCGGCTACGCCGGACTCGGCCTGGTTGCGTTCGTCTTCGTCAACATCACGGCGATCACCACCGCGCTGTGGCTGTTCTTCGCCCTCTTCGCCCTCAGCGGACTGCCCAACATGACCTCCCAGGTCGGCGCGGCCACCACCGCCCAACGCCTCTGCCCGCCAGCCGTGCTGGGTCGCCTCCAAGGACTCGCATCAGCGACCACCGCCGTCGGTGCAATCCTCGGCTCGGTCGCCGTCGGCGTGCTCCTCGACCGCCTCGGCGTCAAGCTCCTCCTCAACGTCCAAGCCGCCCTCTACGTGAGCTGCGGCGTGCTCACCTACCTGGTGGTCATCCGTCGAACCCCAGCCTGATCCTGCCCAACTGGGCGCGCTGGTTCTCGGAAATGGGAACGTCCGCGCCCGGATCGGGTCGTGAGAACGTGCGCGCCCAGATTGGCGGCGACACGATGGCTGGTTGACCGAACTGCTCGCCCTGCACGCCGGGCGGATGACGGAGTCGCCGAAGCCTTCGTCGCACTACGATCCGGCGGTGGACAGCGTGGTGGCGGTGGAGCGGCTGGCGCCCGACGCACGTTGACCGGCCGCCGGTGGCCCGAGCCGGGCGACGTTCTGGTGGAGTGGGTTGGGCGCGATGGCCTCGTGGCCAACCCGTCGTGGCTGGGTCCGGAGGAGCTGAGCCGGATGCGCCGCCAGCCGCAGCCGCTGGGGGCACAGTGGGCGGCAGCTCGATGCTGGGTCCGAGAGCGACTCGCCGTCCGCCTCGGTGAGTCGCCCGCCGCGGTGGACGTGACACTCGGTGCGTCGGGCCGCCCAAGGTTCGGCCATCCCCGAATGCCGGAGGACGTCGACGTGAACGTGGCGCACACGGACGGGGTGCTCGTCCTCGCGCTGGCTCGCCGGCGGGTGGGTGTCGACGTCGAGGAGCTTCCGCCAACGGGGGAGGACTTGATCGGGCTGGCCGAGGTGGTGGCGACGCCGGCCGAGCTCGACGAGCTGCGCTATCTCGACGAGAGGATCCGGCCTGCTGCGTTCCAACGCTGGTGGGTGCGCAAGGAAGCTGTGCTGAAGGCCGAGGGCACGGGCTTCCTCACCGACCCGCGTGCCGTCCACGTCGGCATCACGGTGGCCGCGCAGCCTGCGCCATGGGTGGTTCACGCTCTGGGACTGGTGCCAGGGCCTGGACGCCCGGCGCTGGCCGTGGCGATCGAGGGCGACGCCGGGGATGACAAAAGTCACCCTGTCGTTGTATTTCGCCCGCCGACGTCGACTCTCCAACTGCCGTAGGTGCCCCCTCTGAACAGGTGGATGGATGTCAGACAGAAGCGTAGGCGGTGGCGCGCGGCGCCCAAGCGGCCGGGCCACATCGACCCTCGACGAACTCGTGGGTCAGCAGGTTGCCGCTGCGCCAGACGTGGTGGCGATCCGCCATCGCAGCGGGCCGTTGACCTACCGGGAGCTGTGGGACCGATCCGGTCGGTGGCTGGCCGGCCTGCGAGCACGGGGCATCCAGCGCGGCGACCTCGTCGGCGTCTGCCTGCCACGCACCCCCGATCTCGTGGCGGCGTTGCTCGCGGTCCACCGGGCCGGGGCCGCCTACGTACCGCTCGACCCCACCTACCCACGAGAGCGCATCGACTACATCCTGCGCGACAGCCGTGCCTCGCTGGTGCTCGCGCAGCCGCGGACGACCGAGGTCCTCGGCGACCACGCCGTCGTGCTGGCTGGGCAACTGCCGGCTGCCGTCGAGGGTGCCGGCGTGGCCGCGGCCGACGACCTGGCCTACGTCATCTACACCTCCGGCTCGACCGGTCGCCCGAAGGGGGTCGCCATCGCGCATCGCCAGGCGACCGCGCGAGTGCAGTGGGCGCACGAGATGTACTCGGCGGAGGAGCTCGGCGGCGTGCTGGCGAGCACCTCCGTCTGCTTCGACCTCTCGGTGTTCGAGCTGTTCGCAACCCTGACGGCCGGCGGCACCGTCGTGCTCGCCGACAACGCATTGGAGCTGCCCGACCTCCCAGATCGCGACCGGGTGACGCTGATCAACACCGTGCCGTCGGCGATGGGCGGGCTCACCCGCGATGGTGCGTTGCCGCCGTCCGTTCGCACCGTGAACCTCGCCGGCGAGCCGCTGACGCGGGCCTTGGCCGACGCCGTCTACGCCACTCCGACCGTCCGACGGGTGTTCAACCTGTACGGCCCGAGCGAGGACACGACGTACTCGACGTGGGCGCTCGTTCCACGCGACGTCGACGACGAGCCAGCCATCGGGACACCGCTTCCCGGCACCCGGGCCTACCTGCTCGACGATCACGGCGTGCCCGTCCCCGACGGCGAGATCGGTGAGCTGTTCCTGGCCGGCGCCGGTGTCGCCCAGGGCTACCTGCACCGCCCCGAGCTCACCGCCGAGCGATTCACACCTGACCCGTGGGTCGACGAGGCCCGCATGTATCGCACCGGTGACCTCTGCGTGCGAGCGGCGGACGGTCTGCTGCACTATCGGGGGCGCACCGACCACCAAGTCAAGATCCGTGGCTTCCGCGTCGAGCTCGGGGAGATCGAAGCGATCCTGGCGCGACATCGAGACGTTGCCTCCGCGGTCGTCGTCGTGCGCGCCGACGACGCAGGAGGCAACGTGTTGGTGGGCTTCGTCGAGGCGGTCGCCGGCGTGGACACCGCTCCCCAACAGGTGCTCGATCTGCTGCGCCAGCGCCTTCCCGCCTACATGGTCCCGGTGCGGATCGTGGTGCTCCCGGCGCTTCCCCTGACTCCCAACGGGAAGATCGACCGGGAGGCCCTGCCCGACGTGGCGTTGCACGAGCCCCAGCCGGTCGGCGCGGCCCTGGAGGGCCCGCTGGAACACCAGGTGGCGGGCGTGTGGGCCGACGTCCTCAGCCGGCCGGACCCGATCGACATCCCGGCGGACGTGGCCTTCGCCGACCTCGGTGGCCACTCGCTGCTCGCCGCCTCGGTGCTCAGCCGACTCGCCCGGGACACAGGCCGCCGGGTGGGGCTGGCGCAGTTCCCGGTCGCGGCGACCGTCCGGGACCTCGCGGCGACGCTGTTCGATGTCGCGCCCGGCGACGAGGGACCGCTCGTTCCGGGTCCGTCCGGCTCCGGCCGCACCTACCCCGCCGCGCCGGTCCAGGTCGGGTTCTGGGTCCTCGACCACGTCGCCGAGGGTCGCTCGGCGATCTCGGTCATGCCGTTGCTGCTGCGGGTCGAGGGCGCGCTCGACGCCGCCCTGCTGCAGCAGGCCCTCGATCTGCTCCCGACGCGACACGAGGCGCTGCGCACCGCGATCCGAGAGGATGAGGGCGGCGACCTCGTCGCCCGCGTCGAGGCGCCGCGGCCGGTGCCGCTGGCGGTCGTCTCCGACCGCACCGCGCTCGACGACGAGGCCCGACGTCCGCTCGACATCCAGTCCGGCCAGCTCCTCGCCGCGGCGGTCCTGCCCGAACCAGACGGGACGCACAGCGTGCTGCTTCGCCTCCACCACGCCGCTGGCGACGGTTGGTCGATCGGGCTGCTCGTGCGCGATCTCGGCGAGGTGTACGCCGCGCTCGCCTCCGGAGGCGTTCCGCACCCGGCTCCGGACCTCCAGTTCGCCGACTGCGCCATCTGGCTGGACCACGCCCGCCAGCGCGAGCACGTACGGATGTTGGACTATTGGCGGGTACGGCTCGCTGGGCTCGGCGAGGACCAGTCGCTCCCGGCGTCACGCCGCGGCGGCGCCGCGGACCTCGGCCGGCCGGGCAGCCGGATCACCCGCGCCCTGGATCCGGCGCTGGTCGAACGGGTTCGCTCGTTCGCCAGGACCCATCGCGTCACCGAGTACGCCGTGCTCCTCGCGGCGACCGCATTGCGGATCCACCGCGAGACGGGCAACTCCGACGTCGCCATGCGCGTTCCGGTGTGCAACCGCCGCCGACCCGAGTTCGAGCCCATCGTCGGCCCCTTCCTGGAGACCGCCCTCGCCCGCGTCGACGTGTCGGGTGACCCGACGTTCGCCGAGCTGGCGACTCGCGTGGCCGGCGCCGCTGCGGAGGACATCGACAACTCGTGGATCGAGTCGGTGCACGTCCTCGAGCTCAGCGGGGTGGCCCGGAACAGCGGCGGCAAGCCGGTGGGTCAGGTGCTGGTAGCCGTGCAGAACTACCCCGCCGCCGTCCACACGGCTGGCGGGCTGCGCTGGGTGTACGTCAACGAGCTCGACAACGGCAGCGCCAAGACCGATCTCGGCTGCTTCTGGGAGCTCGACGTGGCCGATGGTCCCCTGCTCAGCATCGAGTACGACACGAACCTGCACACCCGGGCCGCGGCACGGCGACTGGCGGCTCAGCTCGAGCGGATCGTCGACGGGGCGGTCAGCGCACCGGATCGTCCCGTGAGCACACTGGCGTGGGTCGACGACACCGACCTGCAGATCATCGGGCGGGTCAATGAGCACGAACCGCTCAGGGCCACGGTTGCGACCCCCACGGAGATCACCGGCCAGGCCGCTCGCACCCCGGACGCCGTGGCCATCGACTGCCCCTACGCCGGATCGGTCAGCCGTGCCGACCTGCAGCGCCGTGCGCTCGTCATCGCGGCACGTGTCACGAAGGCCACCGGCGGACCCGGCGAGTCTCCCGTGGCAGTGGCCTGCAGGCGTTCCGCCGACGGGATCGCCGCCATGCTCGGAACGTGGTACGCCGGCCGCCCGTATCTCCCACTCGACACCGCGCACCCGGTGGCCCGGTTGCGCGACATCCTCGAAGACAGCGGCGCGGTGGCGGTCCTCGCCGACGACAGCTGCCCTGACGAGCTCGCCGACGAGTTCGCGGTCCTCGACGCCGACGGCTCGGCGGGCGAGCCGGCCGGGTCATCGCACGAGCCAGACCCCGGAGCTCCTGCGTACTTCATCTACACGTCGGGATCGACCGGTCGCCCGAAGGGCGTCCGCATCTCGCACGGCGCTTTGGCGGCGTTCCTGGTGTCGATGGACGACGTCGTGCCGCTCACGACCACCGACACGGTGCCGGCGGTGACGACGCCATCCTTCGACATCGCAGGGCTCGAGATGTGGCTACCGCTCCGGCGTGGTGCCCGCATCGGTGTGGTCACCGAGGACTGCGCCCGCGACGGCTTCGGCCTCGCCGACCGCATCGCCGAGGTCGCCGCCACCGTCGTGCAGCTCACGCCGTCGGGCTGGCACCTCCTCATCGACGCTGGATGGCCGGCCATGCCCCAGTTCCGCGCCCTTGCCGGCGCCGAACCGGTGCCGCCGACGCTCGCTGCTGAGCTGCTCGGACACTGCACCGAGGTCTGGAACGTGTACGGGCCCACGGAGGCCACGATCTGGTCCTGCGTGCACCGCATCCGCGCCGAGGACACCAACGGGTCGACGGTTCCGGTCGGCAATCCGCTCGCCAACACCCACGTCTACGTGCTCGACCACGCAGGGCAGCTCGCCCCCGTCGGCACGACCGGGCTGATCCACCTTGCTGGCAGCTCGCTGGCCGACGGCTACCACCGCCGCGACGAGCTCACCCGGGCCGCCTTCACGCACGCCTCGTCGCTGCCAGCGGCGCCCCGCATGTACCGCACCGGTGACCGCGGTGTGCTGCGCGAGGACGGGCTGCTGGAGTGCCTCGGCCGTGCCGACAACCAGGTCAAGGTGCGCGGCGTTCGCATCGAGCTGGAAGAGGTCGATGCCATCCTGCGGGCGGTGCCCGGAGTCGCCAGGGCGACGTCTCGCGTGCAGCCCGACGGGCCGGCAGCTGGCCAGCTCGTCGGCTACATCGTCCGTGGCGCCGATGATCTCACGACCACTCAGCTTCGGGAGGAAGCCGCCCTCGCCCTACCTGCTGCCATGGTGCCCACCCTTTGGGAGTTCCTCGACGAGCTTCCACTGAACACCAGCGGCAAGATCGACCGTCGAGCGCTCCCAGCCCCGACCCCGACGGCCGACGCTTCCGAGCCGGAGGAGCGGTCCGAGCTGGAGGTGTTCCTCGCCGAGATCTGGATCGAGCATCTACCGGTCACTGACGTCGGCAGCGACGCGAACTTCTTCGACTGCGGCGGGCATTCGCTGACGGCGACCCGGGTGGTGGCCGCGGTCCGAGACGAGTTGGACGTGGCGCTCGAGGTGCGCTCCCTGTTCCGCGAGCCGTCGCTGCGCGGGTTCGCCGCCGAGGTGGAACGGGCCCTCATCGCCGAGGAGCGGTTGGCGGAGGCCTCCTGATGACGGTGACGATGACCACGGCTCAGCGCACGCGGCGCGACCGCGAGGCGGTCGTCGGCGAACGGCTGGTGCGGGCTCGAGAGCGCCGCCGGGCGCGAGCCGAGCAGGCGGCCGGTGGCGCTTTCAGGGCCGTGCCGGCACGAACGGACGACCAACCACTGCTCTCCTCAGCACAGCGCCGGCTGTGGTTCCTGAGCCAGCTCGAGCCCGACAGCGCGGCCTACGTCATCCCGGTCGTCTTCCGGCTGGAGGGCCCGCTCGACGCCAGTCGCCTGCGCGACGCATGGCAAGCGGTCGTGCGGCGCCACGAGGTGCTACGCACGAGGTACGAGGTCGTCGACGGCGAGCCACGGCCGGTGGTCGACGAGGCGCCGGAGGGCAACTGGGCCGTCGCCGACAGCCCGAGTGAGATCGACGTTCGTCACCTGGTCGAGCAACCCTTCGACCTGGCCGTCGAGCAACCGTGGCGGGTGTGGCTTGCGGAGCTGACCAGCGACGAGCACCTGTTCATTGCCGTGGTCCACCACATCGCCGCCGACGGGTGGTCCGTGCGGGTTCTGCTCGACGACCTGTCCGCGGCGTACGCCGGCACCGGTCCGGCCTCATCGGGCCTGCAGTACGCCGACTTCGCGCACTACCGGTCGACACCGGATGGCGCCGAGGGAGCGTCCCTCGGGTACTGGATCGGGCACCTCCACGACGCGCCCACCACCTTGGCGCTGCCCACAGACCGCCCTCGTCCGCTCGTCTCGAGCACCGCCGGTGAGACGGTGACGGTGCGCGTCGGCGACGCGACGGCCGACGCCGTTCGCAGCGTGGCGCGGGCCACGGCGGCCACCCCGTTCATGGTGTTGCTGGCGGGGCTGCACGTGGTGCTCGGTCGCTGGGCCGGCACCGACGACCTCGTCGTCGGCACGCCCGTGGCGGGTCGTGCGCGCCGCGAGTGGGAGACGCTGGTCGGCTGCTTCGTGAACACCCTGGCCTTGCGGACGCGGTCACGGGCAACCGACACCGTGGTCGAGCTGATCGACCACGTGCGCGACGTCACGATCGACGGGTTGGCCAACCAGGCCATCGGGTTCGAGGACGTCGTCGAGGCCGTCGTCCCGCAACGTGACGCGTCGAGCACTCCGATCTATCAAGTCATGCTGACCGCGCACACCGAGCCGGCACCCCAGCTCACGCTGCCCGGGATCAGCGCGACGTGGGTCGCCGAGCCGGTCTCCGTCGCCAAGAACGACCTGTCCCTCCACGCCTGTGGCGCGCTGCTCGGCGGCGATGCCGACGGCGAACCCGAGTTGCACCTCGGTGCCACCTACCGCACCTCACTGTTCGACCGGCCCACCATCGAGCGCCTCCTCGGGCACGTCGAGCAGGTGCTGGTCGAGTTCGCAGCCGACCCAGGCCGGGAGCTGTCGACGGTTCACCTGCTCACCGACGCCGAGATCGAGCAGTTGCCCGACTTGATCGGAGCGACCGCCACGCCGGCGATCGCGCGGGCCCGCTCGATCGGCGCACTGGTCCGCGACGTTGCCGCCCGCCACCCGGAACGGATCGCCGTGAGCTCCGCCGGGTCCGACCTCACCTACACCGAGCTGCTGGCGCGAACCGACCACCTGGCCGGGGTGCTCCAGCAGGCCGGCGTCGGGCGCGGCGACCGCGTCGGGCTGTTCGTCGAGCGGTCGTGCGACGTCGTCGTCGGAATGCTCGCCGTGATGGGACTGGGTGCTGCCTACGTGCCCATCGACCCGATGTACCCCGACTCACGCGTCGATGCGCTCGTCACCGGCGCCGACGTCCGGGCCGTGATCAGCCAACCTGCGCTGGCCGGGCGGCTGGCCGCCGAGATCCCGGTGGTCCTCGTCAACGCCGAGCCGGTCGGTGAGCCGTCTGGCATCGACCTGGCGGCGTCGGACGACGTGGCATACGTGCTCTTCACCTCCGGCACCACCGGCGCACCAAAGGGCGTCGAGGTCGAGCACCATCACGTGTTGACCTACCTCGACGGATTGCACCGCATGGTCGACATGCGCGACGGCTGGTCGTGGGCGATGATGACCACCCCGTGCGCCGACCTGGGGCTGACCAACCTGTTCGGCGCCCTCACCACGGGCGGCCGGGTCCACCTCATGACCTACGAGCAGGTCACCGATCCGGCGACCGTTGGCCACTACTTCCGCCAGCACCGCATCGACGCGATGAAGCTGGTGCCCAGCCAGCTCGCCGCGCTGTGGGACGAGGCCGACCCGACGGCAGTGCTGCCCGCCGAGCTGCTCATCCTGGCCGGAGAGCCCTGCCCATGGTCGCTCGTCGATCAGATCCGGGCGGCCGCCCCCGGCCTGGCCGTGCACAACCACTACGGACCGACCGAGACGACCGTGTCGAGCATGGGCCTGGCCGTCTCGGCCGGCGGCCGCATCGGCAACAGTCCCATCGTGCCGCTGGGACGGCCCTTCCCCGGCACTCGCGCCCACGTCCTCGACGCCGCAGGTCGGCCCGTCCCCGTCGGCGTGCCCGGCGAGCTGGTGCTCGCCGGACCGACGGTGTCCCGCGGCTACCTCGGGCTCCCGGAACAGACGGCGGCACGCTTCGTCGCCGAGCCCCCCGTCCCGGGCATCCGGCGCGAGCGGGCCTACCGATCGGGTGACCTGGTGCGGCGGCTGCCGACCGGCGAGATCGAGTTCCTCGGTCGGGCCGACGATCAGGTCAAGATCCGCGGCTATCGCGTCGAGCCGGGCGACATCGCCCATGCCGCCCGCCAGCATCCCGCCGTGACGGATTGCGCGGTGGTCGTCCGCGATGACCACCCCGGCACACGCACGCTCGCCGCCTACCTCACCCCCGCCGCCGGCGAGCCCGAGGACTTGCCGCTGGGCGAGGTCCGCGACCACCTGCGGGCGCTCCTGCCGGACTACATGGTGCCGGCCGACCTCGTCGCGATGGCGGTCCTGCCCGTGACCGCCAACGGAAAGCTCGACCGGGCCGCCCTGCCGGCACCGGACCCATCGCTGCGTGCGGCGGTCGGCGGCGGCGAACTGGAAGGACCCACCGAGGAGATCGTCGCGGCGGCGTGGCGCACCGTTCTCGGCCTGGAGCCGGTCGGGCCCAACGCCAACTTCTTCGACGTCGGCGGCGACTCGTTCTCCGCCGTGCGCGTGGTCCGGGCGCTGCAGGGTGCCGTGTCGGTGGTCGACCTGTTCATGCACCCGACCGTGCGCGACCTGGCGGCGGTGATCGACACGCGCCGGACCGAGCCGTCCGGCGAGGCGCGTCTGCTGCGACGCCTCGACACCCATCGAGGCCGTGCCGATGTGCACTTCGTCTGCGTCCCCTACGGCGGCGGCAGCCCGGTGACGTTCGCCCCGCTGGCCAATGCCGTCGGCGCCTCGGTTGCCGTGCACGGAGTCGACCTGCCCGGCCACGACCCATCCCGCCCAGCCGAGGACCCGCGCCCGCTGCGGGAAGTGGCCGCCGAGCTGGTGGAAGAGATCCGCCATCTCGACGGCGACGTCGTCCTCTACGGCCACTGCCTCGGCGGTGCCCTTGCCGTCGAGACCGCCTTGCAGCTCGAGGAGGCCGGCACCCGGGTCCTCGGCGTCGTCACGGCTGGCACGTTGCCGGCCGCCAGGCTTCCCGGGCGGTTCACGCGTTTCGTCAACCGAGTCCTGCCCACGGACCGCTGGCTGTCCGACCGCGCGTACCACGACATGTTGCGCTCACTTGGTGGCTTCACCGATGTGGTCGATCCGGCCGATCGGGCCTTCTTGGTGCGGGCACTGCGCCACGACGCCCGCCAGGCCGAGACGTACTACACCGAGCGCTACGACGAACCCGAGGCGCAGCGACGCCGTCTGCGGGCGCCGGTGTTGTGCGTCGTCGGCGAACGGGACCGGGCGACCGAGCTGTACGAGGAACGCTTCGCCGAGTGGCAGGACTTCTCCGCCGAGGTCGACTTGGCGGTCATCCCCTCGGCCGGGCACTACTTCCTCAAGCACCAGGCCGACGAGCTCGCCGCCATCCTTGGCGAGCACGTTCGCACCTGGCGCCGAGGCGCACCGCCACGAGCACGGTCGGCGGTCGCCGATGCCGGTGCCGGTTCCGGTGCCGGTGCCGGTGCCGGTGCCGGTGAGCCGAGCGCGAGGACGTTCCTCTGGGTCGCCCTCACCCAGTTGCTGTCGATGATCGGTACCGGGCTGACCACGTTCGCACTCGGCGTCTGGGTCCTCCAGCAGACGGGTTCCGTGACCCGGTTCGCCATGATCTCGGTCCTGGCGGTGCTGCCGGCGATCCTGCTGTCTCCCATCGCCGGCGCCGTCGCTGACCGCTACGACCGACGGCGGGTGATGCTGGTCGCGGATGCGGTCGCCGGTCTGGCCACGGCGGTGCTCGTCGGGCTGGTCGCGACCGGTCGCCTCGAGCTGTGGTTCGTCTACGTCTTCGCGTGCGTCGGCGCGGCCGCCAACGCGTTCCAGCGACCTGCCTACCTCGCCGCGATCAGCCAGCTCGTGCCCAAGCGCTACCTCGGGCAGGCCAATGGCCTGGTGTCGCTCGGCACCTCGGCCGGCGACCTCGTGGCGGCGCTGGCCGGTGGCGTCCTCGTCGGGCTCTTCGGGTTGGGCACCGTGATCGCCATCGACGTGGCCACGTTCGGGGTGGCGTTCGTCGTCCTGCTGCTCGTGCGCTTCCCGGCCCGGCTGTGGATCCGCCAAGAGGAGACGTTCCGTGCGGAGGTGGCCGGCGGATGGCGGTACATCATCCGCCGCCGACCGTTGGTGGTCATGGTCGGCTTCTTCGTCGTGTTCAACTTCCTGTTCTCGCTGCCCCTTGTCCTGGCGACGCCGATGCTCCTCGCCGGCAACAGCCCCCAGACGCTCGGTTTGGTGCTCGCCGCCGGCGGCATCGGCGCTCTCTTCGGCTCGCTGCTGATGGCGGTCTGGGGAGGCACCCGGCGGCGCGCCGTCGGCATGGTCGGCGGCACGATCACGCTTGGGCTCGGTGTCGTGCTGCTCGGAGCGACCCCCGTGCCGTTCGTGCAGGCGGTTGCGATGGCGGGGATCTACGGCTCGTTGCTCGTGCTCAACGCGCACTGGCTGTCCCTCATCCAGACCAAGGTCGGGCTCGAGCTGCAAGGACGGGTGCTTGCCGTCAACCAGATGGTGGCCATGTCCACCATGCCGCTGGGATTCCTGGCCGCCGGACCGTTCTCCGACTGGACGAACTCGGCGACCGCCGATGGCGGACCGCTGGCACCGCTCGCTGCGGCCCTCGACCTCGGGTCCGGCGCCCACATCGCGATCGCCGTGCTCCTGATCGGCGTCGCGACGACCGTGTGGGGCGTCATCGGCCTCGCCACGCCGACGCTCAGGCGGATGGAGGACGACCTACCTGACGCTGTCCCCGACGCGATCATCGCCGCCGACCGCGACGAGCTGCAGGCGCAAGCCGACGAGGCGCTGGCGCGTCATCGGCAGCTGCTCGTGTCGAGGTGAGGCCCGCTGGGGCGCAGCTCGGCACCATGCCCGACGGATGCCGGCGCGGGGCGATCGCTCACCGCACCGCGCCGGCAGCGCGGTCCGCACGAGGTTCGACGCACGACCGCCGGCCCGGCGCGACCCTCGATGTGTCGTCCACGCCATGCCAGGACCCGATGACGACGAGCTCTGCATCCGAGCGACAGCCTCGGACATCACCGCCGACGTTGCTACCACCTCGCTCGTACAGGCCGTCGTAGATCGAAGCGACGGCGGCGGCATGATCGACTCCGTCAGCGGCGAGCCCATCTTCGGGCTTGACCTCCTCCGATGTGTGGCCTTCGGCCACCGCCGGGCTGCTCGGACGCGCCGAGGGGACAGCGCCGGCGGGGTCAACCGGTGTCGGGTAATGATGCCACCCCGCTGCCTGAGGCGTCGTCGAAGGAGACGTCGAGCCGGCAGGTGCCGTTGTGCGCCCAGGCCGCATGACCGGTGAGGTACGACCCCGCGAAGAACGCCTGCTGGAGCGTGAGGCCGTCGTCCCAGTCGTCGGGGACGAGCAGCGTCCGCGGGATCTCGGGGGTGGCAGGGGTCGGGGTGCCGGCGAGGTGGCGACCGAGAAACAGCGTGACGAGATCGGCGACGGCCCGCCCGACGTGAGCGCACGGACCAGGCTTTGCCGCGCACGGGGACACGTTGGGTGCGAGGTAGTCGAAGTGCTCGAGCCCGTGGAGGAGCGCGGCGTGTCGGGGGAGCGAGAACTGCTGCCAGGTCCCGCTCGGGCGGGTCGCCCCGTCGACGGGCGGGGCCCAGCTCCTGTCGAGCGCCTCGGTCTCGCCGAAGACGAACAGCTTGGGGACCTGGATCGCCAGCAGGTCCTCGGGGGTGACGGCGAAGGTGTCGCCGCTGAGCCACACGAAGGCGCCGATGCCGCCGCCGGCGGCGACGTGAGCGGCGTTGACGGCGCCGCGCGAGTGGCCGATGACGGCCGTTCGCTCGGGCGGCGTCAGCACGCTGGAGTGTTCCCAACCGTCGTGCATCCAGTCGATGACGCGGCGAATCAGCACGGCGTCGCCGTCGGGAGAGAAGTTGATCCCGTCGAGTTGGGGGATGGCGACCACGTAGCCGGCGCGCCCGAGCTGGCGGACCAGCGGCGAGGCGGCCCAGGTGAGGTAGTGGGCGTTCTGGGCAGCCGTGGACGGCGGCGTCCCGATCCCACACATGCCATGGGCGACGACGACCAACGGATACTGGCCGCACGGACGAAGGATCTCGTTGGTCGCCGGGCTGCCGCCGACGCTGGGAAACCACACTCGCAGCGGCGTCGGCGCCCCGAACTCCAAGTCGAAGCGGTCGACGAGCGCCCGCAGCCGCAACTCGTCGGTGGCGACGAGCCCGTTGGAGTAGTCGCGAAAGCCGCTGAACACCGGGGCGAACGCCGACGGGTGCCACGGCAGCTCACAACGCTCGGCGCGGATGTTGGCGAGCAGTCCGTCGAACGCGACGAGTCGGCCGCGCACCCAATCAGCGACTCCCACGGCCGTACCTCCCTGCGACCGGTTCGAGTATGGGCACCGGTCGCTGGACTGGTCAACATGGCCGCCGCCGCCTGCAGCCGTTCAGCTGGGCACGGAACCGGAACGAGAGGGCGCGGGCCACGCCCGCGAGAGGGCTCCGCAACATCCACCGGCGTACGGGCCGCGGCCAACCGGCATCATCGCCGCGAGTAGCGGACGTCCCGCCACTCGGCGATGGGTGCTGACGCAACCGTTTCGCCGCACCAGCAGTGTCGCCTCCGGCCGGCGCTGGACGAGCAGTGAACTGCGGGGTCGCCGTCCGGCCCGGCACCGTCGATGGACTCGGACTGCTTCGCTGCGTCCCCGGCTGAAGCGGTCGCGCGCTAACGAGCGCCGCGGGCCGCGATCATGACGCTGCCGCCGAGCGCCATGGCCCAACCAGACCCGTCGAACGCCACCGGCCAGGCCCAGCCGCGGAGGTGATCGACCCGGGCGACCCGGTGACGCTCGCCGCAGTAGAGGACGATGTCGCCGGCCCGGACATCGCGTGCTTCGATCGTCGTCATCATCTACCCCTCTCGTGGCGAGCGGCCCCTGGATGGCTCCACAATGCGCGAGCGGTCTTGTGGATCGCTTGCGGAACACATGTGGAGTCTGCGAATCGGGTCGTGGCTGTCTTCGCACCGCGCCAGAAGGCACGCATCGCGCTCGGCGGTGCGCTCGATGCGCACGAACGAACGACGCGAACCGGAAGGACCCTCCCCCGCCAGGACCACCCGCCAGGACCACGATCGGGGCAGGCTTCGGGGTCGGCGAGAGGGCCCGCCGTGACGCCGCGGGCGTGGGCGCGAGCAACGGACAGAAGTAGCGGGATCGGGCGGCGCTCGACCGGAGCCGGCGCGACCGGTCGGTGGACCACGACCACGGCGGTGAGCTCGCCCTTCCTCGTCCGCAATATCGACACGATGCGCCGACCCGACGCGTGACCCGTCGATTCGCCACCACCGCGCTTCTGGCCGACCTCCGACCGGTCGCGGTCGAGCTACGTCTCGAGCTGCGACGCCGACATGTTCACGTGCTGCTTGAAAGCCCGATAGCTCTCGTCGAGATTCGGGGTGCTCGGCACGACTTCAGTCCTCGTCCCTGTAGGCAGGACGACCCTGGTCGGGGTCGATGTGCTCGCCGTGGCGGGCCTGTTGCTCCTCCCGGCCGCCGGCGCGCTGCTCGAACAGCTCCTCGGCTCGTTCCTCGCCGACCTCCTCGACCAGCTCGTCGGCCACCTCGGCATCGCGGTCGACGCTCTGGCCGAACCAGTCCTCGACCTTGCTGTCCTCACCCCGCTCATTCGGCATCACACGCTCCTCTCGGACGCCCCCGTACCCGCTCGATCCCGCCGCCACTCCTTGGTGGTGGTCCCGCCTCGCGCTGGCCGGCAGCTCGTCGCTGCGTCGGCCGGTCACCTGCCGCCATGCGTGATCATCGGTGACGAACCGCTGCGCCTGTTCTCGGCTGCGTTCCAGCGGACGGCGCACCCGACGTTCGTGCCGACGAAGTGGTCCCGCGTCTTCGCTTCGTGTTGGGTCACATCGCGCAGGTTCCCCGGGCGGGCGGCGCCGATAGGGCGCGGCTCAACCTGCGAGGTCGGCGCGCTTGCGTGGCGAGCGAGGTTCAGCGCTTCTTGGCCGTCGCCTTGCCGCCCTTGCGGCCGGCGGCCTTGTGTTGAGCGGTGGTACCGCCCTGGTCGCTCTTGCCGGATCCCGAGTGCGACTTCTCGCCTCCATGCTTCGAAGCCTTTGGGGAGTTGGCGATCTTGGCCGCCCGCTCCTTCGACATCCCCTTGTCCTTCAGCGCTTCGTACTGCTTCTCGTTCTTCACGTTCGCTTGCTTGCTCGGCATGGGGACCTCCTCGGGTTGCGACGTCCCGTACCCATCACGCTCGCCGGGTAGTCGGACGGCCACGTCCACGGCCACGGGCGCGACAACGCCTCCGCAGCGTGGTCGTCCGTCCCCGTGCGATCCCCGGCGATCGTCATCCGGATGCCCCACCGCAGCCGCGACGTACGTTCGGTCCGCTTGGCGACCCGTTGGTACACGGTCGGGGTGAGCAGGCAGATCACCGACAGCGTCGAGGCGATCAGCACGTGGACTCCTGGCAGCACGACCCGCAGCTCCGCAGCAGGACGTAGCACTGCTGGCGCAGCTCCTTGCGGTCGGTGCGGTCGTGGAGCTCGTCGAGGTCACGGTCGTCCGCCCAATCGTCGTCGAGCCGCCCGTCCTCGCGCGTCGAACCTCATGATCGGCGCCCAGATCCGCTCGTGGCGTAGAGCGATCACTGATCGGGCGGTTCTGTCCGGCCGGGATCACCCCGAACGTCGGTTGCCGATTCCGGGGAGGGGGTACGGCCCTGGGCGATGCCCGCGCGACGCAATGCCGAGTTCAGCGCCGCCCCGTTCGTCCCGGCCAACGCCTCCGTCGATCAGCTGGCCAATGCCGCCGCCTCGTGCACCGGGTGCCCGCTGTACGAGGGCGCCAGCGCCACCGTGTTCGGCGAAGGGGCGACTCGGCCGCGGCTCATGCTGGTCGGCGAGCAGCCTGGCGATCAGGAGGACCGCCAGGGTCACCCGTTCGTGGGTCCGGCCGGCGGCGTGCTGTGGGCGTGCCTGCGTGATGCCGAGATCGATCGCGATGACGTCTATGCCACCAACGCCGTAAAGCACTTCAAGTTCGAGCGTCGGGGCAACCGGCGGATCCACCAGCGGCCGACCACTGCTGAGGTCGAGGCCTGTCATCCGTGGCTGCTGGCCGAGCTGGCCGCCGTCGAGCCCTACGGGATCGTCGCGCTGGGAGCGACGGCCGCCCGGTCGGTCCTCGGCCGCAGCGTTCCCATCGCCAAGAGTCGTGGCCTCGCCTTCGCCCTCGAGGGTCGGCCAGTGTTCGTCAGCTACCACCCATCGGCCGTGTTGCGCGCCGACGAGGCGGCGGCTGAGATCCGTGCCGCGCTCGTCGAAGACCTGGGAGCAGCCTGGGCTGCGGTCGGGCCGAGCGGTGGTCGGAGCAGGCCCGAGTCGAGGTAGCTCGATCCTGCGTGATGGCGATCCGACCCGCCAGAGTCCGCCGGGACCGACCCAACCAGGTCCGGCACCAAACCAGCCCGATCTCGTCCCAATCCTCGGCGACGATCCAGGAGATGCCCGGCGTTGGCGCGTCGTTTTGCTGACGCTCGGCCCACTGGGTCCGTTCGCGCAGCGGTACATCGACACCCCAAGGCCTGATCGCTGGTCACGTCGACCGGCCCGTCGGGGGGTGCCGCCGACCAGCTCGGCGAAACGCTCGCACGCCACGACTTACAGCCGGACCTGGATCGCCTGGGCGAAACCCGAGCTCGTCGTAGAGCACGTCCAAGGCGTGGTCGCCGATGCGCGCCCAGGACTCGATGGTCAGCCCGACACGGCCGGAGCCGCCTTTGCTTCGGCGAAGCCGAACTCGATCGCGCCGGCCTCCAAGTGCCCGTCGAGCGTCGACATGCGCACGCAGCGGGCGTCGATGTGAATGACTTCGACCGCTCCCTTCGATGGCCCGGCGACGAGGAGCCGTCGAGATCGCGTCTGGCATCCCGACTGCACCGCGTCGCGCCGGTGGTACGCAGTGCCGACGCCGCCCTCTGTCGTGGCGGCGAACGTGAACCCACGGACGCCATGTCTGAGCGCTAGCGGGCACGGGTAACCACCCCGTCATGAGCGACTCAGTGCGGTTCGGTATGACGTTGTCCGGCGAGGAGCACCCGCCACGCCGGCTGGTCGAGATCGCCGTGTTGGCCGAGGAACACGGCTTCGACTTCGCGTCGGCGTCCGACCACTACCACCCGTGGATCGACGAACAGGGGCATTCGCCGTTCGTGTGGTCAGTGCTCGGTGCGATCGCCGCTCGCACGACGTCGATCGGCGTCGCTGTCGGGGTGACGTGCCCGATCATGCGCATCCACCCCGCGGTCCTGGCCCAGGCGACGGCCACGACGGCGCAGCTGTTCGAGGGGCGGTTCACCTGGGGGGTGGGCACGGGCGAAGCGCTCAACGAGCACATCCTCGGCGACCGTTGGCCGCCGGCCGATGTGCGCATCGCCATGCTGGAGGAGGCCGTCGATGTTGTGCGCCAACTGTGGACCGGTGAGCAGGTCACCCATCGCGGTGAGCACTTCACCGTCGAGAACGCCCAGCTGTACGACCCGCCACCGTCGGCGCCGCCGATCGTCGTGTCGGCCTTCGGCCCGCAGGCCACAGCCCTGGCGGCCCGGATCGGGGACGGGCTGTGGATCTCCGGCGCCGATGCCGAGACGGTGCGCGACTGGCGGTCGCAGGGTGGATCGGGTCCGGTCTACGCCCAGTTGACGTTGTGTTGGGCGGCGGATCGCGACGAAGCGATCTCGACCGCCCACCGGATCTGGCCGAACACTGGGGTACCGGGACAGCTCAGCCAGGACCTGCCGACCCCGACCCACTTCGACCAGGCCGCCAGCGTGGTGACGAAGGAGCAGATCGCCGAGTCGGTGTCCTGTGGACCGGATCCCGGGCCCGTGATCGACGCCATCGGCGAGATGGTCGACGCCGGCATCGACCACGTCTACCTTCACCAGATCGGGCCGGACCAGGAGGGCTTCTGCCGATTCTGGACCGACGAGGTGGCGCCCCAGGTGAAAGACGTGGCGACACGTGGGTGACCCAGTCCGTGCCGCAAGGGACTACCTGACGACGTACCTTCGCGACCACCGCGCCGGCGCCGCCGCCGGGGTGTCGCTCGCCAATCACGTCGCCGAGGCAAACGCCGGCACCGAGTGGGGCGATGCGCTGGCCGAGCTGCGTGACGACATCGCCGCCGATCGAGACGCTCTCGACGACGTGCTGGCCCACCTCCAAGTGCGGGTCAACCCGGTCAAGCAGGCACTCGCACCGATCGCCACCGGTCTGCGGCGGCTCAAGCTCAACCGACACATCTTCCGGTCCTCTCCCCTGAGCCGCGTCCTCGAGCTCGAACTGCTCGCCGCGGGCATCGACACGAAGCGCAACCTCTGGCGTGCGCTGGCATCGATCGACCGGTTCGACGCGGACATCGATCGGCCCCGGATCGAGCGGTTGGTCGAGCGGGCGACGAATCAGCACGAGATAGTCCTTGCGGTCCACGCGTGGGCGGCCAGGAACGCTTTCGGCACCGAGCCGCGATCGCCGAGCGCCGACCGTCCGAGCAGTCGATGAGTCGGCGTCAGACCACGGTGGGGGCGATCGGCGCGCCGATCAGTCTCTCGGCGGCCCTGGGAGCCATGCGTGTCGGTCTTCCGTCACGATCAGCGATCGTTGTGTTCGACGGCGTCACGAACGGGTAACGGGCGCCCGCCTGCCTCGGAGCGTGCGCCGGCGAGCCGGTGCGGATGCCGAGTCAGGAGTTCCCATGGTCGCCAAGAAGTCTGCCAAGAGGGCGTCAGCCAAGAGGGCGTCAGCGAAAAACGCGCCGGCGAAGAAGGCGCCGGCGAGGACGGCCACCGCCTCGGCCGCCCCGCTCGTCGACGACGTTGGCGCCGGCGGGGAGACCCACCAGACCGTCGCCCGCAGCGGAGTCACGCTGACGACCCAGCAGGTCGTTGCGACCTCACACCGTCAAATCCGCCACCGACCAACTCGGAGCAGACACCAATGAACCCGACCAGTCGCTCTTGGTGGGCGCGATCGTTGTTGGTGAGGGTCGTGGCTGTCGCCACCGCCCTGGGTGCAGCGGCTTGCGCCAACGACTCGGCCGACACGGCGCCCGCCACGACGGCCGCTACGACCGACGTGTCGACCGCCGCTGCTGCGACGACGTCGGCGAGTGCATCGACGTCGGCGACACCCACTTCGGGAGGTCCGCCGACGACCACTTCGCCGACCACCGAGCTGCCGGGTGAGCCAGGCTACGAGACAGCGCCGTGCCCGAACCCGATCGTGGCTGGCGTCCCACAGATCGATCTCGGGCCAGACTTCGAGTGCGGCTACCTGACCGTGCCCGAGAACCGCAGCAACCGTGACGGTCGCACAATCCGGATTGCGGTAGCCCGCGTTCAAGCGACGGACCCGAACCCGAAGCCCGACCCGATCGTGTACCTCGCCGGCGGACCTGGGGGCACTGGGCTGGCGTCGGCCGTGCAACGTGTCGCAGCAAGCTGGAACGTGGATCGCGAGGTCATCTTCATCGACCAGCGCGGCACCCTCAAGGCCGACCCGCTGCTGTCATGCCCGGAGATCGACACCTTCTCGGCCGACGCCGTCTACGAGGCCGCAACCGACCCCGCCACGCGTACGCAGAGCGGCGCCGCCACCAGGGAGTGCTACAACCGATTCCTTGCCGCGGGATACGACCTTGGCGCATACGACACCGCAGAGAACGCCGCCGATGTCGCCGACCTGCGCATTGCCCTCGGCATCGACGAGTGGAACCTCTACGGGGTCTCTTACGGCACGGACCTTGCCCTTCAGACCGCCCGTGACCACCCCGAGGGCATCCGCAGCCTGATCCTGGACTCGGTCGTGCCTCCCCAGACGAACTTGGCCAACGGCTTCTGGCCCAACGCTGCACAGGGGTACGAGGCGTTGTTCGATGCCTGCGCCGCCGAGGCGGCCTGCGCATCGGCGTTCCCGGATGTGGAAGCTGAGTTCATGAGCCTGGTCACCAGCCTCGCGGAGCAGCCTCGCAGCGTCGCCGTCACCGACCCGACGACCGAACAGCCGGTGACCGTGGTGATCGACGGTTACACCTTCGCCAACCTCGTCGTCGTGGCCAGCCTCATCCCAGGTTCCATCGCCAAGATCCCGGCGATGATCCACGATCTCGCCACCGGGCAAGGCACGCTGGCCGCCGAAGCCGTGTTGGCAGGCCGCCCCCCGTCGGGCATCGTCGGCTACGGCCTGGCCTTGGGGGTGTTCTGCAGCGAACAGGTCCCGTTCACGAGCGCCGAACTGGCGCTCAGCGAGGCCAAGTCTGTGCTGCCCAACTTCCCAGACGCCGTGCTGTCGCTGCTCCCCCAGGCGCCGTACATGTTCTCCGACTGCGTCGAGTGGAACATCCCGAAGGCGGACGACCGCGTTCACGAGCCGGCCCGCACCGACATCCCTGTCCTGCTGCTTGCCGGCTCGCTGGACGCCATCACCCCGCCCAGCTGGGCGGAGCTCGCGGCCAGCACACTTCCGAACGGCCGTCTCGTGACCATTCCCGGTGCCGGCCACGACGTGATGATCTGGAGCCCGGACTGTGCCGTGCCCCTGATGCAGAGCTTTCTCAACCAGCCCACGAGTCCCGATGACAGCTGCATCGCCGACCTCACGGTGCCACCCTTCGTCACGACGTAAAGCAGCTGGCGGCCCAGGCCCGAGCGGCGCAATTGGGCTGCTCCCCTGTCCAACTCACTGAGATCCCTCCAGGTCTGCTCATCGCCTTTCCCCACCTGGGTCGCGGAGAGGCCAGCGTCGAGGGTCACGGTGCGTTTGTTTGCCGTCTTCGTCGCTGCGTCGCGGAACTTCCGCACGCCGTCACCGCTGGAGACGATCTCGATCGCCGAATCGAAGGTCAGCGCGCCACCGCGCAGGTCGGTCCACCGCAGGGCCGCCAGCTCCGCCCGTCGAGCGCCGGAGACCGCGGCGACCGCAAATCAGTGCGCCGCCGGATCGATCGACGCCGCAGTGTCCAGCACGGCACGCACCTCGTCCAGCGACATGACCGTCCTGCGGCGTCCTCGTCGAGCGCAGCCGAGCCATGGCGGCGACGTTGGCGCTCACCCAGCGCGGCCGCCGAAATCGACGCCGCGCCGACCGCCGTCGACCTGCCCTACGCCCTGCAGGTTCGACAGCTCGTGGCGGCGAGGTGCCAGCGGGTGCTCTCGGCCAGCCGGCGGGCGACGGGCCCGGGACCGTACGTCTTCGACCAACACGACGCCCAGCGCATCGACGACCTCGCCCTGTATATCGAGCAGCAGCACAACGAGGCAGACCTGGCCGAGATCGGCGACGACGCCCAGCGCCGGTCGACTCCCTGACCGGGAAGGCTGTCCGGGTTCCGTCGCGAGACCGCGGGCCTCCGTGGGTCAGGCTGGCGAGGCGCCTTCCGGGGGCGGAGGAAGCTCGGAGCCGGACGGAGGGTCGGGTGGCGGCGCGGCGACGATGACGGCATACGACCCGATCACCTTGAGGGACCCGCCGTCGAGGCCACGTCCGTCGTCGAGGAGGACGCTCGTCACGGTTCCGTCGTCGGTGATGTCGAGGTCGGCCAGCCGACCGAGCTCGTCACCGCCTTGGGTCAGCACCCGCCTCCCGAGCGGGGAGTCGGCGGCCGTCTCGACGGCGATGGACGATCCGTCGTAGGTGATGGCGTCACCCTCGAAGGTGCGGATGGCCGCCGTCTCGATCAACCCATCACTGGTGCGCAGGCCGACGACGCGACCTCCTTCGAACTGCACCCCTTCGACCCGACCGCCCTGTTCGGCATCGGCCAGCGAGATGGTGCGCTGGCCGACAAGTTGGCTGAGACGGGTCATCGCAACCCTCCACCATCGAGGCCGGGAGCGTCGGCGCCGTCCAGATCGTCCGCCAGCGCAGTGAGATCGGACCGCACGCGGGCTTCGACGCCGTCCGGCACGATCAACGCGCTCGCCGAGACGGCGGTGTGGGCGCCGATCGGGACGAAGCCGTCGCCGGCGTTGCCACCACCGATCTCGAACCCGACGACACGGGGGCGGCCGCCGCCTGCCAGCACGACGTCACGGACCCGGCCGAGCTCACGACCCGACTCGGTGACCACCATGTCGTTGCTGACGTCCGCCGACCGCTCGACGCTGCTCGCTACTTCGTGGGGCGCGTCGGCCGGGTCGGTGATCGCCGCCGCCGACTCGACCATGACGGCGTGCGTGCCGATGGAACTGATGTCCTCAGCGGCCAACAACTCGCGTCGTCGACCACCGAAGAGGCCGCGCTTGCCCAGCGTGAAGCCCGTGACGACACCTTGCGACGGATCGAAGATCAGGTCACGGACCTCGGCGACGTCATCACCGGTCGATACGTCGACGACCGGGAAGCCAGCCACATCCTTGCCGCGCAACAGCGTCGTCATGGTCGACCCCCCTCGTCCCGTCGGCCGGTTTGCGTCATCAGAAGACGACCTCGTCTGCTGCGCTGCACGGCGGCGACCACTGCGCCGACCACGAGCACCGCCACGATGATCAACAGGATCAACAACCACACGTTCATGAGCTACCTCCGGGCGAGCTGGGTACCCCTCCGAAGTATCTGGCAAACCGGGGGGCGCAGCATCTTGCTCACCAGCCGCCGAACTCGGCCCGCAGGTCGACCGGTTGGGTCGTCGGTGCCAGTCCGATGCCGTCGGCATCGAGCCGCTGCTCGCCCAGCAACGTGGCAAGAGCGCCGATGGGCGCGCCCATCATCTGGGCCCGGCGGAGACGGCCGATCGCACGCGTCGCCGAGACCGTGATGATCTCTTCAGCACCAGAGATCACACGGACCGTCCCCACCCCCCCGGGACGCACCGCCGTGACGAGCTTCTGAAGGCCAACGGCGACATCGCGCAGCGGCCGCCGGATCACGACGAGGGCCCGGCATCGCTGCACGTGGGTTGACGCAGGCGCGGCGAATCGAATCCGTCGATCGAAGCGGAAGTGCTCCTCGACGGCGGGCGGGACGTTCGACACGACGTGGATGGCGACGTCCTCGAACGCGTCGATCGTCGACGTGATGGTGGCGACGAGCGGGCCGGCGGCGACATCGGCGAGGTCCAGCACGGCGACCGTGTCAGCGACCTCGTAGGCCACGACCGGCGGTCGGGCCGTGGGCTCCGGGATGCGCGTGGCGAGCCACAGCGTCTCGGCGGTCTGGTCGATCGCCCGTCCGTCTCGCTCGGCGCGATCGGGCTCGTCGTGCCACACGATGGCGCTTCGATCGTGGACGAGCACGGCCCCGTTGTTGAAGGCCCGGAAGGCCAGCTCCCAGTCCTCACCGCCGTACTCGGCGCGCTCGCCATCGAACCCGCCGATGTCGTCGAACAACGCTCGACTGCAGCTCATCACGCCGGAGATGATGTAGCGGTAGGAGCGATCGTCGGCGTCGAGCAGGTTGCGGGTCTCGAGGTAGCCGTGCTCCAACCATGCTGGGTCGGTACGGCGAGGCGGAGCCGGTCGGGTCCCGTCGAACCAGGCGGCGACATCGGTCGGGGACCAGTCGGCAAGGTCGGCGTGGTGGCGACGGCCGACGACCAGCGCGTCAGGGAGCACGTCTGGCCAGGCGGCCAGCCTCTGGATCGTCGACGGGCACGGCATCGTGTCAGCGTCGAGGAACACCAGGATGTCGGCCGCCGTCGAGCGGGCGCCGAGGTTGCGGGCCGCACCGGGTCGACATCCGAGATCGGGCTGACGGAGGTGGCGCACGGTGAGGTCGACGTGCGACGGTGGCGGCGGTGGCGGGCGGGCGGAACCGTCGTCGACCACGATCACCTCGTGGCGCCGGGGATCGAGGCGAGCCCGCGACAGCGCGGCGTACATCCGCTCGAGTGAGTCCGGCTGTTCGAAGTACGGGATGACGACGGCGACCGAGGCATTCGGGGACCGCATCCGCTCGTCCACCTCGCTGACCACGAGGTCCCAACGGTTGTCGGGCACCCACCGCCGCCGCCCGACGACGACCACCCGAGCACCTGCGCCGGCGTCATCCATGTCGTTCGACGATGCGTCGATAGACCTCGAGGTGCTGTTGCCCGACGGCGATCCCACGGAAGCGCTCTGGGATAGGCGCGGTTCGCATCGTCGACGACGGGTTGGCCATGGCCCCGGCGATCGCCGCGGCGAGCGCCTGGCGATCGTGGGGTCGGTAGCTCGTCACCAGCCCGGGCGCCGCCGCTTCCAGCTCCGCGGCGTAAGGACTAGCGGCCGTCAACGGCCGGCGACCGTGAGCGATCCACGTCGCGAGAGATGCCGACGCCGACGGTGCGACGGCGGGGACGATCGGGACGTCGGCCCGACGGACGGCGGCCGCCAGGATCGACTCGTCCACGTGCCCGGTGACGATGAAGCGCCGGCGGGCCCGCGCCGCGAAGCGTTCCAGTTCGCCGAGCACGTCATCGTGGCCCGGGCTGACAGCACCGATCGCCCAGAGGGATGCATCCTCGTGGCGTGTGCTCAGCGCCTCGAGCACGTCTCGGTGCCCTTTGCCCGGGTAGATGTGGCCGAGCACGGCCACCATCGCACCGACCACCTCGAAGGCGCAGGCATCCGCGCCCGGCGCGGTTGGCCCGATGGGCAAGGGGATCACCGTCGGGGCGGCGACGACTCCGCAGTCCCGCAACCGCTCCCGCTCGTGCTCACTCGAAACGACGACCGCCTGGACCGATCCGGCGAGGCGGCGGTACGCGGGGGCTCGCCGTCGATCGTGTGCGGTGCGCTCTCCGTTGGGCACATCGTGCAGGGTGACGACGGCGGGGCGGGCCAATCGTTCGAGCAGCTGGCAGCACATCGTCATCGCGGCATCGCTGCTGGCGGCAAAGAGGTGGTCCGTGTAGTGGAGGTGGACGATCGGCGTCGTCGAGGTCTCCGTCGGCTCCCGAGGGTCGGACAGCCGGAGCACCGGACTGCCGGTCAGGTCGGCGATGGTGAGAGCGTGCCGGACGACACCATGGCGCTCGGGCCCGACGACGACCGATGTCGACATGCGGCATCGCTCACCGCTCATCGTCGGCCCTCACCGGCGCCAGTACGTCGCCGTCGGGATCGAACTGGACCGTCCCGGCACGGGCCAGCTGCGTGAACCAGCCGGACATCGGCCAACGTCCCCACCGGACCCGAAAGCGATGGGCGTTGGCGATCATCTCGCCGAGGCGGGCGGGGTCATCGCGCGTCGGCGGGTGCCACTGGTGGTATGCCGTGCCGCCACCGAACCACGCCAGCGGAACACCCATCTCGGCCGCTCGCAACCCGAGGTCGGTGTCCTCTGCGCCGTATCCGACGAACCCCTCGTCGAAGCCGCCCAGGAGCTCCCAGGTCGACCGGCGCACGCCGAAGGACAACGACCAGAACCGCTCGTGCTCATCGGAGAGCACAACCCGGTCACCGTCGATTCGAGGCCGGGCGGGGTGCTCGTCGCTGCAGCCCTCCAGTTGCGCCGCCGTCAGGTTGCGCTCCCCGCAGCGGTGAGCCCACCCCTGGCGCAGGTACCTGACCGGACCACAGGCGAGCCCCTCGGGGTGGGCGGTCAGGACCTCCTCATACCGGCCCACGAGATCGGCGGCGGGAAGGCAGTCGACGTCCAGGAAGACGAGGAGCTCGCACGTCGTCGACGTCGCCGCCAGGTTGCGACCGCCGGCCAGCTGGAGCGGACCGGCGGTGGACGCCGCCGGGTGCAGGATGCGTCGGACGGCGTTCGCCTGCGGCGCGGCAAGCGACTGCGGCGAGCGGGTGGCGAGGTCGACCACGACGACGTCGTCGGGCGGCCTCGTCTGCTCGGCCAAGCCGGCGAGCAGTCGACGGAGGTGTTCGTGGCGCCCGGCGGCGGTCACGAGGACGGCGAGACTCGCGCCCCGATCAACCACGGTGGAGCCGCTCGATCATCGCCGCGCTGCGCTGTGCCCCCAGGCCGTCGTGGTGGGCGTGCCACGCCGTAGGGTCCAGCCGCATCGCCTCGTCGACCACGTGCGGCAGCTCGCACGGCGACGGCCAGCGGCGCAGGCTCATGGCGAGGTCGGCCGCGGCCAGCGCGTCGGCCCGCACCTGCTGCTCGTCAAAGGGCCGTTCTTCCGGGACCACGACGAGGCGACAGCCGGCGGCGACGGTGTCGGCGACGGCCGCCCACCCGGCGCTCGTCACGACCACGTCGGCGCGGGCGAGGAGTGACTCGATGGCTGCGCCCGTGCCGACGCACTCGATCGGACCGTTGCGCCATGGCTGCCCGGCCCCGGCGATCACCACCTGCCATCCGTCGGGGAGCGCTGCCTCACGCCACGGGGCCAGCTCAATGCTCGTCCCTCCGGTGCCGACGAGCAGGACCACGAGGCGGTCGGCCTTCGCATTCGTCGTCCTCCGCCCGACCTGTTGGTCGAGGCGACTGAACGGCCCACTGAAGAACCAGCGTCCGTCGACGGGCGCGTCGATCGGCTCGAGTGACGGACGTTGGGGGATCCAGACGACGTCGGCGCTCTCCAGACCGATCTGATGGGCGCAATCGGTGCGCCGACCGCTCTGGCGGACCGTGACGGTGCGCAATCCGAGCAGGCGGGCCAGCACGGTGACCTCCACGGAGACGTCGACGACGGCGGTCGTGCAGTCGTGGCGGGCGACGACGTCGACGAGGGCCGCGGTCCTCGATCGCAGTGTCCGGCCGGCCGGGGCGTGGTGCCACGGTCCGATCGTCGCGGTCGGTTGGGGCGGGACGTCGCCCGGCAGGGCCACGACCCTGGTATCGAGCACCTCGGTGGCATCCTCGGCGATGCCCGGCCCGCTGACCACGACGATGTCATCGGAGAGGTGGGGCAGGACGGCTCGAGCTCGCTCCAGGTGACCTCGCCCGTGGTCGTGCACGTACCACAGGATCGAGCTCATTGGTGCACCCTGTCGACGTGCGACGCCATCCAGCATGTTGGGGTGCACCAATGAGCCGAAGACCGTGCCTGATGGTTCGCTCGCTCGAAGACTCGCTCGCTCACGCTGCGCCGGCCCAGCGATCGAGCACCGTGGCGTACAGGCGCTGGTGCGCCTTGACGATGGCGACCCGCTGGCTCGCCCGCTCGTTGACGTCGCGCGTCGAGCCGACCTCGAGGGCGCGGCGCAGACCTGGTGCGGTGTCGGTCGGGTCGATCTCGATGGCGCCTTGGTCGACGAGGGCGCCGACGGCTGGCGCCACGCAGGGCGTCCCGAGATCGTTTGCGGTCTCGAGCAGCCCGGAATGCGTGCCCCACCGATAGGGAAGCAGCACGGCCTGGGCCCGCTCGATGCGGTCCCAGAGCCCCTCGTCCGTCAGCCGGGGGCCAACGTCCAGGTGCACGAGCTCCACACCGTTGAGCTGGGCGACCAATCGTTCGGCCGAAGGCGTCAGCGGCGAACGGACGTGGACGCGAACGCCGCCGATATCGCTGGCGACGGCGGCGACGGCGACGACCAGATCGGCGTCCAGGTTCGGTCGGCACGTGGCGGCGTGCACGTACACACCACGGCGCGCCCGCGATGGACGGTGCCGACGCCGCGCCAACTCCCCCAGCGGGACGACATGGGGATGGGCGATCACCTGAGCGGCGCGCCCGTAGACCCCCTCGATGACGTCCGCCGCCCACGCCGTCAACGTGACGACAGCGTCGGCCTCGGCGACGAGCAGCCGCAGCAGGCGCTGGTACTGCGTTTGGTCAGCCAGGTGCGGGTTGTGCAGGTCGTGGACGGTCAGGATCAACCCCAGCCGGCGTCGGCGCAGGTTCCGCAGCCACTCCACGAGCGCGCCGACGGCGAGGTGCTCGAAGCCGAAGTGCAGGTGCACGATCGACGCACCCGACGACGACACCTCGTCGAGGTCCCACACTGAGCCGACGCCCCTCGGGGCAGCGGGGTCGATTTGTCGGACGTAGGGGTGCTCGGGCGGGTGGTGTACGACGATCGGTGTCACCCGACGACCTCCCGGAACCACTCGTCGTAGGCGTCGATCATGGCGTCGGCCGAGAACAGGGCCGTGGCACGCGCTCGGCACGTCGACCGGTCCAGCGTGGCTGCCCGGAGCAGCGCGGCCGAGAGCGCCTCGACGTCGCCGGCCGGCACCACCGCACCCGTGTGGTCGTCGACGAGGTCGGCCAGCGCCCCGCGCCGGAAGCCGGCCACGGGTGTGCCGCAGGCCAGCGCCTCGGCGACCACCAGGCCGAACGGCTCGTCCCACGTCGGCGTGACGACAGCGACGGCGCAGCGCCCGACGAGCGCGGCCACCTCGGCGACGGTGCCGTGACCGAGGTACTGGATGTCGGAGCCGAGACGGGGGACGATCGCCTGCTCGAAGTAGTCGCGATCGTGAACGGGACCCATTAGCCACAGCGGCATGCCCGCCCGACGACAGGCATCGATGGCCAAATGTGGTGCCTTCTCCGGGACCATTCGCCCCGTCCAGACGGCGTGCTGACCGCCCACGCCCTCCTCCCAAGTGTCGAGGTCGACGCCGTTGCCGATGACCCGGTCGATGCGCACGGGCGACCACGCGGCCGCGTTGGCGGTCGACACCGACGCCAGCGCCGGCGGGTTGCGACGCTGGCGGGCAACCGACAACGCCGACTCCAACCACGGCGTCGGCGGGCTGTGCAGGGTGGCCGTGACCTTCGAGGTGAGCAGACCGGTGCAGGCGAACGGCAGGTGGTGCACGGCGTTGAGGTGGACCAGCTGGTGGTCGGCCGACGCGAGGTGGACGATCGCTTCGAGGTAGCTGTGATGCTCGGCCACGACGTCGGACGGCTGCGCCGACACGTCTCGGCGGGCCGGCACGGACGGCCGGAAGTCGACCGGGAGCATGGGCCGCACCTCGAACCGGCCGACGCCGTCGGCGGCCAGGACCGTCACCCGATGGCCACGCGCCGTCAACCCTTCGGCCAGGGCGTGCGTGTGCGCTTCCATCCCCCCGGCGAACGGCTCGCTGATCGGGAAACGGGCTGCGGCGAGGATCGCCAGATCCACGGTTGCTCCTTTGGAACGATGTCCGGGGCTTCTGCCCCGGATCGCGCTGCCGTAACCGGCCGGATCCGCTGAGATGGCGGCTCGCACGGCGACTGCGTCAGTCGCGCACTGCACCGCCGAGCGCGAAGGGGTCGTAGTAGGCGCAACTGCGCGTGGGAGCCGTCCGCGGCGTGACGTTGTGGAGCTCCGAGCTGATCTGTCCGAACTGCTGGCGTTAGGCCGTCCAGAACGCGCGCACGCCGTCGGGTCCCTCGAACTCGTCCGGGCGCGGCACGTCGCCAGCCACTGCGTCGCTGGGGTACAGCGCCACGAGCTGATCGACATCGCTGTCCTGTTCCAGCTTCCCAAGCGCGTCGACGAAGGCGTCAGCGAGCTGCGTCATGCCGGTCACCCTCCCCCGTCGTCGTCGCGCTGAACCGTCCGGCCGATCTGCGGTCAGATGGGCGCGAGGTGTCGGCGTGGGCCTGGCCGGCGCGGGGGAGAGCGGCGCCGTGGTCAGGTTCGAGCGGTGCACGTCGTTGCCCGTCGACTGCGCGACCGCCTTCGACCTGTCCCTGAGCATCGACGCTCACCTCGACTCGTTCCAACGATCGGGCGAGCGGGCCGTCGGCGGGATCACGAGCGGCGTCATCGGGCTCGGGGAGTTCGTCACCTGGCGGGCCCGCCACTTCGGGGTGACGTGGACCATGACGAGCGAGATCTCCGAGTGGGAACGGCCCCGCCGCTTCGTCGACGAACAGCGGCGTGCACCGTTCAAGTCGTTCCACCACGAGCACGTCTTCCGCCCGCTCGACGACGGCACCGAGCTGCGCGATCGCATCACCTTCGAGGCTCCGCTCGGACCGCTCGGTCGCATCGCCGAGGCGGTCGTGCTCCGTCGGTACCTCCCCCACCTCATCGATGTCCGCAACCAGTTCCTCGTCGAGGAGGCCAGCACGTCGCCGCCGGCGTCCATTCAACACCGGCGATCACCCCGGTCCCCGGCCAGCACGACGATGACTGAACATCGCCGGACTGCAGCGCACCGGCCCGTACGCGGCCGGCGCATCGCCGGGCCGGCCCGCCTGTCCCTCGCTGACCGCGGGCTCACGTTGTCGGCGACGACGGCCGTCGGCGTGCGTTGAGCTGCGCCGGCCGACCCGCGGGCCTGTTTCCCGGTCCAGTGAGGGCTGCCGTCGAGGCGTGCCGACGGCAGCCCAGTACCGAGGTCGCCACGGCCGGCACTAACCTGAGATCGTCTTGAACAGCCAGGGCGACCGCAACCCGTTCGAACCTCTCCAGACCTCGGAGGATCGGCATGAGCAACGAGTCGTACGAGCTCCGCTCCGGCGTCGTTCACTGTGACGGCGACACCACTGTCTGGCTCGGCGGTGAGCTTGATCTGGCCAGTGCAGCTGAGTTGGTAACGCGCCTCGACGCGTTGGCCGAGACCAGCGCCGGCACGGTGACTCTGGATCTGACCGACGTCACGTTCATCGATTCGACCGGGCTCGTCGCGATCTTGGCGGCACGGCAACGGATCGTCGAGGCCGGTCGACAGCTGAAGGTCCGCAACCCATCGAGGCCCGTCCAGCGGGTGCTGGAACTCAGCGGCGCCGAGACCGTCCTCGACGTCGACGTCGACGTTTCGATCATGGATCCGATCGCCGATTGACCGTCGTGATTCAGGCGCTCCAGAGCATCTCGGCCCACACTCGTTTGCCGGCCGTAGTCGGTTCCCATCCCCACTGATGCGCCACTGCTTGGACGAACTGCAACCCGAAGCCGCCAACCCGACTCCTGTTTCCGGGCGGTCGGGCCACCGGTGGCGTCGTTGCCCCGTCGAGCACCTCGATCCGTATGCCACCGTCTTGCAGGAGGACGGTCAGCTCCGGCGCCGAGTGGGCGTGAACGATGGCGTTGGTCACGAGCTCCGAGACGACCAGCTCCAGCAGTTCGATCGCGGCCACGTCGAGGTCGTGCCTCGTGAGCCAAGCACGGACCTGTCGGCGCGCCATGCCGGGTGCTTGCACGTCACGGTCCAACATGAGTTGCAGCTGCGGATCGTTCACTGGGCCACGTCCCTCGGCACTCAAAGGCGTTCGTCTCGTCGAACAGACTCGCACTACCCGTTGTCGTGCTCAGTTACCCGCCCGCCGGTCGCGGACGAACATGCCCGATCCTGGTCGTGGAGACCGCGACGCCGGCGAAGATCGGCTGACAGGCGGTGCCGGTGACGCCGCAGCCAACCCTCGCCGGGCTCGGGCGCTGAGACGGCTTGGCGATCGCATCGAGCGCGTCGGGAAGGACGCGCACATCATTTCGAGGAGGCGTCGGCCATGAGCGCCGGCGCCGTGATGCCAATCGTGGCCCTCACGCTGATGCTCGGTTCGCTGGCCTCCGTCGTCGCGTCGGTGGTCCGCAGCATCGCCGAGGGCGGCCGCAACCATCGCCACGTCCAGCTGATGCGCTTCTGAGGGCCCGGCCATGAGAGGTCGGACGATGTCGGGAGCAGACCGTGCCCCTCCCCGCTCCGGCCAACGTCGTTCGGCGCTGTTTGTTGCGAGCCAGAACGGGCATCGTGTCGGCGTGCCAACCGTTTCCTCAAAGCCCCGTTCGGCCCGCACGCGCGCCGTGCCCGCCGCCTCCAGCGCGCTCGCCATCCTCGTCGACGACCATCGAGAGGTCGAGGCGTTGTTCACCAAGTTCGAGGGGCTCGGCGAGCGTGCACACAAGAGCCGCGAGGCCGTGGTCGGCAAGATGATCGCCGCGTTGTCGATGCACGCCAGCATCGAAGAGACCGTGTTCTACCCGGAGGTTCGTCTTCGCGTGACCGGTGTGAACGGCGAGGTGCTTGAGGCCCTCGAGGAGCACCACATCGTCAAGTGGACCCTGTCCGAGCTGGAGTCGATGCGCTCCGAGGACGAACGCTACGAGGCCAAGGTCACCGTGCTCATGGAGAGCGTCCGCCACCACGTCAAGGAAGAAGAGCGCGATCTGTTCCCGCAGGTCCGCAAGGCCTTGAGCCGCGCCGAGTTGGAGGAGCTTGGCCGCCGCCTGACGGCCGCCAAGAAGGCCGCCCCCACCCGCCCGCACCCACGCAGTCCCGACACACCGCCCAGCAACATCGTCGCCGCCGCTTTGACGGCGCCGCTCGACGCCGCCGCCAACGTCGTCGGCGCGGCCGCCGACAGGGTTCGCGACGCCGTTACCTGACGGGCCGTCCGGCAGGCAGGACGTCAGGTCTCCGCCGCGCCCGCGCAGGCGGAATGTCCGCTCCCCTGGACTGCCCTGCGCGTCGCTGGGGGGTAGCGATGTCCTCATGAGCGCAACGGTGCACTACGGGATGACCCTGTCCAGCGAAGAGCACGCGTCGCGTCGCCTCGTCGACCTCGCCGTGCTTGCGGAGGAGCACGGCTTCGACCCACCCGGCAATCCTCGCCCAGGCGACGGCGACCGGTGCGCAGCTGCTCGACGGCGGTTCACGTGGGGCGTCGGCTCCGGAGAGGCGCTCAACGAACACGTGCTCGGCGACCGCTGGCCGCCGGCCGACCTGCGCCTCGAGATGCTCGAGGAGGCGGTCGAGGTGGTGCGCGAGCTGTGCGCCGGCGAGCAGGTGACCCAACGTGGCAAGCACTACACGGTCGAGAACGCGCAGCTCTACGACCCGCCACTACCTGTCCCGCTGATCATCGTGTCGGCGTTCGGACCAACGGCCGCCGAGTTGGCCGGGAGGATCGGCGACGAGTTGTGGGTGACGGGACCCGACGACGAGACCATCGCGCAGTGGCGCAAGGCAGGCGGAGCTGGGCCCGTGTACGCCAGCTGACGATCTGCTGGGCGGCAGACCGAGACGAGGCGATCGCCACGGCGCACCGCGTCTGGCCGAACACGGGCGTGCCGGGCTAGCTCAGCCAAGACCTGCCGACCCCGACTCACTTCGAGCAGGCGTCGAGCATCGTGACCAAGGAACAGATCGCCGAGTCGGCCTCCTGCGGCCCAGGCCCGACGCCGGTCGTCGAGAAGACTGGTGAGCGGACGAGACCACCCGCCACCTCGACACCTACCGGCGTGATCACCGGGCTGGCGCCGCCAGCGGGCTGTCGCTGATCAAACGCAGCGCGAAGTCGAACGCCGGCACCGACGTGGGTCGACTGCTCGAAGACCTGCACGACGAGATCTCCGACGACTGCGCGGCCCTGGTGGCCGAGGACAACGATCGCCTCGATGCTGCCAGCACGCGACAGCTCATCGAACGGTCGACGGACCAGCGCTCCCGTTTCCCTCGACGCCCACCTCGTCGTCGGCGAGGCGTTCGCCAGTGGATCAGGCAGGCATCGCTGACCGACCAGAGTTCAGGCCCTCGACATGGACGCTGCTTGCCGACGCGGCATCGTCGGCCGTACTCGACGATGCCTCCGGCGAGCGCAGGAGGAACCGACCGGGAGGCCGGACCTCTCGGCGGTCCGCGACCTCGGGAGCGGGCGGTACCAGATCCGACGGTGAGGTGGTGTCGCCCTCGTTCGCGGATCGTGCCGGTTGTCGTCCCGTCATCGGGACAGGTCACCGAACACTTCTTCCGGGACGGCAGCGTCGGAAGGCTTGGGACGGGCTCGTGCATCGTCGGTCTGTACCGCCGGAGGTTCCGGTTACGGGCGCCCACGAACGTCGTCATGCCGGGCGTTCCAGGACACCGGCGCGGCGCGTGACCGCCTGACCGACGCGGGTGGCTTCCTACGAGCCGCGACGCTGCCGTTGACGGCTCCCACGAATGGAATGACGGTGAGCGGTGTGCCGCTGAACTTACAACAGGACTTGACAGTTGGAGTGATGTGGATCTATAAGAATATTGGTCCTGTTGAGATGAGACGAGAGGAGATCAGGAGCCATGTTGATGCGTACCGACCCATTCCGTGAGCTCGACCGCGTCGCCCAGCAGGTGTTCGGGACGGCGGCTCGTCCGGCGGCGATGCCAATCGACGCGTACCGCAAGGGTGACGAGTTCGTCGTGCTGTTCGATCTGCCGGGGTGCGATCCGACGTCGATTAACCTGACCGTGGAGCGCAACGTGCTGGCGGTGCACGCCGAGCGCAGCCGACCGAATGACGACGACGTCGAGCTGCTGATCGGCGAACGCCCGACGGGCACGTTCAGCCGGCAGCTGTTCCTGGCTGAGACGTTGGACAGTGAGAACATCGCCGCCGAGTACACCGATGGGGTGCTGCGGCTGAGGGTGCCGGTGAAGGAGCAGGCCAAACCGCGGCGAGTCGACATCGCCGTCGGTAGCGGCCAGCCAACATCGATCGACGCCAGCTCGCACGATGGCCCGCAGGACGCCAGTCAAGAGCCTGCCGGGGCGGGCGTGTCGTGAACCGTCCGAGCGGGGCGGCGCCGGCGAGCACGAGTCGAGTTCATCGATCCGTCACCGTCCCCGATGACGTCGCCCCGCTCTTCTCGGTCAGCCAAGCCGCCGCGATGCTCGACATGCAGCCCGCTTTCATTCGCCGGCTGGACACCGAAGGCGTTGTCTGCCCGGCCCGCTCCGTCGGCGGGCAAAGACGGTACAGCCGTGTCGAGCTCGGCCACATCGCCGCCCTCGCCGCGCTGATGAGCGAGGGCCTGACACTGCTTGGCGCGCAACGGATCATCGAGTTGGAGAACGAGCTGGACGATCTCCGCCGGCAGCTGGCTGCCGAGCGCACCAAATACGCCCGGTTCCTTGGGCGAAACAGCGACGATCGGGCCGCACCCACGCCGGTCGTCGACACGCGGCTCGCCGGCCCGCACACACGATGAGGCGAACCGGACCAGCGATGCGACGAGATGACTCGACCCCCATGACCTCAAACCACGACGTGCGCAAGACGGCCAGCAGGCGGCGACGCCCGATGGCCGGGCCGGTCGACACCCAAACCCCTACACCGGCCGCACTCACCCGCCGCCACGATCCCGATGGACCACCCGCAGAAGGGAGCAACGATGCCCGAGCCATCGACAGTGACCTCGTCACAACGCGCCGGCCAAGACGCCTGGCGCGCCTATCAGGATCGAACGCTCGCGGCGATGCACGATCTCGAAGCGTCGCTCGGCGCTGCCGCTGCCGGACGTGAGTCGTCATGGCGGGCCGCAGTGCTGGCCGCCCTCGTCGTCTTGGACGAGGCCACAGACGACGAGAGCACGAACGCCAGCCACCCCGACAGCTTGCTGTCCGACATCAAGCGGACCCAGCCCCGGTTGAGAACCCGCGTGCGCGGGATTTGTTCGCAGTACGCAAATCTCCGCCAATCGATCACCTCGATGCGCGCTGAACTGGCCCGACCAGAAGATGACGACGGCACCGACTTTGCCGACGTCCGCCAACGCCTGGCCTGGCTGCTCACTGCCCTCAGGCATCAACGCGCCCGCGAATCCGACCTCATTTACGAGGCCTACTACGACGCCTTCGACACCGAACTCAACGTTGACGCCGGCCCCACCCTCCAATGCCCTTCGACCCGACCGACACGCCCTGCGAACCTGTGGACGCGCTCTGATGCCGGCGGCGTGTCGTGAAGCCGTCGCCCCCGCCCCAGATGGCCCCGGACGAATCGCCGCCCTGCCGCACCGTGACGATCGACGCCATGACGGTGGCGGTCAGCGGCGATGTCGACGCCTACTCGGCGCCGGAGCTGGCAGCCTCCCTGATTGACCATCGCGCCGACCGGGTGATCCTGACGGCCGTCACGTTCATCGACGCCGCTGGCCTCAGGGCACTGCTCACGGCCCATCGAGCCCGGCCAGAAGGGTTGACCTTGATCTCACCGAGCCTGTGCGTGCTCCGCCTCCTCGACCTTGCCGGGCACCGCGCCACGTTCCGCATCTCCACCTGCTGACCTCGACGACCTTGGCCCTCTGGATTGAACGACGGCAGTTTCGTCGTCCCGGTCTCAACTGAGCTCGTTGCGCCACGAATGGCGCGGAGCAAATCCGACGAGGCGTTTCGCCTTGTCGTTGGCGTAGAACGTCTCATGACGACCCATGTCGCGTCGACGCGGGACCCCCGCGTAGAAGCGCTCGTACACGTCGTCGCTAGGAATCCCGACCGACGTGTCGTCGTTCGAGACGTTGAACACCTCGTAGCCGAGGCCGTCGGTGCGGAGGCAGCAGTCGACCATGTGACCGAGGTCGCGGGCATCGATGTAAGCGAAGATGTTGCGACGCCGCAGACCCGGATCAGCGACGAACGCGGGGAACTTGGTCTCGTACTCCTGTGGCTCGATCACGTTGTTGATGCGTAACCCGTAGATGTCGATGCCGCTACGTGCCTGAAACGACCGGGCCGTCAACTCGTTGACCACCTTCGACATCGCGTAGCTGTCGTGGGGAACCGTGGGGTGCTCCTCGTCGATCGGCACGTACTCCGGCCTGACCTCGCCCTCGGCGAAACAGATCCCGTAGGTCGTCTCCGAGCTCGCAAAGATCACCTTGCGAACCCCCAACTTCACCGCGGCGTCGATGACGTTGTAGGTGCTGAGCACGTTGATGCGAAACGTCTCGTTGTCGGGGCGGACGAGGATCGCCGGGATCGCCGCGAAATGCACCACGGCGTCGTAGCTGGGCACACCGGTGCCAAGCTCCAGCTCGTCAACGCCGGCGAAGGCCGACAGCGCGTCGAAGACCTGGCCGGCGATGGTCAGATCGATGCGCAGGTCGGCGACCTCCGGGTCACCGAGCGGCACCATGTCGCCGTTGACCACACGGTGCCCCTGTTCGACGAGATGCCGGATCGCATGCCGACCCGCTCTACCGCTCCCACCGGTAAAGAACACTCGCACCGGCGAGATCGTACGCACCGACTGGCGGCGAAGGGCGCTTCGGGCCCACTGCGGCGGATCGAACTCATCTCAGGGCCCCACGACCGGCGATCGAGGACGCCTCGGTGGGTTCGGACAATGGTCTCCGGACACGCGAACGCGCCTGCGAATCGTCATGGTGAGGGGGTGGCGGTGGTCGGCTGTCGTAGGTCGCCGTCCAACTGTTCGAGGGGGCAGATCGTTCGGTGTAGGGCGGCCGATGATCCGGCGAGTCGAGCCCCGTCGGCCCGCATTGACGACACAAGAGCTGCTGCGGCGACGCTTGCGAAGCTCACCCCGCTCGCTTCGACCTCGACGCTGTGGGGTGGATGCCCCGCTAGGACACGGCGCAGCGCAGGCAGCGTGACGATATCGAGCTCACCGGTGACCACGATTCGGGTCCGATCGAGATCCCCACCGAGCTCGACGCGAATCGCACAATGCCTATTTGACCAGTCGGACCCGCTGTCCACTACTCCTCCTTGGCTCATCTCTACGACACGGTTCTACGTTGCCGACCGGTTGACGAGATGACCGCCGGGAGTCCCAGCGCTGAAGTCCGTACAGCGTGGGGCGTGGCGGCCATCGGTCGGTCGAAGTGGAAGCCCCTGCTCGGGCGCTCCCGATCGGCATGCGCCGTCAGCGATTCCGGGCGGCGAGCTGTCGCCGAAGGTCGGCGATCTCGTTTTCGAGTTCGATGATCCGTTGCGCGCCGGCCAAATTCATGCCGTCAGACATCAGTCCGATAACCGCAGCGACGTGGTCAATCTCGGCGCGGCTGTAGCGGCGTTGACCTCCTGCAGACCGGGCGGGAATCACGACGCCTTCGCTGTCCAGACGACGCAGGAACGCCGTCGGCATGTCGACCATCTCGGCGGCCTGACTGACGGTGAAGAGTGGCGCGGCCTCGTCGGAGACCGTCACGGCGCGGCGCACCCGGCTTGTCGTCGACGGAGCCGGCCCACTCGACCTTTTCACGAACTGGCCGCTCCCAGCTTCCGCCCCCGGCGAGCGCTTCGCCGGCCTGACTGACGGAGGCCTGGCGCCCACTCCCTCGACGGACGGGCCGAGATCGTCGTTCGGGGTTCGATCAGCGGTTCGGTCGGCGAAGGGCGTCGTCGCCGATCTCGGCCAGGTCTGCCTCGTGGTGCTGCTGCTCGATGTACAGGGCGAGGTCGTCGATGCGCTGGGCGTGCCACTCGTCGAAGACGTACGGGCCGGGGCCCGTCGCCCGCCGGCTGGCCGAAAGCACCCGCTGGCACCCCGCCGCCACCAGCTGGCGCAGCTGCAGGGCGTAGGAAAGGTCGACGGCGCTCGGCGCGGCGTCGATGTCGGCGCCGGCCCGATCGACGATCGTCTCCATGGCCCAGCACTCGCCGGCTGTGCGGCCGACGTTGACGGCGGCGTGGGGGTGGTCGATCGGTGCGTGCCGCAACGTCGCTTCGTGCACGGCCTGGGCTCCACCGACCCAGCACGCCGCAACGCCCACGGCGCCGTGCCAGAAGCCGGCCCGCTCGAGGTAGAAGCCGGGCGTGCCGACGGCGGCGTCGTGCGGGACGTCGAGGTCGAACGAGACCGATGCGGTGGCCGTCGCCGCCAACGCCGTGACGTGCCACTTGCTGGGCTCAATGTGGACGCCGCCGTCGCGCAATGGCACGACGAACAGTTGCCGCCGCCCGTCGGGCAGCTGCGGGTCGACGAGGGCGAGGTCGAGGAGGGATGCGCCGCTGCAGAAGGCCAGCCGACCGGCGACGTGCCAGCCGGACGCGGTGCGCTCGGCCCGCAGGTCCTGGCCGCCGAATCGGGAGGCCCACACTCCCGCCACTGCGAGGTCCGAGCCGTCGACCCGGCGGGGGAGGGCGCGGCCGGCCTCGGCGAGGATGGCGACGGCGTCCGTGTGCGCCTCGGCCAGCCGCGCCACGGACAGGTCCTCCGTCGCGGCGAGTCGTCGCAGGGCGCGCAGGCGCTCGACGGTGGCGCCGCCGGCCGGCGGCGGCAGGAGCAAGGCGCCGCTGGCGTTGAGCTCCCGCAGCCGCTCCTCGACCGGGCTCATCCGGTGGCGCCCAGCGCTCGCAGGTCGGCAGCGAAGCCGGCCGGTGCCCGACCGAACCGGCGGCCGCTCGTGATCACGGGCAGCGCTCTCGTCGACCGACACGGGTAGCCGGCCTGGCGGACGGCGAGCCACAGGGCGTGGTCCTCGCCCGTGGCGAGCGCCGACCAACCGCCGACAGCCCGATAGACGTCGGCGCGCACACCCAAGTTGGCTCCGTGGACGTGCGGGTGTTCGTCGCCGGGACCGCCGTAGCGAAGGCGGTGACGCCGAGCCGTGTGCGGTCCGTGGTCATCGAACGAATCGACCTCGACGATGCCGGCGATCGCCGCCACGCCGGCCTCGGCGACGCGCTGGTGGACGGTCAGCCATCCGGGGTGCACCCTCGAATCGGCATCGGTGTGGGCGGTCCAGACCAGGTGCAGCGGAACACGGGTCCGGCGCAGCCCGACGGAGGTGCCGATGGCGCGGGCCCGCCCCGCCGAGCCGACGTGGGTCTCCACGACCACCCCGCGGTTGCGCAGCTCGCGCCGAGCGATCATCGCCGTGCGATCGGAACACGAATCGGCGACCACGACGACGTCGAGGCCGTCGATGCCTGCCACGGCGCCGGCCACCAGAACCGATCCCACACAGGCCGCGATCGAGACCTCCTCGTCCCGCGCCGGGACGACCACCACCATGTGCTCGGGTCTCACGTTCGTCGCCACCAGTCGATGCGGAACCCCGGGTCGCGCCCGCCCCCGACGTGGACCAGTCCGTCGGCGGCGCCGAGTGTCGCGTGGACCTCGTCCCCGGACAGCAGGTGGTCGGCGGATGCTCCGAGCCAGTGCGTGGCCAACAGGGTGCCGCCGGGGTCGAGACACTCGGTGACCCGCCGCACGACGTCGGCCAGCCCTTCGTGGTCGAAGTAGTAGCCGATCTCGCTGAGCACCACCAGGTCGAACCGGCCCGTCGGCCAGCGCGCCGGGATCGCACCGACGTCGAGCTCCACGTTCTCGACACCGGCCGCTTCCAAGCGCCGCCGAGCGTGGCCCACGATCGTCGGCGAGCCGTCCCAGGACACGAGCTGCCCGCCGCGACGAGCCAGCCGGACCGTGAGCTCACCACCGGCGCAGCCGGGCTCGAAGCCGCGCCGGAACCCGGCCTCGGGAACGCACGCCGCCGTGATGTCGAAGCGGCGACCCTCGTAGGCGGACGTGGCGAACCGCCACGGATCGGGATCGTGCTGGTATCGGCGCTCGAAGTCGTCGATCGGGACCTGCTTCACGCCAGCAGCAACTCCGGGCCGGTGGCCAACCGTTCGACCAGCCGGCGAGGCACCACCGGGCGCCCGTCCGGGCTGGGTTCCAGCTGGCTGCGGAAGCAGCGTGCGGCCCGCGCCTTGGCTGCCCTCGTGTCGGCGTCCATCGGCACCGACCACGTCGTCGTGCGACGGGCGGCGGTGAGGCGACCGCGATGCTCGGCCCAGATGATGTACTCCCACAGCCCGGCGCCGAGGCGCCGGGCTGCGGTCGCCGCCGCCCGGCCGACCGCTTCGTGGTCAGGGTGGCCGTCGTGGCGCCACGTCGCGATCACGGTGCGGGCGTCCAGCTCGACGAGGCAGTCTCCCAGCGCGCCCTCGTGATCGCCCACCCTGCCGTCGGGAAGGCCGAGGCGCACGATGTCCACGCGGTCGGCGACACCGAGCTCACGCAGCGCGTCGTCGCGCTCGGCGGTGCGGCGGGCGACCAGTCTCCGGCGGGTCACCGCCGGCTGCTCGCCCCAGGCCGCCTCGCCGTCGGTGACCGCGACGAGCTGCACGCGATGGCCCTGCCCGCACACCCAGCGCAGCAGCGCGGCGGCCCCGAAGACCTCGTCATCCGGGTGCGGAGCGACGAGGACGACGGGATCGATCGGGTGCCGCCAAGGCGGGTCGACGGGCCGGCTCAGGCCTCGTCGCCCGTGTCGAGGGGGCCTTCACCGCCGGCGTCACGGTCGTCGTCGCGCTCGGTGGGCTCGTCACCGGTGTCCGCGTCGCCGTGGCCGCCGGCGTCGCGGTCGTCGTCGGCCTCCGTCGGCTGGCGCGTGATGTCGTCGTCGTGCAGGTTGCTCATGGCGCTTCTCTGCCCACTCCCGTCGTTTCGGAACCATGATCCTCGGACAACCTGGCCGGGGTGAGCGGCACCGACCACCCGCTTCGTCGCTGCATCGGCGACGAGGCGGAGTTCCGTGCTTCGACCTGGGGACGGCGGCCGTTGCACCGCGCCTCGGGGGGGTCGTTCTGCGACCTTCTCGACGTCGACGACGTCGAGGACGTGCTGAGCCTGCTCGGCCGTCGGCCCGGGTTCCGGCTCGTCGCCGACGGTGTCACGCTGCCGATCGAGTCCTACACCGCGCCGACGCGGGTGGCCGGGCGCGTGGTCGACGAGGTGGCCGACGTCGACCGCATCCTCGACCTCGTGCACGGCGGAGCCACGGTCGTCCTCCAGGGCCTCCAGCGGACGTGGCTGCCGCTGGCCGAGTTCTGCGCCGCCCTCGAAGCGGAGATCAGCCATCCCGTACAGGCCAACGCCTACCTCAGCCCAGCGGGCGCGGCGGCCTTCCGCCGTCACGTCGACGGGCATGCCGTGTTCGCTCTGCAGGTCGGCGGGCGCAAGGTGTGGTCGGTCGACGGGCTCGGCGACGTCGAGCTGGTCCCGGGAGACGTCCTGTACCTCCCGGCCGGAACGCCCCACGAGGCGCGGTCGGCGGACACGTTCAGCCTGCACCTCACGATCGGTGTCCTGGCCGTGACGTGGCGCCAGGTCGTCCGTCGAGCGCTGGCCGACGGTGCCCTCGACGAGCCGCTGCCGCTCGGCTTCGCCCGGCCGGAGCACGCCACCGAACTGGCGGCGGCAGTCGGCAGCGCGCTGTCCGCCGCACGTGAGGTGCTCGACGGGCTGAACGTGCCGGCCGTTGCCGAGGAGGAGGCCGGGCGGATCCGCCGGCGCCGGCGCACCCGCACCTCCGGTCGGCTGCGCGCCGCCGTCGACCTCTCGTCGGTGCGGGAAGGTACCCGGCTGCGACGCACCACCAGCGCGACGGTCAGTGAGGATGCCGATCGGGTCACGATCGAGTTCGTCGATCGCCGGCTGAGCCTTCCCGCCTTCACCGGAGCGGCGTTGGATGCCGTGGCTCGCGGCGCGGAGTTCGTCGTGGGTGCTCTCCCCGGCCTCGACGCCGACTCGCAGACGGTGCTCGCTCGCCGCCTGCTGCGCGAGGGCCTGCTGGTCCCCGTCGATCGTCCGGCGGCGCCGGCGACACTCAGTCCAGGCTGACCCGCACGAAGGCTCCGCGCTCGTCGTCCTGGACGAACGAGGCCACCACGCCGCGGCGCTCGGACTGCCCGTCGGTCAGCACCACGATGTCTCCGACGCGTGCGTCGGCGAGGTCGTCGGCCGGTACGAACAGCCCATCGGCGTCGTCGCGCAGCTCCTGCTGCCGCTCGACCCGCCAGGTCCGCTCGGTCACCGCTGCACCGTACGCCTCAGGCCCGCTCGGTCGTCACGTCGACCGGACCGTCGGGGGTGCCACCGACGAGCTCGGCGAAGCGCTCGCAGGCGATCACCCACATCTGACTCTGGATCGCCCGGGCGAACCCGAGCTTGTCGTACAGCAGGTCCAGGGCGCGGTCGCGGCTGCGCGCCCACGACTCGATGGTCAGCCCGACGTGGCCGGGACCGTCCTCGACGAAGCCGAACTCGATGACGCCGGCTTCCATGTGCCCGTCGAGCGTCGACATCCGCACGCACCGGTCATCGAGGTGGATCACCTCGACGGCTCCCTTCCAGGGCCCGGCGATCTCGACGAGGTAGCGATCGCCGACGTCCATCGAGCCGAGCTCGCCCTCGATCTTCGTGAACGGCGAGAACTCCGTCTCGGCGAGGACGTTGGGGTCGGCCCGGATCGCCGCCAGTGCGTCGTCGAGGTCGCGCCGCGCGTCTCGGACCACGACTGCGTAGCGCCGGTGGTACGACGGGCCGGAGCCGTCCGCCGGGTGCTGGCCGTCCTCCAGCGCAGGGATGGACGGCGGATCGGTGTCCTCGATCTCGTCGATCTCACCCTGGTCGTGGTCGACCGAGCGGTCGCGACGGCTCCAGTCGAGGGCGGCGCGCACGGCCGGGACGAAGTGACCGCGAGGGTGCCGCGGCCCGTCGGGCGAGGGGTCGCCGGGCCGCAAGATGAGGAACTGCTCGGCCAGGTCGACGAACCCGTCGAGGTCGTCGACGCCGAGGGTCACCGCCGGGTGGCGGATCACCCCGAGCGGATCGATCCCTCGTGTCGGGCGGCGCAGCTCCACGCATACGCCGCCGCCCGTCGTGGCGGCGAACGTGAGCCCGCGATCGGCCAGGGAGAGGTGAGCGGGACCGGCGATCCGCCACGCCGTGTAGGGGCCCGTGCGCCGCAACGCCGCGACGTTCGTCCACGGCGTCGACAAGCGCCACGGCCCGAAGCACGCTTCCAGCCCTCGGTGGTCGAGCGTCACGTAGCTGCGCGTCGGCAGAACTCCGAACGGTCGGGCCCAGCGGGCGAGGCCCGGGTCGAAGGCGAACCCGAAGGACCGGCCCGGCGGGGCGTCAGCCATCGTCGGGACGGCCGGGGACCGGGGTGATCGCCGGCGCTGAACGGGTGCCGGCGGCGACGTGCTGCGCCTCCTCGAGGAGGAACTGGTTGCGCACGTCGATGAGGCGCGGCAAGTACCGGCCGAGCACCACGGCCTCGGCGATGCGACCGAGCGGGCCGAGCGGAGCCTCGAAGGCGACGCGATCGTGCAGCTCGGTGCCGTCGTCGAGCCGACGGAAGACGTGCTCGTGGTGGAACGACTTGAACGGGCCGCGCCGCTGTTCGTCGACGAAGCGGTGAGGTCGGTCCCACTCGGAGATCACGCTCGTCATGGTCCAGGTCACCCCGAAGTGGCGGGCCCGCCACGTGACGAACTCGCCGAGCCCGATGGTCCCGCTCGTGACGCCGCCGACGGCGCGCTCCCCGGAACGCTCGAAGGAGTCGAGGTGGGCGTCGATGCTCAGCGACAGGTCGAACGCGGTCGCGCAGTCAACGGGCAACGAGGTGAGCCGCTCGAACCTGACCACGCCGCCGCTCTACCCGCCCCCACCCCACTCCAAGCCGCACCGTCAGGCGGACAGACGGCGCCGCCCGCCGCGTCGGGCCACGACGGCGCGGTAGATCAGCAGCAGGATGACGGCTCCGATGATCGACCCGAAGATCCCCGACACCTGGATCACGCCATCGTCGCGGTCCCTGCGGAAGATCAGGTAGCCGAGGAAGCCGCCGGCGAAGCTGCCGAGCACCCCGAGCAGCCATGTCCCGGCAAGGCTCATCGGGTCGGGTCCCGGCACGAGGAGGCGGGCCAGCGCACCGGCGATGAAGCCGACGACGAGCAAGACGACGATGAACCACAGCACGGCCAGTCAGGTACCGCCCTGCGAGCATCGGCAAACGCAGTCGGGGCCGATCTCGTCGCCGACGGTCAACGTTGGACCGGCATCGGCCAGCGCTCGGCGACCGCTGCCGCGGCCACGTCGATGTCGTCGTCGTGGTCGCAGGTCAGCACCCCGACCACGACATCGTCCCGGCCGTACCAGACCGTCACGCCGGACGCAGACGGCTGGACCTGCACCGCGTCGTGGCCGTCGCCCCAGGCCACGTACTTGATCGTCATCCCGGCGATCGTTGACCAGAACCCCGGTACCTCCCGCCAGGCCGACCGGCCGCCGACCATCCCGGTGCCGAGCACCTCGCCGTGGCGCTCGGCGTCACCCCAGTGCTCTACCCGCAGTCGCCGGCCAGCCACCTCGTTCCACGCCAGGGCGATGTCGCCGATGGCGTGCAGGCAATCGATCGAGGTGGCCATCGTCGCGTCCACCGGGATCGCTCCGTCGGCGACGATCCCGAGCGGCGCACCCAGCTCGGCACGCGGTCGAGCGCCGACGGCCAGCACGACATGGTCCGCCTCGACCGCCGGTCGATCCGGCAGCTCGAGGCGCACCCCCGCGTTCGCGATGGTGGATGGCGGTGATCGGCGTTCCCGGCACAAGGTGGACGCCGACGTCCTGGAGCCAGCCGGCGACCAGCTCGCCGACGGCCGCGCCGAGGCGACGCTGCTGGGGACGATCCTCGTCGCTGATCATGGTCACGTCGATGCCGCGCTGGGCGAGGCCGGCTGCTACCTCGCAGCCCACGAAGCCGGACCCGATGACGGCGACCGATCCACCGGCACCGACGCGCTCGAGTAGCCGCTCGGCGTCGCTCGCCGCCCGCACCGACAGGACGCGCCCGTCGTCGGCGCCGGGAACCGGCAGGGTGCCGGCTCTCGAGCCGGTGGCCAGCACGCAGTCGGCCCACATCGCCGAGCCGTGGGTTGTCTGCGCCGTGCGTCCGGCGACGTCGATCGTCTCCACTCGGCAATCGAGCAGCACGTCGACGTCGCGCTCGGCGAACCAGCCGGCGTCGGCGAGTGGCAGGTCGCCGACGTCTTGCTCGCCGAGCAGCAGGTCCTTGCTCAGGGCGGGACGGAAGTACGGCAACCGGTCATCGGCCGACAGCATCGTGATCGGCCGATCACCACCAGCCTGGCGATAGGTGGAGGCGAACGAGAAGGCAGCCGCCCCTCCACCGACGACGAGGATGGTGTCGCGAGAACCGATCACCAGCGGGTCCTCCCGTAGCTGCGTGGCCACTTCGGCATGAGCCGTTGGTCCCCATCGGACACCGGCGCCAAACGTTGGCCGTTCCCGTTGGCTCGACTGTTGGCGCCTTCAAACCCGAAGGGCGCCCAGCAGTGTGTTCGACACCCCGGAGGTTGGTGTTCCATGAGCGTGGACGCCCCTGAGTTCACGGTCGACGAGGTCGGTGACGACGTGCCGGAACTGAGCTGGGTGGATGGACGTGTGGTGATCGAAGCCGGGACGGACACGTCACCGAGCTGACCGCACAGGGACTGGCTCGGTGACGGGTCCGACCCGCTCACGTCAGGTCGAGCCCGGTCCGCTCCGAACCTTTTGAGCGGCGTCGCTGGTCGCGTCCTTGGTGTGCTGTGCGGCGTCCTTGGCGATGTCGGCGACCTGATCGCCGCCGCTCGTCGCGGCGTCCTTGACCTGGGTGGCGGCATCGGTTGCCGCCTCCTTCAGGTGCTCGGCCACATCCTGTCCGGCAGCTGTCAGCTGGTCCTTCAACGGCTCCGCCTTGTCGATCATCTTGCCGGCGGCGTGCTCCTCGACCTCCGATGGAGGGAAGGCGGCGGCGACCAGGAAGCCCACGCCGAAGGCCACCGCTCCGGCCACCATCGGCTTGCCCTGGGTCTGCGTGATGGCGGCTTCCGGAGCGCTGCGCACCGCGTCGACGGCGGACCCCGCCGTGTCGGCCACTGCGCCACCGGCGTCCGAGGCCGATCCGAAGATGCGGTCCTTGGCCGCCCGCAACCCGTTGGTCATGCGGTTCTTTCGTCGCTCCATCACGCGCCCGGGACTCACCCGATCGCCGATGGCGTCCAGGGTGTCGCCCAGGTCGGCGCGCGTCCCGGCGATCTCCTGTCTCAGCTCTTCTGCGCTTTGGCCCATGCCACGTCCTCCTTGATGCTTCGTGTGGTCTCTGGCAGGGCGCCGACGGCGGCGAACCGGCGGCGCCCGATCGAGATGACGATCGCTCCGACGACGAGCCAGAGGACCCCGACGAGTGCGAAGGCCAGCGAACTGCCCATCACGTTGTCGAGCAGCCACGCCAGGCCAGCCGAGAGGAACGTCAGCGCGAGCAGCGCCGCCACCGCCCCGACGGCGAACAGCGCGGCGGCCTTGCCCGCCTTGCCGGCCTCCTCTCGGGCCTCCGTCTTGGCCAGCTCGACCTCCTGACGCAACAGCGTCGACAGCTCGGTCGTCATCTCCGAGAACAGCTCTCCCAGCGAGGCGTCCGGGCGCTTCGGCTGCGTCGAGAGGTCGACCTGATCCGACGGCATCGTCATGGCGCCGAGACCCGGGTCGAGACGACCGGAGCCCCGACCAGCGGAGCGGACGCGGCGATCAGCGGATCGCTCGGGCTCACCGTGGCCGTCGGGGTGTCGGTGCCCGAGCCGTCGCCGTTGACGGCTCGGGCACCCGACCGCACGAGGCGACCGGCGACGAAGCCGGCGCCCGCGGCAGCCAACAGGAACAAGCCGGGTCGGCGCTGGGCGAACCTCGACACATCGGACAGGACCCCGTCGACGCCGCGCTCGTCGAGCCGTGTGGCCAGGCCGGCGACCCGACCCCGCGCCTCGTCGAGGTAGCCGTTCAGCGGACCGGCCTCATCGGGCCGGCCATCGGTCAGCGCCTGGAGACGGTCGGACAGCGTGCGCAACGAACCGGCAGCGTCCGACGAGCGGGCGTCGGCCTGCTGGCGCAGCTCGCCCTGGGCCTGGCCGACGAGACCGGAGGCCTGCTCCTTGACCTCCTGCACGACCGAGCGGGCCTGGTCGGCGGCGGTGGAGGCAACGCGCTTGGCCTCGTCGGCGGCAGTCGCAGCGGCGTTCCCGGCGACCTCCTTGATCTGGTCGGCCCGGCCGTTCGGTGGCGGCGACGCCTCGGCAGGCGCGGCGCCGGCCGTGCTGAGATCGGGCTCGATGAGCGGATCGACGAGGGGCTCTCCGGGGACAGTGATCGGGTCGGTCGGCGGTGCGGGTCGAGGATCCACGCGTGCTCCTTGCAGGTCGGGTAGCGCTCGTCGGTACCCGACCCAAGTCGTTCCCCACACCAACGGGCCGAGAATCACCTGGCCGGGTGACGGACAACCGGCCGGCGCCCCTTCGCTCGGAGAACGATCGCCCGCCGGGGTTGATCGATCGATCGGTCTGATCCAGTCCAACTGGGCGCGCTGGTTCTCGAAAGTGGGAACGTCCGCGCCCGGATCGGGTATTGAGAACGTGCGCGCCCAGATTGGCGGCGACACGACGGCTGGTTGGCGTCGATCTACTCGATGCGCAGGCCTGAGATGGCCCGGCTGATCACCAGTTGCTGGATCTCGCTGGTGCCTTCGAAGATCGTGCGGTTCAAGCTCTCGTGGTTTGCAGCGTCCATCTCGTGTTGCTCGGTGCTGCTGAGCGGGCCTGACGCGAACGGCCATGTTTCCTCGTGTTGCCGAATCCGGCTGGTTCTGGGGCGAAACTAGGGATTGCGTCGAGTTTCGGCCGCGTGGGACGCCTGCTTGCTCTCGCGAGCGCCCTACTAACCAAGCATCCGGGGCGCCATCTGAGCGACGGTCCGGCTGGCCCACGTCGGCGCCGGATCCGTCGATCTGGCGCGTCGTCAATCCTCATAGGCCATTCGCCGTCTCGCAGGCGATCGGGCGCGAGATCGGACATTCGGCGCTGGTCGTGAGCAGAGGCCGCCTGCTGCTCGACCGTCGCACCGAGGTCAGCGTGGTCGGTCGGCGGGCTACCCGAAGTCGACATGGAGGCGACGCAAACTCCGACCGAGCAGACCGACGCTCCATTCGGCGGCGCCGTCCGGGAGGCGCATATCCGGGAACCGACGGAGTATCGCTCCGAGTGCGATCTCCGTCTCGAGGCGGGCAACGGCGGCGCCGAGGCAGTGGTGGATGCCATAGCCGAATCCCAGTTGGCCAGCGTCGTGTCGGCCGACGTCGAGACGGTCCGGCTCGGGAAACCGAGCTGGGTCGCGGTTCGCAGCGGCGACGCCGAGGAACACCCGATCCCCGACTCCAATCCTGCGCTCTCCGATCTGGACGGGCTCAACGACGACCCGGGTCATGATCCCGGTAGGTCCCTCGAACCGAAGCAGTTCTTCCACCGCACTCGCGCCGAGCGACGGATCCGAACGCAGGCGTTTGAGCTCGTTGGGGCATTCCAGCAACGACAAGAGCCCGGTGGCGAGAAGGTTGGTCGTCGTTGAGTGGCCCGCGAACAGCAGGAGAGTGCAGGTCGCCACGATCTCATCCATGGTTAACCGGTCGTCGCCCTCGGTGGCCGCAGCGAGGGCGGCGACGAGGGTGCCGTCGCTGGACTCCGCCAGATCCCGGAAGTAGGCGTCGAAGTCGTCCAAACCAGCTTCAGCCCGTGCCCGGCGGTCGGGGCGGTTGAGTGCACCGAACACAACGCCGGCGATCTTGTCGGACCAATCGAGGAAGCGGGATCGATCCGCAGGCGGGACACCCATCAACTCGGCAATGACCATGGCAGGGAGAGGCGAGGCGAAGACGCTGATGAACTCGGCTGGACCTCGAGCGTCATCAAGGAGCTGCTCGACGAGTTCCTCGATGCGCGGACGGAAGCTGGCGATGACGCGGGGCGAGAAGGCGTTCCCTACCAGGCGTCGCAACCGCGTGTGCCGCGGCGGGTTGAGGAAGACCATCCACCGGCCCAGTAACGGGAAACCGTCGGCATCGATGCGCTCTGACGACAGCCGCACGTCGCGAAAGCCAGTGACCACATCCTCATACCTGGTGAGCACCCACGCCTTGTACTTGGCGTTCCAGTGCACCGGATCCAGAGCTCGCAACCGATGGAAGTAGGCGTGGGGGTTGAGGCGTAGCTCCGGCCCAAGCAGGTCGTCGTCGATGACAACCTCCAGGTCGCCGAGGTCATCGCTCGCCATGCGGGCATCATCGCTGGCTCATGCCGCACTCGCCAACACCGCACAGCCGATCGGCGTCCTTGGTCCGACGGTCCGGCTGTTGAGAACACGGAGCGGCGGCGAGTGCCGATTCGGCAGAGAGATGATCGGAGGGTGCACCGGTCGTCGGTATCCACCGTCTCGAGGGGTGCGTCGGCTGGCCCGGGGACGGCACTCACCGGTCGGGTGGGGAACTGGGTCCGGGTCTGCGCCAACAGTCCCGGGTTCCCGGCACCCTCGCGGCAAGTGCGTGCCATCCCTTGACCCAGTTGCGACAGGAAGGGATGGCGGTGACCATCGTAGAGACGACATGGTTCAGTGACCGCGGGTGTTGACACGCACGCCGACGTACACGTGGCCGCCGTGGTCGACCACGTTGGCGGCGTGCTTGGCATCGAAGCGTTCGACACGACCGCGGCCGGGTGCCGGCGGCTGGTCGACTGGCTGCGCGGCCATGGCGAGGTCGAACCTGGTCGGGGTGGAGGGCACCGGCTCGTACGGGGCTGGGCTGACCCGCCATCTCACCGGGGCCGGGATCGTGGTGGTCGAGATCGATCGGCCGAACCGGCAGTTGCGACGCCGGGAGGGCAAGTCCGACCCGGTCGACGCGGTCGCCGCGGCCCGGGCGGCGTTGTCGGGTCAAGGTTTGGGCCGCCCGAAGAGCCGCGACGGTGACGTCGAAGCGATCCGCGTCCTGCAGGTGGCCTGTCGCTCAGCGGCGTCGGAACGGATCGCCACGCTGTGCCAGCTGCGCCACCTCGTGATCTGCGCCGATGACCAGGTGCGCAGCCGGTTCGAGGGACTGTCGGTCGCCCGGCTGACCGCCGAGGCGGCAGCGTTGCGACCCCGCCCCACCGAGACGGTGCGCTACTCGACCCTGTTCGCCATCCGCACCCTCGCCCGCCGCGTCGCCTTCTCGACGACGAACTGGACGAGCTCAACGCTGTCATGCGCCCGCTCATCGACCACATTGCGCCGGGGCTGCTGGCGATGTACGGCGTCGGCTACGACGTCGCCGCCAAGCTGCTCGATCGCCGCCGGCGACAACCCCGACCGGCTGCGGTCGGAAGCCGCCTTCGCCCACCTCTGCGGCGTCGCCCCACTCGAGGCGTCATCGGGCAAGACCCGACGACATCGACTCAACCGCGGCGGCAACCGGCAAGCCAACAACGCCCTCTACCGCGTCGTGATCACCCGCATGGCCTCACACCAGCCGACCAAGGACCTACGCCACCCGCCGCCGCGCCGAGGGCAAGTCGACCGGCGAGATCGTCCGCATCCTCAAGCGCTACGTCGCCCGAGAAGCCTTCAAACACCTCCGCCCACGCCGCCACAACCTGACCGCCGCCCGGATCGGCGGCGGTCTGACCCCACGAATCGGCCAACACCCGCAACGGGTTGTTCAACGAACGACCTGTCGATCGCCGCCCGACGACCCCTCGCGTGGGCCGTGACCTACCAGGAGCCTGCCCTCCACCACGAGTGGCCGATCTCTGTCCTGTCCACTCCGCGCCCGCCCCTTGACAACACAGGAGCATCGATCGGAGGGATTGCTAGCGCCCGTCGTTCTCCCGTCATCGGCCGGCTTGAGCCAGGCGTCCCGGCCGACGACGTCGCCGCGACGAACCGAACAGCTCCAGTCGACGTTCTGTCCCGTCCCGCATCGGTTCGCTGACGTCCACCGCGCCGACGCGATCGCCTTCGCAGGCGCGGGCGTCCCCACTCGTCATCGATTGCGCAGCGGCAGCTCCCGGCGGCGGTGGGCCGCAGCGAGGCCGCCCAGGCGGTCGCGATCCACCTGCTCGGACGGCACGACCATCACCTTGGCCGGCGTTCCGGCGCTGAGTGTGCCGGTCCGGCGGCCGCCCTGCAGAACGGCCCGCTCGCCGAGGACCGCCCCCGGCCCCAGCTCGACCACCTCGACACCGTCGACACTGACCACGAGCACGCCGTCGACGATGATGAAGAGATCGTCGCCAGAATCACCCTGACGGGTCAGCACCTCGCCGGCCCGTAGCCGGCGAACGGCCGGGCGGACCGCGTCGCCCAGGAGCATCTCGGCCAGCTCCCGCTCCAACGCCGACTGGACCGCGGTGACGAAGGCAGGCGAGTCCTCCTCACCCCACGGCGTGTGGATGCCGATCGCCGATCCGGTCCAGGCCTTCCAATCCGTGATGGCGCTCGTCGCGTCGAGGCGACCGTCGGTGTCGTAGACCCAATGACGCGGGAACTGCGACGCGCCGCCCAGTCGTCCGTCGACCCGCCCGTCGGCGTGCAGCGTGAGCTCGAGCGTCGTCCACGCGACGGGCGCGTCGAAGCGCACGAACGGCGGCCGGAGCGTCGCCTTCACCACGACGGGCGGCCGTGCGGCCTCCCCAGGTCTGGTGGAAGCGCACCCAGCCCGACCCGACCACTGGCTCGCCTCGACGCTCCGGCATCGGGATGGTCCCAATCGCCAGCTCGACGCCTTCGCGCACCGTGGGTTGGCCGAGCCGGCCGCTTCCTTGGTCGCCGTAGCAACGGACCTCACCATCGTCGTCGAACTCGGCGAAGCCCCGGAGGTGGTTGGCGAAGCGGTAACGGTCTCCCACGGCGTCGAGCGTCGCATCGATGTCCGGACCGAGGTCAGCCGGCGGCGCCTCGTCGGCACGCGACGTCCCCAGCTGCAGTTCGGCCTTGGCATCCCGTTCGACAGCGTCCGCCGGGACCCACGAGATCGAGGTGACGGATCCATCAATGCGCACGTCGCCCTCCTCATCGCTCACCGCCGAGTGTCTCTGCCTGCGATGTTGGCCGCGCACGGCGACCGAGCGCCAGCCCCGATCGACCGATTCGCGCCACGCGCTTGGTTCGACCGCCAAGCCCGACCGACCTCCAGCTTCCCCGACCTCTCTCGGGCGGAGCGGGCTCGCAAAATCTGCGAACGCACGTCCGAGAACGCCTCGCTCGAGCCCCGGCGCGCCACCAAACTCCGTCCAAAGACGCTCAGTGAGGCCTCACAGCGGGTGTCCGAGAACTCTCGCCCGATACCACCCGACCGGGTGGCCCAGGATGCATCTGGAAAGTGCAGTTCCTCCGCTCGCTCCCGCAAGCAGTGATTGCCGCCGCTTGGCCGGCGCACGTACCTGCCGATAGGGCGCGACGGCAGTTATGTCGGGAACCGACATAACTGGCGCGTCGTTCGGAGCGGGCGCCCGTTGGGGCCACCTCCCAGGCCCAGGGAGACCCACTCCGTGCCCAGCGCGGTCGCCTCTACGATCCGGGGGGACTCGCTAAAGCCCGACCGTCGAAGTCGTCCGCCACCCGCTCGGAGTACCGGGGCCTGGCGAGATCGAGCCGCTCCCGGCCTCCGGCGGCGTCCCACCAGGTACCAGGACGTCACGTATCGAGCGGCGCGCGCAGCCAGGCCACCATCTGCCGAACGACCTCGTAGGCCGCCAACCGCGCCTCGGTCGTGTCGCTCTGCTCGGCTTCGGAGAAGGCCGCCGTCATCCTCTCGATGATCGACGGTCCTGCGCGAAGGAGCGACTCCGAACCCGCCGAGGCCCAACGCGCGAGCACGTAGCGAACCAACGCCCCGACCGGGATCCCGGTCGCCGCGCTGAGCGGACGCAGCGTCTCCAGCGGATCGAGCATCGTGTACAGCGCCACGTCGGCCTTGAAGTTGGCGTCAGGGTCATCATCCGACCATGACCCCGTCCACCGCGTCAGTTCGATCGAGGTCTCCGTCATCAGCCGATGGTCGCACTCCCGGAACCGCTCACGTCGCCGCGAAGTGTGGTCGGACTGCCCGACGCCTTCAGCACGCAGACACGCGGCGTCGTCGCTCGGTGGCGGCGTCGGCGCGCGCTCGGATACGGCCGCCGATCATCCTGCGCCGCCGTCGGTCGCCGGACTTCAGCCGGGTGGAGTAGGGCCGACGTTGCGCGCCACAACTGGGACTTCCTGATCAAGGTGCGGGTGTCGTGTCGTTCTGTTGAGCGCCTCGTTCTCCAGACCTGGCGCGACCCTTCAACGGGCCGGCATCAACGTCAACGTCTTCCGCTTGCGTTGCCACGGCAAAGGCGTTTGCCCTGGGTGTCCTCCCCGACCTCGCTCGGCGCCGCTGACGAGCGCTGGCGAGTCCGCTTCGGAGCTGTGAGGCTCCCGGCCATGGACGCTCTCGTCTCTACCTCGTGGCTGGCCTCCCAACTGGGACAGGCCGACCTGCGTGTCCTCGACTGCACTGTGCTGCTCGCGCCGCGGCCAACGGGCGGTTACGCGGTCGAGAACGGACGAGCAGCGTGGGAGAAGGCCCACATCCCCGGCAGCGCCTTCGCCGACCTCGCCACAGACCTGTCCGACCCGCAGTCGCCGCTGGGCTTCACCCTGCCGACGCCTGAGCGGTTCGCCCAGACGATGGGCGGCCTCGGGGTCGGAGACGCGAACCGAGTCGTGCTGTACGACTCTCGCGCGAACATGTGGGCGGCCCGGGTGTGGTGGATGCTCCGGGCGTTCGGCTTCGATTCCGCCTCGGTCCTCGACGGCGGGTGGCGGGCGTGGACCACGGACGGTCGGCCGACGTCAACCGCGGCTCCCGACTGGCCCCCGGCGACCTTCACCGCCCGCGCGCGGCCCGGCCTGTTCGTGGGAAAGGAGATGGTCCAAGCCGCCCTTGAAAGCGGCCAGACCTGCCTGGTGAACGCCCTCGACCGAGCCCAACATCGAGGCGAGACCCAGCACTACGCGAGGCCCGGTCACATCGCCGGGTCGGCCAACGTCCCAGCGATGGAACTGGTCGACGAGACCACCCACCGCTACCGATCGCTGGACGAGCTGCGCGCCGCCTTCGCCGACGTCGCTGGCCGAGGCGAACGTGTCATCACGTATTGCGGCGGGGGCATCGCCGCCTCCAGCGACGCGTTCGTCCTGCACCTTCTGGGCCACGACGACGTCGCCGTCTACGACAACTCCCTCAGCGAGTGGGCCGCCGACCCAAGTCTGCCCATGGAGATCTGACCGGCGCGGCTCGGCAACCGACCGAACACGTACGGGCGGCAGCCGACACGGGGGCGACCATGACGACCACACACGACGCCCGAAGGTCGGGTGTCGGATGACGCCACCGAGGTGCCGTTCAGTACGCTTCACGCACCGGCACCGAGTGTCGTTCGGTGCGCCCGTTCGGGCTCGATTGACGTCGACGCAATGGGATGCGAGGGCGCCTACCAGGTCGACCACAGGACTAAGGGCGAGCGGGGACAGCGCTGCCTGACGTGCCTTCCGGGGAATGATCCACCGCATCGTCTCCGTTGGCCGCTCGATCCTGCAGCTGATGCGAACGGCCTCGCAGGTGACCGTTTCCCGCCCCGTGTACGGTCCGTGGGGATGAGGGAGGTGCGATGGCCGACAAAATGTACTGGTCGCAGTGGGGGCTCCCGATCCGGACGCGAGACGACCTACTCGTCGACACCGTCGGGGAGGCGTATCATCCGCTTGTTGGCTCTTTCTCGACGGGCGAGGATCGAATCAGCCTGCGCCTGCATCAAACAGCCATGCACGCAGTCGAGTTCGTACTCTCCGCCGGCCGAGGTATGTGGTGGAAGTCGGTGAAGGTCCTCAGCCATCGCAATCGTGGGCACATTCAGGCGGAGTGTCAGACCGAGGGCGACGACAACTGGAGCAGTATCGCTCGCCTCGACTACCCGAGTCCCGATGACGTGCTCGTACTGGCCAAGGCCAAGATGTTCGGCATCCACACGGACATGTACGAGATCCCACTGCGCGAGCTCAACGGCGGCAATATCGACGGCATCCGCTTCACCTTCTCCTGGGTACGCGACGCCTAAGGACGTTTCCCGGCAAACTACGCAAGTATCGGGACCGGCGGTCCGACGTCATCGAAGTCAGCACCAAACCCATAACAGGCGATGTGGCTCGGTCGCCTTGTATCCGCTGACTCGAAGCTCAGGAGGATCTGAATTCCGAACTGAACCTCCGGCAGGCTCGGAATTTCTAGGACGTTCTCCGGCCACATGCCCGTCGAGAAATCACCGGACGCCCATTCCGATCGTTCGCCGACGAGACGAGGACCGTCGAAGACGGAAACGTTTGTCAGCTTGCAAGGATTCTCACCGGCATCCGTCTTGTACAAGATGATGACCTTGACCAGACGCATCCGCTTTCCGCCGACGAACACCGGCGTCGGAATGTTCACGGCGATGCCGCCGCCATGACGGTGCTGGTGCTCCTTCGTGCTGTAGCTGCCGCCGCCGCCCACAAATCCGTACCCTTGGGTCGTCACGTTGCCAACTGCCGCACTCCCGGCAACCCACATCGCATACAGCGCCATCGCCCGGTTCCCTCCCTGGTCCGAACAGTAGCTGCTCGTGAACCGCGGTGTTCAAATGCGCAGGACGTCGTCAAGCGTGTCGTGAGCTGGTCGCCTCGGATGGCAACGAGCGTTCCCAGAAGCCATGAGGTCTCGTCGTACGGGCAGTTGCGCGTGGTCTTTTCGGTGCCGGGCGCCTCTTCCGACCGCCGTCGTCCAGATCGATGGAAACGCCGGTGGAAGGACGTGGACGGATGCCTCACCACCGGCCTCGAGCGCGGCCGAACCGATCGGCAGCCGCGGAGCAGATAGCCGCAGCCGGAGTACGACGTCACGCTCACCGAGGCGACCCGACCTGCCGATATGGCGCTTCTGTCGCGGGTGACCTCGTGACGTTCGGTGCGCGCGTTCTGTGGTCTACAGCTGGTGCGGTGCTCGACGCTGTGTGCACGCGAGAGGTCGATTCCGGTTGACGCCTCGCGCTGGCGGCAGCAAGCGCTCGGGTTGCTGGCGGAGGTGGAGGGCATCCGTCGGCCGGCGGTAGAGGGCGCGGTGAGCCGTGATTATCCCTTGCTCCTATGTCAAGCGGCCAGCGCTGAGGGATGTGTCGCGACGATCGATGCGTCGTGGAGCAGGTCGCGGTAGACGAGGTCGGAGAGCCGTCGGTTGAGCGCTCGCCGGGCCTCGCTCGGTGTGTTGCCGCGGGCAATGCGTCGTTCGATGAAGGCGCGAGCCTCGGGATGACAGCGGCCCTGGGTCACGGCGATTCGATGGATGGCGCAGTTCAGTTGCCGGTTGCCGGTACGAGCGAGCCGGTGGCGTGTCCGGTTACCTGACCACACCGGCAACGGGGCGGTGCCGTTGTGGCGGGCGTAGGCGTCCTTGTTGCGGAACCTGGTGATGTCGGCGGTCTCACCGAGGAGCTTGGCGGCGGTCAGCACACCGATACCGGGACGGGTCAGCAACGTCGGCGCGAGCACCTTGACGACGACGGTGATCTCTCGCTCGAGATCGTTGATCCGCACGGTGAGATCGCGTACCGACGTGGTGAGCTCGCGCGCCAGGCGAGCGACCAGCCCATCGACGCCGGCGAGCCGAGCGATGATCTCGTCGAGCTGCTTGTAACGGTTCAACGACCGTTGCGGCGGGTCCCATGACGGGTCGAGCTCGTGCAGATGCCAGCGCAAACGGTTGATCTGCCTGGTCCGTTCGCCGATCAGGTCCTCACGGTGATCGACCAGCAGCCGCACCTGGCGGGTCTCATCGTCGAGGCGGGCCGCCGGCAGGTCCGGTTCACGCAGCGCCGCCCGAGCGACCGCCAACGCGTCGATCGGGTCGGACTTGCCGTAGCTCCGAGCCGCGTCACGGGCATGGGCCATCATCTTCGGCGGCACCCGCACGATCGCTTCGCCGGCCGTCAACAGATCACGCTCCAGCCGGCGTGACAGGTGCCGGCAGTCCTCCACCGCCCAGCGACGATCCGATCCGAACTGGTCCGCCCAACGGACGAGATCGAGGTGATCGATCGTCGTCGCCGCAGTCGTCGTGTGCTGACCGAGCTTGCGGCCCGCCTCGTCGACAGCGACGACGGTGTGGGTGCGCTTGTGCGCGTCGATTCCCAGTACCAACATGTCTGCGTTGCCTTTCATCCGGGTGACCCGGACCGGTCGGCAGGCACAGCTCAGTGGGGGGCGGTTGCCACGCTCCTATCAAGCCATGCCGACCGGTCCACCATGTCCCGGGAGCGGCAGAAGGAATACTGGCCACGAGAGCCACCGTCGTTACGAGCCAACCCCCGGGAACACCCCAAGTCTGACACTGACCGGTCGTTATCGGCTACCGGTTCGGCGTCGTTCGGTGCGTGCACCACGTCGTCGCGAAGCCGGACCGGCGTCGACCGAGGCCGACGAGGGCGGCGATGCGAGCGCGCCGGATCCGTCGATCGGTTTCGTCGGCACGGTCTCTTGGTCCGCGAATTGGCTGATATGCAACCAATTCGCGGACGAAGAGACCGTGCCGAGTCGGAGTTCGGCGTGGCGCGCCGGCCTCGGCTTCCACGAACTGCTCGAACCGCGAGCGGACCCTCGGCCGCACGGGCCACGGTGTGCCGAACGTCGCTCTGCGGCGTTCGGCAGCGCGATCGAGCCGGCGGTACTGGACACCGACCGCCGGGATTGCTCCGGTCATGATCAGACAAGGCCCAGCGCGTTCGGGGCGGTACTCGCCTACTCGAATGGTCGGATGATCCTCGGGACGCACAGGCTGGGCGCACGTGTCGACGGCGCTGGTGTTGCACCGGCGTGGCGTCGGAGAACAGGATTGTCGGGACGACGTGGTCCGGTTCGTCGGGCACGCCAGGTGGCTCGCAGAGGGTCAGAAAGCGACAAGGCAGCTGTCGCACCCGAAGTCGGGATCGGGGAGCGTGGACCGGGTGAGGCCCGTCTCCGAGGAGCAGAGGGCGCGCATCGCGCGGGCGGGTCCGACGGTTGCCCGACGGCCCGGACTCAGAATCTGCGGCGAGTGGGCAGCGTTCCGGCTCTCGACCCAGCCGAGTCGGCGTGGATGACCAAGGCCGCGGCGCGACTGCGACGGCGGTCGTGAGGGCATCGATGCGGTGATGAACACCACGGTCCAGTATCGGATGACCTTGTCCAGCGAAGAGCACCAGCCGCGACGCCCCGACGAGGTCGCAACGCAGCTGTCAAGCGCGTGAGCGTTCGCAGGGACTGAGTGCGTGACCCATGATCGGCTGGCCGCTCGTCCGTTTGGCCGTCACGTACCCAGCGGCGCGGCGGCCGGCGTCGACCCTTGCCGGCGCAACGCGTCAACGCGGCGCCCGGGGCGAGGTGCTCACCTACGGCCGTGCGACGTAGTCGTTGACGAACCACCGCTCGGTCCGTCCAGCTCTTGCACCAACGCTCGTCTTAGAGCTGCATGCTCAAAGCCGACCGTCGACAGGCGGGTGAGAGGGTGCCGAAGCGGTTGTGAAAAGACGCGGCGCCAAGGCACACCGCTGTGACAGCCACGGACGAGATCGGGCCGACCGCCCAGACTGACCGACGGGCTCGGTCGGGACAGGCCGAGTCATCGAAAGGCTGCACGCTCCATCAGCAGGGTGGCGAGGAGCGACGCGACGATCGACAAGACGATCATCGCGACGCACCCCGCCCCGCCGCCGAGCGGCCGAAACTCAAGGTCGTGGCCGAACCTCATCAGTGGTTGGGCTCTTTCGTCCCCGCCTTGGCGAGACCACGAGCGATCATGTAGCCGATCAGGATCAAGCTGGCGTAGCGCCAACCGTCGTCGCGGGTCATGCTGTCGGCGCCTTCGATGTGGGCTGCCAGTAGGACGCCAGCGACGCCGAGCACGGCGAACCAGAACTCGCTGGTTCGGAAGAACGCCTTCGTTTCGGTGTAGCGCGGTTCGTCATCGAACCAGTCGACCCGGGTCGGTTCAACCGCGATGGCGTCGTCGTCTCGGGTCGCTCCACCGGAGAACTGGTCGCTCATGGTGTCCTTCTGGACGCGCCGCCGTCGCGTCGGTCGTAGCTGCCGCGGTCGTTGTCACGGCGCTTCAGCCCCGCCAGGCCGGCCAGCCCGGCCAGCCCAATCAAGCCGAGCAGGCCAAGCTTGCTGCTGTCGTCGTCCGACGTCGTCGTCTCTTCCTGCGTCGGTGCGGTGGTGGCATCAACGGTCGACGCCGATCCGACCAGCAACAGGCCAGCCACGGCTGGTCCAGCAATCCACTTCTTCATTTGAGTCCTCCCCTTACGAGTCGCTCGTCGTTGAGCGACGGCGCCCGTTTACCCAGTTCTTGCCGCGGCAGCGTCACCTGGTCGGGGACATCGATGAGAGCTTTGCTTCATCCAGGGCGGTGTGACCGTTGGGCTCGCAGGCGGCGCGTCTGGCGGCCCGGCGCGCGGGTATCTCAGTTGCGTGAACTCCGGTCAACCCGACACCGAACAGCCAGACGACGGCGAGCTGGCCGACAACGCCGACGAAGAGCCCGTCAACGACACCGAGGCCAGATACGGCGAGAACGAGTCACCCGCCTGAGGGTCTCGCCACCCTTGCCCACCGGCAAGACAGCCGCTGTATCGTTGACCGCCGACCGGCCCTGCCGGATACAGACCAGCGACACCGACCTCTCTAGACCCCGGAGGCCGCCCGTCCAAGAACTTGGAAGGTGTTGATGCTCGGCGAGTTCTTGGCGTTCCGGATCGACATCGTGCCCAGCAGCTGCGAGGTCAACGTGGTCGTGGCCGGCGACATCGACGTGGCCACCGCGCACGACCTCGAGGAACACCTGCAGGCAGTTGAGCGATCGAGCCGTGACGTGGTCATCGATCGTCGTGCGCCACCTCGGCGCTGGCAAGCCGTGGGCGGAGCGCGCCCGGTTGGTCGCCGGCGCAGGTGACGGCCGCCAGATCCTGGAGGACATCACCGAGAGCCGCTGGCGCACGGCCGACGCGCTGATGGAGCGACTCCGTCTCAGCCCGATCGTGCCAGCATCGGGCGATGAACGTAACGCGAGACGACAGGATGGCAGCCGAACTCGACAGCGGCGATCAGCGCGTGTCGGCTCCGGCACGACTCAAATCGGCCCGACGCATGGCGAAGCCCACGATGATCAGCGCCATTCCGAAGGCGAGGAACCCGAGATCCCACGACAGCGGGCCGCCCAGATCGTCACGGACGTGATGGATGCCGAACAACTGGTGATTCACGAGTCCCTCCACGACGTTGAAGATGCCCCAACCGGCCAGCATCAACCCGGCAAGGCTGATCCACGTGGTCCGGTGCCCGACCGCCAGCGCCCGCCACAGCAAAACAGGCCGGGATCGTCACAACCCAAATGCCGAGGTGGAACAGGCCGTCCCACAGCGTGTTGTCCTCGAGCGACCCCACCGTCGTCGCAGGCAAGCTGTCGTGGACGCCGTAGCTCGTCCCCATGTGATGCCACTGCAGCACCTGATGAATAACGATGCCGTCGACGAATCCGCCGAGCCGGACCCCCAACAGCAAGCCGGGCCGTCACCGACGAAGGACGACTCGGGTCGCGACCTGCGCCGCGGACGAACCGACAGTTCGCGGCGCGTCGTGTTCGGCCGGCACCGCTCCGCTGTACCCACTCTCGCCCGTCTAATTTCCCTTCCTGCTCCGTCGTCGGGCTCATCGCACATCAGTCACGCCCCAGCGAGGCAGCCGGCCGTGGGAGCGCGGGCCGCAGCGACGAGCAGCGGGTTGAGGTCGAACGAGCCCGGCTTCAGCCCGGAGACGCCTCGGCTCGTCCCGGGCCACGTGTGGGTGCCATCGGCGATAACCAGGAGCTCGCTGCAGGCCGCGCACCCGGTTCCGACCGTGCGTTCGACCATCTCGTCGAGGGGCGAGGCGGCGGCGGTGTCGGCGCAGCCGGCTACCGACGAGCTGGCGGAGGCGAACCACGCGGCGACCGGCAGCATCGCCTCGCCGCCGTCGAGGGGGATCGTCGCATCGACAGCGCCGGCGACGGCGGTCAGCGGAACCCGGACCGTCGCCCCCGTACAGCGCGCGAGCACGCCCTCGTCCACCGCCGCGTTGACCAGCACCACTCGCGCGAGTGGCGCATCCGCCGCAGTGCAGGCGGCGAGGAGCGCCAGCCCACCGCCGTTGGACTCGCCGGCGAGGACGACGGCCGAGGGGTCCACGCAGCCGGTCATCACGATGGCCTGGACCATCTCCCTGAGCGCGGCCACGTCGTCTCCGACGTCCGTGGCGAAACGTCCGGCGCCGGTGTTCCAACCGAAGCCCCCGTCCTCGGTCGGCGTGCCCTGCGGGTAGGCCACGGCGACTCCTTGCGACGCTGCCAACTCGGTCAACTCGGCGAACTTTTCGATCCCCTCGGGCGTTCCCGTGTAGCCGTGGATGACCACGATTGCCGGTGACGGTCCCGTCAGCCCATTCGCCCTGAGCACGACGCGATATCCCGAGGGTGTCGTCACCTCATCGGTTGATCGACACACGGGAGCTGGAGTTCGTGTAACCGTCGCCGGCGCCGAGACGGTGGTCGTGGTGGGTGACGCCGAGACTGTGGACATGGGCGGTGCCATCGTCGTGGTGATCGCATCGACGGCCGGGGCCGCGACGGACGACGTTGGGGTCACCGACATGCCGATGAGCGTGGTGGCGCCCGAACCGAGCGCCGCCGTGTCCTGACCAGACGTGGCACTGGAGCAGGCGGCGAGGGCGAGCAGCAAGGAGGGCGCAAGCGATCGCATCGCCCTCACGTCAAGACGCACTGCCGGCGGATCAGATCTGTGATCGCAGGATCGCTGGTGACCTCGGCAACGCCGATAGTTCCGGGATACCGCTCCAACACGCTGGCGGCCGTCTGGCGGACCGCGCCGTCCACGCTCACCGTCGACTCGACGCAGTACAGCGTGGTCTGAGCTCCCGCCCGCTCGTTGGCGATCGTCACGAGCAGCAACCGGTCACCGCTCGACGTCTGCTGTGCATCCACGAGCAACTGCGTGGCCCGATCGAGACCGCCATAGCCGTCCTCAAACTCTGCATCCGAGAGCGCCCGCAGCGAAGGGTTGAGGCGGCGAGCGCTCTCCCAGTCGCCGGCCGCCAGCGCATCCGAGAACTGCTGGGTCAACGTCAGCGACCGACCGACGTCAGCACTCGACACCCCCGACGGAAACGGCTCCGCGAGCACGTTGGCATCGGCGGGTGAGGTGACTGGGGGAGCCGGCGCCGGGATGGGTGGCGGTGCGTCGGTCGCCGGTGATGTCGTCGCAATGGCGGTCACCGGCGCAGGGGGAGGTGGTGGCGGGGTCGCCGGGACGGTGTCCGCGACCGTGATCGGCGCGGCTGGTGCCGGGGTAGCCCCCGACTCGGGAGGGGGCAGCGTCATCGCCGAGGTCAACGCCGGCTCGGGGGGCAACGTCGTGGCCGAGGTCGTCGTCGGCAAAGTCGGCGCGATCGAATCGGGCGGGTCGTCCGCCGCCACCGTGCCCATCGGCCCGGTCGTCGTCGACGTGGTGGGCACGGTCGTCGGAGCGCTCGACTCCGGCAAGTCGGAGACGATGCCACTGCTGCCGTCGTCCGAACGGGCCACCAACACCAAGGCGAGCACCGCGATCACGAGGGCCACACCGGCAAGAAGACCGAGCATCTGTGGCGTCCTCGATTGACGGGCCGGTTCGTGTGGTGTTGCCGGCGACCCGGCCGGCGGCGTCGGGGCCGACGGCGGGCGCGGCGGATCATCGTTGAGCGCCGGCGCCCCCGGTGCCCGGAACGGCTCGCGTGGACCCGCCGGCGGGGGCAGTGGCCTGTCGGATCGGGGCGCCTCCTGCGGCGACTCGGACAGGTAAGCCGACCAGATGTTCGGACCCGGCGCGACCGAATCGGTCGGAGTCTCCGCCGCCGTTGGAGAGAGCTCGCGACCGCAGCTCGAACAGAGCCGAGCGCCAACCGGGCTCTCCCCACCACACCACACGCAGAGCACGTGCCGTGCGTCCGCGTTCGGCGCATCCTGCTGCGTACGTGATCCTCGGAACCGGCCAGCCGGTCGCCCCTGACGGGCCGGACCCTCCGGACCACCTCCAAGTTCCGCCACAATCACACTCCCGGTCTCACGACGAAGCCGGCAACAGACCGTCGTAGGCGCGGGATTACCCGCCGCGGCGGACGGCCGAACATTGTCGCCGCACGTGCGAGGAGTGGGCGACGCCGCTCTCGTCCTGCGTCGCCGATCGCTCGGAGTGGTGGCCCGGGTTGCGTCCAGATCCCCGTGAGAACGGGCGTTGAGTTGAAATCCGTTCGCGCTGGAGGGCGGCGGCGGGCGCATCGCTGATGGCCGGCCACGCGAGCAGCAGCGCTTCTCTTCAAGTCCGCCAGCGGCACGGTCGAGGTGCTCGACGGCGGTCTGAGCGGCGACCTGGCCTGATTGGCCTTGATCGAGCGGGCCATTGGTCAGTTCAACAAGCGCGACAGGCCGAAACCCTGGGAGTGGCGTGTCACAGAGGCTGTCCGACGTCACGGCGAGCGCTGGCAACGCGTGCACCGGCACGCCGACCCACGGGTCGATCGTCAGGCTGTCGCAAACCTTCTAGCCGATTGGTAGCTGACCGCTCCCTCACCGTCAGCGCCGAAGAGCCCGCGGTCCCGGACACCGGCGGATCCGGTTGCAGCCGCGATTACCGGACAGGGCTCGCGCCACCGTGCGTCGACGATTCGATACCAGTCGTCATGCCGCCGGCAGCCAGCGCCGGGCCCAGCGAGGCGGCTGGAACGGTTGCCAGCTCTCGTGTTGCTGAGCGAGACGATCGGCGACGACAACGGCGACGGCGGGATTGTGGCCAAGCCCCAGATGACTGCCCAGCACCTCAACGTTCTCGTGGAGCGAGCGCGGCGCCAACAGCGACGCACGCCAGCTGACAATGGCGTCGGTTCGGCTGTACACCGACGTGGTCGGTATGCCTGCCGGTGGGTCGCGCCGACCAACCAGCGGAGTTCCCAGCGTGATGATCGAGCGCACCGCGTCAGGTCGACGACGGGCGAGCTCGATGGCGTGGACGCCGCCAAGACTCCATCCGACCAGGCTCACCGGGCCGATCTCGTGCGCCGCCGTCAGTAGTTCATCGAGGCCATCGGTGACGTGACGACCGAAGCCGCGGTTGGCGCCGAGGCCCCATCCGTAGCTCCGGTAGCCGAGGCGAGTGATGAACCAGCGCAGCGGTGCAGTCGAAGCGTCGTTGCCGCCCAGCCCGGGCAACACGAGCACGGCGTGGCCGTCGCCACGGCGCGAAACCGCCAACAGCGGACCTGCGGTGACCGCAAACGAGGCGAACTCGGGTCCCGCTCGAGCTTCCCGAGCCACCAGCGTCTGCCACCCAGGACGTACCGCCACGACAGCACCCTTCCCCCGAGGTTGCTCGGCAACACGCTCCCGTGCACAACGCCGACGGTGGCGTGGAAGGAACTGCGAGAGCCGCTCCGCTTGCGTCCATCTCGGGACCCTCGAGATCGATGAGTCGCTGAGGCTCCACGCGAAGCTGCCAGCGATGACCGGCGTGGAGGTGCTCGTCGCGCTCGCCATCGCCGTTGGACTGGTGGGAGTCATGGTGCCGGTGTTGCCCGGGGCGCTGCTGGTCTGGGCGGCCATCCTGGTGTGGGGCATCGACGTCGGCACGGCCACCGGCTTCGGCGTCGTGGCCGCCGCGACGGTCATGGTCGCCGGCGGCCAGGTCGTCAAGTACACGATCCCGAGCAAACAGCTGAGCGTGAGCGGCGTTCCCAAACGCTCGTTGGTCATCGGTGCCCTCGTCGCCATCGCGGGGTTCTTCGTCGTTCCTGTCGTGGGCCTGTTCATCGGGTTCGTCCTCGGCGTCTACGCGTCCGAGCATCAGCGGGTCGGCGCCCGGATGGCGTGGCCGACGACGAAGGCCGCCCTGCGCGCCGTCGGTGTCTCGATGCTCGTCGAGTTCGCATCGGCCCTGCTGGCCACGGCGGTGTGGGTCATCGGCGTGATAACCACGTGACCAGGCTGAGTCGCTTCGGTGACGTGTACGGACCAGTTGTCAACCTCGCCAGCCGGCTCACGTCCGCCGCCAGACCAGGAACCGTGCTCGTCGACCGTGAACTGGCCGCAGCTCTGGGGAGCGAGCCCGGTCTGCGACTCCGCAAGCGCCGGCCGATGTCGGTGCGCGGGTACAACAATCTGTTGGCGTGGCGGCTGACCCGCGCCGCTGCTCCCCAGTCGACTCGTACGTCGGCATGACGAGGCTCCTCGGACCTGATCCACGTCCTAGCGACGTCGTTGCGCTCCCCACACGCGTCTCGACCGTGGTTGCGCCAGGCGATCAGCTCATCGATCTGCGCACCCGGATCGGTCCTTGGTTCGCTACGCACAAAGAGAACGGACCTGGAGGTATTCCTGCGACCGGCGGGGTACAGGTACCAGTCATGACCGGCGCTTTGCACGCATGACCAACGACGGACCCGGGAGCGATCGACGACGTGGGTGGGTGGAGAGCCGCCGCAACGAGCTGGCCGGCGAGGCCGAGAACCAACGATGGAGGCGCGGCCTGTTCCGGGCCTCGACTCCCCACCACTCCGATTGGAGCTCACGGCACTGGGCCAGCCGCGCGCTGCACCGTGTCGGGGAGATCGTCGCCAACGCCGCTGCTGGCGTGGTCGCCGCCGTCTTGGTCGTCGGGTGGGGGGTGGTCGGTGCAGTCGCCGGGTTCCCCGAGTGGTGGGCGACGACGCTCTATGCCGTGACGGCGTCGGTCACTTTCGTGATGGTGTTCGTCATCCAGCACACCCAGTCGCGCCAGGTCACGGCGCTGCAACGCAAGCTCGACGAGCTGGTGCGCGCCACGACCGGAGCGGACGAGAACTTGATCGCCGTCGAGGAAGCGCCCGACGAAGAGCTTCAGGCACTGGCCGACTTGAACCTCAGCGACCGCAGCGAATGAGACCCGCCGCTCGATCTGACCGCCTCCGTCAGGTTGAGCGGCCGTCACGCCGGGTGACGGGGAGCGAGAACAGCCTCGCTCGCAGCGCCGACGAACATCGTTCCACCAGTGGCTTCGCCGGGCGCGACCCCCGGTCTCGACGAGTCGAGCTCGTCAAGGCGCTCACCGTCGTCGCCCTCCTGGTGCTCGCCGGCTTCGCCACCTTCCTCGGCCCGTTCAGGAAACCCGGCAGTCGCAGTCGGCAACCGCCGCCGCCCCGTGGCGTCCACCACGGCACCACTCGCACAGACGGTCCTCCAGCACGAGACAGAGTCGTTCCTCGAACAGCAGTCCGGCGATGTTGCTTCCAGGAGTGGGCTGACCTTCCACGACGCCAGGTGCGCCGCCCCACCTGCTGTGGCCGTCGGCACGACGTACGAGTGCACGGCCGTCGGCCCGGACGGGCTCACCTACAGCTTCTTTGCTGAGGTCAGCGATGGTGGGCGCTTCGTGGTGCACTCCGGCCACGTCCCGACATCGACCACCGTGCTGTCCGGCTGATCGAGATCGGCGCGCCGCCGCCTGCTGCCGGACGAGCCGGGATCCTTTGGGCGGCGTTGGCGTCGTGGTCGCGTGGCCTCCGGATCCGCTCACCAGCCACTGCGGGAGCTGAGACGCCCGAGTCGGTCGCCTCGGTATGTCCGTCGACCGCGTCGGGACGAGCCCGTCGGAGGCTGACGACGAAGGAGATGGCTGATGAAGGCAGTGGTGTGGCATGGCAAGCGCGACGTGCGCGTCGAGACGGTCCCTGATCCACAGATCGAGGAGCCGACCGACGCCATCGTGCGGATCACCTCGACGGGACTGTGCGGCTCGGACCTCCACCTGTACGAGCTCCTCACGCCGTTCATGACCGAGGGCGACATCCTCGGCCACGAATCGATGGGCATCGTGGAGGAGGTCGGATCGCAGGTGCGCAACATCGTTCCGGGTGATCGAGTCGTGGTGCCGTTCAACATCTCGTGCGGCCACTGCTTCATGTGCTCGACCGGGCTCCAGTCGCAGTGCGAGACGACGCAGGTCCACGACTACGAACGCGGCGCAGCGCTGTTCGGCTACACCAAGATGTACGGCCAGGTCTCCCGGCGGCCAGGCCGAGCTGCTGCGGGTGCCGCAGGCCCACCACGGGCCGATCAAGGTGCCCCACGGTCCCCCCGACGATCGCTTCGTCCTGCTCTCCGACGTGTTCCCGACGGCGTGGCAGGCCGTGCAGTACGCCGACGTCCCGCCCGGTTGATCCGTCGTCGTCCTCGGTCTCGGTCCGATCGGGCAGATGTGCTGCCGCATCGCCCGCCACCTCGGCATCGAGCCGGTGATCGGCGTGGACCTCGTCCCGGGGCGACTGGAACGGGCCCGTCAGCACGGCGCCGACGTGCTCGACCTGTCCGACTTCGACGACGACCAGCAGCAGATCGTTGAGGCGTTGCGTGACCGGACACACGGTCGTGGCCCCGACAGCGTCATCGACGCGGTGGGCATGGAGGCCCACGGTTCCCGGGGCGCCAAGGTCGTCCGGACGCTCACGGGGCTGCTGCCCGACAAGCTCGCCGAGAAGATGATGCAGCGCAGCGGCATCGACCGGCTGGCCGCGCTCCAGTTGGCCATCGACGTCGTGCGACGTGGCGGGACCATCTCAATTGCCGGCGTGTACGGCGGCATGAGCGACCCATTGCCGATGCTCGTGCTGTTCGACAAGCAGATCCAGCTGCGCATGGGTCAGTGCAAACGTGCGGCGCTGGCTCGACGATCTGATGCCCCTGGTCGAGGATCGCGACGTGTTGGGGGTGGAGGGCTTCGCCAGCCACCACCGGCCGCTCGCCGACGCCGCACCCGCCTACGAGATCTTCCAGAAGAAGCAGGACGACGCCTTCAAGGTCATCTTCACGCCGGGCGCCGGCTGACCGCGTCCGCTCGCTCGGGCTCAGCCGAGCAGCTTGCCCACGCCGCCACCGCCGAACTTCTTCAGCAGGTCGCCGATGTTCACACCGAACTTCTCGAGGAGTCCCGCATCGCGGTCGGTGTCCACCTCGTCGGGCAGCTCGCGGTCGGCTTGGTCTGCCTGGTCTTGCCCGCCCTGCGACCGCAGCAACTCGAGGATCTGGGCTTTGTCGATGTTCACGGTGATCTGTCCTCCAGGTCCAAGCCGCTCACCGGCGACGACGTGTCGCCAACAGCCTGGTGTCGTTGGAGCGGTCCTTCCCCGGCACACCCCCGTTCAGACCTCGACGTGACGGTGCCGCCGCGGTCAGGACATCCGGGCGTCGTACGTACCGGGACGTGACCCGTCAGCCGCCATCGGTGGGACGTGGCCCGCCGGCATGGCGCCAGCGGGCCGCGTCTCGTGTCAGGAGGCGGCCGCCAGCTCCACCGCCAGCGCTTCGAGCCGACGGGTCGCCGAGTTGATGACGCCCTTGCGCTCCTTGTTCGCCGTCTCGTAGGCGAGGATGGCGCGCACGTCGTCGGCGTTCGTGAGCCGCGCGATCCGACGCATCGCGACGGACGCCGTGAGCCCGTCGTAGTTGCGGATCGGCAGCTCCGTCGAGTCCAGACCACCGAGGTCGAGCCGCGCCCGATGGATGCTGGCCGCGGTGTCGCGAGCGCCACGCTGGTCGGCCAGGGTCTCGCTGCGCCGCAGCGAGGCGTCGCGTCCGGCCGACCAGATCTCTCCGGCCGCCTGCACCATCTCCCGCGTGCGATCGACGTTCGTCGAGATCGTCTCGGCGGCACGCCCGCCGGTGGCACGCGCCGCGCTGATCGAGCTGTTCACCGCAGCCGCGGCCCGGCGCGTCGGGAAGCCGGCGATCCTGCGCCCGGCGCCGATGACGGCCTGGGCGGGTGTCGGACGCAGCCCCGGTGGGCTCCCGATGGCCAGCTCGCCGAGGCGCTCCATGAGCCATTCGATCGTCTGCGTGTGCGCCCGATCGAGCCGGTCGAGGACGCGCACCACCTTGGTCTCGCCGAGCTGATCGGCGAGCATGCGGGCGAATCGGGCCCGATCGCGGAGCTGGTGCTCGAGGCTCAGGTCACCGAGCAGCGCCTCGTCGAGGTCTTGACCCTGCTCAAGGGTCGCCTTGACCGTCGCCGAGGCCCGACCGACGGCCACACCGAGCGCGTCCGGGACTCCGCCGAGGCTGCGGATGGCGTCGGCCAGGAGCTCCGACCGCTCAGCGCACTGGCCGGCGTTCTGTTCGAGGTCCCGCTCGATGCGGGGCGTCGCTGCCTGCGGCCGGCGCGTCGTGGCGATCATCTGCTCGGTCTGCGTCAGCCGCAGGAGGCCGTTCAGCTGCGAGAGGAGGAGGTTGGTTCGTGACATAGGTCGCCCCGTACCCATTGGCGGGCTGCGGAACCAGAAGATCGGCTGGTCAGAATTCACGTCCGCACGGGGTGCGACGACGCACTGGTCCCGCTATGAGGGCGTGCCGTCGGCGTACACGGCGCCCGACCGCGGCACGCAGGTCCGAGCGCCTGGCGGGTACCGGCAGCAGCCCGGTCTCGTCGAGCTCTCAGCTGTCTCGCCGTCGACGTCCGACCACCGAGTGCACTCAGCCCTCGAGTGCTCTCGCCGGCCACCCGCTGCCGGTCGATCGTGGCCTGGCGAGAGGGCAAGGGCGTCGACGAGCGCATCATCACCGTCGACCCGTACTCCGCAGACGCCTTTACGCCTGACGCAGCTCGACCCGGCGCAGCACAGCTGACGAGACGCTGTCTCGGCGTTCAGCCATCACCACCGAAGCTCCGAGCGCACGCGACGACGAGAGCGGTGGAAGCGTTCCGGCGTTGGCAGACACGTCGCGTCGTGATGATCCCCGCGATACCCGGACGCTCGCTCCGCCCGGCAGGCTCCGTTGCGTCGGTGAGGGCGCTTGCGCCATGTCGCCGACCGTCGACGGCGCCTGGCTCAGCGGGATCCGTGAAGCGAGCGTCTCACCCACGCAGCGACCGTCTTGTTCTGGTCGCAGCCGGCGTCGGCACCGCTGACCTGCCCTATACGGCGCCGGCGATGGTCAACGCTCGAGCGAGGCTCCGCGACCGTCGATACCGACGCTGTCGAGCGCCGACGCCAGCTCGTAGCCGTCGGCGCCCGTTACCCAGCGCGTCGCCGCGACGGACGGATCGACCGGAGCCGTCGGCCCGTCCGGACGTCCGCCTACGCCGTGCACGAGGACGTGCTGTGTGCGTGTCAGCTGGCGGATGGCCACTGCAACGACTGCTTCGGGATGGGCAGCTGCGAACGCGGCGTAGACCTGCGGATCACGTTGCCCGTCGTCACCGACGAGCACCCACGTCGTGTTCGGGTGGTCCCGCCGCAGCCGCTCCAGCGCTGCCCGCTTGTGTTCTGCGCCGCTGCGGAACCAACCGGCGTCGGTCGGTCCCCAGTCAGTGAGCAACAGCGGACCGGGCGGAAAGCCGTGTTCGGCCATGAACCGCTCGAGGTGCCCAGCGAAGTTCCAGGCGCCGGTCGAGAGGTAGATCATCAAGCCGTGCTCGCCTGCCAGGCGCCGCAACAGCTCGCTCATCCCGGCAACCGGTCGACGGGCGTGCTCGCGCAGGAAGAAGCTGTTCCACGCCGCGAGCACAGGGCGCGGCAGCCACGTCACGAGGATGGTGTCGTCGATGTCGCTGACGACGCCATGCGTCGTGCGGGCGTCGACCACGCGCACACGCGACGACACGGGATCGCGTCCGTGGACGGTGACGATCGCGTCGTGCCATCCGGGTGGGAGCTCCGTCGGGATCTCTGCGTGCACGTAGCCGCCGCGGTCAGACGTCAGCACGTGCGCGCGACCACCGATCTCGATCTTCACCTCGATTCCGACCGCAGGGATGGTGAGCAGCGATCGCCACCCGCGACGCGACATCGGCCGGCGGACCCGTCGGGCGTCCGGTTCCACGGATGGAGCGAGCAGGACCCGAGCGAACACGCGCACCGCCGCCGGTCCGCCGTACCCGATCGACGTCGTGACCTGCGGAGTCCAGCCGCGACGTCGCACCAAACCACGCAGCGCCCGATCGACTACATCCTCGAGGCGGGCGGCGACGTGCCGACGGGCACCTGAAGGTCCCACCGCTCGAAGCGTATGAGACTCACGTTGTCGCCGGTCAACGGCTCAGTCTGCAGCCCGACGGCCCGCCGATCCCGTCGGCGGCCGAGGATCGAGGTCACGGCCAGCCGGCCGCTTCTATGGACGTCAAGCGGCGATTCTTGGGTTGGCGGTGCCGCTGAGGTCGCGGCTGATCGCTCGATGGACTTCGATGGCGACGTAGCGCTTGAGGCACCAAACCACTTCTTTGTTGTGCGTCCTTGAGCGATTCGTCGAGCCATGTACACCTTCGTCGGCTGGTGCCATCGGAGGGTCAGACCCGACGAGCGGGGCGCCACCACCATTCTCACTGGCGATAGAGGATGCCGGCGCCTGGGATTATCCCCGCAGATATCGGATTGTGAGTATGGAACGGCCGGTCGTCGGGATCGGCGAGGGTTGGTGTCGGTGACGACGACGTGACCCCTTATCGGATTTGCCGCGGCTGTGCTCAGCCGGTGCACTGCGAGTGATGTGTCCGTCGTTGTCGCCGATGCCGGCCTGGCCTGCTGCTGTCCTGATCAGAAGCCTGTCCACCTTGCGGTGTGACCCATCACAGTCCTGACGTAGCGGTTCCTCCCAGGCCGGCACCGACCGAAACACTCACATCGGAGGTTCCACCGTCATGCTTGCAGAACTCGTCCATCACGTGGTCGGCGTCGATCCCGACCGCGACTGGATCACCCTCGCCGTGCTCGACGCGCGCACCGCCGGCGTCGTCGCTGAGGGCCGCTTCCCAGCGACCGCGGACGGCTACGACGAGGCCGTCATCGTCGTTGACGGTCACAGTGTCGAGACCGAGCGGGCCTGGGTGATCGAGGGCTCAGCCGGTTACGGGCGTGGGCTGGCCGTCGCGTTGGGCCGGCGCGGCGGGTGGGTGATCGAGTTCGACCGGCCCACCCGCAAGGCCAAAGACGGCGCCAAGTCCGACGCCCTGGACGCCATCCGAGCGGCCCGTGAGATGCTCGGCCGCAAGCGGTTGAGTGTCCCGAGAGCCCACGACGGGGCGCGTGAAGCGATCCGCGTCTACGCGGTGACCAGAGCGGGTGCAGTGCGTGTGCGGACCGGAGCGATCAACGAACTGAAGGCGATGATCGTCACCGCCGACGAAACGCTGCGTGCCGAGCTGCGCGGGCTGTCCACCGCTCGCCAGGTGGCGACATGCGCCAAGTTCCGTGACCGCCCCCGTGGCGCCGTCCACGAGCAGGCCACCCGCGCCGTCATGCGCGCTCTTGCGCAACGGGTCCAGGTCCTCGATGCCGAGATCGAAGCTCACGACCGGGCGCTGCGCGAACTCATCGACCACGCCGCGCCGCAGCTGATCGCTGAACGCGGCATCGGCTACATCACCGCAGCCGAGTTCTACATCGCCTGGTCCCATCCCGGCCGTTGCCACAGCGAAGCCGCCTTCGCCCGACTCGGTGGCACCTCACCGGTCCCCGCCACCTCCGGACAGAACCAGACCCGCCACCGCCTCAACCGTGGCGGCGACCGCCAGCTCAACCGGGCGCTCTACCTCGTCGCCGTCACCAAGCAGCGCTGCGACCCAGCCACCCGCGCCTACGTCGCCCGCCGAGTCGCCGAAGGCAAGACCGAACGCGAAGCGATCCGCTGCATCAAGCGCTTCCTCGCCAGGCGCGTCTGGCGACTCCTCGAGCACTCGAACATCAACGACCGCGCGGTGAAGGGGGGCGGGGTCAAGGGCGGCCGGAGGCCGGCGCAGCGAACCCTTGAGGCCGGCCCTGTCGATCGCGTCGCCAGCAGCATCAGATCAGCCCCGGCCACCGGCCGGGGCCTCCTCGCTCTGTCCGACGGACGGAACCCAGCCCCTCAGCGGCGCCCAAGGAGAACCGAAATCACCGCTTGACGGACATAGAAGCATCACTTGCCGGACGCTCGGCGCGGTGGCCGATCCACTTCGTTCGGGCCCGTCCAACTGTTGGCGCTCGTGAGCGCTGCGGCGGTGAGACTCAGGTGCGTGCACATGACGGTTCGACGTGTCCGGGCTGACGAGGGCCCGGACTTGAAGGCGGTCCGCCTCGCTGCCTCTTGGAGTCACCTACGGCATTCGGGTCGGCCCACGCCGCTGAGGTCGACCAACCCGACGATCACTGGCCTCGCGAGCCTCACTCGGCGCGTCCGGAGGGCGCAGCGTCACGTACTTCGCCACCGTCGACCAGTCGGTCGTCAGGATCGTCAGCGGGTATCGACCCGATGCGGGCGCGTCGTCGATCGAGCTCGTTTCGATGTGGGTGTCGCCCACGCAGCGGCGAGCGGGGATCGCCGCCAAGCTGGTGCAGGCGATCGTGGGCTGGGAGCGCGAGACCGACGCCACGACTGTCGATCTCTGGGTGACGCGAGGTAACGACGCGGCTGAGAGGTTGTACGAAGCCGCCGGCTTCCGGGCGACCGGCGAGCACCAGCCACTCCCGTCAGATCCCTGCAAGGACGAGCTCCGAATGCGCGCCGATTCTCCGTCGACGCCGACATCGACCGGCGAGAGCAAGCAGGGCGTCCCCCGCTCGGGCCGCGGCCGTTTGATCGGCCGGCGTAGTCAGCTACTCGGGAGATGAGCGCGCCGTATCCGCGCGAGAACTGCCAATCGGCATCGGCAGAGATGTCGAGACGTCTGGTCGATGACGCGCCCCGACTCGGCGATCGGAGCGATTGCTAGCGCCCGTCGTTCTCCGGTCATCGGCCGGCTTGAGCCAGGCGTCTCGACCGGGTGGCCCAGGATGCACCTGGAAAATGCCGTTCCTCCCGCTCGCTCCCGCAAGCAGTGATTGCCGCCGCTTGGCCGGCGCACGTACCTGCCGATAGGGCGCGACGGCAGTTATGTCGGGAACCGACGTTCTGGCGCGTCGTTCGGAGCGGGCGCCGTTGGGGCCACCTCCCAGGCCCAGGGAGACCGACTCCGTGCCCAGCGCGGTCGCCTCTACGATCCGGGGAACCTCGCTAAAGCCCGACCGTCGAAGTCGTCCGCCACCAACTCGGAGTACCGGGGCCTGGCGAGATCGAGCCACTCCCGGCCTCCGACGGCGTCCCACCAGGAACCAGGACGTCACGTATCGAGCGGCGCGCGCAGCCAGGCCACCATCTGCCGAACGACGTCGTAGGCCGCCAACCGCGCCTCGGTCGTGTCGGTCTGCTCGGCTTCGGAGAAGACCGCCGTCATCCTCTCGATGATCGACGGTCCTGCGCGAAGGAGCGACTCCGAACCCGCCGAGGCCCAACGCGCGAGCACGTAGCGAACCAACGCCCCGACCGGGATCCCCGTCGCCGCGCTGAGCGGACGCAGCGTCTCCAGCGGATCGAGCATCGTGTACAGCGCCACGTCGGCCTTGAAGTTGGCGTCAGGGTCGTCATCCGACCATGACCCCGTCCACCGCGTCAGTTCGATCGAGGTCTCCGTCATCAGCCGATGGTCGCACTCCCGGAACCGCTCACGTCGCCGCGAAGTGTGGTCGGACTGCCCTATGCATCGCGCCGAGTTCGCGGGAGCCGACCGCGTTAGGTGGCCGGTGGTCTGGTGGGTGTTGCTCGCCTGGGCTCAGCCCAGGTCGCTGAACATGTCGTCGACGCTCGCCTCGACGTCGTCGGCGGCGGTGAGGGCGGTCTCGAACTCTTCGGCATGCGGAGGCACAGGTGCCGGCTCGGGTGCCGGCTCGGGGACCGGGTTCGGGACCGGCTCGGGCGTCAGCTCGAGCTGAATCGGGCCGCTCTCCATCGGCGCGGCGACGTCAGGAACGCCCGCCGGTCCGCCGCCGCTCGCCGTGGGCGCCGCCGCTGATTCGGCTGGTACTGGCATGGGGGCGGCCACCACTGAGGGCGGCATCTGAGTTCCATCTGTGTCGCCCAAGACGTCGCCGAGCACTGGAAGCGAGACACCTCCCCGGGTGTCCCATTCGCTCGTCGAGCCGTCGGGCGTGGTCACGCTTGTGTGGGTGACACCTGCCTCGATCCGCCCTCCGTATCCAGCGGCGTATCCATCAGCGGTGTATCGCTCGGCGACCATGTCACCCGCCTCCACGCGGTCGTAACCGGCGGATCCGCCGACCGTGCCGAAGCCCGGCACGGTGTACGAACCCTCGACGCCCAGGCTCAGCACGGAGTCGCCGCCGGTCTGCATGTAGGCGGCGTCGAGGCCGCCGCCGACGATGCTCCCGTTGGGCAGGGTCCACGTGCCGTCGGTGTTGAGCCGCCCACCCCAGTCCTCGCCGTTGCGCATGAACTCCGCCTCCGCCTCGCCAGAGAAGATGCCGTATGGCGTCGGCAGCGTGCCCTGCGCTTCGCCTTCGAAGGCGATATCGCCGTCGGCCTCGACGGTCAGATCGCCTGCGGCGTAGGGAAGCGGCCCCCAGTCGATACCCGCTTGACCGGATGCGTTGAAACCATCGTCCGTGGCGCTGATGTCGAAGCTCTGGTTGATCACACTCGCGGAGTGGCTGATCCCGTCGTCGCCGACGGCGGCCCCGACGTGGAGCACGCCGTCCACGCCGACGCTCGCCGAGATGTCGCCGTCGTCGTAGTCGACATTGATCACTCCTCCGGTGATCTCGTCGACGCCGTCGAGGACGGTGTTGTCGACGACGTTCAGCACAGCGCTGCCCAGGCCCAACGTCGCTGCGTCAGCGACCTCGCCGATGGTGCCGATGACGTCGCCGGCATTCTCGGCGACGGTCCCGACGGCGTCGACCGCGGCGTCGGCAACCTCGGTCACCGCCTCCCAGGTCGCCTCGGCGACGTCGCCCAGCCGATCCCGCAGCCATCCGAGGCCCATGTGGCGACCGTACGGAGGAGAACTTCACCCGGCATCGGGAAGGATCCCCAATCGAGTTCCCGATCCGTGCCCGGACGTGGTGAGAGGTGAGGGCGCTCTGCGCCCTGCCTTCTTGCAGCACATCCCTCACGGGTTGTCGCGGGGCATCCCTGACGGTGGTCGTGGGGTCGGAAGCCAAGTCGCGCACGACCGGCAGACGGTTCGTGAGCCAGACGTCAGGATGTCACGACGATACGGACCCAGCCGCACCTCTGTAGGTCCAGCATCAATGAAACAGTGACTTCGCGGTGATCGCCATGGACGTCGGCCTTGCGCTCTAGGCGCATGCTGCCTGCTCTGGTGCCCCATCGCGACTCCAGCCGTCGGCCCGCGACGGCGCAGCTGCGGCAGCACCGCTGACGACCAACGAGATGGTTCGGACGCGATGCGTGCGGACGAGCAGGAGCATTCGGTGTCGCCGTTCGGGCGCGAAGCCTTCAGCGAGTCGTGCCGGCGCAGCCGGTACCGATCGCCGACTCGGTACTCATCGAAGAGCTGGAAAGGGTAATGAGCTCTCCGCGCCTCCCCCGCCACTCGGTGAGTGACGTCGTCGAGCTCGACGTAGTTGCCGCCGGTCAGTGGGTGTTGTCTGTCCCCCGACCACGGCCCGGCAGCAGCGGTCCGATTGCTAGCGTCCGGCCGATGCTCCGGCTTGATGAGCGATGAAGGCGGCCGTCTGCGACCGGTACGGGCCACCCGAGGTCGTGCAGATCAAGGACGTACCGATGCCTGTCCCCGAGGCCGGTGAGTTGCTCGTCGAATCCCGTGCGACCACCGTGAACTCGGGCGACGCCCGCTTGCGTGCATTACGGGTCCCTCGGGGGATGTCCGCGCTCGTGCGGCTGACCATGGGCGTCACCAAACCGAGGAGGTCGGTGCTCGGTTTCGAGGTGGCTGGCCGAGTGACCGAGGTGGCGAGCGGCGTCACCGGCTTCGGGCCCGGCGACCGGATAGTCGCCTCCCGCGGGTTCAAGTTCGGCTGCCACGCCCAGTACATCACCGTCGCCGAACACGGCCAGGTCGCCAGAATCCCCGACAACGTGAGCTACGAGGCAGGGGTTGCGCTGTGCTTCGGCGGCTCGACGGCGCTGCACTTTTTCGAGCGGGGCAGATTGAGTGCCGGTGAGTCGATCCTGATCAACGGTGCGTCGGGGGCTGTCGGCGCCATCGCCGTCCAACTCGCCAAGCATCGCGGTGCCGAGGTGACGGCGGTTTGCAGCAGCGCCAACGTCGACGTGGTTCGCAGCCTCGGGGCTGACCACGTCATCGATTACACGGCGGAAGACTTCACACGGAACGGTCAGCGCTACGACGTGATCATGGATACCCACGGCAACGCGCCGTACGCCCGGGTCAAGAACTCGTTGAAGCCCGGCGGACGCTTCCTCATGGTCGTCGGCGACCTGTTCCAGACCGCTGCCTCGACGTGGCAGCGGGCCACGATTGGCGGCACTGCCAAGGTGAGTGGCGAGATCTACCGGACGCTGATGTCACTCGCTGAGCAGGGTGTGCTGAAGCCGGTCATCGACACCGTCCTACCGTTCGACCAGATCGTCGAAGCCCACCGCCGAGTCGACGGCGGTCACAAGGTCGGCAGCATCGTCTTGACCTTCGAAAGGGACGACTGACCCCACCAGGTCGGGTCCGCCCACGACGCGCACGACCAGCGACCCCTCGATGCCGATATGCATCCTGATCGCTGACGTCAGGCTCGTCGTTCGGTACCGGCAATCTGTGCGCGTCGAACGAGGGGCCGACTATCCGGTCGCGCAACGTCGTGGCTGTCCAGACGGCCTCCGGGACTCCGGCTAGCGGCCGAGGGCCGTGACCGCCGTGCGGCTCATCAGGGCGACCCGACGCGTAGCGGGACCCGCGCGAGTGGCAGTCGAGATGGTGCAGCAGCTGCTGCACGGCGCCGCCGTGCGGGCGGCGCACGAGATCGCGTGGATGCACGACGAGCTCGACGCGATCCGCCATCTCGCGTCCGAGACTGCCGACGCCTCGATCGTTCCGGCGATGAGGCGGCTCGACGCGCTCGACTCCTCGAGCCTCCACCTCGCACAGGTGCAGGCTCGGTACGACGCGGCGGGCCACGTCCTCTCGAAGGTCATCGAAGCCGCCTTCAGCACGGGCGACGCTCGTGCTGTCGAACGAGCTCGCGAGCTGTTGCAGGCCCGATCTGCCCACGAGATGCAGATCGTCGGCCAGCTCGACCTGGTCGGTCGTGGCTGAGCGCCGGATGCGCGAGATCGACGCGGGCGGACCGTCGCGCACGCAATGGCGAGCCTGGTCGAGCAGTTCTGACAGGGGACGAAGGATGCCGAGCGGCCGCAAGGCGGTTCGACGATGGCGTCGTCTCGGTGACCTACTGGGAGAGGCTCCAACCCGGCGCAGGATTCGCAGAATTGCCGCGCCGAGCCAACCGCCCGACGCCCAGCAACGTCAACTCGCTGTCGAGGACCGCTCTCAGGCGATCGGTCGGCCAACGAAGTGGGTCGAACGTGGCCTGGCAGGCGAGGCCTTGGATCATCGCTCCGAGGCGGCACGCCGCGTTGTGAAGATCGTGGTCGCGCGAGAGATCTCCGCGTTCGACGAGTCGACCGAGCACCGCAGCGAGGAGTTCGTTCGTCGCTCGCGCCCGCTCCGCCTGATCCGCACGCAGCCGGTCGGAGGGCAAGGCTTCGCTCCAGAACGCGAACCACACCGCCCAGTCGCGGGCTCGTTCTGCGTCCAACGGCAGCAACGCCTCAACAAGCCCGCGCACGTCGGCCGAGTCGGCGCCGAGCACGGCGGCGACTCGTTCGCTCGCCCGCATCGCCGCCATGGCGTACGTCTCGTGCAGCAGGTCGGCCACGTCGTTGAAGTAGTGCGAGACGACCTTCGTCGAGTAGCCGGCGGCGCGAGCGACGTTCCGCACCGTCAACGCCGGTCGGCCGCGCTCGACGATCAGATCGGTGGCCACGACGATCACCTCTCGTCTGCGCTGCTCGTGATCGACCTGTCGAGGCATCCTGCTCCGTGCGATGGGGACTTGCGTCCGGACCCCGCGGCAGCCTAGGTTGTGCAACACGCGTTGCATCACGTCCCACGACCGCACCGCGGTCGGCGTGAAGGTGTCGGCGTCGGGAGTGGTCCTGATGGAGCAATACGACGTGGTGGTGCTGGGGACGGGGGCGGCAGGCCTCACCGCAGCGATCACCGCTCACGACGGTGGCGCGTCGGTAGCGGTGTTCGAGAAGGGCGACCTCGTCGGAGGCACGACGGCGTGGTCAGGCGGCCAGGTGTGGATCCCGAACAACCCGCACATGCACGAAGTCGGTGTCGAGGACAGCCGAGCCCGAGCGATCGAGTACATCATGTCGTTGTCGCGAGACATGCTGGAGTTGCGGTTGATCGAGTCGTACGTGGACGCCGGGCCGGAGATGGTCGACTTCCTCGAGTCAAAGACTCCCGTTCAGTTCTACGCCGTTGAAGGAATGCCGGACTACCACCCGGAGTTTCCGGGTGGGAACCCCCAAGGTGGGCGCACGTTGGAGTGTCCGATCTTTCCCTTCGACGAGCTCGGCGAGTGGGCGGAACGAGTGACTCCGTCGCCGTACTACCCGGACCCACGAATCACGATGAGCGAAACGCCGCTCGGCAAGGCGGTGCCGCAGCCACCGTCGGCCGAGGAGCTCGCTCGTCGGAGCGTGCACGACGAGCGCGGTTGCGGTCAAGCACTCACCGGCCGTTTACTGAGGGCTTGCCTCGATCGCGGGATCGAGCCGCGTACGTCCTGCGCTGGTCGTGACTTGATCGTCGAAGACGGTGCGGTGGTCGGAGTCCAAGTGGACACCCCGGGCGGCGTTCTGGAAGTCCGAGCCACCAAGGGCGTCGTGTTGGCATGCGGTGGATTCGAGTGGAACGAGGACTTGCGGCGCGCGTTCTTACGCGGGCCGATGAGCCATCCGGTCTCGATCGAGACGAACACCGGTGACGGGCTGGTCATGGCGATGAAGGCGGGTGCACAACTGTCCAACATGCGAGAGGCGTGGTGGATGCCCGTCGGTGTGGTCCCGAAGGAGTGGAACCGCATGGGGCGCATCCTCGTCGCCGGACAGCGCACCCTGCCGCACTCGGTCATGATCAACCGTCGTGGCCGCCGGTTCACCAACGAGGCAGCCAACTACAACGCCTTCGGAGCTGCGTTCCACGTCGAGGACGTCTCGCGCTTCGAATACGCCAATCTTCCGTGCTGGCTGGTGTTCGACCAGCAGTTCGTCGACACCTATGGCTTCCTGGCTGGGCCGGGTGGATCCCGAAACGTGGTGCCGGGTTGGATCCCGCGAGCGGACACGCCGGCCGAACTCGGCGAATTGCTTGGCATCGACGGTGAGGAGCTGACTCGCACCTTGGATCGGTGGAATGAGCACGTGGCCGCAGGCCACGATCCTGATTTCGGTCGGGGAGACAGCGCCTTCGATTGCTGGTGGGGCGATCCGCATCGCAAGGGCCGACGCGACGCCACCCTTGGAGCAGTTGAGCGCGGCCCGTTCTACGCGTTCGAGATCCACAGCGGAGCTCTCGGCACGAAGGGCGGGCCGCGTGTCGATCCAAACGGCTCCGTTCTCGATCTGAGCGGCCAACCGATCGTCGGCTTGTACGCCGCGGGCAACGTCATGGGTTCGCCGTTCGGGATGACCTACGGCGGACCGGGCGGCACCCTCGGGCCGGCGATGGTCTACGGGTACCTCGCAGCACGTCACGCAACCCAGCAGGAATAGGGAGCCCACATGCGTTCAACTCCGAGGAAGTCGCCGGTCGCGCCGACCGGGGTGGTGAAGCGGTCGTCGTCCAGCAAGGAGACCCCCGAGAACCGTCGCCAGTTCGTGGCGATGGCTCGCGAGAACATGGCCCACGTCGAGGCGGGGAACACCCCTGGGCAGGTGGAATCGGTGCTCGAGCTGCCGGCCAGCGTGTACATGGATCCCGAACGGTGGGAGCGGGAGGTGGCGCTGTTCAGGCGGACGCCGCTGATGCTGGCGCTCGGCGGCGAGCTGCGCGGGCCGCACGCCTACAAGGCGGTGACGGTGATGGAGGTCCCGGTGCTGATGACCCGCGGCACCGACGGCGAGGTCCGCGCCTTCGTCAACTCGTGCAGCCATCGCGGTGCGCAAGTGGTCGCCGACGGCGCCGGCAGCGGCCGCCGGTTCGCCTGCCCGTACCACAACTGGACCTACGACACCACCGGAGACCTCGTCGGGATCACCGACCGCGAGTACTTCGGCGACATCGACCGCAGCTGCAACGGTCTCACCCCGCTCCCGGTGGCCGAGCGCGCCGGGATGGTCTTCGTCGTCCTGACACCGGGCGTATCGATGAACATCGACGACCACCTGGCCGGCTACGACGAGATGCTCGACTTCTTCGGCTTCGGCGACTGGCACCTGATCTCCAGCCGCGAGCTCGTCGGCCCCAACTGGAAGATCGCCTACGACGGCTACCTCGACTTCTACCACCTGCCGTTCCTGCACCGGGCCAGCTTCGGCCCCGACATCAGCCACCGGCCGATCTACAACTCGTGGGGTCCGCACCAACGGGTCACCTCGCCTGACCCGGCGCTGCTCGAGCTGAAGGACCAGCCCGAGGAGGACTGGAACCTGGACATCATCTCCGGTGGCGTGTGGACGATCTTCCCGCACGTGTCGATCGCCGGGGGCAACGCCGGCGGCTTGGTGAGCCAGCTGTTCCCGGGCACCGAGGTCGGCACGTCGGTGACGATCCAGAACTACTTCACGGCGGCCGAGCCCGATGATGCCGAGCGCGCCGAAGCGATGGGCAAGGCCGACTTCCTCGAGGCCGTCGTACGAGACGAGGACTACGCCACTGGGCTGCGCCTGCAGCGGGCGCTGGCCACGGGGGCCAAGCCCACCGTGTACTTCGGGCGCAACGAGGGCGGCGGACAGAACTTCCACCGCCAACTGGACGAAATGATCGCCACCGGACGCCCCAGGCCTGCTGATGTTCCGATCACGCCGCAACGGGAGCAGCGGATCAGGAGCTGATAGGCAGCATGGCGCTATCGCAGCCACAGCCACAGCCACTGCCGGACCGTGACCTTGACCCGGTCTCGTGGACACGGTGTTTCGGTGATCACGGCTTGAACCTGGCGGCGTACTCGACGGGGGTGAGGTGGCCGAGGACGGTCGGGTGGCGCTGCCGGTTGTAGAACACCTCGAACCACTCGAACAGGAACAGGCGAGCAGCGCCTCTTGTTGGGAACCAGATCGAGCCGCGGGTCCATGCGATCCCTCGCTTGATGGTCGACCAGAAGGTCTCCATGGCGGCATTGTCGAAGCAGTCGCCGGTCGACCCGAACGACACCTGGAGGCCGTGCAAGCTGGCCGTGGCGCAGAAGTCGAGCGACGTGTACTGCGAACCGCGGTCGGCGTGATGCACCAGCCCGTCGGCGTCTGGTGTGCACCGCCCCAACGCCATCACCAAGGCGTCAACGACGAGCTCGGCGTCTTGGTGCTCGTCCATCGAACAGCCGACCAGGCCGCGGTGGCACAGGTCGCGGACGCCGGCAACGTAGAGCTTGCCCTCCCCGGTGGGTAACTCGGTGATGTCGGCGACCCAGCGCATGTTCGGCCGAGCAGCACGAAAGTCCCGGCGGAGCAGATCCGGCGCCGGCGCCACATCAGGCCGTCCCCGCTTCCACTTGCGGCGCGAATGCACGCCGACCAGGCCGTCTTGGCGCATCAGCCGGGCAACCCGCTTGCAGCCGACGCGCACTTCGCGCCGGCGCAGCTGACCATGCACTCGAGGCGCCCCATAGGTGCGGCGCGACTCGTGGTGGATCTCACGGATCTGCTCGAGCAGCTCATCGTCGGCGACCGCCCGCAGCGACGGCGGCCGCTTGCGCCAGGCGTAGAACCCTGACGTCGACACCTCGGCCAGCCGACACAGCCGCTTCACGTCGTAGACGTCCCGGTGGTCCTCGACGAAACGGAAGCGGCTCACCGCATCGTCTCCCGGGCGAAATAGGCGGCTGCCTTGCGCAGGATCTCTCGGTCGGTGCGCAGCTCGATGTTCTCCTTGCGCAGACGCTTAGCTCAGCTCCGACTCCGACAGCGCATCCGGGTCCTCGGCACGGGCGCTGCGCCTCGCGGTCGGCCTTCAACCAGTTGTGCAACGTCGAGTCGGTCACACCGAGCGAGCGGGCGACGTCGACCACGGGCCGGCCCGACGTACGGACCAAGTCCACAGCCTCACGCCGGAACTCCTCGGGATACTTCGACGGACGACCCATCCGGGCCTCCTTCCTCCAGGGTCGCCCCCAGAATCAGGTGTCCACGAGACCGGGTCAAGGTCAACCCGTGCCCATACACGACAGTACGGCGCGCCTCTGAGCGACCAGCTCCTTCGAACACCACAGCCGCGAAGCGCGAATTGACGTTGCCGAGCGAGTGTTAAGTGACGTTGGCTGGGGCTCCTGGCCAACGTGCAGTCGGAGGCTCATCGAGCGGTAACGCGAAGAGGCCCCCGGTCACCCGGGGGCCTCTTTCTTACCCAGTGAAACTGGGACGGATCAGATCACGGATCGATCACGATGGTGCAGGTCAGCGTCTGCGGCTCCAGATCATCGAGCGGCAGGACGAGATCGCCGTTGGCGTCGGTCGGAACCGGGCCAGCGCCGCAATCGACCGTGGAGGCGGTGCCTCCGTCGATGTGGCTGTCAACGGACACCGACACGTTGGTCAGCGGGATGTTGACGAACTCCAACGCCGTGGCGTCGGCGCAGGTCGTGCCCTCGACCACCGTGTAGGTCTGCTCCGGCATCCTGCGCTGTGACATAGCCCGGCGGGCACCGTCTCGGTGACGGTGTAGTCACCGTCGAGGAACGACACCGGCAGGTCAGCGACGCAGGCGAGGCCGTCGGCATCGGTGGTGACGACGGCGTCGGTCCCGTTGGTGGCGTTGGCGACCGTGAAGTTCACACCAGCGTGGTCGATGACGCCGTCCGTCTCCGTGGCAGCAGCGTGCTTGGCCGTCTTGTGGATCGAGCAGAGCGCCCCGCTCGACCACGTTGGTGGAAGGTGCAGGTGACATTGTCACCGGCGCCCAGCGTGACGGCATCGGCGGTCGTCACCGTTGTCGCACGTCGCTGCGACTCCAGATCCCAGCCCGCGGGCACCGTCTCGGCGACGCCGTAGGCGCCGGGGAGGAGGTTCGGTGAAGTCCTGTGCCACGCCATTGTTGGCGATCAGCGAGAAGGCCGCAGGCGTCAGCGTCCACCAGACGGGTGAAGTCGAAGGTCCACGCCGTCACGCTCAGCCGTCTTGAGGACGTGCAGGCTGGCCCGTGCCAGGTTGGTGAACGTGCAGGTGACCGTCTCCCCGACCCCCAGATCGATGGCGTCAGGTTCGCTGCCGTCATCGCAGGTGGCCGAGTCGAGATCCCAACCCGAGGAATCGTCGCCTCGGTGGCGACGTAGGTGCCGGCGAAAAGGCCCGGCGTGCTGTTCGAGCCACCGCCGACCAGGTTGAACGCCTCGTCGGTGTCCGGGCCGGTCAGGGTGAAGCCGAACTCGGTGGTGGTATCACTCGCCGGGTCCGTCACCTTCTCGATGATGATCTCGCCGCAGTTGTCGAGATCGATCGACTGCGGGGCGATGAAGTCCTTGACCGCGGAATTGAACGCATCCGAGGCCCGTGACTTCACGTACGCCGAGGAGAACGGCGCGCACTCGCCCTCGGGGATGATGCCCAAACCGGTCAGGTTGATGGAAGCTTCACCGAAGGTGAACGCCGGAGCATTCGCCGGAGACGGCCCCTCGGCCAGCGGGTTGGCCAGTGCCACCCGGTTGACCTCGGACTCACCGTTGGCGACGCCGATCGGGGTCGGAGCGCTCCAGCGCACTGCCGGTCCAGGTACGGAACGTCAGCGTGGGCCGCTGTGACCCACCCTGGAAGTCGTAGCCGATGAGCAGATCGTCCACCGTCCGCGGTGAGCACCTTGGGACCCGGAGTCGTCAGGTCGGGCTGCGCTGCCTGGTTGACCTCGATGTCGAGGTTGACGGTGCCCGAGGTGGTGACCCGGGTGACACCCAGGTACATCATCACATCGCCGTTGGCCAGGGTCTCCGACGTGATGTAGGAGTTGCCCAGATCGGCCTTGTTGTCCGGGGATGGACCCCAGGCCGACCGTGACGTTGACGTCGCTCGTCTTGGTGCCGTTGCCGAACGAGTTGTCGGTCTGACCCGACGGCAGGTCCACTCCCTTCGAGAATGCGGCCGTCTGCGCGGCGTTGAGCGCCGCCCAGTCGGTATTCCCCGCGGTGTTGACAACGAAGTTTCCGTCGCCACCTTCGAAGGTGCTCCCGGGCAGGTTGGCCGAGGCGTTGGATCCGGCTACGACGCCGGATGCCGTGAGGACGAGTGCTGCCGCGAGCAACCCCCGCCGCTTGTGCTTGCTGTGCAATGTGTTCTCCCTGTTGTCAAGGACTGACCGTCTCTTGACGACCAGAAAGAACACCGCCTGGTCAAGGGAAAGCCCGTCCGCCCGGGGCGCACGGTACCACATTGGGGGACAAAACAATTTCGCGGCGTCCGAAACGACGCCGAGGACATCCCACCCGCCTTCAGTGGTACTACGGCACCAGCGTCGCCCCCACCCACCGACCCCAGCCTGCTCTACGAGACCCGCCACGCCCTCGACGAGTACGGCGTGCTGTGGCCCGACGAGATCGAGCACACCGTCGCCCTGCTGCTGGTCGGCGACAACCTCAACCACGGCCGGATCCACGCCGCCCTGGCCCCCGGCGATCGACGGGTTCACGCATCTGGAGAACGACGAGCAGAAACGGTTCGTCGATGCCCTCCAACGCTTTGTGCGCACATACGTGTTTCTGTCGCAGGTGGTGTCGTTCACCGACGCCAGGCTGCAGCGGGACTACCTGTACTGCAAGGCGCTCGCGGCGTTCACGAAGGTCAGCGGTGACGACGTCGCCGTCGATGCCGGGTCGTTGGTTGAGTTGACCCACCTGCGCATCGAGCAACAGTTCGAAGGGTCCGTCACACTCAACGACACCATCGGCGAGGTGGTGTCCGTGTTCGACGGCACCGGCAAGAAGCACGAGCCGGACGAGGAGCCGTTGTCGCTGATCATCGAGCAGATCAACGAGCGGTTCGGGACCAGCTGGGGTCCGACGGACCGGCTGTTCTTCGATGCGGTGGCCGACAAGCTGGTCCGGCGCCCCGACATCAGCAACAGGCGGCCGCCAAACTCGCCGGAGACCTTCGCCCTCGTGATGGCCAAGCAGTTCGAAGGCGGGGTCATCGACCAGATGGCGGCCGCCGAGGACCTCACGATCAAGTACCTCGACAACCCTGACTTGCAGACGATGGTGCTGCAGGCCTATGCGCCGCTGATCCAGGGCAAGGCAAGATCGCCCACCAGGAGCACTGCCCGATCACCTGCTCGACGGCTGGAACTGGTCGGGGCGATCGCAGCGGCCCGCCACGAGCTCGCCGTGGATCTTGTCGCCGATCTGGAGCGGCTCCGGGTGCAGCGTTGCGAGGCGCGCCAACGGATCGCCACTGCGGTGACGGCGTCGAAGACGACACTGACCGAGCTGTTCGGCGTCGGCCCGATCGTCGCCGCCACCGTGATCGGCGACGTCGGCGACATCGTCCGCTTCCCGACCCGTGACCGCTTCGCCGCCTACAACGGCACCGCCCCGATCGAGGTGTCCTCCGGGGGGCGGCGCAAGGTGTTCCGGCTATCTCGGCGCGGCAACCCGTTGTTCGAGGACATCCCTGGGCCGGAGCGTTCTGAGCGCGTCCCAGGGTAGGCGGGAGCGATCACGCCGCGCCCGACTGCGTGCTGGAACGGCTGCCACGACGAGCGCCGAGCCGTCGCAGGAGCGGTGCGACACGGCCATCGTGGATCAAGCGCTCGCTGTCGCGAGCACAGGGTGCCAGCGCCGGCGGCGGCTCGTTGGCGCGCCCTTGGAGTGCCTGTTAGCGCTGGGCCTCGCGGTGGTTGTCGTGGGCGCTCCGGGGGATTGCGACAAAGTTGCGGCAGGATTTCTTTGAGGACTGCAGCGTCCGTCCGCGACGATTGGCGGCTGGCGGGATGGCAGGCTGGCGTGCCTGTTGGGACGACGTGTCGGGCGAGCGTGCGATCCTGGGAGTTGTGGATGAGTCGCCGTCGGGGGTGGTGACGTTCCTTTTCACCGATGTGGAGGGAAGCGCCGGACTGTGGGAACGGGACGACCCCGGGATGGACGTGGCGTTGGCGCGTCACAACCGTGTCGTGCGTGCTGCCATCGGTGCGCACGGGGGCATGTGTTCTCGACGGCTGGGGATTCGTTCGCAGCGGCGTTCACGACCCCCGTGGAGGTGATGTCTGCCGCGGTGGTGGCTCAGCGGGGGCTGGTTGAAGTTGGACTGCGAGTCCGCATGGCAGTTCACGCAGGGAGACGCCCATGAGCGTGACGGCGACTACTTCGGGCCGGCGGTGAACCGTACTGCTCGCCTGATGGCGGCCGGGCATGGCGGTCAGATTCTGGTGTCCAACGTCGTTGCCGAACTGCTGAGCGGCCGCATGCCGTTTCGTGATCTGGGCGAACACCGACTGCGTGACCTGACCTCGGTGGCCCGTGTCTGGCAGGCGATGGCGCCCGGATTGGAGGACGATTTCCCGCCGCTTCGGACGCTCGACGGGGCTCGTTCGAACCTGCCCCAGCAGCGAACCTCACTGGTGGGCCGCGACGACGACGTGCATGCCCTCGCCGCGATGCTGGCGGAGGCGCGCTCGAGCATGCTGATCCCCGGAGCATCGCCGCGGCGACCAGCACGCGTCGCACACCAACCGGTCGGTCTGGCATGGCTCAATCCTCCGGTTCGGCTGCACAGCATCGACGATCCGGCGATCGAGCCGCCCCGCCGCACGCAGCGTCGCCATACGGCAACGCGGTACTCCAGATCTTGCCCAGATGTAGGGATGGATGGAATCCCTATTACACCGTTATGCTACGCTGGCAGAGTCGACGCTGAGCCAGATCTACTCGATGCGCAGGCCGGAGATCGCCCGGCTGATGACCAGCTGCTGGATCTCGCTCGTGCCTTCGAAGATCGTGTGGATCTTGGCGTCGCGGTGCCAGCGCTCGACGGGGTACTCACGGGTGTAGCCGTAGCCGCCGAGGATCTGGATCGCATCCTCGGTCACCCGCACGGCGACCTCGCTGGCCTTGTACTTGCTCATCGAGCCTTCGGCGTTGACGTATCCGCCGTTGCGGGCCAGCCACGCCGCCCGCCAGATCAGCAGCCGGGACGCATCGATCTCGGTGATCATGTTGGCCAGCTTGAAGGCGATCGCCTGGTTCATGATGATCGGTCGGCCGAACGCCTTGCGCTCCTTGGCGTAGTCGAGGGCGTACTCGTAGGCCGCTCGGGCGATGCCCAGCGCCTGGGCGCCGACCGTCGGACGGGTCGCCTCGAACGTCGACATCGCCGGCTGCTTCTCGCCGGAATGCCCATTCTCGCGAGCTCGGGCCAGCTTGGCCTCCAGCTTCTCGCGGCCGCCGAGGAGGCAGCTGCCCGGTACCCGGACGTCGTCGAGCACGACCTCGGCCGTGTGCGAGGCGCGGATGCCGTGCTTGAGGTACTTCTGCCCTTGGGACAGCCCCGGCGTGCCGGGCGGCACGACGAACGACGCCTGGCCCCGACCCTTCAGCTCGGGGTCGACAGCGGCCACGACGACGTGCACGTCGGCGATGCCTCCGTTGGTGATCCACGCCTTGGTGCCGTTCAGCACCCACTCGTCGGTGGCCTCGTCGTACACGGCGCGGGTGCGCAGACTGGACACGTCGGAGCCGGCATCGGGCTCGCTGACGCAGAACGCGCCGAGCTGCACCTTGTCGGGCGATCCGTAGCACTGGGGCACCCACTCGATGACCTGCTCGGGCGTGCCGTTGCCGGCGATCCCGGCGGCGGCCAGCCCGGAGCCCATGATCGCCATGCCGATGCCGGCGTCGCCCCAGAACAGCTCCTCGACGGCGACGGGCAGCGTCAGCCCGGTGGGGTCGCCGATGGCGTTCATCAGGAAGTCGACGCCGTACAGGCCGATCTGCGCCGCCTCCTGCACGACGGGCCACGGGAACTCCTCCCGCTCGTCCCACTCGTGGGCGGCGGGGCGCACGACGCTCTCGGCGAAGTCGTGGACCCACTTCTGGATCTGCAGTTGGTCCTCGTCCAGGGCGAGCGAGAAGGTTGTCATGCCCCTAAGTTACCACACGGTAACAACGCTGTCTACCCGTGGGTAACTTAGGGGCGGAACCCTGGCGAGCGGATCAGTCGGCGGCGGCGCCGGCCTGGCGTGCGGCGTCGGCCTCGCTGGTGGCGCCGTCGGTCGACAGCTCGCCACCGGAGCTCTCGAGGTGGGCTCGGACGAACCAGTGGAACAGCTCCAACTGGCCGGCCTGCCCGATGAGCATGTCTTGGGTGACGGGATCCGGATCTTCCGTGGCGTCGATCGCCGCTCGATGGGCCTCGATGACACCCCGGTAGACCACTTCGAGCGCGCCGAGGTGAGCGATCGCGCCGTCACGCCCGAGGGAGTAGTCATCCCAGCTGCGCGCCTTGACGAGCGCACCGGGGGTGCCGACCGGCGAGACGCCGAGGGTGGCGATTCGTTCCGCCGTCTCGTCGACCATCGCCCGCACGGCGTCGACCTGCGGATCGAGCATCTCGTGGACGGCGATGAAGTGCGGACCGACGACGTTCCAGTGGACGTGCTTGAGCGTCAACGCAAGGTCGTTGAGGGCGTTCAGCCGCTCCTGCAGGATGCCGGCGACCTTTGTGCCAGCGGCGGCGGACATGCTGGGCACGGTGAACCGGGCGGGGGTTTGCTTCTTGGGCATGACCCATCGGCTACCCCGGCCCGGGGGGTCGAGAAACGGCGTGCCGACCGCTACAGCCCCAGGAGCTGCGGCGCAATCGTCTCGTAGATCAGCTTCGCTCCGGGGCGGTGCGGGTGGACCCCGTCCCAGCGCATCGCCAGATCGGTGGCGATGGCCGGGTCGGTGCACCACTCGTCCGGCCCCTCGACGTAGGTCACCCAGCCGGGGTTCGCAGCGGCGACACCGGCGAGCACGGAGTTGACGTGCGCCACCCGGGCGTCGTCGGCCCGCTCCGGGAGTGGCGGGACACCGGCTTGCGGCACGTCCTGGGGCCGCATGCACGCCACCTCGAGCAGGCCGATCTTCGTCGCCCCGGCACCCTTCAGCGACTCGATCCCCTCCTGCAGCCGCGACGTGAAGTGGGCCTCCCACTCGGGGCTGGCGAAGGCCAGCACGGTGCCGTCGGCCGTCCGGTGGTCGAAGACGTCCCACCCGCCGACCACGACGAGGGCCAGGTAGTCGCCCGAGTCGCGCACCGACTCCGCCCACTCGTCCTGCCAGCCGTCGCAGAAGTCGAACGCCAACGCGAACGTGGGGTGGGCCGTGAGCGGGCTGCCGCTGTCGTAGACGCTGCAACCGAGGATGCCGCCGTTGGTGACGTCGAAGGTCCCGTCGAGGCCGTCGGGCAGGTTGCTGGCGAGCGCGTCACCGACGGAGTCGCCGACGATCGTCAGCCCGACCGGCAGCGTCGGCGGTGCGACCGTCGCCGGCGCCGGCGCCAGGACGGATTCGCCGGGGGTGGGCGCGGCGGCGGGTTCGGCTGCGGCCGGTGGCGGGGCGGTCGCCGCAGTCGCCGCAGCCGGCATCTCGAACGCTGCCTCGCCACCGACGGCGGGGTCGTCGGCGTCGACGGACACGAGCACGGCGACGAACACCGCCAGCCCGGCGACCGGCGCCAGCAGCAGGCGCCGTCCCCGTGCCGGCCCGACCCGGCGCCACCAGCGCTCGAGACCGCCCTCGCGGACCGGGCGCTCGATGAACCGGTACGAGATCTCGGCGACGACGAACGTGACGAGCAACGCCGGGAGCAGCTTGACGACCGACCCGTCGATGGCGCCCATGAAGATGAAGATCGGCCAGTGCCACAGGTAGATGCCGTAGCTGCGTTGGCCGACGAGGACGAAGGGCCGCCAGCCGAGCACCCGCCGCATCCGCCGTGCCGCCGGGTGGACGACCGTGAGCACGGCGACGAGGGACAGGATCGAGACCACGGCCAGCGCCCACTGGTACACATACCCGTCGGTCAGCGTCGTCACGGCGGCGAGCCACGCCAGGCCGATCATCGCCAGGAGCCCGGTCAGGTCGAGGACCGTGCCGACCTGCGGCCGCCAGCTCCGCCGGGCCAACCGCCACGGCCGCCACACGAACGCCGCGGCGACGCCGAGCAGCAGACCACTCGATCGCGTGAGCGTCGACAGGTACAGGAAGTTGGTCCGCTCGACGTCGCCGAACAAGGGCCCGGGTCCGGTCACCTGGATCAGGAAGGTCACGGCCATGACGGCGACGGCCAGCGCGGCGAGCAGGCGGGCGCAGCGGACGGCGGCGGTCCGGCGCCGCATCAGCACCACGAACGCCAGGGGCCACAGCAGGTAGAACTGCTCCTCGATCCCGAGGCTCCAGAGGTGGCGCAGCAGCGGCGCGGTGTCGGCGTAGTAGGGCACGTCGCCCAAGATCTGGCCCCAGTTGCCGGCGTAGAAGACGGCCCAGGGCAGGTCCGTTCGCAGCTGTGTCAACTGCGTCCCGTCGCCACCGATGACCGAGACGATCGAGACGACGACGAGCATCACGGCGAGTGCGGGCAGCAGCCGGCGGGCTCGGCGCAGCCAGAACTGGCCGAGCTCCACGTGACCGCGGCGTTCCCGCTCCTCGAGCAGCAAGGTGGTGATCAAGAACCCCGAGAGGACGAAGAAGACCTCCAGGCTGACGTAGCCGCCGTGCATCCACGAGAAGCCGGCGTGGTACGCCATGACGACGAACAGCCAGACCGCCCGCAGCCCGTCGAGCCCGGGCTGGTAGCCCATCCGCGGCGGTCGGCGACGAGGCACGTCCGGGTCGAACTGCCGCTCGCCCCACTGCGGCCACGCCAGCTGGCGGGTTGCCGCGGACGAGGCGACAGCTCCGTCCGACATGGGGGAGGAAGCGTAGGGACCCGCTGGCATGTTTCGAGCTGATGACGACCGGAGTGCGATCGACTGACGATCGCGATCGTGTCACCGCCGAACGGTCGTACCGGTGATGCTCGTCTCGACGATCCAGCCGTCCTGGTTGAGCTCGTCGCGGATGCGGTCGGCGGCGGCGTAGTCCTTGGCCGCCCGGGCGGCGTCCAGCTCACTGGCGCGGGCCAGCACGTCGCCAGGCACCGACCCTCCCGACCGCAGCTCCAGCCCGAGCGTCTCGACCACCTCGCGCACCGTGGCGACCAGGGCCCGAGCTGATGGGTCGGCGCGGTCGAGCGCGCCGTTGGCCCGCCGGACGGTCTCGAACACGAGCGCCATCGCCGTCGGCGTGTCGAGGTCGTCGTCCATCGCTGTGGCGAACGATTCGATCAACACCGGGTCGGCGTCGCTGCGCCCGGTCGAGCCAACGGATGCGCTGCGGGCGGCGAAGGCGTCGAGCCCGGCCAGCGTCTGCTCGGCCGCCCGCAGCGTGTCGTCGGTGATCAGGATCGGGCTCCGGTAGTGGCTCTGCAGGAGCAGGAGGCGGTAGGCGCGGCTGTCGTACTGCTCGAGGAGGTCGAGCAGGTTGTGCACGTTGCCAAGGCTCTTCGACATCTTCTCGCCCTCGGCGTCGACGATGAAGCCGTGGTGCATCCAGTGGTTGGCGAACCGCTTGCCGAGGGCGACGGCCTGGGCCCGCTCGTTCTCGTGGTGCGGGAAGCGGAGGTCCATCCCGCCGCAGTGCAGGTCGAAGCCCTCGCCGAGCAGGTCGAGGCTCATCACCACGCACTCGCTGTGCCAACCGGGGCGGCCGTCACCCCACGGCGACGGCCAGGACGGCTCGCCCGGCTTGGCCAGCTTCCAGAGCACGAAGTCGCCAGGGTGCCGCTTGTGCGCGGCGCCGACGACGGCCCGGTCGCCGCCGCCGGCGACCAGCTCGTCGAGGTCTTGGTGAGCCAGCAGGCCGTAGTCGGGCACGGTGTCGACGGCGAGGTAGACGCCATCGGCCGTCTCGTAGGCCTTCCCGCCGGCGACGAGCTCGCCGATCATCGCGACCATGCCGTCGACGTACGCCGTCGCGTGCGGTGAGTCGTCGGGACGGGCCACGTTGATCCCGTCCATCGCCCGGAACCACATCCGCTCGCACTTCTCGGTGATCTCCTGCCACGGCCGCTCCTCGCGGTTGGCGCGTTCGATGATGGCGTCGTCGATGTCGGTGACGTTGGAGACCAGCCGGACGCGCAGTCCCTGCCACCGGAGGTAGCGGACGAGCACGTCGTACTCCATGGTCGCCCGACCGTGGCCGATGTGCGGGGGGCCGTAGACCGTCGGCCCGCACAGGTAGATCCCGACCTCGCCGGGCTGGCGCATGGCCAGCGGCCGGATCTGGCGAGTGGCGGTGTCGTACAGCCGCAGCATCGGCGTCGAACACTACGGGCGGCCCGCGGTCGTCCCGCCGCCGGTTCTCGGCACCGCGTTCGCGCAGCAAGCGCCGGCCCCGCGGTCGTCAGCGCACAAACGCGTACGGTCGCCGGACGTGGGTCGAAGCGCGTGGGGTTGGCTGGTGCTGTCGGCGGCGGCCGTCGGCGCGGTCGCCGGTCTGCTGGCGTCGGCGTTCCGCAACACGCTGACCGCGGCGTCCGGCTGGCGTGACGACCTCCTCGAGTGGGCCGACGGGCTCGGACCACTCGGCGCGCTGGTGGTCGTCGCCGTGATCGCCGCCGCCGTCGCCACGTCGGTGTGGCTGGTCCGCCGGTTCGCCCCGCGTGCCGCAGGCAGCGGGATCCCTGACGTGGAGCGCGTCCTGCTGCACGAGTCGGCGGCGCCCCGGCCGGCGGCACTGCCGGTCAAGTTCGTGGCCGGCACGCTGTCGATCGGCAGCGGACTGGCCCTCGGGCGGGAAGGCCCGACGGTCCAGATGGGCGGAGTGGTCGGGCAGGTCGCCGGCGGGTTGAGCCGCCGGATGCCCGAGCGCGAGCTGCTGATGACGGCCGGCGCGGCGGCCGGACTCGCCGCCGCCTTCAACGCGCCGCTGGCCGGCGTCCTGTTCGTGGTCGAGGAGCTGCTGCACCGGTTCTCGACCCGCCTGCTCGCCGCTGCGCTCATCGCCTCGGCGACATCGATCGGCGTGCTGCGGGCGTGGCTCGGCTCCGAGCTCGACCTGCCCGTCCCAGCGTTCGATCCGCAGCCGTCGTGGGCCCTTGTCGCCTTCGCCCTCATCGGGGTGATCGCCGGTCTGGTCGGCGTGGCGTTCAACCGCGGTCTGCTGCGGTCGATCGACGCCCTCGAGCGGATCCGGCGGATCTCCCCCGTCACCATCGCCGCGTTGGTCGGCGCCGGAGTCGGCCTCGTCGCCTGGCGGTTCCCCAACGTGGTCGGCAGCGGCTACCCGCTCGCCCAGGAGGCGCTGACCGGCGATCCGGCCATCACCGCCATGGTGGCGATCGTCACCGCTCGGTTCGCGCTGACCATCGCGTCCTACGGCATCGGCGCCGCCGGCGGCCTCTTCGCCCCGCTGCTCGTCATCGGCGCCGAGCTCGGACGGCTCGGCGGCGACGCCGCCCACGAGATCGCCCCCGGCGCGGTCCCGGACGCCGCCGCGCTGACCGTCGCCGGCATGGCCGCGGTCCTCGTCGGCTCGGTGCGGGCGCCGCTGACCGCCGTCGTGTTGATCCTCGAGATGACGGGCGCCTTCAGCCTGCTGCTGCCGACGTTGGTGGCGTGCGCAACGGCGTACGTGGTGCCGACCATCCTCGGGGACGATCCGATCTACGACGCCCTGCGCACCCGGTCGCCGCGCCGCCGCACCGAGCCCGATCGGGCCGCCTGACCACCCGTATCCTTCCCGGGTGCCCACCGTTCCCGACAAGCCCACGCTCGACGGGATCGAGGCCCGCTGGATCGAGCGGTGGGAGTCCGACCGCACCTACCGCTTCCACCGTCCACCCGAGCGGACGATGGTCTTCTCCATCGACACGCCGCCGCCGACGGTGTCCGGCTCGATCCACGTCGGCAACCTCTTCGGGTACGCCCAGACGGACGCCATCGCTCGATACCACCGGATGCGTGGCGAACACGTCTACTACCCGATCGGGTGGGACGACAACGGCCTGGCCACCGAGCGCCGCGTCCAGAACTACTACGCCGTGCGCTGCGACCCCAGCCAGCCGTACCAGGCCGACTTCGTCCCGCCGTTCCACGGCGACGCGCCGTCGGGCACGCGCGAGCTGCCGGTGTCGAGACCGAACTTCGTGCAGCTGTGCCACGAGCTGACCGCCACGGACGAGACCGTCTTCGAGACGATGTTCCGGCGGCTCGGGGTGTCACTCGACTGGTCGCTGCTGTACACCACCGTTGGCGATTCCAGCCGCCGCGTCAGCCAGGCCGCCTTCCTCCACAACCTGGCCCGTGGTGAGGCCTACAGCGCCGAGGCGCCGACCGTGTGGGACGTCGACGACCGCACCGCGGTCGCCCAGGCCGAGATCGAGGACCGCGAGCATCCCGGCGCCTACCACCTGATCGCCTTCCGCGGGCCGCACGGCGACGTGCTGATCGACACCACGCGACCCGAGCTGCTCGTCAGCTGCGTGGCGATGGTCGCCCACCCCGACGACGAGCGCCATCGGGGACTGGTCGGGTCGACCGTGCGAACGCCGCTCTACGACGTCGAGGTGCCGGTGGTCGCCCACCCGCTGGCCCAACCGGACAAGGGCACCGGCATCGCCATGGTTTGCACGTTCGGCGACACGGCCGACGTCACGTGGTGGCGCGAGCTCGAACTGCCGACGCGCAACGTGATCGGCCGCGACGGACGGTTCTCCACGACGGCGCCGGCGTGGCTCGCCGGCGACCGCTCCGTCGGGTCCTACGCGCCGCTGGCCGGCAAGACGGTCAAGCAAGCACAAGTGGCCGTCGTCGAGCTGCTGCGCGCCTCCGGCGACCTGCGCGGTGAGCCCCGCCCGATCACCCATCCCGTCAAGTTCTACGAGCGCGGCCGCCGGCCGCTGGAGATCGTCACCAGCCGGCAGTGGTACATCCGCAACGGTGGTCGCGACGCCACCGTCCGCGAGGCGATGCTCACCCGGGGCAAGGAGCTGGCCTGGTATCCGGACCACATGCGCCACCGCTACGACCACTGGGTCGAGGGGCTCAACGGCGACTGGCTGATCAGCCGGCAGCGCTTCTTCGGCGTCCCGATCCCGCTGTGGTACCCCCTCGGCGACGACGGTGTGGCCGACTTCGACCACCCGATCGCACCGAGCGACGACGCGCTGCCGATCGATCCGTCGGTGGACGTGCCGCCGGGCTACCGCCCCGAGCAGCGTGGAGTCGCCGGCGGCTTCGTCGGCGACCCCGACATCATGGACACCTGGGCCACGTCGTCGCTGACGCCGCAGATCGGCGGGCGCTGGCTCGACGACCCCGAGCTGTTCGAGCTGGTGTTCCCGATGGACGTCCGACCGCAGGGCCCGGAGATCATCCGCACCTGGCTGTTCTCGACGGTCGTGCGCTCGCACTACGAGCACGGCGTGCTGCCGTGGGCGAACACCGCCATCAACGGCTGGATCCTCGACCCGGACCGCAAGAAGATGTCGAAGTCCAAGGGCAACGTGGTGACGCCGCTGTCGCTCTTCGACACGTACGGCAGCGACGCCTTCCGCTATTGGGCCATCTCGGCCCGCCCGGGTGTCGACACCGTGGTCAGCGAGGACCAGATGAAGGTCGGTCGCCGGCTGGCAACCAAGCTGCTCAACGTCACGAAGTTCGTCCTCGGCATGGGTGCCGGCGAGATCGAGGTCGAACGACCGGACGACCCGGTCGACCTGGCGATGCTCGAGCGGCTCGATGGAGTCGTTGCTGATGCAACCACTGCGTTCGATGGGTTCGATTACGCCCGGGCGCTGGAGCGGGTCGAGGAGTTCTTCTGGTGGTTCTGCGACGACTACGTCGAGCTGGTCAAGGGCCGGGCCTACGGCGGGCGGGGGGCCGACGCCGCGGCGTCCGTGCGGTGGGCGTTGCGCCACGCCCTCGATGTCCAACTGCGCCTGTTCGCTCCGATGTTGCCCTTCACCACCGAGGAGGCGTGGAGCTGGTGGCGTGACGGCAGCGTGCACGTTGGGTCGTGGCCGACGAGGCTCGAGCTCGCCAGCAGGGGTCCGGCACCGGACCTCGACGCCGTCAGCGCAGTCCTCGCCGGCGTGCGGCGGGCCAAGACCGAGGCCAAGGCGAGCCAGCGCGCCGCCGTCGCCCGGCTCACCGTTCGCGCCCCGGAGGGTGCGCAGCTCGCCGCCGCCCAGGCCGACCTCGCAGACGCCCTGACCGTCAGCGACTTCTTTCTCGAGCCGGGCGACGGCGACGTCGAGATGGTGGTCGACCTGTGACGATCGCCTCGCTCGCTCCGACGACCCAGAGCGCGACGCGTCGTCCCTGCTTGAACGCTTGAGCGACGGCGCCGGCGGGTAGCGTGTGGCGCGCCTCGAGCGCTGCAGCGCGAGGCCGAAGTAGGAGAGATGACCGGAATCCTCCGTGATCACAGCGACGGGCGGCAAGCGACGTCGCGCCCGCTGCGTGTCCCGAACCTCGGACCGCGCCACCCGACGTACGGCAGGCGCCCTCGCCGACCGCCGATGGGCCCGTGGCCGATCGTGGCGCTCCTCGTCGTCCTCGCCATCGTCGGCGGGATCTTCGGCGTGCGCGCGATGTCGGGCGGTGAAGCCATGACCGGGACGTTCGCCGCCCCGGTGGGCGCTGTCGGCGGTCCCCTCGTCAGCGCGCCCGACCAGGTCACGCCGACCGTCGCCGGATCGGTCAGCGAGCTGCGCGGGCTGACGAACGGCGCCGTTTCCCTCACGGCCAACGGGCAGCCCGTCCCGCTGGATGCCGGCGGCGGGTTCAGCCTCTACCTCCTGCCCGAGTGGACCGAGGTGCGCCTCGTCGCCGCCGACGCCGCCGGACTGCAGAGCGAGACCCTCGTCGCCATCACCCCGACCCCGGCACCACCCGAGCATCCGGCCACCGCCGCGGTCCACATCGCCTCCCCCGATTGGAACGATCCCGTCATCCACCAGCAAGTCCTCGACCTGATCGCCACCGGCCGGATCAACGCCGTCCAACTGGACATCAAGAACGAGTCGGGCGAAGTCGGCTACGCCAGCGCCGTTCCGCTGGCCGTCACGACGGGCGCGGCCAAGGCCCACTACGACGCCCGCCAGGCGATCGACGAGCTGCACGGCCTGGGCGTGCGCGTGATCGGGCGCGTCGTCAACTTCCTCGATCCGACGCTGGCCAACTGGGCGCTGCAGAACGGCCGCTCGGACATGATCGTGCTCGACGCCGCCGGCGCACCGCTGGCCAACAACTACGGCGCCGCGGCGTTCACCAACTTCGCCAACCCGGAGGTCCGCCAGTACCAGATGGACCTCGCCACGGAGGCGATCGGCCTCGGGTTCGACGAGATCCTCTACGACTACGTGCGCCGGCCCGAGGGTGACGTGGCGACGATGCAGTTCCCGGGCCTGACCGGTCCGCCGGACGTGTCGGTGGCCCGCTTCGTCGCCGAGACCAAGGCGGCGATCGGCGCCGCCCCGCTCGGCATCTCGGTGTTCGGCATCTCGGCGATGCAGCCCGAGCCGACGGCGCAGGACATGGAGCTGCTGGCTCCGAACGTCGACTACGTCGCCCCGATGGTGTACCCGGCACTGTGGACGCCGGGCTACTACGACGTGGCCGATCCCAACGGGCAGCCGGGCGAGATCGTCGCCGCCTCGCTGGCCGACTTCCAGCGCGTGATCGCCGGCAGCGGCGCGGCGATCGTGCCGTGGCTGCAGGACTTCAACGGCTATGGCGTCCCGCAGATCCAGGCTCAGATCGAGGCGGCTCGCAGCGTCGGCGCCTCCGGCTTCATGATGTGGAACGCCGAGTCGACCTACGTCGTCGACGGCCTCCCCGCCGGCCCGTGACGCGACCCCGTTTCTGGCCGTCGCAAACGACCGTTGTGAGTCGGTTCGGACGGCCAGAACGGGGTCAGTGCACGTAGAACTCGACCGGCTCGGGCGGGAGGGGCGTGGCGCCGATGATCAGGTCGGCGGCCTTCTCGGCCAGCATCATCACCGGGGCGTAGATGTTGCCGTTCGTGACGTAGGGCATCGAGGCAGCGTCGACGACGCGCACGCCGCGCAGCCCGCGCACACGCATCGTGTCGGGGTCGATGACCGCCTCCTCGTCGGCGCCCATGCGGCACGTGCACGACGGGTGCAGCGCGGTCTCGGCGTCACGGGCCACCCAGTCCAGGATCTCGTCGTCGGTCTGCACCGCCGGCCCGGGTGACAGCTCGCCGCCATCGAACGGGGCGAAGGCCGGTTGATCGAGCAGGCGCCGGGTGTGGCGGATCGCCTCCACCCACTCCCGCCGATCCTGCGCCGTCGACAAGTAGTTGAACCGCAGGGCAGGGTGCGCTCGAGGGTCGGTGGAGCGGATGAGGACCGTCCCCCGAGCATCGGAGTACATGGGTCCCACGTGCACCTGGTAGCCGTGCTCGGCGGCCGGCTTCGACCCGTCGTAGCGGACCGCGATCGGCAGGAAGTGGAACATCAGGTTCGGGTAGGCGACCTCGTCGTTGCTGCGCATGAAGCCACCCGCCTCGAAGTGGTTGGACGCGCCAGGGCCCCGTCGGGCCAGCCAGCGCATCCCGATCCACGGCCAATGGCGCCACTTCAGCGACGGGTTGAGGGACACCGGCCGCGTGCTGGCGTGCTGGACGTAGACCTCGAGGTGGTCCTGCAAGTTGCGACCGACGCCGGGCAGGTGGTGGCGCACGTCGACGCCGACCGACCGCAGGTGACGCTCGTCGCCGATGCCCGACAGCTGCAGCAGCTGCGGAGAGTTGAAGGCGCCGCCACAGAGGATCACCTCGCCTGCCGTCACGCGCTCGTGCCGGCGACCCGGTCGCTGGTACTCGACACCAGTGACCCGATCTCCGTGGACGACCAACCCGGTGACGAGGGCGCGCGTGACCACGTCGAGGTTGGGTCGCCACCGCACGGGGTGGAGGTAGGCCCACGACGCGCTGAGCCGCCGCCCGCGGTGCAGGTTGCGATCGAACGGCGCGAACCCCTCTTGCCGATACCCGTTGACGTCGGCGGTGAGGTGCTCCCCGGCCTGTTGGACCGCCTCGAAGAACGCTCCGAACAGCGGGCTCGTGGCCGGGCCACGCTCAAGCACCAGCGGGCCGCCGTGGCCGCGGAACGGGTCGTCCTCGGCGGCGGCCAGGCAGTCCTCCATCCGCCGGAAGTACGGCAGGCAGTGGGCGTGGTCCCAGCGAGCCATGCCGGGATCGGCCGCCCACCGCTCGTAGTCGAGCGGGTTCCCGCGCTGGAAGATCATCCCGTTGATGCTCGACGAGCCCCCGAGCACCTTGCCGCGAGCGTGGGGGACGCGTCGCCCGGCGAGGTCCGGCTCGGGCTCTGACACGTAGCGCCAGTCGTAGAGCCGGCTGCCGCTCGGGAACATCAGCGCCGCCGGCATCTGGATGAAGACGTCCCAGCGATGGTCGGGGCGACCGGCCTCGAGCACCAGCACTCGCGTCGATGGGTCGTCGCTCAGCCGGTTGGCCAGCACCGACCCTGCCGAGCCGCCCCCGACGATCACGACGTCGTACACGGCATCATCATTGCGCTCCCGGCCACGCAGGAGCCGCCGGTGGCCGAGCCGAACTCTCCGGTAACTTCGGCGCCTCATGGGCGGGCAGCGACCGAGCTGCGGAGGGTGGCCGGACCTGGCCCGAGCGCGTCGCCATCGGCTTCACGATCACTGCCGCCGTGGTGTCCTTCCTCGCCGCCGGCGGGCTGGCCGGTGCCTATGTGCTGTGGCGCAACCGCGACACCGTCGAGATCACCAACCCCGCCACCGCGGCCGCCGCCGACGACCCCGTCGCCCCACTGTCGACGGCCACGGTGCCGCCGCCGACGACACCCGAGGTCACCCAACCTGAAGGCTCCGCAGCAACGGCACCGGCTACGACCGCTCCGCCGACGTTCCCGCCCGCCGACCCGACGGCCAAGAACTTCCTCATCACCGGCGCCGACAACGGCGCCTGCGTCGACCCGAACTCGCCCTACGCCGACGCGTTCGGAACCGAGGGCGAAGACCGTGTCGGCGAGCGCAGCGACACGATCATGGTGTTCCGCGTCGACCCCGCCGCCTCGCGCGTCGCCGTGCTGTCGTTCCCCCGCGACCTGTACGTCACGATCGCCGGCAGCGACAACACGGCGCGCATCAACTCGGCGTACCGGCGCGACGAGCCGCAGCTGCTGATCGACACGATCTACGAGAACTTCTTCATCGGCATCGACCACTTCATCCAGGTCGACTTCTGCACGTTCAAGACGCTCGTCGACGCCGTCGGGGGTGTTGCCGTGCCGTTCGAGTTCCCGGCCCGGGACGAGGGCTCGGGGCTGGAGGTGCTGCAGACCGGCTGCTACACGTTCACCGGCGACCACGCCCTCGCCTACGTGCGTTCCCGCAAGTACGAGTACGAGGATCCGCCAGGCTCCGGCAACTGGGAGCGTGACGTCACGTCCGATCTCGGACGCATCTCCCGCCAGCAGGACTTCCTGCGCCGGACGCTGGCCAGCGTGCTGTCCAAGGGCCTGCTCGACCCCAACGTGGCCCGCGGCCTGATCGAGAGCGCAACGGGCGGCAACGTGGTCACCGACCCGGGCCTGTCGGTGGCCAAGTTGATGGAGTTCGCCGGCGTGATGCGCGACGTCCAGCCGGGGTTCCCGACCTACCAGATCGAGGCAGTCGGCCGGGAGACCAGCAGCGGGGCCGACGTGCTCGAGCCCCAACTCGACGGCGACAACATGCAGGCGGTCCTGGCCATGTTCCGCGGCGAGACCTCGCTCGCCGAGGCGCCGGTGCAGGAGTTCGCCGACACGACCGTCCCGGCGACGCGACCGGGCGCCGAGGAGCCGGAGGAGTCGACCGTCACGGCGGAGGCGCTCCCTCCCGCTGACGGTCCGGAGGAGAACACCTTCGGCATCGTCCCGCCCCGCGACGTCACCTGCTGACCCCACTCCCCAGCCCTCGTTTACGTCCGGATTCTGGTCGCACTGGCGACCAGAATCCGGACGTAAACGGAAGATCAGTGGAGGACGCGGGCGATGGCGTCGGCGGCGGCGGTCGGGCCGGTGACCGTGGTCATCGCCGCACCGACGGCGCGGGCGAGCGCGGTGGCGTCGTCGGCGTCGTCGGCAGGGGCGATGATCGCCAGCTCGTCGAGCGCCGCAGCGGCCTGCACGACGTCGCCGGACTCGGTGGCCCGACAGTCCGACAGGAGGATCGCCAACTTGCGACCCGCTGTCGACCGGCCGAGCTGACGACCGGCGACCGTCAGGGCGCCGGCAAGGTCCGTGGTGCCGTGGCCACGCAGTGACAGCACCCCGTCGACGACGACCTCGGCCGGCACCGCCACGTCCTGCGCCTTGACGACCACGGATTCCTTGGCGAACGACACGACGCTGAAGTCCTCCGTCGCCCGCAGCGCGACCGCCGCCGCCGTGACCGCGCTCGTCGCCAGCGGAGCCCCGCCCATCGAGCCGCTGCGATCGACGAGCAGGCAGACCGCCGTGCGCGGCTGGACCCACCGGCGGACCCGGAGCCGCTCGGGATCGACGGCCGACCGTGCCGCTCGCGACTCGACGATCGCCTCGGTGCTGGCGTCGAGGTCGAGGTCGCCGGCCGTCGGCTCGTACGGGGCGGCCTCGATGCGGCCCGTGCCGCGCCGTCGGCTCGGACCGCGCCGGGCGACGTCGAGCACCAGGCGCCCGGCCAGCCGTCGGGCCAGGTCGCGCAGGCGGGCATCGGTCGCCCGGGTCATGTCGGCGAGCATCGCCAGGGCGTCGTCGGCGTCGGTTGCCATGGCATCGTCGAACGCCGCCTCGTCGAGCTCGCCGATCGTTGGCGACACCTCCTCGAAGCCGGGCCGACGGGAGAGCTCGCGGCGTGACGTCGTGGAACGTTGGGCGGCGGCGATGGCATCGGCCGCCGCCGCTCCTTCCTTCAGGACCGGGACGCCCCCGTCGGGGCCGAGGCTTTTCCCGTCGACGCACCGTCGCCGTCTGCCTGCACCGCGCCCCCGCCGAAGACGGCATGCCACAGCTCGGTGATGATCTCGTCGGTCGTGCGCATCGAGCCCTCGCGCAGACGAACGCGCCCCGACAGCGCCACGAGCACCGCGTCGAGCCCGACCCCGTCGCTGTCGGGCGGGCCACCGCGCAGCTCGGCCAGCGACGTGACGACGGCGGTGGCATCGAGCGCGCCGCGGACCGACGAACCGACCCGCAGCTCCGGGTGGTCGCGAGTCCGGCGCACCAGCTCGACGACCCGCTCGACCCACGACGCGTCGGCGGCAGGGCTGGATCGAGTCACGATCGCCGCCTCCTCGGCCGCCGTCTGGTAGTCGACGGCGAGCCGGCACACGCGGTCGTACACGGCGCTCGAGATGCGCGCCGTGCCGACGGCGTCGAACGGGTTCATCGCGGCAACCAGCCGGAACCCGGGATCGGCGACGATCCGCCCGAGGCGCGGCACGTGCAGCTCGCGCTCGCTCATCACCGTGATCAACACGTTGAGCGTCTCCTCCGGCACCCGGTTGAGCTCCTCGACGTAGAGCAGCGCGCCGTCGCGCATCGCCGTCACGAGCGGTCCGTCGACGAAGACGTCGGGGTCGTAGCCGTCGGCGAGGACGCGCGCCGGGTCGAAGTGACCGACCAGCCGCGCCGGCGTCAGCTCGGCGTTGCCTTCGACGAACTCGAACCCGACGTGCAGCTCATCGGCGACGGCCCGCAGCAGCGTCGACTTGCCAGTGCCGGGCGGGCCCTCGATCACGATGTGCCGGCCGGCCTCCAGTGCGGCGAGCACCAGCTCGAGCTCGCGCCGGCGACCGACCAACCGTCCGGTCAGGCGCTCGAGGACCGAGCGGACGTCGTGCATGGGGGCGGCGCGCCGAACGTCAGCTGTAGACCATCACCCCACGGATGTTCTTGCCGGCGCGCATGTCGTCGTAGCCGTCGTTGACGCCGTCGAGGTCGTAGGTCTTGGTGACGAGCCCGTCGAGATCGAGCTGGCCGTCGCGCCACAGCTCGAGCAGCTTGGGGATGTCGGCGCGCGGGTTGGCCGATCCGAACAGGGAGCCGACGACCTGCTTCTCCATCAGCGTCAAGTCGAGCAGGCTGACGTTGGCCGTCACCTCGAGTGCCGGGTGGATGTTGGTCACGACGACGCGTCCCCGCTTGGCCGTGATGGCCAGCGCCGCGGCGAGCAGCTCACCGGAGCCGACGCCCATGGTCATGATCGTCTTGTTGGCCATCCGGCCCCACGAGGCGTCGGTGATCGGTTCGACCGCCTCTTCCAGCGAGGCGGCGGTGTGGGTGGCGCCGAACTCCATCGCCTTCTCGCGCTTGTTCTCCAGCGGGTCGATGGCCCAGATCTGCTTGGCGCCGGCCAGTTTGGCGCCCTGGATGGCGTTGGCCCCGATGCCGCCGACACCGACCACGGCCACGACGTCGCCGGGGGTCACCTCGGCGGCGTACACGGCCGAGCCCCATCCGGTCACCACGCCACAGCCGAGGAGGCACGCCCGGTCGAGCGGGATGTCCGGCTCGAGCTTGATGCAGCTCGCCTCGTTGACGACGGTGTGGTGGGCGAACGTGCCGAGCAGGCACATCAGGCCGAGGTCCTTGCCCTGGCCGTGGTGGCGGGACGTGCCGTCGGCGACCTGCATGCCGAGGCCCATCAGGGCGCCGAGGTCGCACAGGTTCTGGTGGCCGGTGGAGCAGGACGGGCAGCGGCCACAGGACGGGATGAACCCGAACACGACGTGGTCGCCCGGGGCCAGCCAGCTGACGTTGTCGCCGACCTCCTTGACGACCCCTGCGCCCTCGTGGCCGCCGATGATCGGCAGCTCGAACGGGAGGTCACCGGTCACGAGATGCTCGTCGGAGTGGCACATGCCGGAGGCGGCCACCTCGACGAGCACCTCACCCGGACCGGGCGGATCGAGCTCGATCTCCTCGACGCTCCACGGCTGGTTGACCTCCCAGAGGATGGCCGCCTTGGTCTTCACGTTGTGCCCCCGATCCGCGACGTACCGATGTCGGCTCGACAGTACCGGGGTCCCCCGTCGAGGTCCCCATCCGCTCGGGCGGGTGCGTGGCGTGGCGTCAGCCGCAGTGCTCGGCGGCGAACGTCACCAGGCGTTCGGTGCGCTCGGCGACCTTGCCCTGGCGCTCCGTGACTCGTGCGGTCCGACGGTCGATGCGCTCGACGGCTTCGGCGTCGCCAGCCGCCTCGGCCGCGGCGCGGGCCTCGCCGAGCAGCGCCAGGCGGTCGCTGATCAGCGTGGTGTGGTCGGCCTGCAAGGCCTGGATCTGATCGAGGTTGGCGCACACGAACTCGGCGCGCGGCTGGGGCGGCGAGGGTTCCTCCTGGGCCGATGCGGCCCCGGACCCCACGGCGGTGACGGCGAGGGCAGCGGCGACGCCGACGGCGGCGATCGTGGCGATGGTGGCGGGGATGATTCTGCGCATGGGACCGTGCTCCTGTCCGACCCGCCGGGTGCGGGCCACAAGAGCCGATGGTCGGCCCGACCTGTGATCGATCTGTGATCCCCAGGTGAGCCCCAGGTAAGCCCGCCCCGCCCGGCCCCGCCCCCCATCCCATCGGGTTCTCAAGCGTTTTCAGGGGTCGTATGCGGCCCAATTCCACCCGCAGAACCGGCGCGAGCGCTCCGCTTGCAACTGTTACGGCGGAAGAGGGCCGCATGTGGACCCTGAAAACGCTTGAGAACCTCAGGGGGTGGTGGGGGGTGGGAGGACGGGGTCGAGGTGGGGGGACCAGTCGACGTCCTCCGTGGATCGGCCCTGTTCCCGGAGCTGGCGGCGGCGGGTGGCCAGGTCGGCGGCGAGGGCGACGACCTCGTCGGTCAGGAGCGCGGCGGCGTGGTCGCGCAGCCGGCGGGCCAGGGCAGGGCTGGCGCCACCGGTGCTCACGGCGATCGACAGCGGGCCGTTGCGGGCGATCGCCGGGAGGATGAACGAGCAGTCCGCCGGCTGGTCGGCGGCGTTGACCCACAGGCCGGCGGCGGTCGCGTCGGCAGCGACGGCGGCATCGACGTGGGCCAGGCCGGTGGCCGTGACGACGAGCCGGACGCCGTCGAGGTCAGCCACCTCGTAGGGCCGTCGTCGCAGGTCAGCGACCTGGGCGAGGTCGAGCTGGGCCGAGACGTCCGGCGCGACGACCCGGACCACCGCCCCGGCGGCGGCCAGCCCGGCCACCTTGCGGGCGGCGATCGGCCCGGCCCCGACGACGAGCACCGGCACCCCCGAGACGTCCAGCACCACCGGGTACTCGAAGCGGCCGGTCACCCCCTCACGATAGTTCCTGACAAAGTTGATGAACTCAGTCAACATTTGGTTGACTGGGTGGGGTGAGCGAGCGTCCGGGTCGGCGACACGCGCATCGGCGCGAGTGTGCGAGCGAACGGGCAGCTGCGTGAGCGTCGAGGACGTCAAGCGCGGCCAGCGGCCACCTGCGTGGCGCGCTCGCCGACGAGCTGGCGGCGACGACCGACGAGTTCGACCACGACAGCGTCGTGTTGCTCAAGTTCCATGGCATCTACCAGCAGGACGACCGCGACGTCCGCCGCGCCCGGCGGGCCAAGAAGCTGCCGCTCGACCACTCGTGCATGGTGCGCGCCGCCGTCCCCGGCGGTCGCCTGACCGGCGAGCAGTGGCTGGCCCTCGATCGGGTGGCCGATCTGGCCGACGGCACCATGCGGCTGACGACCCGCCAGGGCGTCCAGTTCCACGTCGTGCGCAAGGGGTCGCTGCGCCCGCTGGTGGGCGGCATCAACGACGCCCTGCTCACAACGCTGGCCGCCTGCGGCGACGTGGTGCGCAACGTGATGGGGTCACCGTGGCCCGACGAGCGCCAGGCCGTCGTCGAGCCGTTGGTCGACGCCATCGTCGCCCGGTTCCGGCCGCGCACCACGGCGTACTGGGAGCTGTGGGTCGACGGCGAGCGGGCCGTCACGGCCGAGCCGGGGACCGGGCCGGACTCCGGGCCGGATGGTCGGCTCGACGGGCCCGAGCCGATCTACGGCGACGTGTACCTCCCCCGCAAGTTCAAGATCGCCGTGGCCTGGCCGGGCGACAACAGCGTCGACGTGCTGTCCAACGACGTCGGCATCGTCCCCACGCTGCGCGACGGTCTGACGGGCGAGGTGACCGGCTACGTGGTGCACGTCGGTGGCGGCCAGGGGATGGCCCACGCCCGCGAGGACGACACCTACCCCCGCTTGGCCACGGCGCTGTGCTGGGTCGAGCCCGAGCGGGTGGTCGACGTCGTGGAGGCGATCGTCACGACGCAGCGCGACCATGGCAACCGCGACGACCGCCACCGGGCCCGCCTGAAGTACCTGGTCGACGAGCGGGGCATCGACTGGGTGCGAGGCGAGGTCGGCCGACGGGTCGGGTTCACGCTGGCGCCGCCGATCGAGCTGGCGCCGTGGGAGCCCGAGGAGTACCACGGGAGGCGCGACGGCGTGATCGGGCTGCCGGTGCCGTCGGGCAAGGTGGCCGACCGGGACGGCGTCGACCTGCGCACCGCGCTGCGGTCGCTGGTGGCCGACGGCACGGTGACCCAGCTGCGGGTGACGCCGCGCCAGGACCTCCTGCTGTACGGCATCGAGCCGGCCCGAATCGGCGAGGTCGAGGACCGCCTGCGAGCCCATGGGGTGGCGCTGGCCGGTGACGTCAGCGCGCTGCGCCGGCTGGCCATCGCCTGCCCTGCGCTGCCAACGTGCGGCCAGGCGCTGGGCGAGGCCGAACGCGTGCTGCCGGAGCTGGTGACCCGGTTGGAGAAGGTGCTCGCCGACACGGGCAACGGCGACGTACCGATCCGGCTGAACATGACCGGCTGCCCGAACGGGTGCGCCCGGCCGTACTCGGCCGAGATCGGCATCGTCGGGCGGACCAAGACGACCTACGACGTCTACGTCGGTGGGTCGGCGGCGGGCGAGCGCCTGGGCCAGCGGATCCGCACCGACGTCCCGCTCGACGAGATCCCCGCCCTGCTGGCCCCGGTGCTGGCCGGGTACGCCACGTCCTCCGACGGGTCCGGGACGTTCGGCGATTGGTCGGCCGGCGTGGGCGCGCCGACCATCGAGACCTTGCTCCCGGAGCCCACCGTCCGCCGTCGCCGCCGGGCCGAACCAGCCGAGGTGGCGATGTGACCGCCGGGCACGTGTCGCTGGTTGGGGCTGGGCCTGGCGATCCCGAGCTGCTGACGTTGCGGGCGGCGCATCGGCTGGCTGAGGCCGACGTCGTGGTCCACGACGCCCTCGTCGGCGACGGCGTGCTCGACCTGGTGCCGCCGCACGTCGAGCGGATCGACGTCGGCAAGCGCCCGGGCCGACCGGTCCCGCAGGAGCTGATCTCGGCGCTGCTCGTGCAGCTGGCCGAGGCCGGCCAGCACGTCGTGCGGCTGAAGGGTGGCGACCCGTTCGTGTTCGGGCGCGGCGGCGAGGAGGCCCAGGCACTGCTCGATGCCGGCATCCCGTTCGAGGTCGTGCCCGGCATCACGTCAGCCGTCGCCGCGCCGGCAGCCGCCGGGGTGCCCGTCACCCACCGAGGCGTCGCCGCCGCGGTCACCGTCGTCACGGGGCACCGGCGGGCCGGCGAGCCCGACGTCGACTGGCGGTCGCTGGCCAAGGTCGGCGGCACGATCGTCGTGTTGATGGGGGTCAGCCAGCGCGGCTCCATCGCCGCCGAGCTGGTCGCCGGCGGGCTCGACGCCGCCACGCCCGTCGCCGCCATCCGCTCGGCCACGACGCCCGAACAGGTCGTCGCCCGGTGCCGGCTCGGCGACCTGGCCACGACGACGATCGACTCCCCGGCCGTGCTCGTCATCGGCGCCGTCGCCGCCCTCGAGCTGACCGGCACCGCTCGGCGCGTGGCGACGACCAACGCCTGACGTCGCCGTCGCCCCGCCACACCGCTTCTGGCCGTCGCAACCGACTCACAACGGCCGGTTGCTACCGCCAGAAGCGATCGAACGGGCTCACGGCGCGACGGGCTGGTGGCCGCCGACGCTCGGGGGTTGCAGCAGCAGGCGCTGGCGGGGCGTGCAGGCGTCGAGCAGCTCCGCCGGCCAGCGGCCGACGTCGTAGCCCGAGTTGCCCGGCGAGTACTTGTAGACCAACGTGCGGCGCTCGTCCCGGTTGCGCCACGGCAGGGTGCCGTGGGTCAGCGCCTCGGTGAAGACCACCACGTCGCCGGCGCCGAGCGGCACCTCGACGGCGATCTCGCGGTCGTACGTGGCCGGCAAGGTGAACCCGGCGTGGTGGCTGCCCGGGATGCACACGAACCCGCCGCCGCCGGGCGGGTGGTCGACCAGCGCCCACTGCACGGCGACCAGTCCGGTGCGGATCCGGCCGTCGCGCACCACGTAGTACTGGGCCGGGTCGAACGGGGTGCCGCCGCCGTGGAGTGCCAGCCCGCTGGTGCCCTGCGTCATGACGATCCCGTAGGCGTGGTCGAGCCGCACCGTCGCCCCGCAGATCTCGCGCACGATCTCCAGCACGGCCGGGTGGTCGATCAGGTCCCGGAACCGGCGGGCCACGGCCAGGTGGCCGCTGAACCGCTGGCTGCCGATGTCGAGGCCCGGCCGCGGCACGTCGAGCACGTCGATCGCCGCCTGCAGCGCCTCGACCTCGCCGTCGGTCAGCACGCCGCGCCGGACGAGGAATCCCTGCACGTCGAACCGGTAGCGCTCGGCATCCGTCATCGGCCCGATCGCCATCGGCCGCAGGCTACGGCCACCGGCCATCCGAGGGTTTGACGGATGCCCCTTCAGGCGATGGCCGGGGTGGGGCGGGGGGACGTGGTGACGAAGGCCAGCTCCTGGACGGCGCGGGTCATCGCCACGTACAGCAGGCGGGCACCACGCGGGGTGCCGTCCATGATCTCGTCCGGCTGCACGACGACGACGCCGTCGAGCTCGAGGCCCTTCACCTGCTCCGGCCCGAACATCGGCACCTCGGCCCCCGACAGCTGGTGGAGGTGGTCGACGGCCACCAGCCCGGCGTCGGCCAGCGCGGCGGTGACCGCGGCGTGGTGGTCGAGTGGGGCGACCACACCGGTCAACCGGTGGCGGTGCTTCACGCCGGCGACCACGAGCGCCACCTCGGCCGCCAGCCCCTCGGTTGTGGTGTGGGTCCACCCCGGCGCACCGCCCTCGCGCCGCACGCTGCGACTCGCCGCGGCATCGACGCCGGTCAGCGGCAGCAGGCGGTTGGCCACCGACAGGATCGGCTCGGGGACGCGGTACCCGATCGTCAGCTCCGCCACCTGCCCAGCGCCGACCCACTCGAACACGTCCGCCCACCGCTCCTGACCGGCCGGGCTGGTCGACTGGGCCACGTCGCCGACGAGCGTCATCGACGCCGCCGGGCTGCGCCGAGCGATCACCCGCAGGCCGACGGCCGAATGGTCCTGGGCCTCGTCGACGACCACGTGGCCGTACGTCGCCGGTGGGCCGTTGAGGAACGAGTTGGCCTCGTCGACGAGCAATTGGTCGGCGGCGGTCCACGCCCGGCGGCGTCCGCCGGGACCGGCGAGCAGCCGATCGACCAGCCGCACGGGCTGTTGCATCGGCCACGCCTTGTCGAGCGCCGTGCGCAGCGGGCCGGCCTGGGACCACAGGTCGTCGCGGTCCGTGCGCCGCCGCAGCTCCTGCTGGGCGATCGTTCGCAGGCGCAACCGCCGCTGGTTGAACGGCACGACGCCGCCGGTCGCCCGCGCCAGCCACTCCGTCACCTCGTCCCGCCCGAACACGATCCGTCTGACGCCGACCGGCACGACGACGTCGTCGGCCGGCGGCTGGATCGCCCGGTCGGCGGCCAGCGCCAGTTGGCCGAGCATCGCCGAGGATCCCTTGGCCCGAGCTGTCGCCGGGTCGTCCACGCCGGTGATGTCGACCTTCGGCGTGCACAGGTCGAGCACGGTGCACTGGCGCACACTGCGCTCGCCCAGCGACGGGAGCACGTTGGCGATGTAGTCGAGGAACGCCCGGTTGGGTCCGATCACCAGGATGCCGTCCCGGGCCAGCCGCCGCCGGTGCTCGAACAGCAGGTAGGCGGCGCGGTGCAACGCCACCGCCGTCTTGCCCGTCCCCGGTCCGCCCTGGACGACCAGCACCTGGTCGATCGGCGCCCGGATGACCAGGTCCTGTTCGGCTTGGATCGTCGCCACGATCTCGCGCATGGCCCCGGTCCGCTCGGCGCCGATCTCGGCGAGCACCGGGTCGGGGATCCCACCGGCCACGTCGGCGGCGTCGGGGTCGTCCAGGTGCTCGTCGAGGTAGGCGGTCAGCTGACCGTCGTCGAGCGTGAACCGTCGTCGCAGGTCGACGTCCAGCGGGTCGGCGGCCGTCGCCCGGTAGAAGGGCGCGGCGATCGGAGCCCGCCAGTCGACAACCACCGGATCGTGGCGGTCGTCCTCGATGTGCCGCCGCCCGATGTACCAACGCTCGGCGGTTGGGCCGGCGGTCGAGTCGATGCGCCCGAAGAAGTCGCCGGCACCGGGGGCGGCGAGATCCTCGAGCGCCTCGGCGACCGTGACCTCGACGTACTCGGCCGTGAAGTCGTCCGCTGCACTCTGCGGATCGACACGGCGCAACCGCTCGATCATCCCGTCGCGGGAGGCGCGGGCGAACTCCAGCTGCCGTTGCTCGTCGGCGAGCTCGGGGAACGACTCCAGGTGCGCCACGGGGGGCGCGACCGTAGCGGTCCGGTGACCCGGCCATCGGAGGGTTTGCGGACCGGCATCCGGTCCGCAAACCCTCCGATGCAGCGAAACCCTCCGATGCAGCTGGGTCAGACGCGGCGGCCGGCGTCGAGCTCGACGACGAGGTCGGCCCGCTCGAACGCCACCGCCCGGTGCGACACCGCCAGCACCGTCAGGCCGGCGGCGGCCAGGTTGTCCCACAGCTGCAGCTCGGTCTCCACGTCCACGGCGCTCGACAGGTCGTCGAGCACGACCAGCTCGGGCGCGTGGACGAGGGCCCGAGCCGTCGCCAACCGCTGGCGCTGACCGCCCGACAGGCGCAGGCCGCGCGGGCCGATCATCGTCGAGTCACCGCCGGGGAGGGCGGCGATGTCGTCGTCGATGGCCGCCATCGCCAACGCCCTGGCCAGGTCGTCCGGCGGCACGGGACCGAGGCCGACGTTGTCGCGCACCGAGTCCGAGACGAGCTGGGGCACCTGCGGTAGGAAGGCGGCGTTCGGCGGGACGAAGAAGGCGGCACGGTCGGCGATCGCTGTGCCGTTCCACCACACCTCCCCGGACCCGTCCGCGTTCCAGGTCAACCCGAGGATCGCTCGCAGCAGCGTGCTCTTGCCGGCGCCGACCGGTCCGGTGACCACCACGAACTGCCCGCGCCGGATGGTCAGCGTGACGTCCTGCACGCCGCGCCCGCCGGTGTAGCGCGCCGACAGTCCGACCACCTCGAGCTGGTTCAGCGGTACTCGAGCCGGACGCCCGGCGGCGGGCGGCCCGGCGCGATCCCGCTGGCGCGCCTCCAGCGGCAGGACGCGCGGCAGGACGGTGTTGCGGGCGTCCTCCTCGGCGACGAGGCGGCGCATGCGATCGAACGCCACCCCGCCCTGCTTTCGGCGGGCGAGGACCCGACCGACCATGCGCGGCATGAAGCTCAACCAGCCGAGGTACGACACGAACAGCGCCAGGGTCCCGACGTCGAACGCCCCGGACGCCAACGCCCCGGCGCTGACGATCAGCACCAGGCCGAGGCCGACATCGGCGGCGCCGTGGCTGAAGGCGAACACCGACTCGTCCAGGACGCGATCGCGCACGGCCGTGTCCCGCCGCTCATCGACGAGGCGGCGCAGTCGGGCCAGCAGCGGTTCGCTGGCGGCGTTGACCTTGACCGTCGTGGCGGCCGCCATGATGTCGCCGACCAGCCCGGTGACCCGCGCAGTGGCCTCCCGGTCGGCGGCCCGGTACGCCTTGATGCGCCCGTCGAGGGCACGGGTGGCGACGGCCACGCCGAGCAGCGGCAGCACGAGGATCGCTGCACCGGTGGCGTCCGCGGCGCCGAGCAGGAACCCGGCGGCGACGGTGAAGACCACGCCCCCGGACACGTCGATCATCCCGTCGACGAGCATGGCGATGTCCTCGGTGTCGTCGCGGAAGTGGGTCAGCGCCTCACCCGCCGAGCCGACCGGCTGCCCAGCATGCCGGCCGCCGCTGGCCACCTGGGCGGCGAGCAGGTTGGCCCGCAGGAAGCTCTGCATGTGCACCCACGCCCGCATCCACACCAGCGCGCCGTAGTGGACCGTGGCCATCCGGACCGTCTCGACCGCGGCGAACAGAACGGCCCACCGCAGCACGGTCGCCGTGTCGTCCTGGGCGATCGCCTCGAACCCCTGGCTGAGCACGAAGCCGTTGAGCGCCGGGAGCGAGAAGAACACGACGAAGGCAGCCCAGCCGAGCCAGAACGAGCGCGGCTCGTGCTGGCTGACCCGCCACGCCAGCCGCCAGACCGGGAGCGTCGTGGTGGTGGTCGCGGTGGTCACGAGACCGGCTCCATCTCCAGCGCCAGGTCCAGCAGCATGCGGTAGCGGCTGCCGCCGTCGGCCATCAACAGGGCGCGGTCGTCGTGCTCGACGACCCGGCCGTGGTCGAACACGATCACCTCGTCGACCATCCGCAACGTCGACAGCTTGTGAGCGATGACGACCGTCGTACGGCCGGCCATCAGCTCGGCCAGTGCGGCCTCCAGCTTGGCCTCGGTGGCCGGGTCGATGCGGGCCGTCGCCTCGTCGAGGACGACGAGGTCGGGCCGCCGCAACCAGACCCGCGCCATCGCCAGCAGCTGGGCCTCGCCCGCCGACAGGCCGGCGCCGGCGGCACCGAGGACACGGTCGATGCCGCCGGACGCCAGGGAACCCAATCCGGCCCGATGCAGCGCGTCGACGACGTCGGCATCGGTGGGGGTCGGGTCGAACAACGTGACGTTGTCGCGGATCGTGCCCTCGAACAGCTCGACCTCCTGGGGCACGAGGGCGACCCGCCGACGCAACTCGGCCAGCGGGATGTCGGCGATCGGCACGCCACCGAGCCGCACTGACCCGCTGGTCGCCTCGACGAGGCGCAGCAGCAGGCGGGAGAACGTGGTCTTGCCGCTGCCGGTGCGGCCGACCACGCCGACCGAGCGGCCGCCGCCGACGATGACGTCGACGTCGTGCAGCGTCAGGTCCTGGCCCGGGCTGTCGTATCCGAACGAGACGTCGTGCAGGTCGATCGACAACGGCCCGACCGGCGGGGACACCCTGCCGGAGTCGACGATCGACGGCTGCTCGTCGAGCAGGTCGACGACGCGCACCATCGCGCCGTTGGCCTTCTGCACCGTCTCCAGCTCGTCGACCAGCTCCTCCAGCGGCCGCTTGACGAGTAGGAGGTACTGGAACAGCAGGAACGCCGTCCCGACCGTGATCAGCCCGTTGGCCACGAGCAGAGCGCTGGCGACCAGGCCCGCCACGGTGCCGGCCGTCAACGCGCTCTGGACCTTCCACCACAGGTGGAGGAAGGCTCGCTCCCGCCGCACGGTCGTCAGCAACGTGGCCGACGAGTCCTCCACGAACCGCGAGAGCGCGTGGGGCCCGGCACCGTTCGACCGGAGGTCCTCGGCCGCCGTGAGCCGTTCCTCGATGCCGCCGTACAGCCGGGCGTAGGAATCGAGCTCGTCGGCCGACTCGCTGATCGCGCGATGCCGGCCGCGCAGCGTCACCAGGACGGCGACGACGAGGAACACGATCATGCCGGTGCCCAGGCGCCAGTCGAGCACGGTAAGGACGACGACCATGCCGGCGACGAGCACCGCCCCGCCGGCGACCTTGGGGACGACGCGGCCGAGCAGCTCGGAGACCGAGGTCACGTCGCCGTCGACGCGCTGGATCAGCTCGCCGGGCGTGTGCCGGCGGTGGAACTCGTGGTCGAGCCCGAGCACGTGGCGGGTGATTCCCATGCGCAGCTCGTTCGTCGTCTCCCAGGCGGTGATCGTCGCCCGGCGGACGACGACGACGGCGATGATCTGGGTGGCCAGCGCGATGACCAGGAACAGGATGGCGAGGCGGACCAGCTCGCCCGCAGTGGCGCCGTCGCCGGCTCGGTCGACGACCCGACGCACGACGAGCGGGCCGGCCAACGTCAGCGCCGAGGAGACCGTCACGAGCGCGCCGAGGCCGACCCACCGCCGAGCGTCGGGTCGCAGGAGGGCCAGCAGGGCGCGCCGGCGGGACGGGGAAGGCTCCGCCATGCTGGCAAGTCTCGCCCCCGCGCCGACCCCCAGCGAAGGGAGTTCCCACCATCCGAGTGTTTCCTCGCGTCCGAGTGTTTCGTGCGGGGAGGCCATGCTCGAAACACTCGGATGCCACCAAACACTCGGATGGACGTACGCTCGGCGGGATGGACGCCAACGTCATCGAAGTCGGGCCGGAGTCGTCCGTCGAGGAGCCGGAGGAGCTCGTCGAGGAGGAGTTGCTGGTCGAGGAGATCTCGATCGACGGGATGTGCGGCGTCTACTGAGCGCATGCTCGACCGGCGCCTCGCACTGCACCCGCAGGTCGCACTGCGGCGCGAGCCGTTCGGCGCGCTCGCCTACCACTCGGGCAACCGCAAGCTGATCTTCCTCAAGCACCCGGACCTCGTGCGCGTGGTCGAGGCCCTGCCAGAGCACGACACCGTGGCCGACGCGCTGGAAGCGAGTGGCATCGATCAGTCGCGCTGGCCATCGTTCGTCGCCGGGTTGGAGTCGCTGGAGCGGGCCGGGATGGTCACAGCGTGAGCGAGCGTCCGGGCCGACCGCACACGGCGCAGCCCGAGTGGGCGAGCGAACAGGCAGCCATGGCGTGAGCACCGCGACGCTGGTCGAGCGGCTCAAGAGCGGGCTCGACGCACCGATCTGCCTGACGTGGGAGCTGACGTACGCCTGCAACCTGTCGTGCGTCCACTGCCTGTCGTCGTCGGGCCGCCGCGACCCGCGCGAGCTGTCGACGGCCGAGGCCATCGCCGTGCTCGACGAGCTGCATCGGCTGCAGGTCTTCTACATCAACGTCGGCGGCGGCGAGCCGATGTTGCGGCGGGACTTCTTCCCGCTCGTCGACCACGCCGTCGGCAACGGCATCGGCGTCAAGTTCTCGACCAACGGCACGTTCCTCGACGCCGCGGCCGCCCGTCGCTTGGCGGCGATGGACTACCTCGACGTGCAGATCAGCCTCGACGGCCTCGACGCGACGACCAACGACGCCGTGCGCGGCGCCGGGTCCCATGCTGCGGCGCGACGGGCGATGGACCACCTCGCCGAAGCCGGCTTCGGCCCGTTCAAGATCTCGATCGTCGTCACCCGGCACAACGTCGACCAACTCGACGACCTGAAGGCGCTGGCCGACGGCTACGGCGCCCAGCTGCGGGTGACCCGCTTGCGCCCGTCGGGCCGCGGCGCCGACAGCTGGGGACAACTGCACCCGACGACGGATCAGCAGCGGCAGATCTACCGGTGGCTGCTCGACCACGGCGACACGGTGCTCACCGGCGACTCCTTCTTCCACCTGAACGCCCTCGGCGAGCCGCTGCCGGGCCTCAACATGTGCGGGGCCGGGCGGGTCGTCTGCCTGATCGACCCGATCGGCGACGTCTACGCCTGCCCGTTCGTGATCCACGACGAGTTCCGGGCCGGGTCGGTGCGCGACCCGGGCGGGTTCACGGCGGTGTGGCGTGAGAGCGAGCTGTTCCACGACCTGCGCCAGCCGCAGTCGGCCGGAGCGTGCGCCAGCTGCGGCAGCTGGGATGCCTGCCAAGGCGGCTGCATGGCCGCCAAGTTCTTCACCGGCCTCCCGCTCGACGGCCCCGACCCGGAGTGCGTCCACGGCCACGGCGAGGCCGCGCTGGCCGGCGTCGGCGCCGCCCCGCGTCCGGCGATGGACCACTCCCGGCCGGGCGCGGCCGCGCCACAGCCCGTCCTGTTCACCCGTCGCTAGCGACCGGCCGTCGATGACGAGTCGCGGCGCCCGGCTGCTCGAACCGCTCGACCTGGGTCCGCGCACGGCGCCCAATCGGGTGCTGTTCGGGCCGCACGTGACCAACCTCGGCGACGAGGAACGCCGGCTGACGCACCGTCACACCGCCTACTACGGGCGCCGGGCGCGTGGCGGGTGCGGCACGATCGTCGTCGAGGGGGCCAGCGTCCACGAGTCCGACTGGCCGTACGAGCGGGCGCCGCTTGCCGAACGCTGCGCCGACGGGTGGGCGGCGATCGCCGGCGCCGGCCACGACGAGGGCGCGCTGGTGCTGGCCTCGCTGGACCACGCCGGCGGCCAGGGCTCGTCGGCGTACAGCCAGCTGCCGCTCTGGGCGCCGTCGCGGGTGCCCGAGGTCGCCACGCGCGAGGTCCCGAAGTGGATGGAGGCCGACGACATCGCCGCCGTCGTCAGCGGGTTCGGGGCCGCCGCCAAGCTGGCCGTCGAGGCGGGGTGTGACGGCGTCGAGGTCAACGCCGGCCAGCACAGCCTGGTGCGCCAGTTCCTGTCCGGGCTGACCAACCAGCGCGACGACGAGTGGGGCGGGGATCGGATGCGCTTCGCCCGGGACGTGCTGGCGGCGGTGCGGTCGGCGGTCGGACCCACCCGGCTGGTGGTGCTGCGCCTGTCGTGCGACGAGCTGGCGCCGTGGGCCGGCATCACGCCGGAGCAGGCGCCGGGGGTGGCGGCCGGACTGGTCGACCACGTCGACGCGCTCGTGGTCGTGCGCGGCGCCATCTTCTCCGTCGAGCAGACCCGACCCGACTTCCACCAGCCGCCCGGCTTCAACATCGACGTGGCCGTGCTGATGGCCGAGACGGTGCCTGTGCCGGTGTTGGTCCAAGGGTCGGTGGTCGACGTCGACCAGGCGGCATGGGCCGTCGAACGGGGGTGCGCCGGCGTCGAGATGACGAGGGCGCAGATCGCCGACCCGGACCTCATCGCCAAGGTGCGCGCCGGCCACGCCGACCGGATCCGCCCATGCACCCGCTGCAACCAGGTGTGCCAGGTGCGCGACGCCCGCAACCCGCTCGTCACGTGCATCGGCGAGCCGTCGGCGGGACGAGAAACCGAGGACCCGGACTGGACCCGGCCCGCCCGCACGGCACGATCGGTGGCCGTCGTCGGCGGCGGGCCGGCCGGGCTGGAGACGGCGCGGATCGCCGCGCTCCGTGGCCACCGCGTCACGCTCGTCGAGCGCGACGACCGGCTCGGCGGCGTGCCGGCGGTCGCCGGGCCGAACGGCGCCTTGGTCAGGTGGCTGGCCGCCGAGGTCGATCGGCTCGGCGTCGACGTGCGCCTCGGCGCGACCGACGTCCCGGACGGGGTCGACGCCGTGGTGCAGTGCACGGGCTCGCGCCCGGGTCGCCCGGATCACCTGGTCGAGGACGGTGCACTGGTGATCGACGTCCTGGCGCTGCGCCGCGGTGACGTCGACCTGCCGAGCGACGGCGACGTCGTGATCCTCGACCCGATCGGCGGTCCGATCGGCGTGGCCCTCGCCGAGGAGCTCGGATCGCGGGCCGTCCTGATCACCCAGGACCAGCTGGCCGGCAACGAACTGGCCCGCTCGGGTGACCTGGCCCCGGCCAACACCAGGTTGGCGCGGGCGGGCGTGCGCATCGAGCGGCGGACCATCCCGCGCCTGCTGCGCGCCGGCGAGTGCGTCGTCGAGGACCGCTTCAGCGGCGAGCGGCGGGCGATCCCCTGCGGCGCCGTCGTCGACTGCGGTTACCGCCTCCCCGACGACCCGCGCCCAGGCGTCACCGCCCAGGCCGGTGACTGCGTCGCCCCGCGCACGATCCACGAAGCCATCCTCGAGGGGCGGCGCGTGGCGCTGGCGCTCTGAAGCCCGTCAGGCGGGGTGGTCTGACAACGCGCACTGGGCGGCGTGGAACCCACACATCCCATGCACTCCCCCGCCCGGGGGGGTCGAGGCCGAGCACAGGTACAGGCCCTTCACCGGGGTGCGCCAAGGGCGCAGCGCCAGGACGGGCCGGCGGACGAACTGGCGCCAGTCGTTCATGCCGCCGGTGATGTCGCCGCCAACGTCGTTGGGGTTGTTGGCCTCGATCTCGGCCGGCCCCATCACGTGGCGATCGATCACCAGGTCGCGGAAGCCGGGCGCGTACCGCTCGATCTGAGCGTCGATGCGGGCCGTCATGTCGACCGTCGAACCGGCCGGCACGTGCGTGTACGTCCACAGCGTGTGCTGCCCCGCCGGCGCCCTGGTCGGATCGAAGCGGCTGGCCTGGGCGGCGAGCACGAACGGCGAGTCGGGGTGCTCGCCGCGCCCGACAGCGGCCTCGGCTGCCGCCACCTCGGCCATCGTCCCACCGAGGTGCACCGTGCCCGCTCGCCCGACCGCGTCGTCGGTCCACGGCACCGGTCCGGCCAGGGCGTAGTCGACCTTGAACGCGCCCGGCCCGTGGCGGAACCCGTGCAACCGGCGGGCGTACCGTGCCGGCAGCCGGTCACCGGCGATGGCGACCAGCTGACCGGGGGCGACGTCGGCCATCGTGATCGGCGCCGGCGGCAGGTCGGACAAGCGCGCGACCCGGTGGCCGCAGACGACCTCGCCGCCGTGCTCGGCGAGGATCGCCACGAGCGCGTCGGTGATCGACTGCGATCCGCCCTCGGCGAACGGCCACCCCACGACATGCGCCAGCGCGCCCAGCGTGAGAGCGAACCCGTTCGTGATCGGGCGACTGATCGGCAGCACGCTGTGGGCGGCCAGCCCGGCCAGCATCGCCGCGCCCTCGTCCGTGCGCAGCGACACCCGGGCCATCCCGGTCGCTCCCCACACCCCGAACATCCCGAACCGGGCCAGCGCGATCGGATGGCGGGGGACCGACAGCGGCGACAGGAGATCGTCCATCAGGCCGCGGCGCCCGGCGAGGAAGGGCGCCACCATCCGCCGCCACGCCGAACCGTCGCGGCCCAAACCGGCGACGGTCCCTTCCACCGAGCGGTGCAGCAGCGCAGCGCCACGGCCGATGGGGTGGGCCATGGCGACGTCCGGCTGCACCCACCGCACGCCGTGGCGCTCGAGCGGCAGATCGCGCATCGCCGGCGACCCGACGCCCAGCGGGTGGACGGAGGAGCAGACGTCGTGGCGGAACCCCGGGCCGGTCAGCTCGGCGGTGCGGCACCCGCCCCCGGGCGAGTCGGCACCTTCGAACACGACGACGCGCCGGCCGGCCCGGGCCAGCGTGATCGCGGCCACCAGGCCGTTCGGGCCGGAACCGATGACCACGGCGTCCCAACTCGATCGGTCCGCCACGATGCCGGACGCTAATGGCGAAGATGCCGGACGGCGGCGGGCGACGGCAGGTACGTTCGCGCCGGATGGTGGTCAGGCGCGCGCTCGTTGTGTTCGTCGCGTCGGTGCTCGCCGCGTGCAGTGCTTCGACGGACGAGCGCAGCACGGCGTCGACGGCCGCCACCACCGCGGCGCCGATCACGACCGCCGCCCCGTCGACCTCGACGACGTCCACCACCTCGACGTCGTCGACGACCTCGACCACCTCGACGACCGTCGCCCCCACCACCACGGTGCCGGCGCCGACCACGACGGTCGTCCCCGTCGTCGAAGCGGCGGCGTACTCGGTCTTCGACCAGCGCACCGGCACCGTGCTGGCCGCCAGCAACGCCGACACACCGCTGTCCGTCGGCAGCCTGATGAAGCTGCTCACCGCCGACGTCTCCTACACCGTCGGCGACCCCGTCAAGGTCGTCACGGCGCCTGATGGTCTGGTGCTCGATCCCGAGGAGTCGATCATCGGGATCCGACCCGGCCAGCAGCTGCAGCGCGACACCCTGACCCGGGCGATGCTCGTCGTCAGCGCCAACGACGCAGCCCGCGCCCTTGCCATCGACATCGCCGGCAGCGAAGCGGCGTTCGCCGAACAGATGAACCAGCGCGCTGCGGCGCTCGGCCTGGCCAACACGCGGGCGGCGAACGCCACCGGTCTCGACGCCGACGGGCAGTTCTCAACCGCCAACGACATGGTCCGGTTGGGTGCGTACCTGATGGGCAACCAGACGTTCCAGGCGGCGGCACGACAGCAGGACGCCACGCTCAACGACCAGACGTTGCCCAACACGAACGACCTGTTGCGCACGTATCCGGCGGCCGACGGCATCAAGACCGGCCACACGACACAGGCAGGGTGGTGCATCCTCGCCTCGGCCAACCGGGCCGGTCGGCGGATCATCGTCGCCGTGCTCGGCGCACCGACCGAGGAGGCCCGCGACGCCGCCGCCACTGCCCTCCTCGACTGGGGCTTCACCCAGCCCTGACGCGACCAGCGAACGTGGCGTCCTTCCGCTGCGCCCTGGCGTCACCGCTTGTTGAAGAACGTGATGTTCTGGCCACCGGCGTCGACCCGGAAGTCATCCGAGTACGCATACGAGTACCGGATCATCCCGTGCACGAACATCGTCAGAGCGGCACTTCGGGGGACTCGTCGGCCGTGCGGAACCACAGCGCGAGGGCGTGGCCCTTCCACGCCGCGACCTCGACCTCGATCGACTCCCCCGGCCTCAGCTCGTAGCCGTGTGACGGGGTGCCATCCTCCGGATCGAGCTCCGGCCGCTCGCCCGGGACGACGGAGTACGGCGTCTCGGGCAACGCCAGACGGGGATCCGTCGAGTCCCATCCGAGACTCCGGTGGACCGTCCAGGCGTCGCCGTAGACGTACAGCGACGCGCTGCTGTAGTTGTCGATCCAGAACCGTCGTGTGGCGTTGGCGGTCACCTCGTCGTCCACCGACATCGACATCGACATCGGCGTCGGCGGTTCGGCGTGCGCCACGGACGCCAAGCCGACGCCGGTGAAGACGCTCAGCCCGGAGATGGTTGCGGCAGTGATGGTGCGGCGAACGTTCATGACCCGAGGATGGGCGACGGGGTCGCCGAGCACGGTCCACCAGGCGGGTGACGCCGCGGATGATGGGCGTGTCCACCGATCGGAGGACGCCGAGCCTGGCATGGCAACGTGGGTGGGCCATGACGACCAACCTGTGCGTCGCGCCCAAGGCGAGCCGGCAGCCATGAGCCGCCCGCGCGCCGAGCGTCCGCGCATGCCGGACTACGGCGTCGAGACGACCGACTGGTCGCCGCTGCCGTGGTCCTGGGCGGCCGAGCGGCTGGCCCGCAACCGCAACTACTGGGTCGTCACCGCCTCGGGAGACGCCCATCCGCACGCCATGCCGGTGTGGGGCGTGTGGGACGACGACGACTTGCGCTTCGCGTTCTCGTGCGGCCCGCGCGCCGCAAGGCGGCCAACCTGCGCGTCAACCCGTACGTGGTGTTCACCGTCGACGACACCGAAGAGTGCCTCTCCGTGGAGGGTCAGGCTCGTTTCGTCGAGGCCGACGACGCCCGCCAGGACGTGTGGGTGCAGCGCTACCTGGACAAGTACCGGCCGGTGGCGCCGGACCTCGACGCCGAGTTCATCCGCCAGAACCTCGTCGTCGAGGTCGAGCCGGCACGGGCCTTCGCCGTCATCGAGCGGGCCGAGGAGTTCGCCACCCGGGCCACCCGCTGGGTGTTCGACGATTGAACGGAGTTCTGGTGACGGATCTCGGCCCGTCGCGACGATGGACCTCTCGTGGGGATGCCGTCGGCCGCTGACCAGGGCGCCGCGCTGCTGGCCATCTACGACCAGGCCGTCGTCGAGGTCCACGGCTACCTCTTCGCCCGGTGCCGGGACCGCGCCGCGGCCGAGGATCTGACGGCGGACGTCTTCATGGGCGCTGTCGACGGAATCCGCCGGTCGGTGCCGTCGGAGGTCACGACGGCGTGGCTGATCGGCATCGCCCGCCACAAGCTCGTCGACCACTGGCGGCGCGCGGAGCGTGAGCAGCGACGGCTGCGCGCTGTGGCCGACGACCCGGCCGAGCGGCTCCAGGACGACCCGTGGGACGTCGAGCTGGATGCACTCGCTGCCCACGACACCCTGGCCCGGCTCGGCGCCAACCACCGTGCCGCCCTGACGCTGCGCTACCTCGACGGGCTCAGCGTCGCCGAGGTGGCGGCGGCGCTCGACCGCACGTTGCACGCCACGGAGGCGCTGCTCGTGCGGGCCAAGCGGGCGTTCCGCGAGGCGTACGGATCGCCGGAAGGGAGCACGTCGTGAGCACCGACCCGTTCGTCCAGCTGCGGCCCGTCGATCCCGGGCCCCCCGACGCCCGCTTCGTCTCCCGCCTCCGGGCTCGTGTCGAGGCCGCCCTCGTCGACACCGACCTTCCCGTCATCGAACTGCCCGAAAGGACCACCACCATGACCGACACCGCCACCACCACGACCACCGCCACCATCACGCCGTACCTCTGCGTCTCGCCGGCGACCGAGGCCCTGGCCTGGTACCGGGATCACCTCGGGGCCATCGAGACGATCCGCTACACCGGCGACGACGGCCGCGTCGGCCACGCCGAGATCACCATCGAGGGAGCGATCGTCATGCTCTCCGACGAGTACCCGGAGCTCGACGTCGTCTCGCCGACCACGCTCGGCGGAACGCCGACGACCCTGCACGTGCTCGTCGCCGACGTCGACGCCGTCCACGCCCGGGTCGTGGGAGGTGGCGCCCGGGTGGCCGGGCCGCCGAAGGACGAGGCGTACGGGGCCCGGTCGTTCTCGATGCTCGACCCGTTCGGGCACCGCTGGATGATCCAGACGCCCACCGGAACCCCGTCGGTGGAGGAGATCCAAGCCCACGTCGGCGACTTCACGATCACCCGCCCCGACGACTGAAATCCCCGTTCTGGCCGTCGCAACCGGCCGTTGTGAGTCGGTTGCGACGGCCAGAACGGTCATGGGAGGCGGCGGACGGCGTCCAGCGCCGCCTCGGCGAGGGCGGTCGTGCCGTCGCGGAACGTGGCCAGCTCGGCCTCACCGATGCCCTGGTCGCCCATCGCTCCGTGGAGGAAGCGGGCGTAGACCCCCTCGCTGATCACGGCCAGCCGCCACGACGCGAAGGCGACGTAGTAGTCGATGCCCGTGACGTCGCGCCCGGTGCGGGTGGCGTAGCGCTCGACCAGCTCGGCGTAGGGCGGGAAGCCCTCGATGCCCGACGGGTCGTTGTGGCGGCGCGACCCGGTGCCCGGATCCGACCAGTACACGCCGATGTAGCCGACGTCGGCCAGCGGGTCGCCAAGCGTGCACAGCTCCCAGTCCAGGACGGCCGCGATGCGGCCGGCGGCGGCGTCGGTCAGGCAGTTGCCGAGGCGGTAGTCGCCGTGGGCGATCACGACGCCCAGCTGGGGCGGGACGCGCGTCGCGAGGCGCTCGGAGACTTCGTCGATGGCCGGCAGCTCCCTGGTCTTGGAGTTGACCCACTGCGTCGTCCACCGCTTCAGCTGGCGCTCGATGTAGCCCTCGCGCCGGGCCAGGTCGCCGAGGCCGACCTCGTCGACGTCGACGGCGTGCAGGTCGGCGAGCACGTCGACGAGGTGGTGGCTGGTGGCGGTGCGGATCGCCGGACTCAGCTCGGCTCCCTTCTCCGGGCTGTCGAGCACCACGCCATCGACGTACTCCATGACGTAGAACGGCGCGCCGTTGACCTCGTCGTCCGTGCACAGTCCGCGCGTCGCCGGGACGGGAACCACGGTGGGGCCGAGCGCCGTGATGATGCGGTGCTCGCGGGACATGTCATGGGCGGTGGCCAGCACGTGGCCGAGTGGCGGTCGGCGCACGACGAGCCGGCGTCCGGCCGCATCGGTGAGCGTGTAGGTGAGGTTGGAGCGGCCGCCGCCGATCAGCTCGGCGGTGAACGGCGGCACGACGCCGTCGACGTTGGCGGCCAGCCACGCGCCGACGCGTTCGACGTCCAGGCCCGGCACCACGCCCGGAACGTAGTCACTCGTGGAGGATGGGCACCGCCTCGTGGTCGTGCCGACCGAGCAGGACGGCAGGTGTGAGGGCCTTGGTGCCGAACCGGTCGCGGACGTCGTCGAGCACGTGGTCCAGGGCACCGCTGCCGCCGCGGTCGAAGGGCAGCGTCAGCTGGAGGGCGGCGTCGCCGTCGAGGTTGGTCAGCGACAGGCCGAGCAGCGTGATGCCGGACTCGTCGATCAGCGGGCGGACCTCGGCCAGCAGCCCCCGTGCCACCTGCAGCACCACCGAGGTCTCGGCGGTGGCGTTGGCCACGGTGGCCGACCGCGTGGCGCGGGTGAAGTCGCCGAACCGGAGGCGCACGACGATGGTGCGGGCCGACCGCTCGGCCGCCCGCAGCCGCCGGGTGACACGATCGACGATGCCGACCAGCACGGCATCGAGCTCCTCGGGCGAGCGCGGTCGCCGACCGAGCGCGCTCTGCGACCCGATGGAGCGACGCCGTTTGCCGACCTCGACGCGGCGCGGGTCGCGGTTGTGGGCGAGGGCGTGGAGGTGGTGACCGGCGGCGGGGCCGAGCATCGCCACCAGCGCCGCCTCGGGCAGGCGGGCGATGTCACGCACCTTGGCGACCCCCCTGGCGTGCAGCTTGGCCGCGGTGGCGGGACCGACGCCCCACAGCCGCTCGACGGGCAGCGGATGGAGGAACATCCGCTCGCCGTGCGGCTCGACGACGAGCAGCCCGTCGGGCTTGGCGACGGCGCTGGCGACCTTGGCCAGGAACTTCGTGCGGGCGACGCCGACCGTGATCGGCAGGCCGACCCGTCGGCGCACCTCTTGACGGAGGTTTGCGGCGATCTCGGTCGGCGTGCCCGACACGCGGCGCAGCCCACCGACGTCGAGGAACGCCTCGTCGATGGACAGCCCCTCGACGAGCGGCGTGGTGTCCTCGAACACCTCGAACACGGCCGTGCTGGCTTCGGAGTAGGCCTTCATCCGCGGCGCCACCACGACGGCGTGGGGGCAGCACCGGCGGGCCTCGGCGCCACCCATCGCCGAGCGGACGCCGCACGCCTTGGCCTCGTAGCTGGCGGCCAGCACCACGCCCCCACCGACGATCACCGGCTTGCCGCGCAGCGCCGGATCGTCACGCTGCTCGACCGACGCGTAGAACGAGTCGAGGTCGGCGTGGAGGATCGTCGCCGCAGCCCGCACGAACACATGTTCGCGCACGGGTGCGCGCGTTTCCACCCTGTCCGTCAGATTTCTGGGGCACCTCGCCATCGAAACGATGGCGCGTCCACGAGGAATCGCCAGCGACGGGGTGAGTCGAGTGCCGGCTAGCCGGGCCGGCCGACGCCGGTGACCTTGCCCCAGTTGACGGCGCGCACATGGACGACCGAGCCGGTGTTGGGGGCATGGACCAGCTGGCCGTTGCCGATGTACATGCCCACGTGGCTGATCGGCGAGTAGTAGAAGATCAGGTCGCCCGGCTTGGCCTCTTCGATCGGCACGTGGGCGATCGATGCGTACTGGGCTGCCGACTGGTGGGGCAGGTTGACGCCGGCCTGCTCCCACGCCCAGGCCGTGAGGCCCGAGCAGTCGAAACCGACGCCTGGCTCGCTCATTGCGTACTGGTACGGGACCCCCTGCTGGCTCAGCGCGGCGTTGACGGCCGTGCCGGCCCGTGACGACGCCGGCGGGATGCTCGGCTGGCTCGACCCGCCACCACCACCCCCGCCGGTGGCCGAGCTGCCACCACCCGACGACGCCTGGCCGCCATCGTCGTCATCGTCATCGTCATCGTCGTTGGCCGGAGCCGGAGCCGGAGCCGGAGCCGGCTCGTCGCCGTCGTCATCGTCACCGCCGTCCCCGCCGCCGCCACCGGAGGCCTGATCGGCGGCGGGCTCGGGCGCCGGCGCCTCGTCGTCAGGCTCGTCGGGGGCCTGCGGTGCCGCTTGCACCGCTTGCGCATCGGCGGCCTGGGCCTCGGCGGCCGCCGCGGCCTCGGCCTGCTGCTGGGCCTCGGCCGCCGCAGCAGCATCGGCCGCCGCCTGCTCGGCCGCCGCCTCTGCGGCCTGGCGAGCCGCGGCCTCCTCGGCCTCGCGCACCATCCGCTCGTAGGACTCGCGGGCCCGGCGCTCCTCTTCCTCCTGGATCAGTCGACCGAGCTCGGACTCGGCACCGACGCGGGCCTGTTCGTACTCCGCCTTCTTGGCGTCGTTCTGCCGCTTGGCCGCCTCGACCTCGGCGGCGGCGTCGACCGCCGCGGCCCGCTTGTCCTCGAGGGCGGCTCGTTGCGCCTTGAGGTCCTCGACGGCAACGTCCAGCTGGTCGGTCGTGGCGTCGCCAGCGCTCAGGGCGACGCGAGCCAGCTGGTCGCGCTGCAGCTGCTCGGTGTACGCCTGCGAGTCGTCGAGCATCGGCCCGAGACCGTTCGTGCCGGCGCCCATGAAGGCCTGCACGGCCACCCCACCGAGCTCGGAACGCAGCGCGTCGACCTCGCCTTGGCGTTCCGTGACCTGCTGCTCGGCGGCGGTCACGTCGGCGTCGAGCTGGCGCTGCTCGTCGATGGCGGTCACGAACTCCTCGGCCAGGATGTCCGACGCCTCGGCCAGCCGCTCCAGCTCGTCGGTCAGCTCGGTCACCCGCTGGCGCTGGTCCTCGATCGGATCCGCCGCGACCGGCTCGGCCACCAGGGCGATCGTGGCCGTGACGACGGCGCCGACCAGGCCGAGGGCCCAACGTCGGCGGCGCGGGGCGATCGAGGTCCGCGGGCGGGTCATGACGAGCGGCGAGACTAGCAGCGCGTGACGAACCGGTGACGATCAGATGACGGCCGAGCCCTGCCGGCGTCCCACGCCGCCGCAGCGGCCCATCTGGGCGCGGAGGTTCCCAAACCGGCTTCTGGGCGCGGACATTCTCGAACGTGGGAACGTCCGCGCCCAGATGGGCTCCCGCGACCCCCGGCGTGAGCTCTTCAGTGGTCCACGGCGGCGGAGCCCCCGTGTGAGCTCTTCGGGGGGGTCCACGGGGGGCGGAGCCCCCCGTGTGAGCTCACTCCCACTCGATGGTGCCGGGCGGCTTCGACGTGATGTCGTAGGCCACCCGGTTGATCCCGGCCACCTCGTTGATGATCCGGTTGGAGATCCGCTCCAGCAGGTCGTACGGCAAACGGGCCCAGTCAGCGGTCATCGCGTCGTCGCTGGTCACGGCGCGCACGATGATCGGGTGGCCGTACGTGCGCTCGTCGCCCATCACGCCGACCGACCGGATGTCGGCGAGCACGGCGAAGGCCTGCCAGATCTCGCGCTCCAGCCCGGCGCCGTGGATCTCTTGGCGCACGATGGCGTCGGCGTCCTGCAGCAGCGCCACCTTGTCCGGCGTCACTTCGCCGATGATCCGCACTCCGAGCCCGGGACCGGGGAACGGCTGGCGCCACACCATCTCGTCGGGCAGGCCGAGCTCGTGCCCGAGCGCCCGCACCTCGTCCTTGAACAGGTCGCGCAGCGGCTCGACGAGCTGCAGCCGCATGTCCTCCGGCAGCCCACCGACGTTGTGGTGGCTCTTGATCACCGCCGCCGTGCCGTCGGCGCCGCCCGACTCGATGAGGTCCGGGTAGAGCGTGCCCTGGACGAGGAACTCGGCCTCGACGAGCCCACCGGTGTGCTCCTCGAACACGCGGATGAACTCGTCGCCGATCGCCCGCCGCTTGTCCTCCGGCTCGGTGACGCCGGCGAGCCGGGCGAAGAACCGGGCCCCGGCGTCGACGTGGATCAGCTCGATGCCCATCGAGCGGCGGAACGTCTCGGTCACCTGCTCGCTCTCGCCCTTGCGCATCAGGCCGGTGTCGACGTAGACGCACGTCAGCTGGTGGCCGATCGCCCGGTGCACCAGCGCCGCGGCGACCGACGAGTCGACGCCGCCCGAGAGCCCGCAGATCGCCCGTCCGCCGCCCACCTGGGCGCGGATCCGCGCCACCTGCTCGTCGATCACCGAGGACATCGTCCACGTGCCGCTGAGGCCGGCGCGCTCGAGCAGGAACCGTCTGCAGGACGCGCCATGCCGTACGGGGAGTGGACGACCTCGGGGTGGAACTGGGTGCCGTAGATGCGCCTTGTGTCGTCCTCCAGCACGGCGACCGGTGCGTCGTCGGTGGAGGCGGTCACGGTGAAGCCCGCGGGGGCGGCGGTGATGGCGTCGAAGTGGCTCATCCAGACGTCGTGGACATCCGGCGCGTCGTCGGGCAGCACGAGCGACGGCGACTCGCGGCGCAGCTTGGCTCGGCCGTACTCGCCGCGCATCCCCCGCCCGACCGTGCCGCCGAGCTGTTCGGCGATCAACTGGGCGCCGTAGCAGATGCCGAGGATCGGCACGCCGAGGTCGTAGATGGCGGGGTCGAGCGTCGGCGCGCCCTCGACGTGGACGCTCTTCGGCCCGCCGGACAGGATGATCGCCGCCGGCTGGCGCTCGGCGATCTCGGCCGCCGAGCAGCGAGCTCGGCCACGATCTCGGAGAACACGTGGAGCTCGCGGACCCGACGGGCGATCAGCTGGGCGTACTGGGCGCCGAAGTCGACCACCAGCACGGCTTCGTCGTGGAGGGGTTCGTCGGTCACGTGAACACTCTCTCCGATGCGAGCGACGGAGCGCCAGCGGAGGAGCGGCCAATACGGCCTGCGTGGCCGGGGAACGCCGTGACGTCGCCGCTGGTAGAAAGCTGGCCGATGCCGCCTCGACGCGCCCGGATCCTGGTTGCCGCCCTGGTCGTCGTCGTCGTGGTGGTCGGTGCAGGACGAGCGGCTGCCGCGCCAGCCGAGCCACCGCCGCCGGACACCGTACCGACGAGCGAGAACGTCTTCGTGCCCACCGACCGCGATCTGAGCGAGTGCTTCGGCGCGCTGCCGCAGCCGGGGTGCGGCAGCGAGGCCCGCGGCGGGTGGCAGCAGACCCTGCTGCTGGTCATCGTGACGCTGGCGCTGGCGTTCATCGCCTGGCGCATCATCCGTTCGTCGCGCCGGCGGCGGCGGCAGCAGCAGTCCGAGGAGCTGACGACGTGAACGGCGACGAGTTCCGGACCCGCGGCCACGAGCTGGTCGACTGGATCGCCGACTACCTGGCGACGATCGAGACCCGGCGCGTCTCGCCAGACGTCAAGCCGGGCGATGTCCGGGCGTTGCTGCCCGCCCACCCGCCGACGACCCCAGAACCGTGGGAGGCGGTGATCGCCGATCTCGATCACGTCATCGCGCCGGGCCTCACGCACTGGCAGCACCCGAGCTTCTTCGCCTACTTCCCGGGCAACGGGTCCTACCCCTCGATCCTCGGGGAGCTGCTGTCGGCCGGGCTCGGAGTGCAGGGGATGAGCTGGGTCACGTCGCCGGCGTGCACCGAGCTGGAGACGCTCATGCTGGACTGGATGGTCGAGCTGCTCGACCTCCCGGCGGCGTTCCGCTCCGACAGTTCACGCGGTGGTGGCGTCATCCAGGGGTCGGCCAGCGAGGCGACGCTCGTTGCCATCCTCTCGGCGCGCTGGCGGGCGACCGGCGGCACGATCAACCATGACGGTGACACGTCACGGCTCGTGGCCTACGCCTCCGCCCAGGCCCACTCGAGCGTCGAGAAGGGGTTGCGCATCGCCGGCATCGGGCTCGACCGGCTGCGGACCGTGCCGCACGACGAGTCGTTCGCGATGCGCGCCGACGCGCTGGCCGACATGATCGCTGCTGATCGTGCCGCCGGCATGGTGCCGTTCTTCGTGTGCTCGTCGCACGGCACCACATCGTCGATGGCGTTCGATCCGACGGCGGCGCTGGCACCGATCTGCGCCGAGGTCGGCGCGTGGCTACACGTCGACGCGGCGATGAGCGGCATCGCCGCCCTGGTGCCGGAGCATCGCTGGGTCAACGCCGGCGTCGACCGCGCCGACAGCTACTGCACCAACCCGCACAAGTGGATGGGCGTCAACTTCGATTGCGACCTGTACCTGACCAGCGATCGGGTGTCGCTGCTCGGCGCGCTGAGCATCCTCCCGGAGTACCTGCGGTCGGCGGCCGCCGAGACCGGCGCGGCCATCGACTACCGGGATTGGCAGGTCCCGTTGGGTCGCCGCTTCCGGGCGCTCAAGCTGTGGATGGCGCTGCGCCTCGACGGCGTGGCGGCGATGCAGGAGATGATCCGCCGCCACGTCGAGCTGGCCCAACGGCTGGCCGAGCTGGTGCGAGCCGACGAGCGCTTCGAGATCGTCGCCCCACACCCGTTGAACCTCGTCTGCCTCCGCCTCCGCGACGGCGACACCGACGAGCTGATCGAGCGGGCCAACGCGACGGGCGAGGTGCTGTTCACGCGCACCGTGCTCGACGGCCACGTGGCCCTGCGCTTCTCGATCGGCACCCGCACCACCGAGTGGCGCCACGTCGAGCAGGCGTGGCGACTGCTCGGGAGCCTCGCCTCGCCCGCTACGGAACGAGCGTGAGCAGGATCAGGTTGCCGGCGCCAGGTGTCGGCGTGACCGTGTCGTTCCCCTCCAGGCCGTTGACGGTCAGCTGGTCGAGCGTCGCATCAGCGCTGCTGATCCAGACGGCCGTCGGCAAGCCATCGACGCCGACCAGACCGCCATCGTCGAGGACCCCGATCACGTCGTCGCCGGCCGTGCCGTTGACGATTACTTGATCGACGACACCATCTGACGAGGCGCCGCCGAGGGCGGCGAGGTCGCCGATGACGGTGGTCAGGTCGGTGCCGGTGAGGTCGTTGACGGTGATCGTGTCGGAGCTGCCCCCGGCGTGCAGGTCGATCGTCTCGACGTCGTCGAGATCAAGCGTGATCGCAGCGACGTCACGGGTGAAGCTGACCCGACCACCGTTGGCCGTCACGGCGAACTTCTCTCCAGCGTTGCTGCCGTTGAACACCAACCCGTCAGCACCAGGACCGCCCTCCACGACGTCGTTGCCGTCACCGGGATCCCACTGCACGGTGTCGGCGCCATCACCCAGCAACGCCACGTCGGCGCCTTGCTGACCGTCGACGAAGTCGTCACCGGCCCCGCCCGTCAACACATCGGCACCATTGCCGCCGAGGATGACGTCGGCGTCGTCGCCGCCGTCGATGTCGAGCCTGGTCAACGAGGCCACGTTGCCGGTCGAAACGAACTGGTCGGTGCCCGCACCCAAGTCGACGTCGAGCGTCTCGATGCCGGCCAAGTTCACCGCGATCCCCGGCGTCGCCCCGTCGACGCGCACCTCCAGGCCGTTGGCCGTGGCGGAGATGACGTCAGGACCGGCCGTCCCGGCGAGCGTCGCCACATCGGCGCCACCCACGCTGTCGACTCGGATCCCGTCGATCGGTGTGCCGTTGACCACCCGCACCTGAGCACCGCCCCCATCGATCGTGGCGGCGCCACCATCAGCACCGATCCGCGACCCCGGCCGGGCCAACACGGTGTCGACGGCGCCGTCATCGCCACCACCGAAGGCGGCGAGATCGCCGATGACGGTGGTCAGGTCGGTGCCGGTGAGGTCGTTGACGGTGATCGTGTCGGAGCTGCCCCCGGCGCGCAGGTCGATCGTCTCGACGTCGTCGAGATCAAGCGTGATCGCAGCGACGTCACGGGTGAAGCTGACCCGACCACCGTTGGCCGTCACGGCGAACTTCTCTCCAGCGTTGCTGCCGTTGAACACCAACCCGTCAGCACCAGGACCGCCCTCCACGACGTCGTTGCCGTCACCGGGATCCCACTGCACGGTGTCGGCGCCATCACCCAGCAACGCCACGTCGGCGCCTTGCTGACCGTCGACGAAGTCGTCACCGGCCCCGCCCGTCAACACATCGGCACCATTGCCGCCGAGGATGACGTCGGCGTCGTCGCCGCCGTCGATGTCGAGCCTGGTCAACGAGGCCACGTTGCCGGTCGAAACGAACTGGTCGGTGCCCGCACCCAAGTCGACGTCGAGCGTCTCGATGCCGGCCAAGTTCACCGCGATCCCCGGCGTCGCCCCGTCGACGCGCACCTCCAGGCCGTTGGCCGTGGCGGAGATGACGTCAGGACCGGCCGTCCCGGCGAGCGTCGCCACATCGGCGCCACCCACGCTGTCGACTCGGATCCCGTCGATCGGTGTGCCGTTGACCACCCGCACCTGAGCACCGCCCCCATCGATCGTGGCGGCGCCACCATCAGCACCGATCCGCGACCCCGGCCGGGCCAACACGGTGTCGACGGCGCCGTCATCGCCACCACCGAAGGCGGCGAGATCGCCGATGACGGTGGTCAGGTCGGTGCCGGTGAGGTCGTTGACGTTGATCGTGTCGGAGCTGCCCCCGGCGCGCAGGTCGATCGTCTCGACGTCGTCGAGATCAAGCGTGATCGCAGCGACGTCACGGGTGAAGCTGACCCGACCACCGTTGGCCGTCACGGCGAACTTCTCTCCAGCGTTGCTGCCGTTGAACACCAACCCGTCAGCACCAGGACCGCCCTCCACGACGTCGTTGCCGTCACCGGGATCCCACTGCACGGTGTCGGCGCCATCACCCAGCAACGCCACGTCGGCGCCTTGCTGACCGTCGACGAAGTCGTCACCGGCCCCGCCCGTCAACACATCGGCACCATTGCCGCCGAGGATGACGTCGGCGTCGTCGCCGCCGTCGATGTCGAGCCTGGTCAACGAGGCCACGTTGCCGGTCGAAACGAACTGGTCGGTGCCCGCACCCAAGTCGACGTCGAGCGTCTCGATGCCGGCCAAGTTCACCGCGATCCCCGGCGTCGCCCCGTCGACGCGCACCTCCAGGCCGTTGGCCGTGGCGGAGATGACGTCAGGACCGGCCGTCCCGGCGAGCGTCGCCACATCGGCGCCACCCACGCTGTCGACTCGGATCCCGTCGATCGGTGTGCCGTTGACCACCCGCACCTGAGCACCGCCCCCATCGATCGTGGCGGCGCCACCATCAGCACCGATCCGCGACCCCGGCCGGGCCAACACGGTGTCGACGGCGCCGTCATCACCACCACCGAAGGCGGCGAGATCGCCGATGACGGTGGTCAGGTCGGTGCCGGTGAGGTCGTTGACGTTGACCGTGTCGGAGCTGCCCCCGGCGCGCAGGTCGATCGTCTCGACGTCGTCGAGATCGACCGTCACCGTGGCCACGTCACGGGTGAAGCTGACCCGGCCACCGTTGGCGGTGGCCGCGAACTTCTCCGGGGCGTTGTTGCCGTTGAACACCATGGCGTCGGCCCCAGGACCGCCCTCCACGACATCGCTGCTGTCACCGGCATCCCACTGGAACACATCGGCGCCATCATCCAGCAGCACCGCGTCGGCACCCTGCTGACCGTCGACGAAATCGTCACCGACCCCACCATCCAACCGATCCGCACCATTGCCGCCGAGGATCGTGTCGTTCCCCGCTCCGCCGTTCAGTTGGGTCTTCTCGGTGTCCGTGAAACCACCGTTGACATGGTTGACCGCCAGCGTGTCGTCGCCTCCCAATCCGTCGACGACGATGGCGCTGAACCGCCGTCGGTCGAAGTTGAACTCGGCGCTCCCGTTGGCTCCCACGTCGATCTCGAGGATGTTCGGATCGCCGGCTCGCAGTCGGAGTGAGATGACTTCGGCGTTCGCCGTGCCGGTCACCGTCACGACGTCGTTCCGCAGCCTGGCCTTCACGGACGCCGCAGCATCGGCGTCCTGGGCGAGGGCAAGGACCGCGGCGATGGCGGTCCCGCCGAACGCGGCCGTCCGGAGCACTCGCCGTCGGACCGCCGTCCGGTGGTCGCCGAACGCGCTCGTGCATGCCTGGTCGTGCATTGCTGCTTCTCCTCATCTGACCTCGGTGGCGAGCGCGACCGAGCCGGCAGATGGCTGCGCCGAATCGGTCGATCGCGCATCGCGCCGGTGTTGCGAGGAGTGTGCGCTTCGGCCGCGGCAGGTGCATCCGTACTCGGTACGGATATCGATCGGGGATGGGGCCGAGCTGGGTGGCGAGGTCAGCCTGGACCGGGGCCGACTGCGAGCCGACCGAGCAGGTCGACCAGCAAGTGGGCGGTCGCACCCCAGACGGTCTCGTCGTCGAGCTCGAAGAAGTGCAGCAGGCGGTCGGTCGGCGTGCGCCCCCACCGCTCGCTTCGGTAGGTCGCCGGGCGGACCAGCTCGGCCAGCGGGAGCCAGAGCACCCGCTCGACCTCCGGGCTGGCCGGGGTCAGCGGCAGGATCCCTGGCAGTCGGGCGACGAGCGGAACGATGTAGCTGCGGCTGACCACCGTGTTGAGGTGCCCGAGCTCGCCGATCAGCTCGACCGCTGCCGGTGCGAGCCCCACCTCCTCCCACGCCTCGCGGCGGGCGGCGTCGGCCGGCGTCTCGCCGGGGTCGATGCGGCCCCCGGGGAAGCTGATCTCGCCCTTGTGGTTGCGAAGGTCCCACGACCGCCGGGTCAGCAGCACCTCGGCGCCGGTGGCGCCATCGGCCAGCGCGATCAGCACGGCCGAGGGGCGGGCTCCGGGGAACGCCGGCGCCAGCGGCCGGCCGGGCGGCGCGTCGGTGAGCGCGGCGACGATGTCGTCGACCGTGACGGTCAGCGGGTGGGCAGCCGGTGCGGCCAGCTCGCCCGGCGACCACACCGCTGGCCGGGGGATGATCTGGCGGCCGCCGGAACGCCGGGCGGCCGGTTCAGTCACCGGTGGGTGTGCTCGGGCTCCAGCCGCTCGACGCCAGCTCCTGCAGCACCTCGGCCAGCCCCGCCGTCTTCAGGTTGGCCAGCACCCGGCCGGGCGCCTCTTCGCCGAGCTCGAACTGCTCCCACGCGGCGATCAGCTTGGTCAGGTCCGGGGCCGGCCGGTCGAACGCCATGGTCGGAAGGCTAGGACTCATTGGTGCACCCTGTCGATGTGCGACACGACCCCGGCGTGTTGGGGTGCACCAACGAGTCGAAGCACCGTGTCGACGGTTCGCTCGCTCGAAGACTCGCTCGCTCACTCGCGATCACGGCGATCGCGGACGAATTTCGCCGCCTGGCCGGCCAACCGTCCGGCGCCGCGACCGATCGCCTCGCTGCGGTCGACCGGTGGACCCGTGCCCTTCGGCGCCTGGGCGGCGAACGACGAGTTCCACCACACCACGAGGAGCACGACGGCGACGGCGATCATCGTGACCCGGTTGGTGTTGTCGACGGGCAGGCCCGGGATGGCGGCGGCAGCCACGAGCGCACCGATCACGACGAGGTCGAGGATGCGGTGGGTCCGCCGGTCGAAGGTCCGGAACGCCCCGGCCGGGCCGTCGACCAGGGCGGCGTTGATCACGATGACCCCGCCGAGGATCGAGGGCACCGCCGGCTCCGGGCTCTGCAGCCCGATGGCGATGAGCACCAGCCCGATCAGGTACTCGGCGATCTGGTGCAGCCAGAACGGCCGCAGCATCCGCTCGTCACGTCCCGCCATCGCCCGCCATGCAACCACGCCGCGCCGGGATTGCGTCACAACCGGGCTGCCGGGAGGTGACGCAAACCCGCGCTCAGACGCAGAGGGAGCCGGGCCCGCAGGCCCGGCTCCCTCGTCAGAAGATGCCCCCGGTCTTCTTCGGGGGGTTCACGGGGGGCGGAGCCCCCCGTGTGATTACATCATGCCTGGCATGCCACCCATGCCACCGCCGCCACCTGGCATGGCGGGGGCCGGGGGCTCGGGCTTGTCGGCCACCAACGCCTCGGTGGTGATCACCATGGCAGCGATCGACGCGGCGTTCTGCAGCGCCGCCCGGGTGACCTTGGCGGGGTCGACGATGCCGGCCTTGATCAGGTCGGTCAGCTCGGCGGTCGCCGCGTTGAGGCCGATGGCGCCGGTCTCGCGCTCGACCTGCTGCACCCACACCGAGCCCTCGAGCCCGGCGTTCTCGGCGATGAAGCGGGTCGGCGTGACGAGCGCCTCGTAGACCGTGCGGGCGCCGGTCGCCTGGTCGCCCTCGAGCGACTCGACGACCTTGAGGACGGCCGGGCGGGCCCGGATGAGGGCGGTGCCGCCACCGGCGACCACGCCTTCTTCGATCGCCGCCCGGGTCGCTGACACGGCGTCCTCGATGCGGTGCTTCTTCTCCTTCAGCTCGACCTCGGTGGCCGCCCCGACCTGGATGACCGCCACGCCACCGGCCAGCTTGGCCAGCCGCTCCTGCAGCTTCTCCTTGTCCCAGTCCGAGTCGGTGTTCTCGATCTCGGCCTTGATCTGGTTGATGCGGCCCTTCACGTCATCCGACGTACCGCCACCGTCGACGATGGTCGTGTTGTCCTTGGTGACGATCACCCGCTTGGCCGTACCGAGCAGGTCGAGCGTGACGTTGTCGAGCTTCAGGCCGACCTCTTCGGCGACCACCTGGGCGCCCGTGAGCACGGCCATGTCCTGGAGCATCGCCTTGCGGCGGTCGCCGAAGCCCGGCGCCTTGACGGCGACGGAGGTGAACGTGCCGCGGATCTTGTTGACGACGAGCGTGGCCAGCGCCTCGCCCTCGACGTCCTCGGAGATGATGACCAGCGACTTGCCGGTCTTCATCACCGTCTCGAGCACGGGGAGCAGGGCCTGGACGGTCGACACCTTGGCCTGGTGGAGCAGGATGTACGGCTCCTCGAGCACGGCCTCCTGGCGCTCGGCATCGGTCACGAAGTACGGCGACAGGTAGCCCTTGTCGAACTGCATGCCCTCGGTGAACTCGAGCTCGGTGCCGAACGTGTTCGACTCCTCGACGGTCACCACGCCGTCCTTGCCGACCTTGTCGATGGCCTCGGCGATGACCTCCCCGATCGACGGGTCGGCGGCCGAGATGGTGGCGACGTTGGCGATGTCGGTCTTGTCGTCGACGTCCTTGGCCTCGGCTTGGATGGCCTCGACGGCGGCGGCGACGGCCTTCTCGATGCCCTTCTTCAGGCTCATCGGGTTGGCGCCGGCGGCGACGTTGCGCATGCCGAGCGTGACGAGGGCCTGGGCCAGCACGGTGGCGGTGGTGGTGCCGTCACCGGCGATGTCGTTGGTCTTGGTCGCCACTTCCTTGACGAGCTGGGCGCCCATGTTCTCGAACGGGTCCTCGAGCTCGACCTCCTTGGCGATCGAGACCCCGTCGTTGGTGATCGTCGGCGCGCCCCACTTCTTGTCCAGGACGACGTTGCGGCCCTTCGGGCCGAGCGTGACCTTGACGGCGTCGGCGAGCTTGTTGACGCCGGTCTCCAGCGAGCGACGAGCGGCCTCGTCGAACTTGAGCAGCTTGGCCATCAGCCCACCACCGCGAGGACGTCGCGGCTGGAGAGGATGAGCAGGTCCTCGCCGTCGATGGTGACCTCGGTGCCGCCGTACTTGCTGTACAGGACGGTCTGGCCGACCTCGACGTCGAGGGGGATCAGCTCGCCGGAGCTCTCGGCGCGCTTGCCGGGGCCGACGGCGAGCACCTTGCCCTGCTGCGGCTTCTCCTTGGCGGTGTCGGGGATGACGAGACCGGACGCGGTGGTCTGCTCGGCTTCGTTGGGCTGGACGACGATGCGGTCATCGAGCGGCTTCAGTGCCATGTTGTGCGTGCCTCCATTGGCGGTGACGTGGATCGGGGCCGATTAGCACTCGGCCGATGCGACTGCCAATCGTACGACACGCCCCCGGCCGTTAGCAACCGGCACCGGAGAGTGCTAACGGGCAATCCATCCGAGGGTTTCGGCGCACCCGAGGGCTTCCGTGCCGGACGGGGGGCCGGAAACCCTCCGATCAGCCCGGGCTCCACACGTCGCGACGTCGGAGCATCGCCGCCACGGTCGTCAGCGGGAGGCCGATCACGTTGCTCACACTTCCTCGGACCCCCTCGACGAGCACGGCACCGGCGCCCTGGATGGCGTAGGCGCCGGCCTTGTCGAACGGCTCGCCGGTGTCGAGGTACCACCGCAGGGCGCCGAGCGTGATCGGAGCCATGGTCACCAGGGTCGTCACGACGGCGACGTCCTCGTGGCCGGCGGTGCGCAGCGCCACCCCGGTGTGCACCCGATGGGTGCGTCCGGACAGACGGCGCAGCATGCGGGTGGCGTCGTCGGCGTCGCGCGGCTGGCCGAACACCTCGCCGTCGCAGTCGACGATGGTGTCGGCGGCGAGCGTCGGCGTGTGGTCCACGGCGCGGGCCTTGGTCGTCGCCAGCCGGCGGACGAGGTCGAGCGGTCGCTCCCCCGGCCGCGGCGTCTCATCCACGTCGGGCGGCACGACGTCGAACGGCACCCCGAGCTGGGTCAGCAGGTCGCGCCGGCGCGGCGACCCCGACGCCAGCACCAACCGGTTCTCCTGAGGATCCGGGGTCATCGTTGACCCCTGAAAACGATTGAGAACCGGATTGGGGGCCTCAGGACGGCGGGGTGAGGGCCCAGCGGACGGTGCGCGTGATCGCCTCGCCGGCGCCGCGCACGATGGTGGCCTCGGTCACCGGGAGCCACGGCAGGCGCAGCGGCCAGCGGGCCCAGCGGGGCAGCAGCGAGATGGCGGCGACGGCGATCGGCGCGTACGCCGGGCGCAGGGCCAGCGGCAGCGGCGGGGTGGCCACGAGGTACCGGGCGGCGGCGCGGGCCTCGGCGGTGCTGCGCAGCTCGGGGCGGTACGACTCCAGGAGGTCGTGCACCTGGGCGACCGTGTGCGGCACGACGTCGGCCCCGAGTGTCGACGCCACCCGTCCGGCCTGGGCGACGTACTCGTCGCGCTCGACCGGCGTCAGCGGCTCGGCGCCGAACCGGCGGTGGGCCTCGAGGAACATCACGACCTCGGACACGTGCACCCAGGACAACAGGTGCGGGTCGTTGGCGGCGTACGGCCGTCCGTCGGGCGCCGTGCCCTGGACCCGCTCGTGCACGGCGCGCACCGTGGCGATCGACTGCTGGGCGTCGTCGACCGACCCGAACGTCGTGACGGCGAGGAAGTGGCTCGTGCGGGCCAACCGCCCCCACGGGTCCCCGCGGTAGCCGGAGTGGGCGTGGACGCCCGCCATCGCCAACGGGTGCAGCGACTGGAGGAGCAGCGCAGCGAGCCCGCCGACGAACATCGAGGCGTCGCCGTGGACCCGCGTGATCGGGCTGCCGACCTCGAACCACCGCTCCGCATCCGGGCGGCGCAGCCGCTGGCGGGTCTCGAGACCGTCGGGGCCGGCGATGCGCTCGAAGATGGCGCCACCGATCGATCGGCGCACGCCGTCGACCAACGCGTCGATGGGGCTGGCCGGCATGGCCGCCAGTCTGCCCCGCGCCTCAGCCGTCGGGGCCCCAGCCGAAGATCCCGCCGACGCCGCCGCCCGTCCAACCCGCGTAGACGCCGACGGCGGCACCGACGGCCACCGCCAGAACCATCCAGGGCCACGCGTCGCGACGGACCGGGCGCTGATCGGGCTGCCGAGGCCGCATCAGGTAGGGACCGGCGAGCAGCCCGAGGAACCAACCGGCGGGATGGCTGAGGTCGAAGATCAGGCCGGACAACAGCAGCGGTCCGAGGTGGTAGGTGCTGATGGCGAGGCGCACCCCCCGCCGCAGCGGCGACCGCAGATAGGCCGACCACGCGCCCAAGCAGGCGAACCCGCCGACCGAGATGCCGAAGTCGGTGACGTTGGTGACCTCCTGGGCGAAGGCGCTCGTGTTGTCCTGCAGCGGGATGATCGCGAGGAGGACGAGCAGGACGCCGAGCACCTGACCGCCGACCAGCGCCACCAACGCCCGCCAGTGACCGGCGACGTGCTCGTACAGCACCACGGCGATGACGGTGAAGCTGGGCAGCGGGATGGCCAGGTCGCCGACGAGGACCGCCCCCGTGAACAGCGTCCACCACCGGCCCTCCTGCAGCGCCGGCAGGCCGTAGCCGAGCTCGGCCATGTCGGCGGCGGTGCGGTCGTCGCCGAGGGCCCACCGGGCGACGAACGTGGCGAGGATCGGCACGACGATGACGCCGATCGACACCAGATACCTGGCCGGCCATCGCAGCACCCCCCGCACGACGGGAGATCGTCGCGCATGTGGGTCCCCGGGACTGCTGTGGGGGCGCGCGAGATCAGCCGCCGGAAAGGGCGAGGACGTCGGCGTCGTCGGGGATCCGGAGATCGTCGACGTCGTCCGGGTCGTCGAGGAAGCCGTCCGGCAGGGCGACGCGGATCGGCCCGTTGGTGTGCCCGCGCCGGATGCGCTCGCCGCCGGGGACGACGGCCAGTTCGGGGTCGAGCGGCGCCGCCAGGTCATCGAGCTCGCCGAGCGACGACACCCCGGCGAACCGCCGGCGCACGTCGCCGCCCACCGGGTAGCCGGTGAGGTACCACGACGCGTGCTTGCGGAACGTGCGCATGGCCACCCGCTCGTCGTCGAAGTGGGCGACCAGCGCCCGGGCATGGTCGGTCATCACGGCAAGGGCGACGCCCAACGGGCGGGGGCCGGCGACCGGGCGGCCGGCCATGGCGTCGATCAGGTCGCCGAACAGCCATGGGCGACCGAGGCAGCCGCGGCCGACGACCACGCCGTCGCAGCCGGTGGCCCGCATCATCGTGACGGCGTCGGCGGCCTCCCAGATGTCACCGTTGCCGAGCACGGGGATGCCGTCGACGTGGGCCTTCAGCTCGGCGATCGCCGACCAGTCGGCCTCGCCGGCGTAGTGCTGCTGGACGGTGCGGGCGTGCAGGGCGATGGCCACAACACCCTCGTCGCGGCAGATCTCACCGGCCCGGAGGTGGGTGCGCAGCGCGGGGTGGAGGCCGACGCGGAACTTGGCGGTGACGGGCACGCCGTGCGGAGCCGCCGCAGCGACAGCGGCGCGCACGATCGCCGCCAGCAGCCGCGGCCTGGCCGGCACGGCGGCGCCACCGCCCTTGCGGGTGACCTTGGCCGCCGGGCAGCCGAAGTTGAGGTCGAGGTGGTCGACGAGCCCGGCCGCGCAGACCCGGTCGACGGCGCGACCCATCATCACGGGGTCCGAGCCGTACAGCTGCAGGCTGCGCGGGTGCTCGTCGGGACCGAACGTGACCATCCGGTCGGTCTTGGCGTTGCCGTGCACGAGGGCCGTCGCCATCACCATCTCGTTGACGTAGACGAGCCCCGGCCCGAAGCGGCGGCACAGTGCCCGGAACGGCGCGTTCGTCACGCCGGCCATCGGCGCCAGCACGACCGGCGCAGCCGGCGTGAACGCACCGATCCGCAACTCCACGCCCCCCGACGCTAACGACCATCCCCATTCGAGTGTTTGGGCGCATCCGAGTGTTTCGTGCGGGGCCTCCATGCGCGAACCACTCGGATGCAGGGAAACACTCGGATGGATCTACAGGCGGAGGTTGGGGTGGGCGCCTTGATCGAGGGGGGTGGGGCCGTCGAGGCGCAGGCGGTGCCAGCCGGCGGCGGCGATCATCGCCGCGTTGTCGGTGCACATCGCCCGGCTCGGCAGATAGGCCCGCAGCCCGTCCTCGGTGCAGGCGTCGAGCATTCGCTCGCGCAGCTCGGAGTTGGCGGCCACGCCGCCGCCGAGGGCCAGGCCCCGTGCCCCGACCGACGCCGCCGCCCGCCGCGCCTTGTGCACCAGCACGTCGACGACGGCGGCCTGGAACGACGCCGCGACGTCGGCCGTGTCGACGTCCGGGTTGGCCCGCACGTGGTTCATCACCGACGTCTTGAGCCCCGAGAAGCTGACGTCCAGCCCGACGTCGCGCATCGCCCGCGGGAAGGCGATCGCCGCCGGGTCGCCATCGAGCGCGGTCCGCTCGATCGCCGGCCCGCCCGGGTACCCGAGCCCGAGGAACCGGGCGACCTTGTCGAACGCCTCCCCGGCGGCGTCGTCGATGGTCTGACCGAGCATCCGGTACTCCCCCGGCGCCGTCATCTCGACGAGCAGGGTGTGCCCGCCGGACACCAGCAGCACCACGATCGGCAGCTCCACCCCGGGGTCGTCGAGCAGCGCCGCGTACAGATGCGCCTCGAGGTGGTTGACGCCGACGAACGGCACGTCCCACGCCAGCGCAAGTGCCTTGGCAGCCGACACACCGACGAGCAGCGCGCCGATCAGCCCGGGGCCAATGGTGCAGGCCACGGCGTCGACCCGCTGGTCGTCCACCCCGGCCTCGACAATCGCCCGAGCGATCACCGGGTTGAGCAGCTCGAGGTGGGCCCGGCTGGCGATCTCGGGCACGACCCCACCGAACGTGGCGTGCAGCTCGATCTGCGAGCTGATCACACTCGACAGCACGTCGCCGCCGCCCATCACCAGCGCTGCCGCCGTCTCGTCGCAGCTCGTCTCGATCCCCAGCACCACCGTCTCGGGCCCGACGTCGAACACCTCGGCGCCAAGGTCGGCGACGTCAGTCACCGCGCACCCGCGCCAGGCGCTCGGCGTACTCGGGCGAGGTGATGTCGTGGCACCACATCACGATGGCGTCCTCGTTCTCCTCGTAGTACTTCCGCCGGACACCGGCCGGCACGAACCCGAAGGTGCGATACAGCGCCTGGGCGCCGGTGCTGCTGGCCCGCACCTCCAGCGTCCAGGCCACGCAGCCCCGCTCGATCGCCGCCGTCGCCAGCCCGCCGAGCAGCCGCCTGCCGATGCCCGCCCGGCGGTGGTCCTGGTGCACCGCCACGTTCGTCACGTGGGCCTCGTCGAGCACGTACATCAACCCGGCGTAGCCGACCACCACACGACCACGCCGAGCCACGAGGTAGCACCGGGCGCCGTCGCGAGCCTGGTCCAGCTCGCTGTGGAACACCCGCTCGCTCCACGGCTTCGGGTACGCCGCGCGCTCGATGGCCAGCGCCGCGCCGACGTGGCGATGGCGCATCGGCTCGACCACCACGGTCGCCTCGGGCCGGTCGCGCAGCCGATCGAGCAGCTTCATGGGTTTCGACCAGCGACGGTGGCCCGGCGGGCCCAGTTGATCTGGGCGTCGGGCTGGCGCAGGTACACGGGGCGGATCTCGGCCGGGCTGACCCACTCCTCGCGCAGCGCCCTGGCGTGGGCCAGCGCCACGAGCTGGGCCGCCGACGGGTGGGCGTCCTCGGCGATCTCGCAGTGGTAGCCCTCGACGATCTCGGCCCGGTAGCGCAGCGCCCCGTCGCCGACGCACAGCACCTCCTGGCTGCGCGCCAGGAGGTCGGCGACCAGTTCGGCGACCGGACCGACCCGCGGCCCGACGACCTGCTGCACACCCCCGGGCACCGGCCGGTACAGGGCGTAGAACACCTCGCCCTTGCGGGCGTCGACGACCGGCACCACGACCCGGTCCGACCGTCGGTGGCGGAACGCCAGCAGATCGAGCGACGGGATGCCGATCATCGGTAGGCGCAGCGCCAGCGCCAGCGCCTTGGCTGCGGCGAGCCCCACGCGCATCCCGGTGAACAGGCCCGGGCCGACGTCAACGGCGATCAGCCCCAGCTCCTCGAGGCCGATGTCGGCCTGGGCGCAGACGAAATCGATGGCTGGGGTCAGCGTCTCGGCGTGCCGTCGCCCGCGCGCCACCTCGAACAGCGCGATGACGCCCTCGTGCCCGCCCAATGCGACGCTGACCTGCTCGGTCGCCGTCTCGATGCCGAGAATCAACATGGGCTGCTCAACATGGTCGGCTCAGCCCGCCCATCGGCTCAGCGCCCCCGCCAGCCGGGCCCAGCGGGTCGCCCACGTGCGCCCGCTCGCACCGATCGTGATCGCCCGCGCCTCCAGATCGCCGGCATCGGGCGCCAGCTCGACGATGAGGTGGTCGCCGAACGTCGACTCGACCACGTCACCCCACTCGACCAGCACGATGCCGTGGTACTCGGCCAGCTCGCCGAGCGCCAGTTCGGCCACCTCGGCCAGCTGCTCGAGGCGGTACAGATCGGCGTGGTGCAGGGTTGCACCAGCGGTGTCGTAGCTGTGCACCAGCGTGAAGGTGGGCGACGTGATCGGCTCCGTCACGCCGAGCGCCCTCCCGAAACCCTGGGCGAACGCCGTCTTGCCCGAGCCCATCTCCCCGGCCAGCAGGATCACGTCGCCCTCGCCGGCCACCGCGGCGACGGCGGCGGCGATGTCGAGCGTGTCGTCGAGCGAGCGAGCGCGCAGCAGCAGGGTCGGCGCCATGGCCCGGCCGAGGTTACGAGAGCGCAGAGGGGGGACGGGGTGACGAGCGGACGTGGACCCGCGGGATGCGCGGCGAGATGCCGCACATGATCTCGTAGCCGATCGTGTCGAGGTGACCCGCCAGCTCGCCGACGCCGATCGACTCGTCGCCCTGGCGACCGATCAACACCACCTCGTCACCACGGTCGACGGGGTCGTCGCCGCAGTCGACCATGAACTGGTCCATCGTGATCGACCCGATGATCGGCCGCCGCCGCCCGCCGATCAGCACGTCGGCCACGTTGCTCAGACCCCGCCGCACGCCGTCGGCGTACCCCAGCGGAACGGTGGCCACATTGGCGTCCGCCGGCAGCTGGTGGCTGAGGCCGTACGACAGCCGCTCGCCCGCGCCCAGCCGCTTGACGAACGACACCCGCGCTTTCAGGGACAACACCGGCTGCAGCTCCGCCGCGGCGGCGTCGACCTGGGGGCCCGGCGACACGCCGTACAGCCCGATGCCGGCGCGCACGAACGACCGGCGGGCGCGGGGCTGGATGAACGCACCGGCCGAGTTGGCGGCGTGGACGACCTCGACTGGAGGCAGCGCCGCCAGCACCTCGTCGAACTGCGCCAGCTGGCGATCCGTGTACGGGTGGCCGAGCTCGTCGGCAACCGCCAGGTGGGTGTAGATCCCCTCCAGGGTGAGCCACGGCGCATGTCCGGCGATCCGGTCGGCGAGGTCCTTGGCCAGCGACGGCGGCGCCCCGACGCGGTGCATGCCGGTGTCGACCTTGAGGTGCACGCCGAGGTTGCGCACTCGCAGGGCCGCCAGCGAGTCGATCGCCTCGACGGTGCCGACCGTCGGCGTCAGTCGGTTGGCGGCCAGCACGGCCAGCTCGCTGGCCGGCTGCTCCCACATCACCAGGATCGGCTGATCGATCCCCTCCGCCCGCAGCGCCTCGCCTTCGGCGGTCAGCGCGACGCACAACCCCTCGCAACCGGCGTCGACGGCCGCCTTGCCCACGGCGACCATGCCGTGGCCGTAGCCGTCGGCCTTGACGACGCCCCACACCTCGGCCGGCGCCGACTGCGCCCGCAGCACGCCGACGTTGTGGGCGACGGCGTCGAGGTCGATCTCGGCCCATGCCCAGCGGTGGGCGCTTGCGCCGTGGTTCGGGTCGGCGCGCACCTGGTGCTCGCCGTGCAGCAGCGTGACGATCCGCCGGTCACTCATGCCAAGACCTCGCTCGACCGTTCGCTCGCCGAGTCCACCGTTACCGTCGATGCCCGCCCCGGACGCTCGCTCACAACTTGGCTCAACACGACCGGGATGGCGTCGAGCAGATCACTGGCGACGAGCCCGACACGCGGCCCCAGGTGGGCGGCTCGACCGTGGATCCAGGCCCCGGCGGCGGCGGCCCGCAGGGCGGGCGTGCCCGCCGCCAGCAGGGCGCCGATGATGCCCGACAGCACGTCCCCCGTGCCCGCGGTGGCCAACCGGGCGTCGCCGGTCATCGTGACCAGCACGTCACCGCCGGCGTCGGCGACGACCGTCGTCGACCCCTTGAGCAGCACCACGCAACGGAGGTCGGCGGCCAGCCGACGGCACGCCGCGATGCGGTCGGCGTCGGGTCGCTGCCCGGTCAGCAGGCCGTACTCGCCGTCGTGCGGCGTCAGCACCGTGGCGTCGCGCCGGTCACGCAGCACCGCAACGGCGCCGTCGGCCGACCACGACAGGGCGTACAGCCCGTCGCCGTCGACCAGCACGGGCAACTCGGCGGCGGCGACCAGCTCGCGCACCGAGTCGACCGTCGCCTCCTCGCGCCCGAGACCCGGACCGATGACCAGGGCGTGGAACCGGTCGAGCCCGTCGAGCACCGCCTTCGCCCATCCTGTGTCGGGCACGTGCCGCTGCACCACCTCGACCGGCGGATCGGCCTCGATGCCGGGCGACGACAGGGTGACCATCCCACTGCCGGCCCGCTGGGCCGACGCCGAGGCCAGGTGGGCGGCCCCGGTCATCCCGGCCGACCCGGCGACCATCCGCACCGCGGCGGTCCACTTGTGCGCGTCCCGAGCTCGCGGCTGCAGCCACGACCGCACGTCCGCCGGTTCGACGAGGTGGGCGCGGGCGCCGGACATGTCAAGGCCGATGTCGGCGACCTCGACCGTGCCGGTCAGCGTTGCGCCGTCGCCGAGGAGGACCCCCGGCTTCAGCGCGGCGAACGTGACCGTCCGCGCTGCGGCCAGTGGCCGGCCGTGCGCCTCGCCGGTGAGGCCGTCGACTCCGCTCGGGACGTCGACGGCGAGCACGTCAGCGCCGCCGACCTCCGGCGCCGACCACGTTCCCTTGAACCCGGTGCCGTAGGCGGCGTCGATCACCAGATCGGCCGGCGGCAACACCGGCGGACAGTCCTTGGCGTCGAACACCCGGACCTTGACGCCGCCGGCGGTCAGTCGGGTGGCCGCCGCCCGGCCGTCGGCCCCGTTGTTGCCCTTGCCGGCGATGACGTTGACGACCCGTCCGTAGGTGCCGCCGAGCATCGTGCGGGCCGTCCGGGCGACGGCGCCGCCGGCCCGCTCGATCAGCACGTCGACCGGCTCCGGGGCGGCGGCGTCGACGGCCGCCATCTCCTCGGGGGTCACGATCGGGATCACCGCCGCACGACGATACGAGGGCGGGGTTCAGTCCGCGGCGACCACTGCCACCGCAACGGGCCCGTCGTGGCTGAGTGACAGGTGCCAGCCCGTGACGCCTCGGTCGAGCGCCAGCTCGGCGGCGCGGCGGGTGACGCTGAGGTGTGGAGCGCCGGACGGGTCGACGTCGACCCACACGTCGTGGAAGCCGAAGGCACCGAGCCCGAGCCCGAGGGCCTTCATCACGGCTTCGCGCGCCGCGAAGCGGGCCGCCAGCGACGGCACCGGATCGATCTTGCGCGCCACGTACTCCAGCTCGCTGGCCACGAAGACCCGCCGCCGCATCCCCGGCGTGCGGGTCAATGCGGCCCGGAAGCGCGGGATGGATACGACGTCGACCCCAACGCCCTTCACGACGCGGCCGCCGGCGAGGCGATGCTCACCTCACGAGCGCCAGTGATCGGCGGCGTCGCTGATCGGGTCGATCAGCAGGCCGTCGACGGGCAGCTCGCCCAAGCGGCGGTCGTCGAAGCCGCCCTCGGTCTCCGTCACCCAGTCGACGAGCCGGTCGTAGCGCCGGTCGTACCCGACGAGCACCGATCGCATGGTCGGCGGGTCGAGTCGTTCATGGAACCGGACCTGGAGCAGCGTGACGCCGGTCGTGGTGCCGGCCTTGACCTCCGGCACGAGGATGACCGTCCGCCCGTCACGGCGACCGCGGGCCACGAGCACGTCCTGTTCGGCGGCGACCCGCCGCTTGGTGCCGACGAGCTGCGGCTGACGCTCGACGCGTGACGGGATGTTGCGACTGATCCCACCGCGGTCGACGATCGAGACGACGTCGCCCTGGATGCCGTATCGGGTGAACCCGCTGACCTCCGCCACTGCTGGGTCCAGGGCGGCGAGCACCTTCAGCGTCCGGTAGCTGAGCACGTCCCGGCCGGCACCGGCCCCGAGCACCGCCTGGACCAGCGGCCGGTCCAACACGCCCTCGTCGCTGCGGGAGATCCCGACGGTGACGGTCTTGGCCTGGTGCTTGATGGCGTCGATGGGCCGGGTCAGCTCTTCGATCGCCTGGGTCAGCGCGTCGAGCAGGTCGTCGACCAGCGCCGCCGGCGACCCGACCTTGCCCGACGCCACCTGATACGCCTCGACCGGTCGCTCGGAGGCGAGGTCGCGCAGCAGCCCGGACAGCCGTACGGCGGTGCTGGCCTCGAGGTGACCGTCGTAGCGCCGGTCGCGCAGACCGTTGACGTACTGGTCGGCGGGCGGAGAGATCTCCCGCCGCACCCTTGCCAGCACGGCGTCCGACGACGCCTCGTCGTTGATGGCGTGGTCGATGACCTCCCGCGCCGACCGCAGCGGGCGAGCGGTGGCGTCGATGGCCAGCGCCGCCTCGTACCCGAAGAGGTGTCCGGCCATCGCCGACAGCGTGAAGCTGAGCGCCGGGTCGACCGGCGGCACCTCGATGACCGCCGCCGCCGGGTACCGGGCGTCGCCATCGTCGGCGATGACGATCGGGGTCGCCTTGTGGGCCCGGAAGATCGCCACCTCTTTGCCGACGTCGTCGGCGGTGCTGCCGGCCAGCCCGGCGGCGCACACGAGGATCAGCGGCTCCGACGACAAGTCGATGTGCTTCTTGTCCTCGATGTCGTCGCAGGCGATGGACTTGTAGCAGAGCTCGCTGAGCTTGATCCGCACCTCCTCGGCGGCGACGCGGTTGGTCCCGCTGCCGACCACGGCCCAGTAGCGCTTGGACGGCGCGAACCGCCGTGCCGCCTCGGCGATCGAGTCCCGCCGGGCGAGCACCGTCCGCATCGCCGCCGGCAGGGACTGCAGCGAGCCGAGCAGGTCGTGGCGCCGTTGATCGGCGCCGACACCGGCCGCCTCCGTGATCGCGCACGCCAGCAGCACGCCAGCGGCGACCTGGGCGTAGAACGCCTTGGTCGAGGCCACGCTCATCTCCACGTCGCGGCCGTCGGACGTGTAGAGCACCCCGTCGGCCTTGTCCGTCAGGTCGCTCGACCGACGGTTGACGATCGCCAGAACGGCGGCGCCCCTGGCCCGCAGCAGGTCCACGGTGCGGTTGGTGTCCGTCGTGGTGCCGCTCTGGCTGATGGCGATGGCAAGGGTGTCGGACATGTCGAGGCGCAGGCCGAACCCGGACAGCTCCGTCGCCGTGACCGCATCGACGTCGAACGCGCCGGCGCACAGCTCGTCGAGCACCGCGGCCATCGACTGGCCGGCGACGGCGGCCGTCCCCTGACCGATGACGCGCACCCGGCGGATCGTGCCGGCGCCCAGGCGCTGCGCGACGGCAGGCGGCAACGCCCTGGGACCGACCACGGCGTGACGACGCCGCGCCCCGTCCGCGTCGGTCCGCTCGTGGATCCGACCACGCAACGTCTTGGCCAGGCTGTCGGGCGACTCGGTGATCTCCTTGAGCAGGAAGTGCGGCGCATCACCGCGGTCGATGTCGCGGGTCGTGACCTCGGCCCGCACGATGTCGGCGGCGGACACCGGCTGCGCAGCACCGTCGTAGCCCAGGCGCTCGAGGCCGTCCAGCGTGCCGGCGAGGCGGGCATCCAGGGCGATCACCTGCCCGCCGTGTTCACCGTCCAGCCGCACGAAGCGATCGGTCTCCTCGACGACGCCGTACGGCTCGCTGGCAACGAGGTACCGATCGTCGGCCAGCCCGACGTAGACGCCTTGGCCGCTGCCGTGCAGCGCCAACATCAGCCGAGCAGGCTCGTCCGCGGCGTGCGCCCCGACGGCCACCGAGCCCTCGAACGAGGCGACCGTGCGGCGGAACGCCTCGAACAGGTCGATCGCCACCGCCCGCCCATCCGGCGCGGCGTGGCGGGCCATCAGCGCCGGGATCACCTTGGCGTCGGTCGTGATCGGCCCGGCGATCCGCAGACCGTGCTCCACCTTGAGGTCGGCGTGGTTGTCGACGTCGCCGTTGAGGACGCCGACGGTGTACGGCGACGTGTCGCCACCGCGCTGCTCCAGCTCCTCGCTGTTCACCGGGTGGGCGTTGGGCTCGGAGATGATGCCGACGCTGGCCCAACGGGTGTGCCCGAGCACGGCGACCTGGGCCCGCTCACCCTGCAGCGCCTGGCGCAGGAGGGTGTCCTGCTTGATCTCGGCCCGCAGCGCGCGGGTGTTGTCGCCGAGCTCGCCGATCTCGGCCGCCGCCTTGTACACGATCGACAGCGACGGACCGACGAGGCGCGCCGCCCCGGACTGGAACAGCGCATCGCCGCAGCGGCGGGCCAGTGCGGCGGCGACGTCCGGATCGGTTGCCTCGAGCTCGTGGTCCCACACGAGGACGTGCACGCCGGCCGAGTCGCGGCCGCGCACCTCCATGCGGTCGATCGCCGACAGCGCCTGCTGGATGGACAGGTAGCCGGCGAGGGCGGCCGAGCCGGCGTCGCGCCCGGCCAGGTCGGCGACGGCGTGGGCCGTGCGCAGTCGGTCGCGGCGCAGCTGCCACAGCACGTCGAGCAGCTCGATCGAGGCTGCGCTGCTGCGCTCCAACTCGTCGGCGTCGGCGTCGGCATCCGCCGCCGAGAGGGCGGCGTCGACCTCGGCGGCGTAGGCGTCGAGCTGGTCGAGGCGACCGGTGATCGAACCGACGAGCTCCCAGTGGTCGGCCAGGGCGAGCACCCCCGGCGTGCCGCGCAGCAGCAGGTCGACGCGCCGCAGCCCGATCGTCACCGCGCCGACGTCGCCACGCACGGCCAGCGCGGCGTCGAGCCCGCCGAGCACCTCATCGGGTCGCGGGATCGGGCGGGTGGGGGGACGGCTCAACACGCCGACGATGCCGCACATGGTCCGACAGGGTAGGACGGCGCCCGGGCCCGCGCTCGGCGTGGACCGGCCGGTTACGTTCGGGCGATGATCAAGGTCACCGTCCTGTACCCCGCCGCCGACGGCAGCACGTTCGATGTCGACTACTACCGCACGACGCACGCCGAGATCGTCCACCGGGTGCTCAAGCCCGAGCGGTTCGACATCGACAAGGGACAGGACGGCCAGCCGTTCCACGCCCTCGGCCACCTGACGTTCGCCTCGCCCGAGGCGATGCAGGCGGCGATGGGCAGCCCCGATGCCGGCGAGGCGATGGCCGACATCCCGAACTTCTACACCGGTGGCCAACCGCAACTGCAGGTCAGCGACACGCTCGATTGACGAGGTGAGCGGTGAGGGGATCTGGTCCCCTCACCGCTCACCGCGCAGATGGTCGCGACGTCCCGGGAGGCGCTAACTTCCGCCGCCGTGGCACGGCGGATCGGCGATCGATCGGTGGTCTTCCTCGTCGCCGCCGTCGTCCTGGCCGGCGGCGCGCTGATCACCGCCGTGCTCCTGCGCAGCGGGGACGAGACGACGACGGGCCCGAACTGCCCGGGTGCCGGGGGCCGGACCAGGGAGCTGCGCGACTGCCTCAGCGAATCGCTCGTCGTCGTCGAGACACCGGTTCGGCATCGGCAGCGGCGTGCTGTTGCCGGACGGCCGCATCCTCACCAACGCCCACGTCGTGGACCCGTACGGTCGCGCCGACGTCCGGTTCGACGACGGAGCGTCCAAGGTGGACGTCCCGGTGGTCGGCGTCGATGCGGTCACTGACGTGGCGGTGCTCGGCAGGATCAAGACGGATCGCCCGGGCCTGGCCCTCGACCCGAACCCGTCGGTCGACGAGGTCGACGAGCCCGAGGTCTTCCTCGTCGGATATCCCGGCGGCGTGGAGGACGACGACCCGGAGATCGCGCTGTCGGCCGGGGTGTTGTCACGCCTCCGGGAGGACGATGCCTTCGGGCTCACGTACCTGCCAGACCGATGCCGCCATCAGCGGCGGTCAGTCCGGCGGTGCGCTCGTCGACGGCGACGGCTGGTTCCTCGGGCTCTCCGGCCTCGGGCTCGACCAGAACTTTGCCCTGGCCCTGTCAGCGACCGACGTGCGGACGGCGATCGATCGGATCACCGAGACAGGGGGCGACGAGCGACGGATCGTGCCGGAGATCGCCGCCGCCGGGAGCGACCCGGTGGCCGTCGAGCTGACCCTGGACAACCCGTCGTTCACCGTGATCATCCCGGCGGGCGACGAGGAGCGCACGGTGCGGCTCGATCTCGGGACCGATGCCGACGTCTTCGTGGACGTCCAGACCGTGCTGTGGGAGCCGATCGGATCGAACGAGGTGTCGCTCGACAACTGGGAGTCGTTCGAGTTCGAGGGGCAGCCCGGCGGCGTCATCCCCGGTGCGCCCGGCGACGTCGTCGACCCGATGATGACCGAGCTGCCCGACGAGCTCGACGAGCCCGACCCGGGTGTGTACGAGTTCGACGTCCCGGCCGACCAGGACGTGATCGCCACGGTGGCTCTGGCCGCCGACGATGCAGAGCTGACGGTCGACGCCGACGTCCCGTTCGTCCTCCATCGGGACACGGCCGAGGGCGAGGCGATCACCGTGGGTGAGCCACTGCGCCACGTCGTCGACGGCTTCACGTGGGATGTGGTCCACCCGCTCGAGCTCGAAGCGGGCCAGGAGGTGGACATCGTGGTGCGTGGCGGGCACAGCGACGCCTACTTCTCGATCGTCGAGCCGGGTTCGACGGAGGGGCTGTGGTCGGACGTGATGGGGGAGGACGGTGGCGGCGGGCTCTTCGACCTCGACCCGCAGGAGACGTTCACCGCCTCCGAGACCGGTACGCACCGTCTCGTCGTCGGCACCTATGACGGTGTGGTCGGCAGCTACCAGATCGAGGTGACGCCGACCGGCGACTGAGACCGACTCGGCTACAGGGCGTCGTAGTCGGCGGGGTCGACCTGGCGGGTGCGCTTCCAGAACTCGAGCAGCGGGAACGGCCAGTTCTGCGCCACCCGGCCCTTGGCGTTCTTGTACCAGGTGTTGACGGTGGTCACGCCCCACGCCATGCGCAGGTTCTCGGCGTCGATCTCCTCGTTGTACCGGTCGTGCACGTCGACTTTGACGTCGAGCGCCTCGAGGTCCTCGGCCAGGACGTGGCGGATCAGGTCCATCACGTAGCGGACCTCGCACTCGGAGAACCAGATGATGCTGCCGTTGACCACGATGTTCGTGTTCGGTCCGTACAGCAGGTAGAAGTTCGGGAACCCGGGCACCGTGACGCCGAGGTAGGCGCGGGCGTCGCCGTCCCACCGCCCGTGCAGGTCGACGCCGTCGCGGCCGACGACCTTCATCGGGGTGAGGAACTTCGACGGCTGGAACCCGGTGCCGTAGACGATGGCGTCGACCTCGTGCAGCTCGCCGTCGACGGTGCGCACACCGGTCGGCTCGATGCGCTCGATCCCGGTCGTGGTCAACGTGACGTTGTCCCGGTGCAGCATCGTGGCCCACGCTCCGTCGTCGACGATGATCCGCTTCGACGCCGGCGGGAACGTCGGCAGCACCTTCTCCAGCAGGTCCGGACGGTCCGGGTACTGGGCCGAGATGGCCTCGGTCAGCAGCAGGCGCAGCCCCTCGTTGGCCTCGCTCACCGAGGTCTCCTGGTTCGGCCAGTCGGGGTCGACCTCGGCCATCGGGCGCAGCAGCTCCGAGCTGCGCCAGAACAACCAGAACCGGTACCACTGCCGGTAGTACGGCAGGTTGGCGAGCAGCCACTGGAACCCCTCGGGGACCGGCTGGCGGTAGATGGGTTGCGGGAACTGCCAGTTGGCCGTGCGCTGGAAGATCTCCAGGCTGGCCACCTCTTCGGCGATGATCGGCGCGAACTGGGCGGCGCTGCAACCGGTGCCGATCACTGCCACCCGCCGGCCGCCGAGCGGGACCGAATGGTCCCAGCGGGCCGAGTGGAACGCCGGTCCGGCGAACGAGTCACGGCCCTCGATGTTCGGGAGCTGCGGCCGGTTGAGCTGGCCGACGGCGCTGATCACCGCGTTGGCGGTCAGCGTCGACTCGGTACCGTCGGCGGCGACGAGCTCGAGCGTCCACGTGGCTGCGGCCTCGTCCCACACGACCGAGGACACCTCCGTGCCGAAGCGGATGTTCGGCCGGATGCCGAACTCGTCGACGCACTCCTTGAAGTACCGGTGCAGCTCGACCTGCGGGCTGTAGAACCAGGGCCAGTCGTCGCGCTGGGCGAACGAGTAGCTGTAGTAGTGGTTCGGGATGTCGACCCGGCAGCCGGGGTACGTGTTCTCGAGCCACGTGCCGCCGACGTCGGCGTTCTTCTCGATCACGACGTACGGGACGTCGGCTTCGGCCAAGCGGTAGGCGGCGATGATCCCCGACATTCCGGCGCCGACGATGGCGACCGTGAACGGCGTGTCCGGGGCGACGTCGTCCTTGTGCCAGCGCGGCGCTCGCAGGTCGGCGGTGAGAGCCAGCTCCTCGCGCATCATCGGCAGGTAGTCGTCGATCGGCAGGCCACCGGCCATGAACTCGAGCAGTTCCTTCAGCGCAGGACCGGTCGGCAGCGGCGCCGCCACCGAGCCGCCGTCTCGGAAGCGGGTGATGGCGTCGAGGGCGAGCGCTCGGATCTGGTCCTGCTGGTCGGGGGTCAGCCCGCCCTGGTCCTCGGCCATCAGTGCCGGGTCGATGCGCAGGTCCGGCCGCAAGACCGAGTGGTCGCCCGTGACGTGGGCCAGCGCCGGGAGCAGCGCCGGCAGGTCGGCGACGGCCAGCGCCGCCCGGATCGCATCGTCGTCGGCGGTGATGGGCCCGATGGGCTTGGCGAGTGCCATCTGCCCAACCTAGGACGGGTACGGTCCGCGCCATGAAGATGAAGGCCGCCGTCCTCTGGGAGCCGAACACGGACTGGAGCGTCGAGGAGGTCGATCTCGACCCGCCGAAGGCCGGCGAAGTGCTCGTGCAGCTCGTCGGATCAGGGCTGTGCCATTCCGATGAGCACCTGTTGACCGGTGACCTCGTCGTGCCCGAGGAGACCGCGGCTGAGCTGGGCATCCAGCAGTTCCCGGTGATCGGCGGGCACGAGGGCGCCGGCACGGTCGTCGAGGTGGGCCCGGGCGTGACCGGGCTGGCCCCGGGTGACCACGTCGTGTTCGGCTTCATCCCGTCGTGCGGGAAGTGCCCGATGTGCTCGATCGGCCGGCAGAACCTGTGCGATCTCGGCGCCTACCTGCTCGCCGGGCGCCAGGTCACCGACTTCACGGCCCGCCACCACGCCCGTGGGCAGGACCTCGGGTTGATGTGCTGCATCGGCACGTTCGGCGAGTACACGGTGGCCAGCACGGACAGCTGCATCAAGATCGAGGACGACATCCCGCTGGACAAGGCGGCGCTGGTCGGCTGCGGCGTCACGACCGGGTGGGGCTCGGCCGTGTACGCCGCCGACGTCCAGCCCGGCGAGACCGTGGTCGTCGTGGGTTGCGGCGGCGTGGGGATGAACGCCGTGCAGGGCGCCGCGCTGGCAGGTGCCCGCCACGTCGTCGCCGTCGATCCCGTCGAGTTCAAGCGCGAGCAGGCCCAGGTGTTCGGGGCCACGCACTCGGCGAGGGACTTCGAGGAGGCCACCGCGCTCGTCGGGGAGCTGACGTGGGGGCAGATGGCCGAGAAGGTGATCCTGACCATGGGCGTGGCCAGCGGCACGTACATCGCACCGGCGATGGCGATGACGCAGAAGGGCGGGAGGGTCGTGCAGACGGCCGTCGCCCCGATGACCGAGATGGACGTCACGATGAGCCTGTTCGAGCTGGCGATGTACGAGAAGCAGCTCGTCGGGTCGATCTTCGGGTCGTCCAACCCGCGCCGGGACATCCCCCGCCTGCTGCGGCTGTACCAGGAGGGGCAGCTGAAGCTCGACGAGCTCGTCACGAAGACCTACCCGATCGAGGACATCAACGTCGGCTACCAGGCGATGCGCGACGGCGAGAACATCCGCGGCATGGTCCTCTACGACCACGCCTGAGATCCCCGTTTACGTCCGGATTCTGGTTACCGGGGTAACCAGGATCCGGACGTAAACGGTCAGCGCAGCTCGAAGCCGTCGTAGTCCTTGGCGGCGACCGTGTCGCAGATCTCGCGGTAGATGCCGACGCCGCCGACGTAGGGCATGAACACCCGTGGTTTGCCGGGCACGTTGGCGCCCAGGTACCACGAGTTGGCTCGCGGCATCAGCGTCGTGTCGGCGACCTCGTTGACGTGGGCGACCCAACCGTCCTCGGCGGCCACCGAAGCCTCGATGGTCGCCGCACCGCGCTGGCGCAGGTCGGCCAGGCAGTCGGTCACCCAGTCGACGTGCTGCTCGATCGACACCATCATGTTCGACAGCACCGACGGGCTGCCGGGCCCGGTGATCATGAACAGGTTGGGGTAGCCGGCCGTCGCCAGCCCGAGGTAGGTGCGCGGCCCGGCCGACCACTTCTCCCGCAGCGGCTGCCCGTCGCGCCCCACGATGTCGATGCCGAGGATCGGCCCGGTCATCGCGTCGAAGCCCGTGGCGAACACGATCGCGTCGAGGTCGATGTCGCCAGTCGCGGTGCGGATCCCGGCCGGCGTGATCTCGACGATCGGGTCGCGGCGGAGATCGACGAGCGAGACGTTGGGGCGGTTGAACGTGGCGTAGTACCCCGTGTCGAGGCACGGCCGCTTCGTCCCGAACGGGTGGTTGCGGGGCGACAGCGTCTCGGCGACGTCCGGGTCGTCGACGATCTCCCGGATCTGCTGGCGGATGAACTCCGCCGCCAGTTCGTTGGCCGCCGGGTCGAGCAGCAGGTCGCCGTAGGTCCCGCTGATCCCGAACAGGAAGCCGGCGTCCCACCCGGCCCGGAAGCGGGCCTCTCGTTCGGCGGGGTCGGCCTCGACGGCCAGCTCCTCGGGGATGTCGAGCAGGACCCCGACCGGCGAGTGCTTGGCCTGCTCCCGATGCTGGCGGTACGACACCTTGCGCTGCCGGACAGCGTCCGGGTCGAGCGGCGCGTTCCTCGCCGGCATCGAGAAGTTCGGCGTCCGTTGGAACACCGTCAGCTGTGCGGCCTGCTCGGCGATCAGCGGGATCGACTGGATGCCGGACGAGCCGGTGCCGATCACGCCGACCCGCTGGCCCGTGAAGTCGACGCCGTCGTGCGGCCACCGGCCCGTGTGGTAGGTCGGTCCGGCGAACGTCCCGAGCCCCGGCACCTCCGGGTCCTTGGCCGCCGACAAGCAGCCGACGGCCAGCACGACGAAGCGCGCCGACACGGTCTCACCACGATCGGTGGAGACCGACCACCGCTCGGCCGCCTCGTCGAAGACGGCGCTCGTGACCTTGGTGTCGAACTGGATGTCGGTGCGCAAGTCGAAGCGCTCGGCCACGTGGTCGGCGTAGGCGAGGATCTCAGGCTGCGTCGAGTACCGCTCGTTCCAGTCCCACTCCTGCTCCAGCTCCGGGTCGAACGAGTACGAGTAGTCGAGGCTCTCGATGTCGCACCGGGCGCCCGGATACCGGTTCCAGTACCAGGTGCCGCCGACGTCGCCGCCGGCCTCGAACACGGTCGTCGAGAACCCAAGCGACCGCAGACGGTGCAGCAGGTACATGCCGGAGAAGCCGGCCCCCACCACGACGACGTCGAGCGAACGTTCCGGCATCGCGGGAACGTTAGAGCGGCGCGATCATCGACAGATGATCGACCACGTCTCCATCCAGTGCGCCGACCTCGAAGCCAGCGCCGCCTTCTACGACACCGTGCTGGCCACGATCGGCGGGAAGCGGGTGATGGACTTCGGCGACGTGCTCGGGTACGGGACCGACTTCCCCGACTTCTGGCTCGGCCGCCAGCACACGGGCGAGGGGTTCCGCGAGTCGCACCTGGCGTTCCGGGCCGCCGACCGGGCGGCCGTCGACGCCTTCTTCGAGGCGGCCGTCGGCCTCGGCGCCGAGGTGCTCCACCCGCCGGCCGACCACCCCGAGTACCACCCCGGCTACTACGGCGCCTTCGTGCGCGACCCGGATGGCAACAACGTCGAGGCCGTCGCCCACGGCCTCTAGCCAGCGGCGAACCGGGCGGCGACGTTGCGCACCGATTGCTCGACGTTGGCGCGGTGGCGGGCGGGGTAGCCGGCAAGGCGCAGGGCGGGCGGGAACCTCGACGTCGACTGGTCGAACGTCTCGGTGACGCGGGTCCGGCCGTCGCCGACCGGCTCCAGCGTCCACCGCCAGCGGTGGCCGGCGAAGTGGGCCCACGCGATCAACCGGTCGTCCTCGAACTCGACGACCTTCGAGCTGATCCGGTACGGCACGCCGATCCTCATCTTCATGCCGAACCGGCTGCCCATCGCCAGGCGCTCGTCACCGCTGATGGTGGTGCGCACGCTGCGGTCCCCGCTGATCTCGGCGTGGTTGGCCGGGCGGCGGAGGTAGTCGAACACCTCGGCGGGTGGGGCGTCGACGACGGCGGTGGCGCTGACGGTGTCCTCGTCCTCGATGGTCTCGACGTTCGTCATGGCCGGCAGTGTTCCAGCTCGAGGCCCTAACGTGAGCGCCGGTGCGGCGGTACCCGATCCTCGCGCTGCTCGCGGCATCCATTGCGGCGTGCAGCGGTAGTGGCGGCGACAGCAGCGCCGACGACGCCTTCGGCGAGCTCGCCGATCTGGTCCCGGCGTCAGCCGTCAGCGGCGACGCCATGCTGCAGTACGTCGACATGGACCTCGTGTGGAACCGTCTCGGCATCGGCGACGATCCGGAAGAGCGGCTGGACAACCTCGGCCGGATCGCCGACGCCGCGACGTACGCCATCCCGCCACAGCTCTTCGCCGAGCGAGCGGCACTGCTGGACGAGGCGCGGGCGGAGGTCGGGTTCGACATCACCGCCATCCGCCAAGAGATCGCCGTCGACCGGCCGCCGGACAGGTTGCGCGTCGCCCGCGTCGCCGTGGACGCGGGCACGGTCGAGTCGGCACTGGAGTCCGACCCCCTGTGGTCTGACGAGCTGGAGACCGTCGATGCCGACGCCGGGTCGTACTTCGACTGGAGCGGGGGTGAGGAAGGTCGACCAGACCCGTCGCGGATCACGCCGATGCGCCCGCTCGGCATCGGGGGGCAGCTGGCCGTCGAACCCGACGGCGACGATGCCATCGTGACGCGCACGGAGGAGGAGGCGACGATGGAGGCCGCACTCGCCACCGCCGCCGGCGACGAGCCGTCCATCGCCGAGGAGGGGCCACTGGTGGCGGCGTTCGATGCCGTCGGTGACGGTCAGGTCGTGCAGGCGTTCGGCCTCCCCGGCCCGCTGCAGTTCGACGTCACCCAGGTCATCGCCAACGAGGAACTCGAGGTGGTCGAGCGGATCGAGGAACTGATGGACGCGCTCCCCAAGATCGAACCGTACGAGGCGATCCTCCTCGTCGAGCTGGTCGATGGCGACACCTACCGGACCGAGCTGCTGGTCGCCCACGGCGACGAGGAGGCGGCGGCGGCCAACGTCGAGCCGATCGAGCGCCATCTGGCCGAGGGCATCTCGATGCGCACCCAGCAGCCGCTCAGCGAGCTGCTGCCGGTGACCGGCGTCGAGCAGGACGGCGTCGTCGTGCGCATCACGCTGGAGGGCAACCGGGCGTTCAACGCTCCGCTGCAGGCCCTGCTCGCCGGCGACGTCCTCACCGTCGGCAACTGAACGCCCCCGACCGGGCGTCAGATTCCGGCGAAGCGCCAGAGCGTGTGGCGGCGGCTCTCGGTGACGTACAGGTCGTCACCACCGAAGCAGCAGTTGGTCGGCATGCCGTCGCCGCACATCAGTCGATCGACGATCGCACCGTCCTCGATGACGCTGACACAATGGCCATAGGTACTGGCGACGTACAGCTTCCCGTCGGCGCCGACGCAGAACCCGTCGGGGAAGTGCCGCTCGGGCAGCTCCACGATCAGCTCGGCGTCGCCGTCGACCAGCGCCATGACGCGCCTGCTGAAGGACTCCGTCCACACCAACGTGTCGTCGGCGAGGAAGCCAATGCCGTTGGGGAACACCAGACCGACCTCGCGCACCAGCTCCCCCTCGCCGCTCGTCACGTCTAGCGCGAACAGCCGGCCCGGACGATCGTTCAGCGCAGGGTCCGCCGCGCCGCGCGGATCGGTGAACCACAGCCGTCCGTCCGGCCCAACGGCCAGGTCGTTGGGGCCTTCGAGCTGGAGGCCGGCCACGGACGTCGCCAGCAGCTCGACGGTGCCGGTGTCGAGGTCGACGCGCTGGATCCCGGGTGTGCCCCGCGGGCCGGCGCCCATCCCGCCGTTCTGCGTGACGTACAGCGCGCCGTCCGACCCGAGCGCAGCGCCGTTCGGGCCGCCACCGGTGGTGGCGACGGGCGTCAGCGCACCGGCCGACCACCTGGTGACGACGCCGCCCTCGACCTCGGTGAACAGCAGCGAGCCGTCGTGCCACACCGGACCTTCCGGGAACTGCAGTCCGGTGGCGACGATTTCTCCGTCCATGGCCGTGCAGAGTAGGGAGCATGGTCGACCACCGCGATGCCCAACGAAGGATCTGGACGATCGGCGACTACCCAGCAGTCGCCCGCCGCCTGCTGCCGATCAGCGTCGAGACCGTCGAGTCGCTGCCCATCACCGCCGGGACGCGCGTGCTCGACGTCGGCGCCGGCGACGGCAACTTCGCGCTCGAAGCCGCACGACGGGGTGCCCTGGTCGTCGGCATCGATCTGGCGCCGGCGCAGATCGAACGGGCCGCGGCGCGGGCGGAGGCCGACGGTCTCGACGTCGACCTGCGGGTCGGCGACGCCGAGGCGCTGGAAGTGGACGACGGTTCGTTCGACGTCGTCGCCAGCGTGCTCGGGATGATCTTCGCGCCGGATCACGAGCGGGCGGCGACGGAGATGGTGCGAGCCTGTCGGCCAGGCGGGACGGTCGCCGCCGTCTCGTGGTCGGGCGGCGGGTGGTCGCAGCTCTGGCGGCGGCGGGCCGCGACCGTCGTGCCGCCACCGCCCGAGGATGGACCCCGACCCGAACTGTGGGGGGACGAGGCCGAGGCGCGGCGCCGCTGGGAACAGGCCGGCCTGCACGACGTACGCGTCGAGCGCCGGCCGTTCGAGTGGCACTTCGCCGACGTGGCCGAGGCGGCCGACTTCTTCGTCAGCTTCTCCGGTCCGTTCATCACGTTCCTGGAGCGCGCCGGCTCGCTCGGTGTTGCGGACAAGGCGCGCGCCGTGCTCGTCCAGGCACTCGAGGAGGCCGTCGTCTCGTCGGACGGGGCGGTGACGTTGAGCCAGCCGTTCCTCCTGGCCACCGGCACCGCCGCCCCCCCGGCAGACGAGCCGTTACGGTCCGCGGAGTGAGCAACTGGAACTTCGCCGACGTCTACGAGGCCATCGCCGCTCGGGTCCCCGACCGGCCGTGCCAGGTCCGTGGCGACCGAGTCGTCACGTGGGGTGAGTTCGACCGGCGGGCGTCCGCCCTCGCCGCCGACCTGTTGACTGCCGGCCTGACGCAGCAGTCGAAGGTGGCGTGCTACCTGCACAACGGCGTCGAGTACCTGGAGGCGCTCGTCGCCGCCTTCAAGGCCGGGATGGTGCCGGTCAACACCAACTACCGCTACGGCCCGGACGAGATCGCCTACCTGTTCGACAACGCCGACGCCGAGGCGGTCGTCTTCCACGCCGCGTTCGGCGCCCTGCTCGACGGCGTCCGTGATCGGCTGCCGAGGGTCCGCCGCTGGTACGTGGTCGCCGACGAGACCGGGCCCGGGCCGGACTGGGCGATGCCGTACGAGCGGGTCGTGTCGTCGGGCGCTCAAGTGGTGGAGACGACGTGGGGACGCAGCGGCGACGACCTCTTGTTGCTGTACACGGGCGGGACGACCGGGATGCCGAAGGGCGTGATGTGGCGCCAGGACGACCTGTTCAACGTGTTGGGCAGCGGTGGCAACCCGCTGCTCGGCACGCCGCCGGCGGAGTCCGTGGCCGAGGTGGCGGAGCGGCTCGACCCGGACGCGCCCGCGCCCGTGGTGATGGTCGTCGCCTGCCCGCTGATGCACGGCACCGGGCAGTTCTCGGCGTTCATCGCCATGACCACCGGCGGCACGGTGGTCGCGCTGGACAACCGGCACTTCGACGTCGCCGAGCTGTTCCGCACCGTCGAGACGCACCGGGCGACGAACATCGTCATCGTCGGGCAGCCCTTCGCCGGCCCGATGCTCGAGCACCTCGACGCCGAGCCCGGCCGTTACGACCTGTCGAGCGTGCAGGTCATCTCGTCGTCCGGGGTGATGTGGAGCCAGGACAACAAGCAGGGCCTGCTGCGGCACCTCCCGCAGGCGCTGCTGTTCGATTCGTTCGGGTCGTCCGAGGCGGTCGGGTTGGGCGCATCCGTCTCCGCCGCTGGCGTTGCCGAGCAGACGGCGAAGTTCGCCATCACGGAGAACAACGCCGTCTTCACCGACGACGGCCGACGGGTCGCGCCCGGTTCCGGGGAGATCGGCATGGTCGCCGTCGGCGGGTTCATCCCGGTCGGCTACTACAAGGACGAGGCGAAGTCGGCTGCGACGTTCCGCACCGTCGAGGGGCGGCGCTGGAGCATCCCCGGCGACTTCGCGACGGTCAACGCCGACGGCACCATCCACCTGCTCGGGCGGGGGTCGGTGTGCATCAACACCGGCGGCGAGAAGGTGTTCCCCGAGGAGGTCGAGGAAGCCCTGAAGACGCACCCGGCAGTGCGCGACGCGGTCGTGGTCGGTCTGCCGGACGATCGGTTCGGCGAGACGATCTGCGGTGTGGTGGAGCCGTCCGGTGACGGCGCGGTGGACGCCGCCGACCTGCGGGCCCACGTCGCCGGCCAGCTGGCGGCCTACAAGGCGCCGCGCAACGTCGTCGTCGTGGAGTCGATCGCCCGGGCCGCCAACGGCAAGGTCGACTACCGCCGGCTGAAGGCGCTGGCGAGCGAGCGAGTGAGTCTTCGATCGAGCGAGCCATCATGACGGCGCGAGTGAGTCTTCGATCGAGCGAGCCATCATGACGGCGCGAGTGAGTCTTCGATCGAGCGAGCCATCATGACGGCGCGGGTTGGCGCAACCGGCCGGTGACGCTGCGGGTCGGCTTCCTCGGCGCCGGGTTCATCAGCGTCATCCACCGCTGGCTGCTGGCGCACAGCGGCGTCGAACACCGGCTCGAGGCGGTGCACGACCCGGACGCCGGGAGGGCGGAGCGGTTCGCCGCCGAGACCGGTGCCGCCGTGGTCCACGAGGACGAGCTGGTGGCGACGTCAGACGTGGTGTTCGTGTGCACGTGGACGTCCGAGCACCCGCGGCTCGTCGCCGCCGCGGCGGCAGCCGGTCGGGCCGTGTTCTGCGAGAAGCCGCTGGCCGTCGACGCCGCCCGGACCGACGCGATGATCGAAACGGTGCAGCGGGCGGGCGTGGTCAACCAGGTCGGGTTGATCCTGCGCAACCTGCCGGCCTACGTGCTGGCCCGGCACCTGCTGGCCGACGGGGGTAGCGGGCCGGTGATGACGGTGAACATGTCGGACGACCAGTTCATCCCGGTCCAGGGCCGGTACGCGTCGACGTGGCGAGCCGACCCCGCTCGGGCTGGGCGCGGCGCGCTGCTCGAGCACTCGATCCACGACGTCGACATCCTCCAGTGGCTGCTCGGCCCGATCACGGCCGTCAGCGCGACGGCACGCGAGTTCCACGGGCTGACCCGCATCGACGACGCCACCGTCGCCCGGCTGGAGTTCACCAATGGTGCGCTGGGCACACTGACCACGGTGTGGCACGAGATGCTGGAGCGGCCGAACATGCGGCGCGTCGAGGTGCTGTGCGAGCGGCTGCACCTCGTCGTCGAAGGCGACTCCGAGGCCGTCGTGCGGTGGCGCTTCGCCGGCGACGAGGCCAACGAGCTGACCGGCACGGCGCTCGCCGACGCGGCGTGCGTGGCCGGGGGTGAGGCGGCGGGACCGTTGATCACGTTCGGTCGCGGCCACGCCTTCAACCCGCTGACGCAGTTCCTCCAGGCCGCTCGCGACGGCGGCACGGCGCCGCTGCCGTTCGCCGCCGCCCGGCCCGCCCACCACCTCGTCGACGCCATCTACGAGTCCGCCGACGCCGGCGGCACCGTGGTCCAGGTGACCCAGTGACCGTGACCGCGTACGTCGCGTTGCTGCGGGGCGTCAACGTGGGCGGGCGGTCATCGCTGGCGATGGCCGACCTGCGGCGGATCGCCGAGGGCTGCGGCTTCGAGGACGTGTCGACGTACGTGCAGAGCGGCAACGTCGTGTTCCGCGCTCCGGGTTCGGCGGCGGCGGTGGCCAAGGCGTTGCGGTCGGCGATCGCCGCCGAGACGCCGTTGCACCCCGAGGTCGCGGTGCGCACGGCGGCGCAGCTGGCCAAGGTCGTCGAGGACTGCCCGTTCGACGACACGGCGAACGTCCACGTCACGTTCCTCGTCGACGGCGCCAGCGCAACGAAGCCGACCGTCGACCCGGACGACTTCGCGCCCGAGCGGTTCGACGTGCGCGGCACGCAGGTCTACCTGTACCTGCCCAACGGCATCGGCCGCAGCAAGCTGGCTCAGGCGCTTGGCAAGGGCGCGGCGAAGACCGCCGGCACGACCCGCAACTGGCGAACGGTGACCAAGCTGCTGGACCTGGTCACGGCCGTCGGCTGACAGCCGATGATCGCGCCGCTCACCATCCCCGGGGCTCCCGCTCAGCGGCTCCCGCTCCTGGCCGCGATCCTGCTCGCCGCGGCTGCCGGCCTCTGCATCGGCCTCGACGTACCGGCCGTCGGCGTCGCTGCCGCGACTGGCCACCGCCTGCGCTCCCGGCCGAACGCCGACTCGAGCCCGCCGTGACCGAGGACCGTTTCCCGGTGCGCGTCGGCGTCCTGATCCTGCCTGACCAGCCGTGGCGCGTCGCCGCGGCGACGTGGAAGCGGGCCGAGGAGCTCGGATTCGCCCACGCCTGGACGTACGACCATCTCACCTGGCGAGCTCACCGCGACCGCCCATGGTTCGGCGCAATCCCGACGTTGGGCGCCGCCGCAGCCGCCACGACGAGGATCAGGCTCGGCACGCTCGTGGCGTCGGCGACCTTCCGGCATCCCGTCCCGTTTACCAAGGACATGGTCACATTGGACGACATCTCGAATGGACGTCTCAACGTGGGAATCGGCGCCGGCGCGCCCGGCTGGGACACCACCATGCTCGGCCAGGCGCAGTGGACGCAGGCGGAACGCACCGACCGGTTCGCGGAGTTCGTCGCGCTCACCGACCTGTTGCTGCGCAAGCCCGTCGTCAGCTTCGACGGGCGGTACTACACAGCGGTCGAGGCTCGAACGTACCCGGGCTGCGTGCAGCGACCACGCGCTCCGCTGGCGATCGCCGCGAGCCAGCCGCGCGGCATGAAGATCGCTGCCGACCACGGCAACATCTGGGTCACCACCGGTAGCCGCATCAGCCCCGACCGAGTCGCTCCGGCAGCTGGCGCACAGCAGGTCCGGGCACAGATCGAGGCCCTCGAGGGGGTCTGCATCTCAGCCGGTCGAGACCCGAGTGACATCGACCGGTTGGTTGTCACCGGACCGACCCTCGACAGCGGCCTCTCCTCACCCGAGGAATTCGCCGACGCCGCTGGGCGCTACCACGAGGCCGGCGTCACCGACCTCGTCGTCCACTGGCCACGGCCCGACGAGCCCTATCGGGCTGACCTGGCGACCTTCGAACGGATCTTTGGCAGTTGAACGTGCGACGCCCCAGGGTCGAGATGCACGACGTCGACGGTTTCGTCCCGTGGTTGCGATCACCGCATCGGCGACGTTGAACGGCTCACCCCTCCGGCACCCACCTCGTGAGGTCGCGCCAACTGAGGGCACGATGCGGCGTCATCCCACCCAATTGGGTCGGCGCGGGATGGCCGAGGCAGATGATCAGCTCGGGGCTCCATCCCGCCGGCAGGTCCAGCACCACCGTGACGGCGGCACGGCTGAAGGAGCTCACCGGTCCGGCGCCGACACCGAGGGCGTGGGCGGCGAGCATCATCGTGGCCGTGGCCGTCCCGACGTCGATGAACGGGCCGGTGGCTGCAGGCCGGAACCCGTAGTCGGCGGCGGCGGCCCGGTCGATGCACACCGTGATCGCCGCCGTCGGCCGCTGGATCATCCCCGGCGCGACCATCCGCAGTACTCGCAGCGTCCCCGGATGGTCCGTGGCCACGAAGCGTTGGAGGTGCCGGTTCCCGGCCGTCGAGGCCCACCGACCGGCATCGAGGATCGCTTCGATCGTCGACCGGGCCAACGGCTCGGCGGTGAGCGCCCGGATCACGCGGCGGCTGCGGATGGCGGCGAGCACAGGGTCCATCACGTGGGCTCCTCGCCGGCGGCGAACCGCGCCGTGAGGTGCTCGGCGAGCGCCCGGCACATGCCATCGAGCCGGGCGACGTACTCGTCGCGATCGTCGCGGGGGACGGCCACCGGCGGCAGCTGCCCGAGCGGGCCGGTGACCAGTTCGCTCGTCGCCGCCGACGAGCGGGCGCTGATCATCACGCCGAGCCGCTGGGCCGCGGTCAGCAATCGCATCGGGCCGTACTCCGCCGCTTCGTCGACCTGCGTGCGAGCCGCGGTCACGAGGTAGGCCAGGAGCTCCAACGCGTCGTCCTCGTCCAGGACCCAGGCACTCGCCATGGCCCCATCCTGCTCGCGGTCAGGCAGGACGGCGGTACGGACGCAGGCCGTCGGCGGGGATGGTGCCCAGGCGTCCGGCGTTGAAGTCCTCCACGGCCTGGGCCAGCTCGGCCCTGGTGTTCATGACGAACGGGCCGTAGGCGGCGACCGGCTGGCGGATCGGTCGCCCGCCGAGGAGGAGCACGTCCAGCGGATCGCCGCCGGCGGCAGGACCGTCGACGGTCAACGTGTCCCCGCCGCCACCGGCCTCGAACACCGCCAGCTGCCCGGTTTCGACCGGGCGGCGCTCGGCGCCGACGGAGCCGTCGCCCCCCAGCACGTAGGCCAGCGCGTTGAAGTCCGCCCGCCACGGCACCTCGAGCCGGGCGCCGGGCGCGACCGTGGCGTGGGCGACGACGATCGGCGTGTGCGTCGATCCCGGGCCGGCGAAACCGCCGACGTCGCCGGCGATCAAGCGCAAGAGGGCCCCGCCGTCCGGCGACGACACCAACGTCACACGGTCGGCGTCGAGGTTCTGGTACCGAGGCGCGGTCATCTTGTCCTCGGGCGGGAGGTTGACCCACAGCTGGATGCCGTGGAACAGACCGCCGCTGATCACCAGCTCTTCGGGCGGCGTCTCGATGTGCAGGATCCCACTGCCCGCCGTCATCCACTGCGTGGCGCCGTCGGCGATGACGCCGCCGCCGCCGTGGGAGTCCTGGTGCAGGAACGTCCCGTCCATGATGTACGTCACGGTCTCGAAGCCGCGATGGGGGTGCCAGTCGGTGCCGCGCGGCTCGTACGGCGCGTAGTCGACCTCGCCCATCTGGTCCATGTGGATGAACGGATCGAGATCGGCCAGATCGATGCCGGCAAAGGCCCGGCGGACCGGGAAACCCTCGCCTTCGAACCCCTGTGGTGCGGTCGTGACCGAACGGACGGAGCGGTCACGCGATCCGGGCTGGCGGTCGGGCAGGCGAGGGAGTGTGGTGGTGTCGGCGGTGACGGCGGGCATCGAAAGTTCCTCCAGATCGTTGCGTACACAACTATAACGTGGAACGACGGTGCCGCATTCCCCTGCCCGGCGTCACGCCGGTCGGGCCAGGTCACCGGCGTTGAGGCGGGCCAGGTCGGCGGCCAGCGTGCCCCGAGCCCAGCCGACGGCGTCCCGACCACCGCTGACGGTCGACGAGCGCAGCTGGCCGAACTGGCGGGTCAACTCGTCGTCGACGGCGTCATCGCGCGCCGCCAGCACCGGGAGCAGCGAAGCGGACCGTTCGGCCTGCGCCGTCTCCCGGACCGCGGCGTTGACCTCGGCCAGCCGCTGGTCGATGCGATGGGTGAACGCGAACAGGAACGACGAGCGGAACCCCCGGCTGCGCACCCGGGCTCCCGGGCCGGCGCGTGTGCCCTCGGCCTGCAGCGCGGCCTGGGCCTGCACGAGCAGCGAGGTGTACATCAGCTCGGTGGCGGCGAGGTCGGCGGCGAACCCGACGACCGTGGCGAGACCGTGCGCGCCGTCCCACACCGCTCGGCACCTGGAGTGCTCGGCGACGTGGTGCAACAGGACGGACTTGATGCCGGCGTAGGGGTCGTCGACCAGCAACCGGATGCTCGTCGGGCACTCGTCGCTCGCCGTCGCCGCCCACAAGACGGCGGCATCGATGGCATGTCGGGCCATGAGCTGCTGGGCCTTGGCCGTGAACGCCTCGGCCTCGGCCTCGAACGTGGTCGACTCGGCCTGGGCCAGCAGGGCGCGCACCTTGACCAGCACGGGGTCGTCGATGGTCGGTCCAGTCGACCGGCGCGTCGCGCCACCCCGTCCGGGCGGGGGCAGGATGGTGCGCAGTCGGCCCGCCCGCATCAGCGCGCCGATCGTGCTCAACGCCAGCAGGAGGAGCTCGACCCTCGACAGTTGCTCGCGTCGAGCAAACGGCGCGATCCAACCCGTTGGCTGGTCGACGGCAGGGCCCTCGATCGCCTCGACCTGCGCCGCCCATCGCCCGTCCATGGTGTCGGCCTGACGGACCGAGTGATCGGCCAGCACGGCAGTTGCGGCGAGACGGCCCGCCCGCCCCTCGACGCGGCGGCCATGACGCACCAGCTCGGCGGGCTGCCACCCCTCGTCCCAGGCGATGGCCACGATCCGCAGAAGACTCCCCTCCAGCTCGCGATCGACAAGGCCGTCGTGGCAGCACACCAGCTCGTCGGCCACGATCTGGCGCCCGGCGGGTTCGCCCACGCTGGCCCCCAGCGCCACCAGGCGGCGGACGTGCTCGGCCCCGGACATCGGCGGATCCTCATGGCGTGCCCGAGGTGTGGACCGATCTGAAGCGGGGCGGCGCTGGGCGCGCGATCGGGCCTTCGCGGCCTTGGCGGCCCGTCGCTGGCGGTTGCGGATGCCCATGGGAACGGACCGTAGCGAGGGGGTGTCATCGGCCCACGGATGGCCCCTGACCTGCGGTCACTCCTCGCTGAGCCGGACCGGGCCGGCGACGACGAGCCGGAACCGACCGCGCCCGGTCTTCTCGATGCGCACCGGTGCGCCTCGTTCGTCGAGGCGTCGCTTGAGCAGGATCAGCCGGCTCTCGAGGTTGTCCTTGAAGCCCGGGAGGTCGAGCGTCGGATCGAGACGTAGCTCACGGTTGGTGAAGTCGACCCGCCCGTCGCGCACGTGCTGGGCGACGAGCGAGCGCAGGATCCGGCCGGCGACCCCCTTGATGAGGTAGTCGCCGTCGACGAACGTGCTGCCGTCGACGGCGAAGTGGCGGACATCGACCGGTCGGGTCTCGACGACGGTTTGCCCTGCGGTCGCCGCTGCGTCGGCCGCGGTGGAACGTGACGCCACGTCGTCGGCTTCGAGCGTGCGCAGCAGCTCGATGGCGTTGGCGACCGTCCCCGCCACCGCACCGAGCGCCTGCTCGTCCAGCGGATCGAAGGCCGCCGGACGCGAGCTCTCGGCCACGATGATCCCGACCAACTGCCCGAGCGCCATCGCCGGCACGACCAATCGGCTGTCGACGCCGGACAGCCCCGGCATCCGCACTTCCTGGCCAGGTCGAATGCCGCCCTCCTCCTCGAAGCCCCGGCGGATCGCCTCGGAGTACTTCGCCATCTGGCGCAGGTTCCCCAGCCGCACCGGTTGGCAGCGAGCCGCCACCGCACCGATCGGACCCGCACCGACCACGACCTCGGCGCCCACGCTGTCGGCGTCGAAGCCGCGGCTGGCCATCGTGTACAGGAGGCGACCGGTCTCGTCGAGCAGCAGAAGGTGGAGGTGGCGGTACCCGAGCAGCTCGACCAGGCCGTCGAGGGCGGTGTCGACGAGCACGTCCAGGTCGTCGCAGCGCCCGATGCGGGCGGTCAGCTCGGCCACCGCCGCCAGCCGCGCCGCCGCTGAGACGGCACCGTCGCCAGCCGCCGGCAGGTCGTCGTCGCATTGTTCGCGTGGACCACGGGTGACGTCGGTGACGTCGCGGACGCGGAAGATCGTCGCTGCCCGCAGCCGGAACACGTCCTGCATGCCCGTGTGTGCGGCCACGGCGTCGATGTCGGTGCGCAGCCGCTCGAATACGTGCCCGCGTCGCTCCGTCCGCTCGTACACCAGCGCCAGCCGGTACTCCCGGCCGGTGACTGGATCGAGCAGCAACAGGCTGGCCAGCGGGTTGCTGGCCAGGTTGCGGGTCGTCTTGGACATGAACTGGTTCGACAGAGCGATCCGTTCATGGTCGACCCGGTGCGCCTTTGACAGGAACGTGACGTTGGGGACGCCGGCCGCCGAGCTGGTGGCCAGGACGCACGGGACGGCACCGGAGAAGCACCGCTCGAGGACGTCGAGCACTGATGCAGCTTCGGTCACCGCCGGTCCCCCCAGGGGCGGCCGGCCGCCGGGCCCGGCGACTGGTCGAACCGGTCCTCGATCGCCAGCTCGACGCACACCACCTCGTACGGCAACATCCGCCGCAGGAGCGCGGCCGGCAGCCCGTCGACGGCGAGCACGGCGTCCGTGAAGCGGGCGCTGTGCTCGGCGGCCAGCGCCAGGTCGTCCGCCGTGGGCGGCTCGACCAGCCGCACGCAGCCCTTCAACTGGACGGACCGCAACGTCCGGACGTCGCCCCCGGTCACGGCGACGATCGCCCCCGGCGCCACGTTGGCCACCGTGACCTCGTCGTCGACGGCCATCACGAGGCGGATGCGCAACGGATCGCGCTCGATCACCCGGCTGGCCCAGGCCCGACCCGCCCGCGGCTCACCGTCGTCACTCACGGTGCCGACGACCAGGCTGGCGCCGGCGTCGATCAGCTCGAGGAAGTTCGTTCCGCCCATCATCTCTGCCGTTTACGAGGTCCGTAGGAAGATGTGCGCCGGAGGATAGGGGACATTCAGCAACGCCGGCGGGCGACATCACTCACGATGATCGCCATGACCATCACCATCGAGAACGGCACCATCGAGAGCAGCATCGAGAACGGCACCGACCTGCCCTCGACCGCTGACACCCTGATCCATCTCCCCGGACCGACGTTCCCACCGCCGACGAGCGCGTCGAACGGCGACATCGACTTCGGCCTCGTCGCCTTCGACCTCTACCGCGACATCCACAAGGGGATCCGGGCCGAGCTGTTCGCCGTCACCTCGGCGGCCGGCAGCGTCGACCCCTCCGACAGGTGCGGTCTCACCGCCCTCGCCGACCACGTGGCGGCCGTCAAGGACGTGCTGGAACTGCACGCCGAGCACGAGGACACGGCGATCGACCTGGGGGCACACCTGCCCGAGCTGGCCGATCGGATCGAGACCGACCACCACGTCCTCGACGCCCGGATCACGTGGCTGCACGAGCTCGCCCAGGACGTCGTCGGCGCCGCCACCGTCGACCAGCGCCGCCTCAGCCACCTGCTGTACCTGGAGCTCTCCGCCTTCACGAGCGCCTACCTCGCCCACCAGCTCGTCGAGGAGCGGGTCGTGATGCCGGCCCTCGAGCGAGCGATCGGCGTTGACGCGGTGGTCGGCATCCACATGGCGATCGTCGGGTCGATCCCGCCGCAGACGATGGCCGAGAGCCTGGCCTTCATGCTGCCGGCGATGAACGTCGTCGACCGCACCGAACTGCTCGGCGGGATGCGCATGTCTGCACCGCCCGAGGCGTTCGCCGGCGTCATCGACCTCGCCCGCTCCGTCCTCGCCCCGGCCGACTTCCAGGCCCTCGACCTCGGGTGATCGCCTCATGGTCCGACTTCTGGTGGGACGTCCCACCAGAAGTCGGACCATGAGCAGGCGTCGGCCAGGATGGGGGCGTGACGGTGGGACGGGTGCTCGGGACCGACGAGTCGACGCCGCTCGAGTTCTGGGTCGCCGTGGCGCCGGGCCAGCACTTGCAGCTCGACGACGTGGTCGCCGTCGACCGCACCCTGCCCGACGGCGAGCGGGTGGCGATCTACGGGATCGTCGGCCAGGTGCGGGCCCGCCACGAGGGGGCCCGGTTCGACTCCGACGTGTTCCTGATCGCCGACGGGATCCTGCCGGCCGAGGTCGTCGAGGCGGCGCACGTGCAGGTCACCCGCGTCGTGCCCGAGACGTTCGTGCCGCCGCTGCCCGGCACCGAGGTGCGGCGCGCCGTCGATGCCGAACGGGACGAGGCCCTCGACCTCACGGCCGTCGAGCGCAGAGTACCGGCCGGCCTGACCAGGGACGGGCAGCCGGTGGTGCTCGACCTCGACTTCATCGACGGGACCAAGGGCGCCCACGTCAACATCTCGGGCATCTCCGGCGTGGCCACGAAGACCAGCTATGCGACGTTCCTGCTGTACTCGATGCTGACGTCCGGCGTGCTCGGCCCGGCGGCGACGAACACCCGGTGCCTGATCTTCAACGTCAAGGGCGAGGACCTGCTGTTCCTCGACCACCCCAACACCCGCCTCGACGAGGTCCAGCGAGCCCGCTACGCACCGCTGGGGCTGACGGCCGGGCCGTTCCGATCGGTGCGCGTGCTGGCCCCGCCCCGGCGCGGCGACCCGAACGGGACGCCGGCGACCGGCGCCCGCACGACTGGCGTCCGCCCGCTGTACTGGACGATCGCCGAGTTCTGCGCCGGCGGGCTGCTGCCGTTCCTCTTCGCCGACGCCGAGGACGAGCGCCAGCAGTACCCGATCGTCGTGCAGGCCGTCGCCGCCCAGCTCCGCCAGCACGCCACGGCCAACGACGCCGGCGACGGTGCGGTCCGCATCGACGGCACGGCGGTGCGCACGTTCGGCCAGCTCGTGCGCGTCGTTGCCGACAAGTTGATGCCTGACGATCCGGACGACGAACCGGACCCGCACTGGACGGGGCGAGCCGTCGGGCGCGGCACGATCAGCGCCTTCGTCCGCCGCCTCGCCTCGGCCGAGCGCCACGTCGACCACCTGATCCGCGCCGACCTGGCCGACGCCGCCAGCCACTCGATCGACCTCGACGCCCAGCAGGTGACCGTCGTCGACCTCCACCTGCTGCACGATCGGGCCAAGCGGTTCGTGGTCGGCGTCGTGCTGCGCCAAGCGTTCGACGCCAAGGAGGCGTCGGGCACTGCATTGCCGTTGCAGTTCGTCGTGCTCGACGAGCTCAACAAGTACGCGCCGCGCGACTCGTCCAGCCCGATCAAGGAGCTCCTCCTGGACGTCGCCGAGCGCGGCCGCAGCCTCGGGATGATCCTGATCGGGGCCCAGCAGACCGCCAGCGAGGTCGAGCGGCGAGTCGTCGCCAACTCGGCCGTCCGTGTCGTCGGCCGGCTCGACGCCGCCGAAGCGGGGCGCGACCAGTACGGCTTCCTGCCCGCCGTCGCCCGCCAGCGGGCCACGATCCTCAAGCCCGGCTCGATGTTCGTGTCCCAACCCCGCCTGCCGGTGCCCGTCCTCCTCGAGTTCCCGTTCCCAGCCTGGGCGACCCGCTCGGCCGAGGCCGACCTCTCCATCCACGGCCGAACCGACGCGTCGACCTCGGCCGGCACCACGCCCGATCCCGCCGACCCGTTCGCCGGCCTGACGTGACCCCCGCACCGCGTTTGGGCGCGAACGCGCGGTCGGCCGGCCGCCAGCGAACAAACGCGCAGCAGTGGTGGCACGAACCTCTCGAAGTGGGGTGGCACCATTGCCGGCGACCAGGCACTTCGCGTTCACTGACGGGGTGGACGAGTGTTGCGCTGCGCGTGCGGGCATGGGTCCGCAACCGCTGGCGCAGCGCCGTCGTCGTCGCCATGGTGGCCGGCGTCGCCGCCGGTGCCGTGCTCGCCCTCGCCGCTGGCGCCCAGCGGACGAGCAGCGCTCCCGATCGATACACCGAAGCGTTCGGCGGCGAGCCGGAGCTGACGCTGCTGCAACCCTTCGGGCCGCCGGTGGCTCCGCTGATCGCGCGAGCTGCCCTCGGTCCGCGAGGTCCGGTCGATCACGTTCGTGTCCGCCTTCCCGGAGATCGCCGACGACCCGGCGGTCCAGCTCAACCCGTTCGCCGGCGACGACCAGGCGCTTGGTGGCCGCGTGGTGGAGGGTCGGTTCACCGATCCGGCGGCGGCGGACGAGTTGACCATCAACGGACCGGTGCGTGAGCAGCTCGGTGTCGGGGTGGGCGACCGACTGCCGATCGCCTCGTACAGCGTGGAGCAGGTCGAGAACAACGAGTTCGAGCCCGGTGTGCCACTCGAGGGCCCGACCTTCGAAGCCACCGTGGTCGGGGTCATCGACTACCCGACCGACCTCGAGGACCCGACGGGCGTCGATCATCTTCTCGCAGGGCGTGCTCGACACCTATCCGGACATCGGCAAGGTGGCGTCCTTCTTGACCGTGCGGACGGCCCCGGGCGAGACGGCCGACTCCGTGCTCGCCGACATCGAATCCCTCGGCGACGAGGTCGTCGTCGTCGAGCAGGAGAGCCGGACCGTGCCGTCGGCCACGCGGCGGGCCGTGCGCCTCCACGTCATCGCCTTGTGGGTGGTGGCCGGGGTGGCCGGCCTCGTCGCCATCCTGGTCATCGGCCAGCTGGCGGCCCGCCAGATCCGCGCCGCCAGCGCCGATCACGAGGCACTGCGGTCGCTCGGCTACGCACGGCGCCAGGTGGGGACCGAAGCGGCCATCGAGGCCGCCGTCATCGGCCTCGCCGCCTCCGTCGTCGCCGTCGCCGTCGCCGTTGCCGCGTCACCGATCTTCCCCATCGGCGAGCTGCGCATCGTCGAACCGCAGCGGGGTCTGCACGTGGACACCTGCGATGATGCTCGCCGGCACGGCGGCAATCGTCCTGACCTTCGTGGTCGCCGGCGTCGCCGTGGCGTTGCGGCAGGCCAAGGTCGACCGCGCCTCGGCGCGCATCCGGCCGGGCCTCCCGGAGCTGGCGGCGGCGGCGGGCGGCGGCCCGTCCCTCGTCAACGGGGTGCGCTTCGCCTCGTCGTCGAGCCGGGTCGGCCGTGGCCGACCCGTCGCCGTGGCGCTCAGCGTCATCGTCGGGCTGGCCGGGCTCGTCGGTGCGCTGCTCGTCGGCTCGAGCCTGGTGCGGCTGCTCGACGAACCGGCGCTGTACGGCGCCGACTACGACGCGCTGTTCGGCAACCCGTTCGTGCCGACGAGCCGCGATCTCGTGACGCCGGCGGCCGCCGACCCCGACGTCGAAGGGCTGACCGCGGCGACCAGCGGAACCCTGACCCTTGACGGCACGGACGTCCCCGTGATGGCGTTCGAGTCGATCCGCGGCGGCGTCCTGCCCGTGATGCTCGAGGGACGGGTGCCGTCGGCGCCCGACGAGATCGCCCTGGGCCGCCAGGTCGCCCGCAAGCTCGACCGGGGCATCGGCGACGTGGTCGTCGCCGAGGGTCCGGACGGCCCGCAGGAGCTGCGTGTGGTCGGCTTCACGGTCCTGCCCGGCGACGGCGGCGAGGGCGCGGCGTTGAGCTTCGAGGCCTACGCCGCGCTCGATCCGGCGGCGACCCGCAACCTGCTGCTCGTGCGGTTCCGCGACGGCGCCGACCCGTCGGCGGTCGCCGGCCGCTTGGGGGACATCGCCTACACGCCGCCGGAGACCGAACCGCTGCCGACCAGCGTCGGCGCGTTCGAGCGCGTCGTGCCGGCGCTGTACGCCCTGGCGATCGTGCTCGCCCTGATGGCGGCCGCCGCCCTGGCCTACCACCTCGGCTCGTCGGTCCGCCGCAGGATGCGGGACCTCGCCATCCTCCGCGCCCTCGGCGCCGATCGCCGGCAGCTGCGGGCGACGATCCACTGGCAGGCCAGCTGCGTCGCCGTCATCGGGTTGGCCATCGGCATCCCGCTGGGCATCGCCATCGGCAGCCGCATCCACAACGCCATCGCCGACAGCATCGGCGTGGTGCCGTCGGTGTCGCTCCCGGTGGTGTTGCTGGTCGTCGTGGTGGTCGGGGTGATCGTCGTCGCCAACCTGGCGGCGATGGCACCGGCCCGCCGAGCCACCCGGGCGCCTGCGGCGACGATGCTCCAGGAGGAGCCGTCCTGACGAAGTAGGTTCGCCCCGGACGTGAAGCTGCTCCACACCTCCGATTGGCACGTCGGCAGATCGATCCGTGGCAACTCCCGAGCGGAGGAGCACCGGCAGGTGCTCGAGGAGATCGCCACCATCGCCGAGGGCGAACAGGTCGACCTCGTCGTCGTCGCCGGGGACCTCTTCGACACGGCGACGCCGACACCGGAGTCCGAGGAGATCGTCTACCGAGCCCTGTTGGCGCTGACTCGCGGTGGCGCCCCGGTCGCCGTGATCTCGGGCAACCACGACCACCCACGACGACTGCGCGCCGTTGCGCCGCTGCTCGAGTTGGGCTCGATCCAGCTCGTCACCGAGCCCACCAGGCCGGACGACGGAGGCGTGCTGCGGATCACGGCCGGCGACGGCACGGACGTCCGGCTGGCCATGCTGCCGTTCGTGTCCAAGCGCGGCATCGTCCGCGCCGCCGACCTGATGGAGGCCGAGGCGTTCGAGAACGCCCAGCGATACAGCGACCGGATGCGCCTGCTGATCGAGGCGCTGTGTGCCGGCTTCAGCACCGAAACCGTGAACGTCCTCGCCGCCCACGCCTTCGTGCTCGGCGCGGCGGCTGGGGGCGGAGAACGACCGGCCCACCTGGTCGAGGAGTACGCCGTGACGGCGCCGTCGTTCCCGCCGACCATCGGCTACGGCGCTCTCGGCCACCTCCATCGCGCCCAGCGCATCCCCGCCGGCCCACCGCTGCACTACTGCGGCTCGCCACTGCAGCTGGACTTCGGGGAGGTCGAGCAGGTCAAGCAGGTCAACGTCGTCGAACTGGCGCCCGGCGTGCCCGCCGACGTCCGGGCCGTCCCCCTCACCGCCGGCCGTCCCCTGCGCTCGGTGCAGGGGACGATCGAAGAGCTCGCCGACGTCGCCGATCGTGCCATCGACGGCGACCCGTGGCTGCGGGTCACCGTGCGCGGCCCACGCCGAGCGGGACTGGCCGACGACGTGCGCCAGCTCCTGGGGTTCGGCGTGGTCGAGGTCCGCATGGACGCACCCCCCGGCTCAGCGGCGGCGCAGCGGCGCGATCACGCGACGCGCAGCCCGCAGGAGCTGTTCGACGAGTACCTCGCCCACGAGGGCCACGACGACGACCGTGTCCGCGCCCTGTTCGGCGAGCTGCTCGCCGTCGAGGTCGGCGCGACGGCCGCCCCGTGAGGCCCCGCCGGCTCGAGCTGGAGGGGTTCGGCGCGTTCCGCGCTCCCGCCGTCGTCGACTTCGCCGACGTCGAGCTGCTGGCGCTCGTCGGTGCGACCGGGGCCGGCAAGTCGACGCTGATCGACGCCATGACGTTCGCGCTCTACGGCAGCGTCGCCAGGTACGACGACCGCAAGGCGGTCGCGCCGGTGATCAACCAGCTGAGCACGCGAGCACGGGTGCGGCTCGAGTTCGAGCTCGGTGACGAGACGTACACGGTCGTGCGGGTCGTGCAACGGACGGCGAGGGGCGCCTCCACGAAGGACGCCGTGCTCGAGCACGCCGGATCCAGGATCGCCGGCGACGCCAAGGCCGTGACCGCAGAGATCACCCGGCTCCTCGGCCTCGACGTCGACCAGTTCAACCGCACGGTCGTGCTGCCGCAGGGCCGGTTCGCCGACTTCCTCCACGCCAACCCCGCCGATCGCCAGGCAACCTTGCGTCAGCTGCTCGGCTTCGACATCTACCGGCGCATCGCCGTGGCCGCGCGGCAGCGGGCGGCCATCGCCCGCAACCAGGTCGACGCACTGCGACCCGACCTGGACGAGGCGTCGATCGAGCTGTCGGACGAGTGTCGCGACGAGTTGGTCCACCGCCACCATGAGCTGGTCGCCGCCCGCACGGCGTTCATCGAAGACTGCACGGTCATCGCCGAGCTGGACAGGGAGCTGGCCTCGATCCGTCAGCGCCTCGCTGAGGCGACCGGGGACTTGACGTTGCTGGCTGCCGTGCGCGCACCGGAAGGGCTGGCCCGGCTCGACGAGCAGATCACGGCAGCCGAGGCCGACGTGGTCGGTGCCGCCGAACGCCTTGCCGATTGTCAGCGCCGGCGGCGCCGCGCCGACGAGCAGGCAGCGGCGGGGCCCGACCTCACCACCTGCCGGCTCCAGCTCCGGCTGTACGACCAGCTGGCCGCCGCCGCCGACGAGCACGCTGCGGCGGCGAAGGACCTCGTCGAGCTGGAGGAACGCCGGATCGCGTTGGTCGCCCTCGCCGACGGGGTCGCTCGCCACCCAGCAGGCATTGGACGACGCCGCCCGCACCGCCCTGGCCGGCGAGCGAGCCGCCCGCGCCGCCGTCGATGACGGTCCGGATCCGACCCGCGTCGAGCACTGGATCACGTTGCGCACCCGCTGGACGGCGGCCGTGGACGCCGTCGACGCCGCTGAGCGTGCCGCAGCCGAGGCGCGTCAGGCAGTCGATCCTGCGACCGCCGCAGCGACCGACGCCGATGCGGCGGCGGCCGAGCACCGCGCCCGCCGCGACGAGCTGCAGCAGCGGGTGGGTGTCGCCGGCTTCGCCCACCTCGTCGCCGTCGGTGAGCCGTGCCCGCTGTGCCTGCAGGAGGTCCACGCCGCACCGGTGCACGACGCCGATGCCCAGCTGGGCCTCGCCGTGGCCGCGTTGGCCACGGCGACGCGCCACGCCGACGACGCCCTGCGACGCCTGCGCGAGGTCGAACGGCGGGCAGCCGAGCTGAACGCCGAGGAGGCGGCGCAGCGACGAGGGCGCGCTGCGCTCGAGGCCGAGCTGCGCGTCGTGCCAGACGCCGAGACGCTGCGAGCGCAGCAGGCGGAGGCGGCGCAGCTGCGCACCGAGCTGACGGCGGCGGCCGCCGCGCGGTCCGCCGGCGAGGCGGCCGCCGCTGCTCATCGCCAGGACGGGGACAACGTTCGCCTGCTGGCCGCCGCCGAGACGGCAACGGCCGACGCCGCCCGCGGCCGGGCGGTCGAGGCCGCGCAGCGAGCCCGGGTCGACGGGCTGCGCGCCGAGCTCGTCGACGCACCGCCACCCGCCGAGGTGCAGCAGTCCCGGGCGACCGCCGAGCGGCTCGTCACCGAGCAGCGAACGGTCGTCGCCGAGCTGCACGAGGCGGAGCTCGCCCACCGCGCCGCAGTTGACGCTCGGGACGCCGTCGCCGGCGCCGCGGAGTCTGCTCGTGTCGGGCTGTCCGCGGCGCGCGACAGCCTTGGCCGGATGGGTCCTCCCCCACTGCTCGGCGAACGGGTGGCGGCCGAGTGGGCGGCGCTCGTGGCGTGGTCGGCCGATCGCCAGGCCGAGCTGACCGAGGTTCACGCCGAGAACCAGCGCCGCCACGAGTCGGCGGCCGATCGGCGAGCGGCATCGGAGTCGCGCCTGCGGTCTGGCGTGGCGGCGGTGCTGGTCGACGCCGACGAGGGGCTCGGCGTGCTGCGCGATCGGCTGACGCGCGCCGAGGAGGCGGCGGAGAGGCAGGTTGCGGAGTTCGACGATCGACGGGTGCGCACCGCCGCGCTGCGCGCCCGGGTCGATGCGCTCGCCGCTGAGCGCGAGGTCGCCGACGAGCTGGGCCGGCTGCTGCGGGCGGACGGGTTCGAGGGATGGCTGATGGAGGCCGCCCTCGACGAGCTCGCCGCCGTGGCGACGACCCGGCTGCTCGAGCTGTCGAGCGGGCAGTTCTCGCTCGAGGTGGTCGAACGTGAGCTGATGGTCCGTGACCACGGCAACGCCGATGAGCTGCGCAGCGCCCGCACCCTGTCGGGCGGCGAGACGTTCCTCGCCTCGCTGTCGTTGTCCTTGGCGCTGGCCGACGCCACGACGGAGCTGTCCTCGAACGGCGCGCCACAGGTCGGGTCGATCTTCCTCGACGAGGGCTTCGGCACCCTCGACCCGGCGACCCTGGACGTCGTGGCGACGACGATCGAGGAACTGGGCTCGGCTGGCCGGATGGTGGCCGTCGTGACCCACCTGCGCGAGCTCGCCGACCGGATGCCGGTGCGCCTGGAGGTCACGCGTGACGCCGGGACGTCGAGCGTCGAGCGCGTGGACGTGTGAGACGGCCCGTGGAGTCTGACTGATGCGGTTCAGCGTCGAGACGTGGGCGCCGGAGTACGGATCGGCGATCGAGGACGATCTCGAGGACGTGTCCGAGCGGGTCGACGCCACCGTCGAGCAGGCGCTGGCTGATTGGATGCCCGTGGTGCCGACCCGACGACCTCGGCCGGACCGTCTGCAGTTCGTCGACGGCGTGCGACGCATCGACGCCCGGGTCTGGATCCATCGCGGAGAGCGGGCCCATGCCGGGGTGTGCGCCTCGGTCGCCGCCGGCATCGTCGAGTGCGCGGCCTCCTCGGCGGTGGTGACCGAGGTGCAGATCCGCCGGGCGCTGATCGCTCCGGCGTCCGCCGGCGCCGAGTCCGTGCCGACGCGCCACGGGAGCTACGAGGCCGTGGCGACCACCGGCGACGATGCCGGTGCGGTGCACCTGGCCATCCACGACCGGATGACGGCGCTGGAGCAGTCGCTCGTCGCCCCGGGGTCATGCGAGCTGGTCGTCTTCGACGGACCTCTGCGTGGCCGCAGCGACCCCTGCGGCGTCGGGTACGTGAAGACCCAGCACGTGCAGTACCTGCCCGATGCCGTCGTGCCCGTGCTCGGCCGCCTGGGCGACGGCGAGCGCACGCCGCTGGTCCGGATCGGTGACCGGGTCCCGCTGGCCAGGTGGAGCTGGTACCTGCGGCTGCCAGGGCCGCGGGCCCACCCGCTGGCCGGCGTGGTGCGCTGCGAGCTGCCCGGGTCGATGCGCCTCGACCACGCCATCGATCGCGCCGATCTCGTGTCGTCGTGCCTCCCGCGGTTCGCCAGCGCCGCCCACAAGGAGCCACGGGCGCCGCAGAACCTGACGCCGATCGCTGGCCTTGAGCACCGCCTGCGGCACCTCCTGGGCGACCCCGTCCTCCTCGAACGTTCCCTCCGCCTCGCCGCCGCCAGCGCGTGAGAACGGATCGGCCGTTGGGTCAGGGGGTGGCGGCGGCGGCTTGCAGGGCGGCCAGATCGAGCTTGCGCATGGCGAACATCGCCGTCATCGCCCGCTGGGCACGCGCCGGATCATCGTCGTCGAACAGCGCCACGGCGCCGGCGGGTACGACCTGCCACGACAGGCCGAAGCGATCCTTCAGCCACCCACACTGTGACTCCTCGCCACCGTCGGTGAGCCGGGCCCAGTAGTGGTCGACCTCGTCTTGATCGGCGCATTCGATCGACAGGGACACGGCCTCGTCGAACGTGAACTCGGGACCACCGTTGATCGCCGTGAACGGCTGCCCGTCGAGCACGAAGTCGACCGTCATCACCGTCCCCGCCTCGCGTGGTCCGGCCTCGTTGTAGTGGGTGACGTTGACGATCTTGGAGTTCGGGAACACCGAGACGTAGAACTCGGCGGCTTCGAGGCCGCGAGTGTCGAACCAGAGGTTGGGCGTGATCGTCGGCATGGCGAGCTCCAGTCGGTTGGGCGTCGGTGGGCGGTCATGATGACCGCGCTGACTGCGCCAACTCATCGGCCGAAGGCGCGAGTGCGGGACGAGACCATGGCTGCATGGTCTCGTCCCGCACTCTCGTGGCCGTCGAACTGGGGCGGCCATCGTGCGAACCGCGCTCCAGCCGGGGCCGGACCAGTTCGACGGTGCGGGCGGGCGCCCCCGCCGGGCGCCCGCTCGGTCAAGTCGCCGGGTGCGTCACCGCAGTGGCGACGGCTGACGGCTTGGCGGGCGCCGTCCCTGCGTGGGACAGCGCCCGGGCCAGCCGCAGGATCAGCGACGGACGGCGGCGGTCTCGCCGCGCCACCCGGTGCACGTCGGCCTCGGCCCGCAGGCGGTGGCCGCGTTCGGCGGCGAGTTGCTCGTTGATGTAGTGGTGGCCGATCATCGGTACGTCAGCCTTCCTCCGGCGGAACCCCCGCCGAAGTCGCGGACCTGCTCCGTGCGGACCTGGCGGTCGTCGTCGGGCGTCTGCGCGGTGGCGGTGTCGAGGCTGCCGACGACGACGGTGATGATGCCGGCGGCGAGCGCCGCGGCGATGCGGCCTCGCCGTGGACGGCGGGTCGAGTTGGCGGCGGTGGTGACGGGTGAGCTGGGCACGATGACCTCCTGTCGGTCCCGCCCGGAATCGGGCGTTGAGGACAACATGCGCCGCAGCGGAGGTCGGCGCTGTGCCATCCGACCCGGCACGGTGTGACCGTCGTCGCACGTGGACGTCGTCGCTGGCGCCGACGACCGCGACCAGTTCGAGCGCGGCGGCCTCGCCTGCTAGCACTCGGGCCATGGTCAAGGTGCGAATCGGCGTCGCTGTCGGCGGACGGGGGACGCTGGCGCTGGATCGGCTCGGACCGGTGGTCGACTGCCTCGACGCCGTCGGGTTCGATTCGATCTGGCTGCCCGAAACGTTCCTGACCGGGTCGATCGACCCGCTGGTCGGACTGTCGTGGGTCGCCGCCCGCGCTCGTCGGCTCAAGCTCGGCACGCACCTGATCGGCCCGGGTCGCAACCCGTTCGGCCTGGCCAAGGCCTTGGCGCAGCTCGACGTGCTGTCGCGCGGCCGGCTGCTGGTGACGATGGTCCCCGGCCTGAACGACCCTGCCGAACGGCGAGCCCAGGGACTTCCCGACGGCGACCGCAACGTCTGGATCGATCGCCACCTCCCACAGCTCACGGCATGGTGGGCCGGCGACGAGGTCGGGGGCCTGGCCCTCGACACGCTCCCTGCCCAGGACCCACTCGAGGTGTGGCTGGGCGGTCGGAACTCCGCCGCCCACCGCCGCGTCGGCCGGCTGGCCGACGGCTGGCTGCCGGGTGGCCTGACGATCCCGCAGGCCACCGCCGGCATGGCAGCCGTGCACGAGGCGGCCAGCGCAGCCGGTCGCTCCATCTCCGACGAGCACTTCGGCACGAACCTGACCTACGCCGACGGTGATCCTGCACTCGTCGAACCGGCGGCGTCGACCATGGTCGGCGACCGCCGTGACGTCCTGGCCGCCGACCCCGAGCAGCTGCGGGCGCTGGTGGGTCGATGGGTCGCGGCCGGGTTCTCCAAGTTCGTCGTCCGTCCGCTCGGCCCGGCGACCGAGCAGTCGCTCGGCCGCCTGGCCGACGCCGTCTTGGACCTGCAGACGTGAGCCGACGGTGACCGTCGACGGCGAGTCGATCGGGGCCGTGCTGGGCGACCTGGCCGACCACGCGGCCCGGATCCACCACGTGCCCGATCTGGCGTGGGGCGTCGTGCTCGACGGACGGCTGGCGCTCACCGGTTCGGCCGGCCGCGACCCCGCTCGCCGGCGTCCGTCGAGTCAGACCGTGTTCCGCATCGCGTCGATGACCAAGCCGTTCACTGCTGCGACCGTGCTGCGGTTGCGGGACGATGGTGTGCTGGCGCTCGACGACCCGGTGCCCGAGGGGCCGACGCTCCCGACGGCCGATTCGCCGCCGATCACGCTGCGTCACCTCCTCTCGATGCAGTCCGGGCTGACGTCCGACGACCCGTGGGCGGACCGCCACCTCGACATCACGCCCGGCGAGCTCGACGGCGTCCTGGCCGGCGCCCGATTCGCCTGCCCGCCCGGCACGGCGTTCGAGTACTCCAACCTCGGCTACGGGGCCATCGGCCGAGCCGTGCAGCGGATCACTGGGCGGCGGATGCAGGACCTCGTCGACGAGCTGCTGCTGGCGCCGTTGGGTCTCGGCCGCACGACCTGGGTGCGGCCGGCCGACGACGACTGGGCCCGTCCGCACCGCGTCGAGGACGGCCGCGCGATCGTCGATGCCGAGCCGCTGGGCGACGGTTCGCTGGCCGCGATGGGTGGGCTGTGGTCGACCGTCGAGGACCTGGCCGCCGTCGTGAACTGGTTCGACGATGCCTTCCCGCCCCGTGACGACATCGACGTCGGGCCGCTGCGCCGGTCGTCGCGACGTCAGCAGCAGCAGGTGCAACGGGCCAGCGCGGTCGACCACACGGCGGCCACGGGCGACGGGCTCGACCACGTCCCGGAGCGCATCGACGGCGGCGGGTACGGGTTCGGGTTGCAGGTCATCCACGACCAGCGCTTCGGGCACATCGCCGGGCACTCGGGGGGACTGCCCGGCTACGGCTCGAACATGCGCTGGCTGCCGGGGCGCCGGGTCGGCGCCATCGCGCTCGCCAACACGACGTACGCGCCGATGCGCCTGCTGACCCGCCGGATGCTGGAGGTGCTCGACGACCACGGGCTGGTCCCCGCGCCGGTCGCGGTGGGGGACGCGATGCTCCGCGACGTCGCCGAGCGATTGGTGACGCTGCTCGGCGAGTGGCGCGACGATGTCGCCGACCTCGTTTTCGCGGACAACGTGGGCGCCGACGAGTCGTACGCCCGCCGGGCGGCTGCGGCTCGAGCGCTCGTGGACGCCCACGGAGCCCTGCACCTGCAGCGCGTCGACGCCAGCCTGGCGACCGACGCGACGGCCGTCGTGACCGCCGCCGACGGGCGGACCGTCCACGTGTGGTTCGCCCTGGCGCCGACCGCCGAGGCGCGGGTGCAGGACTACTCGATCGAGATGGCCGATCTCGATCCGGCATGCCCGCCTCGCGCCGGTGCACCTCATTAACGTCTCGGTGTGGTCGTGCTGGCCGTCCTCCTGGGCGTCATCGCCGTCGCCGCGGTCGTGACCGCGGCGGTCCTCGGACGTCGCCTCGGCGAGCAGCGCCGGCTGGCCGCCGCTGCCGACGAACGGTCGGCGAACCAGGCCGAGGAGCTGACCGGCACCAACCAGGCCCTCGCCGCGTCGCGCCAGGAGCACGCCGCAGCCGTCGAGCAGATCGCCGCCGCCGACGCCCGTGCCGACACGGCCGACGCCGAGCGGGACCAGGCGCGTTCGGACACCGAGGTCGCGGTAGCGGCGAGGATCGCCGCCGAGGAGCGGGCTGCCGAGGCCGAGCGGCGCACGGACGACCTGGCTGCCCGGCACGCCGACGCCAAGGGCGCCAGCGTCGATGCCGACGTCCTGTGGGCGCTCGAACGCGCTCGCAGCACCCGCCAGTGGCGGCTCGCCGTGGCGATCGCGCCGGACACGCCGCGCCCCGTCACGGACACCCCGCTGCTCGACGCACTGCACATCGAGCTCGACGCGGCGCGCGAGGAGGTCGGCGCCACCGTCGAGCTCGACGTCGAGCTGCCCGAGGCGCCGACGGCGGCGAGCTCGCTGCTGACGTTGCGGGCCACCCAGGAGCTGCTGGCCGGCGTGGTGCGACGAGCCGAGGAGACGACGGTCCGCGTGCGACCCGACGAGCGGGACATCGTGGTCACGATCCAGGCCGTTGACGCCGACGGGGATCCGATCGAACTGGAGCCGCTGGCCCTCCCGCCCTCGTTGGAGCTCGAACCGCTCGCCGATGGTGTCAGGGTGCGCAACGCGATCGGGGGTTGACCCGATGTATACGCGTCTGTTTACATTCCTGAGGCACGGTTGACACCGATCGCCGTCGGCGGAGGACGACGACGGTGTTCGTGCGCTGCGGGCGGACCTGACTCAGCGCCGAGCGTCCAGGCGCGAGGCGCTGAGGGGTCCCCGCGGCGCTCCGGGCTCACGCCAAGCCGGTCTGGCGGACCGTGATGCTCAGGCGGCCGGGTGGCAACCCGAGCGACGGGGGCGCCGTGCCCGCCAGCACCTTCGGCACGCCATGGAAGATCAGCCGGTTCGGCCCCCCGAACACGAGGAGGTCGCCGCTCTCCAGCCGCACGTCCGTGAACGGTCCGGTCCGCCGATCGACCCCCGCCATCCGGAAGACACAGGTGTCCCCGAGGCTGATCGTGACGACCGGTTCGTCCACCGGTTCGTCCCCGTCCTGGTGCAGACCGAGATGGGCGTCTGGTGTGTACAGGTTGACGATCGCCGCGTCCGGCGCGAAGTCACCGGCCGCACCGGATCCGTAGGCGTCGTCGACGGCCCGTCGGGCGAGGGCGACGATGTGGTCGGGCATCGGCTTGACCGGGGCACCGTCGGTGTCGTCGGCCGTCCGAGAGTAGGCGTAGGGGTACCAGTGCCAGCCGAGGCAGACCGACTGGACCGTCATCACGTGACCGGCCGGGACCCGCGGATGGCGCAGCCCGGCGGGCGGTGCCGCCCAGCCGCGGAAGTCGGCGACCAGCGCCCGCTGCTCCTCGGGGTCGAGCCAGCCGGAGATGTGGACCACGCTGGGAAGGAGTTCTCGCCGTTGCGGCGCCGGGCGCTCGGCGACGAGCGCCAGGGAGAGTTGCCCGACCGCATCGTCGGTCGGCAGCACGGTCGGCACGCCCCCCAGATGACTGCGTCCGCGGCGACCGCGCACCCTGGTGTCCATGTCTGTTTCAACGCTACGGGCGGGAGCCGTGTGAGGTGTGGACCGCACGTAGCGTCGGCGCATCTCTCACAAGCCCGCGCCGCGCAGCGTTGAACAGAGCGTGTCCCTCCCGCCCTTCGAGGCCGTGCTCGAATCGCACGGTTCGACCGTGCTGCGCGTGCTGCACCGTCTGCTCGGCCGCGTCGATGCCGACGACGCCTGGCAGGAGACGTTCCTCTCGGCGCTGCGGGCGTACCCGCGCCTGCGCGCCGACAGCGACGTGCGGGCCTGGCTGTTGACGATCGCCCACCGCAAGGCCATCGACCGCTTCCGGACGCGATCGCGTCAGCCGCTGCTGCCTGGTGACGTCGACGACGTCGCAGTACCCCAGGGTGCCGACGGCGACGACGAGCTGTGGGCGCGCGTCCGGGCGTTGCCGACGAAGCAGCGCCTGGCCGTCGGCTACCGCTTCGGTGCCGACCTGTCCTACGCCGACCTCGCCGCGCTCCTCGAGTGCTCCGAGCCGGCGGCCCGACGCAGCGTGCACGAAGGAGTGCGCACGCTGCGCCACCAACTCGCTGACCGACCGAACCGAGGAGCCACGACATGAGCAACGACACGCTGGACACCGACTTGGTGCTGGAACTGGCTGCCGACGCCGACATCGATCTGTCCGGGCTGCCCGAGCTGCGCGACCGCCTCGTCGACGACGCCGACACCGCCGGCCTCGTGGACGTGGCGTACGCCACGGTCAACAGCCCGGCCGGTCCGCTGCTGCTGGCGGCCACGACCGATGGCCTCGTCAAGATCGCCTTCGCCGGCATCGAGTCCGAGGCGGCCGTCCTGGCCGAGCTGGCCGACCGGATCAGCCCGCGCCTGCTGCGCCGCCCGCAACGGCTCGACGGGGTCATCCGCCAGCTCGACGACTACTTCGCCGGCCGGCGGCGCGACTTCGAGCTACCCCTCGACCTGCGCCTGGCCCACGGCTTCCGCCGCACCGTGCTCGACGAGCTGCGCGCCGTGGGCTACGGGACGACGGTCAGCTACACGGAGCTGGCCACCGCGGCGGGCCGGCCGCGGGCGGTGCGCGCCGCCGGGTCGGCGTGCGCCACCAACCCGATCCCGATCGTCATCCCGTGCCACCGGGTGCTGCGCAGCGACGGTTCGCTGGGCGGCTACGGCGGCGGGCTGCCGGCGAAGCGGGCCCTGCTCGACCTGGAGCAGCGCGCCGCCTGACCGGTCGGGCCGCGAGGCCATCGGAATCACGCGATCGACGGTTTGGCCCACGACGCAGTGAGCGTGCAAGCCAGGCAGGCCGCGAGCGGAGCGAGCCGGCGGACTCGGCGATCCGCCAGGGTGAGGAGCGAAGTCTTCGGAGCGAGCGAGGCCATCATCTACAGATGATCCGGTGGCTGTGGTTCGGCCTCGGGTGGCTGGCCGTGGCGGTCGGGTCGATCGGGATCGTCGTGCCCGGCCTCCCGACGACGGTGTTCTTCGTCATCGCCGCGGCGTGCTTCTCGCGCTCCAGCCCACGGTTCGAGCAGTGGGTGCTGACCCGGCCGGGCATCGGGCCGATGGTCCGCGACTACCGGGCCGGCCTGGGGATGCCGCGGCGGGCGAAGGTGGCGGCGATCACGTGCATCGTCGTGGTGTGCTCGATCAGCGTCGGGCTGCTCGTCGACGCGTGGTGGTTGCGGATCTCCATCTCCGCGCTGGGCCTGATCGGCGTGGCGTGGATCGCGTGGCGCGTCCCGACCCGGGCGCCGTGAGGCTCAACCGGCGGCGGCCAACGCCTCACCGGCGAACTGGGTGCGGTACAACTCGGCGTATCGACCGCCGGCCGACAGGAGCTCGGTGTGCCGGCCGCGCTCGACGACCCGACCCGCTTCGAGCACCACGATCTCGTCGGCCGCCCGCACCGTCGACAGCCGGTGGGCGATGACCAACGCCGTCCGTCCCTCGAGGGCCACGAGCAGCGCCTCCTGCACGGCCGCCTCGGACTCGGAGTCGAGGTGGGCCGTGGCCTCGTCGAGGATGACGACTCGCGGGTGGGCCAGCAGCAGCCGGGCGATCGTCAGCCGCTGGCGCTCGCCGCCGGACAGGCGATAGCCGCGCTCGCCGACGACCGTGTCCAGGCCGTCAGGGAGGCTGCGCACCAGCGGTCCCAGCCGGGCCTGCTCGAGGGCCGACCAGAGGTCGTCGTCGGTGGCTCCGGGGGCGGCGTAGCGCAAGTTGGCGCCGATCGTGTCGTGGAAGAGGTGGCCGTCCTGGCTGACCACGCCGACCGTCGAGCGGATCGAGTCGAACGTCAGGTCGCGCACGTCGACGCCTCCGAGGCGGACTGCGCCGGCATCGACGTCGTAGAGGCGGGGGACGAGCGAGGCCAGCGTCGACTTGCCGGCGCCCGATGAGCCGACGATGGCCACCGTCCGGCCCGGGGCGACGTGGAGGGACACGCCGTGCAGCACCTCTTCGCTCGGCCGGTCGTCGAGGACGGTCACCTCCTCCAGCGACGCCAGCGACACCTTGTCGGCGCTCGGGTAGCCGAACCGCACGGCGTCGAGCTCGACCGCCACGGGGCCGTCGGGCACCGATCGGGCGTCGGGGGCCTCGCGGATCAGCGGCTCGACGTCGAGGACCTCGAAGACGCGCTCGAAGCTGACCAGCGCCGTGACGACGTCGAGGCGGGCCGTGGCCAGCGCGGTCAGGGGCGCGTACAGCCGGTTGAGCAGCAGCGCCAGGGTCACGATCGTGCCCGGGTCGAGCTGGCCCTGCAGGGCGAGGTAGCCGCCGAGGCCGTAGATCGACGCCTCGGCCAGGCCGGAGACGAGGCCGAGGATGTTGAAGAACGTGGCCATCGCCATCGCCGACTGCACCCCGATGTCCTTGACCCGCTCCGCCCGCGCGCCGAACTCGGCGGCCTCCTGGCGGGGTCGGCCGAACAGCTTGACGAGGGTCGCACCCGGCGCCGAGAAGCGCTCGGTCATCTGCGTCGTCATCGCCGCGTTGTGCGCCGCCGACTGGCGCTGCAAGCGGCCGACCCGGGCGCCGATGCGGCGAGCCGGGATGACGAACGTCGGGAGCAGCAGGAGGGCGAGGAGCGTGACCTGCCAGCTCAGCCCGATCATCACGACCAGCGTCAGGGTCAGCGTGATGACGTTGACCACGACGCCGGACAGGGCCGAGGTGAACGCCCGCTGGGCGCCGAGCACGTCGTTGTTCAGACGGCTGACCAGGGCGCCGGTGCGGGTGCGGGTGAAGAAGGCGATGGGCATCTGCTGGACGTGCTCGAAGACGCGTCGCCGGAGGTCGAGGATCAGCCCCTCGCCCAGGCGTGAGGACTGCCAGCGCTCCAGCAGGCCGACGCCGGCGTCGACGACGGCGACACCGGCGATGATCAGCGCCAGCACGATCACCGTGGACGTGCCGTCGCCGTCGACGATGGCCTCGACCGCCCGGCCGGCGAGCACCGGGGCGAGGACACCGAGCCCGGCCGAGACGGTGGCGAAGAGCAGGAAGGCGACGATCGTGCGGCGGTGGGGGCGGGCGAACTCGCCGATCCGCCGCCACGACTGCCGCTTGACGACCTGCCCCGCGGCGTCGTCCTGGCGCATCGCGCTCTGCAGCGCCGACCACGAGCTGAAGTCCGTCATGGAGGTGAGGCTAAGAGTTCAACCTCACTTGAACACAACCTCCTCTTGAGGTTCTGGCCGTCACAACCGACCGGAGCCGGTCGATCCCGACGGCCAGTTGGGGAGAAGCGGTCAACCCGTAGGGACAGCGTGGCAACTGGCCGTCGGTATCGACCGCCGGAGGTCGGTTGCGACGGCCAGAACCGTTCTTTGGCAACCTTGCGCCGTGGAGACTCCCGAGCTGGCGCCGGTCCGTGACGGCGAGCAGCTCGACTGGGCGCGGCTCGAGACGTACCTCCACGATCATCTGACCGACCTCGTCGGGCCCGACCAGACCCTCGACGTGCTGCAGTTCCCGAACGGCTCGGCCAACCTCACCTACCTCTTGCGGTTCGGGGCCGTCGAGCTGGTGCTGCGCCGCCCGCCGTTCGGCGTCATCGCACCGGGCGCCCACGACATGCGGCGGGAGCACCGCGTGCTGTCACGGCTGTGGTCGTCCTTCGACCGGGCACCGCGGGCGTTCCTGTTCTGCGACGACCACGACGTGATCGGCGCCGACTTCGTGATCATGGAGCGGCGCACGGGCGAGGTGGTGCGCGGCGCGGTGCCCGTGTCGATGGCCCACCACGCCGACGTCGGACGGCGCATGGGGCTGGCGCTCGTCGACGCCATGGCCGAGCTGCACCTCGTCGACCCGGCGGCCGCCGGGGTGGGCGACCTCGGGCGCCCCGACGGGTTCGTCCAGCGCCAGGTCGACGGCTGGAGCACTCGCTGGTCGCTGGTCCGCCCGGACGACGGGCCGCCGGAGATGGACGACCTCCCGCAGCGCCTGGCCGCAACGATGCCGTCGCCGACTCGGGTCTCGGTCGTCCACAACGACCTCAAGCTGGACAACTGCCAGTTCGATCCGGCGGCACCGGATCGCGTGGCGTCGATCTTCGACTGGGACATGACGACGCTGGGCGAGCCGCTCGTCGACCTCGGCACGTTGCTCAACTACTGGCCCGACCCGGCCGACCCACCCGGCGTGGCCAGGATCAGCCACGAAGGGCTGGCCACCATCGGCCTGCCGACGCGCGCCGAGGTGGTCGAGCGCTACGCGGCGCGAACGGGCATCGACACGTCGGCGGCGGGCTGGTACGAGGCGTTCGCCCAGTGGAAGACGGGCGTCGTGGTCCAACAGCTGCACCGCCGATGGGAGCGCGGCGAGAGCACCGACCCGCGGATGGCCGTCGTCGCCGACCGCCTCCCCCTCCTCGCCGCCACCGCCTCCGCCCTCCTCGATGACCTCTGAGGCCTCGCTCGCTCCGAAGACTCCGCTCACTCGGCGTGGGCCGGGCAAGGCCGGCCTGGGGTGTCACGCCACTGCGCAACGAACACTCGGGGACTTCCTCCGCCAAGTGTTTCGAACGAGTGTCAGGTGGGGGCGGGGTCGGGGAACTGCTCGCGGAGGACTCGCTTGAGGGCTTTGCCCGACGGGTTGCGGGGGATCTCGGCGACGAACACGGCGGCCCGCGGCTGCTTGTAGCGGGCCAGCTTGCCGTCGCCGAACGCCAGCACGTCGGCCTCGGTCACCGACTCGTCGGTGCGCACGACGACGGCCAGCGGCACCTCGCCCCAGCGCTGCGACGACTGGCCGATGACGGCGACGTCGCTGATCGACGGATGACCGAGCAGGACGTTCTCGATCTCGGCGGGGTAGATGTTCTCGCCGCCGCTGATGATCATGTCCTTGATCCGGTCGTGGATGTAGACGTAGCCGTCCTTGTCGACGATGGCCACGTCCCCGGTGTGCAGCCAGCCGTCGACGATGGTCGCCGCCGTCTCGGCCGGACGGTTCCAGTAGCCGGTCATCACGTGGGCGCCCTGGCAGATCACCTCCCCCGGCTCACCGGGCGCCACGTCCTCGCCCTGCTCGTCGACGACGCGGACGCGGGTGAAGAAGAACTCCTTGCCGGTCGAGCCGGCGCGGGTCAGCGCCTCGTCCGGGCTGATCAAGCAGGCCGGCCCGCAGCTCTCGGTCAGGCCGTAGACCTGGTGGATCTCGATGCCCAGCTCGGCGTAGGCCTGGATCAGGTTGACCGGCACGGGTGATGCGCCGCTCATGATCCAGCGCAGCTGGCCGATCTCGACGTCGCCGGCGGCGGCCCGGGCCTGCAGCATGAACTGCAGCATCGCCGGGACCAGCAGCCCCGTGGTCACCCGCTCCTCCCCGATCAACTGCCACGCCCGCACCGGATCGAACGTGCGCATCACGACCTGTGTGACGCCGGCGTAGCAGGCGGCCACGGCCGGGGTCAGGGCCCCGACGTGGAACAGCGGGAGGGCCACGAGGTACCGGTCGCCGAAGTGTTGGTCGGCGGTGGCGTCGATCGTCAGCACCGCCCAGAGCGCCGTGCCGTGGGTGTGCATCACGCCCTTCGGCATGCCGGTCGTGCCCGAGGTGTACATGATGTAGAGCAGGTCGTCGGGCGACGTCTCCACGTCGATCTCGTCAGCCGGCGCGGCGGCGTGCGCGGTGGCGTAGTCGACCGCCCAGTCCGGCGCCTCCCCGCCGACCTGGACCCACGAGCGCACCGTGGTCTCGCCGCCGCGGTCGTGGAGGTCGGCGACGGCAGCGGCGAACTCCTGCCCGGAGACCAGCACCGTCGTGCCGGAGTCGGCGAGGATGAAGGCCAGCTCATCGGGGACGAGGCGCCAGTTCAGCGGCACGATGACGGCGCCCAGCTTGGCGATCGCGAAGAAGCTCTCCTCGAACTCGACCGAGTTCATCATCAGCAGACCGACCCGGTCGCCCGGCTGCACGCCGAGCGTGCGCAGGGCGTGCGCCGTGCGGTTGACGCGGGCGTTCAGCTCGGCGAACGTGACGCGGCGGCCGGTCTCCGCATCCACGATGGCTTCGAGGTCTGGGTTGAGGTGAGCCCGCTTGGTGACGAAGTGCCCGAGGTTCGACGAAGGTGCGATCACGGCCAGGATTCTGACACCCGGCGGCCGCCTCGGTTCCCGAGCGTCCGTGTCGCAGTGAGCATGGATGGTCAGGCCGGCTTTGCCCGGCCCAGGCCGAGGAGCGGAGTCTTCGGAGCGAGCGAGGCCATCAAACTCAGATCCCGAGCGACGCGGCGCGCACGGTGGTGATCGCCGCAGCCGGGCCACGCACGGTGACCTGGGCAACGTCCTGGCGGCCGTAGGCGAACAGCACGCACTCGCCGATCGGCCCGGCGACGGTGACGCGGTCCGGCCCGGTGCGCACGACGATCGACGGCCTCCCGGCCGGCTCCAGCACCAACCCGACGGGCAAGCCGCGGGCGAGGAACCGTCCTGCCCGGCTGATCGAGTCGGCCAGGGCATCCTCGAGCGCCGGATCGAGCGACCGCACCGAGAACGGGCGGCTGGCCCGCCGCAGGTCCTCGTGGTGGACGAAGAACTCGACGCTGTTGACCAGACGGTCCACGGCGTCGACCCGCATCGGACTCCAGCGTGGCGGTCCCCGCCGGACCCGCTCGACGATGTCCCCGAACGGTCGCGCTGCCTCCGCCCGGCGGACGTGCTCGCTGTAGTCGGCGAGGAAGGAGGTGACGATGCCGGGCCCAGCATCCGGGCGGCGCTCCCTGACGACCAGGTGGGCGGCGAGGTCCTGGGCCGTCCAGTCGCCGCACAGCGTCGTGGCGTCCGCGCCGACCTCGAGCATCGTGTCGCACAGCGCCGATCGTTCGGCGCGGGTGGCGGACGTCATGGGCGGCAGGTTACGAACTCCCCCACCGGTCCGCGCCGGTGCATCGATCGCTCGATGTCCATCCGGCGGCGCGGCGTTCGTCTCATCGATGAGACTCGGTGAACGGCGCCGAGCTCGACCGAGAGGAACCCACCATGCCCACCTACGCAGCGCTCATCTACAGCCCCGACCTGGATTGGTCCGCCCCGGAGCAGGCTCCTGTGTCCGAGCAGTACAGCCAGTTCGGCCAGGAGCGGGGCGAGCACATCCGAGGCGGCGCGGCGCTGTACCCGACGTCGACGGCGACGGTCGTGCGCGTCACCGGCGGCCGGGGCGGCGAGATGGTCACCAGTGACGGCCCGTACGCCGAGACGAAGGAGGTCCTGTCGGGCTTCTACTTGCTCGAGTGCGCCGATCTCGATCAGGCGATCAAGCTGGCGGCAGAGATCCCCGCCGCCTGGGACGGCGCCGTCGAGGTGCGGCCCGTCATCCCGATGTGACCGCCGGCGGGCGGGACGAGGCGGCCGGATTGGCCGAGGTGGTGCGCGTCGAGGGCGGCCGGATCCTGGCCGTCCTCGCCGCCACCACCGGTGACCTGCAACTGGCCGAGGACGCCGTCCAGGATGCCGCCGTGGCGGCACTTGAGGTGTGGCCGCGCACCGGTCGGCCGGTCGATCCGTCGGCCTGGTTGTACGTCGCCGCCCGACGCAAGGTGATCGACGTGGTGCGCCGCGAGTCGAGTCGTGGGGCACGTGAATCGGCGGCGTCCGAACTGGTCACCCTGCTGGCGACCGATCCGCCGGCCCCGGCGCGGCTGCGTGACGACACGCTGCGACTGCTGTTCACGTGCTGCCACCCGGCGCTGTCGATCGACGCCAGCGTGGCCCTCGCGCTGCGCACGCTGTGCGGCCTGGCGACCGACGAGGTCGCCCGCGTGCTGCTCGTCGGCGAGGCCACGATGGCCAAGCGCCTGGTGCGAGCCAAGCAGAAGATCGCCGCGGCCAGGATCCCGTATCGCATCCCTGCCGAGGACGAGCTCCCCGGTCGCCTCGCCGGTGTCGCCGCGGTGGTCCACCTCGTGTACACCGCCGGCCACCACGCCCCTCGCGAGGAGGTCGTGCGCCCCGAGCTGTGCGACGAGGCCGTGCGCCTGGCTCGGTTGCTGGTCGAGATGCTCCCCGGCCCGACGACCGACGCGCTGCTGGGGCTGCTGCTGCTGACGGACGCCAGGCGACCGGCGCGGCTGCGGGCCGACGGCGAGCTGGTCACGCTGGCCGACCAGGACCGCCGGCGGTGGCGGCGGTCCGACATCGACGAGGGCATCGCCGCGCTGAACCGTTCGCTGGCGGCGACGGACGGCCGCGCCGACACCTACCAACTGCAGGCCGCCATCGCCGCCTGCCACGCCACGGCACCGACCTACGAGGCCACCGACTGGCGGGAGGTGCTGCGCCTCTACGACCTCCTCGCCGCATTGCGCCCGAACCCGGCCGTCGAGCTGAACGCCGCCGTCGCTGCCGGCGAGGCGGACGGCCCGACCGCCGGGCTGGCCCGCCTGCACCGCATCGCCGAGCGCGACCGCGACCACCTCTGGCACCTGGCGCGCGCCGAGCTGCTGGTGCGCGACGGCCGTCCGGACGAGGCCAACGGCGACTTCGCGCGAGCGCTCGCCGACGCCCCTGGCGCCGCCGAACGACGGCACATCCGCCGCCGCCTCGCCGCACTTCCTGCCACCCCCTGACCTCCCCATCGGAGGGTTTGGCTGCATCGGAGGGTTTGCGTCCCCCTGCCGGTACGCAAACCCTCCGGTGCGCTCAAACCCTCGGATGGTACGCGTCAGCGGGTGGCGGCGACGAGGTCGTCGAAGGACTCCTGGAGGCAGTCGGCGTACACGGCCGGGTCGGGCATCATCTCCCGGCAGGCCGTGACCGAGATCGAGATCTGCCCGTCGTAGCTGAACACCGGGTGGATGATCCCCATCCCGTCCGTCACGGGACCGATCCCGTACAAGGACAGCATCTTGGCCCCGGCCATGTACAGCGGGACCTGCGGGCCCGGCACGTTCGTGATGACCGTGTTGATCGGCATGCTGGCCCGGTTGGCCAGGCTGAACCGGCCGGCCGTGCGGGCCGCCAGGCCGGCCAGCGCCCACGGCACGAACTGCGTGTAGTCGCTGAGCGTGCGGGCACCGATGGCGTTCGTCGTGGCCTTCGAGGCCTGCGTGCTGGCGTACACCTCCTGCAGCCGTTCCAGCGGGTCTTCGACGTCGGTCGGCAGGCCGACGACCATCGCCGCCACCTGGTTGCCCATCGTCCCGGACTCGTCCTGGGTGCGCACGGAGATCGGCGCCATCGCCTGCAGCGGGGCGTCGGGCAGTTCGTCCTTGTCCTGCAGGTACTGACGCAGCGCTCCCGTCACGACGGCGACCACGGCGTCGTTGATCGTGGCGCCCGGCACCGCGGCCTTGATCTTGCGCATCGACGCCAGCGGAAAGCTGCGGCCGTCGACGACCCGATGCGGCGTGATGGTCCCACTGAACCGCGTGCGCGGCGCCGACGGGACCGCACGGCGCAGCGCGCCGATGTTGCCGAGCGTCGAGCGCATCGTCCGGCGCGCCAGGCGGGCGAAACGCAGCGGCTGGGCGGCGTTGTTCAGGCTGGCCCGACCGAGCAGCTCGACGGCGTTCGGCACCCGCTCGGCTCGGAACTCGTCGGCGACCACGACCCCGTCGGGATCTGGCGTGGAATCGTGGATCACCGCCGTCATCTCGGCACCCGACACACCGTCGATGGCGGCGTGGTGGACCTTGCTGAGGATGGCGAACGACCCGGGCGGTACCCCGCCGATGTTGTCGAGCCCCTCGATGACGTAGAACTCCCACAGCGGGCGGTCGAGGTCGAGGGCCCGAGCCTGCAGCCGGGCCGCCTGGATGCACAGCTGGCGCCAGTCGCCCGGTTTGGGCAGGGCGATGTGGCGCACGTGGAACTCGAGATCGAAGTCGGGATCGTTGACCCAGTACGGGTGGTCGAGGTCGAGCGGAACGCGCAGCAGCTTCTCCCGGTACGACGGGACGAGCGGCATGCGTGACGTGATGTGCTCGAGGATCCCTTTGAACGTCACCGTTGCGTTCGGCGCCGTGCTGGGGTCGTAGATCGCCACCGAACCGATGTGCATGGGCGCCCGGGGCGCCTCCAGGTACACGAACGACGCGTCCATCCCACTGAGCTGGCGCATGGCGACGACTCCTTTCCCCGGTTTCGGACCTCGCGGCGTTGCTCCGCGAGTCTGCCCCAGCCGCGGCGGTACGCGGACCGGCATCCGACGGGTCGTCAGCGCACCTGGTCGGGGTACAGCGCCTGGATGACGTTGAGGGCGACGGTCAGTGTCGGCGTCGTGGAGTTGGTCGACTCGTTGGCGATGAAGACGATCTGCGTGTCGGTCTGCGGGCGGGTCATCACGACCGAGCTGTACCCGAAGATGGCCCCGTCGTGGCCGAGGAACTCGTTGAGGTTGGTGATCCCGAGGCCGTAGCCGAAGTTGAGCGCCTGGCCGTCGAACTTGCGGGTCTTCAGACGCAAGGCTTGGGTCTCCGGCGTGAGCAGCGTGCCCTCGACGAGCTCAGTGCCCCACGTCTGGAGGTCGGCCAGCGTCGAGATCATCGCCCCTGCGGTGGACGGGACGGCCGGGTTGACCTCGTCGACGACCCGCGGCGGGTTGGCCTCGTTGTCGAAGGGCTCCCCGCCATCGGGGACGTAGGACGTCGGGTGCGGCTCGGGGATCTTGACATCGGTCGGGTAGGACGTCGACGTCAGACCCAGCGGCTCGACGATCTTGGTGGTGATCACCTCGCCGGCCGTCTGCCCGGTCGCCTCCTGGATGACCATCCCCAGCAGGGCGTAGTTGGAGTCGCAGTAGGCGACCTTCTCGCCCGGCGCGAAGTCGGGACCGGGTGACTCGGCGATGACCGCCAGCGTGTCTGCGTCAGTCCAGGCCAGGGTCGGATCGGCGGTGAAGCGCTCCCCGAACGAGTCGTTGGCCGTGAAGTCGGGAATGCCCGAGCACATGCCGAGCAGGTCGGCGAGCGTGGCGACGTCCCCGTTGATCACGCCGGGCACGTACGTCTCGAGCAGGTCGTCGAGCGCCAGCGCGCCCTCGTCGACGAGCGCCAGCACGGCCGCGGCCGTGAACGTCTTGGTGATGCTGGCGATCCGCACGAAGTCGTCGGCCCGGAACGGCTCGCCCGTCTCGAGGTCGACGACGCCGGTCGAGCCGGTCCACACCCCGTCGCCGATGCGCACGACGCCGGCCAGTCCGGCCACACCGGTCGCCGCGAACTGCTCGGCGAAGATGTCGTCGAGCTGCGCCATGGTCGCCTCGTCCATCACCGGCAGGCTGACCGCCGCCGGCGCGCTCGACGGCGCTCCGGCCGTCGTGGTCGTTGGGGCTGCGCTCCCGCCGTCGTCGTCGGACCCGCAGGCGGCGACCAGCGCCGCCAACGACACCGCGCCGCCGGCGGTCAGGAAGCTCCGTCGATCGATCGCCATGGTCGTTCCTCCACCTCTGGACCGTAACCAGCGTCGCAGATCAGCGAACGGTGGACGGTCATCCAGCTGACGGCCCGTCAGGCTGGCCGCCAGCGGCGGACTGGCGCCGCTCCGAGCGCGTTGATCGACGCGACGGTCGGACGCAGCTCGACGAACAGGGCCTCCGGGTCCTCGGGGCCACTGAAGAACATGCCCGGGTCGTAGGGCAGCACGCCGGCGGCCCAGAGCGCGGCCGTCTCGGCGGGATCCTCGACGAGTCGTGCCGTCGCCCGGATCAGGATGTTGGCGTCCGGCTGCGGAGCGCACGTCATCGCCACCTCCTGGCAGTTGCGGAGGTTGGTCGCCTTCTGCGAGCTGGCGAACGTCGAGATCCAGAGACGTTCGTCGGCCCACCCGGGCATCACCCAGGCGACGTGGGGACGGTGGTCGCTGCCGGACGTGGCCAGGAAGACGCCGTCACCGGCGTGGTTCACGGCGGCCACCAGCTCGTCCCAGGAGAGCGGCAGCGCCTCGGCGGCGGTGGGTGTGGTGGCGGTGGGTGTGGTGGTCGTCTGGTTGCTGGTCATGGCTCGCACCGTAGGGAGCGTTGCGGACCGATCCTGTCCGCAACGGGCGAGACTCTGCGGACATGGCCGTCGACCACGGCGATCCCGCTGAACGGGCGCTGGCCCTCCTGTCGAGCCTGACGGCTCGGGCCCACTGGTCCGGCGCGGAGTTGGCGGCCCGCCTCGGTGTCACGACGCGCACCGTGCGTCGCGACGTCGACCGGCTCCGCCGCCTCGGCTACGAGATCGAGGCGTCCTCGGGCACCGAGGGCGGGTACCGCCTGCGCGCCGGCGCCGTCGTCCCGCCGCTGTTCCTCGACGCCGACGAGGCCGTGGCAGTGGTCAGCGCGCTGCTCGCCGCCGCCGGCAACGCGACGACGGGGATGGTCGAAGCGTCCACCCGCGCCCTCGCCAAGCTGCACCACGTGTTGCCGGCAGCCGTGCAGGGGCGGGCGGACGCGGTGCGCCGGGCCGCCCGCATCGCGTCGATCGGACAGGCACCGGTCGTCGAGCCGACGCGCGTCGCCGCGCTCGCCGAGGCCTGCCGCGACGGCGTGGCGATCCGCTTCGACTACCGGGCCCGCGACGGCCGCCCATCGCAACGCCGGGTCGAGCCGAACGCCCTCGTCACGGTGCGCAGCGTCTGGTACCTCGTCGCCTACGACCTCGACCGGCGTGATTGGCGGGTGTTCCGGGTCGACCGGATCGGCGGCGACATCGAGCGCACGGGGCACGGGGTGACGCGCCGGTCCGTGCCCGGCGGCGACCCGGTCACGTTCCTCGGCACGTCGCTGGCCGAGATGACCTACGTCCACACGGTGACGATCGAGCTGGCGATCGATCGGGACGCCGCACTCGCCCAGCTGCCCTGGCTCAACCCACTACGCGTCGAGCGGACCGGCGACCGGTCGTGCCGAGTCCAGCTCGGGGCGGCCGACCTCACCGAGCTGACCCGCCAGGTGGTCGACGTCATGGGGATCGGCGCCACGACGAGTCTGCGCGGGACGGACGCCGTGCACGACCACCTCGCCACCGTCGCCGCCTCGCTGCACGACGTGCTCGACACCACCAAGCACGGGCTGGGCGGCGCGGCGGAGCGTCCCTGACGACGTGGCAGGGTGGTCCCCGCCGGCCTCCGGACGGCCGGCGGGAGGACATCGTCGTGTCGGACGGAGCAGGTGGATCGACCGGCGGAGCGAAGCGCGGTCGCCCGGCCGGCCGGTTCCAGCGGCAACCTGCGGCGACATCGGCGGCCAGCTCGGAAGCGAACGAGCAGGGCGTCACGGCGCCCGGCGGAACCGAACCCGAGCCCCTGCCAGCACCGGATCCGACTCGTCCGCCGCCGACGCTCCCCCCACCGGCTGGTCCGCCGATGGCGACCCGGCGGGTCGAGCAGGGCGACCCGGGCCCACCGTCGCCGTCGATCGATCGGGGCGAGGAACGTGACCGCCCGTCGAGGACCCGACTGCTGATCGCTGTCGTCTCCGGTGCGGCGCTCGTGGTCGCGCTCGGCCTGGTCCTGGTCACGCGTTCGGACGACGGCGGCAGCGGCATCGGTTCGAACTCCGTGGCGACGGACCCGACCACCGTCGTGACCTCCGCGCCCCAGATGACCGCCACGACCGCAACGAGCAGCACGACGGCCGTGGACGACTCGCCGGCCACGACGGTGTCCATCCCGCCGTCGACCATCGCCTCCATGAGCCCGCCGAGTGCAGTGCCGGAACCAACCCCCGCGCCGACCGTGCCGCCGCCACCACCTCCACCCCCGACGCAGCCGACCGGCACTGCGGTGCTCGACGATCCGCTGCCGTCGGGCCTGCCGAGCGCCGACGTCGCTGCATCCCTTGCCCTCGCCCAGCGGCTCGGCGCCGCATTGGCGGCCGGTGACTGGGAGGCCGCCCGGCAGCTCAACCCGGCGTTGCGCTCACTGACCGACGCCCAGTTCGAGTCCGGCTATGGCGGCCTCGATCGGTCGGCCCAACTCCTCGTCGACGCCCGCCGAACCGACGGCGCCGACCGGTTGCTCGTCGTCACGATCGCCAACGAGCACGGCGGTGCGCAGACCTCGCTCTACTGCATCGAGTCGACGGTCAGCGCAGGCGGCGAGGTCCGCCAGACGTCGACCGCGACGTTGGATCGCTACGCCGGCACCCTCGGCATCGAAGACGTCACCGGCGACCCAGTGATCAGGGACCTGATCCGCGCCGAATGCACCCTGCAGTGACGTCGGCTCGCCCGGTGCGTCCGGTTCAGACCTCATGGTCCGAGGAGGGACTCAACAGGGAGGTGAGGAGACACGCAGCACGAGGCCGAGCCCGACGAGGAGCGAGGCGATCGCGACGACGGTCCAGCTCGCACCCCCCGTGCTGGGCAGCTCGTCGGAGACGAGTCGGGTTTCGCCGCTGCGCACCCGCGTCGGCGACAGCGGGCAGGACGGCAGGGCCGCTCGAGCCCGGTTCGACGAGGGTCCAGATGTCGGCGCCGTTGCCGAAGCCCGACTCGAACACGACCGTCGGACTGCCCGTGCCGCGACACTCGAGGTAGCGCCGACGACCGCCTCCGACGTCGACCAGACCGGCGACGTCTCCGTCGGATGTTCCGGGTCGGCGAGCTCGCCCTCCCCCCACGACCCGCGCCGAGTTCGCCGACATGTCGCGCCGCGTGGCAACTGGGCGCGGAGGTTCTCAATCCCCCTTCTGGGCGCGGAGGTTCTCGAAAGCGAGAACCTCCGCGCCCAGATGCTGACGGCAGCATGGTCCGGCCCTCCGATGTCGCCCTCCGTCGCCCACACCTCGACGGGCTCGTTGGCTACGACCGCGCCGGCGTGACTGGCCGCCCAGGTACCTCCGTCCTCGTGGCGGCCATGATGACGACGGTGCCGGCGATCGGGTCGACGGTCAGCTGAGCGGCGTCGGGGATCATCGAGGAGGCGCCGGCAACGCCGACGACGGCGGGGATGCCTTGCTCCCGGCAGACGATGGCAGCGTGGCTCATCAGGCCGCCGTGGTCGGTGACCAGCGCGCCGACGATGGGCATGATCGCCTCGAAGGCGGGGGTGGTGTGTCGCGTCACCAGCACATCGCCGGCTCGAACCCGGTCGAGTGCTTCATCGACGGAGGCCGCGACACAGGCCGGGCCTGTGTACGCGGCCGCTCCGATGCCGACGCCGGCGCCGGTCCACGCCGGCGGCCCGCTGTCGGCGCCTTGGAACGCGGACTCGAGCTCGAACGGAAGGAAGATCGCCCGCAGCAGGTCGGCCATGGGTGATGGGAAGAGGCCAGGGTCCGGTGGCGGCCCCTCGTCGTCGCCGAGGCGCGCGGGAGCACCGTCGGCTTCGGCCGCGAGCAGCCGCTCAACACGCGCTCGCGCCAGGTCAGCCACGGCGAGGTTGCCAGCGAAGGCTTGGGTGATCTCATCTTCGGTGAGCGCCAACACGTGGGTGCCGTCGACGAGGAGGCCGCGATCGAACAGTCGGCGACCCGCTTCGAGCAAGGCCCGTCGTACGAGGCCCGCCGGCCACATGAAGGTGACGGCGACGTTGTCGTCGCGCACGCCGTAGCAGGCGCGCGCATCTGCGAGCAGCTCGTCGAACTCGGCGCGCTCGGTGACGGGAACGCGATCGCGCACGGCAGCGGTGTCGGCAAGGGCTGGTTGCGTGGCGTGTGCCGGTGCGGCTCCGATCGCGGCGACGAGCACGCCCGGCATCTCGACGAGCGCACGCGCCCGTGGGGAGTACTGCGAGGCGACGCGCCAGCCGTGATCGGCGAGGTAGCGGTCGAGGGTGGCTGAGGCCTCGGCTCCCGCCGCCCGCACGTCCTCGAGCGTCGTCGGCGCGACACCGGCGGCAGCGCAGGCTGCAGCGATCGCGCGGAGTCCTTCGGCCGAGGCGGCCGAGGCGGGCGAGCACCCGCCGAGCAGCGAGAACGCGATCGCATCGTCGAATCCCCATCGCCGCATTGCGAGCACCAGCCTGCCAACGGGGAGGTCGTGCACCGGCATCAGCTCGAAGTGCAGGGCCATGCCCTTCTCGTAGTGCGTCGCAGCCCTCCGCAAGTGGGCGACCAAGCTGTCATCGTCGAGCGAGGCCAGGGGCTCGGCCTGCAACGATCGGGCGGCCTCGACCATCATCGATCGCTCGCCGCGAACCCACCGGTCGAGATCTTCGAGCCACAGTCGTTGCGCAACCGCGCGACCTGCTGATCGGTTGCGGCGCCGGAGCTCGGGGTGAAGGCGACAGAGCACCTTGAGCACGAAGTCGGGCGGCGCCTTGCTCGGCTTGCCAAGCTTCGGCTCGGGCGCACCGATCGGCCGGATGCGCCCGTAGCAGTGGTCGTTCACGAATCGAATGTCGACCACGTCGATCGGCAGGCCGTACCGCACGGCGGCCGCTGCGAACCCGCTGGCGAACGCGCGAGGCGCTCGCTCCTGGAACACCATCGGCTGTCCGCCTTGCACGTGGGTGGTCTCCAGCTCCCACATCCCTCCCGCCGGCGCAGTCCATCGGATCTTCACGGAAGCCACCCCTGTCCTCACAGCTCCGAGACGAGCTTCGGATCCCGCAGCGCGGCGTCGAACGCAGCAACCGCCCACGCCACGGCGCCAGCCGCGTCGTCGACGTCGAGGTCCGCATAGTCCTTGAGCCACAGGACGGCCCGTGAGGAGGTCACGAGGTACATCAGCGACACGAAGCGCCGCCGCTGCCGCTCGTCCAGGTGGGCGAGGCCCTCCCCGACAGCCTGGTCGACCGAGGCGCTGCGTTCGCGGGCGGTGGCGCGGTGCATCTCCCGGCCGGCGGCGGTGTTGAACAGCACCCGGTACAGCGGCTCGAGTTCGTACACGGCCTGCACCGCACCGGGGATGCTGGCGTGCAGTTCCCTCTTCGTGACGGGCGGTGCCCCGGCGGCGCGGCCGAACCGCTCGCTGATCACCTCGAGCACGCCATGGAGAAGATCGCCCTTCGTCGGGAATGCCCGGTACACCGTCCGCACGGACACTCCAGCCTCGTCGGCGACCTCCTGCATGCCGATCGCGCCCACTTCGCCGTCTTGGAGGAGGGCGACGGTGGCATCGACGATGCGGTCGCGAGTCTGCGCGGCGTGTTCGGCTCGCAGTGGGCTCGAGTACGCGCGCCCGCTGGCAGTCATCCGACGACGACCTCCTGCACCATTCCGGCGGTGAAGTGGGGCGGACCGCCGTCCACCTGCGGCGGCTGGCCCGGGGCAGCCTCGAGGGCGTCGAGGTAGGTCTGCGGATCGGCGCCGGTGGGGATGAAGCAGGCGATCAGGTACCGGCCGGGCTCGTCGAGCACGCCGTCCCCGAGAGCCACGAACCCCCATTCCGCCGGTGGAGCCACGACGACGAGCGAAGGCGGGGCCGCGAGGAGCCTCTCGAGCTCGGCCTGCGGCAACGAGAGCAACTCGTCGGCAGCGCGAGTCTCGCCGTCGGCGAGGCGCATCGCGACGAGCTCGTGGACCTCTGTCGTCGAACTGTTGGTCAGCATGAGCTTGCTCCCTACGTCCAGTTCGCCGGGGAGCCCGACGAAGCCGTAGTCCACAGCCTCCACCGTGATCATGTGGTTGGAGTCGATGGCCGTCGGAGCCACACCACCGGCTGCCGGTTCATCAGCGCCGCACGCTGGAAGGGCGTGGAGCGGGGCTGCGCTGAGCAGCGCGGCGAGAGCGTGCGACGATCTGTTGATAGCAGAACTTATGCCATGAATACAGACCGCGTGTCAAGCTCCGGTGGCACGCCACGCGTCGCGATCACGCTCTGGCTGAGGTCTCGCCACCGATCTGCGTCGGTTCGGCATTCCCGCGGCTGGCGGATCCTGCGGTGGGTGTGCAAGAGGTGCTCCCCCCCGGTCACGGTGAGAGCAGACATCGACGTGTCCCTCGCCGATGCCGCGTCCGGCAACGACGAAGGCCCAGGTCACCTGACCTGGGCCTTCATATGGTGGCGGGGGCAGGATTTGAACCTGCGACCTTCGGGTTATGAGCCCGACGAGCTACCGGACTGCTCCACCCCGCGTCGGTGGAGCATCCAATCTACGTCCGGGCTCGCGATCCGGCAACCCCCGCGCAACCTGCGGTGGGGCGGACGGTCTGGGCGGGTCAGACGGAACCCGCCCAGATTTGGGACGGTCAGGCGACGGCGCTGGCGAAGCGGGCTTGGTGGCCGGCGGCGCGGGCGGCGGCGTCGGCGGCGGCGGTCTGCTGGCCGAGGCCGCGCAGCGCCCTGGCCCGCTGCGCCCAGCCGTACACGCTGGTTTCGCGCACCCCCAGCCGCTCGGCGGTGAGCGCCTTGGCGAGGTCGAAGCGGCCGGCCCGCAGCGCCGACTCGAGCAGCGTCCGGGCCAGCGCGTCGCGCTGGGCGTGCGAGCCACCGAACCGCTGGAACACCCGGCGGATCGGCATCAGCTCGGCGATGACGTCGTCGTGGCGGTCTTCGGCGAAGGCCACCACGGCCTGGGCCACCGGCAGACCGATCTCGGCCGTCATCCGGGCGTTCGTGCCGCTTGCGGTGTCGACCCACGCGCCAAGCTGCCGCACGACCTGGCGGGCGTCGCCGACCCGGCCGGCGCCGGCGAACGCCATCACCGCGTGCACATCGTTGAACGCGTACCAGGGCTGACCTGTCTTCGGCGCCCAAGCATCGGCGAGCGGCTCGAACCGGCCGCCCGTGTCGACGCCGTCCAAGTGCAGCCGCCACAGCAGCGCGCTGGCGTCGAGCATCTCGATCGGCACCCCGAGCGACTCGGCGTTGTGGACCTCGGCGTCGTAGATCGCCAGGGATCGCTCGGGCTGCCCAGCCTCGAGGTGGTAGAGCGCAAGGTGCCACCAGTTGTGGACCGTGAACAGGTTGCCCGCCCCCCAGTCGTCGACCCGGGTCCTCATGAACCGGATGCCGTCGTCGACCATGCCCTGCATCTCGTAGGAGTGAGCGACGGCGTGGATCGCCCACACGTCGTCCGGGTTGGCCTGGACGGCGCGCAGCCCGGCGTCAAGTGCTTGCCCGTAGTGCCCGGACTCCTCCAGGCCGAACGCCACCATGCCGCGAACGAACTCGGCGTGCGGGTGCTGCGAGTCGAGCTCGCGCAAGGTGCGCACCGGCCGATCACGCAGGTTCTGCGCGTCGCCGAGGAAGAAGTCGAGCTGGTGGCCGAACATCAGGGCGAGGACATCGGTCGGCCAGCGGTACAGCAGCTCGTCCAGCGTCCGCGCCGCACCCACCCAGTCGCCGTTCGCCCAGGCGGCGACGGCCATGGCGTGCAGGTGCTCGCGCTCGTCGAGCTCGGCGCCGACCAGCGAGTCGCTCAGCGCCTTCGCCGTCGCCACGTCGTCGGCGTCGGTGCTCATCAGGTGCAGGTAGGCGAACAGCGCGCTCGCCATGGGGGCGGGGTCGTCGGTGCCGGCCAGCTCCGTGGCCAGGTCGACGACGTCGGGGTGGAAGCGGACCAGCCGGTCGACCACCCGGTCGTACCGGGCGACGTCACTGGCGTCGCCGGTCATCCGATTGCCGTGTGCGTCGAGCTTGCTGGCGGGTGCGGTCATGGTCATCTCGATCTTCCCTCGTTCCGTGGCGGTTCGAGAGATCAGGCGTGAGGTCAGCCCTCACAATGTGAGCGAACGTCTCCGCTGGCGTCGACCCGTTCTGGCCGTCGCCGTCGACTCACAACGGCCTGTTGCGACGGCCAGAACGGGAGGATGGACCACTACGTGAGCGAGCGCTCGCCGACGGAGACCGTCCAGTGCACGTCCGTCTCCGGCTGGTACGAGCACCACGTGCCCGTTCGGACGGCGTTGGCCAAGTGCCGCCCGAGCTCCGGGTGCAGGTCGGCCAGCTTGCGGATCGCCGCCCGGATCCGTGCCGTCACCGCCGATCGAGCCCGCTCGGCGCTGGAGCCCGCCGTTCGGGCCCGGCCACCGAGCCCGAACGCGCCGCTCAGCTGCTCGACCAGCGCGTCGAGCTCCAACTCGGCTCGTTCGGCCCGCCGGACGTCGTTGTCGGCGCGGGCGCCGTCGATCTCCCGTTGCAGCTCGATGATCCGGTCCTGGTAGGCGCGCCGGGCCTGATCGTCGAGGACTGGGCCGGCGCTGCTGCCGACGTCGTCGGCGCCCATCAGCTCCAGCACGTGGACCTCCCGTCCGGGCCGGCTCACGAGCACGGCCAGGTCGGCGACGCCCTTCATGTCTCGGACTCTGGTCACCCGACCGGCGAACGCCAGGCGCCACCCATCACCCTCCCGCGCCAGCTCAGCGGTCCGGGTGACACCGACCTCGCCGACGACCACAACGGGGTCGTGCTCGACGGGCGAGGGCTCCCCCAACGTCGAGCGGGCGACGGCCAGGGCGGCGACGAGGTCCGACGCAGCGGGCGCGGGCGCCGAGCGGCGCAGGTTGCCGGCGGCCTCGGGGAACAGCTCGGGCAGCACGGTGATCGCGCTCGACCGGGGCGCGCAGCTCCACAGCACGGCGGCGACCTGGTGTTCGCCGAGGTGCTGGGCGACGGTGGCCGCCGCCCGCAACGTGATGGCGATCTCGCCGACCGCACCTTGCCCCGCGGCGGCGTCGAGCGCGGCGCGCCACCGATCGGTCGAGGCGCCCCAGCCGGCCGGACCACACGCGGCGACGGCGGCCTCCGTGCGGGCCAGCGCCGCCGACCACCACGTCTCGGGCACCGCCGCCGATGCGGCGCCGGCAACGGCGACCTCGGTCTGCGCCGCGTCGACCGCACCTGAGCGCAGCAGCACCCTGGCTCGGACCAGGTGGGCGAGCACGAGCACGAACCGGTCGTCGGTGGCCTCGGCCCGGGCGACAACGTCGTCGAGCAGGGCCATCGCCCGCTCACGATCCCCCGCCAGGTCTCGCTCACCGGCCTCGAACACCCGCAGTTCGCACGCCAACGAGGCGAAGTCGACGGCGTCGGCCGCTTCGGCCGCCAGCCAGAAATGGCGGGCCGCAGCCGCCGGGTCGGTGGACCGAACGGCCAGACCCCACGCCCGGTCGGCGATCGCCGCGGCGACGGGGCTGGCCTCCGGATCGTCGACGACGGTCCTCGCCAGCGGTCCGACCTCGGTGTCCCGACCGGCGATGGCCGCCGCGCTGGCCAGCACCGCGACGGCCTCGGCGCGCCAGGGCGCAGGCTGGTCCGGCCACGTCTCGAGCACTCGGGACCCGATGGCGAGAACGTCGTCGGGCCGCCCCTCGTGGAGCGCGGCGTACATCGGCAGCAGCAGCCGCACGGCGCGTTGCGGACCTGGGTCTCGCTGCACGCACAGCTCGCACGCCCGCACCAGGTTGGCGAACTGGCCGCTCGCCGTCGTCAGCAGTGCGGCGTCCCAGCGCTCCATCGCCGTGGCAACGATCTGATCGGCGACGGCGAGCATGGCATCCACGAAGCGCTCCTCGACCCCAGTCAGCTCGCCGGTCTCGCGCAGGTCGCGGTGGGCGTGGTCGTGGAGGAGCTCGAGCAGTCGGTAGCGGGTGATCGACCCGACGGTCTCGACGGCGACCATCGATCGGTCGACGAGTCCGGCGAGGACGTCGATCGAGGCGGCGCGGTCGGCGCCGGGCTCGCCGGCCACGTCGTGGGCGAGACGCACGTCGAACGGGCCGCTGAACACCCCGAGCCGGCGGAAGAACGCCCGGTCGAGCGGCGGCAGCAGCGCCGTCGACACCTCGATCGCCGCCGACATCGACCCAGCCTCGCGGTCGCCCGGCGTGGCGCGTCCGAGCACGTCGAGGCGCTCTTCGATCTGGGCCAGCAGCTCGGCGGCGCCGATCGCCCGGCTGCGGGCGGCGGCCAGCTCGATGGCCAGCGGAAGGCCGTCGAGCCGGCGACACAACTCGGCGACGGCGCCCAACCCGGACGCATCGACCGTGGGCGCGCCGGCAGCCGCGGCACGAGCGAGGAACAGCTCGACCGCCGCCGACCGCTCAGGGTCGGCACCTCCGGGTGCGGGAAGGCCGAGCGGATCGACGACGACGACCTCCTCGCCGGAGAGACCGAGCGGCTGGCGACTCGTGCAGACCAGGACGCCACGGCCGGCGCCGGAACGCACCGCCGTCACGACCGCCCGGACGGCACCGAGCACGTGCTCGCAGCCGTCGAGCACGATCGTCGTCGGTCGTTCCGCCAGGGCGACCGTCACGGCGTCCACGGATTCGAACCCGAGCGCATCGGCCACGTCGTCGGCCGATGCGCTCGCCGGGAGCGAGCCGAGACGGGCGAACGGCGCAGCTCGATCGACGACGGCGGCTGCCAGCGTGGTCTTGCCGACCCCGCCCGGGCCGGTCAGCGTCACCAACGCTCCGGGCTCGAGCAGCGCCATGAGGCGGGCGCACTCAGCGTCGCGGCCGATCAACCTCCCGTCGGCGCCCACGGCACCCAGCATCGCGCCGCTGCTGGCGATTCCGTGCCGCGATCGATACGGGATCCCGTACGAGATCTTCGTCAGAATCAGCGGGAATCGAGGGCGGCGTGGAGGGCGGCGGTGAGGGCGGGGTAGGTGTCGTAGGCGGGGAGGTCGGGGTGGTCGGCGCGGACGTTCGGCGGGGCGTGGAACAGCAGCCCGGTGTCGGCGGCGCGCAGCATCGACACGTCGTTGTACGAGTCGCCGGCCGCCACGACCTCGTACCCGAGGCCCTGGAACGCCTCGACGGCCCGCCGCTTCTGGTCGGCCAGCCGCAAGCGGTACCCGACGATGCGGTCGTCGACGATCTCCAGGGAGTGGCACAGGATCGTCGGCCAGTCGAGCTGGGCCATCAGCGGACGGGCGAACTCGGCGAACGTGTCCGACAGCAGCACGACCTGGGTGCGGGTGCGCAGGTCGTGGAGGAACTCGGCGGCGCCGGGCAGCGGCGACAAGCCACCGATGACGTCCTCGATGGCGCTCATCGTCAGCCCGTGGCGGTCCAGCAGCTCCAACCGGGCGCGCATGAGCCGTTCGTAGTCCGGCTCGTCGCGAGTCGTGCGGCGCAGCCCCTCGACGCCGGTCCGCTCGGCGACGGCGATCCAGACCTCGGGCAGCAGCACGCCCTCGACGTCGAGGACGACGAGCCCCGGCCGGTCGCCCATCGCCCGATCAGGCGATCCGCGCCCGCTGGCCTGCCGAGCCTCCCTCGGCCCGGCGGGTGTTGGTGACGATCTCGTCCATCAGCTCGTCCCACCGGGGACGTGGTACGTCGTGGCCCATGTCCGGGTACATCACGAGGCGCGACCCCGGGATCGCTCGAGCCGTGGCGATCCCGCCCGAGGGCTGCACCAGCGGGTCGACCAGGCCGTGGACGACGAGCGTCGGAGCCTGCACCCGCCGCAGGTCCCAGGTCCGATCCGGGCTGGCGGCGATGGCCATCGACTGGCGCACCGTCCCGGCGGCGTCCGGGCAGCGCCGCCGCGACTCCTCGACCAGCGCTCTCGACTCGACGAGGTCGAAGTGCGGGCCGGAGATCAGCCGGAAGACCTCGACGCCGTTGTCGATCATCCGCTCCGGGTCGCGGTTGAACAGCAGCGGCATCTTGCGCATCAGCGCCCGCTTCGGCCGCCCGTTCCGGCGGTCGCCGGTGTTGGACATGATCGACGTGAGGCTGGCGACGCGGTGCGGGTGGTGGATGGCCAGCGTCTGGCTGATCATCCCGCCCATCGAGATCCCCACGACGTGCGCTCGGTCGACCCCCAGCGCGTCGAGCAGGCCGGCGGTGTCGTCGGCCATGTCCGTCAGCAGGTACGTCGAGTGGGCGTAGCGCTTGGCCATCAGCGCCGCCGCCAGCTGCCGGCGAGTGGGGACCGGCGCGTCGATCTTCGTCGACAGGCCGGCGTCCCGGTTGTCGAAGCGGATGACCCGGAACCCGCGCGCCAGCAGGCGGTCGACGAAGTCCTGGGACCAGCCGATCAGCTGCCCGCCGAGTCCCATCACGAGCAGCAGCGGCGGGGCACCGGGGTCGCCCTGCACGTCGTACTCGATCGTCAGCCCGTTCACGTGCGCCGCGGTCATCAGGAGCGAAACCTAACCGGGCACGTGGCGCGCCGCCGGCCGGTCCAGCCGAGCCCCGGCGTTGCGCAACGCCGCCGAGGCGGCCTCGGCCGCCGCATCCAGCGTGCGATCGCGACCGACACCGGCGACCCGGCCGAACTCGTCCTCGCCGAGCGCCTCGCGGCATTCGGCGGCGGCCTCCTCCAGCCGCTCGGCCTCGGCGCCGTAGGTCGGTGACGACGGGTGGTCGCGCACCGCGCCGTACAGCGCCGCCGCCGGTCGGTACTGGCGGAGCCGCATGAGCAGCGTCACGAGGTTGCGCAGGCTCGTCACCAAGTGGCTCTGGTCCCCACCTCGGCGGAAGTTGTCGAGCAGCTCGGTCGAGCGGGCGACGGCACCGGCCAGCTCCCCCGTCCGCGCCCGCAGCGACGACGACGACACCAGCGCCACCTCGGTCAGATAGCGGTCGCCGGCCTGCCGGGCGGTGGCCAGCGCACGGTCGAGGTGTCCGAGTGCGGTGACCGCGTCGAGGTCGAGGATCGCCTCGCCGCGGGTGTACTCGAACCACGCCGCCGACGACGGCGACGAGCACGACGGCCCCTCGCCGACCAGCGTCAGTGCCCCGTCGACGTCGCCGCCGTACGCCGTCGCCAGGGCCAGCCCGACGGTCCCCATGTCCGCGTAGTAGCAGTCGTCCAGCTCCGTCCCCAACACCCGCAGTCGGCCGGAGAGGGCCCGCGCCTCTTCGAGCCGGCCCTGGTAGAGCGCAGCGTCGGCCAGGCCCTCCAGCGCCGGCAGGGCGGCCAGCGAGCCGCCGGCCCGGGCGACGACCTCGTCGCCGATCCGCACCGCCTCGTCGAGCCGACCCGTCGTCGACAGTCCGTCGGCCAGCGCCCCGCGGACGGTGTCGATGGCCGGATGGTCGACCGGTAGCAGGCCGGCGACATCGGCGACCCACGACACGACCTCTGACCGCAGCACGACGCGGCCGGCGGCGAAGGACCGGACGACCAGCTCGGCGGCGATGTCCGGGTCGTGGCGCTGCGCCCAGCGGACCGCCGCCCGCACCTCGTCGATGACGTCGTCGAAGCGGGCGATCGCCACCGGTGCGTCGACCGTCCGCAGCCGCTGGTCGATGTCGGTCACGACGTCCAGGAACCACGTGGCGTGGCGCCGCCCGGCGGCGACGTCGAGTCCGGCTTCGCGCAGCCGCTGGCGCCCGAAGCTGCGGACCGTCTCCAGCGCGCCGAACGTGACGCCGCGCTCGGTCGGCTCGGCCTGCACGAGCGAGCGGTCGACGAGCCGAGCGACGGTGTCGGCCGGGCGCGCCGTTCGGACCGCGGCGCCGAGATCCACCGCCCGCACCGGGCCAGCGAACACCGAGAAGTCGTGCAGCGCCTCACGCAGCTCGTCGTCGAGCAGGCGCTCCGACCACGCCAGCAGGCCGCGCAGCGTGCGATGCCGCTCGTCGACGTCGCGACGCGTGGTCGCCAGGACGTCGAGGTCCTCGCCGATCGAGTGCACGATGTCGGCCAGCGACATCGTGCGCAGCCGCGCCGCCGCCATCTCCAGCGCCAACGGGAGCCCGTCGAGCCGGGCGACGACGTCGGCGACGAGGTCGTCGTCGAGGTCGCCGGCCGGACCTGCGGCGGCGGCGCGCTGGCGGAACAGGAGCGCCGCCGGAGCCTCCGGCCCGTCCGTCGAGAGCGGGCTGAGGGCGAGGACGTGCTCACCGTCGATGGCCAAGGACTCGCGACTCGTGGCGAGCACGTGCAGGCGGTCGCCGCCCGACAGCAGTCGCGGCACGAGCTCGACGACGTCGTCGATGACGTGCTCGCAGTTGTCGAGCACCACCAGCGCGTCGAGTGCCCCGAGGTCGGTGAGCGCGGCCAGCTCCGCCCCCGGCGTCGGACGCAGGTCGAGGGCGGAGGCGACGGTCGACGCCACACCGGCGGTGTCGGTGACCCTCGCCAGCTCGACCATGACGGGGTCTCGCCCGTGGCCGTCCGAGCGGATGGCGGCGACGTCACCCGCGACGCGCGTCTTGCCGACGCCGCCCGGCCCGACGACCGTCACCAACCGGTTGTGCTCCAGCGCCCGGAGCGCTTCGGCGACCTCGCCGGCGCGGCCGACGGTGGGCGTGAGCGGGCGACGCACGACCGGCGTCGATCGAACGGCGGCCGCCGACGGTGGGTCGGCCAACGCCGCCGCCTCGGCGGCCCGCAGGGCCGAGCCCGGCCGGAGTCCCGACTCGGCCAGCGCGGCGGCCGCCCGGCGCGCCGCCCGCATGGCGTCGGCGGTACGCCCGGCGCCGGCCAGCGCCCGCACCAAGATCTCCCACGCCGGTTCGCGCACCGGATCGACGGCGACGATCGACTCGACGGCGGCCACGGCGTCGGACCACTGGCCGGCGTCGAGATCGGCGCGGGCGAGCAGCTCGGTTGCATCGACCCGCAGCAGCTGCAGCCGTCGTGCGTCGGCGCGCAGCGTCACGACGTCGGCCAGCTCGCCGAACGCATCGCCGCGCCACGACGCCAGCTCGGCGGCGAGCAGCGCGCGGCTGGTGGGCCCGGGGTCGGTGCGCATGCGCCGCACCGCCGCCTCGAACGCCCACGCATCGACGCGGTCGGTGCCGTGGATGAGCCGCAACGCATAGCCGTCGGGCCCGGCGGCCAGCCGCTCGCCGACGAGGCGGCGCAGCCGGGACACCTGCGAGCGCAGGGTGTTGACGGCGCTGGGCGGCGCGTCGTCACCCCACACGGCGTCGATCAGGCTGGCCGTTGAGACGACCTCGCCGGCGCGCGCCAGCAACGTCGCCAGGACGACGCGCTGGGTGCGGCTGCCGATCGCCAGCTCCCCCTCGTCGCCGCTCAGCCGCAGCGGCCCGAGCACCCCGACCTCCATGTCTGGCCAACATTACGGGTCAATGGACCGTGCAAGTGGCGTGCAATGACGGCGCAATCGCCAGCAGGATGATCCCGGCATGGAACGGATCGACGCGCTCGCCCTCGGCACGATCCTGTCCGTCTGGGCCCACCCCGACGACGAGACGTACCTCGCTGGCGGCGTCATGGCTGCGGCCGCCGACGCCGGCCAGCGCGTCGTGTGTGCGTCGGCGACGGCCGGCGAGCGGGGGACGCCGGACGCCGTCACCTGGCCGCCGGATCGACTCGGCCTGATCCGTCGCTGGGAGGCGGCTGCGGCGATGGCCGTCCTGGGCGTCGACGACCACCGGTTCCTGGGCCTTGGCGACGGCAGCCTTGCCTCGGTCGACCACGAGGTCGGCGTGGCGCTCGTCGGGGAGCTGCTCGACGAGGTGCGTCCGGACACGATCCTGACGTTCGGGCCGGACGGGATCACGGGACATCCGGACCACGTCACGATCTCCCGCTGGACCACCGAGGCGTGGCACCGGCGGGGTCACGTCGGTCGGTTGTTGCACGCCGCGATGACCGCCGAGCACCTGGAGCAGTTCGGCCCGCTGTACGAGGAATGGGGCATGTACATGACCGAGGAACGCCCACCTGGCGTCCAGGCCGAGTCGCTGGCGCTGCACCTCGTGCTCGACGGAACGGCGCTCGATCGCAAGCTGACGGCCCTCGCCGCGATGGCGTCGCAGACGCGTGACGTGATGAACGCGATGGACCCAGCGGTCTACGCCGCCGATGTCGCCGAGGAGGCGTTCGTCCCGGCCTGCGGTGGCAACATGACCTGACCATGGCCGAGCTGCTGCACCTGCGCGTCGTCGTCCCCCGGGCACAGCGCGATGCGGTGTTGGCGCTGCTCGACCGTTCGCCGGCGGTGTGCAACCTGACCGTGTTCACCGACGCCGCGAGGCGGCCGCCCGGCGACGTCGTCGAGCTGGACGTGCCGCGAGAGGTGATCAACGATCTGCTCGACGAGCTCGAGGGCCTCGGTGTTGCCGAGGAGGGCTCGATCACCGTCTTCCACACCGAGCTGACGCTGTCGCGCCACGCCGAGCACGCCCAGCTCGTCGCGCCGGGCGACCCGTTCGACACCGTGGTGTGGGACGAGGTGTCGGCGAAGTTGCACCAGGCCGTCGATCCGTCCTTCGCCTATCTGGCCTTCTTCGTCGTCGCCGCGATCATCGCCGCCGGCGGGGTGCTCAGCGACTCGGCGATCCTGATCGTCGGCGCGATGGTCGTCGGCCCCGAGTACGCACCGCTGGCGGCGATGGCCGGCGGCGTCTACGACCGCGACGCCAAGCTCGTGCTGCGCGGCTCGATGACGCTGCTCATCGGTGCCGCGCTCGCCGCCTCGGCCGCCGCGGTGGTCGCCTTGCTGGCGCAGGCGGTGGACCAGATCCCGGTGCCGTACGCCATCGACGAGCGCCCGCTGACCGCCTTCATCACGCAGCCCGACCTGTTCACAGTGCTGATCGCGGCCGCCGCGGCGGTCGCCGGGATGCTGGCCTTGACTCAGGACCGGGCCGGGACGCTGGTCGGCGTGCTGATCTCGGTGACGACGATCCCGGCCATCGCCGAGGTCGGCGTCGGCCTCGCCCTCGGCAACTTCGACGACGTCTGGGGTGCACTGCTGCAGCTCGCCATCAACGTCACGTGCATCGTCGTGGTCGGGGTGCTGACGTTGGCCGTGTTGCACCGCAACGACCGCCAGGCCCGCCGGGATCCGCACGGCATCCAGCTCGGCGACTCGTCGCTCGGGTACCGTGGCCGGCGTCATGGGACTGTTCCGCCGGGCCTCGGATCCGACCGAGATCGAGCGCATGAAGGCCGACGTCGTGGCGCTGCGGGAGGCGATCGACGAGCGTGACGAGCAGCGGCGGATCGCCGAGCTCGTCGCCCGGCTCGACGCCATCGACGCCCGCGTCACGGCGGTGTCGACCGAGCTGGCCAACCAGCTCAACGAGCTGGGTGGCGAGTTGGACGCCCTCGCCGCCCGACCCGACGGCAACGGTGCGGTGGAGGAGCTGCGCACCGGCCAGGTCCGCCTGGCCAGCGAGCAGGCCCGCTACCAGATCGCCTTCCGCCAAGACCTCGCCGAGCTGGCCGAGACCCTCCGCCGCTGACGCCCCTCTTCATCGGAGGGTTTCAGCGCACCCGAGGGTTTCCGTACCGGACGGGGTGCCGCAAACCCTCCGGTGCCGCCAAACCCTCGGATGGGCACGGCGCAACTGGGGTCAGAGGTCGGGTTCCTCCTCGAGGGCGGCCAGGGCCTGGTCGATGAGGGATGACGCCGCTTCGATGCGCTCGTCGTAGCCGGCGAGGTCACCGGTGCGCAGCGCCTCCTCCGCCTCGGTCAGCAATTGATCTGCCTGCGTCAGCAGTTCGGCCGGCGTCGTCGGTCCGTCAGGGTTGGTCGGCGGCTCCGCCCCCGGTTCTGGCCCGTCGGCGCCCACACGGTCGCCGAGGTCGGCCTCGAATCCGGGGAAGAGCTCGCCGAGCGCTTGGCCGAGCGATACGCCGTACTGCGAGCGACCGCCGTGCGAGGCGATGACGAACCGGTACTCCGTGACCGTGGTCTCGCTATCGGTCCCCTGAGGGACGATGGCGTAGAACGGACGGACGTAGACCAGCCCGTCGCCGACCGGGACCAGCTGGAGGTCGCCGTAGTTCACCCGGTTGCCGCCGCCCACCTGCAACGTGATCTGCTGGGTGATCGACGGCTCGGAGTCGATCTGGTTGCTGACGGCGCGCGGCCCGTCCGGGAGGTCGCCCGTCACGACGTAGGCCGTCAAGCGCCCGTACGACTCGGGGTCGCTCGACGCGGTCATGTACGCCTGCAATTCGGTGCGCTGATCGGCGCGGGAGAACGGCACGAACGGCCGGAGCAGGACGAATTCGTCCTCGCCCTCACCGGAGGCGTTCTCGAACAGCGTGTAGTACGGGACGAACCGGCTGGCCGTGGACTCCGACGCCAGCTCGGTCGGGGCCGGCTCGCCGTCGCCGGCCACCGTGGTGGACGGCTGGACGGGAGCATCGTTGCCTCGTGGGTCGACGCTGGGCGCCTGGGCCACGGACCACGCGCCGTCGCGCTCGAAGAAGTCCTCCGGCGGCAGCTGGTACTTCGAGTAGACGTCGGTCTGCACCCGGAAGAGGTCCTCGGGGTAACGGAGGTGTTCGCGCAGTTCTGGTGGCATCGACTCGAACGGCGTGAACAGGTCGCCGAACGCGCCCTCCCACGCCTGGATGATCGGGTCCTGCGGGTCGCTGACGTAGAACGTGACGGCGCCGTCGTACGCGTCGACGACCGCCTTCACGCTGTTGCGAACGTAGTTGGCGTCGCGCGACAGACCGCTCTCCGGCGTCAACTGCACCTCGTTGCCGATCCGCTGGCCGTACGGGAAGCGGTTGGTGCTCGTGTAGGCGTCGACGACCCACTTGACGCGGCCCTCGACGACCACGGGGTAGGGGTCGCCGTCGTAGGACAGGAACGGCGCCAGCTTGTCCAACCGGTCGGGCACGTTGCGCACCCACAGCATCTGCGAGTCGCTGTCGATGGCGCCCGACCCGAGCACGTTGTAGTCGAGGAAGGCGAGGGCGAAGGCGGCCCGGCGCACGAACGACGACATCTCGACGCCGGCCGTGCCGGAGTACGGCGGGGCGTCCTCGCACGGCCGCTCGCTCTCGCTCGTGCCGGCGACGGCGTAGCCGGACAGGCTCGGGCTGAAGTACAACTCCGGCCGCTCGACGCCTTCGACCGGGAGGTACTCGGGCCGGTCGTTGCTCTGCAGCACGCGACCGACGGGGGCCATGGTCAACCCGCACCCGCGGGTGTTGATCAGGTGCCGGCCCTGCCAGCTCTGGTTGGGGCTCTCGTCGACGGACAGCTCGCGGGCGGCGATGAGGACCTGCTGGCGCTCGCCGTCGATCTCATACCGGTCGACATCGAGGTCCTCGATCGACAGGCCGGCCTCCACGCCCTGGTCGATCTGGAAGCGCGAGAGCATCTGCCCCGGGTTGAGCAGGCGCACGTTCTCCAACGGCTTCAGGTCGGCCTCGACCTCGTCGGCCGTCAACCCCTCGAAGGTGACCTCTTGCTTGTCGATGACCTCGACGCCCATGGCCTTGCGCGTCGCCATGACGTTGCGGGTGATGTACTGGGCTTCGCGTGACTGCTGGTTCGGGTTGACGACCAGCGACTGGACGACGGACGGGTAGACGAGCTGGCCGCCGACGATCAGCACCAGCCACAGGATCGACGCGATGACCGGGATGCGCCACGACGTCCGCCGCATCGTGGCGAGATACAGCACGGCGACGAGCAGGGCCACCAGCATCAGCAGCATCAGCGCCGGGAGCTGCGCCTCGACCACGGCGTACGTGGCGCCCTGCACGAACCCCCGCCGCTCGTTGGTCGTCTCGTACCGCGAGACCCAGTAGTCGGCCGCCTTGAGCGCCGCCAGGACGGCCAGCAGCACGGCGATGTGGCCCTTCGTCGCCGGGCGGACCGACGGCATCGGCGAGGCGAAAACGACCCCACCGTTGAGCACGTGGGCGAGCAGCGTGATGACCAGCACGAGCACCATGGCGATGAACAGCCAGTCGAGGACGAACGTGAGGAACGGCAGCTCGAAGACGTAGAAGCCGACGTCGGCGCCGAACTGGGCGTCGGACTGGCCGAACGACTGGCTGTTGCGGAACAGCAGCCACGACTGCCACTGGGAGGTGGTCGGCAGGGCGACGACCAGCGCCAGGATCCCGGCGCCGATGTAGCGCAGCAGCCGGAGGCGGTGGCCGAAGACCTCGTGGAACCGCTCGACGTACGGGTGCACGTTGGCCGGGAAGGCGCTCGGCGCCAGTCGATCGGCGATCAGCAGGTTGATGCCGGCCAGCAGCACGAAGGAACCGAAGAAGATGCCGAAGAGGGTCAGCTTGGCCTGCAGCACGCCCCAGAAGACGTCCGAGCGGCCGAGGCCGTCGTGCCAGAGGAAGTCGATGTAGAACCGGGCCAGGGCCCGGCCGAACACGACGACGAGCAGGAGCAGCACGCCGAGCGTGATGAGGACGGCGCGACCGGAGATGCGCCGACGCGCGCCGCGCCGACGGGGAAGATCCGAGGCGCGCCGCACGCGCGGAAAGCTACCCCTCGGTCAAGACGAGGAGGCAGCGGCACCCGGGGTCCATCGGCGGCCACTGGTGGCCCGACGGGAAGGGGGTGCCGAGCGCAACGGCGCCGGCCAGCGCGTTGTCCTCGCAGTCCGGTGACGGGGGTCCGTCGGGGTCGACGATCCACGCCACCGGCGTCCCGACCGACACGGAGGCGACGGCGCCGGCCACGTGTGACGTGCGGAACACGTCGTCGAGCAGCTCGTCGATGCGCTGCGTCTTCCACTCGCGATAGATCGGCCGCACGCGCTTGGTCACCGCATCGTTGTCGCCCTCACCCTCGGCGACGGCGTTGGCGAGGCGCGTGCGCAGCGGCGCCACGAGCTGCTCGGCGAGCTCGGCTCTGACCTCGGCGAGCACCCCGCCGGGGCCGCTGGCGGCGATCGGGCCGCCGAGCGCCGCGCCACCGGCCTCGGCGGCGGCGATCAGCTCGGCGTCGATGGCGTCGACGTAGCGGGCCCCCTGCTCGTCGGCGGCGGGCACCAGCCCGTCGAGGTCGACGACCGCCTGACGCTGGCGCAGACGGTCGAGCACCTCGTTCTGCTCGTCGGCGAGGACGCGCTTGAGCTTGCGGCCGGCGGCGGTGATCAGCGGCACGAGCACGGCGTCGCGCTGGCGGAACGGCGTCTCCTCGAGCTCCTCCTCGAGGGGCGCGTCGTCGGCGTCGGTGGTGGCTGACTCCTCCGTGACGGCGTCCTCCGGCCGATTGGCGCGCAGCCGGGCGAACAGATCGGCGACGTCGGCCGCCGCATCGTCGTCGCCCATGTCGTCGGGCTGGTCGAGATCGTCCTCGGACTCGACCGCCATGGCGTCGTCGGTCGCCGCGAGGTCCTCGCCCTCGTCGAGCCCCACGTCGTCGTCGGCGCCGCCGTCGTAGAGGATCGTCGGAGGTTCCTCGACCTCCGGCTCGTCGACGAACGCCACCAGGGTGGGGCGATCAGCGGACGGGGCGTCGTCCGCGGCCGGCTCGCTCGCCGGCATCCGCAAGACGGACTCGTCGATCGCCGACTCGTCACCGACGCGGCTCGCCGGCACCATGATCGGCACCGGGCCGGTCGTCGGTGAGAGGTCGACGAACTCGTCGGGCTCGTCGACCGGCGTCATCTCGGCGACGACGTCGACGGCGACCAGACGGGCGCGTTCGAAGGCTTGGACCAGCCGGTCGCGCCCGTGGACCAGGTGCTCGAGCTGCTGGCGGGCCAGCTCGCGACGGCGCGACAGCTCGCTGAGCACGCGCTCGCGATAGGCCCGCGCCTCCTCGACCATCTCGCGGCCCTGCTGCTTGGCCATCGCCCGCTCGGACTCGGCGTCGGCAAGGGCATCGCTGCGGCGCCGCGCCGCTTCGAGGTCGGCCTCCTCGCGCTGGCGCTGGGCCTCCTCGGACGACTCGCGCAGCAACCGGGCCGCACCTTCCTCGGCCTTGGTGCGGATGGCGGTGGCGCTGTCGCGGGCGGCGGTGAGGATCCGCGTCGCTTCCTCGCCGAGCAGCTGGGTCACGGTGTCGTCGTCGACCATCGCCTCGGCCGGCGAGCGCTGCTGGGCGTCGCGCAGCTCACGCTCGAGGAAGCGCTCGCGTTCCTGCAGGCGGGACAGCTCGGCGGCCACCATGCGGAGGAAGTCGCGGACCTCCTGCTGGTCGAACCCGCGCCGGCCCGTGTTGAACACCGCTTCCGACACGGCCGCCGGCGATGACGGGTCGGGGCGCGAGAAGGAGATGGCCACGCCGAAATCGTAAGTGTCCGCCTGGCGACGATCGCGGATGGGCCGCTATGCGACCGGATCGCCCCCCAGGCGCTCCAGGGCGGCCAGCGCCTCGGTGAGGGTTGCGACGGGGATGATCTCCAGATCGTCGCCGGCGACGGCGCGGGCCTGCTCCAGGCTCTCGGGACTCTGGGACGCCGGGACGATGAAGTAGTCGACGCCGACCTGCTTGACCGCCGACGCCTTCTGCGGCAGCCCGCCGATGGCGCCGACGTTGCCGTTGATGTCGATCTCCCCGGTCACGGCGATGTCCTGACCGCCGAGCAGGTCGCCCTCGGAGAGCTCGTCGATCAGGGTGAGCGTGAACGCCAGACCGGCCGAGGGCCCACCGATGCGGCCGGTGTCGATGTCGATCTCGAACGGCAGGTCGACCGTCGCCGTGTCGAACGGGACGAACCCGATGATCGTGCGCTCCGGTTCGTCCGGCGCGGCGATCAGCGGCACCTCGATCTGCTGGGGGTCACCGCCCTCCCGCTCGATCTCCAGGGTCACGACGTCGCCGGCCTGGTTGTCGGCCAGCTCGGCGACGAGGTCCTCGACCGTCGACAGCGGCACGCCGTCGATGCTGACGATGCGGTCGCCGGGATCGAGCGACTCGTCGGCCGGGGCGTACGTGGCGCACTCGGTCGGGCCGGCCTCGAGGCAGACGAGGTCGGCGACCACCACGTCGCCCGGCACGATCTGGGCCTCCTCGAAGCCGAGCTGGCGAAGGGCGACGTACTGGGCGACCTGGGAGGCGGTGCGCATCATCTGCAGGGAGAGCTGGCGCTGCTGAGTGGGGGTGACCCGCCCGAACCGTTCCAGCTCGGTGAGGCCGACGATCTCGGGTTCGTTGGCGCCGATCCACGAGGACAGGACGCTCTGCGCCGGCTCGCGGATGGTCACGAAGTAGATCGACCCCTGGCGGTCCTCGTCGACCTCGACGATGCCCTCCAGCTCGCCGAATGAGACCCGGTCGTCGACGGGTTCGGCGGCCGCCGGGACCCGGGCGTACGGGGTGGCCTCGAGGACCTCGACGGCCGGGTCCGCCTCCGACGGCACCAGCTTCTCGGACGTCAGCCCGGCCGACAGGACGGCGGTGACACCGATGGCGAGCAGCACGACGATCCCCAGGGTGGCGAGCGGCACGGCCCACAGCCGATGGCGGCGCGACGGCAGCGCGGGGGTGCCCGGATCGGCCGGGACGTCGGGGGTTACCATCTCGTGCTGCGTGTCGATCACTGATGTCACCATCCGCATGGCGTGGATCGCCGGGCTGGCGGTCGCCGCGTTGGCGTTGGCGGGGTGGCGCAAGACTGCCAGAGCCCAGCCGAAATCCGCACGCGACCCGATGCGCCCGGCGCGCCGGGTCCCCTACCAGGTGCAGGTGGTTCCGGCCCCGCTGTACCGGCCGGCCGGCATCCTGCGGCGGATCTGGGCGGTGATCGCCAGTGCCGGGCTGACGCTGGTGATCGGGGCGATCATCGCCACCATCGCCGGGTTCAGCATCGCCTTCATCGTCACCACGATGACGGACCTGCTCAAACAGTAGGTCGATGGGTTCGCGCCGGACGCGGCGGGCGATCGCAGTCGCGGGGCACACCGGTGACGCCGTCACGGCCCGCCAAGCGTTGGTCGACCCCGACCCGGCCGTCCGGGCGACGGCGCTCGGCGCACTGGAGCGTCTCGGGGTGCTGGCCGACGACGAGCTGCTCGCCGGGCTGGACGACGGTGACGCCGGGGTGCGCCGGCGGGCGGCCGAGCTGGCCGCCGGACACGATCGAGTCGACCTCGTCGCCGCGCTCGGGGACCCGGACCCGGCGGTCGCCGAGGCGGCGGCCTGGGCCTGCGGCGAGCGGGGGGCGGTGCCCGATGCCGCCTTCGGCGCGCTCGTCGAGCTCGCCGCGGGGGGACGAACCGGCCGGGAGCCTTCGACACGCGAGTCGGCGATCGCCGCCCTCGGCGCCCTCGGCGATGACCGGGGCCTCGACGCCGTGCTCGCCGGCACCGCCGACAAACCGGCGATCAGGCGGCGAGCCGTCCTGGCGCTGGCGCCGTTCCTCGACCCCGATCACCCGCGCGCCGACGAGGTGGGCGAGGCGCTCGAGCGCGCCCGCACCGACCGTGACTGGCAGGTCCGCCAGGCCGCCGACGACCTCACGACGTAGAAGCCCGTTCTGGCCGTCGCAACCGACCGTTGTGAGTCGGTTGCGACGGCCAGGACGGTCAGAGCTTGAGTCGGTAGAAGTTGGTGTCCCGTCGTTCGAAGCCGATGCGCTGGTACAGACGGTTGGCCGACTCCCGCTGCGGGCGGCTCGACAAGCTGATGTCCTTCGCCCCGCGCCGTCTCGCCTCGTCGATGGCGGCCCGGCTGATGGCCTCGCCGACGCCGTGACCGCGGGCGGCGTCGTCGACCACGACGTCCTCGATCCACGCCTTCAGCCCGGTCGGGATGCGGTAGGTGGCGAGCGTCAGGGTGCCGGCGATCCGGCCGCCGACCCGGGCCACGAACAGCGCCGAGTCCGCCGAGCCGACGATGGCCGCCAGCTCGTCGCGTCCCGGCGGTGGCGACGAGGACGAGAGCTGGGGGATCAGGCGGTCGAACGCGTCGACCAGCTCGTCCGTCACGGACGTCGCGATCTCGATGGTGCACGCCACGAGCCCCGCACTGTACGGACTCCGGCTGGCCACCATCCGGGCGCCGCGTCGTAGGGTCCCCGATCGTGCAGCCCGCTCGCCGTCTCGCCGGCGCCCTGGAGCCCGTCGTCGGCCAGGTCTACTTCTCGCCCGAGTGCCACGCCGCCTACGCCGCGCTCGGGTTCGACGCCAGCCCGGCGGAGGTCGGCGGCGTCGCCATGCCCGACGGCCCGGCGTACTTCACCAGCCGGGGAAGCGTCATGGGCCAGGTCCCGGGCCAGGTGGTGGCCGCCGCGTTCGGGGTGTTCAACCCGGCTGTCGTCGTGCCATGCGTCGAGCTCGGCTGGACGCGCACCGACGCCGCAACGATCTGCGCCGCCCGCACGGACGGTGCCGTCGCCCAGCTGCGCCGCATCCTCGGCGACGCGCCGGACGGGCTGGAGCGGGCCGGCGAGCTGCTCGAACGGGCCGTCGATCCGCTGCGCCCCGAGGGCCGCGCCCTGTTCGCCGGCGTTTCGTCGCTCGACGTCCCCGCCGACCCGCTGGCCGCGCTGTGGCGGCGCGGCGACATGCTGCGCGAGTTCCGGGGCGACTGCCACATCGCCTCGTGGGTGTCGGCCGGGTTCGACGCCACCGAGATCGGCCTCCTCACCGAGCTCTACTGGGGGCTCCCGATGCGCTCGTACAGCCGCACCCGGGCGTGGTCGGACGCCGACTTCGATGCCGCCACCGACCGCTTGACCGGCCGCGGCCTGATCGCCGACGGCGCGTTGACCGACTCGGGGCGGGAGCAGCGCGAAGCGATCGAGACCCACACCGACGCCCAGCAGCAGCCCGTCCTCGACGCCCTCGGCGACGACGTCGACTGGCTGTGCACCACGCTCGAACAGTGGGGCGCCGCCATCCGCGCCGCCAAGGGCTACCCGTCGTCGGGACCCCACGACCTCGCCGAGCTCGCCGCCCGCCAGCCGACCACCCCGGAGACCCAGCCATGATCGTCGACGACCTCGACCACGTAGCCGCCGAAGCCTTCGCCGCCGCCACCGGCTGGGATCCGAAGCCCGAAGGCCTGTGCCGCGGCGAGGTCTGCGTCCCCGCCCCGGGCGTGCGCCGCGACGACGGCACGATCGATGTCCTGGCCGCCGCCGCCCGCCTCGGAATGCCGGTCGTGGCCGACGAAGAGCACGCCATCACGGCCATCGGTCCCGGGTCGACGACCGGCCACACCCTCAGCTCCGCCGTCGCTCCCGACCCGGAGCTGGTGGATCGCGCCGGCGAGCCGTTCCGCCTGTCCTCGTTGCGCGGGCGCAAGGTCATCCTCACGGCCTGGGCCAGCTATTGAGGCTGCCGAACCAGCCTGCCCGGGTGGCAGGCACTGCACGCTGAGCTGGAGCCCCGCGGCGTCACCGTCGTCTCGGTGGCGATGGACGTCGAGCCGGAGCACACGTACCAGTGGATCGACGCCGCCGCCCCGACCCACCCCAGCCTGGTCGACACCCGCCACGTGACCGGCGAGCTGTTCGGGTTCATCAACATCCCGATGGCGGTGTGGATCGACGAGGACGGCACCATCGTGCGCAACGCCGAGTCGGCGTCGATCGAGCGCAGCCCGCTGCGCGACATGGACATCCCGGACGGTCTGCCCGAGCGGATGACGCAGATGTTCACCGAGGTCAAGCAGATCCCCGACGACGCCGAGGCCTACCGGGCGGCGATCGTCGACTGGGTGGACAACGGGGCTGCATCGCGCTTCGCGCTGACGCCCGACGAGGTCGTCGAACGGTCCCGCCCCCGCGGCGTCGCGGAGGCGGAGGCGGCGGCCTGCTTCGAGCTCGGCCAGCACCTGCGGGCCACCGTCGGTGACGACGCCGCCGTTGCGTGGTGGCGGCGGGCGCACGAGCTCGACCCGGGCAACTGGACGTACAAGCGCCAAGCCTGGACGCTGGTCACCACGGCCCCCGGCGCCACGGAGAACGACCTGATCCAGGGCCCCAACGACGTGTATGCCGGCAACTGGCTCGACGACGTCGTGGCCAGCGGCGGCGGCGCCAACTACACCACCCGCCCCAAGCTCTGACCCCGCGGGCTCCGCGACGAGAACAGATCGACGTCACCGCTGACGTCGATCCTTGATCGGAACGCGGTCGGTGGGGGCGGGCGCAGGCGTAGCCTCGGGGGGCGATGGAGCATGTGCGCTGGCTGGCCGAGCCGACCCTGCGCACCCCGACCGTGATCTACGCCTTCACGGGGTGGAACGATGCCGGCGACGCCGCTTCCTCGGCCCTGCGCACGATGGTCGAGCGATGGGGCGCCAAGGCGCTGGCCGAGATCGACCCCGAGCCGTTCACCGATTTCGCCACGGTGCGGCCGCACGTGCGCATCGCCGACGGTCAGCGCTCGATCGTGTGGCCGACGGTCGGCATCTGGTCCGCCCACCTGCCCGGCGGTGACGTGCTGCTGGTGCTCGGCCCGGAGCCGGCGCTGCGGTGGCGGCTGTTCTGCGACCAACTGGTCGGCATCGCCGAGCGCTACGGCGCCACGATGACGATCAGCCTCGGCGCCCTCCTCGCCGACGTCCCGCACACCCGCCCCGTGCAGATCATCGGCACGGCCAGCGAGCCCGATCTGATCGACCGCTTCCAGCTCCAGCGCTCCCGCTACGAGGGCCCGACCGGCATCGTCGGCGTGCTCCACGACGCCCTCGCCCGAGCCGACGTGTCGACGGCGTCGCTCTGGGCCGCCGTCCCCGGTTACGCCGCTCAGGTCCCGTCGGCAAAGGCCGCGCTGGCGCTGATGGAGCGGACCTGCGCCCTGCTCGGCACCCCGGCGCCGGCCGACTCGCTGCGCACGGCGGCCGGTGAGTACGACGTCCGCATCGCCGCCCTCATCGCCGACGACCAGGAGCTGGTGGACTACGTCGCCCGACTGGAGTCGATGGTCGACGACGACGAATCGCCGTTCTTCGTCGCCGACGACGCCGACGAGCCCGCCGCCGACGCGCCGCCGCTCGATGCCGACGACGCCGACGAACTGGTCGCCGAGGTCGAGCAGTTCCTCCGCGACCGCGACACCTGACCCCCCCACCACTCGCGGCGGCTCAGGTGCGCCAGATGGGCGAACGCACCGGGTCGAAGTGCGTCGGCATGTCGTCACCGCGGATCGCCGCGAACGCCATCGGCGCCCACCACTGGGCGCCGGCCGTGGTCTCGGGCAGCGTTTCGGGGCCGAACCAGCCGACGTCCGCGCACTCCAGCGGATGGCAGGCCAGCTCGCCACCGACGGCACGGCAGTGGAACAACAGCATGTACATCCCGAAGCGCGAGAACCCCATCCGCTGGCCGTCGATCACCGCCAGCACGCGTTCGGGCAGGCACTCGACGCCGGTCTCCTCGGAGACCTCCTTGACCGCCACCTCGGCCGGCGAGTAGCCGACGTCGGCCCACCCGGTCGGGTACAGCCAGATGCCAGAGTCGGCCCGCTGGACGAGCAGCAGCTCACCGTCGTCGTTGCCGACCACCGCGCCGATCGCCACCTTCGGGGTGACGTACCCGGGCACGCCGACGCCGACCGACTCCAGCCACTCCTGCACGAAGTGGTCCTGCTCACGAGCCGTTTCGGCGGCCTCGTCCTCATCGATCGCAGGGGCATGACCCAACGCCTCGTTGGCCGCCGCCTTGATGTCGGCGGCCACGTTGAGGACCTCCTCGAAGCGCTCCCGCTCGTACAGGCTCTCGCTGAACCCGAGGCCCGTCCGGGCGATCGCAGCCAGCGTCTCGCTCCACCGTGCCAGGTCGCGGGTCAAGCCGGCGGCACCGCGCGGCGCGTCGTCGGTCACAGAGCAGAACCTACTGGCGGCCGGTTCACGAGGCGGCGTGGAGGATGCCCTTGCGGATCTCGGCCCGATGGCCCTCGTCGGTGATCAGTCGGCCGTTCGCCCCCTGCACGTAGAACGTGTCGACGACGTCCTCGCCGACCGACTGCACCGTGGCGTGGCGGATGTCCAGGCCCAAATCGGCCAGCGACCGAGCGATCCGGTGCAGCACGCCGACGCGGTTGGGCGCTCGAACCTCGATGACCGTCGACGACGACGACGCGCCGTCGTGGAACGTCACGGCGGGCTCGCTGGCCGGCGCGGCCTGCACGGCGCGGCGCCGGCGGTACGTGTGCGCCCGCTCAGCCAGCCGCGCCTCGATCGCCAGCTCACCGGCCAACGCCCGGCGCAGGTCGTCGAGCACGGCATCCCACGTCACCGAGCCGTGCTGGGCGGTCACCCGGAACTGGGACGCAGCCATGGCCGGCCCCCCGAGCTCGGCCGAGTACGCCCAGGCCGTCATCACGTCGAGCCCGCGCAGGGACAGCACCCCGGCGACGCGAGCGAACGTTCCGGGAACGTCGTCGCACACCACGGTGACCCGATGCGTGCTGGTCGGTACCGACGCGGTGGTGGGACCGGACGGCACCTGCTCGGCGTCCTCGTCGACCCGCACATCGAGTCGACCGACGGCCATCGCGGCGAGCGTCGGTGCGTCCGGGAACGGGGGCTCGGCATCGACGTCCTGGCCGTCGAGCGCCGACCTGGTGCGGGCGACGAGGTCGGCGACCAGCTGCGACTTCCACCCGCCCCACGCCGACGGGCCGGTGGCCAACGAATCGGCCTCCGTGAGCGCGTGGAGCAGTTCCAGCGTCGACACGTCGCCGACGGCGTCGGCGACCAGCCGGATGGTCGCCGGATCGGCGAGGTCGCGACGCACCGCCGTCTCGGCCAGCAGGAGGTGGTGGCGGATCACCCGCACGATCGTCGCCACGTCGTCGTCGGACAGGCCGAGGCGCGGGCCGATCGTGGCCATCAGCTCCACGCCGGCGTCGGTGTGATCGCCCGGGTAGCCCTTGCCGAGGTCGTGGAACAGCGCCGCCAGCACCAGCAGGTCTGGCCGCTCGACGCGATCGGCGAGGTCGGCGGCGTTGGCGGCGGCCTCCCAGAGGTGTCGATCGACGGTGAAGCGGTGGTAGGCGTTGCGCTGCGGGCGGCTGCGCGTCGGCTCCCATTCGGGCAGCAGCCGGACGAGCAGGCCGCGTTGGTCCAGCGCCTCGAACACATCGATGGCGCGATGGCCCTGGCGGAGGAGCGCGACCAGCTCGTCGAGCGCGCCGTCCGGCCACGCCGTGGCCCACACCGCGGGGTCGATCTCCTCGGCGAGCCGGTCGAGCGCCGATCGGGACAGCCGGACGTCACGCTGGGCGGCGACACGGGCTGCCCGCAGCACCAGCGTCGGGTCGGCGCGCCCGTCGGCACGCGGCGACAACGAGACCTCGCGATCCACGATGACCACGTCCGGAGCAACGCGCTCCTCGTGGCCGACCTGGTGGCGGCCGACGTGACGCCACGCCTCGTCGCCGATCCACGCGATCGTGCGGGCCGCAGCGGCGACCTCGGCCATCAGCACGTCGGCGTCGGGCCGCACCAGCCGGCGAGCGACGGCGTCCTGGTCCTCCAACCGCAGCACGTCGCCGGGTCGTCGCGCCTCGCGGTGGAGGGCGACCCGCACGTCGAGCAGCTCGCCGTAGCAGCGGTCGAGCATGCCCCGGTCGTCGGCCGGCAGCACGAGGTCAGCGGCGGCCGCCCACCACAGTGTGTGCGCGTCGCGCAGCCCACCGTGGCCGTCCTTGAGGTCGGGCTCGAGCAGGTAGGCGACGTCACCGGCGTGGGCGCGACGCTCCAGCACCCGCGTGCGCAGCTGGTCGAGCCAACGCCGACCGTTGCGGCGCCACAGCGCCAGCGACTCGTTGGTCACCCGGGCGGCCAGCTCCTCGTCGCCCGCCAGCCAGCGCGCCGACAGCATGGCCGTCGCCGTGTCGAGGTCGTCGGCGGCCAGGTCGAGCTGGTCGCGAGTGGTGCGAACGGCGTGACCGAGCTGCAAGCCGGCGTCCCACAGCGGGTACCACAGCGCGCCGGCCAGCTCCTCGATGTCCCGGCCCTTGGTCCGCTCGTGGACGAGCACGACGTCGATGTCGCTGAACGGCGCCAGCTCGCGACGCCCGAACCCGCCGACGGCCAGCAGCGCGGCCACCCCCTTGCGCGGTCGCGATCGTCCAGCGGCCTCGGCGTACAGGCCGGCGAGCAGGTCGTCGGTCAGGTCCGACAGGCGCCGGCACAGGCTGCGACCGTCGAGCCCGTCGTCGGCGATCGCCGCCGCCCGCTCGGACACGACCGTCTGGACCATCACCGCACGCTACGGGATCATCGCCCGCGCCGCCCGGGCGACCAGCGGGCCACCTACAGTGCCGCCGTGCTCGGGCGAACCGGCTGCACCGGCGGTAACCGGTGGGCGACGCCGGCCGCCGTCGCGGCGCTGGTGATGGCGATCGTCGCCTGTTCCGGGAGCGACGAGACCGAAGGGACCGTTCCGCCGCCCCCGGTGGTCACGGCGACCACCGACGCCCCACGCCCCGACGACGGGGTGCTGCGGATCGGCGTGATGGCTCCGCGCAGCGGTCCGGGCGCGCCGCTCGGCGAGTCAGTGCTCGAGGCCGCCGCGGCAGCCATCGCGCTCGTCAACGAGGCCGGTGGCGTGGGCGGTGCCAACGTGGCGCTCATCCAGGAGGACGAGGGCACGACGCCGCTCGCCGCGGCTGATGCCATCGAGTCGCTGCTCGATCAGGACGTCGACGCCGTCATCGGTCCGACGTCGTCCGTCATCGCCCTCGACACCCTCGGCGACCTCCTGGCCGGCGGAGTCGTGGCCTGCTCCCCGACCGCCACCACGATGGCGCTCGACGACTACCCCGGCTCGGAGCGGTTCTTCCGCACCGCGCCCAGCGACGCGCTGCAGGCCGTCGCGATCGCCGAGCTGGCCGAGCAGACGGGGGCCAGGACGGCGGCCGTCGCCTTCCTCGACGACACCTACGGCCGGCCGCTCGCCCAAGCCACCATCGCCGCGCTGGAGGGACGCCAGCTGACGGTCGACACGACCGTGCCGTTCGCGCCGGGCGACGACGACCTGGTCGCCGAAGCGACGCAGCTCGCCGAACTCGACGTCGGCGTGATCGTGATCATCGGCGACCCCGACGAGGGCACTCGGCTGCTCTCGGCGCTGGGCGCGGCGACGGCCAGCGGCGACGGCGGCGAGGTGCCGGAGATCCTCCTCAACGGGGCGATGCGGACCCCGGCGGCCCCGACGCTGGTCCAGGAGCTGCCGACCGAGCTGCGCGAGGCGGTGCACGGGGTCTCACCGGTGGCCGGCCCGGCGACGCCCGGCGAGCTGCCCGGTCCCTTCGCCACGAACACCGTCGACTGCGTGAACCTGATCGCTCTGGCCGCTGTGCAGGCCGGGTCGGACAACCCGGTGCAGGTGGCCGGCCAGGTCCAGGAGGTCAGCTCGACCGGCGTGACCTGCGCCGACTTCGCCGGTTGCGCCGGCCTGCTCGAGGAGAACCGCAACATCGACTACCAGGGCCAGAGCGGCGGCGTCGAGATCGGGTCGACGGGTGATCCCCAGCAGGCGCCGTTCGAGGTGTTCGGCTTCGACGCCAGCGGCGTCGACCAGCCGATCCGGACGTTCTCCGTCGCCGCCTGACCCGGACGTCATTGCGTTCCCCGGCCACGCCACCTGCAGCCTGCGCAGATCCTGGCCAATCGCTCGCTGGCGCTCGCTCGCTCGCATCGGCGAGAACCTTCGCCCGATTCGCCGGCCGGCGGCCGCCCGTAGCCTGGCGGCATGCGCACGGAGACCGGGCTGGCCGTCCTGCACCTGTTCTGCACCCCGTCGGCGACCTTCGATCGCGAGGCGGCGAGCGCCGCCGTCAAGCGCGTCGAGGCGGCCGAGGGGCAGGTGGTGACGGCGGCGATGCTCGGCCACAAGTGCGACCTGGCCGTCATGGCGCTGCACCCGGACTGGTCGGTCCTGCGGGCCCTGCAGTCGGGGTTGCAGCAGGCGGGCCTGAACATCGTCGACAGTTACGTGAGCATCACCGAGGTCAGCGAGTACGCCAAGGGGATGCCCGAGCACCTGCTGCGTGAGCGGCTGCACCCGTCGCTGCCGCCCGAGGGCAAGCCGGTGTTCTGCTTCTACCCGATGACCAAGCGGCGCGAGGCCCAGGCCAACTGGTACATGACGCCGTTCGACGAGCGCGATCGGTTGATGCGCGAGCACGGCAAGAGCGGCCGCACCTTCGCCGGCAAGGTCGTCCAGCTGATCACCGGATCGACCGGACTCGACGACTTCGAGTGGGGGGTGACGCTGTTCGCCACGACTCCCGAGGTGATCAAGGACGTCGTCTACACCATGCGCTTCGACAAGGGATCGGCCCTGTACGGCGAGTTCGGACGCTTCTACGTCGGCTATCTCGCCCCCCTCGATGAGATGCTCTGATCCGCCTCGCTCGCTCCTGCCCATCTGGGCGCGGACGTTCTCGAAATCGAGAACGTCCGCGCCCAGAAGGCGCGTTGAGAACGTCCGCGCCCAGTTCAGTCGGCGTAGACGTTGTATCGGTCGGCGCGGGCGAAGCCGACGAGGCGCATCCCGGCCTGCCGGGCGGCTTGCACCGCCAGGGCCGTCGGCGCGCTGACGGCGACGAGCGAGCCGAACCCGGCCGCCCAGGCCTTCTGGACCATCTCCACCGACGCCCGACCGCTGACGAACAGCCCGTGGCCGGTCGCTGGCAACCTCCCGGCGAGCAGCAGCGCGCCGACCACCTTGTCGACGGCGTTGTGCCGCCCGACGTCCTCGCGGGTCATCAGCACCGTGCCGCCGGCATCGAAGGCGGCGGCGGCGTGCACGGCACCCGTGGTGGCGTACAGCCCCTGACCACCGAGCACGGCCTCGGGCACCGCGGCGAGCACCGCGGCGTCGATCGCCTGCTCGGGCGGAAGCGGCGTGAGCCGGGCCAGCAACTCGTCGATCTGGTCGCTCCCGCACCAACCGCAGCTCGACGACGTCGTGGCGAGGCGCGGGCGGGCGGGCGGAGCACGGCCACCGGTCTCGACGGTGACCTCGTTGAACTCGCTGGCCGCTGCCGAACCGTTGGCGCAGTACCGCACCCCGCTGACGGCCGCCCCGCCGAGCAGCCCCTCGGTGAAGCAGAACCCGGCGGCCAGCTCGAAGTCGTTGCCCGGCGTGCGCATCGTGGTCGACACCACGGTGCCGTCGAGCTGGATCGTCATCGGCTCCTCGACGATCAGCTCGTCGGGCTGGCGCCGACGACCCTCATCCGTGACCTTGGTGACGAGCAGACGCTCCGTGCGCGTGCGCCCCACCAGACCGACGCTACCGATCGTTCCCGCCCGACCTCGGCCGCCGACCTACAGTCCGCACGTGGATCCAACCCCTCCTCCGCACCTCACGGTCCCGGCGGAGCCCGACCCATCGCCGGCGACCGCCGAGCCGGGCCCGGCCACAGTGGTCCCTGTCCCGCCCGGCGAGGGCATCGGCGACACCCGCGGCGTGATCACCAGCTACACCGGCATCGTGGCCGCCGAGTTCATCGGCACTGCCGTGCTGGTGCTCATCGGGCCGGGCAGCGCGATCCTCGCCGGCGAGCAAATCGGCACGCTCGGCATCTCGCTGGCCTTCGGCTTCGCCCTCCTGCTGATGGTCTACGTGATCGGCCCCATCAGCGGCTGCCACATCAACCCGGCAGTGACGCTGGGGTTCGTGCTGACCCGCAAGATCCCGCTGCGCCACGCAACGTGGGCGTGGGTGGCCCAAGTGCTCGGCGGCATCTTCGGCGCCGCCGTCATCTACGGGATCGCCAGTGGGCGAGACGGTTGGCGACGGGAGGGCTTCGCCTCCAACGGCTGGGACCGTGACGGGTTCAGCGGGCTCGGCGCGGCGGTGATCGTCGAGATCGTCTTCACCGCGCTCTTCGTGGTCGTCGTGCTGTCGACCACGAGTCGGCGGTTCGCCCCCGGCTTCGGGGGCGTCGTGGCCGGCATCACGCTGGCCGCCATCCACCTCGTCACCATCCCCGTCGACAACACCAGCGTCAACCCGGCGCGCAGCCTCGCCACCGCCCTGTTCGCCGACACCGATCCCAGCGCCATCGGGCAGCTGTGGGTGTTCATCGTGTTCCCGCTCGTCGGTTCGCTGATCGGCGTCTTCGTGTGGTTGCTGCTCGACCAGGAGAGCCGGCTGGAGGACACGGTGCTCGACACCGACTTCCTGCGCACCACCCGCGACGCCATCGACCGCGCCGTCGACTGCGAACCGATGGCCTCGTCAAACTCACTGCGTAACGAACGCTCGGGAACTTCCTCCGCTGATTCAGCTGGCCAGGCGACCTCGTTGCGGGCGGTCCCAGGCGGCGACGCGCTCGGTGTCCTCGTAGACCTCCCAGTGAGCGATCTTGCCCCAGCGCAACACGATGACCTCCATGTACCGGTTGGCGTAGCGGTCCTCCCCGGCGGCCGACGGGACGAAGTCGTGGGCTCGGACGCCGACGCGGAGGTTCCACGGTGGACCGTTGACGAGGATGTCCTCGATCTCGACCTGGATGCCCTCGTCGATGAACCGCTTGGCGAAGGCCCGGCACTCGGCGATGCCCCGGTGGGTCACGTGGCGGTGGCGCCCGGCGCGCACCGGACGGAACATGTTGCCCCAGGAGTTGTCACCGGGGATCGTGAACTCGCTGTCGTCGGTGACCATCTTCAAGAACGGCTCGGGGTCACCGGCGTTCAACCGGTCGACCCCTCGGCGCACCAGCGCCCGCACCGCGGCCTTGTACATCTCGCGCTCCTCGCTCTCGTGACTAGAACGATCACTCTAGTAGAGCGGACGTTCTAGGATCAAGGGGATGGGCGACACCCGCCAGCGCATCGTCGGCGCGACCACGGAGCTGCTCCGCCAACGCGGCTACCAGGCGACGTCGATCAAGGACATCACGGCTGCCGCTTCGGCCACCGTCGGGTCCGTGTACCACTTCTTCCCCGGCGGCAAGGCACAGCTCGTCGCGACCGTCGTCGCCGAGGCCGGCGCGGCCTACCAGCAGCTGTTCGAACTGATCACCGCCGAGCTCGACGACCCGGCCGAGGCCGTCGGGACGTTCTTCGCCGAAGCCGCCGATGCGCTGGAGGAGTCCGGCTACGTGGACATCTGCCCGATCGGCACGATCGCCGCCGAGGTGGCGAGCACCGACGACGACCTGCGCCTGGCCACGGCCACGGTCTTCTCCGGGTGGGAGGTGGCCATCGCCGCCCGCCTCGGACGGGGCGGGCTGGCGTCGGACGAGGCGACGGCCCTGGCGACGAGCGTCATCGCGCTGCTCGAGGGGAGCTTCATCCTGGCCCGCAGTCGCCGCGACGCCGAGCCGGTCCGGACGGCCGGCCGCCACGCCCGAGCGCTGGCCGGCGCCGTCGTCGTCCGCCGGGACTCAGCCGTCGCCGCCGGCTGAACCGGCCGGCGGCGCCGAGGCGGCAAACAGGTCGACGCCGTTGCCGTCCGGATCGTGCACGGTGGCGTAGCGCTGGCCCCACGGCGCATCGAACGGGGCCAGGTGCACCGTGGTGCCCGCCGCCTTGAGCTCGCCGACGACGCGGTCGACCTCGGCGGGGCTGGCGCATTCGAACGCCAGGCCGAAGCGCTGGCCACCCGGGCCGGGCGGGGACCAGGAGGGGTCGAACGAACGGATGACGTCCTCCGTGTCGAGCATCAGCCGCAGGCCACCGGGCAGCGCCAGCTCGACGTGTCCGGCGGGATCGTCGGTCGTCTCGAGGCCGAGCTGGCGGTAGAACGCGAGGGAGCGGGCCAGATCGGTCACGACGAGTCCGACGGCGCTGAATCGTGGTGTCATGCGCCCCAACGTACGGATGCTCGTCGACGGCGTCTTGCAGGAATCGGACACACCCGAATCGGGCAGGCTGGAGCGATGTACGTCGAGCAACCGGCGACGATCCCGTCGACCGTCCGCTGGCTCGGCCGCTCGCCCGTCGTGCCCCACGTTCTGCCGGACGGCTGTACCGATCTGATCTGGACTGGCGACGGGTTGCTCGTCGCCGGGCCAGACTCCGTCGCCGGCTGGGCCGGACAAGGCCCCAGGACGGCTCCTCACTGCGGTCGGGGGCGAAGGTCACGGAGTCAGGGCCGGCGGTCGCTCCGGAGACTCCGCTCGCTCGAGCTGGGCCGGACAAGGCCGGCCTGAACTCGGCGCGAACTGCGGTCGGGGGCCGAAGCGTGCGACGATCAGTCGGACGCGCTCGCTCACGAAGACTCCGCTCGATCCGCTGGGCCCGGACAAGGCCGGCCTGAACCGGAGCGTGCGCACGTGGATGGGAGCGCCGGCGCCGATGATGCTCGCGATCGCCGATCTGCTGGCACACGGCCGTCCGGTCGCCGCGGTCGCCGAAACCGTGGGCCTGAGTGGGCGGCAGCTGCAGCGACGATCGGTCGAGGCGTTCGGCTACGGGCCGAAGCTGCTGGCGCGGATCCTGCGGTTCCAGCGGGCCGCCCGCCTGGCCCGGTCGGGCACGCCGTTCGCCACCGTCGCCGTCGACGCCGGCTTCAGCGACCAGGCCCATCTCGCCCGCGATGTCCACGAGCTGGCCGGCGTCACGCTCAGCCAGCTCGTGGCGACCTGAGCGGCGACGCGACGGAGCCCCCGCCGCAGCGGGGGCTCCCATCGTCAGGTCAGGGGTGGCTCAGAAGTCCATGTCGCCGCCGCCGGGCATGGCGGGGGCGTCCTTCTCCGGCTTGTCGGCGATGACCGCCTCGGTCGTGAGGAACAGCGCGGCGATCGAGGCGGCGTTCTGCAACGCCGACCGGGTCACCTTGGCGGCGTCGATGACGCCGATCTTCACGAGATCCTCGTAGTCGCCGGTAGCGGCGTTGAGGCCCTCGCCGCCGCTGAGGTCACGCACTCGCTGGACGACGACACCGCCCTCCATGCCGGCGTTCTCGGCGATCTGCTTCAGCGGTGCCTCGAGCGACTTGCCGACGATCCGAGCGCCCGTTGCCTCGTCACCGGACAGCCCGTCGGCGGCCTCGGCGACGGCGCTCTGCGCCCGCAGCAGCGACACGCCGCCACCGGGCACGACGCCCTCCTCGATGGCCGCCTTGGTCGTCGACACCGCGTCCTCGATGCGGTGCTTCTTCTCCTTCAGCTCCACCTCGGTGGCGGCGCCGACCTTGAGCACGGCGACACCGCCCGACAGCTTGGCGAGGCGCTCCTGCAGCTTCTCCCGGTCGTAGTCGGAGTCCGTGTTCTCGATCTCGGCCTTGATCTGGTTGATCCGGCCGGTGATGTCGTCAGCCGTGCCGGCGCCCTCGACGATGGTCGTCTCGTCCTTGGTGATGATCACCCGCTTGGCCGAGCCGAGCAGGTCGAGCGTGACGTTCTCCAGCTTGAGGCCGACCTCTTCGCTGATCACCTGGCCGCCGGTGAGGATGGCCATGTCCTGGAGCATCGCCTTGCGCCGCTCGCCGAAGCCCGGCGCCTTGACGGCCGCCGAGCGGAACGTGCCGCGGATCTTGTTCACCACGAGGGTGGCCAGGGCCTCGCCCTCGACGTCCTCGCCGACGATGACCAGCGGGCGGCCGCCCTGCATGATCTTCTCCAGCACGGGCACGAGGTCGCGTACGGCCGTGATCTTCGACGACACCAGCAGGATGTACGGGTCGTCGAGGCTGGCCTCCATGCGCTCGGGGTCGGTCACGAAGTAGGGAGAGATGTAGCCCTTGTCGAAGCGCATGCCCTCGACGAAGTCGAGCTCCATGCCGAACGTCTGGCTCTCCTCGACGGTGATCACACCGTCCTTGCCGACCTTGTCGATGGCGTCGGAGATCATCTCGCCGATCTCGTCGTCGGCGGCCGAGATGCTGGCGACTTGGGCGATCTGCGCCTTGTCGTCGACGTCCTTGGCCAGGCTGCGGATCGATTCGACGGCAGCGTCGACGGCGGCCTCGATGCCCCGCTTCAGGCTCATCGGATTGGCGCCGGCAGCCACGTTCTTGAGGCCCTCGCGGACCATCGCCCAGGCCAGCACGGTCGCCGTGGTCGTGCCGTCACCGGCGACGTCGTCGGTCTTCTTGGCGACCTCCTTGACCAGCTCGGCGCCGATCTTCTCGTAGGGGTCCTCCAGCTCGATCTCCTTGGCGATCGAGACGCCGTCGTTGGTGATCGTGGGGGCGCCCCACTTCTTCTCCAGCACGACGTTGCGGCCCTTCGGGCCGAGGGTGACGCGCACGGCGTCGGCGAGCTTGTTCATGCCCGCTTCCAGGCCGCGCCGGGCTTCGGCGTCGAACGCGATTGTCTTGGCCATCAGTGTCCTCCGTTGGACGAGGGGTGCATTAGCACTCTGACGAGGTGAGTGCTAGCACTCTAGGACGAAGACCGCCAGCGAGCAACCGGGCTCGTGTCGATGGCGGCGAAGCGCCGCGTGTCTCGCTGACGCTCGACCTGTGTCCGAATGCTCGCTACGGCGGGGGCCGAACCGTCAAGTCCTTGTCAACGCGCTCGGTTCGCGTCGGAGCGGGTCATTCAGCCGCCGGCGACGGCCGGGATGATGCTCACCGTGCGCCCGTCGGGGACGTCGGTCTTCAGCCCGTCGAGGTAGCGCACGTCGTCGTCGTCGACGAAGACGTTGACGAAGCGGCGCAGGTTGCCCTCCTCGTCAAGGAGCCGGTCGGCGAACCCGGCGTGGGCGCCGTCGAGGCTGGCGATCACCGCCGACAGCGTCCCGGCCTCGACCTCGACCGTCGACGCGCCGGCCGACAGCGGGCGGAGGGTGGTCGGGATGCGCACGGTCACGGCCATGGGAGCAAACCCTACCGTCGAGGTCGACAATCGCTTCTGACGAGGATCTGATACGGGACCGCGTACCGATCGCGGCGCAGAATCGCGGGATGCGGGTGCTGGTCGCCATGGACAAGTTCCGCGGCACGGCGACCGCCCAGGAGGCGGTGGCCGCCGTCGGCCACGCCTGCTGGGAGCTCGGCCACGACGCCGACGAGGCGCCGATGTCGGACGGTGGCGAGGGCCTGCTCGACGTGCTTGGCGGGCCGAACCGCACGTCGATCGTGACCGGCCCGCTGGGCCAACGGGTCGAGGCGGCGTGGCGGCTCGATCGGCGCACCGCCGTCATCGAGATGGCGACGGCCAGCGGCCTGGCGCTCGCCGGCGGGCCCGGGCGCAACGACCCGATGCGGGCATCGACCACCGGCACGGGCGAGCTGATCGAGCGGGCCGTCACCGACGGCGCCCGCCACGTCGTGGTCGGCCTCGGCGGATCGGCGACGACCGATGGCGGCCTCGGCGCCATCAAGGCGCTGCGCAGCCCGGCCCGGCTGCGCTCGATCGAGCTGGAGTTGGCCTGCGACGTGCGCACGAGGTTTCTCGACGCCGCGGTCGTGTTCGCCGGGCAGAAGGGCGCGACGGCGGCCCAGATCGAGCTGCTGTCGGCCCGGTTGGCCAGCCTCGCCGACCGCTACCGGCAGCAGTACGGCATCGACGTCACCGAGCTCGACGGCGGCGGCGCGGCCGGCGGCCTGGGGGGCGGGTTGGCGGCCGTCGGTGGCCGCCTGCGCTCCGGGTTCGCGCTCGTCGCCGATCACGTCGACCTCGCCGAGCGCGTCGCCGACAGCGACATCGTCGTCACCGGCGAGGGATTCCTGGACGCCCAGAGCCTCGAGGGCAAGGTGGTCGGCGGGGTCTGCGAGCTGGCGCGTTCGGCGGGGAAGTCGGCGGTGGTGATCGTCGGCGACGCCGACCCTGATGCTCGCGCCGCCGTGGCGGCCATGGGCGCCGAGGTGCTGACGCTGGTCGAGCGCGACGGCGAGCACCGGGCCCGCACCGAGCCTCGCTGGTGCATCGAGCACGCCGCCCGCGCCGCCCTCGGCGGGCGCTGAGACGGCGCCGGACCGCCGGGTTCAGCCGGCAGTGGTCGTGGTGACGATCGCCGGCGGGGCGACTCCTCCGGCGACGGTCGTCGCCGTTCCTCCACCCGCCAGCTCGGCGAGCGTCTTGCCGGCGGCGTCCTGGCCGAGCATCACGAGCACGGTTGCGGTGGCCACGTCGGGGCCGTCGGCCGGCCGCTGGGCGGGGATCTCCCCGGTCTGCACCCCGCCGAACTGGGCGGCGATGGTCGCCGCGACGGCTTGGGCCGCTGGGTCGTTGGGGGCGAAGTAGATGACCGACGTGGGCAGCGGGTCACCGGTCGAGTTGGCCGGCTCGGCGACCTCGGCGTAGCCGTCGGTCTCCAGCGCCGTCGACATCTGGGCCGCCGACCCGCTGATCCCGCTGGCGTTGGCCACCACGATCACGGCACCCGTCTTGGTCTGGACCATCGCCGTCGACGTCGTCGTGGCGCCCTCGACGCTGTCGGGCGTGGTGCCGTCGGCCTCGGTGGTCGTGGCCGTGTCGCCGCCCGTGTCGACGGGGGTGATGGTCTCACCGCCGTCCGACGAGGAGTCGTCGTCGGTCAGGGCGCGCAGGATCAGGAAGCCGGCGATGACCGCGACGACGGCGAGGATGATGCTGAGCGTGGAAGCGACGGGCGACCCGGAGTCCCCGACCCGCGACCGCCGTCCGCTCCGCTCGGGCGGCACCTCCGACGGTTCGTCCCCTGCGTCGGTCATCCGTGTGTGTCTCCTTGCTCGATGCGCTGGCCTCGACTGATGGCTGCGCAGGCGCCCTGAACGCGGCACTGTAGTCGCGGGGTCGTGCGGCTCCTGATGCACTGCGACCAGATCGCTAACGTCGTCGGGGCGTGAGCTCGCTGCCGGAGCGGCCGTTCCTCATCGGCGTCGCCGGCGGTTCATCGTCGGGCAAGACCACGGTTGCCGAGCGCCTGGCCGAGCTGGCCGGCGAGCGCCATCTGGCGCTGATCAAGCTCGACTCGTACTACGTCGACCTGGGGGGCCTGTCGCTCGAGGAGCGGACGGCGTTCGACTTCGACCACCCCGACGCCTTCGACTGGCCGCTGCTCAACGACCACCTCGCCGCACTCGCCGCCGGCGCGTCCGTCCCCGTCCCCGTCTACGACTACGTGGAGTTCAACCGCAGCGCGGAGGTGCGGGTGGTCCGCCCGGCGCGGATCGTCGTCGTCGAGGGCATCCTCGTGCTCTGGGAGCCGTCGCTGCGCGAGCGCTTCGACCTCAAGGTGTTCCTCGACACCGACGCCGACCTGCGACTGATCCGCCGGTTGCGCCGTGACGTCGCCGAGCGTGGCCGCACCGTCGAGAGCGTGATCGAGCAGTACCTGCGCACCGTCCGCCCGGCCCACGAGCAGTTCATCGAGCCGAGCAAGCGCTACGCCGACGTGATCATCCCGGAAGGCGGTCTCAACCGACCGGCGCTGGACGTTCTCCTGGCCCGGGTCCGCGAGCTCGCCGGCACGTAGCACCCGTTCTGGCCGTCGCAGCGGCCCGGAAGCGGCCGGTAGCGACGGCCAGAACGGGGATTGCCATGATCTGCCTCGTGCCGTACGCCCATCCCGCCTTCGACAACCGGGTCAGCCGCGACCTCGGCGTCGACATCCCGATCATCCAGGCCCCGATGGGGTGGATCGCCCGCAGCCAGCTGGCCTCGGCCGTGTCCCGAGCCGGGGCCTGCGGGATCATCGAGACCTCGTCGGGCGAGCTCGACGCCGTGAAGGACGAGATCCGCCTGATGCGCGACCTGACGGACCGGCCGTTCGGCGTGAACATCGCCCAGGCCTTCGTGCGCGACCCGAACATCGCCGAGTTCGTCATCGACCAGGGCGTCAAGTTCGTCACCACCTCGGCCGGGTCGCCGACCAAGTACACGAGCATCCTGAAGTCGGCCGGGCTGACCGTGTACCACGTCGTGCCGACGCTCGCCGCGGCGCGCAAGGCCGTCGACGCCGGCGTGGACGGGTTGGTCGTCGAGGGCGGCGAGGGCGGCGGGTTCAAGAGCCCGACACCGGTGTCGACGATGGTCCTGCTCCCCCTCGTGCGCTCACGCGTCGACGTTCCGATCATCGCCGCCGGCGGCATCATCGACGGCGCGACGATGGCCGCCGCCTTCGCTCTCGGCGCCGAGGGCGTGCAGATGGGGACGCGGATGGTGTCGGCGGCCGAGTCACCGGTCCACGACAACTGGAAGCAGGCGATCGTCGCCGCCGCCGAGACCGACACGGTGTTCCTCAACGACCGCCACTCCCCGGCGCTGCGGGCACTGCGCACCGAGCGGAGCGAGTCGCTGCGCCACGCCGAGCACAACGTGTTCGGCGACTTCGGTGACGCTCGTGCGCTGTACTTCGGCGGCGACATGAACGCCGCCCTGGCCCTGTCCGGTCAGGTCGCCGGGCGCATCGACGCCGTCCGACCCGTGGCCGACATCATCGCCAGCACCGTCGACGAGTTCGCCGCCACCGTCCGCCGCCTCGCCGGCTGACGTCCCCCATCGGAGGGTTTGGGTCGGAGTACCCCGGGTCAGCGGTCGAGGCGGGTTTCGCGCTGCGGCTCGACGCCGCCGGGCTCGTCGGCGCTGGCCACGTCGTCGACCGGGAGCTCGTGGGGCGGCGTGATCCCCGCCTCGCGATCACGACGGTCGGCGCGCAGCGAGGCCACGATCGCCACCGTCAGCACGAGGGCGATCACGCCGAGCGAGACGACCGTCGGCATGTGGATCTCGAACGGGTCGCCGATCAGCAGCATCTTCACGCCGACGAAGGCGAGGATGACGCCGAGGCCGAGGTTGAGGTAGCGGAACTTGCCCTGCATCCCGCCGAGCAGGAAGTAGAGCGACCGCAGGCCGAGGATGGCGAAGGCGTTCGAGGCGAACACGATGAACGTCTCGCGGCTGACGGCCAGGATCGCCGGGACCGAGTCGACGGCGAACACGACGTCGGTCGCCTCGATCAGCACCAGCACGGCGAACAGCGGGGTGGCCACCTTCTTGGCGTTCTCGACCGTGAACAGCTTCTGGCCGTCGAAGTTCGGTGTCGACGGCACGATCTTGCGCACCGCCCGCATCACCAGGTTCTTCTCGTAGTCGACCTGGGCCGTCTCGTCGTGGCGGGCGATCTTGAACGCGGTGTACAGGAGGAACGCGCCGAACACGTAGAGCACCCACTCGAACCGCTCGATCAGCGCCACCCCGGCGAAGATGAACACCGCCCGCAGCACGAGGGCCCCGAAGATGCCCCAGAAGAGGACGCGGAACTGGAACTCGCGCGGGATCCGGAAGAACGAGAAGATGACGGCCCACACGAAGACGTTGTCGACCGACAGGCTCTTCTCGATGAGGAAGCCGGCGTAGTACTCCCCGCTGGCCTGGCCGCCCTGCCACCACAGGATGACGAGGCCGAAGGCGAGACCGATCGAGATCCAGATCGCCGACTCGATCGACGCTTCCTTGACGGTGATGACGTGCGCCGTGCGGTGCACCAGCAGCAGGTCGACGACGAGCATCACCACGATCGACGCGATGAGTGCGCCCCAGACCCACAGCGGGACGTCGAAGCTGGCGAAGTCGCCGCCGGACGATTCGACGGCGGGCGCGAGGACCGAGGGCGCGATCACAGTGGGGAGCGGTCAGCGTGGCAGGAGGGACACGGGTGCATCGAGATCCTCGAAGACGCTACCCGGGTTCGACGCCCATGATCGGTGGCCGCCGTGCGGCGTGGGCGACCGAGATCGTCAGCGTGCGCCGTCGAGGAGCGCCCGGAAGCCGCTCGGTTCGTGTGGCCCGACGACCAGCTGCTCGAGCACGCCGAGGCCGACGCGATCGCCCCAGCGGGCGCGCATCACCTGCTGGACGTGGATCGATGCCGGGTCGAGCGAGTCGAGCTCGTCGACGTCGTGGCGCTCGCCGGCGACGACGAGCTCGTCGTGCCAGGCTCCGTGACCGAACCGGGGGTGCCCGTACCCGGCGCCGCGCATGCGGAACGTCAACGTCGGTTCGAGCTCCACGTCGATCCGTTCGCCGTCGCGCCGACGCAGGTGCAGCGCCGCCGCCTCGGACCGCCGCAGCCCTCTGGCCCATCGCACGGCGTGGTCGCCGCCGGCGAGCAGCTCGCACCGAGCGTCGGGCCCCCACGTCGGTCCGTCGGGGCCGATCACCGGCAGCAGCGCTGCGGCCTCGGCCCAACGGCGCCCGTCGGCCTCCTCGAACACCAGGAAGTGCAGGCAGGTGTCGTCGAAGTGCAGTGGTGCCCAGAGGAAGAAGAACTGCGGGGCATGGCGAGACGGCGCGGTCGGCGGCTGGGCGCCGATCGGACGGATGCCCCACGAACGATCCTTCGTCCCGCGCATCCCGTCATCGATCGCCACCGGCTGGCCGTCGACCTCCAACGTGCCGGTCCATCCACCCCACTGGGTCATCCGCGTGGCGTCCATGAACAGCCGGGCGCCGCGATGGTGGGTCTGGCGCGGCTCCTCGTAGGCCGCGGTCCGGGCCGAGAACGTCAGGTCGGCGCGCAGCCCGTGCTCCGGCGCGTCGACGACGACCCGGGTGGTGCGCAACGGTTCGACGACCTCGATCGTGACCGGGCCGAGCGCCGTCGCCGCCGGGTCGTCGAGCGCTCGCCCGGAGACGAAGACCGAGCGCTGCACGCCCTCGTGGACGACCGAGAAGGCGGCGTCCATGACGCCCCGGTTCGGGTACCTGCCCATCGCCACTGCGAAGTACCGATCCTCGGTGAACCCGTTGAACCAGTAGCGGTCGTACTGGTTCGGGTCGCCACCGGCGGGGTGGGCGATCGGCAAGGGGACCTGGTGGATCGGGTAGTCGTCGAACGGCGTCAGCACGGCCCGACCATGCCAGGTCCCGCACCAGCCGACGAACGGGGCCAGCGGCGCCGGGCGGCGCGCCCGTCACGACATGGCGTTCGGCGGCGGATCCGACGGGCGGTCGAGGCGGTGCAGCGAGACGAAGAAGCCGTAGCGGTCGCCGTCGACGGTCGGCGGACGGGCCTCGTACTCCTCGAACAGGCCGTTGAGGCGCTCGCCGAGCTCGTCGGCCTCGGCCGCGCTGAGCCGCAGGCCGAGGCGCGAGTTACACCGGATCGACGCCGGACCGGCGTCGCTGACCTCGTCGCGCAGGGCGTCGATCATCGCGATCGCCGACGTCAGCTGGTCGTCGGGGTGGGCCGCCGAGAGGATCCACGACTTGCGGGTGGCCCGGTAGGGCTTCTCCAGGGCGCCGCGCCGGCCGTTGCGCACCGCGCCCGCCTCGAGGAACCCCGTGCGGCACAGCGTGCGCACGTGGTGCAGGATGGTCGCCGGCTCCTGGCCGAGGCGATCGGCCAGCTCCTTGTTCGTCAGCTCCTCGTGCAGGCACAGGCGCAGGATCCGCAGCCGCAGCGGGTGGGCCATCGCCTTGAACTCGGCCGGCGTCGCCTCGCGTCTGGTCATCGCAGCCATTGACAACATCATAACTGATTGAGAAACTTCAATCAGTGGTTCTCACCCCCTTCCACCGACTCGTCACGGCGTCGGCGGCCTCCAACCTGGCCGATGGCGCGCTGCAGACCGTGATGCCGCTGGTGGCCCTCAGCATCACCCGCGATCCCGGCGCCTTCGCCACCGTGACGCTGGTCGGCCGGTTGCCCTGGCTGCTCGTCGCGCTGCCGGCCGGCGCGCTGAACGACCGGCTGGACCGGCGCATGACGATGATCCGGGTCAACGCGGCGCGGGTGGCGGTGATCGGCGCGCTGGCCCTGGTCGTGGCGATGGGACGCCAGGAGCTCTGGATGCTCTACCTCGCGGCGTTCGCGCTCGGCGTCGGCGAGACGTTCTACGACACCGCCGCCCAGTCGATCGTGCCGAGCCTCGTGCCGGACCACCGTCGGCTGGAGCGGGCCAACAGCCGCCTGTACGCCGTCGAGTTGACCGCCAACCAGTTCGTCGGGCCGGCGCTCGGCGGACTGGTCGCCGGGATCACGCTCACCGGCGGGTTGTCGGCCAGCGCCGCCGCCTACCTGCTGGCGACGATCGCACTGCTCGCGATCATCGGCAACTACCGGCCCGTGGCGCCGGCAGGGAAGACCCGGCTGCGCGCCGACATCGCCGAGGGTGTCCGGTACCTCGCCCACCACCCACTGCTGCGGGCGCTGGCGATCTGCGTCGGCGTGTCCAACCTGGCGTCGACGGCGATGTTCGCCGTGTTCCCGCTGTTCGCCGTCGCTCCGGGCCCGATGGGCCTGAACGGTGCGGAGTTCGGTCTGCTCCTGGCCAGCCTGGCCGCCGGGTCCGTGGCCGGATCCTTCCTGGTCGAGCCGATCGTCCGTCGACTCGGTCCGCGCCGGGCGCTGGTGTTCGCAATGGCTGGACAGCTGGTCATGGCCGTCGTCCCGGCCCTCACCAGCAACGCGCTGTGGATCGCCGCCGGGTTCGCAACGTCAGGGGCGATCGTCATCGGGTGGAACGTGCTCACGGTGTCGCTGCGCCAGCGGATCGTCCCCGACCACCTGCTGGCCCGCGTGAACGCCGGGTACCGGCTGATGGCCTGGGGCACGATGCCGATCGGCGCCGCCCTCGGCGGGTTCGTCGCCGACCGGTTCGGGCTGACCGCCGTGTTCTGGACCACCGCCGTGCTGAGCGCACTGTGCCTGCCGATCATCCTGAGCCAGGTCACGTCGACCCGCCTCGCCGAGGCCGAAGGGGAACCCGACACCTCACAGATCGCCGCCGTCGATCGTTGAACCGTTCGTGGCCGCGCCCGGTGTGACCCAGCGCGTCGACGGCATCGACTGGGAGCGCGTCGCCCTCGACCTCGACGACGTCGGGGTGGCGGTCGGTGGTCCCGTGCTCGACCCCGAGGAGTGCCGGTCGATCGCCGGGCTGTACGAGCACGACGACAGGTTCCGGTCGACGGTGGAGATGGCTCGACATCGCTTCGGCCAGGGGCAGTACCGCTACTTCTCCCACCCGCTCCCCGACATCGTCACGGCGTTGCGCGCCTCGTTCTGGCCCCACCTCCTGCCCATCGCCCGGCGCTGGGCCGAACGACGGGACCGCCCGGCGCCGTGGCCGGATACGTTCGACAGCTGGTTGGACCGCTGCCACGCCGCCGGTCAGACTCGACCGACGCCGCTGATCTTGAGCTACGGACCGGGCGACTGGAACGCGCTGCATCGCGATCTGTACGGCGAGCTGGTCTTCCCGCTCCAGGTCGTGATCGGTCTCGACCGGCCCGGCGTCGACTACTCGGGCGGCGAGCTGGTGGTCGTCGAGCAGCGGCCGCGCGCCCAGTCACGGGCCACCGCCGTCGTCATCGAGCAGGGACAGGCGGTGGTGTTCACGACCCGCGACCGTCCGGCGCGCAGCAAGCGGGGCTGGGCCAACGCCCCGATGCGCCATGGGGCCAGCACCGTTCGCTCAGGGCGACGGCGCACCCTTGGGCTGATCTTCCACGACGCCGAGTGACCACGTCGGGTCGACGACCTCGGCGTCGACGATGTCATCGTCGTCGGGCGGGGTGTCGGACCCGACCGACGCATCGGGTTCGACGTAGATGCACTCGCCGGGGCACCGTTCGACGGCGTCGATGGCGTCGCGCTCGTAGCGCAACGGGACGTGCACGCCGATGTGGGCCGGCTCCGTGACCACCGAGCCGTTGTCGCGGACGTAGCCGATCCCGTCGTCGAGCACGATGAAGAGGTCGGGGCAGTGGTCGACGCACAGGCCCGCCCCGGTGCAGCAGTCCTGGTCGATCCAGACCCGCATCTGCGCCTCCCTCGTCACCAGCGATCGTAGGCCCCGCCATCCCTCTCAGAGATCACGGGGCGAAGAGCTGCCGCAGAGCGTTCGACCATGCCCGGCGCAGCTGCGCCGGGCTGCGGTGGTGATCGTGGCGGGCCTGGTCCCACGACTCGAACGAGGTCAACGTGCTGGCGCGGCTCGCCGAGCTGATCGAGCTCTGGTGGTCGGAAGCCGAGCGCCACGGCGTCGACGGCGAGGACGTCGGCCACACAGCGGTGCCACTGTTCATGCGGATGATCTCCTCGACCGGGGCGAGCGTCGGTTTCGATCACGGGTCGGCCGTGTCCACCCGCTACCGGGCCCCGTTTGCGTTCCGAGGCACGCTGCACGAGCTGGTCATCCAGCTCCTGCCCGGTCGCCGGCCCGGCACCGCACAGGCGCTGGCCACCGCCGAGATGGGTCGCCAATGACGACCACGATCCGCACGCTGTGAACGGGCGTCATGTCGCCTTCCGGGAGCAGGCTGCGCCAGGGGTACCGTGCGATAGTGCAGACAGCAGGGTCGGCTGTCCCCGAGGGTGGAGACGGCGGGCGCGCCAACCACCTCACGGCGACGTCGTACACGATCCTCGGACTGCTCGCCCTGCGCGACTGGTCGGGCTACCAGGTCGCCAAGCAGGTGCGGCGCGGACTCGGACAGCTCTGGCCGCGCGCCGAGCGCCAGCTCTACAACGATCCGAAGCGGCTGGTCGAGGCCGGGTACGTCACGGCGACCCACGAGCTCGTCGGACGGCGGGCGCGGACGACCTACTCGATCACCACCAGCGGACGGGCGGCGCTACTGCGCTGGCTGGGCACGGAGGCCAGGCCCCCAACGCTCGAGTTCGAGGGGATGGTGCGCGTGCTGTTCGCCGAGCAGGGCACGATCGAGCAGCTGCGGGCCACGCTGATGGGCATCGCCGAGCAGGCCGAGGCGACACGGGCCGAGTACGCCGGGTGGGCCGGCTCCATGGTCGACGACGGCGGTGACTACCCGACGCGCATGCACACCAACGCGCTGGCGATGCGCTTCATGATCGACCACTTCACGCACATCATCGACTGGGCGCACTGGGCGCTGGACGTCATCAGCGACTGGCCCGATTCCCAGTCACCGGCCCGGGACTGGGCCGACGAGGCAGGCGCCATCTATCGCGATGTCGCCCGCCACGCCGTCATCGACGACGCCGGGTGACGACGCCGGCTGACGACGCCGGGGCCGCCCTCAGCGTGACGACGTCGCCGAGTCCTCGACCGGCTCGAAGCTGACCTCGGCGGTGTCGACGACCCCGGCGGTGCGCCCGGGCGCCGACTGCCACGACCAGTACAGGTTGGTGTGGGAGATCACCTGGTCGGGTGGCGGCGCTCCCCACTCGGACAGGTCCTCCGTGGTGTGGGCGTCACCGACCAAGACCGTGTCGTACCCACGGGTGATCGCACCATGCAGCGTCGAGCGGACGCAGGCGTCGGTCTGGGCGCCGGTCACGACGAGGCGCCCGACGCCTCGCGCCGCCAGCTCCGACTCCAGCGGGGTGTCCTCGAACGAATCGCCGTAGCGCTTGTGGACGAGGGCTTCCGACTCCGCCCGCTGCAGCTCGTCGACGTACTGCCACTGCTCGCTGCCCTGCGGCAGCTCGTCGTCGGAGCTGTGCTGCACCCAGATCACCGGGACGGCGGCGTCGCGCGCCTTGGCGACGAGCGTGCTGATGTTGTCGATCACCGTGTCCCGCTGCGTGGCACCGGCGACGACGCCCTTTTGCACGTCGATCACCAGGAGGGCGGTGTTGGGCCGGTTGGAGAGGGTGGTCATGCGCTGCTCCTCAGCTCGGGCCATCCACCTTACTGAGGGCCTGTCACGGCGTCTCGTGGGCTCGGCTCAGGCGACTGCGGCACCGTGGGGCTCGTAGGGCCGCCCTTGCTGGTCGGCCAGCGCCCGGCCGGCGGCGACCTGGAACGGGCTGATGCCGCCGGGTTGCCAGGGACCCACGGACCCCGCTCGGATCGAGTCGGTCGACCTGGCCGGGACACCGAACTGCCGACGCACCTCGGCCACCGGCCGGTCGGCCAGGGCGAACCAATCGACCCCCAGGAAGTCGATGCTGCCGGTGCACTGCGCCCCCCGCCGCATGGCGTCGGCCAGACGGACCGGCATGCCCCTCGCTTCGAGGTGGCCGGCGTCGGCGGCGAAGATCCCGGCCGCCGACGGCAGCGCCCCGCTCTGGAACAGGTTGACAGCCATCGCCAACAGGGCGAACGCCTGCGGATCGTCGCTCGCTCGGGCGATGAAGCCGAACACTTCGAGCTCGGACTCGACGGTGGTGCCGAAGTCGGCGATCACGTGCACCCAGTCGTGCTGGGCGAGCAGCGGAGGGGCGGAGTCGGGCTCACCCGGGAAGGCGAACCCCCGGGCGCGGTAGAAGTCGTGGACCTTGCGCCCGATCGCCTCCGCCGGCAGCTCACCCAGCGTGCGCCATCGCGTGGCCAGCGCGTCGTCGATGATCGTTCGTGACCACGCCTTCGAGGCATCGGTGCAGACGCGACCGTCGCCGATCGTGACGACGGAGGGGTCGAGGCCGAGCACGTACTGGTTGCGGTCGAAGTCGGCGGCGACAAGCTCGTGGGAGCCGTCGGCGACGGCCCGCGCCTTGTGGATGCAGTCGTTGTCGATGGAGAGTTGCCGGGCGAACTCGATGACCCGGTCGGCGACGACGACGTCGGCCCGCGGCAGCACCATGTGGCCGAGCTCCATCAGCTGCACGAGTCGGGTGCGGAACATCTCGGTGCGGCCGGCCATCCCAGCGGCGAACTCGGCGGCGCCGATCGGCTCGAGCTGGCGGAAGTCCACCTCGACGCCGGTCATCGCCTTCGTCACGGCGTGCAGGACGCACAACTGCAGCCGGTCGTCTTGGTCGGGTGCGGCCGACGCCGATCGCAGCCCTCTGGCGATCAGCTCGACCTCGGCCGCGTCGGGCGGCCCGAGTTCCGGTGCGGTGTCGGCGGGGAGCGGCGTGACCACCGCGCCATTCTTCCGTCACGGTCCGAGAAATGGCGGAACGGGTCGCCATATCTCGGACCCGAAACTCCGCCACGGCGCCGTGGAGTTACGACCAGGGTGTGCGCGGGCGTTCGAGGCGTCGGCCGTCCAGGCTGATGTCGACCCGCTCGTTGAAGAACGTGAGCTGACCCCGCACCGCGAGGGCGTAGTTGTGCGGGTCGGGATAGCTCCAGGCGATGTCCGGCATCACGACACCGTCGATCGTCGCCGACCAGTACGCGGCCGATCCCTTGTAGGCGCACACGGTCGTCGTGTCGCTGGGCTGGAGGTGCTCCATCCGCACGTCGTCGACGGGCAGGTAGTAGCGCGTCGGGAGGTAGGTCTCGAAGAGCATCGTCGAGCGCATCGAGTCGGCGACGATCGTCCCGCCGATCTCGACGACGACCCGTCGCGAACTGTGCCTCGTGTCGATCGTCGTGAACGGATCTCGGGCGTGGCCGACGAGCAGGTCATCCTCCTCCCGCCACTCGTCGAAGGCGTCGAAGTCGACGACGGCATAGCCGGCGAAGTCCGGGTCGTCCGGGGCGAACGCGGCGCCCCCGAGCGTTGATCCGTCGGCGACGACGTCGAACGCCCGGCCGGGAGTCGTGTGGAAGCCGAACCTGGTGCCCGGATCGAGCACCGGCGGTCCGTCGCCGATCTGCACGGCTCGTTCCGCGGGTGTGCCGGCCGTGGTCTCGACCATCACGCCGCGGATGTCACCGATCGGCACGGCGTAGGACGGGACGATGCGCCGTGGCTCCCACACGACCCACGCCTGCGTCGAATCGATCACCACCTCGCCGCCAGCGAAGGCCCGGACCCGCTTGGCCGTCGGGTGCACCCGCAGCTGCGGGAGGGCGGCGAAGAAGTGGTCGGCCAGGTCGAGCGCCACGGCACCAACTCTTCCCGCTCGGCGGCCAACGATCAATCGAGAACCGGACGAGGCGAGGCGTCTTGCCGAACGTCGTAAGGCTCTCCTAACATGCGCCGCCGTCATGCTCGTGTCGCCGCGCTTCGTCGATCTCGTGCGCGGCGCCGGCGACGGGCGCGGCCTGGCCGTCATCGAGGACGGCCGTCCGATCACCTACGAGCAACTGTGGGACCGGGTGGCCGGCCGTCGAGCCGAGCTGGACCTGCCACGGCGGTCGCTCGTCCTGCTCGCCGGGCCGAACTCGCTGCAGTTCGTCGTCACCTACCTCGCCCTGCTCGACGGTGGCCACGTCCCACTCCTCGCCGGCGCCCGTACCGATGCGATGATCGAGGCCTGGCAGCCCGATGCTGTCGTCGTCGCCGCCCGCGACGGCGTCTGGATCGATCGGCGCCGCGGGCGGCATCGCTCGTTGCACTCAGACCTCGCACTGCTCTTGAGCACGTCCGGCTCGACGGGGTCGCCGAAGTTGGTCCGCCTGTCTCAGCGCAACCTCTCCTCCAACGCCGCGGCGATCGGCGATTACCTCGGGCTGACGGCAGCGGACCGCGGGGTCACGACCCTGCCGCTGCACTACTGCTACGGCCTGTCCGTGCTGCACTCGCACCTCTTGGCGGGAGCCTCCATCGCGGTGACCGGTGCATCGGTCGTCGACCCGTGCTTCACCACTGCGCTCCAGGGCGTGACGAACGTCGCCGGCGTGCCGCACACCCTCGAGCTGCTCGAGCGGGCCGGTCCGGAACGACTCGCCGTCCCCACGCTGCGCTTGGTCACGGTCGCCGGTGGCCGGCTGCCACCCGCCGACGTCCGTCGGTGGGCACAGCGCACTGCGGCGTGGGGCGCCGACCTCTACGTGATGTACGGGCAGACCGAAGCGACAGCACGGATGGCCTACCTGCCGCCGGCACTGGTCGAGCGCCAACCGCAGGCGATCGGCGGTCCCATCCCGGGCGGCAGCTTCGAGTTGGTGCCCGTCGACGACCAGCCGGCCGACGTCGGCGAGCTCGTCTACCGCGGCCCCAACGTGATGATGGGCTACGCAGACTCCGACGCCGACCTTGCCGTCGGCGCGGTGGTCGACGCCCTGCACACCGGTGACCTCGCTCGCCACCACGCCGTCGATGACGTCTACGAGATCGTGGGCCGGCGGGCCAGGTTCGTCAAGCCGTTCGGGCTGCGCATCGACCTCGACGCCCTCGAAGCCGACCTCGCCAGCGTCGGCGAGGTCGCCCTGGGCGGCGACGACGACCGGCTCGTCGTCGTCGCGCCGGGCGGGTCGGCGGACGTGATCCGCCAGCGCATCGGCGCACGGGCCGGGCTGCCGGGCGCCATGGTGCTCGTCGACACCGCGGGACCGATCCCACGCACCGAGACCGGCAAGGTGGACTACGCCGCCCTGCAGCACGGCGGGCGCACCGATCGGGCCGCAGCCCCCGTACCGGCACCGGCCGCGTCGTCGGTGGCGGCGACGTACCGCGCCGTGTTCGGGCGCACCGACGTCGCGCCCTCGAGCACGTTCGTGTCCTTGGGCGGCGACTCGATGAGCTACGTCGAGTGCGCCGTCCGGCTGGAGGACGCGGTCGGTCGACTCCCCGCCGACTGGCACCTGCGCACGGTCTCCGAGCTCGATGCGCCAAGCGCGCCGCAGCGGTTGCGCCAGCTCGACACCACGACCATCCTGCGCGCCGTCGGCATCTGCGTCATCGTGTCCACCCACATGGGCCTGTGGTTCTTCCCGGGCGGAGCTCACATCATGCTCGCCGTCGTCGGCTACAACCTCAGCCGCTTCCAGCTCTCGATGGCCGACACGGGCGATCGCGTGCGCGCCCTCCTGCGGACCACCGGGCGAATCGTCGCGCCCGTCGTCGGGTGGGTCGCCGTCACGATGTTCCTCGTCGGCGGCTACGGGATCTTCACGCTGCTCCTCGTCAACAACTACCTCGGCCCGCCGACGCACCAACAGGGCCGATGGCACTTCTGGTTCGTCGAGGTGATCGTCCACCTCCTGTTGATCACCGTCGTCGTGCTGGCGATCCCGGCGGTGCGCCGAGCCGAGCGGCGGGCGCCGTACGTGTTCGCCCTCGGAGTGCTGATGTTCTGCCTGATGTGGCGGCTGATGCCACTTGGCGCCGAGCGCAACCTGCGCTTCCAGACCCACAGCGTCGCCTTCTTCTTCGCCCTCGGCTGGTTGATCCACCAGTCGCGGGCGGTCCGCCAGCGCGTCCTCACCACCGCCCTGTGCATCATCACGATCCCCGGCGCACTCGGCCTTGGCGGGTACTTCGCCGACGCCCAGCGCGAGTGGTTCGTCGCACTGTCCTTGATCGCGCTGACGTGGGTGCGAGCCGTGCCCGTCCCGGCGGTGGTCCTGCGGGTGGTTGCCGTGATCGCTGCCGCCAGCCTGTGGATCCTCATCACCCACTTCAGGATCTGGCCGCCGTTGGCCCGGGCGTTCGACCGGGAGTGGGCCTACGTGCTCACGATCCTCGCCGGCGTGCTCGTCTGGGCGACCGCCGACCAGCTCTCGCGGCTGGCGCGGCGCTCGCGCCGACGATCCTGCGGTTCGGACGGGAGGCCCGAGCGAGCACCAGGATGGCTGGGCGCCACGACACCGGTCCGTTGGGGCGCGTCGAGCCCCAAATGCTGGCCGACCCCGCTGATCTCGAACAGCCGGTACAGCGAACTGCCGACGTTCTCGACCCGGAGGCGTCGCTCCTCGACCACCAGCCGGCGATGAAGCGTGATCAGGACGTGCAACGCCGATGAGTCCATGAACGTCACTGCGGAGAGGTCGACGACGATGTCGCCGGTCGTCGACTCGACCACGGCCTCAGCGCACGTCGTCATGACCGACGCGCTGGACACATCGATCTCGCCGACCGGACGGAGCATGACATCCGTCCCGGATTGAGCGACCACGAGCGACAACCCCGGCACGTCTGCAGGCATCACCACCTCCGACCGCAGGACTCCACAGCTTCCGACGGCCCTACCTGGTTGAAGGCTCACCACGAACGTACCGACCTCGAGGGTTGGGCGCAATGACCGGCGACATCTGGACGAGCCGCCGATGGGGCGCCGAACCAGCAGATCGGAGCGGGCGTCGACAGCGCCGGACCGCACGCTTGCGGGTAGCGTTGTCGGTTCTGAGGTCCGCCACCTTGCCTTGAGTGCACAGGGTCGTCTGACTGGCTTCACCACCCGATCGGGAGGTAGCCCATGTCCGACGGCGGACCATCCGGTGTCGATGAGCTGGCGCGCACGCTGGTCACCGACGATGTCAACCTCAGCGCCGCGCTCGGCCGGGTTGCCGGTACTGGCTGCAGCCTGGTGGCGAACTGTGCCGGCGCCAGCATCACGATCATCGAGGCGGGCCGGGCGATCACCGTGGGTTCGAGCGGCGAGCTGGCCCAGTCGCTCGACGACGCCCAGTACGCGGCCGATGACGGGCCGTGCCTGTCGGCGGCTCGGGGCGGTCTGATGGTGCGGATGGCAAACGCGTCCGGCGAGGGCCGCTGGCCCCGCTTCACTGCGACGGCGCTGGAGACAGGGCGTGCAGAGCTCGCTGTCGGTGCCGCTGACGCTGTCCCGCCAGGACACCGTCGGTGGCTTCAACGTGTACGGCGGCGAGCAGGGCGGCTTCACTCCAGAGGACGAGCAGCTCTGCCGCAGCTTCGCCAACCAGGCCTCGGTGGTGGTGTCGAACGTGCAGGCCTACTGGGCGGCGTTCGATCTGTCGAACAACCTGTCCAAAGCGATGGAGAGCCGGGCGACCATCGAGCAGGCCAAGGGCATCCTCATGTCGACGCAGCGGGTCGGAGCCGACGTCGCGTTCGAGCTGCTGCGCCAGCGGTCGCAATCCGAGAACCGCAAGTTGCGGGACGTGGCCGACGACGTCGTGCGAGCAGCCGTCGAGGGCGACGGTGCGTGAAACCGAGCTCGACATCGCCCGACGCCGACTGAACCTGCCGGTGATGGAGCTGTGGGTCGACTACTTCGCGCTCGGCGGCCACCTCGACGCTCACGGCCTCGCAGCGTGTCTGCGTGGCGATCTCGCCGTCGACGAGGCTGAGCACAACGTCATCGCCCACGCCCTGAACGAGCGGTTCAGCGGCAGCGGCGAGAACCACCCAGTGCCGTACCGCTCGATCCGAGGTGCCCTGGCAGACGAGTGACCGTGGCGCGGCGGGTGAGGGCGTGGCGCTGGCGGGTGTTGTCGGTGAGGTCGATGGCGCGGGCGTACGCCGCCGACGAACGAGCGCGTTCGCCGGCGAGGCGGAGGATCTCGGCGTGGGCGGCGTGGAGGGCGGCGTAGCTGTCCAGCCGGTCGTCGCCCAGGAGCGGGGCGAGCAGTTCGAGCGCCGGCGCGGCTCCTGACGCGTGGGCGACGGCGACGGCCCGGTTCAGCCGCACGACAGGGGACGGATCCATCGCCTCGAGCGAGTGGTACAGCGCCGCGATCTGCGCCCAGTCAGTCATCGCGAACGTCGGTGCGTCGCCGTGCAAGGCGGCGATCGCCGCCTGGACCTGGTACGGGCCGGGCCGCTCGTAGTGGAGGGCACGGTCGAGCACTGCTGTGCCCTCGGCGATCGCATCGCCGTCCCACCGTGAGCGGTCCTGGTCCTCGAGCGCCACCGGGTCGCCCCTCGAGTCGGTCCTGGCGTGCCGGCGGGCGTCGGTCAGCAACAGCAGGGCGAGCAGGCCGAGCGTCTCGGCATCGTCGGGCACCAGCGCGACGAGCAGGCGGGCGAGGCGGATGGCCTCGGCGCAGACCTCGGGACGCACCAACTCGGTGCCGTCGGTCGTCGTGTGCCCCTCGTTGAAGATCAGGTACACGACGTGCAACACGCCCGTCAGGCGCTCGGGCAGCTGGTCGGCACGCGGGACGCGGTAGGGAATTCCGGCGGCGACGATCTTGCGCTTGGCCCGTACGAGTCGCTGGTACATCGTGGGCTCGGTCGTCAGGAACGCCCGTGCCACCTGGGCCACGTCGAGGCCGACGACCGTCTTCAGGGTGAGCGCCAGCCGCGATTCCAAGCTGAGCGCCGGATGGCAGCACGTGAAGATCAACCGCAGCCGGTCGTCCACCACGCCACTGTCTTCCTCGCCGACGACACCGTCCGCGCCGTCGTCCGGCTGCGGCTCATGGGCGAGGCGCTGGTGCTGCGCCGCCCGAGCCTGGTCCCGCCTGACGAGGTCGATCGCCCTGCGTCTCGCCGTCACCGTCAGCCACGCACCGGGTCGGTCAGGGATGCCACGCGCTGGCCAGTTGGCGGCGGCCTCCGCGAAGGCCTCCTGCGTCGCGTCCTCGGCGAGTCCGACGTCGCCGCCGACCTGGCGAGTCACCGTCGCGACGACGGTGGTCCACTCCTCGCGAGAGGTGCGTTCCAGGACGGCGGCGACGTCGGCCAAGGGCGATCTACTGCTCGTACGGTGAGAGTGGTCGGATCTCGACCGAGCCGTACACGGCGTTGGGCATCTTGGCGGCCCAGTCGATCGCCGCCTCGAGGTCGGCGACGTCGATCACGTAGAAGCTGAAGAGCAGCTCCTTGGTCTCGGCGAAGGGCCCATCGGTCAGCACCCGCTCACCCTTCGGCGCCCGCAGCGTCGTCGCGGTGCTCTCGGCGTCGAGGCCCATGCCGGCGACGAGGACTCCCGACTCCTGCAGTTCCTGGGTGAGGGCGCCCCATCGCGCCATCTCGGCGTCCAGCTCGGCGCTGCCCTCCTTGGGCTCGGTGTCGGGGTTGGTGCGCAGCAGCAACATGTACTTCACTTCGATGGCCTCCTCGACCTCGTGGTGCATCTGTCACCAAGACGTCGCAGCCAACCGCCGGATTCGACAGGTCGTCGCAAGAAATCGTGCGAGACCGTCGTCAGTCGGCGACGGCGTCCATCGCCGGAAGGCCGACGTCCAGGATCCGGCTGGCGCCGCTGAGCTCCAGCACACGATGCACGGACCTGGAGGGGTTGCAGACCTCGAGGCGTCGACCGGCCTCCGTCATCCGCTGCTGGGCGGCCAGGATCGTCACCAGACCCGTCGAATCGAGGAAGGTGACCCTGGCCAGGTCCACCGTGATGGTGCCCGCGCTGGCGTCGATCACCGATTCCAGGCGTGCCGCCAGCTCCGTCGCGCTGGCGAGGTCGAGATCACCACCGAGCATGATGGTCGTGTCGCCGTCGGCGTGGACGACTCCGAACCGGAGCTCGGGGGACTCGTTGCGCATGCCGATCCCCCGGGGTCCAGAGAGGTTCGAACGATTCCGTATCGCCCTGTCTGTTCAAGGCGTCGTCATGGTAGCCGGCGGCCGACCACCCGGAACGAGCACAACGGCCGCTCAACGAGCCGGAGTGGCCGGTCCGAACCAGGTCGCAAGTGCTCGAGGAAGCTCTGGCGCCGTGAGGTCTCCGGCCCAGGCGACATGACCGTCGGGCCGGATCAGCACGGCAGGGGGCGCAGTGACCTCGCCAAGGACCGGGAGCTCCCACGCGCCATCGTGCTCGGCGTCGACCAACCGGACTCGGTTCGCCCACGGGGTGATGTCGAAGCCGTCCGGTACGCCGAGGTTGAGCAGCACCGGCCGAGCGTCGTGCAGCAGTGCGAACACGCGGGTGGGACCGTCCGCGGTGTGCACATCGAGGTCGGGCATGCGCCGCCCGAGCAGCGGGTGTCCCTCGCCGAGGTCGTAGTGGATGTCGAGACCGGAGACCATCGCGGCGACGCGCCGGCGCGGCTCGTCCATGCCGAGCAGTTCGGTCATGGTGGTGCGGAGGGCGTCGTGCCGGTCGTCGGGGCCGCTGAGCGCGACTTGCGCCATGGTGTTGCGCAGCACCCGGGCACCGACCGGATGCCGCTCGGCGTGGTACGAGTCGAGGAGGGTCTCGGGTGATGTCGTGTTGACGACCTGAGCCAGCTTCCATCCAAGGTTCACGGCGTCCTGCACGCCGGTGTTGAGGCCCTGGCCGCCGTGGGGCGGATGCACGTGGGCGGCGTCCCCGGCCAGCAGCACTCGACCGTGGCGGTAGGAGGCTGCCTGCCGCGTCATGTCCGTGAACCGGGAGATCCAGTTGGCGCTGCGCAGCCCGTAGTCCGTCCCGTACACGGCGACGAGTGCTTCGCGCAGGTCGCTCATGCTGGGGTCGCCGGAGTGTTCGAGCTGGCGTTCTGTGAGCACGACCCGGATCGGCTCCCCCGCTGCCCGCCGACCGAGGGCATGCTGGCCGGCGCTGTCGCGACGGATGCCGAACTCCGGCTCCTCGTCCATCTCGACCTCGGCGATCATCCAGCTGGTCGACGGATCTAACCCGGCGAAGTCGATGCCGGCTGCCTTGCGGATCAGGCTGCGCCCGCCGTCGCACCCGACGAGGTACTGCGCTCGCAGCGATGTGTCGTCGGACAGCTCGACCTCGACGCCGGTGTCGTCCTGCGCGAAGCCCAGCACCTCGCAGCCACGACGGACCGGGACCCCGAGGTCGGCGACCCAGCCAGCCAGGATGCGCTCGAAGTGGCTCTGCCACAGCGCGAGCACGTAGTTGTGGCGGGTCGGGAAGTCGCTGATGTCCAAGGGGATCAGGGCGAACCCCACCCCCGGCATCACCTCCCCCTGCGAGAGGAACCGATCAGCGATCCCGCGCTGATCGAGCACCTCGATGGTGCGCGAATGCAGACCACCGGCGCGCGAGCCGTCGAGATCCTGACTGGCGCGCCGCTCGACGACGACGACATCGACCCCCGCCAACGCCAACTCGCCCGCCAACATCAGGCCGGTCGGGCCGCCGCCGGCGATCACCACCGAATGTTCGTTCATCGCTGCCACTCACCTTTTGGGCGCGCAGGTTCTCGAAAGATCGGAACGTCCGCGCCCAGAAACTCAATCATCCGTGCCGACCTCTCGCACGCCGTACCCCTCGGCGAACACCACCTCGTCGTCGTAGACGACCGCGACCGCGACGCCGGGGACGCCGGACTTGTCGATCTCCGCTTCGACGAACCCGTCGATCATGCCCAACGCGTCATCCACCTGCTGGCGTGTGACGCCCGCCGCCGAAGCACCCTCGGCGCCCCCCGGCGCGAAAGCACCAGCGTCCTGCGGAGCGCCGCCTGGCGCCGAGCACTCATCCGTCTGCCGATGGTGGTCGTCGCACCGGCGGTCTAGTGTGGGGTCGAGGTGGCGTCGGCGGTGGTCGGCGTGAGGGAACTGTCCATCCGTCCCCGTCGGCCCGGAGACGCACCGATCATCGTCAGGGCGGCCTGCCGTGCGAGGACAGGCGTGCTCGCTCGCGTGCCGCGACAGCGAGAGGAGCGCGCTGCCGGTGC
>CAVUCK010000023.1:0-122737 GCA_963739975.1 uncultured Acidimicrobiia bacterium
CATGACACGGTGGAGGTCCCGGGTTCGAGTCCCGTCGTGCCCACGAAGTTCACTCGGCGGAGGGTGCACGGAGCCGATCACGTTCGGCGACCCAACGACCACGAGACCACGACGGCGGCGACGACCACCTCGGTCGCGTCGTCCACCTCGGTGGGCGACACGACGACCACCGGCCAGCCGACGACGACCGAACCCGACGGCACGACGACGGTCGTGGCGCCGACGTCGACGCTGCCGAGCACGGGTGGCGGGCTGAACCCGAACGTGCTCGCGGCGGCGGTGCTCAGGCCGCCGCTTCGTCCGGCGGCGCTGGTGGCGGGTCGGGGAACAAGATGGACCATCGGTCGAGTCGTTCCCCGGTCGGGTGCTGGTAGGGCTGGTCGGGGCCCTCAGGCGGTGGTCCGGTCGGCTTGGTCGGGTGGGCGGCGGGGTCGATGACCCGGCCGTGGGCGTCGGTGAACGTGAGCCCGTCGGGGTGGTCGGCGTTGCCGGTGATGCCGAGCAGTCCGCGGTGGTGCAGGCGGTGGTCGGCCGGACAGATCGCGATGAGGTTGCAGGTGTCGGTCGGCCCGGCGTGTTCGGCGTGCACGACGTGATGGACCTGCAGCCACCGGGTCTGGTTACAGCCCGGGACCCGACACTTCTTGTCGCGGTGCAACACGATGCGTCGGGTGCGGTCCGGTACTGCGTACTGGGTCCGTCCGACACTCACCGGGCGGGCCCCGTCGGTGAACGTTGGGGCGACGGTGCCGTCACACAACAGCTGTTGGCGGAGCCAGGCGGGCACGGCGATGCCGTCGATCCATTGCGCTGGCACCGGGGCGACCGGATCGATGAACCAGTTGACCCGGAACCGTTCGCGTCGCTCGGCAGGGGCACCGTCGAGTGAGCGTTGGGCCAGTTCGACGAGGGCGTCGGCCCATGACACGTCGCGTTGACCGGATCGGAACAGGGCGTCACGGGCTTCGGTGAGGGCGGCGTCGACGATGCGACCGTGATCGGCGTCGAGCTCGCCACGCACGTGGTATCGCCCGTCGTCGTCGAACCATGCGCTCAACGACTCGACCGGGTGAACCTCCGGCGATGCGTCGGCGCACGGTGCCGGCGGCGCCGGGCGGGCGGCCCGCACCAGGATCCGTAGCTGCGCGACCGTTGCCGCGGTCGCCAACTCGGCGAACTGTTCATCCAAGTACGCAGGCGCCTTGGTGGCGATTGCCGCCTGGTCGAGCGACAGGGCGCCGGCGGCGAACGTCGACATGACCGCCGGATGCGTGGCCCGGGCCTCGGCCAGCCGGACGACCTCCTGCGCCCGGCGCGGCGAGATGCCGGCCTGCCAGGTCAACCAATGGGCCAACGACTTGACCCCCCAGCCCTGCCACGACCCGGTCGCCAACGCCTCCGCGGCGAGCTCGACGAGGCGGGCGTTGAGCACGTTGAGATGACCGCACACCACACGCAGACGATCCTCGATCGCGGCGTCGACGGGCGTTGCGAGCTGGAGGTCGACCTCGCCGGTCATGAAACCATCGTACATACGTCTGTTGCCATTGTCAATCGAATGTTCGATACAGTGAACACACGCCAGCCACCCGGGCCTCGTCACGCCAGGAACCGGGCAGCCGCAGGACCTCTGCTCTCGGCCGGGTGTACCGGCCATGCGATGGGGGTCGGTGCCCACCGGTAGACCGCGACGCCGAGAGCGGTCAAGGCCGGGCGCAGGCCGCCCCCGAGGGAAGTGGCCGACGCCGAGCGCTCGGTTCGTGGCGAGCCGGGCGTTGCACGCAACGCTCCAGTTCCACCGGGCGTCAGAACCGGAAGCGAGTGAGGCCGCCCGGCTCTGTGCCCAGCGCGACCGTCGCCGAGCGTGGCTGGATGCGATACACGTGCCACGGCGGCGGTCCTTGAGATGGTGCGTTGAACGGCGCAGTGATGCCGGAACCGCTCTCGTCGGGCTCCGCTGGCCAACCGTTGTCCGCCCACGCCTTCGCGATGCGCGCCACGATGCCCGGGTCGGTCACGCGTGTGGCGTCACCTTCGATCACGACGTCCGCGTCGCGGATCGACACGGCGATCGAGCAGCGCGGATCGCGCCCGACGTTGCCGCTCTTCCGGGTGCCCGAGCCCGTTTGGAACCAGAACGCGCCGTCGAGCCAGAGGGCACCGACCGCAGTCACATGCGCGCTGCCGTCCTCGTTCACCGTGGCGAGCCACGTCGTCCGAGCGTTGTGCGCGTCCGGAGCGGGCGCCGATCCCGCATCGAGCTTCTCGGTGACTGCGGCCCAGTCCACTGGCGGGAGCCCGTCCCCTGCACCCAGGTTGATGATCTCCATGGCACCTCCACTTTCGTCGCCGGGCCGCCACTGTGCGCAACGGCGTGTCGCTGATCAGACATGCCGTGATCGGCAAACTCATCGCGCCTGCCGGCACGGCGTCTGCCTGTTCGTCGATGTCGACGGGCTCCGTGCCGGCACGGGCAGAGCCCGGCCGGCGATCCGTTGCCAGGTCGAGTTGCAGGCGCGCTCGGGCGGCAACGCCGACGTCGGGCGCTCGCTGTACCCGCTGCTCGACGCCGCCGGCTTCGGCGCCGTACGCGTGTCACCGCGCGTCGTGTACGTCGATGGCTCGCGCCCGCACTTGGTTGAGGGCTTCATGATGACCGCCGACGAGTTCGACGACGGCATCCGCGATCTCTACCGGACCGCAGAGCACGACGGTGTGTTCGTCTACACGTTCTTCAAGGCCATCGCCACCCGCTAACCGGGACGCGTGACGGGCGTTGGACGTGCCGGCGCAGCGATCGCCGGTGCGGTGTTCGGGCGCGCGCACGTTCCCGACGGACGTTGCGAGACGGTCCGGCTGCTGCGGTGGTGGTGGCGACGACCGCAGTGCTGAGAACCGCGCCCTGGACGTCCGCGCTCTCGTCGACGGCACCCTGCGCGAGATCGCCAACCCGACCGTTGTCGTGCGCTCGTTGACGCCGATCATCGCCGGGAACATCCAAGTGCGGCCGTAGCCCCCCGAGCCGCCCTCGGTCCTGGCGGACCGGTGCTGCAGCGCCGTGCTCTTCACCACGCCGAGCGACATCCTGCTGGCGCTTCAGGTCGTTGCCGGCAGCGTCGGGCGGCGGTTGTCCGTGCCGTTGAGACCGTCGGCCACGTCGATCGCCGACAACAGCGCGGTCTCCTGGGAGTCGTAGGGAAAGAGGTAGCCACCGGCGAACCAGAGACCGATCCTGCCTTGGAGCCGACGCACGTCCGCCTGGGCCTGGATCGATGCCGGGGTCGGCAGCATGTGCATGAAGTCGACCTGGTGCAGCACTTGCTTCGGTTGATGCAGCCGATGGGTCGTCCAGCTCTTCCAGAGCTTCGCCGCCGTGGCCGGCGTGGCGTTGGCGACACCGGCCAGCCACATCGACGCCTCGCAGAAGCCCGCCCGGTGCAACTGGCAGTTCAGGAACGACCAGTGCATCGGGTTGACCGGCGCGTAGATCGGGTCGGTGTGCAGCGTGAGGCTGGCGGGATGGAACTCGATGCCGCGCAGTGCCGACTGCTCGGGCTCCGCCCCGGCGATGCCTGCCAAGAGCCGCTGCGTTGCGGGCCCCGACGCGGCGAACACCACGTCGTCGGCGGCGAAGCTCCGGCCGTCCGCGCACCGCACCGTGAACCGGCGGCCGCCCCCGCGCTCGATTCCAGCGACCGCCGCGTTGGTGACGACCTCCACCGTCGAACACTGAGCGAGCATGCGGCGCATCGGTTCGACGAGACCGCTGCTGAGGGCGTAGTAGACGACCTGCTCGGTCAAATCGTCCGGGAGCGCCTTCGAAGCGAACACCATCGCGCCGCGAGCGGACAGACCGCGCGCCTCCTCGATGTCGCCCGAGAACAGCGACGCCGCCCACGGCAAGATGATGCCCTCCCACTGGTCGCCCGTCAGCCCGAGCGTCGGGAGCCAGTCGTCGAGCGTGAGCGACCAGCTCTCGTCGTGCTGTTCCCGGCTCTTCGCTGCGGTGAACGTCGCCAGGAACGCCAGCAGGCCTGGCAGGTTCCAGGCCTCGGACGTCGGCCACGAGCGCGTCGGTGTGACCGGAGCGACGAACCGCGGCGTCGCTTCACCGGGCGTGTCGATCGTGATCGACGCCGGGAACGTCACCGCCGGCGGCGGGGCGGCGACGCCGGGTGGGAACAGGCCGAGCGCCTCGAGCAACGCGGCGTAGACGGGATACGGCCCGGGATGGAAGAACTGCGCCCCGAGGTCCACGGCGAACTGCTGGCCGTCGACGTCGACGTCGACCGCCTGGACGTTCCCGCCGATGCGTTCACGGCTCTCGAGGAGGACGACATCCCACTGACCGTCGAGCAGCCACGCGGTCGAGACGCCGGCCATCCCGGCGCCGACGACGGCGACCACGGGCCGCGCCGGTCCCGTGCGAGCGAGGGCCGGGACCGCGGCCGTGGCCGCCATCGTCTTCAACACGTCGCGCCGAGTCCAGGTCGCGCTCATCGCGCCGGCGATCGTAGGACGCACGACCACGCTCCGCCGGCGAGCGGGCGTCGGCCGGAATCGGCGCCAGGGCGACGGCGTGTCGCCCTGGCGAACGAGCCGGGGATCAGCCCGAGGTCACTGGGCGGCCAGTCCGACGGCAGTGGCGGGCAACCCGGTGACGACGCCGAGGTTGGTCAGCACGCCGTCCCGACTGACCTCGAAGACGCCGATCGAGTCGTCGGCACCGTTGAGTTGGTAGAGGTACCGCTCGTCATCGGCCGTGTCGAGGTCGATCGGCGTGGCCCCGACGGTCGCGCTGATGCCGTCAGCGGCCAACAGCTCTGTGCCGCCCTCTCCGTCAACTCGGAACCCGGTGAGGGTGCTGCTGCCCGTGTTGGCGGTGAAACGCGTTGCGCCCGGCGACTGCCAGCCAGCGCGGAGTGGGTCACGAAGCGACCGTAGGACCTCAAGCACGCTCGAGGTCAAGCACGGTCGGGCCGAGCAGCTCGGCGTCCTATCCTGCCGGGATCGATGTGATCGACTGGTTGCTGGCGGGCGATCCCGCCATCCGATGGCAGGTGCGGCGAGACCTCACGAACGCTTCCCCCGAGGAGGTCGCCGCCGAGCGGGCGGGCGTGGAGCACGAGGGTTGGGGTGCCCGCCTCCTCGCCGCCGAGGATCCCGACGGGCTGTGGGCGGGCGGCGCCTGCTTCCCCGCCGCCTACCGGGGCGGCGAACCCGGTCAGCCGTGGACGGCGACCATGCACACCCTGCAGACGCTGCAGCTGCTCGGGCTGGACCCTTCCTCCGAGGCAGCCCGCCGAGCCATCCCGCTGGTCGCCGAGCACGGTCGCTGGGAGCACGCCGGGCAGCGGTACTTCGACGGCGAGGTGGAGCCGTGCATCAACGGTCGGACGATCGAGACCGGCGCCTACTTCGGAGTGGACGTCGCCCCGATCGTCGAGCGGATCCTCGCCGAGCGGATGGCCGACGGCGGCTGGAACTGCGAGGCCGAGAACGGCTCGGTGCGATCGTCGTTCGACACGACGATCGATGTGCTCGACGGGCTGCTGGCGTTCGAGCGGTCGACCGGCGGCTCCGACGCCGTGGCCGAGGCTCGCAGGGGTGGCGAGGAGTACCTGCTCGAGCGCCAGCTCTTCCGCCGCAAGAGCACTGGCGAGGTGGTCGACCCCGCCTACCTCGACTTCGCCTTTCCGTACTACTGGCGCTACGACGTGCTGCGGGCGCTCGACTACTTCCGCGACACCGGCGCCGATCCTGATCGCCGGATGGCCGAGGCCGTAGCGGTCGTGCGATCCAAGCGCCAGGCCGACGGCCGTTGGCTGCTCGACCGCATCCACCCGGGTGCGGTCCACTTCCACCTCGAGGACGGCGTCGGCACGCCCAGCCGGTGGAACACCTTGCGCGCCTTGCGGGTGCTCGACTGGTGGGATCGAGGCGTCGGCGCCACGACCTGACGCCACCTCGGGTGACGGCCCGGGTCACGATCGTGGGAAGGGCCGTCACGACGTTGCCGCCACGCGTCACCATGCCGAGATGATCCGCCGCGTCGTCCCCGTTCTTCCGGATGCCCGTCGGCCGCTGCGATCAGGGCACGCTGTGCGGGTGGAGCGCCATACGAGTTCGGGCGACGACCCGACGCCGGAGCGGCTCAGCTTCGTGCAGCGTCAGGCGTTGCGCGGTCTCGCCAAGCAGGCCCACAAGCCTCGCGGGGAACCGCTGTCGCCGGCTGATTGGGAGTCGTACTGGAGGTTCACATCGCAGCCCAGCACCCGGGCGATCAAACGAGTCCTCCGGGCGATGCCGAGCACGCCGCGCTGCGGGTACTGCGGTGCACCGTTCGCCGGCACCGGCGGTCGAGTCGTCCGTCGCCTCGGCTACCGGCCGTCCCGGAAGAACCCGAACCTGTGCGCGGTGTGCGTCGAGCTGGCACCGCCGGGCGGGATGACGTTGGAGATCGGCGTGTTGTTCGCCGACCTGCGCGGGTTCACGTCCGAGGCCGAGCGCCAGACCCCGCTCGAGGTCAGCGCCACGCTGCGACGTTTCTACGCCCATGCCGAAAAGGTCCTGTTCCCGGAGGCGCTGATCGACAAGCTGATCGGCGATGAGGTCATGGCGCTGTACGTGCCGCCGTTGATCGTCCCGGGGTCCTTCGAAGTCGACGATCCGGTTCGCCGGCAGATCGCCAAGGTGATGATCACGCACGCTCGTCAGCTGTTGGAGCGCGCCGGGTATGCGACACCTGGGGACCCGGACTTCGCGATCGGCATCGGGCTCGACTTCGGCGAGGCGTTCATCGGCAACATCGGCGACACGGCCGTGCACGACTTCACGGCCGTGGGGGACGTCGTCAACACGGCGTCGCGGCTGCAGTCCCATGCCGCCGGTGGCGAGGTGTTGCTGTCCGCCCGGCTCGCTCGCTTCCTCCCCGAGCCGGTCGGCGAGCCCGAGCAGGTCGTGCTCAAGGGAAAGCAAGAGCCCGCCGACGTGCGTCGCGTGCGCTGGTTCACGGCGTCGGAGTGAACGACCTCGCGCCGTGGGCGTGGCGGGACCTCCGACGAGCTCAGCGCCGCACCACTAGTACAGCCAGGGCTCCCGAAGGTCCACGAACTCGACGTTCGCCATCATCGCTTCGAACGCACCCGCCTGGGCGGCGAGCTCGGCGGGCGGCTCCTTCGATTCGCCCTGCCGTGCCTCCGCCTCGCTCGTGAAGTAGGCGACCTCGGTGTAGCTGTCCGGCCCGGTCCACATGCGGAACCCACCCAGCAGATCGGGGCGGAACGTGGCGGCGTGCGCTTCGAACTGCTCGTCGAGGTTGCGGACCTGGTCACGATCCATCTGCCGACCCTTCATGACCTGCACGAAGCCAGCGTCGTTCGAGCCACCGGACAGGAAGCTGTCGACATCGTCGGAGTCGGTGAACTGGACGTCGCCCTCGAAGCACTTCTCGGTCTCCGACCACCACTGACCCTGCTCCGGACGCTCGTTGTTGGCGGTCGCGTCCGACGAGGTCTCGAACCGCGCGAACACGAGCGCGTCGCCACCATCAGTGATGCCGGCGGTCGATCCGAGGAACCCGGACGCCCCCGGACGAAGGTCGCTCATCCATCGTTCGAGTTGACGCCGCAACCCGTCCGAGTCGGCGACACGGCCCTCAATCGCTTGCACGAACATCGCACCCCTCCGCTCGCTCGTCCCCCCGCCCGCCATCTTCGTCTGCGCTCAGGCGAAGTGCAATGCCCGGGTCGGCGACGCCGATCGACGCGGTCAGCGCGGCGAGGTCGTCACCATGGTGCGCGCCAGGTGGTCGACGAGGTGATCGACGATCCACGGCCCCGGAGCGGTAGGCGACGTAGCCGTCGGGGCGAACGAGGTAGGCCGGAACCGAGCGGCCGCCGGTCGGCTCGCCGCCTGGTCCGTCGAACCCGTAGGCGCGAGCGACGTGGCCGTCGGCGTCCTGCAACGAGCTCCCCGACACGTCCCCCGCGGCGACGTCGGCGGCCACGATGAGGTGACTGCGCACCCGCCCGGAGGTTCGCGCTGCCAACTCCGCTGCGATCGGGCGAGCCGCCGCGGCGCGCGCCTCGTCACCGGCCCACAGCAGCAGCGTGTGATCCGGATGCCGCAGCAGCTCGTGCAGGCGCAGCGGGAAGTTCGCTGCGGGCTGACGCAGCCCGCCAGCGTCGGGGGCACGCTCGCCGGGCCGAGGGCCAGCACCGAGCAGACCGCTCGTACCGTCGTCGCCGACGATGGGACTGTCCGGGTAGGCGACGAGCAGCTGCGCCTCGCGCAGCATCATCGCCTCCTTGGTCGTCTCGCCCGCGCCGATGCCCTCGCGGGCGCTGCGGACGGTCCGGCCGACCACCTCCTCGCCGACGGGATGACGTTCGGTGTGGTAGGTCTCCAGCAGGCCGTCGGCAGCGGCGCCGTGCACGGCGAGGGCCAGCTTCCACCCGAGGTTGTAGGCGTCCTGGAGCCCCGTGTTCATGCCCTGGGCGCCGGTCGGTGGGTGGATGTGGGCGGCATCGCCGGCGACGAACACCCTGCCCACGTGATAGCGGTCGACGAGCCGATGGCTGATCCGGAACACCGACGACCAGCGCATCCTTGACGCCGTCGTCGGCTGCGGAGCCAGTCGGTCCAGCACTGCTTGGATGTGGTGCAGTTCGGGCCGGCGTCCGCCTTCGAGCCCGTGGGCCACCTCGCCGTCGGCCACCCGTGGGGTCGCCAGCTCGTCGGGTGCCAGCATGGACATCCGGTACCGGTGAACGCCGGGCAGCGGGATGCACACCAGCAGGTCGTCGGTGACCCCCTCGGTCTGGTGAGTCGCCCGGACGCCGTAGCCGGCCGGCATCGTCCAGTCGACCTCGACGTCGGCGAGCATGTACTCCTCGGGGAAGGCGTCGCCCTCGAAGGCCAGTCCGAGCGCCTTGCGCACGAGGCTGTGGGCACCGTCGCACCCGACGAGGTAGCTCGTCGTCAGCGTCGTCTCGGCGTTCAGCGGATCGGCGTCATCGGCGAGCGTCGCCGTGACGGCACGACCGTCCTGGGTGAGCCGCAGGAACCTGCAGCCTCTCCGCACCGTCGTTCCGAGGTTGGCCAGGTGGTCGGCCAGGAGCCGCTCGGTTTCGTATTGGGGCAGCGCGACGAACCGGTACGGGACGTCGTCGGGGAGCGCGAGATCCAGCCGCCCAACCGCTTCCCCGTTCACGAACGCGAGCTGCCCCCGCAACGTGATGCTGGCATCCAACGCACTTCGAGCGAGACCGATCGCATCCCACACCTCGAGCGTGCGCGGCTGTACGCCCACCGCCTTTGCCCACTGCGCGGGCGCCGCCCGCTCGTCGACGATCACCACGTCGACGCCGCGCCGACGGAGCTCGATCGCCGTCATCAGCCCGACCGGACCGGCACCCACGACCAAGACGTCAGCGTCCACGACGACCTCGCTTCCAAACCCATCGGCGCCCGATGGCTCGAACTGTGAGCGCGAACGGCGGAGATCCGCTGCGTGGGCTCACAGTTCGGGCTCGGCCGCTTTCATGAGCTCCCGGAGCGCGTCGGCGTCGGCGAGGTCGTGGGGGCGGGGCGGTTCGCCGACCTCGCGCTGCCAGTTCTGCTTCGTGTCGAGCAGGCCGGCGACGGACATGACGGGCACCTCGATGCCGCGGAACGTCGCTCGCTCGTGGCCGAGCGCACCGGACGGGTACGGCCAGTGCTCGAAGCCCGGGGTGAACAATCGACCGTCGTCGCCGACGGCGACGTAGGTGACCTCGAGCTGCGCGCCGGGACCGGTGAACAGCTCGACGCCCCCGACATCGTCGCCGCGGGCGATCGTGAAACCGCGCCGGGCGACGACGTCGACCACGGCGTCCCGCGCGGTCCGGTGGACGACGATGTCGACATCGGAGTGCGGGCGGCTGATCCGGCCGAGGTGGAAGTCCATCGCCCAACCTCCGATCATCCAGTAGCGGATGCCCGCCTGCTCCAGATCGGCGCTGAGCTCGGCGATGACCCGGAGCTGGGCGGTCGCCCAGCTCCGATCATCGTCCTCCATCGCGACCTCCCGGCGTTCGCTGCGTCAGGTCGACGCAGCATCCCACGTCAGCGGCCGGTCGCCTTCCAGAAGTGGTAGTCGGCGGTGTACGGGACCTCCCGGGTCGTCCCGGCGGTCGTGGCGTTGCACTCGGTGGCGGCAGGCTCGAGACCACCGGTCGTCGCCGTCCGCTGGATGTAGGTGGTCGCCTCCAGCCGATCGCCGTCTGGTCCTTCGGCCTTCGCCGTGACGGCCAGGCGCAACCATGCAATCGCCGTCGGGTCCGGGGTGTGGTCGCCGTCGCGCCGGGCGCGCACCCAACTTCCGTCCTTGGCCTGCCAGGTCGGCCCGCCGAAGTGGGTCGTGACGAGCTCGCCGTTGTCGCCGTACAGGTCGGCGCGCGGGGCGACGAAGCTCCAGCTCTGCCCGTTGCACGAGTAGATCTGGACCCCGACGGCGTGGCCGACGAGGAACACCTTGTTGCCGGCCGGGACCGCAATCGTGGCCGGGACGTCCGGCCCGGCCGGTTCGGCGCGGGCGGTCGCACCGACGGCGCCGACGGCAGCGGCGGTGGCGACGAGCGCGGCGGCGACGAGACGAGCGGGGCGATGGGCGTGGTTCATGGACGTTCCTCCGTGAGGTGGTGGTGGTGGTGGTTGTCGTTGGCGGTGGGTGCGGGGTGGCAGGTCACGAGCGAGGTCCGACCAGCACGCGGGTGGCGTCGACGAAGGCCTCGGCGGCCCACCACTGGCGGAAGGTGGCCGCGCCCAGCTCCTCGACAAGTGATGCGGTCTGGCTGGCGTGGGCCTGCAGGGCGGCGAGCTTGGCGTCGAGCAGCCACCCGTCGAGGTGGACGACGGCGGCCGCCTCGGCCACCGGGGTCGACGGGGCGTCGTCGACCGACGCGAAGATCCCGGTCTGCTCGTTCACTGCGCCCCAGCGCTCGTGGAACGAGGTGAGCACCGTGGCGTACCAGAGCCGGGCCTCGCGCTGGTACGAGCGCCACGCCTCGGTCGCCCAGGCGGAGACGGTCCGATGGTCCGGGTGGCCGGTCATGCCGTCGGGACCGAACGTGACGATCGTGTCCGGTCGGACGTCGTCGATGATCCTCACCAACTCGGCCACGGCTCGTTCGGACGGGATGTCGGTACAGCCACCGTCCGGGTAGCCGAGCCAGTGGTGCTCGCGCACTCCGAGCGCGGCGAGGCTGGCCGCCATCTCGCGACGTCGGCGGCGGGTGAGTCGAGCCCGGGGCCACCGACGCGGATCGGGGGTGCCGAGCTCACCGGAGGTGGCCGTCACGACGACAACGCGCTGCCCGGCGCGCCTGGCCCGTGCCATGAGCCCGGCAGACAGGTAGGCCTCGTCGTCGGGGTGCGCCCAGATGCCGAGGATGGTGCCGAGCTGTTCGGACATGGACGGCAACGTAGGGATGGGACCCCTGCGCAGTCATCGGGAGGATTCCCCAACCGGTCGGACCGGGTGTTCTCCCGATGTCCACGAGTGCGAGATCGTGCGCAGCATCGGGGCGCCGGGCCGCATGGTGCGGCGAACCCGAGAGGACCCACCGTGTACAACCTCATGTCCCACTTCGTCCACGAGACCGAGGGCCGCCTCCCTGCGAGGGGTCGGTCACTCGACCTCACCCTCGAGCGGTTCGATCGGCCGTCGCCGACTCGTCGCCACGGACGCTGGCGCCGACGATGACCGCCACTGCGCTCGTCGCCTCCGACGAGCGCGCGGCCACGGGCAGCCGCGACGGCATCGCGGCGATGCTGCCGTTCGTCGTCGGCTACGCGCCGTTCGCGCTGGCAATCGGTGCCGCCGTGGCGGCGCACGGCGACCGGGTCGCCGGCTGGGCCGGGAGCTGGCTCGTCTACGGCGGCAGCGCCCACCTGGCAACGCTGCAGACCCTCGACGCATCGGGCGTGCTGGTGGCGATCCTGACGGGGGCACTGATCAACGCCCGACTGTTGATCTACAGCGCCTCGCTGGCCCGCCGATGGCCAGCGCAACCGCTGTGGTTCCGCTTGGCGGCCGCGCCGCTCGTCATCGACCCCACCTGGGCCGTCGTCGACGCGCGGTCCGATCGGACGGAGACGCCTGCCACGCAACGTCGATTCTTCGTCGCCGCCGGGCTCACGCTGGGTGTGGGTTGGTCCAGCCTGATGGCCCTCGGCGCCATCGCCGGCCACAGCCTCGACGGCAGGCACCTCGCCGTGGCCGTCCCCTTGTGCCTGGCCAGCCTCGTCGGGCCGCGCCTCGTCGACCGGGAAACCCGCGCCGCGTGTGCCGCCGCGGCGGTCGCCGCCGTCGTCACGAGCGGCCTCCCGGCGGGCACCGGGATCCTGATCGCCATCGCCGCCGGCGCCGCGGCGGGCGCGGCGAACGACCGAGGCCGATCGTCATGACCTGGATCGCCATCGTCGCGGTGGGGGCGATCAGCTACGGCTTCCGCGCCCTTCCGCTGGCCGTGCTCGGGCGTGCCCCGATCTCCGAACGCGTCGATCGGACGCTGCGCCACGCCGCTGCGGCGGCGCAAGCCGCACTGCTCGTCGGCGCCGTGCAACACGGCATGACCGCGACGTCGAGCTCAGGCGTGATCGCCGCAACGGCGGTGAGCCTGGTGATGGCGATGCGTCGCGCCACGATGCTGCGCATCGTCGGCGCTGGCGGCCTCGCCTACGCCGCGCTGACCGCCGGTCAGGCGCTGGCGAGCTGAGGGACGCCCACCCGCAATCCGTGGTCACCACGGATGTGCGCTGGCGTCGATTCCTGCACGGTGATGGGCGATCGCCGGGTTCGGCGATCAGCAACCCACCAGCACCTCCGAGGAGCGCAAGTGACCAACACCATGGACAAGCCCGTACGCAACGGCGTCGATACGGCGAGCCTGTTCGCCACGCTGGATGCCGTCAAGGCGACCCCGCAGATCGCCAAGTTCCAGTTCCGGGCCACCAACCACTGGATCAGCGGGACCCACAACCAGTCGACGATCCATGGTTTCTACGGGGCGATGCAGGAGATGGCGCATCAGGAGTCCCACACCTATGACGCCGATCACCCGGCGGTGCTCTGCGGCGCCGACAACGGACCGACGCCCGTCGAGTTCGTGCTCCACGCCCTCGCCGCCTGCCTGACGGCCGGCATCGCCAACATCGCCGCCGCCCGCAACGTGACGCTGACCGAGGTCGAGTCGACCGTCGAAGGCGACATCGATCTGCTCGGCATCCTCGGGCTCTCCGATGGCGTCCGCAACGGCTACCAGCAGATCAAGGTCAGCTTCAAGCTGCGCGGCGACGATCCGGAGAAGCTGCGCAAGGTCGTCGAGCAGTCGCGCCAGCGCTCGGCCGTGTTCGACGTGGTCACCAACGGCGTCCCCGTCGTGATCGACGTCGACGCCGGTTGATCCTCCCCGCCCGGTGTCCGGCCGGCGATCCGCCACCGGCCGGACACCACGCCAGCCTCACACCCCACAACGCCGGCCATACACCCACCCACCACCCCTGAGATCGAGTCTCGCGATGCCTTCCACCAACACGATCGTCATCGGCGCCGGCCAGGCCGGCCTCGCCGCCAGCCGGTGCCTGACCGACCGTGGCATCGAGCACGTCGTGCTCGAACGCGGTCGGGTCGCCGAGCGCTGGCGTTCCGAGCGCTGGGACTCGATGCGCCTGCTGACCCCCAACTGGATGAGCCGGCTCCCCGGTTGGTCGTACGCCGCCGGCGACCCGAACGGCTACATGTCGGCCGGCCAGGTGACCACGTACCTGCAGAGCTACGCCGATGCCTCCGCCAGCCCCGTCCAGCAGGAAAGCGCTGTCGTGCGCCTGCAGCGCACCGAGCAGGAGTTCGAGGTCGTTACGACCGCATCGCAGTGGTGGTCACACAACGTCATCATCGCCACGGGGTGGTGCGACCGGCCGGCCGTGCCGGCGTTCGCCAGCCGACTCCACCGCGCGATCGTCCAGACGACCCCTTCCGACTACCGCCGACCGGATGCGCTGCCGACCGGCGCGGTGCTCGTCGTCGGCGCGTCGGCCTCCGGCGTCCAGCTCGCCGACGAGCTGGCCGATGCCGGGCGCGACGTCGTGCTCGCCGTCGGCGCTCACACCCGCCTGCCGCGCCGCCACCGCGGCATGGACATCTTCTGGTGGCTGCAACGCATCGGCAGCCTCGACCGCAGGATCGAGGAGGTCGGCGACGCCATCGCCGCCGCTGGCGAGCCGTCGACGCAGCTCATCGGTCGCCCCGACCACCGCAACCTCGACCTCACGACGTTGCAGGACGCCGGCGTCGAGCTCGTCGGCCGGTGCGTCGGCATCGACGGTCACCACGTCAACTTCGCCAGCGACCTGGCGACGTCCGTTCAGGACGCCGACGCCCGGATGCATCGCGTCCTCACCGAGATCGACGACCACATCGACGCCACCGGTCTCGGCGCCGAGGTGCTCGATGGCGAACCGCAGTCCACCCTGCGCGTCGACGATCCACTGACCAGCCTCGATCTCGGTGATCGCCGGATCGGGTCGGTGATCTGGGCGACGGGCCATCGGCGGACCTACCCCTGGCTGCATGTGCCGGTCATCGACGGGCGCGGCGAGCTCATCCAGCGTCGCGGCGTGACGCCGGTGCCCGGCCTGTACGTGCTCGGCCAGCGCTTCCAACACCGTCGCCGCTCCAACTTCATCGATGGCGTCGGCCGCGACGCCGCGCACGTCGCCGACCACCTGGTCGAGCGCTGCGCATCGACCACCCGAACCCGCACCTGATCGGAGATCACGATGGATCACCACCCACCCCGCTACGACGTCGTCGTCGTCGGTGCCCGCGCCGCCGGTGCCGCCACCGGCATGCTGCTGGCTCGCGCCGGCCTCGACGTCCTCATCGTCGATCGCAGCCGGCACGGCGCCGACACGCTGTCGACCCACGCCCTCATGCGCGCCGCCGTGCTCCAGCTCCACCGGTGGGGACTGCTCGACCGCATCGTCGATGCCGGCACGCCGCCCATCCGGCGCACCGTCTTCCGGTACGCCACGGGGAGATCGCCGTGCCCGTCAAGCCGGCGCACGGCGTCGACGCGCTCTATGCGCCCCGGCGCACCGTCCTCGACGCGACGCTCGTCGATGCGGCCCGACGGGCCGGTGCGGGCGTCCGCTACGACACCAGCGTGACCGACCTCACGTACGACCGCGACGGCCGGGTGACGGGGGTCTCGGGCCGGACCAGGGACGGCCGGACGTTCCATGCCGACGCCGGCTTGGTGATCGGCGCCGACGGACGCCGTTCCGTCGTCGCCGAGCGCGTCGGGGCTCCATTCGAGCGGATCGCCGCAACGGCCACCGCCACCACGTACGCCTACTGGTCCGACCTCGAGACCGACGGCTACGAGTTCAACTTCCTGCGTGACGCGGCATCGGGTGTGATCCCGACGAACAACGGCGCGGCATGCGTGTTCGCCTGCGCCTCGCCCGCCGCCATCGGGCGCGGCGGCGTCGACGTGATCGCCCGCATGGCCGCCCAGGCCTCGCCAGACCTCGCCCGGCGCCTCGCCGCCGCTACGCAGGTCTCCGGCGTCCGCACCTTCGCCGGCCAACCCGGCCACGTCCGCACAGTCGAGCGGCCCCGGATGGGCCCTCGTCGGCGACGCTGGGTACTGGAAGGATCCGCAGACGGCGCACGGGCTGACCGATGCGCTCCGAGACGCCGAGTTGCTGGCCAGAGCGGTCATCGACGCCGTGGTCGACGGAAGCGACGAACGCGACGCGCTCCACGGCTACCAGGAACAACGCGATGCGCTGTCCGCCGAGCTGTTCTCGGTGACGGAGGAGATCGCCGGTCATCGCTGGACCGACGACGAGATCCCCGGGCTCCTCCTGCGCCTGAGCGCCTCGATGAACGACGAGATCGAACTGCTGGCCGCGATGCAGCCACTGCCGTACGTCGACCGCTTGGCCAACGCGGGCTGAGCCGTCAGCTCGGCAGCCCGTATCGCTCGATGTCGGCGACCGCCACCATCGCGCCCATCCGATCGGCGAGCTGACGCGCTTCGATGACGAACGGGCGCACCTCGTCATCCGTGGCGCCGCAGCGCCGGCGGGCCTCGGCGAGCAACACGAGCTCGCGCACCAGGAAGACCGGGGTGCCGCGGTGCCGGCTGGCGGCCACGGCGCGGCCCGCGAAGCCGGCGGCGGCCGAGGGATCGCCCACGGCCAGCGCGGCCTGCGCCAGCGCCTGATCGAACGGTCTATTGGTCGACGGGCCGCTGACGGCGATGCGCCCGGAGTACGCCCCGGCCAGGGCCAGAACATGGCTGGCGACGTCGCGATCGCCGACGACCTCGGCCGCCTCGGCCAGCTCGGTGACGGCGACCGACCACGGGTGGATCTCGCGGATCGGGAACTTCTCGTCGCGCAGCTGACGCAGCGTCGCTCGAGCGTCTTCTGCCCGCCCGCTGCGCGCCAGCACGGCGGCGAGGCAGCACCGGTACCACGGGTCGGTGGAGCGTCGGGTCGCTCGCTCGAACCGGGCCACGAGCTCGTCGTGGCGCCCCTGCAGGCGGCGGTTGGCGACGATCGCCGACTCGGCGAAGACCCGGCCGGCGCCGATCCCGATCGACAGCGGCACGGTGGCGGCGATCAGCTCCTCGGCGCCGGCGAGGTCACCGGCGAGGAACGCCCGGTTGGCCCGGTAGTTGATCACCTGGATCTGGTAGTAGCCGAGGCTGCGGTCGCCGAGCAGCTCGGCGAAGCGATCGAACTCGGCCCGCCAGGCTTTGAGGTCGCCGCGGTGGAGGTGGGTGATCGCCATCGTGTGGCTGCCACCGAGGGTCATCGCGAGGCGGCCGAGCCGGCGGCCGAGCTCCTTGAGCTCGACCCCGATGCGGATCCGCTGTTCGAGGTGGCGGGGGTGACTGACCATGTGGCGGGTGCTCAGCAGCACCGCCCCGAGCACCTCCGGGTCGTCGAGATCGCGAGCGATCGACTCGGCTCGGCTGGCCAGCCGCAACGCCTCGTCGACGCTGAGGAACAACCAGTGCGCGGCCAGATCGACGAGCAACCGGGCTCGATCGGGACTCGGCTCGTCACCCAGCGCGGCGAGGGCCGCCTCCGTGACGACCCGACCCTCGGGCATCGGATCGATGAACCCCACGGCCCCGAACTGGGGGATCGCCGTCGCCGCCTGCACGAGCGCGCGGTCATCACCGGCGCGGCGGGCCTGCCGGGCCGCATCGAGCAACATCGGCAGGCCCTCGCGGTCACCCCGATGGTGCAGGGAGGCGGCGATGCGGATGGTGAGGTCGAGTGCCACCGCGGGGTTCGGCGGATCGAGGGACTGGGTCGCGTCCAGGCCGCGCCGGTAGTGGACGACCGCCTCGTCGTAGGCGTAGGCCCGTTCGGCGTGCTGGGCCGCGTCCAGCGCCAGCTGGACGGCCGCCGCGGCATCACCGAGCGGCAGCGCCAGGCAGGCGTGCCGCGCCTGCTCGGACAGGAGGCGGTCGTCGCCGGCGCGCGTGCCGAGCGCCGCCGCTACCCGGGCGTGCAGCTCGAGGCGCCGGCGCAGCGGCAGCGCGTCGTAGCGGTGGGCGCGGAACAGGGCGTGGACGAACCCGAACTGCGCCGCTCGTCCGCGGTGGGCCACGATCAGGCCGGCCGCTTCCGCCGCCTCGAGCGACTCGAGCACCTGGAGCAGCGGCGCCCCGTGGGCGGCCGCCAGCAGGTCGGCGTCGAACTCGGAGCCGAACGTCGCCGCCAGGTCGAGCACGGCGCGCGCTTCCTCGTCGAGCAAGCCATCCCGCCGGACGAGCCAGACCGGCAGCGATCCCCGCTCGACGTTCGACGTCATGTGCGTGACGAGCAGCGGGTTGCCACCGGTCTCGAGGACGATCGCCGCAGCCTGCTCGTCCGTCGCCCCGACCAGCTCACCGACCTCGTTGCGATCGAGGCCCTGCAGGGTCACGCGGGTAACCGCCGGCGACCGCTCGAGATCGGCGACGAGAGTGGCCAGGTCGGCATCGAAGTCCGGCTTCGTGTCGCGGGTCGTGAGCAGGATCAGCAGCGGTTCTCGGCCGGCTCGCCGACCGAGCTCGCGCACGACGTCGCGCGTCGTCGCCGTCGACCAATGGAGGTCCTCCACCACGAGCAGCAACGGAGCAGCGGTCGCGCTGGCCAGCAGCCAGTGCCGGATGCCATCGACGACCGTGGAACGGTCGAGATCGTCGACGTCACCGGACCGCGGCTCATCCCCTCGGGGAACAAGGATTCGGGCCAGCTCCACGGACAGTCGCGCCAGCGCGTCGCCGGTGTCGCCGGCCCGGCGGCGCACCTCGGTCGGGTCGAGCGGGGCGGCGTCGTCGACGACGGCCTGGACGAACGGCCCGTACGGCTCGTCGACGTCCTCGAGACAGGCTCCCAGCAGCACCCGGCCACCGTCGGCGTGCACCTCCGCCGCCACCTCGGACACCAGTCGGCTCTTGCCCATGCCGGCCTCACCGGTCACGACGGCGAGCAACGTGTGGCCGGATCGTGCGAGGTTCCACAGCTCGCGCAGCACGTCCCGCTCGGGCGTCCGTCCGACGAAGGTCGACGCGTCGGCGAGCAGCCCGATGGCCGGCGGCAGGCGGTGCCCATCGGCGGCGAGGGCCGGCGGCCGACCACGCCGGGCCAGCTGGCGCCGATCGGCGGCGCCGAGCTTGCGCAGCAACGACGAGACGTGCGACTCGACCGTGCGCTCGGAGATGTACAACCGAGCGGCGATCTCGGCGTTCGTCAGGTGCTCGCCGACGAGCTCCAACACGTCTGCCTCACGTCGCGAGACGGCGGCGGCTGGCCCGGGCACGGCGGTCACGCTAGGCGCCCCGCGCGGTGAGAGGTGAGGGCACGGAGTGCCCCGATCTCTCACCGCACGGGGCGGTGACGGCTATGCGAAGGTGGTCTCGGAGTCCGTCGAGGTCGTGTCGGGCTCGGGCTCGGTCCAGGCCGTATCGGGCTCGGGCTCGGTCCAGGTCGTATCCGGCTCGGCCCAGGTGGTCTCGGCGTCGGTGGTCTCGATGAACTCCGTGTCACCGCCGACGGGTTCCGGCGTCGAAACCAGTGCGGCCCACCCGGAGTCGTCGGCGGGTTCGGCCGCCGCAGGCGGCGCCGTTGGCGCCTCCAGCACGGCTGCCGCGACCTGCTGCGCAGCCGTCGCCGTGTCCGACGGCGTGTCCGACGGCGTGTCCGACGCCGGCGCCGGCTCGAGCCCCAGCTCGTCCGCCGGCGTGGCGGCGATCTGATCGGTCGGCGTCTGGGTTGGCGTCGGCGCCTGCACCGTGCTGGACGGATCGAACGGATCCGTGCCCAACTCCCGTTCGAGGCTGTCGTGGGGGCCGTCGGCATCGGAGTCGAGGCCCTCGACCAGCTCGGGGATGACCGCGCCGTGGGTGAAGAAGTCTCCGGCGTCGAGCTCGCGCACTGCGCCGCCCCGCTCGGACACGTCGAGCACCTTGCCGTTGCCGAGGCTGATGGCGACGAAGGCACGATCCGGCCGCCCTGAGCTGGCCAGCGGATCGGACGAGAAGCCGAAGACCAACGCCCCCGGCGTGCGCAGCGCCTGGTCCACGGGGACCGCGTTGCCGCCCTCGTGGAGGTGCTGGTACTGCTTCCAGGAGCCGTCGGGCAGCTTGATGCCGGCCTGCGCCGCCGACCACTCGACGAGCTCGGAGGAATCGAACCCGTGCGGGTTCTTGTCGTCCATCCGCGCTTCGGCACCGAAGCGATAGGGATCGCCGATCTGCGAACGGGCAGCGTCGATGAACGCGTTGCGCCCGGCTGCACCACTGATGATCTCGTTCGGCGCCTTGCCGCCGCGCATCGCCCGGAGCTCGGCGCCGACGGCATCGACCTCGAACGCCGAGCCCGGGGCGGCGCCCTTGGGGTTCATGTTCAAGGGGTTGCTGCCGCGGATGGACTCGACCCAGTCCGAGATCCCGTCACCGTCGGTGTCGGGATCCCACGGGTCGGTGCCCAACGCCTGCTCCTGCAGGTCGTCGAGGCCATCGGCGTCCGGGTCGTCGACGGTCGGCTCACGCGAGCGGTCAGCCGGGCCGGACCGCGGGTCGGCACGGAGCGGATCGCGCCGCTGGGCGACCTCCGACCCGTCCTTGAAGCCGTCTCCGTCGGAGTCGTCCTTGGTCGGGTTGGTGCCGAGTCGACGCTCGGCCCAGTCGGTGAGCCCGTCGTGGTCAGTGTCCTTGTCCCTCAAGCTCGTGCCGAGCGCCCGCTCTTGGGCGTCACTCAGGCCATCGAGGTCCTCGTCGATCATGATCGTCCCTTCCCTGTGGGTCGAACCCTCGTCGACCACTCGTCGCAACGTACGAAGGGGTCGCCCGCCCGTCATCGGGAGGATCCCCGAACCGTCAGGACCGGGAGTTCTCCCGATGCCGGGCGGCCGTTCGCGCACCGACCATCGCAGGACCCGACCCGGAGGCCGCCATGACCGATCGCCTTGACCCCGCTCCCCACGTCGCCAACGCCCGCCAACTGGCCGACCTCGCGACTCGGGCCAGGGCGGCGTACCACGAGCGGTTGGTCGACGACGGGACCCGGTTGGGGGTCGAGCGGGACCAGGCGGCGCGCGCCAAGTCCTCGGCTGAACAGCAGCGCACCACTGCGGAGGCGCAGTCCAAGCGCGAGCTGCGCGTCGCCGAGCAGGCTGACAAGGCCGCAGCCGACCTGGAGCGGCGGGCTGGATCGGAGACGCCCCGCCTCGGATCGGACCAGGAGCTGCGCGAGCAGGCCGCCGAGCTGCGAGCAAAGGCGGAAGTGGCCCGGCGGCGGGCCCACGCCGCCGATGAGGAGTCAGATGCTCTGCGCCTTGCGGCCGAGCGCCACCAGCAGACGATCGAGGGCTTGGACGCCCAGCTCGGCGCGACCGGCACCATGCGCCGGGTCGAGCTGCAGATCGACGCGTTGGAGCTGCACGCCGAGCTGGCCGACGCGATGGCCCGCGCCGCGCAGCGCGGAGCCGAGCTGCAGCAGCAGGCGTCGATTGCTGCCAGCCGAGGCGACGCCGTCCTCGCCAAGCGACTCGCCGCCCAGACCGACGAGGAGTGGGCGACGGTCAACGACCTCGGCCGGGCCCGCACCACGGCGACGCCGCCCGTCGACACCGCCCAGCTCACTGAGATCGGCATCGACGTCCCGCCGAGCGCCTTCGACGTCCCCGGGTTCACGGATCCGACGTTCGATGCCGAGGCCACTCCGGCGTCGACCAGCGCTGGCTCGAACGGCTCGCCACGAGCGGTCGGCGCGCCGATGGAGCCGCTGGCCGCCGCCGACGTGATGGGGACCGACGCCGTGAGCGCGGACCTGCCGTCCGTCGACCGCCACGACGCCGATCTGCTCGAGACCGGGGCGATCAGTGCGCCGGCCGACCCGGCCGAACGAGTGGCGCTGGTGTCCGCACCGGAGGGCGAGGACGAACCCGTCGGGACGGCGTCCGCCGCAGCGTTCGACGTCGGCGAGCTCGCCGTCGGCGATCTGGCGATGGCCGATCCGGCGACCGATGAACCGGTCACCGCCGAGCCGGCACCCGTCGACGACGTGGACACCGGACTGTTGGAGATCGCCTGATCGGAGCTGCGCCGACCACTTCCGGGGCGCTCCGTACCGGCCGCCCACAAATGCGTACTGGGCACGGATGCGCCCGTCGCCCGACGCCGCGCACGATGCCAGCAGCCGCACCGCTCCTGCGCCGCTGGTCTCGGCGCCGCCGGAGCGTGCGTCCTCGGGCGTTCGCCGTGATCGGCGGACGGAGAGATGGGAATCGAGATGACGTACATGCTGGGAGTCGACCTCGGGACGACCTACACCGCGGCTGCGGTGTGGCGCTCGGAGGTCGTGGAGATGGTGCCGCTCGGGACGCACAGCAACGTGATTCCGAGCGTGGTGCACCTGCGCGACGACGCCACGTTGCTCACCGGTGAGGCGGCCGTGCGCCGCAGCTTGTCGGTCCCCGGACGGACGGCGCACGAGTTCAAGCGGCGCCTGGGTGATCCCGCACCGCTGCTGCTGGGGGGTACCCCGATGGCCGCCGTCGACCTGATGGCCGCGCTGCTGCGCGACGTCCTCGCCCACGTCACCGAGCGCCAGGGCGGCCCGCCGGACACCGTCGCCCTCACCCACCCGGCGAACTGGGGCCAGTTCAAGCTCGACCTGCTGCGCCACGCCGCTGCCAGCTGTGGACTGGACGAGGTGCGCCTCGTCTCCGAGCCCGTGGCCGCGGCCGTCGACTACGCCGCCGGCTCGGGCGTGGCCCCCGGTGATGTCGTGGCGGTCTACGACCTCGGAGGCGGAACGTTCGATGCCGCCGTGCTGCGGCGCACCGCCACCGGCTTCGAGACACTCGGAGAGCCCGTCGGCCTCGAGCGGCTGGGCGGCATCGACTTCGACCACGCCGTGGTCGCCCACGTCGAGCGGACGATGGCCGACACGTTCGCCACGCTCGATCCGAACGACCCCGACCTCGCCGCCGCGCTCGTCCGCCTCCGCCAGGCATGCGTGGCGGCCAAAGAGGGCCTCTCCGAGGACAGCGACGTCGTGATCCCCGTCGCCCTACCGGGCGTGTTCGCCGACGTCCGCCTGACCCGTCCCGAGTTCGAGGCGATGATCGCCCCGGCATTGACGGAGCCGCTGCGGGCGTTCCGCCGGGGCCTGGCCGGCGCCGGCGTCAGTGGATCCGACCTGCACACCGTGCTCCTCGTCGGTGGCTCATCGCGCGTGCCGCTCGTGGCGGAGACCGTCGCCGGCGAGCTGGGCCGACCCGTCGCCATCGACACCCACCCCAAGCACGCCGTCGCCCTCGGCGCGGCCCGCATCGCCGCCACGCCGCCGACATCCACATCGACCGTGCCGTCGACGCCGACCACGACGCCGGCCGCACCGGCTGCGCCGGCTGCGACGGCTGCGCCGGCCGACCCGGCGCCGACCGTCGTCGCCGGCACAGCCACCGCGCCACGACCACGCCGCAGGCGGGTCCGCTACGCCGGTGCGGCCGCTGCCGCCGCGCTGGTGGCCGGCGGTGGGGCGTTCCTGGCGTTCGGCGGCGGGGCCGGCGCCGGACCCAGCTCGAGCGCGACCACCGTCGCCGAAGCACCAGCACCAGCACCGTCCACGACGGCCGCCGCACCGTTGCCGTCGGCGCCGCTGTGCGAATCGGCCAGCGGGATGTGCGCCCTCATCACCGGCATCCGGCTCGACGCCGACCGATACGTCGTCGACTACGCCACCGTCGGTTTCGATCCGCTGGTCGCCGGCGAGGACGCCGGAGCGACCGATCGCGACCACCACGTGCACTTCTTCTTCGACTCGACCGCTCCGGGCAATGCCGGCGCCAACGGCCGGCCGCCGGGCTCATGGGAGCTGTGGGGCCGCCAGCGCGGTCGCGGCGAACTGATCTTCGACGAGTTCACCGTGGAGGACGCCGGCGACGCCGACCAGCTCTGCGTGGCCGTCGCCACATCGGGCCACGAGGTGCTCGAGGACGCCGACCGGACCGGCAACTGCGTCGAGCTGCCGCGATGACCACCACGACGATGCCCGCCGCGACGGAGCAGCCGACGTTCGACCGCTACCGCAGCGACCTCCCGACGTTGGCCGACGCACCACGTTCCGAAGACAGCGGCCCGCTGCTCGACGCCCTCGGCCGGGCGATCGCCGGCCGCACGACGCGGGTGGCGATCCGCGGGGCCTCGGGCACTGGCCGCACCCGGCTGATCGAGCGGATGCGCAGCGCCGCGGACCGGCGCTCGATGCGCGTGCTGGCGACGCACGGCCGGACGGTCGACTCCGACATGCCGTACGCCGCGCTCCTGACGCTGCTGCACCCGGTCGCCGATCGGCTCGGCGAGCTGCCGGCCGCCGAGCACGACAGCCTGGTGGCGGCGATCGACCTGCGCGACGCCGACGTGGACGTCCGGGCGGCCCGGACGGGGCTCTGGCGGCTGCTGACCCGCCTCAGCGAAGAGCGGCCGTTGCTGGTCGCGGTCGACGACAGCGACCAGATCGACGCCGCCACGCTCGACGTCATGGCCTTCGCCCTCGGGCGGATGGACAGCCAGGCGATCGCCGTGCTCGTGGCCGTCGACGGCCGGCGCGCTGGCAACCCGCTGGAGGCCATCGGCGACGAGCTCGTGGTGCTCGACGAGCTGGATCACGAGGCAGTCGTGGCCGCCGTGCGCGACGCCGTGGCGACGACGGACTGGGTGGCGCGGCGCATGGCGTCGTTCGCCGGCGGCAACTCGACGGTGGCGATCCAGCTCGTGCGGTCGCTCAGCCCGGACCAGCGATCCGGACGAATGGCCTGCCCCGCCGTGCCCATCCCGCCGACGGAGCTGGCGGTTGCCCTGGCCCCGCAGCTCGACCGGATGAGCGCAACGGCGCGCATGGCGATCGCCGTGGTCGCCGCCGACACGACCGCCGACGTCGGCGTCGTGCGCTCGGCCATGAGGGGCATCGGCCTCGGCGACGACCCCGTGACCGAGCTGCAGCGGATCGACGCCGTGACCGTCACCGGCACGACCCTGCGGGCCTGTACGCCGATGCTGGGAGTCGTCGGCTACGACCGGTTGGGCGCCTCCGAGCGGCAGACCATCCACCACACGCTCGCCGCCCAGATGACCGCGCCCGAGCACGCGCTGGACAGAGCGTGGCAGCTGACCGGCGGCAGCGACGGGCCGAACGACCAGGTGGCGGCAGCCATGTCGGCAGTTGGGACGGCCGCCGCCCTGCACGGCAACCTGCGGCGGGCGGCGATCGCCCACCAGCGGGCCGCCGACTTCGCCGAGCAGCGCCCCTCCCGGGCGATCGCCACGGCCCGCGCCCTGGCCTGCTGGACCGCGATCGGCGATCCCGTGCCGATGCGCCGCCTGCTCGCCGATGGGCCCGACGACGACGCGACGACCCACATCGCCCGCAGCGCTGCGGTCCGTTGGCTCGACGGCGACGGCGCCGCGGTCACCGAGCTTCGGCGGGGCGCCCAGCGGGCGACCGACGCCGAGCGGCCGTTGCTCGACGCCCTGTTCGCCGACGCCGCCATGGAGGCGGGGCGCGGGCGCGACGCGCTGGAGGTCGCGACGCGCGTCGCTGCCACCCAGCCGACGGGCGTCGCCCGCGAGCTCGCCGTGGCGCTGCTCGTGCTCGGCGGACGCGCCACACCCAGCGACCTCGGACCGCTCGAGCCGGCGACGGGCGACGTCGCCCGTGAGGTGGTGCGGGCGCGGGCGGTCGTCCGCCGCGCCCAGGCCCATCTCCACTTCGGCGACACCGCGTCGGCCGAACAGGAGCTCGCAGCGACCGCCGACGGTGGCCCGCTGCTGTGGGATCCCGCCGACCGGACCGCGCTGCGGGGACGCCTGATCGCTGCCCAGGGTCATCCGGTGACCGCCCGCCAGCTGCTCGGCGCAGCGATCGACGAGCTCCCCGCGGGCGCCGTCATCCCCCGCGCCGTCCTGACCAACGCGCTGGCCGAGGTCACGTTCCTGCTCGGCGACGGCGAGTCGGCCATGTCGCTCCTGGACGAGCTCGTCCCGACGTTCCGCGGCCACGCGATGGCGCGCGGCGAAGCATCGGCGCACGCCACGATCGGCCGCATCGCCTGGTCGGTCGGCGAGACCGACGTCGCCGTCGCCTGCCTCGAACGAGCTCGCCGGATCGACCCGTTCGCGCCCATCGGCGATCTCGTCGCCCTGCTCACCGCACTCGGTCGTGACGAGGATGCCCACGCCTGGCTGGCCCGCGTCGACCACTACCCCCCGGGCGTGCCGACACCGATCGACATCCGTCGGGCCAGGGCCAACGCGGCGGCGGAGCCCAGCGGGTTCCCGGCGCTGGCGGCGGCACTGCGGGCCGGTCAGCTCGTCGTGCCAGAAGCCGAGCTGATGATCGACCTCGCCGCGTGGCACCACCGCCGCTCACGCTGGCCCGACGTCTACCCGGCCGCCGAGCAAGCGGCCCGGCTGCTGATCCCGGGAGGCGTCAACGGCTGGATCGCTCGTCTGGATCGTCTCGAGCCGCCGGCCAGCCAGGCCAGCGGCGACGTGCCGCAGGCGTTGGCACCGCTGACCGAGGCGGAGCGTCGCGTCGCCCTGGCCGTGAGCAGGGGCCTGACGAACAAGGAAGCTGCGGCCGAGCTGTTCGTCAGCGTCAAGACCATCGACTCGCACCTGCAGCGCATCTATCCCAAGCTGTTCGTGCGCTCACGAGGCGAACTGGCGGTGCTCGTCAACGCGGCGTTGCACGGTGCGGCCTCGGGCGTCGGTTTGGGGCAGCCGACCGGGAATCCGCCCGACGACCGGCGCTGAACGTCGCCGTACGTTCGAGGACGAACGAACAGGAGGGGCAATGCGACTCGGAGTCGACCTCGGAACCACTTGGACGGCCGCTGCCGTCCACACTGCAGCAGGATGCGAAGCGCTCCAGCTCGCCACCCACACGATCGCCACGCCGTCGGTCGTGGCCAGCGCCGATGGCGCGCTCGTCGTCGGCGACGCCGCCGAGCGGCGCATGGCGTCCGACCCGGCCGCCGGCGCCCGGGAGTTCAAGCGGCGCCTCGGCGACAGCACGCCGTACGTGCTGTCGGGCGTCCCGTACGGCGCCGAGGCGCTGATGGCTCAGCTGCTGCGCCACGTCCTCGAGACGGCCGAATCCCAGCACGGCGCCCGGCCGGACGCCGTCACGTTGACCCACCCGGCGAACTGGGGCGAGTTCAAGCTGGACCTGCTGCGCGAGGCCGCCCGCATGGCCGGGCTCGACGATGTCGAGCTGATGGCCGAGCCGGCCGCCGCCGCTCGGCACTACGCCCACCTCGGCCGGCTCGAGCCGGGCCAGACCGTCGCCGTGTTCGACTTCGGCGGCGGGACCTTCGACGCCGCCGTCGTGCGCAACGGCGACGATGGTCCCGAGCTGCTCGGGACACCCGAGGGACTGGAGCGCCTCGGCGGGGTCGACATCGACCACGCCGTGCTGGCCCACGTGGACGCCGCGCTCGACGGTCAACTGGGCGAGCTCGACACCACCGATCCTGCGGTTCGGGCAGCCGTCGCCCGCCTGCGGGCGGAGTGCACGGCGGCCAAGGAAGCGCTCTCGACGGACACCGAGACGACCATCCATGTCGCCGTGCCTGGCCTCGAGACCGAGATCCGCATCACCCGCAAAGAGCTCGAGGCGGTCATGCGCCAGCGCATGGACGACCTGCTCGGCTCGCTCGAGCGGGCAGTCGCCTCCGCCGGGATGGCGCTCTCCGACCTCGCTGGCGTGCTGCTCGTCGGAGGCTCGTCACGGATGCCGGCGGTCGCCGAGCTGGTCGGCGCAGCCACGGGGTTGCCGACACTGATCGACGCCGACCCGAAGCTCGTGGTCGCCGCCGGCGCGGCGTGGCCGCAGGGCCCGGCCGACGCCCCGAGCGCCGCGCCCGCCGACGTGACCGGGCCCGGGGAGCGCGGCGCGTCCCCAGCGGCATCGGCCACCACCGGGTCGGTCGCCGCTGCGGCGGCCCGCCGCGACCGGTTGCGCCGGGCCGTCTCGCTGCTCGGCAAGACCGCCGCGGCCAGCGCGGTCGCCGTCGGCGGATACTTCGCCTACCAACAGTGGTGGGATGGAGACGGCGTCGCCGAGGCCAGCGGCCCGGACGAGCTGGGCGAGGACGCCCTCGCCGCCGGGCTCGCCGAGGCGATCTTCTCCGAGGCGGCAGCGGGCGCCGACTCCCTCGATGCCTTCGACGCCGCCGCTGGCGCCTTCGCGCCGCCGGCTGCGCCGATGGGCGGGGCCGGCGGCTTCGCCGCAGGAGACGGCGGTGATGGCGGCGGCTACGCCGGAGGTGGCGGCGGTGGCGGTGGCGGCGGCGGCTACGCCGGAGGTGGTGGCGGCGGCGGGAACGTGTTCAGCAGCCGCCCGAGCGGACCGCCACGGCACACCGAGCGACCGCGTCGCGCCGATCCACCGGAGCCCTCGCCGTCGATGGACGACGCCCACACGTCCGGGCCGTCGGCGACGACGCGGCCCGAGGACCTGGTCTCGGATCCCGACGTCGAGGCCATCCGCATGCAGCTGCGCGAGCGGATCACCAAGCTCGACATCCCGGACGGCACCGACCCGGCCGACGCCGCCAAGCTGCGCGGCGACCTCGAAGGGCTGCTCGACCGGTTCCGGCCGGCGCCGGGCCAATCCGTCGACGACGCCGTCGCCTCGTTGCGCTACGAGTTCGAGGATCGCGTCCGCGACTTCGCCCAGGACCAGCGCATCGACGCCCTCATCGAGGAGCAGCAGCAGCAGGACGCCACTGGTACCGAGAACATGCCGCCGACCTGGCCAGCTGGCACACCGGACGCCGTGCCGGCAGCGACGCCGGACATGGCGGACAACCCGGGCACGCCGGGCACGCCGGGCGGCTGGGGCGCTCCACAACCGTCCATCGAGACGATCCGCAACCAGCTGCGGGAGCGGATCACGGCGTTGACCATCCCGGACGGCACCGACCCGGCCGACGCCGCCAAGCTGCGCGGCGACCTCGAAGGGCTGCTCGACCGGTTCCGGCCGGCGCCGGGCCAATCCGTCGACGACGCCGTCGCCTCGTTGCGCTACGAGTTCGAGGATCGCGTCCGCGACTTCGCCCAGGACCAGCGCATCGACGCCCTCATCGAGGAGCAGCAGCAGGACGCCGCCGGTACCGACGGCGCGCCACCGGCCGGCGGGCTGGCCGACGTCTTCGATGACATGGCCGCCACGCCGGACGGCTGGAACGCACCGATCGGTGACTCCCCGCCCCCGACCACGACGCGAGCCGATCGAACCGGCGCCGGCGGCGACAACGCCGACCACGCCGACCACGCCGACCACGCCGACCCCTCCGGTCGCCGAGTCCTGGACCGAGGCCCCGCCGCCTCCCGCCACCGCGTCGACGGACGACGTGCTCGGCACCACCGCCGTCGACGATGCCGTGACCACATGGAGCGATCCCGCAACGACCGCCGAGGCGGTCACCGAGCCGCCGAGCGATGCGCCGGCGGCGCCCGAGCTGCCGTCGATCGAGACACCGGACATCGTCAACCTCGCCGCCGACACCGCCGACACGGTCGACACGGCCGACACGGTCGACGCGATGACGGTGCCCGACGTCGCGGAGGTGGGCGACGAATGGGCCAGCGAGCCCGAGCTCGACACACCGACCGTGGAGGAGCTCGCCGATCCGCTCGGCGTGTGAGCACACCGAGTGCGGTTGGCACCCTTCGAGGGCGCCGGGGGTCTCCCATCCCCCCGGCGCCCTCCGCGCGCTGGCGCGGTGAGCGGTCAGCGACCGCTCATCGCTCATCGCGTCGGCCCGGACCGTCGGGAGCGGATCGGGAACGTCAATCGGGATTGCACCCGATGCCCGCTCGCCGCCTCATCCGTACGTTCGCCGCATGGGCCTCGGATGGCTGAGAGATCGACTGAGCGACGTCGCCGACGCGACGTGGGACGCCGTCACCGACGTGGCCGATGCCACCGTCGATGCGGTCGGCGACGTGGCGGCCGGGACGGGCGACGCGATCGGTGCCGTCGGCACGATCGTCGACACGGCCACGCTCGGCGTCGCCAGTGCTGTGCTCGAGGCGGTCGACAACACCGTGCTCGACGCCGTCGACGCGGTCACGGGTGGTCTGATCGACGTCGACTTCGACGACGGTGACCTCAGCGCCTCCGTCGGCGTCGACGGGATCATCCACCTCGGGGCCGCCGTCGGCGACGACGGCATCGGCTACTCCAGCGACTTCATCAACCAGCAGATCGACCTCTCCGTCGGCGAGGACGGCCTGAGGTCGGAGGGCAGGCGGGGATCGACTGGGGCCCGCTGCCCTTCGCTGGCGGCGACCTGACCGTGGAGGCCGACGGCGATGTGGCGTTCGACGGCGCCGTCCAAGGGACGATCCCGACGCCGTACGGGATTCTGTCCGGACGGGCGGAAGCCGACTTCGTGCGCGATGGCGAGTCCTGGGCGGGGAGCCTCGACGCCGACGGCTCGCTGCTCCTGGCGGGCGGGGGGATCGTCAAGGGCGGCGTCGAGGCGGCCTACGCCACGACCCCCGATGGTTCCTCGCTGAGCCTCGGCCTGGAAGGCTCGTTCACCGAGCCGGGCGTGGGAACGGTCGGCGGGTCGCTCGGCTACGACCGGATCGAGCACGACGGTGTCGTCGCCGAGCGGTTCGAAGCAGGTGCGTTCGCCGAGGGCTACGGGGTGCGCGTCGACGCCGGGGTCGAGCACACCAGCGTCACGACGCCGACCAGCTCGGTGAGCACGTGGGACACGAGCGTCGATCTGTCGGCGGCCGGCTCGTCGACGTCGTCGGATGCCAGCGCACCGGCCACCACGGACGCCGCCGCCGAACCGGCTCCGGACTCCACTGCGACCGAGTTCGACCAGTCGATCGCCGCCGCCGACGACGTCGAGGCGAGCGTCGACGAGATGTTCGGCGAGTTGGGCTGAGCCCTTCTCGCCCCCAGGACCACCACCACCACAACAACACGAAAGACGAGGAAGATCATGGGCTGGTTGGACAAGCTGAAGGATTGGGCCGAGGACGCCGTCGAGGAGGCCGTCGAGACGGTCGAGGAGACGGTCGACGACGCCGGCAGCTGGGTCGAGGAGAAGTTCCAAGACCTTGCCGGCGACACGAACTGGTCGGGGATCGTCGACAAGGCCAGTGACCTGCTGGGCGACAAGGGCGAGGGCCTGCTCGAGACGGTCAAGGACACCGTCGGCGAGCAGATGCAGGGCACGTGGGCCGAGGACGCCTGGAACACCGTCAAGGACGTCGCCGGCGATGGCGGCGACGGCATCCTCGACAAGTTCACCGACACCGTCGGCGAGCACCTGCAGGGCACGTGGGCGCAGGACGCCTGGAACACCGTCAAGGACGTCGCCGGCGATGGCGCCGGCGGCGGCATCTTCGACCAGCTCGGCGGCAACCTCGTCGAGGCGCTGGGCAAGCCTGCCGGCGCGACGTTCGGCGAGCAGCCGTGGAAGCAGGTCACGGACCTCTTCGGGACCGGCGGCACCACGAGTCCGCTCGACCCGGCGGCGGCCACCACCACCGCTCAGTCGCTCGGCCAGCCCGTCGCCGACACCGGCGACGACATCATGGGTCGAGGCATCGTGCCGCCGCACCTGGACCCGGCCCTCGACGCGCCGTCGGCCGATGCCGCCGTGCGCCCGCAGGCGCCGGCCGGCGACGCGGCGACCAGCGGCCAGCGGCGATGCGGCGACCAGCCCGATGATGGACATCCCGAGGCCGGCGACGTCGGCCCCGGCGATGGACATCCCGCAGCTGCCGGCGACGTCGGCCCCGGCGATCGACATCCCCGAGGTGTCGGCGACGGCGGCTCCGGCGATGCCCGCCGACGAGCCGATGGCCGATCCGGTGATGGACGCTGCGCCGGCCGCCGAGCCGTCGCAGTTCGACTCCTCGATGGCCGCCGCCGACCAGGTCGAAGCGTCCGTCGACGACCTGTTCGCGGACATCGGCTGAGGTCGCGACGATGAGCGCCACCGCGACACCTTCCGCCCCCTCGGCGGTCGATGCCGTGCGCAACGGAACGCTCGAGCTGGTGCGTCTCCTCCACCAGCTCGAGCGACCGGACCTGGTCGGTCGCGTCACCGCGGCCGCCGCCCGGCTGCAGCGTCCGGCGACGATCGTCGCCGTCGTCGGCGAGTTCAAGCAGGGCAAGAGCTCGCTGGTCAACGGCCTGCTCGGTCAGCCGGTCTGTCCCGTCGACGACGACCTGGCAACGTCGGCGATCACGCTCGTGCGCCACGGCGAGCAGCCCGCCGCCGTCGTCCGGCGCACGGGCGACGACGCGGCGGGCGGACCGGTCCCACTCGCGCAGCTCGGCGACTGGGTCTCCGAAGCGGGCAACCCTGGCAACCACAAGGGCGTCGAGCGCGTCGAGATCACGGTGCCCAGCGCGATCCTCGCCCAGGGCCTCGTCATCGTCGACACCCCGGGCATGGGCGGGTTGGGCGCCGGGCACGCCGCAGCGACGCTGGCCTTCCTGCCGTTCGCCGACGGCCTGGTCCTGGTCTCGGATGCTTCGAGCGAGCTCTCGGCGCCGGAGATCGAGTTCCTGCGCCGAGCGGTCGAGCTGTGCCCGACCGTCCTGTTCGCCCAGACCAAGATCGATCTCTACCCGCAGTGGGAGCGGATCCTCGACCTCAACCGGGGCCACTTGGAGCGAGCCGGCGTGCGCATCCCGATGGTCGCCGTGTCGAGTCAGCTGCGCACCGTGGCGATGGCCCGCAAGGACCGGGCGCTCAACGCGGCCAGCCGCTTCCCGGAGCTGATCAGCCATCTCGCCGACCGGGTCGTGACTCCCGCCAAGGAGGGTGCGGCGAGTCGCTCGGCGCACGACGTCCAGGGGGTCGTCAGGCTCGTCCGCTCGGGCCTCGAGCAAGAGCGTCAGCTCGTCGACGATCCGTCGGCGATCGCCGGCGCGGTCGCCGCCATCGAGCAGGCCAACGCCCGGATCGAACACCTGCGTGGGCCCGGCGCGCGGTGGTCGGTGCTGGTCAACGACCGCATCTCGGATCTCACCACCAGCGCCACCCACCGGTTGCGCGGCGGCATGCGGGAGATCTCCCGCGACCTCGAGGAGCGCATCGAGGTGCTCAAGAAGGGCGACGAGTGGGACGAGGTGACCCGCCTGCTCCAGGCCCGCGTCGCCGACGCGGTGACACGCGCCTTCGTCGCCGTCGAGCAGGGTGAACGAGCGATCCGGGCCGAGGCGATCGAACTGCTCGCCGAGGAGCAGCTCGATCTCGGTGCCACGCGCATCACGGCCCGACCGTTCGACGTCACCGCGCTGTGGCGCGACAAGTCGCTCGACGGCGACGAGCGGGGCTTGAAGGCCAACTTCAAGACCGGGTTGACGGCAGCGCGCGGCGCCCAGGGCGGCGTGATGATGTTCGGGATGATGGGCAGCTTCCTGCCCGGCGCGGCGGCCGTGATGATCGCCAGCAACCCCGTCCTGCTCGGCGCCGGCGCCCTGTTCGGCGGCATGCAGATCGTCGAGGACCGCAAGCGCAAGGTCGCCCAGCGCCGACAGAGCGCTCGTCAGCAGGTCCGCCAGTTCATCGACGACGTGCAGTTCGAGGTGACCGACAAGTTGACGGGATTGATCCGCCAGGCGCATCGCGAGCTGCGCGACAGCCTGACCACGCGGCTCACGGAGCTGCAGCGCACGTACACCTCCGCCGCCCAACGGGCCCAGGCCGACGCCAAGCAGACGCAGGAGCAGCTCGCCACCCGGCGGGCCGGGCTCGACCAGCAACTGGCGACGCTGACGCGCATCGCCGAGACCGTCGCCGCAGGAGGTGCGCGATGAATGGGAACGTCAACCCCACCGATCCACGCGACGACGGCGTCGCGGCACGCACGCTGGCGCTGGCCCGAAGTGTCGAGGAGCTGGTCGGCGCGACCCAACACGCGGCGCGAGCTCGCGGGATCGTGGAACGGCTTGGAGGTCCGATGCGGGTGGCGATCGCCGGCCGGGTGAAGGCCGGAAAATCCACGCTCCTCAACGCCCTCGTCGGCGAGCGGCTGGCGCCGACCGACGCCGGCGAGTGCACGCGGATGATCAGCTGGTACCGCCACGGCCTCGGGTACCGCGTCGCTGCGACGCTGCCGTCCGGCGGGCAACGGGAGCTGACGTTCGCGCGAGACACCGGTGCGCTCGACATCAAACTGGGTGAGCTGTCCGAGCGCGACGTGTCGTGGCTCGACATCCAGTGGCCGGCATCGACCCTCAAGCACGTGACGCTGATCGACACGCCGGGGTTGGCGTCGATCAACGACGAGAACTCGCGGCGCACGCGCGACTTCCTGGCCCACGACGAGACGAACCCAACGGACGCCGATGCCGTGATCTACCTGATGCGCCACCTCCACCGGTCCGACGTCGAGTTCCTCGATGCGTTCATGGACCGCTCGGTGACGGCAGCGTCACCGGTGAACGCGGTGGCCGTGCTGTCACGAGCCGACGAGATCGGCGCCGGACGGTTGGACGCCATGGACTCGGCGCGACGCATCGCCGATCGCTACCGCAGCGACCCGGCGGTGCACCGGCTGGCGGCGACGGTGCTGCCGATGGCTGGCCTGCTGGCCGAGACCGGGTTGACGCTGCTCGAGTCGGAGGCTGCCGCGCTGCGGGCGCTCGCTTCCACACCGGACGACGTGCTCGACCGCATGCTGCTGGACGCCGGCGGCTTCCTCGACGTGCACAACAGCGACCTCACCGTCGAGGTCCGGCGCCATCTCATCGATCGGCTGGGAATGTTCGGTGTGCGTGTCGCCGTGCGCGAGGTCAGGGCCGGGCGGGGCACCGCGGCGCAGCTCGGCCCGCAGCTGGTCGAGGTCTCGGGACTCGGCGAGCTGCGGCGGGTCATCGCTCAGCACTTCCTGCCACGGGCCCGGGTGCTGCAGGCTCGCTCCGCCCTGGCGGCCGTGCGGGCCCTGGCCGTCGACCTGCGCTCGTCCCACCCCGGGCCGGCCGACCAGATCGACCGTCAGGCCGAGCGGCTGGAGGCCAGCGCCGTGGAGTTCGGTCAGATCCGCGCCGCCCACCTCGTGGCCAGCGGCCAGGTGCAGGTGAGCGACGGCGAGCGAAGGGAGCTGCAGACGCTGCTCCTCGCCGATCGCCCGTCGCGGGCGCTCGGGCTGGACGAGGGCGCCGATCCGGAGCGGGTCAAGTCCGAGGCGCTGCGCACCGTCTCGCGCTGGCGCGGTCGGGCCGCCGACCCGCTGGCCAACCCCCGCCTCGTCGAGGTCGCCGAAGCGGCCGCCCGCACCGGCGAATCGCTCTACGCCTCGGCGACCGCCTGACCCCCTGCCGCGAAACCCTCCGATGGAGGGAGGTCAGAACCGTTTGGCCCCGGTCGCAGCGGGCGTGACAGCCCAGGCCGGCCTTGCCCGGCCCAGGCCGAGGAGCGGAGTCTTCGGAGCGAGCGAGGCCATCATTTGAGGCGGAGGGCGACCTCGTTGGCGAGGAGGCGGCCGCGGCGGGTGAGGACCCACCGGTCGCCGGTCTGCTCGACGAGCCCGGGGAGGTCGTCACCGTCGAGGGCGTCGAGCGGGACACCGGTCCGTGTGCGCAGCGACAGCTGCAGGCCCTCGACCCGCCGGGCGTCCGGGGCCAGCTCTTCCCCCGCCGCCTCCGTGGACCGGCCGGACGCGACGGCGGCCACGTAGCGCTCGGGCGTGCGAACGTTCCACCACCGCCGCCCGCCACGGTGCGAATGCGCCGCGCACCCGAAGCCGAGGTAGTCGTCGCCGCTCCAGTACAGGAGGTTGTGCCGGCATTCGTGGCCGGGCCGAGCCCAGTTCGACACCTCGTAGTTGGCCAGCCCGGCGGCGGTCAACAGATCGTCGGCCAGCTCGTAGTCGTCGGCCTGCACGTCGTCGTCCGGCTGGCGAGCGGGGTCGTCGGCCAACGGGGTTCCGGCCTCAACGGTCAAGGCGTAGGCCGAGACGTGCGGCGGTTCGAGGTCCAGCACCCGCTCGACCGTCGTGCGCCAGTCCGCCGCCGACTCCCCCACCGTCCCGTAGATCACGTCGAGGTTGAACGACCGCAGGCCGGCCGAACGCACCGCCGCCACTGCCCGCTCGACGTTGCCCGGATCATGCGTCCGACCGAGCGCCGCCAGCACGTGCGGGACCATCGACTGGACGCCGATCGACACGCGGTCCACGCCGGCGGCGGCGAACGTCTCGACCATCGCCGCCGTCACGTCGTCCGGGTTGCACTCCACCGTCACTTCTGCGCCGGGCTGCAGGGGGACGGCAGCGATCACCGCCGCCAGGTCGTCGGCCGGCACGCGGGTCGGGGTCCCGCCGCCGATGAACACGCTGCTCGCCGTCGGCATCCCGTCGTCGATCGCCCGCCCGAGGTCAGTGCGCACGGCGTCGAGGTACGACCCGACGAGGTGGTCACGGTCGGTCCACGTGGCGAACGCGCAGTAGTCGCAGCGGGCAGCGCAGAACGGCACGTGGACGTAGACGCCGAACGGCGCCATCACGGCGGTCCGTCGCGCAGCATCACAAGGCGCGTGGCGGCCACCACTGCGGCCGTCTCGACCCGCAACACGTTGCGCCCGAGGTGGATGCGGTCGCCGGCCAGCGCCAGCTCGCCGGGCGTCCAGCCACCCTCTGGACCGATGGCGACCGTGCAGTCCGCAGGGCTCAGCGCCCGCCCACCCGGCTCGGCGACCACCATGCCCGGCAGCACGGTCGCCGACGGGACTGGACCCTCGACGACCGGAAACCACACGCGGCGCGACTGCAGCGCAGCCTCCGCGGCGATGCGCTGCAACCGCTCGACGTGACGGACCCCCCGGTCGTGGTCCCAGCGCATCACCGAACGGTCGGCGGTGACGACGACGATGCGATCGACGCCGATCTCGGTGCACTTCTGCACCAGCCACTCGACGCGATCGCCCTTCGGTGCGGCGGCGAGGATCGTGATCGGGTCGCGCGGCGCGGGCTCGGTCGCCACCGGTCCGACGGGCTCCAGCTCGTCGCCGATCAACCGGCACGACCGCCAGCGCCCGCCACCGTCGGTCACGGTGACCGCAGCCCCGTCGCGCAGCCGCAGCACGCGCAGGAGGTGGTGCACGGCGTCGTCGTGCACCACCGGGTGGCAGACATCGCCGACCCACACGTGCGCCGCCGACCGCCGCAGTGCGTCATCAATCACAAGGGGTGAACTCGCCCTGCGCGCTCAGTTGGGCAGAACCGTTTGGCCCATGCCGCAGTGAGCATGTCGGCCCAGGCCGGCCTTGCCCGGCCCAGGCCGAGGAGCGGAGTCTTCGGAGCGAGCGAGGCCATCAACTCGTCCGCCTCAGGAGAACGCCGACTTGATCCGCGAGAACAGGCCCTTGCCTGGCGGGTGGACGGGTTCGCCGCGCTTGTCGGCCAGCTGGCGCAGCAGCTCGGCCTCGTCCTCGGCCAGCTTCGTCGGCACCTCCACGAGGACGCGGGCGCGCAGATCGCCGCGCCCCCGGCCCTGCAGTCGCGGCACGCCCCGGCCACGCAGCACGAACTCGTGTCCGGGCTGCGTGCCGGCCTCGACGACCAGCTCCTCGTCGCCGTCCAACGTCGGCAACGGCAGGGTCACCCCCAGCGCGGCCTGGGCGATCGACACCGGCACGTTGGTGATCAGGTCGATGCCGTCGCGCCGGTAGCGCTCGTGCGCGCTGACCCGCACGTGCACGTACAGGTCGCCGGCCTTGCCGCCGCGAGCGCCGGCCGCGCCACGCCCGCCGAGGCGCAGCGTGGAACCCGAATCGACGCCGGCCGGCACGTCGACGTGGTACGTGTGCTCGACCGTCACGCGACCCTCGCCCCGACACGTCGGGCACGGCGTGACGATCACCTCGCCGAGCCCGCCGCAGCGCGGGCACGGCGCCGACGTGACCATCTGGCCGAGCAGACTCTGGCGGACGCGCTGGACCTGCCCGCGACCGTTGCAGTCGGCGCACGTGACGGGCTGCGTGCCGGCACCGGCCCCGCGACCGTCGCAGTCCTCGCAGCGGCGGGGCATGCGCAGCGTGACCGCCACCGTGGCGCCGAACACTGCTTGTTCGAAGGCGACGTCCGCCACGACCTCCATGTCCTGTCCGCGCGGCGGCCCGCTCGGACCGCGCCGGCCGCCGCCACCGCCGAACGGGCTCTGCCCGCCGAAGAACGCGTCGAACAGGTCGTTCAAGCCACCGCCGCCGCCGCCGAACAAGTCGTCGACGCGCGGCCCGCCAGCCCCGCCGACGCCGGCCTCGCCGAAGCGGTCGTACCTGGCCCGCTGATCCGGATCCGACAGCACCTGGTAGGCCCGGGCGACCTCCTTGAACCGCTCGGCGGTGGCGCGATCTCCGGCGTTGGCGTCGGGATGCAGCTCGCGAGCCCGCTGGCGATAGGCCCGCTTCAACTCGTCCTGCGTCGCCGTCCGCGACACACCGAGGAGGTCGTAGAAGTCAGCGGCCATCAGCCGTCCTCCAGCCGCCGGCCGAGCTGGTCGCTGACCACCTCGACGGTGGCCAGCGCCTGCGGGTAGTTCATCCGCGTCGGTCCGAGCACGCCGACGGAGCCGCGGCGCTCGCCGTCGACCACGATCGGCGCCACGACGACGGAGCAGGCCGACAGCAGCTGCACACCATGCTCCACCCCGATCGCCACGGACATGCCGCGCTGCACCAGGTCGCCGAGCAGGGACACCACGACGTACTGCTGCTCGAGTGTCCGGAGCACGTCACGCACGATGTCGACGGCGTCGAACGCCGACGCCATCGCCGACGTGCCGCCGACGTACACGTGGTCGGCCGCCGAGCCGCGCCGGACGGCGGCGAGGGCGCGAGCGCTCAGCGCGTCGACGCCGTCGTCCCCGGTCGGCACCAGGTGATCGACCGTGCCGAGCACCTGCCCCGCCAACTGCGCCGTGAGGTGCGTCGAGGCGGCGGCCAGCTGGATGTCGTTCATCGTGGCGTCCAGCTCGATCTGCTCGCTCTCGACGGAGCCGTTGCCGAGCACCACCACCACCGTGGCCAGCGTCGACGAGAGCGCCACGACCTGCACGTTGCGGACCGCCAGCGCCTCGGCCCGAGGACCGACGACGACAGCGGCGTAGTTCGTGAGGTGGGCCAACAGGTCGGACGTGTTGTGGAGCATCTCCTCCAGCCGGCCGTGGGCGGTGCGGAAGAAGTCACCGACCTGCGACCGCGCCGCCTGGTCGAGGCGCTCCGGCGCAACGAGGTGGTCGACGAAGAACCGGTAGCCCTTGTCCGTCGGGATCCGTCCGGCCGACGTGTGGGGCTGGATGAGGTACCCCTCTTGCTCCAGCATGGCCATCTCGTTGCGCACGGTCGCCGACGAGACGCGCACGCCGGGCGCGTCGGCGATGTGGGTCGACCCGACTGGCTGGGCCGTCGAGATGTACTCCTGTACGACTGCGCTCAGGATTGCGGTCTTCCGGTCGTCGAGCATGCTGGCACTCAAGGGTATCGAGTGCTAGCCCGGCGTGGAGCGACGATCACGACGGCGACGGCGACCGCAGCGATGGCGGCCACGCTCCCGTACGCCAGCCCCCACTGGGGGCTGATGCGGTCGCCGATCACGCCGGTGATCGGCCCGCCGATGGGCGTGGACCCGAGGAAGGCCACGGCCGTCAGGGCCATCATCCGCCCGCGCATGTTGTTCGGGCTCTGCTGCTGGATGATGCCGTTGGCGCCGCTGATGAACCCCGCCCCGCCGACCCCGAGCGGCACGGCGAACACGAGCGCCAGCGCCAGGTTCGGCGACCACGCCATGGCCAGACCGGACACGCCGAGCAACAGCGTCGTGCCGAGGTACCACCGCATCGACACCCACGCCAGCCGCGCCGTCAGCAACGACCCGATCAGCGACCCGAGGCTGGAGACCGACAGCACCACGCCGAACCATCCGGCGCCACCCCAGCTGGCATCGGCCAGCTTCGGCAGCGCCACGGCGTAGTTGAAGGCGAACGTCGACACGACGACCATCACGGCGAACACGATCAGCAGCTGGCGACGCTGGCTGATGAACCGCAGGGCCTCGCGCACGGGCTGGCCGCCGCGATCGGCGCGCGGTGCCGGGTACAGCTCGGACGGCCGCAGCGCCAACAACGAGACGAGCACGGCGCCGAACGAGACGCCGTTGAGCAGGAAGCACCACGCCGTGCCGACCGTGTCGACCATCAGCGAGGCCAGCGCCGGGCCGAAGATGCGCGAGCCGGTCATCACCGCGGTGTTCAGCGAGGTGGCGTTCGTGATGTCCTGCGGCTCGACCAGCTCGGTGACCAGCCCCCGCCGAGCGGGGTTCTCGAACGCCATCAGGATCCCGAGGACCAGGACCAGGCTCCACACGACCGGGACCGACGCCAGCCCGGCGAGGTCGACGATGCCCAGCACGATGGCCTGCGTCGCCAGCAACGCCTGCGTGAGGATGGCCATCGTCCGCTTGTCGTGGCGGTCGGCGATGGCGCCGGCCCACGCCCCGAGCAGCAGCATCGGCACGAACTGCAGGGCGACGGTGATCCCGAGGTCGGTGGCCCGTCCCGTCAGGCGGTAGACGAGCAGCGCCATGGCCGTCAGCTGCAGCCAGGTGCCGACGTTGGACACCAGCAACCCGGCGAAGAAGAGCCGGGCGTTGTGGTGCTTCAGCGAGCGGAACGGCTTGCCATGGCGGAGTGGTCCGCCGGCTGCCGGTCCGGCGACCTCGGGCGCCAGCTCCGAGGTCACAGTTTCAGGGCGGAGATGAAGACGTCGCCGGGGACCTCGACGCGCCCGATCGACTTCATCTTCTTCTTGCCCTCCTTCTGGCGCTCGAGCAGCTTGCGCTTGCGGGTGATGTCGCCGCCGTAGCACTTGGCCAGCACGTCCTTGCGCTTGGCCTTGACCGTCTCCCGGGCGATCACCTTGCCGCCGATCGCCGCCTGGATGGGCACGTCGAAGAGCTGGCGGGGGATCAGCTGCTGCAGCTTCTCGGCCATGTCGCGGCCGTAGTCGTACGCCTTGTTGCGGTGCACGATCGTGGAGAACGCGTCAGCGGTGATGCCGTTGAGCATCAGGTCGACCTTGACCAGGTCGGAGCGCCGGTACCCCGCCGGCTCGTAGTCGAGGCTGGCGTAGCCCTGGCTGCGGCTCTTCAGCTGGTCGAAGAAGTCGACGACCACCTCGGCCAGCGGCATCACGTAGTGCAGCTCGACCCGCTCCGGCGACAGGTACTCGATCTTGTCCAGCTCGCCGCGGCGTTGCTGGCACAGCTCCATCAACGTCCCGGTGTAATCCGTCGGCGTGACGATGCCGACCTTGAAGAAGGGCTCCTCGACGTGGTCGATGCGCTGCGGCTCCGGCAGGTCGGCGGGGTTGTCGACGAGCTCGAGCGTGCCGTCCGTGCGGTGGACGCGGTACTCCACGCTGGGGGCGGTGGCGATCAGGGCCAGATCGAACTCGCGCTCCAAGCGCTCCTTCACGATCTCCATGTGCAGCAGGCCGAGGAAGCCGCACCGGAACCCGAAGCCGAGGGCGCCCGACGTCTCCGGCGTGTAGGTGATCGAGGCGTCGTTGAGCTTCAGCTTCTGCAACGAGTCACGCAGGTTCTCGAAGTCGTCGCCGTCGATCGGGTAGAGGCCGGAGAAGACCATCGGCTTGGGGTCGCGGTAGCCGGGCAGCGGCTCGGCGGCGCCGTGGGCCGACGTGGTGACGGTCTCGCCGGATCGGGCCTCGCCGACGTCCTTGATGCCGGCGATCAGGTAGCCGACCTCGCCGGGACCGAGCTCGGCGACCGGGGTCGGGACCGGTCGACGGACGCCGATCTCGATGGCGTCGTGCTGAGCGCCGGCCTGCATGAACCGCAACCGCCCGCTGCCGTTCAGGCGGCCATTGACGACGCGCACGCTGGACACGACGCCGCGGTACTGGTCGAACTGGCTGTCGAAGATCAGGGCCTGCAGCGGCGCGTCCGGGTCCCCGACCGGCGGCGGGATGCGCTCGATGACGGCGTCGAGGAGGTCGGCGACGCCCTCGCCCGTCTTGGCCGAGATGCGCAGGATGTCCTCGGCGGCGATGCCGAGCACGCGCTCGATCTCATCCGCGTAGCGCTCCGGTTCGGCCGCCGGGAGGTCGATCTTGTTCAGCGCCGCGACGATCTCGAGGTCGTGCTCGAGGGCCAGGTAGCAGTTGGCGAGCGTCTGGGCCTCGATGCCCTGGGCGGCGTCGACGACCAGGACAACGCCTTCGCAGGCGGCCAGCGACCGGCTGACCTCGTAGCCGAAGTCGACGTGGCCGGGCGTGTCGATCAGGTGGAAGACGTGGTCGCGCCAGTCGACGCGCACGTTCTGGGCCTTGATCGTGATGCCGCGCTCGCGCTCGAGGTCCATCGAGTCGAGGTACTGCTCGCGCATGTCACGCGCGTCGACGGCGCCCGTGACCTCGAGGATCCGATCCGACAACGTCGACTTCCCGTGGTCGATGTGGGCGATGATCGAGAAGTTGCGGATCCGATCGAGCTCCATGGTCGTCGGTCGAGGCTACCGGCGGTCGTTGGGAGGGTCCCGGGTGCGCCGATAGCCTCGGCGGGCCGAGCCGATCCTGGAGACGACCGAACGTGGCCAACATCAAGAGCCAGAAGAAGCGCAACCTGACGAACGCCAAGCGGGCGACGCGCAACAAGGCAGTCAAGAGCGAGCTGCGCACGCGCGTCAAGCACGCCGTGGGGTCCATCGGTACCGAAGAGAACGAGGCCGACGTGCGCCTCGCCGTGAAGCGCCTCGACATGGCGGCGTCGAAGGGCGTCATCCACCCCAACCAGGCCGCCCGCCGCAAGGCCCGCCTGATGAAGAAGGTCTCCGCCGGGGCCTGACCCCCTCGTCCGCCGCCCCTTCTGGGCGCGGACGTTCTCAAACCCACTTCTGGGCGCGGACGTTCTCGAAGTTGAGAACCTGGGCGCCCAGATGGGCGGAGCGGCGGGGGCGCTACCGGCGCAGGCGGCTCAACCGAGCGACGAGCACGTCCAGCACGACGTCGTCGTCGAGGTCCTTGGCGCCGCGCAGGTCGAGGTCGGTGCCGGCGAGCAGATCGATCGCCCGCTGCACGCCGGTGCCGCCGAGTCGCTGGTACTGCTGCAGCGCCTTGCGGGCCGGGAACCCGGGCTTGATGCCGAGGACCTCGGCGGCGTGCGCCTCGCTGGTCGCATCGGCGCCGTCGAGGCGGGCCAGGCGGACGTAGTGGCCGTGCAGGACGGCCATCAGCGCGAGAGGGTGGCGACCGCCCGGGCCGGTCATGCGGGCGAGCAGTTCGAGGGCCTCCGCGGTGCGGCCGGCGTCGATGGCATCGGTCAGCTCCCACGGCGGCACCCCGCCGCCCTCGCCGAGGAACGGCTCGACGTCGCCGACGGTGAGCTGACGATCGCCGAACGTCGCCGCCAGCGTGTCGATGATCCCGTCGACCCGCCCGACGTCCTCGCCGACCCGCTCGGCGATCGCCGCCGCGGCGGCTGGCGCCAGCCTGACACCGTCGGCCGCCGCCCGCTCGGCGATCCAGCTCTGGCGGTCACGGGCCCGGTTGGGAGCTCCCGTCGACGTCGTCGTCCCCCCGACCGCCTTCACGGCATCGGTCAGCGCCTTGGGCAGCCGGCCACTCGCCGCCAGCACCAGGTCCGTCGTGGGCAGCAGGTCGGAGACCGTCGCCACCAGGGGGTCGACCTGGTCGGCGGTGAACCGCCCGACGTCTCGGGCCACGACCACGCGTGACTCGGTGAGGAACGGCGGCGTACGGGCGGCGTCGACGACGGCGCCGAGCTCGTACTCGTCGCCGTCGAACTCGTCGACGGCCAACGAGCGGTCCCCGTCCCCGACGAGCTCGTGGACCAGATCGGTGACCGCCGAGCGCAGCAGCGCCTCGTCGTCACCGGTGAGGAGGTGCACCGTCATCGGGCGGCCATCCTCGCAGCCGCCGACGGCGACGACGCACCGTCACCGTGCGCTTGAGCGATCGGCGCACGACGCGCCCTGCCGCTCATCCCGGCGGCTGAACGCCGGCGCCGGTGGCGCGGGCGATGAGCAGGCGGCGTGAGTCCGTGCGGGTCTTGGCGAAGATCGACTTGAGGTGATCTTGCAACGTGTGCTCGGAGATCCCCAGGATGCGGGCGGCGTGCCGGCTGTCGTGCCCGGCGACCACGGATTCGAGGACGTCCGTCTCGCGTCCGGTGAGCCCGGCGATGCGCCCGTAGAGCGATGCTCGCTCGGCGGGCGGTGTTGGTTCGATGCTGACGGCGATCGTCGGACCGTGCGGAGTCGAGGCGGTGATCCGTGCGGCGCTGGTGGTCATCCATGAGCGCCCGGGGACGTGGACTCGCGCCTGCGCCGGTCGATCGTCGACACCGGCTTCGACGGCGAGGAGTTGGGCGGCGACGTTGAGCGCCGCGGCGGGGATCGCGGCCCGTCCCTCTCCGGCCGGCAGGAGCGCCCGCAAGTAGTGCTCACTGCGCTCCGTGTGTCCGACGACCGCCAGGTCGTCCGTGAGCAGCAGGACCGCCGGACCGTCGAGGTCGAGGGTCGATGGCGTCTCGAAGGTGCTGAGCTGCGCTCGCCGCAGCGCCGGGATCACGACACCGGAAAGGGCGCCGAGCGTGTGGCGTTCGTCCGGACCGAACGGGCCGGATCGGCGCCACAGGTCGATGAAGCCCCAGCAGCCGGCTGCGTCGCGCAGCACCACCGACGCGACGTCGCAGATCCCGCACGACGCCAGCATCGAACACCACGGGTCGGCGCGGGACCGGTCGATCCCGGTCGAACCGACGAGCGTGACGGCGACGCCCGGCGCCAGGCTCGTCCACCGGTTGACCGTCGTCAGGTATTTGGCGCGGATCACGCGTGACAGGTCGGCGATGACTGGCACCTCGGCGACCGGAGAGGACCCGACGCAGGTCACCGGATCGGTGAGGAGCCACGCGAACGCATCGAACGGGATCGCCGACCGCAGTTCGGCGAGCACCGCAACCCGCAGCTCACGTTCGTCGGCGTGACGCTGACAGATCCCGTCGATGCGCTCGAGCACGCCCACTGACCTCGACGCTATGCGAGCTGCCGGTCCCAACAAGTTGGGATGGTGCCGCGGCGAGGTATCGCCGCACGATCGTGGGGTGACGACACTGCACATCGAGCATCCCATCACCGAGTACGGCGAGTGGAGGGCGGCGTTCGACCGCGCCGAACCGCTGCGAACACGCGGCGGAGTCATCGCCCATCGCGTCAGCCAGCCGATCGACGACGACCGCTACATCGTCGTCCAGCTCGACTTCGAAGACGTCCCCCGCGCCGCCGCCTTCCTCGACACCCTCCGCACCCGAATCTGGGCCGACCCGACTCGAGCACCCGGGCTCGGTGGCACACCGCGCGCCGTGGTCCTCCAGCCCGCTGACCGCCGATCTCTCATCGCGTACCGCGATCCAGGTCACTGACGTGTGGGCGTCGGCCCCCTCGCACCCGGATGACGAGCGCGATGACGGCGACGGCCGCCACGGAGGCCAGCCATGACCACGGAGCCGGTGGCTCGAGGCGGGCCCCGACCGTCGCCACGGCGTCGATCCAGGCCACCGCCACGCCGACCGGCGCCATCACGACCGGTGCGATCGCCGGGACGCTGCCGGCGAGCAGGCAGGCCGGCAGCCCGTACAGCATGACGAGGCCGGCGACGGGGACGGCGACCAGGTTGGCGGCGGTGCCGATCATCGACAGCCGCCCGAAAACGAGCAGGCTGGGCAGGGCCACCCCGGCCTGGGCACCGACGGTGATGGCGACCGGCACGGCCAGCGGTCCGAGGCGGCTGAGGCGCAGCGCCAGCCATGGGCCGATGCCCGTGACGCCCGCCGTGGCACCGACGGAGAGCCAGAACCCGACGGACCAGGCGAGCAGCGGGTCGACGAGGAGCAGGCCGGTGACGGCGAGCGCCAGCAGCCGCAGCGGCTCCCGCTGGCGGCCGAGGAGGAAGGCGGTCGCGCTGAGCCCCGCCATCGTCGCCGCCCGCAGCACGGACGGCTCGGCCCGCGTGAGCACGACGAACCAGGCGATCACGGCCACGGTCGCCACCCACCGGTTGACGGGACGGGCCCGGCGCAGCAGCGGGCCGCAGGCGGCCAGGACGAACGCAACGTTCTGCCCGGAGACCGCGGTGAGGTGCGACAGCCCACTCTGGCGGAACCGCTCGACCATCGCCGGCGGCTGGTCACGGTCGTCGCCGATCACCAAGCCCCTCGTCAACGCCGCCTGGTCGGCGGGCAGGACGTCGGCGCCGCGGGCGATGACGGCCCGCACCCGGTTCGACGACTCCGCCAGCGCACCGCCGGGGCGCCGATCACCGAGCCAGTCGGCGTCGAGCTCGCCGACGACGTGCTGCCAGGCGACACGGTCGGCCCGGTCAGGGTCGAGCGGCTGCAGGTCACCGGCCACGCGCACGAGGTCGCCGCCGCGCCACGTGGCTGCCCGCAGCTGCCGGGCTCGACCACGCACCCACAGCTCGTAGCGCTCGGCGTCGACCTCGACCACCACCCGGACGGCGCCTGGGTAGCGCTGCGGATCGCCGACGACGGTCGCCCAGGCGTCGACCGAGCCCAGGCGGTCGGGAGCGAGCGAGTCCCAGGAGCGGTCGCTGCGGATCGTGGCGATCAGGGCCAACACGACCAGGGCGGCCGCGATCCCAGGCCGCCGGGCGACGACGGCGACCAGCGCGAGCGCGACGCCGATCCAGGGCGCTCGGACGGCGCACGTGAGCGCCGTCGTGACGGCCGCCACGACGACCCACACGGTCGGCAGCGTCGGCAGAACCGGGCGGGAAGCGGACCTAGCATGCCGCGGCGGCGGCTGAAGGATCCCGTACCCTGCTGCCATCGCGCTCCTCTCCATGTCCCGCTACACCTACGAAGGCCCACGGTGGTACCGCGGTCGCATCCGGACCCGCGGACCCCTGCTTGCCGTCGTGCCCCCGCTGTGCGTCGGGCTGCTGGCGCTGCTCGTGATCAGCGTCGGCAACAGCGCCGGCACTGGACTGACCGGCCTCGTGCTCTCGGTGATGGCCGCGCCCGGTCTCCTGGCTGTCGGCGCGCCGTTCTCCAGCAGCGTGCTGTGGCCGATCGGCATCGGGATCAGCGTCGTGCTGTGGATCGTCGTCGGGTTCCTCGCCGCCCGGCGGTCCACGCGCAACCCCATGGCGACGTGGGCCGACTACTGGCGGGACTACGCGGTGATGGCGATCGGCATCTGCGTGGGCGCCGGCGTCGCGGTGGGCGTGGCGCGCGTCGCCCTCGGCGACGTGCTGAGCTTCTAGCGACATCACACCGCCACCAGGTCGCGGAGCGCGTCGAGCTTGGCGGGGCCGATGCCGCGGACGGCCTCCAGGTCGTCGACCGACGCGAACGGGCCGTTGGCGCTGCGGTGGTCGACGATCGCCGTGGCCGTGGCCGGTCCGATGCCGGGCAGGTCGTCGAGCTGGTCGACCGTGGCACGGTTGAGGTCGATCGGTCCCGCCGGCGCCGGGTTCGACCCGCCGGCCGGGGCGGGTGGCGGCGCCTCTCCCACGACAGGTACGTACACGCGTTCGCCGTCGGCGACGACGGCGGCCAGGTTGAGGGCGCCGGGGTCGGCGCCGGCGGTCGGCCCGCCGGCGGCGAGGAGGGCCGACTCGACTCGCGCCCCGGCGGGCAGCTCGTACACACCGGGCGCGGCCACGGCACCGGCGACGTGGACGATCACCGCCGCCGGTGCTTCGCTGGTCGCCGGGACCGCTGGGGCGGCCGTGCCCGACGGCGGCGCCGTGGCCTGGGGCAGCCCGGCCTCGATCGGTGTCGTCGGGGACCGCAGCAGCCACCAGCCGATCACGACGAGGACCACAGCGGTCAGCCCGCCGGCGATCAGCCGGCCGGCACCGAACCACTCGATCCAGGGGCGGAGCCGGCCGTCGGGGCCGGGTCGCCAGCGGTCCGACGAGCGTGCCGAGCCGACGTCCAGGTCCTCGTCGGCGATGTCCTCGACGGGCATCGATCCCTCCTCGCTCGGCGCGCCGGTGGCGCGACGGGAGTTGGGGGATGTCGGTGGGCGGACCCTACCGACGCCAGCCGAGCAGACCGGTCCTGGCCGTCGCCATCGGCCGGAGTGAGTCGATTGCGACGGCCAATACAGCGCCGATCAGTACAGCTGGGCGGTGAGGCGGCGGCGGTAGCCGGCGGTGCGCGGGTCGTCCGGACCCATCAGCTCGAGGATGTCCACGAACTCCTGGCGGGCGGCGTCGTCCTCGCCCACCCGACCGAGCAGCTCCTCCAGCTTGGCGTCGTAGTCGTCGGTCGGTTCGACGCCCACGCGGGCGGCGGCGGCGATCTTGCGGGTGCGATCGCTGGCCGGGATCTTCTCCAAGAGTGCCAGCGCTTCCTCCGTGTCCCCCTGCGCGACGAGCAACTCGGCGAGGGCGACGATGACGTCCTCGTTGCCGGGCTCGAGCGCCAACGCCTGGCGCAGGCTGAGCTGGTCGCCGGCGGCGAGGAGCTGGGCGACCTGCGACTGCTCCGCGCTCGGCAGCAGACCGTCCACGAACCGCTGCACCTCGTGCTCCGGGTAGGCGCCGACGAATCCGTCGACCACCTCCCCGTCACGCAGCGCGAACACCGCCGGGATCGATTGCACCCGGAAGGCCTGGCTGATCGCCGGGTTCTCGTCGACGTTGACCTTGGCCAGCACGACCTGACCGTCGGTGGCGTCGACCACCTTCTCGATGATCGGCCCGAGGGTCTTGCACGGACCGCACCAGGGCGCCCAGAGGTCGACGACGACCGCCGCCGACTTGGATCGCTCGACGACGTCCTGTTCGAAGGTCGCGTCCGTCACGTCGATCGCTGCCATGACGATGGAGGCTACGGCCCGGTCACGGCGGCGCAGCCGGCATCGAGGACCGGGTCGGAGGGCCCGATCGTCGCGTTACCGTCGGGTCGATGACCGCCGACCCGATCGCTGGCCGAGCGCCCGCCGATCCGGCGGCCGGCATCGACGTCCCGGGCGCGACGGCGTGGCTGACCGAAAGCGTCGAGGGTGCCGCGGCGCCGTTCCGGTTCGACGTCATCGCCGGTGGCCACTCCAATCTCACCTACCGCGTCACGGACGCCGCCGGGCGGGCGCTGGTCCTGCGCCGTCCACCGCTCGGACACGTGCTGGCCAGCGCCCACGACATGGGCCGCGAGCACCGGATCATCTCCAGCCTTCGCGACACGCCGGTGCCGGTGCCCACCACGCTCGGCTACTGCCCCGAGGACGACGTGATCGGGGCGCCGTTCTACGTCATGGAGTTCGTCGAGGGTCATGTCGTGCGCGACGTCACGATCGCCGAGGCCATGCTCGACGTCGACGCCCGCGCCCGGGCCAGCCGCTCGGTCGCTGACACGCTGGCCGCGCTGCACGCCGTCGACATCGACACCGTCGGCCTCACCGACCTGGCCCGCCACGATGGCTACATCGCCCGCCAGCTGAAGCGCTGGCATGGGCAGTGGGAGCAGCAGCGCACACGTGATCTCCCCCTCGTCGACGACGTCCACGCGGCGTTGACCGAGCGCATCCCGGAACAGGGCCCGGCGGCCATCGTCCACGGCGACTACCGGCTGGACAACGCCATCGTCTCCAGCGCCGGCGACGTCGTCGCCGTGCTCGACTGGGAGATCTGCACGCTCGGCGATCCGCTGGCCGACGTCGGCCTGCTGCACGTGTACTGGACCGGTCCCGGCGACGCGGCCAGCGCGTGGGGTGGGAGGTCGACGACGGCGCCGGGCTTCTGGGACCGCCAGCAGGTCGTCGAGCGGTACGCCGAGGTGTCCGGGCGCGACCTCTCGGAGCTGTCCTTCTACGTCGCCTTCGGGTACTGGAAGCTGGCCTGCATCCTGGAGGGCGTCTACGCCCGCTACGTCGGGGGTGCGCTGGGTGAGCGCGACCCCAGCGAGCTGGCGCCCTTCGCCGCCCAGGTTGACGCGGCGGCGACGATGGCCGCCGAACAGCTCGAACGGTTGGTGGAGACGTGACGATCGGCGCTCGCGAGCGAGGGACGGCCTGCGTGGCCGGGGAACGCAATGACGGCCTGCGTGGCCGGGGAACGCAATGACGGCTGACCACCGCTACGTGTCCGATGCCGACGGGCTGGATGCTCCGGTGCTCGTCGTCATGCTGACCGGGTGGATCGATGCCAGCGGCGCCGCGGCGGCGGCGATGGGCGCCCTGGAGCAGGAGTGCAGCGCCGCGCCGCTGGTCGAGTTCGACGACGACGTGTACATCGACTACCGGGCCCGCCGGCCGATCCTCGAGCTGCGCGACGGGGTCAACCATCGCCTGGTGTGGTCGTCGCCGGCGATCCAGCGCGGGCGCTCCCCGGACGGCAAGGACGTGCTGCTGCTCGGCGGACCCGAGCCCGACATGGCGTGGCACCGCTTCGCCCGCACGGTCGCCGACCTGGCCGAGGAGCTGGGTGTGGAGCGCATGGCGGCGCTCGGGGCGTACCCGTTCGCCACGCCGCACACGCGCCCGTCGCACCTCTCGGCCACGTCGCCGTCGCGCGACGTCCTGACCGGCCTGCCCTTCCGCACCAGCTCGGTCGACGTGCCCGCCGGCATGGCCGCGGCGCTGGAGCAGACGGTGCACGAGCGGGGCATCCCCGCCGTGGGCATCTGGGCCCAGGTGCCCCACTACGTGGCGTCGATGTCGTATCCGGCGGCGTCGGTGGCGCTGCTCGAAGGACTGGCCGCGGCCACCGGGGTGCGCGTCGATGCCGCCGAGCTGCGTCGCGAGTCAGTGCTGCAGCGCGAGCGACTGGACCAGCTCGTCGACGGCAACGACGAGCACCAGGCGATGATCGCCCAGTTCGAGCGCCTGTACGACGCCGCCGACGAGGACGCCGCGTCGCACGAGGGATTGCCCGGTGAGGGTGGCCTCGAACTGCGCTCCGGCGAGGAGATCGCCGACGAGGTCGAGCGCTTCCTCCGCGAGCAAGGCAAGAACTGACGCCGCGCCCATGGGGCGCGGTCAGATCTGGCGGAGGGAGAGGAGGAAGGCGATGGAGGCGGCGAGGGCGAGGGCCACCCGGACGTGGTTCATCCGGGTCCACTCCACCTGGTAGCGCCGCCAAAGATCGAGCGACGACGGCAGGGCCGGGTCGAGGGCGCCGAGCGCGTCGTTGCGGGGGACGTGGTAGGTGATCGTGACGGCCAGCGACACGACGTACAGCCCGGCGCCGACGATCAGCCACGCCGAGCCCGGCTCGCCCCATCGGACGACGGCAAGGACGCCCGAGGCGAGGCTCGTCAGTGCAGTGCCAAGGAGCACCAGCATGAACAGCGGTGACGGGGCAGCCAGGTTGATGCCCTGCATCGCCGCCATGCCGGCGGGGTGACCGGCGCGGTCGAGGCCGTTCATGACGAACGCCGAGAACGCGAACAGCGAGCCGGCGGCCAGCGCTGCCCCGATGACGTTGACGCCGGCGAGGACGAGGGTCAGGCGGTCCACGTCGCCACCTGTTCAGCGTGGACGGCGACGTCGCCGGCGGGGCGGAGGTCGTGGGCGCAGGCGGCGAGGCGTGCGGCGATGCGGCGACCGGTGGCGCCGGAGGTGAGATCGGTGCTCATGGCAGCCAGTCAAGTCGACGGATGACGGACGATCCATCGTCGAACGCTCGCAATCCATTCGTGAGCGTCTAGATTCACGCTCATGGATGCCCTCGCCGGCCTGCTCGACGGCCCACGCGCCCGCGGCGCGTTCTTGCTCCGGGCCGTGATGCGCCCGCCGTGGTGCGTGCGCGTGCTCGACGAGTCGCCGCTGACGGTCATCGCCGCGGTGGCCGGCGAGACGTGGATCTTCGACGACACGACGGCCACCCTCCTCCGCCCCGGCGATGTGGCGATCACCCGCCGCCTCGTGCCGTACTCGATCGCCGACGACCCGACCACGACCCCGATCGCCGTGATCCACCCCGGCCAGCAGTGCGTCACCCCGGACGGCCGACCGCTGGCCGAGGAGATGGGCCTCGGAGTGCGCACGTGGGGCAACGATCCGGCTGGGCCGACCGACCTCCTGATCGGCGCCTACGAGGTCGCCGGGGCCGTCGGCGACCGACTGCTCGGCGCATTGCCGGCGCTGGTCGTGGTCCGCCGGGACGACCTCGACTCACCGCTGGTCGCCCTCCTGCGCGAGGAGGTGGTCAAGGACGAGCCGGGACAGGGGTCCGTGCTCGATCGGCTGCTCGACGTGCTGTTGATCGCCGTGCTGCGGGCCTGGTTCGCCCGGCCCGACGCGCCGACGCCGGCGTGGTACCGGGCCAACGCCGACCCGGTCATCGGGCGGGCGCTGCGGCTGATCCACAACAGCCCCGAGCACCCGTGGACCGTCGGCTCGCTGGCCAGGGCCGCCGGCAGCTCCCGGTCCGGCTTCGCCCGGCGGTTCAGCGACCTCGTCGGCGAGCCGCCGATGGCCTACCTGACGTCGTGGCGGCTGACCCTCGCCGCCGACCTGCTCGCCGAGCCGGGCACCACCATCGGCGCCGTCGCCCAGCAGGTCGGGTACGCCACGCCGTACGCCCTGAGCACGGCGTTCAAGCGGGTCCGCGGCGTCAGCCCCCGGGACCACCGCCTGGCCATCGCCGGCTGAATCCCGCGTTTGTTCATCCGACGCCGCTCCGCCGGCGTCCAGTGAACAAACGCGGGTCTGGATCGCTCGGGTCGGGGGCCGGGCTCTACCGTCCACTCGATGAAGGTCGACGGAGGCATCCCCACCCAGCTGGACAAGGCGGCCGCCCAGGCCAAGGAGCTGGAGCGCACCGGCTACTCCGGGGCGTGGACGGCGGAGACGAGCCACGACCCGTTCATGCCGCTGCTGCTGGCCGCCGAGCACACCGAGACGATCGAGCTCGGCACGTCGATCGTCGTCGCCTTCGCCCGCAGCCCGATGACGCTGGCCAACACGGCGTGGGACCTGCAGGCGTACTCCAAGGGGCGGTTCGTCCTCGGCCTCGGCAGCCAGATCAAGCCACACATCACGAAGCGCTTCTCGATGCCGTGGAGCCACCCGGCGGCGCGCATGCGCGAGCTGATCCTGGCCATCCGGGCGATCTGGGACACGTGGCTGACCGGCGCCAAGCTCGAGTTCCGCGGCGAGTTCTACACCCACACCCTGATGACGCCGTTCTTCACGCCCGACGCCGCGGACCTCGACGGCGTCGGCGTGCCGAAGATCTTCCTCGCCGGCGTCGGTGGGCTGATGACCGAGGTCGCCGGCGAGGTCTGCGACGGGTTCCTCTGCCACGGCTTCACGACCGAGCGCTACCTCCGCGAGGTCACCATCCCGGCTCTGGAGCGGGGTCGGGCCAAGGTCGGCAAGACGATGGACGGGTTCGAGATCGTCGGCCCGAGCTTCGTCGTGACCGGCAACGGCGACGAGGAGCTGGAGCAGGCCGCGGCGGGCACCCGCCAGCAGATCGCGTTCTACGGATCCACCCCGGCCTACCGTCCCGTGCTGGAGCTGCACGGTTGGGGCAGCCTGCAGGACGAGCTGAACGCGCTGTCCAAGCAAGGCGAGTGGGTGCAGATGGGCAAGCTGATCGACGACGAGATCCTCAACACGTTCGCCGTCGTCGGCCCGCCCGAGCGCGTCGGCCCCGAGCTCCACCACCGCTACGGCGACGTCGTCGACCGGATCTCGTTCTACGCGCCGTACCAGTCGGACCCGGACCGCTGGGCCAAGGTGCTCGACGACATCAAGTCCGGCTGAGCCGGCCACCAAGTTCTGCGTGAGCGAACAGCACGGATCCGGCCAGTTCCCTCACGCAGACGGCAGTCCGGCGGCTCCCAGCAGCCAGGTGCGGACGTTGGCGCCGAGCGCGGCGTCGGCGTAGCCGCCCTCTTGGACCACGACCATCGGGCGACCCAACGCAGCGACGGCGGCGCCGCAGCGGCCCATGCCCTCGGTGGTGAGGGCGAGGTCGCACATCGGGTCGTCGACGAACGTGTCGACGCCGAGCGACACGACGACGGCGGCCGGATCGAAGTCGTCGACGGCGGAGAGCGCCCCGTTCAGCGCCGCCACGTAGGCGTCGTCGTCGGTCCCGGCGGCCAGCGGCACGTTGCGGTTGGTGCCGCGGCCACTGCCGGCACCGACCTCGTCGGCGAACCCGGTGTGGTACGGATAGGCCCGCGCCGGGTCGCCGTGCAGCGAGGCGAACATGACGTCCTCGCGCCCGTAGAAGATCTGCTGCGTGCCGTTGCCGTGGTGGTAGTCGACGTCGAGCACGGCGATCCGCCCACCCTCACCGGCGAGGTGCACGGCGGCGATCGCCGCGTTGTTGAAGAAGCAGTACCCGCCGTACAGGGACGTCGTGGCGTGGTGCCCGGGCGGCCGGCACAGCGCGTAGGCCAGCGACGCGCCGGCGAGCACGGCGTCCGCCGCGCCGAGCGCGCAGTCGACGGCCGACCGGGCCGCGTCGTACGTGCCCGCCGTGAGGGGCGTGGTCGTCTCGAAGCACCACCAGCCGAGCCGGGCGGCGACCGTCGACGGCTCGCGTCGCCAGTCCATGCCGGCGCGCAGGCCCGCCATGGCGAACACGTCCGGCACCACGTCGTGGACGGGCTTGACGACGCGCTGGTACTCGTCCCACGCCGACGAGAGGAACCGCACGAGTCCCGGATCGTGGACGGCTTCGATCGCCCCGGTGCCGGTGACGTTCGGCTCGTCGATCGCGAACCGGTCGTCGGCGGCCAGCGCGGCACGAATCGCTGCGGCCCGGCCCGGGTGCTCGAACGGCGGCTGCAGTCCCGACGACTCGATCTCGTGCTGCGGATCGTGGCCTCGATGCCGTTCCGAGGCGAACACCGGGATGGAACTCATCGCTGAACGTTCGCTCGCTCGAAGACTCGCTCCCTCACCGTGCGCTGAACGTTCGCTCGCTCGAAGACTCGCTCCCTCACCGTGCGCTGAACGTTCGCTCGCTCGAAGACTCGCTCCCTCACACCAGCAATTCGAGCTGCTCCTCGAGGTACTGCTCCCGGCACTTCGAGCGCTGCAGCTTGCCCGACGACGTCTTGGGCAGCGTTCCCGCCCGCACCAGCATCACGTCGCGTGGCGGCAGCCCGCACACCTCGAGCGTGCGGTGGTGGATGTCGTGGCGCACGGCGTCGAGCTCGACGCCATCGCCGGCCCGCACCTCGGCCACCACGACCACGCTCTCCTTGCCCTTGTAGCCCTCCATCCCGAAGGCGATGATGTTGCCGGCCCGGATGCCGGGCAGCCCGCCGACGGCCCGCTCGATGTCCTCGGGGAACACGTTGCGGCCGCCGACGATGATCACGTCCTTGATCCGCCCGCACAAGACCAGCTCGCCGTCGAGCAGGTAGGCGAGGTCCCCGGTGCGCAGCCAGCCATCGTGGAACAGCTGGCGCGTCTCGTCCGGGCGCTTGTAGTAGCCGGGCGTCACCGAGGTCCCGCGGATCAGCAGCTCGCCGACATGGCGCTCGGGACGGTCCTCGTAGGTCTCGGGGTCGACGACGCGCATCTCCAGCCCGGGCACCGGTGGCCCGAGCAACGGCAGTCGGCGAGCGATCAGCGCGAGGTCGTCCGGGTCGTCGACATCCACCGGCTTGGCGACGCGGTCCCGTTCGAGGACGACCCGATCCACGGTGTCGCAGACCAGCCCGCGGTGCCGCGGCGGGAACGATCCGGCGATCGCCACCTCGGCCATGCCGAAGGCCGGGAACATGCCACCGGCGCTGAACCCGAACCGACCGGCGGCAGTGACGAACCCCTCGACGGCGTCCGGGTCGACCGGCTCGGCGCCGGACAGGGCGAGCGTGAGCGACGACAGGTCGAGGTCGTGCATCCGCTTCAACGCCCGAGTCGCCAGCACCCAGGCGAAGTTCGGCCCGGCGGTCGCGGTGCCTCGCCAGTCCGAGATCCACTGCATCCAGTTGCCCGGGTGGGCCAGGAAGTCCTGCGGCGCCGCCTGCACCAGCTCGACGCCCCGGGTCATCGGGATCGCCAGGAACCCGACGAGCCCCATGTCGTGGTACAGCGGCAGCCACGACACCATCACCTCGTCGCCGCCCATCTCGGCCGCCGCGCAGGCCGCATCGACGTTGGCCGACAGCACCCGATCGGGGATCATCACGCCCTTCGGCTCGCTCGTCGACCCACTCGTGTACTGCAGGATGACGAGCCGCTCGGGATCGTCGGGCGGCAGCTCCAGGCGGTCACCCGACGGCACGCCGGGCGCGCCCGGCAGGACCGCCGCCATCGACACGATCGGCGGATCACCCGGCGCCGCCTCGTAGAACGGCGCCAGCTGCTCGTCGATCAGGACGATCTTGGCGTCGCCGTGGCGGATGCGAGCCCGGGTGGAGGCGACGAACGCCTCGAGCGACCCCATGCGCATGGGCAGCGGCAGGACCATCGACGCCAGGCCGGCCACCCAGCAACCACGCACCGCGGTGATCAGCTCCCGGCTGGTGGGGCCGAGGATGGCGACGTGGTCGCCGGCACCGAGCCCACGCGCCTGCAGGGCGGCGCCGACGGAGCGGGCCTCGTCGTGGACCTGGCGCCACGACAGGTGGACGGGCTGGCCATCCGGCGTGACGGAGGAACCGACGAGGCGGACACCGGTCCCGGAGTCCGCCGCCGCCTCCAGCCGCCCGATGGTCGAGCTCCCGTTGTTCGAGCCTCCGTTTGTCGAGAAGGGAAGCGACATTGGATGCCGACGCTATCCGGGCGACCCGATCGGACGGCCCACCTGCGGAGGGACCGCTACGTAGGCTGTCAGCTCGCCATGACCACGTCGCCGCAGACCACGAACGAAACCTCGTCCGCACCCGACGAGACGCCGGCCCACCGGTACACCGCGTCGCTGGCTCGCGAGATCGAGCTCAAGTGGCAGGACCGTTGGGACGCCGACGGCACGTTCGAGTCGCCGAACCCGGCAGGTCCGCTGGCCGACCCCCTCGGCGTGGCCAGCCGCGGACCGAAGCTGTTCATCCTCGACATGTTCCCGTACCCGTCGGGGACCGGGCTGCACGTCGGCCACCCGCTGGGCTTCACCGGCACCGACGTCTACGCCCGCTACCAGCGGATGGCCGGCCGCAACGTCCTCTACACGATGGGCTTCGACGCCTTCGGGCTGCCGGCCGAGCAGTTCGCCGTGCAGACCGGGACCCATCCGGCGATCACCACGGCCGACAACATCCTGACCTACCGCCGCCAGATCCGCCGGCTCGGGTTGAGCCACGACCAGCGGCGCTCGATCGACACCACGGACCCGGGCTACTACCGGTGGACGCAGTGGATCTTCACCCAGATCTTCGAGTCCTGGTACGACCCGGAGGCCCCGCGACCCGATGGAGGCGTCGGGCGGGCCCGGCCGATCGCCGAGCTGCGCGCCGAGCTCGACGCCGGCACCCGCGCCACCGACGCCACGGCCGACGGTCGTCCGTGGTCGGCGCTGTCGCCGTCCGAGCGAGCCGACGTGATCGACGGGTACCGGCTGGCCTACGTCGCCAACGCTCCCGTCAACTGGTGCCCCGGCCTGGGCACGGTCGTCGCCAACGAGGAGGTCACCGCCGAGGGCCGCAGCGAACGCGGCAACTTCCCGGTGTTCAAGCGCGACATGCGCCAGTGGATGTTGCGCATCACGGCGTACGCCGACCGGCTGATCGACGACCTCGATTCGCTGGACTGGACCGACTCGCTGAAGACGATCCAGCGCAACTGGATCGGCCGCTCCCCTGGCGCCCGGGTCGACTTCGCCAGCCCGGCCGGGCCGATCTCGGTGTTCACGACCCGCCCGGACACGCTGTTCGGGGCCACGTTCATGGTGCTCGCGCCGGAGCACCCGCTGGTGCCGGACCTGACCGGCGGGGACGAGGCCGTCGACGTGCTGGCGTACCGGCGCCAGGCCGAGCGGCGCAAGGACGTCGACCGGATGGACGAGGGCCGCATGAAGACCGGGGTCTTCACGGGCAGTTACGCCACCAACCCGGTGACCGGTCAGGACGTGCCGATCTGGATCGCCGACTACGTGCTGATGGGCTACGGCACGGGGGCGATCATGGCCGTGCCGTGCGGCGACCACCGCGACTTCGAGTTCGCCGCCGCCTTCGGGCTGGACGTGCCGCCGATCCAACGGCCACCCGACGAGTGGTTCGCCGCCCAGGGCATCGAGCCGACGCTCGACACGACGCGGTGGCCGGAGGCGTTCGTCGGCAACGCCCCCTACATCAACTCGTCGAACGGCGACTTGGACCTGAACGGTGTTGACTCGGTTGCGGAGGGCGTCGCGGCGACCAACGCCTGGCTGGAGGCCAACGGGTACGGCGAGGCGACGATCACGTACAAGCTGCGCGACTGGCTGTTCAGCCGGCAGCGTTACTGGGGCGAGCCGTTCCCGATCGTCTACGACGTCACGGGTCACCCGCACGCCCTGCCGGACGACTCGCTGCCGCTGACGCTGCCCGAGACCGACAGCTTCTCGCCGCGCACGTTCGACCCCGACGACGAGTTCTCCGAGCCGGAGAGCCCGCTCGATCGGCTGGAGTCGTGGGTCGACGTCGAGCTGGACCTGGGCGATGGGCCGCAGCGGTACCGCCGGGACACCAACGTCATGCCGAATTGGGCCGGGTCGTGCTGGTACGAGCTGCGCTACTGCGACCCGACCAACGAGGTGGCGTTCGTCGACCCGGAGGTCGAGCGGTACTGGATGGGGCCGCGCCCGGAGGTCCGCGCCGATCACCCGGGCGGGGTCGACCTGTACGTCGGCGGCGTCGAGCACGCCGTGCTGCACCTGCTGTACGCCCGGTTCTGGCACAAGGTCCTGTACGACCTGGGCCATCTGTCGTCGCACGAGCCGTACGCCCGGCTGTTCAACCAGGGCTACGTCCTCGCCGCCGCCTACACGGACGAGCGCGGGATGTACGTCGAGGCGGAGGACGTGCTCGGCGGGCCCGACGGCACGTTCTCGTTCGAGGGCGCGCCGGTCACCCGCGAGTGGGGGAAGATGGGCAAGAGCCTGAAGAACGCCGTCTCGCCCGAGGTGATCTTCGAGGCCTACGGCAGCGACACGCTGCGGCTGCACCTGATGGCGACCGGTCCGCTGGACGCGTCCCGTCCGTGGGAGACGCGCGACGTCGTCGGGATGTATCGCTTCCTGCAGCGGCTGTGGCGCAACGTGATCGACGAGTCGACGGGCCGCGCCGCCGTCGTCGACGAGCCGGCCGACGCGGAGACCCGCCAGCGGTTGCACCGCACGATCGACGTTGTCCGCACCGAGGTCGAGGCCCTGCGGTTCAACACGGCGATCGCCAAGCTGATCGAGCTGAACAACCACGTCACCAAGGCGGACGGACCGACCAGCCGGGAGGTGGCCGAGGCGCTGGCGCTGATGGTGGCACCGTTCGCTCCCCACGTCGGCGAGGAGCTGTGGCACCGGCTGGGTCACGAGGAGACGGTGACGTACGTGCCGTTCCCCGTCGCCGATCCGGCGCTGCTGGTCGAAGAGACGGTCGAGTACCCGGTGCAGGTGAACGGCAAGCTGCGCAGCCACATCGTGGTAGCGGCGTCGGCAACTGCCGAGGAGGTCGAGGCCGCAGCCCTCGCCGACCCCAAGGTGCAGACCGCCACGGCCGGCCAGGTCCCCAAGAAGGTCATCGTCGTCCCCGCCCGCATGATCAACGTGGTGCTGTAGCACCACGCTGGGAACACGGGTCACAAGCGAGCGCCAGCGAGCGGTGGGACCATCTGGGCGCGGAGATTCTCAATCGTGAGAACGTGCGCGCCCAGATCACGCGGCGCGACGGGTTCGATCGGGGTTGCGACTCGATCTGGGCGCGCACGTTCTCAGTCTTGAGAATCTCCGCGCCCAGATGTGTCCACCGTCTCGCTGCGCTCGCCGGTGACCCGTGGCCGGCCAGAATCGCGAGATGGCCTTCTGGTTGGTGAAGAGTGAGCCGGACGTGTTTTCGTATGACGACCTGGTGCGCAACGGGCGCGAGGGGTGGGACGGCGTGCGCAGCTACCAGGCCCGCATCCACCTGCGGGCGATGGGCGTGGGCGACCAGGCGATCTTCTACCACTCCCAGGCCAAGCCACCCGGGGCGGCCGGCATCTGCGAGGTGGTGGTCGGCGCCGAGCCCGACCCCACCCAGTTCGACCCCGCCTCGAAGTACTACGACCCGACCTCTCCCCTCGACGACCCGCGCTGGGACTGGGTGACGGTGGCGCCGGTGCGGGCGCTCAACTTCGTGTCACTCGCCGAGCTGCGCACGATCCCCGAAATGGCCACGTCGCCACTGCTGGCCCGCGGCAACCGGCTGTCGGTGCTCCCGCTGACCGACGAGCAGTTCGCGGCGATCGTCGCCTACGCCGACGCGCTCGGCGAGCGGCGCTAGCGCCGCGCGGACAGCCGCCGGCGCGAGGCCGCACCGAGGGCGATCGCGGCGAGGGCGACGAGCACGCCGATGAACAGCAGCCACAGCAGGCCCTTGACCAGCAGGCCGAGCACCGCCAGGGCGAGGGCGATCAGCAACAGGACGATGGCGACGTTCATTGGGCGGCTCCCAGCTCGGGTCGGCCCGGTGTACCCCAGCTCGCCGGTGGCGAACCGCCAGACTGTGACGATGGAGCTGCGCGGACGATGGAGCTGAGCGCCGCCGAGGCCCGAGTGCTGGCCTGCCTGATCGAGAAGGAGGTGGCCGTCGCCGACTCCTACCCCCTGACGCTGAACGCGCTGCGCCTGGCCTGCAACCAGTCGACCAACCGGCACCCCGTCGTCGCCTACGACGACCGGACGGTCGAGGCCGCCCTGCTGTCGCTCAAGTCGATGGGCCTCGTGCGATTCGTTCACCCGTCGCACGGCGGGCGCACGATCCGCTACCGCCACAGCGCCGACGAACGCTGGCGCATGTCGCCGGCCGAGCTGGGCGTCCTCGCCGTCCTCGTGCTGCGCGGCGCGCAGACCACCAACGAGGTGCGGGCGAGGGCGGAACGACACCTCGACGGCGACGATGGCACGGTCAACGCCGACGACGTGCTCGACACGCTCGCCGCCCGCAGCCCCGACCCCTTCGTCGTCCGCCTGGAACGCCGACCCGGCGAGCGCGAGCCCCGCTGGGCCCACACGCTGACCGACGACGAGTCCGGACCAGCCGACGCCGTGACGGACGTGACCGAGCCGACCGACCACTCCGACCTCCCGGGCAACGAGGTCGACACCGCGGACCCCGCGCCGGTCACCGCCGCCCCCGACAGCGACCTCGCCCGCGATGTCGCCGAGCTGTGGGCGCGGGTCGAGCGGCTGGAGCGCGAGCTGGGCCTGGACGAGGACGTCAGCTCGAGCTGACGGCAGGCTCGTCGCCGCCGGCTCCGCCATTGCGATCGAGCTCCAGCGACAAGCTGTTCATGCAGTAGCGCATGCCGGTTGGCGCCGGCCCGTCGGGGAACACGTGACCCAGGTGCGAGCCGCACCGCCGGCAACGCACCTCGGTACGGGTCATGAAGAGGCTGCGATCCTCGATCAGCTCGACGGCCTCGGCGATCTTCGGCTCCGTGAAGCTCGGCCACCCGCTCCCGGACTCGAACTTCGTCGAGGCGTCGAACAGCTCGGCCCCGCAGGCCGCACAGCGATAGGTGCCGTCGCCGTGCTCGTTGACGTACTCGCCGCTCCACGGCCGCTCCGTACCGGCCTCGCGCAGGACGTGGAACTGCTCGGGCGACAGCAGGTCACGCCACTCGGACTCGGTGCGCTCGATCTCGGGCATGACGCAACGGTACCGACACGGCCCCGCGACGCCGCCCGATCCCATCTGGGCGCGGACGTTCTCGATTTCGAGAACGTCCGCGCCCAGAAGGCGAGATGAGAACGTGCGCGCCCAGATGCGGGCTCGTCCGCCCCCGTCGGCGCCGGCGAGGATCGCCCCGAGGCGCTGGCGGCTGCGCCGGTAGTGGTCGCCGAGCGATCCGGTCACGGCTCCGTCCCCGTCAGCTGGTCGAGCGCGAGGAGCCGCCGCTGTGGCTCGGCCACCAGGAACGCGGCGCGCAGCTCGTCGTCGTCGATCAGCTCGGCCCGTTCGGCGACGTACTCGACGGCCAGCCGGGCGACGTGGCCGCTGCGCTCGTCGCCCGTGCGTCGCAGGATCGTGGCGACCGTCTCGACCATCGCTGCCGGGCGCATCGTCCCGGCCAACCCGTCGACGCCGAGGTGCTCGATCACCGGCGCGATCATGACGGCCGCCGCGTCGTCGGGCGCCAGCGCGGCACGAGCGACCGTCGCTTCTCGGGCGAACACGTCGAGCCGCAGGGCGGCGAGGTCTCGCTCGACGGCGCGCAACGTGGCGTCCGCCGCTTCGTCCTGGCCGGCGGCCACCTGGGCCAACCCGAGCACCAGCCTGGCCACGGCCGCCTCGCGCCCCGACTGGGCCGCCTCGGCGTGGCGCAGAGCATCAGTGCACCAACCCAGCGCGGCGTCGATCTCACCGCGGTCGATGGCGACCACCGCCTGCTGTGACCGGACTCCGGCGGCGAGCTGGTCGTTGCCGGCAGCGATCATCGCGTCGTAGGCGCTCTCCAGGGCGGGGGCGGCGGCGGTCAGGTCGCCGGCGGCGAGGTAGACCTCGCCGAGGGCGGCGAGCGGCGTCGCCGGCACCTCCGGGTCCTCGAGCTGGCGACCGGCGTCCAGCGACTCCTCGGCGCACCGACGCGCCGTGCCCAACTGGCCCTGGCGCACCGCGATGGACGCCAGGTTCCCGAGCGCTGCCGCCTCGCGGTAGAGGTTCCCGGATGCCCGGAAGATCGCCAGGCTCTCCTCGGTTGCCCGACGGGCCTCGGCCAGTCGTCCCAGGTGGAACCACACCGTCGCCGCCTGGATCAGCACGGTCCCCACACCCTGCTGGTCGTCGATCCCGGTGAACACGGCCTGCGCCGCGGCCAGGTGCTCGAGCGCGTCGTCCCACCGGTCGGTGTTGCCGTCGACGATCGCCAGGTAGCGCAGCGCTTCGGCCTCCACCGACGGGTGCCCGCTGGCTCGCGCGGTGCTGAGCGCGCCGTCGATGACGGCCCGCGCGCCGGCGTGATCGGCCTGCCAGGTGAGCGCCTTGCCCCACATCAGCAGGGCATCGGCGCGGCGGTGCTCGAGCCCGGCCTGCTCGGCGACCTCGGCGGCGGCGCGGGCGTCTCGCTCCTGATGGCTCCACTCGCTGTGCACGAACGCCCACTGGGCGCGGGCCAGCAGCAGCGTCACGCGGCGGGCCGCGTCGTCGAGTTGCTCGCCGAGGCGATCGAGCGCATCGAGGTCGGCGCGCTGGAGGCTCCGGGCGCCCGTCCAGTCGTGAACCGCCTGGCGCTCGACGAGCAGGTCGAAGCGCAGCACGTCGTCGTCGCCGACGAGCTCGAGACCACGGTCGAGCAGGCGGACGGCTTCGGCCGAGGCGTACATGCGGGCGGCACGAGCGGCGGCGCGCCGATACCAGGACGCGGCGTTCGCCGCCTCGCCGGCGAGGTCGAGGTGCTCGGCGATGCTCGCCGCCTGCTCGTCCACGCGATCGGCAGCCGCTTCGCGCAACCACTCGGCGGCGGTGCGGTGGTGAGCCCGCCGGTGGGCACGAAGGACGCCGTCGTACACCACATCGCGCAGCAGCGCGTGGCGGAACAGCCGCTCACGCGTCCCGGCGAACGTCGAGAGCTCGCGCTCGTCGATCAGCTCGCGCTGGCGCAGGTCGGTCAGGCGCGGCACCACCTGATCCGGCGGGTCGTCCCCGAGTCGGACGACCGCATCGTCCCAGAACACGCGCCCGATCACCGCCGCTCGCTGGAGCACCGTCCGCTGGGGCGCCGTCAGCGCGTCGACGCGAGCCTGGAGCACGCCGCGCAACGTCGGTGGCAGGGTGCCGAGACGGTCGACCTGATCGGCGGCGACGGTCCAGCGATCCGGCCCGCGCACCAGCACCCCGCGGGCGACGAGCCACGTGACGAGCTCCTCGAGGTAGTACGGGTTGCCCTCGGCGGCGGTGATCACGAGCTCGACCAGGGACTGGGGCACGTCGTCGGCTTTGGCCAGGAGCTGGTCGAGGAGGGCGCGGCTGCTGCGCCGGGACAGCGGCTCGAGCAGGAGGCGGGAGTGGTGGGCCAGGCCCTCGCCCCATCGCGGCCGTCGATCGAGCAGATCGGGACGAGCCGTCGCGACGACGAGGATCGGGGCGTGTCGAAACGCCGCGTCGGCGACGTCGAGCGATTCGAGGGACAAGTCGTCGGCCCAATGCACGTCCTCCAGCAGGAGCACGACCGGCGCCTGGGCGCCGAGGCCGGAGAAGTAGGCCGCGAGGGTGCCGAGGGCCTGTTCGCGATGGGTACGAGGATCGAGCCGTTCGACCTCCGCGCTGACGTCGTCGCCGAGCTCGAAGCCGAGCCAGGATGCGGCGAGCCGGGCCCTGCGTCCTTCCGGCGGTGCATCGCCCAGCCCGACGGCGAACCCGGCCGCGCACTTGGCAGCGACGTCCGATGCCGTGTCGTTGGCGTGGATGGAGAAGCGCGCCGAGATGAGATCGCGAAGCAGCGCACCGGCCGTGTTCTGCGTGGCCCTGGTGGCGCGACCGCGGAACCACCACACCTGCTCGGGCATCTCGGCGAGCCAACGATCGAACTCGCCCAGGAGCCGCGACTTGCCGACGCCAGCTTCGCCGAGCACCGTCACGACGTGCCAGCACTGCTCGTCGACGACGTCCCACAACCGCTCCTGCAGCCGGTGCAGCTCGATCTCCCGCCCGACCGTCGTCGTCTCGACACCCTCGACACCTCGGGCCGCGTCGAGGTGGAACTCGTGCGGACGCTCGGACAGCACCTCGAAGGCGTCGACGGCGGCGGCGATGCCCTTGAGCTGCAACCCCGTCACCGGTCGGAAGCCGAAGGCGCCGCGGACGTGCTGGTGGGTGTCGGTCGAGATCAGGACGCCGCCGACCGGTGCGGCTGCCTGGAGGCGGGCCGCCCGGTTGACCGTCTCCCCGACGGCGACGAACTCGTTGCCAGCCGCGTTCGGGCCTGATCGCTCCCCCAGGGTGCTGACCACGACGTCACCGGTGTCGATCCCGACGCGCATCGCCAGCGTGATCCCGTAGGCCGGCTCGAAGGCGGCGTTCAGCTCGGCCATTCGATCGCTCATCGTCAGCGCGGCGCGGATCGCCGAGTGGGGATCGTCCTCCCGTGCTCGGTACAGGCCGAACACGGCCATCACGGCGTCGCCGATGTACTTCTCGACGACCCCGCCATGGGCCTCGACCGCGTCGCGCCACCGCTGGAAGTACTCGTTGACGACGTCTCGGGTGTCCTCGGCGTCGAGGTGCTGCGACAGCACCGTGAAGTCGACGAGGTCGGAGAACAAGACGGTGACGAGCTTGCGCTGCTCGATCCGGTCCCGCTGTTCGAGTTGCTGGCGCAGCGGGGCGAGCGCGGTGTCGACGACCGCCGATCCGAGGAGCTCGCGCTGACCCTCGAGCGCGGCGATGGCCTGCTCGATCGCCGCCCGCTCGCGGCCGCTCTCCGCCGTGTCCATGGTTCGGCCGTCCTACCACGCCGCGGGACGAACGCGGCTGCACACCGCTGCGAAGCCGGCCTCGCTAATCTCCTCGTCCGAGTGGGAGGTGCTGTGGCGGGAGGAGCCGTGGTGGGAAGTCGGAAGGTAGTGATCGCGTTGCTCGTCGGCGCGCTGGTCGCGGCGTGCGGCGGCTCGGACGGTGACGACGACGAGGGTGGTGGCGCCGGCGCGGTCGCCGAAACGACGGCGGCGCCGGTGGCCGAGACCACGATCGAGACGACGGGTGCGGAGGTGACCGTGGCGACGTCCGGCGACGAGCCGGAGGAGTCGGCGCCGACGGGCACGGAGTTCTGCCCGCTCACCGGCGGCGACCTGGAGGGCTGCTTCGACTACGACGGCATGCAGGCCTTCTACGACGAAGGGATCGCCACCATCACGACCTGGATCGATGCCACGTTCGCCGACCCGGCGCCGATGCAGCCGGCCCAGTGGATCTTCGTCGAGGAGGGGGCGACCGGGGAAGAGCCGTGCACCATGGGCGACGGCGGGTTCGCGATGTACACGGACATGTCGTACGAGTACTGCCCCCTGGACCAGACGGTCTATGTGGGTCAGCGCCAGGTCTGGGACTTCTACGAGCAGTCCGGAGACGCCGGTGCCATCATCGGCATGGCCCACGAAGCAGGACACCACATCCAGGCGGTGGCGGGTGTCGGCGGCGAGGGGACGCTGGAGGAGTCGATCGTCCTGGAGAACCAGGCCGACTGCGTGGCCGGCGTGTTCACGGCGTGGCTGGAGAGCGAAGAGCTGCTCGACTACCCGGACGACTTCGACGACATCGACGTCATGATGACGCTGATCGCCTCGGCCGAGGACGACCCGATGCGCGATCACGGCACGCTCGACGAGCGCGTCGACGCGTTCCTCGTCGGCTACGGCGAGGGGATGCCCGGGTGCAACGCGTTCTTCCCCGAGACACCGCTCGAACCGGCGCCGTAGCGCAGTCCGCTACCGAGACCCGCTCAACGAGGTCGGCCGAGCGGGTGGCCCGGCGACGCCGCAGTTGAAATGGTGCCCGGCGCCGAGGTCGGCGCCGATCGCCGGGAGCGCCACGTTGACGACGGTGGCCTCGAGCGTCGTGACGGCGGACCCCAACACGGCCGTCACCAGCAGCCACCGCCCCGCCGGGCTGTCGAGCGCCAGCGGCCCCCCGTCCATCACGTACCGAGGACTGTGGCGAGCGCCGTTGACTCCGCGTCGAGCCCCGCCAGATCGGGGTTGTGGGGGCCGGGGGCCACGCCTCCGAGCAATGCGTGACGCCAGACCTCGGTCCGCAGTGGAACCACGGCCGAGACGCGCCGCTCGAGCTGGGCGGCGCGAGCGAAGGCTGCGGACGCGCCGTCCCGATCCCCCGCCTGCGCCATCGCGATCGCCAGGTACCGATCAGCCGCTCCGGGCAGGTCGACGCCCCAGGCGAGCACGAGCAGCTGGCCGGTGAAGGGAGTCAGCCGGTCGATTACCTCGCCCGGGATCGGACGACCGACCAGCGTGCACGCCTCGGTCAGCAGCGCCAGCTGACCAGCCAGTGTCGAATCGTCGGCGAGCAAGGACGGCCGCGACAGCAGCTCGTCGACCAGCTGGGCGGCGGTCGACCGATCGCCCCCGATGGCTGCGCCGACCGCGGCCATGCTGGCGGCGATCGGGAGCCCCGGCTGCTTCCTAGCGAAGTCGATCACCTGGCCAATCGTTTTGCCCAAGGTGCCCCGCCAGCGACTGGCCGCCGTCAGGACGCCGGCGGCGCTCGCCGTGAAGTTGTGGTCGTGGCGTTCGAGCAACGCCCAGGCGTGCGTCTCGGCCTCGTCCGGACGACCGTCCAGCAGGGCGACGAGCCCGTCCCACAGCGTGGCGATGCTCGCCAGCACCCAGCTGGACTGCTGGCGCGAGAGTTCGGCGACCCACGCGTGGTGCACTGCGAACCCTGCCCGATCGGCGAGCTGGAGCTTGACGATCGCGCTGTGGCGGTGGAGCGTCGTGTCCCGTTCCCCGAAGCGCGGCTCGAGGCCAGACAGCGACTCGAGCTCGTCCAGCACCGCGGTGTGATCGACGACCCTGCTGCTGGCGTTCAGCACGAACGAGAAGTTCTCCAGCGCCATCGTCAGCGCGTGCAGGTCCTCGCTCTGCCACGCGACCTGGATCGCATCGACTCCCCATGCCCGAGCCTCCTCGCCCCTGGCCTCGTAGTTGACGAGGTAGAAGGCCTTCATCGACATCAGCTTGGCGCGCAGTGCCTCGTCGGCGGGCGGGGTGCGGGCGAGTGCGTCGTCGAGCAGACGGTTCGTGTCCGGATCGGGGATGCCGGCGATCCCCCACGCCGCCCGTTCGATCGCCGCGGTGGCCAACAAGCGATGATCGTTGTCCGCCGACGCCGCACGTCCCGCTGACCGCGCCGACCGCTTGTGGGCCTCGACATCGCCGAGCGCCTGGTGGGCGCGGGACTCGATCAACTTGGCGGCGGCGAGGTGCCGAGGGCGGCAGCGGGCGTCGGCCGCCACGATGTCGGCGAGCCGGCCGGCGATGATCACGACGTCCTCGAAAGACATCCGCTCGGACAACGCCGCACATCCTTCCGACACGCGGTCGACGGCGTCGTCGGGTTCCATCGCCACGAATCCGTCGAGGCAATGACGGAGCGCTCCGGCGACGTCACCGCGCCCGCCCAGCCCCTCCGCGGCGCGAGCGTGCAGCAGCGCCAGGCGATGTGCAGCCAGTTGTCGCTCGGCCGCCTCCCGGACGAGGTCGTGCACGAAGACCAGCGCGCCGCCCTGCCGGCGCAGCAGCCCGATCCGAACGGCGGCGTCGAGATGGGCTGCCACGTCGTCGATCGAGGCGCCGGTCAGTCGCGTGATGAGGGGCAGGTCGACGGTGCGCCCGATCAGCGCCGCGACGGCGAGCACGTCGAGCTCGTCCGGCGGGAGCGCGAGGAAGCGGCCGGCCATCGGATCGTCGACGGGTGACGCGCCGGGCCGTGCGGCCATCACCGCGAGCAATGGGTTGCCACCCGACTGGCGGGCGGCGACGGCCGCAACCGCCGGCGCGACACCACGTTGCGCCAGGATCTCGCCGACCTCGTCGACCGCCAGTTGCCCCAGCTCGACGACGGTCGACCCCAGTGCGTTCAGGTTCGGCGGCATCGGTTGACGACAGGTCGCCAGGAGGTCGACGCGGTGGACGTGCGAGCTGGCCACGAGGGCCTCGAGGAAGGCGTGGAAGGACGCGCCGGCCCATTGCACGTCGTCCAGCACCATGATCGAGTCGCGGCCGGCGACACGGACGAAGTCGATGAGGGCACTGAACGAGTCCTTGCGGTCGCTGTCCGGCGAGATCGACGCCGGAGTCACGGGCAACCGTTCAGCGATCGAGGGGAGGAACGACGTCAGCCGTCCGAGCACCGTTGGCCCGAGCGAGGCCAGCAGCCCGACCGGGAGCGCGCGGGCTCGTTCGTCGGCGGTCGCGCACCATCGCGCGAAACCGTCGGTCTGCTGCAGCTCGAACGTGACCCACCACGGCGACGGTCCGGTCGTCCGCGAGATGGCTGCCGCCAGGTGGGTCTTGCCGATCCCCGGCACGCCGAGCAAGGTCACGAGTGACCCCGGACGGGACCGCCACGCCGATCCGACACGGTCGACCAACTCGTCGCGCCCGACCAGAGGCGCCTCCGCCGTCGCGCCGATCGCCACCGCGCCGTTGTCGGCGCCGATCCCGACGCGGAGCACGTCGGTCGGCCGGTCGAACCCGCGCAGGGTCAGGCGGTCGTACCGCTCGACCGGCGGATCCCGCCGCCCGCCGCGCACCGTGGCCGTCGCTGCATCGACCAGCGCGGCCCCGACAGGGCACTGCGCGCACAGCCGGAACGCGGTGACCACCGCTTCACCGAAGCAATCGCCCGCTTCGTGGACAACGTCGCCCGTGGAGACGCCGACACGAAGCGGGAGCGCTTCCGCCGTCGCTGCCTGCTGCAGCGCAGCAGCGGCGCGGATCGCGAAGTCGGCCGATGGAAGGATCGCCAGTACGCCGTCGCCCGTGCTCTTGACGACCTGCCCGCCGAAGACGGCGAGCACGGAACGCACGACGGCGTCGTGGCGGTGGCGCTGCCGCTCGGCCGCCTGCTCGCCCTCGCCGGTGAGCACTGCGGTTGATCCCATGATGTCCGTGACCAGCACGTTCGCCGTCGCGATGGACCTCATCGGCCGCCGACGGTACCCGTCACCCGTGGCCGGTCGTGCGGTCGACGCGCCACGAGGTTCCGATGCGGATCGACCTCGGAGCTCGAGGGACGGCCGTGTTCTGGGTGAGCGAAGACGTCGGATGTGACGTCTTCGCTCACCCAGAACGCGGGGTCCGGTTGCGAGGCGGTGGGCGAGCACGCTAGAAACTCGACAATGTCGATAAGACTTGTCGGGATTTGCGGAGTCCTCGCCGCATCCCTCGCCGCCGCTGCCTGCGGCGGCGGCGCCGACGGGTCGGACGGCGCCACCGAGCTGCGCCTCGGCTACTTCCCGAACGTCACCCACGCCCCGGCGATCATCGGGGTCGAGACCGGTCGGTTCGCCGAGGCCGTCGGCGCTGACGTGACCATCGCGCCAGTGACGTTCGGCTCCGGGACCGAGGCCATCGAAGCGATGTTCGCCGGCGAGCTGGACGCCTCGTTCATCGGGCCCAACCCGGCGATCAACGGCTATGCCAAGTCCGGCGGCGAGGCGCTGCGCATCGTCGCCGGCACGACCTCAGGCGGCGCCTCGCTCGTCGTGCGCGACGGCATCGAGTCACCCGCCGATCTGGCCGGTGCCCGCCTGGCGACCCCGTCGCTCGGCAACACCCAGGACGTCGCCCTGCGCGCCTGGCTGTCCGAGCAGGGCTTCACGACCGACACCAGCGGCGGTGGCGACGTGGCGATCACCCCCCAGGAGAACGCCGACACGCTCGCTGCCTTCCAGAACGGCGACATCGACGGTGCCTGGGTCCCCGAGCCGTGGGCGACGCGTCTGGTCGCCGAAGGTGGTGGCACGGTGCTCGTCGACGAGTCCGAGCTGTGGCCGGACGGGCGGTTCGTCACGACCCACCTCATCGTCGCCGCCGACTTCCTCGACGAGCACCCCGACGTCGTGCGCGACCTCATCGTCGGGCTCGGCCAGTCGGTGGACGTCGCCGCCGGGGACGCCGCCGAGGCGCAGCGGATCACCAACGACGGCATCGAGCGGATCACGACCAAGCGCCTCCCCGACGCCACCATCGCCAGCGCCTGGGAGCAGCTCGAGTTCACGCTCGACCCGATCGCCACGTCGTTGCGGCAGTCGGCCGACGACGCCATCGCCGTCGGCCTGCTCGACCCGGTCGACCTCGGCGACCCGGGCATCTACGACCTGACGTTGCTCAACGAGGTGCTCGGCGAGCGGGGCGACGCCTCCGTTGACGACGCGTCGGACATGGCGGCGGCGGGATCATGAGCGTTCTCTCGCTGCGCGGTGTCGAGAAGATCTTCGGGTCAGGGGCGCACGCCGTGACCGCCCTGCGCAACGTCGACCTCGACGTCGACAGCGGCGAGTTCGTGTGCCTGATCGGAGCATCGGGGTGCGGCAAGTCGACGATCCTCAACCTGGTCGCCGGGCTGGACACGCCGACGGCCGGTGCGGTCGAGGTGCACAGCCGCCCGGCGCTGATGTTCCAGGAGTCGGCCCTGTTCCCCTGGTTGACGGTCGAGGCCAACGTCGAGCTGCCGATGCGCTTGGCCGGGGTCCCGAGGACGCAGCGCAAGGAGCGGTCCGCCGCGCTGCTGGCGACGGTGCACCTCGACGGGTTCGCCCGCAAGCGCCCGCACCAGCTGTCGGGCGGCATGCGACAACGGGCGGCGCTGGCCCGGGCCTTCGCCCAGGACGCCGACGTCCTACTGATGGACGAGCCGTTCGGCGCCCTCGACGCGATGACCCGCGACGCGCTGCACGACGAGCTCGCCGCCCTCGTCGCCGAGCGCCGCCTGACCGTGCTGTTCGTCACCCACAACGTGCGCGAAGCGGCGCGCCTCGCCGACCGCATCGTGGTCATGTCGCCACGGCCGGGTCGGGTCACGGCGGAGTTCACCGTCGACCTGGATCGTCCGCGCCAGATGGAGCACAGCGGCGTCGTCGAGGTCGCCGCCACCGTGACGGCGGCACTCAGGGAGGAGGCGCTGGTCCATGCTCGTCGTTGAGCAGAGCACGCAGACGGCCGCGCTGGCCGAACCGCTCGAGGAGACGCGGCTCGCGCCGTCGACGGACCGCCGCGACCTCGGCCGGCGGGTGTGGCAGGCCACGTGGCCAAAGCTGTTGGCGATCGGCATCGCCCTTGCGATCTGGCAGGTCGTCGTGTGGACCGGCTGGCGGCCCGAGTACGCGCTACCGGCGCCGGGCACCGTCTTCCGCAAGCTGGGCGAGCTGCTGGCCGACGGCACGGTGTTCGACGCGATCGTCGTCACCGGCCGTCGCGCCGCCGTCGGCTTCGCCGTGGCGCTCGCCGTCGGCGTGCTCATCGGCAGCGTCGTGGCCTCATCGCGCATCGCCCGCTCGGCGATGGGCTCGATGATCACGGGGCTGCAGACGATGCCGTCGATCGCCTGGTTCCCCCTGGCCATCATCCTCTTCGGCCTGTCCGAGGAGGGGATCCTCTTCGTCGTCGTGCTCGGCGCCGCGCCATCGATCGCCAACGGCCTGATCACCGGCGTCGACCACGTCCCACCGATCCTGCTGCGGGCCGGTCAAGCGATGGGTGCCAGCGGCTGGTCTCGGTTCCGTCACGTCGTGCTCCCGGCGTCCCTGCCGTCGTTCGTCGGCGGGTTGAAGCAAGGTTGGGCCTTCGCGTGGCGCAGCCTGATGGCCGGCGAGCTGCTGGTGACGCTCGGCGTTGCCGGCGTGGGCTTCCTGCTGTCGCAGTACCGCAGCGAACTGGATACGCCGGCGCTCATCGCCATCATGATCGTCGTCCTCGTCGTCGGCATCGTCGTCGACGCCGTGTGCTTCGGCACGCTGGACCGCTGGGTGCGCCGTCGTCATGGACTCATGGAGGGCTCGTGAACGAGATGACCCTGCCCGCCCCCGCCACGTTCGAGGCGATGGACCCCGTCGACGTCCTCCGCTGGGCCCACGACGAGTTCGGTGACGGGCTCGTCGTCACGTGCAGCTTCGCCGACGCCGTTCTCCCCCACCTCGTCAGCCGGGCCGCGCCCGGAGCGGCGGTCGTGCTGCTCGACACCCAGTACCTGTTCGCCGAGACCTGGTGGTTCGCCCGGTCGTTGGCTCGCGACCTGGACCTGAACCTGGTCGTCGTCGAGCCCAACGTCGAGCCGGACGACCGGTGGCGCCACGACGTCGAAGGCTGCTGCCACGTCCGCAAGGTCGAACCGCTGCAACGAGCGCTGGCGGGCCGCACCGGCTGGGTCACCGGCCTGCGGCGCGTCGAAGCCGCGACACGGGCCGGCGCGCCCATCGTCAGCCACGACCTGCTGCGCGACATCGTCAAGATCAACCCGCTGGCGGCGTGGACCGACGAGGACATGGCCCACTACGTCGCCCAGGAGCTGCTGCCCGAGCACCCGTTGGCAAGCCGGGGCTACCCGTCGATCGGGTGCTGGCCATGCACGCGCCCGGTGGAGGCCGGCGCCGACCCCCGGTCCGGTCGCTGGGCCGGGCTGGCCAAGACCGAGTGCGGGTTGCACCAGTGACCGTCCTCGACCGGATTGACCCGCCGGCCGATGCGGCGTCGACGCACCTCGACGACCTGGTCGACGAAGCGATCACCATCGTCCGCGAGGTCACCGCGGAGTGCGAGCAGCCGGTGCTGCTGTTCTCCGGCGGCAAGGACTCGGCCGTGCTGCTGCAGCTCGCCGCGATGGCCTTCGCCCCGGCCCGCCTGCCGTTCCCGGTGCTGCACGTCGACACCGGCCACAACTTCCCCGAGGTGCTGACCTACCGCGACCGGTTCGCCGCCGATCGCAACGCCGAGGTGCTCGTCGCCCAGGTGCAGGACTCCATCGATCGGGGCCGGGTCGACGAGGAGCTCGGCCCGCGAGCCAGCCGCAACCGGCTGCAGTCCGTGACGCTGCTCGACGCCATCGCCGAGCACGGCTTCGACGCCGCGTTCGGCGGCGGCCGGCGCGACGAGGACAAGGCACGAGCCAAGGAACGGATCCTGTCGTTCCGCGACCGCACTGGAAGCTGGGAGCCGCGCCGCCAGCGGCCCGAGCCGTGGGACGTGCTGAACGCCCGGATCCACCGGGGCGAGCACCTGCGGGCCTTCCCGCTGTCGAACTGGACCGAGCTCGACATCTGGCAGTTCGTCGCCGCCGAGCACCTCGAGCTGCCGGACCTGTACTTCGCCCACCGGCGCACGGTCGTCGCCCGGGACGGCATGTTGCTCGCCGTGGGTGGGCCGGTCGTGCCGGAGCCGGGCGAGACGGTCACCGAGGAGGTCGTGCGGTACCGCACCGTGGGCGACATGAGCTGCACGGGCGCGGTGCGGTCGACAGCCACGACGGCGGCGGAGATCGTCGCCGAGGTGGCCGCGGCGCGCATCACCGAACGCGGCGCGACCCGCGCCGACGACGCGTTCAGCGAGTCGTCGATGGAGGACCGCAAGCGCGAGGGGTACTTCTGATGATGGCGTCGGGAACCCGATGAAGGCGCTGCGCGTCGCAACGGCTGGCTCGGTCGACGACGGAAAGTCGACGCTGATCGGCCGGCTGTTGCACGACACCAAGACGATCCTCGAGGACCAGTGGCGAGCCGTCGAACGGGCCAGCCGCCGGTGGGGCGGCGAGCTGAACCTGGCGCTGCTGACCGACGGGCTGCGCGCCGAGCGCGAGCAGGGCATCACCATCGATGTCGCCCACCGCTACTTCGCCACACCTCGGCGCAGCTTCATCGTCGCCGACTCCCCCGGCCACGCCCAGTACACCCGCAACATGGTCACCGCGGCCTCGACCGCCGACGTCGCCGTCGTGCTCGTCGACGCCCGCCACGGCGTCACCGAGCAGACCCGCCGGCACGCCTTCATCGCCGCCCTCGTCGGCGTCGAGCACATCGTGCTGGCCGTCAACAAGATGGACCTCGTCGACTGGGACGAGGGGCGCTTCGACACTGTCGCCGCCGAACTGGCCCGGTACCTCCGAGCGTTGCCGACCTCGCCGCCGCTGACCGCGGTCCCGGTGTCGGCGCTGCACGGCGACAACGTGGTCGAGCGCTCGGGCCACGCCGCCTGGTACGACGGCCCGCCGCTGCTGGAGCTGCTGGAGGACCTTGCACTGGACCCCGGGCACGGCGACGTCGGCGTCCGCCTCGACGTGCAGTGGTGCATCCGCCACCCGCCGACCGACTTCCGCGGCATCGCTGGCCGGCTCAGCGGCGGGACGCTGGCGGTCGGCGACGCCGTAGTGATCGCGCCGTCCGGCGAGACGACGCACGTCCGGGAGCTGGCCCGCGGCGGCCGACCCGTGGACAGCGCCGAACCGGGTCAAGCGATCACCGTTGTCTTCACCGACCACGTCGACGTGGCGCGCGGCGACGTCGTGCTCGGCGGCTCCGGCTCGCCGGCGCGGGCGACGACCGAGGTCGAGGCCGACGTGTGCTGGATGACCGACACGGCACTCGTTCCGGGTGCCCGCCTGTGGTTCAAGCACGGCACCCGCCGCGGCACCGCCACCGTCACGCGCATCGATCACCGCGTCGACGTGACGACGCTGGCCCGCCACCCGGCCGACCGGCTCGAGCTCAACGACCTGGCCCGCCTCGAGCTCCGCCTGACCAGCCCGATCGTCGCGCTGCCGTACCGCCAGCACCGCCAGTCCGGCCGACTCGTACTCGTCGACCCCGCCGACCACGCCACCGCCGGCGCGGCCATGATCACCAAGATCGCTTGATGGCCTCGCTCGCTCCGAAGACTCCGCTCCTCGGCCTGGGCCGGGCAAGGCCGGCCTGGGCTGTCACGCTCGCTGCGTAACGAACGCTCGGGAACTTCCTCCGCTGGGTCGGCGTCGAGCACATCGTGCTGTCGTCACCGACCGAATTCGATCTACCGTCCACGGCGTGGGCCTGGAGTGGGAGCAGACCGTCGTCGACGCCGCCGATCCGGTGGCGCTGGGCCGCTGGTGGGCCGTGGCGCTGGGCTGGGTCGTGGTGAACGATGCGCCCGACGACTTCGAGATCCGCCCGTCCGCCGATCGCCTGCCCGGGCTGATCTTCGAGCCGGTGTCGGAACCCAAGGTCGCCAAGAACCGCCTGCACCTCGATTTCCGTCCCGCCGACCAGGGGGCGGAGGTCGACCGCTTGTTGGCGCTCGGCGCCGTAAGGGCCGACGTGGGCCAGGGCGACCAGTCGTGGGTGGTCCTGGCCGACCCCGAGGGCAACGAGTTCTGCGTCCTCGCCGCACGCGGTGAGGGGTGAGGGGCATTGAGTCCCCTCACCCCTCACCGCGTGGCCGGCGCGGTGGTCGTCACGAGCGTCATGGCGGTGCTCGGCGTGCTGGCCGGCGCCACGCCGGTCCTCGCCCACATCGACCCCGACCCGCCCGAGGCGCCCGCCGGGAGCGAACTGAGCGTCGGGTTCACCGTGGAGCACGGGTGCGACGGGTCACCCACCGTCGGGCTGGACCTGCGCCTGCCGGCCGGCGTCACCACGCCGATCCCCGAACCTCCGGCCGGCTGGACGGCGAGCGTGGCCGGGGACGTCGTCACATACACGGGCGGCTCGCTGCCCGACGATGTGGAGGGCACGTTCCGCGTGCGCGTGACGCTGCCGTCCACGCCCGGCGCCACGATCTACTTCCCGTTCGTGCAGCGTTGCGAGGTCGGCGAGATCCGCTGGATCGACGTGCCCGGTGACGGGTCGACCGGCGAAGAGCCGGCGCCGGCGATGACGCTGCTCGAGCCCGTGCCGACCACGGCCCCGCCGCCGACCGAGCCGCCGCAGACGACCGCCGCATCGGCCACGACGACACCATCGACCACGATCACACCGTCGACATCCAGCACCGCCTCGACGACGGCGCCGGTGTCGACGACGAGCGAACCGACCACGGCACCCAGCACGACCGTCGAATCGTCGTCCACCACGACGGTCGCGCCGGGCGACGAGTCGGCGGGCGGCAACAGCGCGCTGCCGGTGATCTTGGCCGGCACCGCCGCCGGCGGCATCGCCCTCGGTGGGCTGGCGACGTGGCAGGTCAGGAGGCGGCGCCCTTGATCGCGGTGCGCCGACTGGGCGGCGGCGTGATCATCGCCATCGCCGCGGCGACCCTCGTCGCCAGCCCGGCCGCCGCCCACGCCTCGCTGATCGGCTCGACACCGGCCCCCGACGCGGTCCTCGATCGCCCGCCCGACGTCATCGTCTTGCGCTTCAGCGAGCCCGTGGACGTCGTCGACGACTCGATCCGCGTCCTCGATGCTGCAGGTGCCCCGATCGAGGTCGGCCCAGTCCGCCGCGACGGCGGTGACGAGACCGTCGCCGTCGACGTCACGACAGCGCTGGACGGCACGTACGTCGTCGCGTGGCAGGTCATCTCCGCCGACTCGCACTCGATCGAGGGCGCGTTCACGTTCTCGGTCGGCGCCCCGACGACGACCGACCCGGGCCTGATCGACGACGTCCTGGCCGGCAGCGGCGCATCGGGAGGGTCGACCGTGGCCCTCGGTGTCGGCCGGTGGATGAGCTATGCCGGCGTCGCCGTGCTGGTCGGGGGTTTCGCCGTCGTCGCGTGGTGCGCCCCGGTCCGGCTCGGCAACCGGCGCAGCTCGCTCGTGCTGGCGGTCGCCGCCGGCGTCGGGGCAGTCGGGACGATGATCATGATCGCCGCCCGGTCAGCCGCCGTGGCCGGTGGTGCGCTGGACCCCGGCGGCTGGGCCACGGTCGTCGGCTCTCGGTCCGGGCGCTGGTGGCTGATCCGGCTGCTCCTTCTGGCCGCCGCGCCGATCCTGTTGCTCGCGCTGCGGCGGGTGCTGCGCCGGCCGGCCGTGACGACCGGCCTCGCCGTGTTCGGTGTGGCCGTGCTGGCCGCCGTCGCCGCCGGCGGCCACGCCGTGACCGGCATCGCCATCCCCGTGGGCTTCGTCGCCACCGTCATCCACCTCGGCGCCGTTTCGATCTGGGTAGGTGGTTTGTTCACGCTGCTCGTCGTGCTCGATCGTGCGGACCTGTGGAGCGGGCTGGCCCGTTTCTCGCCGCTGGCGCTCGGTGCCGTCGTCGCCCTCGCCACCACGGGGGCCGTCAACGGATGGCGCCAGCTCGGCACGCCGGGCGCCATCACCGACAGCGGCTACGGCCGCTGGCTGATCGTCAAGCTGGTCGTCGTGGCGATGGTCGTTGCCGCCGCCGCGGTCAGCAGGGCGACGTTGCACCGCCGCGCCCCGGTGACCACCGCGCCCTCGCTGAGCACCGTCGGCGCCGCGGCACGAACGTCGGGCGCGCCCGACGCGCTGCGGCGCAGCGTGCTGCTCGAGGTCGTCGGCATGGCCGTCGTCTTGGTGGCGACGGTCGGACTCGTCGATTCACCGCCGCCGCGAGCGCTCGCCGGCGAGGAGGCCGAGTCGATCACCGTGATCGCCACTCGCGACGACTGGTCGGCGCAGATCGACCTGGTGCCGGCCGAGACCGGCGGCACGACGATGCACGTCACGCTCGCCGCACTCGCCGGCGACGAGCAAGAGGCCGACGAGATCAGCGTGACCGCCGAACTGCCGGCCCAGCAGCTCGGCCCGATCGAGTTCCCGATGGTCCCGGCCGGCGAGAACCACGTCACGACGAACGACGCCGACTTCCCGGTGGCGGGAACGTGGGAGATCACCGTCACCGCCCGCTTCGGGGACTTCGACCAGGTGGCTTTGACGACCACGGCCGAGGTCCGTTAGGCGAGGCGCGCCGGCGCACCGGCCCCTCACCCGCGGTCGCCGTCTCCGCACCTGCGGCGTGGGCCGTGATGCGGTTCCAGTACGGAACGCTGCGCACGATCGTCAGCAGGATCACTTGCGATGCAGCCAAGGCGACGGCCACTCGCGCCTCGCCGAGCCGCAACCGCTCGTCCAGCAGCGCCGCGCCCAGGCTCAGTACGCAACCGTTGTTGCGGCGACGGCGGCGCCGTACATCACGAGCCGGCGCGCCGGCTGAGCGCCGACTGCCAGATCCACGACGGCAGACCCCGCACGTACGCCGGGCCGGTTCGGTGGTCGCGCCAGGCGCGGTAGGCAGCGAGGTCGCTGCTGTCGAGGACCGACGTGATCGGACGGCTGGTGGACGATGTATTCATGGTGTGCTCCTTGGCTCGGTGGGACACGTTGATCGTCTCAAGCGCTCGGTGACGGGTGATGAGTAGGAGGTACTCAACGTGCGTGGCCGGCGTCCTGGGGGTCCGACTGCACGCCGACGACCGGTGCGGACGAGGTCCGCACCGGTCGTTCGTAGCGATGGTGTCGATTGCGGCCACCAGTGGCCGCGTGTCGGGCTCAGCGCACGTCGACGCTGACCTCCACGGGAACGCCGTTGGTCAGGATGTCGAAGACCGCCGAGCGCGCACGGGACTGCTCGACGAGCGATCGCAGCACTTCGGGCGAGGCGTCACCACTGACGGTGAAGTGCACGGCGATGTCCTGGAAGCCGTTGCGCACGGCGGGATCGAGCCCGAGGATGCCGTTGAGGTCGATATTGCCGCGCACGGTCGAGCGCACCTCGGTCAGGGTGATCCTTCGGGCGGCGGCGATGTTGGCCAAGCCGGCGGTCAGGCAGGATGCCAGCGAGTGCAGGACGAACTCGACCGGCGTTGGGCCGTCGTCGTGTCCGACGAGCACGGCCGGGTGGTCGGCGTCGAACACGAACGTGTGCTCGTGGGCGCGCTCCGCGCCGACGCCGTAGAAGCCGGCGATGGTGCCGCGGCTGTGGGTGCCGCTGATCCATTCGTTGTCGGCGCGGAACTGGAACTCGGCCGCCTCGGGCGCCTGCTTCACGGCATCGAGGGTGGCGAACAACGCCGCCGTGTCGACGCCGTTGCGGGTCGTGTCATCGGTGGTGGTGGTGGTGGTGCTCATGGTTGCTTCCTTTGCTGTGGTTGGTCCGCCGGCACGGCCGACGGGATGGGTGGACCTGTGATCACCGCGCCAAGGCGACGTCGAGCGACGGCCGCCCGGCGAGCGCCGCCGCTTCGGTGTCGATGGCGTGGCTGAGCTGGCGTTGCAGCTCGATGAACCCGGTGGTTGCCGGGAACTCACCCAGCGCGCAGGTGATCTCGAAGATCTCGCGCAGCATCTCGTCGCGCGTGTGCTGGTAGGCGGCGAGAACGGTCGCTTCGTTCGCGTCACCACGCAGCAGGGCGGCGATGGCGTCGGCGAGCAACTCGGCGTCCCGGAAGGCGTCGCTGATGCCGTGGCCCGTGATCGGGTCGCGGTGGTAGCCGGCATCGCCGACGAGCGCCCAACCGGGCCCTGCGGCTTGCATGATGTGGTTGGGCAGACCGATCGCGCCACGCACTGCGGTCGCCCGAACCGCCCCGATCAACCGGTCGGCAAGGTCTGGTGCAGCACGCACGAGCATCTGGTCGAACGCCGCGTCGAGGCCTGATGCGCCGTGCCGGATCGACTTCGCTTCCCCGGCCGGCAGGCACACCCAGACGCAGGCGTGGCCGTCGTTCGTCGGGAAGATCCCGCTCAGCGCACCGTTCCCGAGGTAGTACTCGTTGGCCGGCCATGCCGGTCCGAAGTAGTAGGCGTAGTGGGTGGCCCCCGCTGGCGGGCGCTCCTCGATCACCGGCGCCTCGACGGCCCGGGCGACCTTGGAGCGGACACCGTCGGCACCCACAACGACCCGGGCCCGCAGCTCGACCGGTCCGGCGGGACCTCGGCCGACGACGCCGGTCACCCGACCGTCCTCATCGCGCGTGGTGTCCTGAATCCTGATGCCCGTGCGCAGCGATGCGCCGGCGGCCACCGCGGCGTCAGCGAGGATGCCGTCGAGCACGTAGCGACGTGGCGCCACGACAAAGTCGACGCCAGCGTGGGCCTTGATCGTGCGCTCCGTGCGCTGGCCCTCGAGGTGGAAGACCACGTCGCGGATGGCTGGGGCTCCAGACGCCAGCACCTGGTCGAGCAGCCCCCAACGGTGCAACTGGACGACGCCGCTGCGGGCGATGGAGTGCGTCGACAGCGTGTCGCTCGGGAGCTCGGCGCGATCGACCATGACGACGTCGAGTCCTGCTCGGGCGAGCAGCATGGCGGTGGCGGCCCCGGCGCAGCGGGCGCCGACGACGATCACGTCGTGGTCGTGGTGCCGGTCGTCGTTCATGGTCGGTTCTCTTTCGGATCGGTGTAGGTCGGACAACTGCACGATGAACGACCCGCCCCAGACGGTCCTGAGTAGGCGCTACTCATCGGGATCAGCGCAGACCGACGGCCCGGGCGGCCCACAGCACCGGCATGCCGACGAGCAGCGCGGCCGCGACTTGGCCGGTGCGGCGGACGGCGAGGAACCCGGCGGCGGCGGCGAGCACCTCGGATGGCTCGACGCCATCTCCCTCGCCGGACATCAAGGCGGCGACGACCAGCGCGGCGATGGCGGCCGGACCGACCACCGCCATCCGTGCCATCAAGCGCGGTGGCAGCTGGCGATCGGCCAGCACGACCAGCATGCTGGCTCGACAGACGTACGTCCCGAGCGCCGCGCCGATGATGACCAGCCAGGCGGTCATGGCGTCCTCCGCGGGGCGCCGAACGTCAGGCCGGCGGCGATCGCCACGAGGATGATGGTGTGGTGCGGCAGGTCGAAGCCGACCACGGTGGTCAGCCCGGCGGCGACGGCAGCGATCGCTGCGGAGCGGTCGTTCAGCGACGTTGCCAGCAGGCCCACGCAGGCCAGCATCGAGGCGGCGTGCAACCCGAGGCCGGCGGGCAATCGGTCCCCGATGAGCAGGCCGATGGTCTGGGCGAGGACCCAGGTGACGGCCAGGTTGCCCGCCGCGCCGAGGTAGAACGAGCGGCGACGGTCCTCGCTGAGGGGCTGACGCTCGTAGGCACTCGTCGCCGTCAGGTACAGCGGGTCGACCAGCGGCACGGCGAGCAGCATGCGGGTGCGCTTCGATGCGGTCGGGAACCAGGCGGCCAGCCCGGCGCTGTACACCGCGAAGCGGGCGTTGATCAGCAGGGCGACCGCCACGATCACGGCCGGCGCCGCTCCATCGTGGAGCAGCTGCATGATCGTCAACTGCGCTGACCCGGCCAACAGCAGCCAGGAACCGAACCAGGTGCTGAGGGGGTCGGCACCGAGGCCGGACGATGCCGCGCCGATGGCCAGACCGAGCGGCACGACGCCAACGGCCATCGGCACCATGGCACGGACGCCGTCGGCGAACCCTGATCCGCTCGAGTCGGTGGCGGTGGCAGCGGAAAGGTCGTCGATGGTGCGCATGGGCATTGCTCCTCGTGAGCGGGCGGGACCCCCGCACGATCGACGACCAGCCGACGTGCCGCTTGAGTAGCGGCTACTCATCACCACCGGCACGGCGCGCACGATGCTGACTGAAGGCGACCGGAGGGATGACGTGACACCCGAACAGATCGACATCGTCGAAGCGACGATGGCGGCCATCGAACCGCAGCTCGACGCGCTGAGCGCCGACTTCTACACGCGCCTGTTCGCGCTCGATCCGACGCTGCGGACGTTGTTCACAGCTGATCCCGGGGAGCAACGCGTGAAGTTCTCCGCCGAGCTCGCCGGCATCGCCGGCGTGTTGCGCCGCCACGGCGACTTCCTCGCCGAGACGACTGCGCTCGGCGAACGACATGTCGACTACGGGGTTCGTCCGACCCACTACCGGACCGCAGGGATCGCACTGCTCGACGCCCTCGCCGACGCCCTCGACACCAGCTGGACCTCGGACGTCGAGCGGGCGTGGCGCCTGGCCTACAACCTCACGGCCGAAACGATGATGGCAGCGCGATCAGCTCGCTGACGGCGGTGACTGCGCGCTGGCTCCGAGCGCATCGGCGAGGTCAGCGCGACTCGAGACACCTAGCTTCGTGTAGACGTTCTGCAGGTGGTTCTCCACCGTCCGCGCCGAAAGGTAGAGGCGAGTGGCGATCTCCTTGCTCGTGATGCCGGCGGCGGCCAGCGCGCCGACCTCCCGCTCACGCGACGTCAGCGGCACCAGCGCGTCGGTGCTGAGCAGTCCCGGGGTGTGGGCGCCCTCACAGCGGGCGGCGAGCAGGTGGGCATGCGCCAAGGACGCGTTGGCGGAGCGCTGTCGGCGGGCCCGGCGATGGGCATCGGCGGCCGCCGTCGCCGCCTCTGCAGCGAGCAGGTGCATCTGCATCGATTCGAAGCGTCCGGCGGCTTCGTCGAGGCCGCCGCCGTCACGTGCCACTGCGGCACGGGCGTGAGCGGCGTACGCAGTGACGAGTGGACCTTCACACCAGCGCGTCAACTCCTCCAACCGACCGACGACGGCACCGGCGTCGCCCAGGCGGGCAACATCGTGCAACAGCCACGCTTCGGACATGCGGTGATCCGTCGCCGCGGCGTGACTGGCCGCAGCGGTCAACACGGCTCTCGCTCGCTCGACCTCGCCGCTGGCCACGAGAGTCCATGCCCGCCCGAGGTCCTGCTCGGCCTCGTGGAATGCCGACGGCGCCAAGCGCACGGCCTGCTCGACGTTGGTCTGCGCCTCGTCGAGCTGGGCGAGCCAGGCCTGGGCCATCGCCAGCCACGACAGCTCCAGGCGCTGCGGACCGTCGAACCCACCGCTCACCGACAGGACCAGGCTCTCCGCCAGCCACCGCGCCGCCGTCCGCGGCTCGCCGCGCATCAGCGCGGCTCGTCCGAGACCGAGACCGAACCAGTCGCGTCCGAGCGGTGGCCCGCCACGGGCGGCATGTCCGTATCCCAGCTCGGCAATCGCGTTGGCCTCGGCGATCCGCCCCAGGTCGAGCAGCGCTTCCATCTGGTACACCAGATGGATGCCGGGATGGGCGATGGCCGACTGATCCCCGAGGGCCAAGTGCTCCCTGTACGCAGCTTTGGCGGCCGCGAGAGCCGTCTCGGCCCGGCCCGTCACGATGAGCGCTGGGATCTCGGCGATCGCCCGCAGCACCCGGGCTCGCGGCCTCGGGTCGGCCGACATCTGCTCCAGCGCGAGGATCGCCGCCGAGGGTCGGTTGGAGTACAGCAGCGTCAACGCCTCGTCGGTGATCAGCTCGTCGAGGTCATCGGTGTCCACGATGCCGGCGCGGGCCTCGCTATTGACGAGCAGGGCGTCGTCGGGCCGGTGCAGCCCCCACATCAGGTTGCGAACGCGCATCGCCACGAGTCGGATCGCGATCCCCCGATCGCCGCCGTCCCCGTGGGGTCCGGCGGCCAGGAGCCGTTCGACCTCCTCGAAGTCCCCCCGTTCGTGCAGCGCCTCGGCGCGCAGCAGCACCGCCTCCGGAGGCGGGTCGTCGGCGACGACCGGGGCCGTCAACCGCAGGACCAGTTCCAGGTCGTGCCCGTACCGCGCCACCCGAGCGGCCCGCACCAGCAGGTCCGGGTCGGCCCTGCCAGACCCCTCCAACCTGGCCGTCGCCACCTGCGGAAGATCTTCTCGCCGGCGAGCGCCGAAGCGCTCGATGCGTTCGGCTCGCTCCAGGAGGAGTCGGCGCCGGGTCATGGTCGGCAGGTCGGCGCGCACGACCTCGCCGTGCAACGGATGGGCCAGGACCACGGTGTCCCGTCGGCCGTCGATGCGCACCTCCAGGAGACCGGCCCGCTCCAACCCCTCGACCGGCTCTGGTCCGTGGAGCGCGGTGAGCTCGTGCAGGCCGACCGACTCCCAAACGGCCAGAACCTCCAGCACGCTGCGTTCGCCGCCGCCGACCTCACGGATGCGCTGACCGACGAGCTCCGCCAAACGTGGGGTGCTGGCCAACGGGCCGACCAACCACCAGACCATCCGTCGCTCGACCAGGTGGCCACGGGAGAGGGCTCCGAGCACGAGCTCCTTGACGAACAGCGCGTTGCCACCGCTGGCCGCCCAGATCTGGCCCAGCGCGGTCTTGTCCACCGGCCCACCGAGGGCGAGGTGCAACAAGGTGTCGACGTCGTCGAACGACAAGACGTCGAGGTCGATGCGCAGGACGTCGTCACGACGCCAGAGGCCTGACACCGCGCTCGACGCCGGCTCGCCCGTGCGCACGGTGCCGACGACGCTGACGACGCCACCGTCGAGCAGCTGACCGAGCAGCGCCGCCGACGTCGGATCGAGCCACTGGGCGTCGTCGACGAACACGACCACCGATCGCTGTTCGTCCCCACCAAGGGCGCGGGCCACGCCGCTGTACAGCGTGAGGGGATCGAAACGGTCGTCGAGAAGCTCGGCTGGGAGGAGGTGGACGAGCGCCCCGAGCGGGATCGACGCCGACGCCACGCTGCCGCGACTCCTGAGCACGAGTCGACCCTCCGACGAGAGTCGCGCCACGACCTCGTCGGCCAGCCGGGTCTTGCCGACGCCCGACGCGCCGTGGACGAAGACCGCCCGGGCGACACCGCCGCTGAGCGCATCGACGCAGCGGTCCAGCTCGACCTGGCGGCCGACCAGCGGCCAACGCGTCGTCCCGATCGGCGCCACGCCACCCATCACATCACGTTCGTCGGTACGGAGCTGGACCGCCGAGGAATGAGCAGCGGCTACTCAGGCGCCCGCCCGCTCGCTGCCCAGCACCGGGTCGGACAGTCGCTTGCAGCTGGTGGTGGCAACCGCCATCGTGCCGGCCGGCGGCATCGCCGTCGTCGCCGCCCGCCGACGCCCGACCTGACCCCCTCATGGTCCGAGTTCTGGCGGCCCGTTTCGCCAGAACTCGGACCTTGAGGCGTCAGGTCAGCCCATGCCGAACGGGGCATCGCCGGCGACGGTGATGCGGTGCATGACTCGGCGTCCCGTGTAGTCGGCGACGGCGTAGTGGCACGTCGCCCGGTTGTCCCACACCGCCACATCACCGGCCCGCCACCGCCAGCGCACCACGTGCTCCGGCGCCTCGATGTGGTCGTACAACATGCGCAGCACGGCGGCACTCTCGACCCGCGAGAGCCCCTCGATGCGCTCCGTGAACACGGGATTGACGAACAGGCCGGCCTCGCCGGTCTCGGGGTGGACGCGCACGACGGGGTGGCGCACCGGAGTCAATGCCCCGACCCGGGCCCGGTTGGCATCATCGTCCTGGAAGCGGTCGAACGTCGAGCCGGCGTGGTGCACGGCGACGAGTGGGTCGACGAAGCGCTGCACGGCCGGCGACAACGACCGATAGGCGCCGACGAGATCGGCCCACAGCGTGTCGCCGCCGACGGCAGGCACCTCGCGAGCGGCGAGCACCGACGCCATCGGCGGCCGAGCCGAGAACGTGACGTCCGTGTGCCACCGGTTGTTGTAGCTCGTCGCGTCGGTCCGGTCACCGACGCCCAACGCGTAGTCCTGGCTGTCGAGGACGAGCACTTCGGGGTGCTCGTCGTCGAGCCCCGGGACGAGCGGGTGGGCGGGGGTCAGTTCGCCGAGCGATCGTCCGAAGGCGACGAGCTGGCCCGGCGTCAGGTGCTGGTCGCGGACGAAGACGACGCGCCACGCCAGCAGCGTCGTGCGAACCATGGCGGCGCGGTCGGGAGCGAGTGGGGCGGAGAGGTCGAGACCGCCGAGCTCGGCCCCGATGGTGGCGGTCACGGGTTCGACGATCGGGTCCACGCGCATCACACCGACGTCGGGGAGGCCTCGTAGATCGCCAGCTCGGGCGGGCCGTCGGCGAGCGCGGTGACCTCGGTGACGAAGGCACCCGACGCCGGCACGGCGAAGTGACGGCGCAGGGCATCGGCGTCGGCCCACTGTTCGAAGAACACCAGCCGGCGCGGGTCCTCGGCGTCGTGGTGGACGGAGTGCCGCAGGCAGCCGGGCTCGAGGCGGGATCGGCGGACGTGCTCGAGGCTCAGCGCGAGCACCCGATCGAAGGTGTCCTCGCGCCCCCTGACGCTGCCGGTGACGATGAGCACCAGCGCACCGTACGCGCTGTGGACGCAGCCGACTCGTACCCTCCACCGATGGCGATCCTCCCCGCCCGGGCGGGCCTCGGCCGGTGGCCGCTGGTCGTGCGACTGCCGACCGGTGTCATCCTCATCGTCGTGTCGCTGTCCAAGTTCACGCGCCACAGCTCACTCGTCGAGTCCTTCGAGCGGTACGGCGTCCCGTGGCCGGACGCCTCCGTGTACCTGGCCGGTACCGTCGAGCTCGTCGGTGGGCTGTTGATCGTGGTCGGGCTCGTGATCCGGCTCGCGGCGCTCGGCGTGGCCGCCAACATGGTCGTCGCGCTGGCCACCGGTGGCCGCGTCGACACCGACCTCTACCACGTCGGTCTCGGCTCGCTGTTGCTGGCGGCGGCGGTGTTCCTGGTGTGGGCGGGCGCCGGCCCCTGGTCGGTCGACGAGCGGCTCGCCGCCCGTCGCTGAGCAGTCCCGCCCGGTCGCCCGCTGATTACGTTGGCCGCCGATGAGCCTCGGTGATCGACGTCTGAGGCGGGATCGTCGGTCATGACCATCCTCGAGCTGTTCTCCCTCGCCGGCCGGGTCGGCGTGGTCACCGGGTCCGGACAGGGCATCGGGCGCGGCATCGCCGTCGGGTTGGCCGAGGCGGGAGCCGACGTCGTCGTCACCGCCCGCCGCCGCCACGACCTCGACGAGACGGCGCACGCCGTCGAGGCGGCCGGCCGGCGGGCCGTGATCGTGCGCGGCGACATCCGCGACGCAGGCATGCCCGAGCGACTCGCCGCGGCCGCGATCGACGAGTTGGGGCGGCTCGACATCTGGGTGAACAACGTCGGTGGGTCCGACGACAAGGCGCTGCGCCCCCTCGTCGAGACGCTCGACGCCACGTGGCGCGACCAGCTCGAGCTGAACGTCACGTCGGCGTTCCTCGGATGCAAGGCAGCGGCCGGCCGGATGGCCCCTGGCGGCAGCATCGTCAACATCGCCTCCGGCGCCGGCATGCGCGGCTCCCCGCTGACCGGGCCCTATGCCGCGGCCAAGGCGGCGATGCTCAACCTCACCCAGACGTTGGCGCTGGAACTGGCGCCGGACGTCCGGGTCAACGCCGTGTCACCGGGCCAGGTGCCCACGGAGGCCTTCGCCGAGGTGCTCGGTGTGGACGAGGCGCGACGGGCCGAGCTGGTCGCCGACACGCCGCTCGGTCGGCTGGGCACCCCGCAGGACATCGCCGCCGCCGTCGTCTACCTCGCCTCCCCGGCGGCGAGCTGGATGACGGGCCAGAACCTGCTGGTCGCCGGCGGCCGCACCGTGCGCGGCGGTTCGAGGACGAGCTACGGCTGAGCGGCGAGACTCCTGCCCGATCAGCCCGCGACGGTCGTGCATCATGGCGCGACGACGCAGGAGAAGGAGCGGCCGGCGATGAACTGGGAGACGGTGGCGTCATTGGGCACGGCGGGCGGCACCCTGGCCCTCGCCGTCGCCACGTTCGCCTCCGTTCGATCGTCGAACCGATCGGCGCGGCTGGCCCAGGAGTCGGTGCTCGCCGCGGTCCGACCGCTCGTGGTCAACTCCCGACTCGACGACCCCCATCAAGACGTGCGGTTCCGCGACGGCCACATGCTGCGGGTGCCCGGCGGCGGCGCCGCCACCGACCTGGGAGACGACACGATCTTCCTGGCCATCAGCCTGCGCAACGTCAGCCAGGGCATCGCCGTGCTCGACCGCTGGCGGCTGACGCCGGAGGCGGTCGCTGCCACCGCCGAGCACTCCGACCCGCGGACGTTCGCCCGGATGACCCGTGACCTCTATGTCCCGGCCGGCGGTCTCGGGTATTGGCAAGGAGCGCTGCGCGACCCGTCGGACCCGATGTTCCCGGCGGCACGGGCGGCGATCATGGAACACCGGGAGATGTCCGTCGAGCTGCTGTACGTCGACCACCTCGGCGACGAACACGCCATCGTGCGGGTCGCAATACGCCCGGTCGGCGACGACCGCTGGCTGGCCGCGTCGATCCGCCATTGGAACCTCGATCGACCCGACCCGCGAACGTTGGGTTGATCGGCGCGACCGAGGTGGACGGCCGTAGTCAGGCGATCGTGCGCCGGACGGTCTCGGCACCGACGATCTCGACGTGCGGGACCCCGTCGCTCTCGATGGCGAGGTTGACCGGAACCCCGAGCATGAACCCGCCCGACATCACGTAGCTGCCGTCCGCCATGACCTCCAGCGGCATCACCCGGGAGCTGATCCGCAGCTGCAGCTGGCGGCCCTCCCGCACGAGCGAGTAGCCGCCCTCGTAGTGACCCAGGTACGGCTCCACTTCCGCCATGTCGACGGGACCGGCCTGGCGGCCGAGCTGGCGAACTTCGTCCAACGCAGCGGCGTCGGCAGCGAGCACCTTGTCGGGGACGCCGACGTTGAGCCCCAGCTGCTCGCTCAGCAGCAGGTTGAGCACGTAGGTGTAGAGCATGTTCCCGGCCGGGGCGGCGGTCATGCTGTTGAGCACGACGAGCCCCAGGTCGTGCTGCGGCACGAAGCCGATGAACGACGCGAACCCGTCGATCGCACCGTTGTGCCAGACCAGCGAAGAGCCGTCCGGATACTCCTCTCGGAGCCAGCCCATCGCGTACCCGGCGCTGACGTAGTCGGGGTCGAGCGCCCGATCGATCGGCGTGGTCACCTGGACCTTCCAGCACTCTGCGAGGTTGGCCGCGGACACCACTCGGGTGCCGCTGGCCGACACGCCCTGGCCCAGCTGCAGCTGGACCCACGCGGCCATGTCCCGCACGGCAGCCAGAGCTCCGCCAGCCGGGGTGAAGCTCCCGATCGGTCCGAAGGCCAGCGCTCTGGCCCGTGTCGCCAGGTCGAACTGGTTGCCGACCGCGTAGTCCTCGACCAGGCCTCGAGGATCGTCGGCGATCCGCGCGCCGGTCATGCCGGCCGGCGCGAACACACGGTCCTGCATGGCCTGCGTGTAGGCGGGACGAACGTCCTCCGGGGCCACGCCGGCGGACACGAACGGGAGGTACCCCGCAACGGCGTACAACGTGTTGTTGTAGTAGAAGGCGCTGCCCGGCGGTGCGACGACCGAGAGGTTGACCACCGACTGCAGCACCTGGGCGGTGGTCGGACCACCGAAGCGCAGTGACGTCGACGGCAGTTCCTCCAATCCCGACGACATGCCGAGCAGATCGCGGACGCGCATGGTGCGAGTGAGCTCATCGGTCGGGGCGCGGAACCCGGCCCAGGCTTCGACGATCGGCTGGTCCCAGGCGAGCTTGCCCTCGTCGACGTACGTCGCCAGCAGGGTCGCGGTCATCGATTTGGTCGTCGATCCGACGCGGAAGCGCGTGCGCTCTGTCACGGCGCGCCGTGCGGCGGTGCTGCGATCGCCGAACGTCGCCGTGTGCATCACCCGGTCGCCGCTGACCACCGCGACGGCCGCCCCGACCAGCCGCATCTGATCGAACGCCGACTCCACCAGGCGATCGAACTCCTGCCAGTCCGTCGACGGGCCATGTGCTCGGGCGGTGGCCGGCGAGGCCCACATCGGCCCGGTCCCGGCGGCAACTCCCGCGGCCAGCACCCCCTGCAGGAAGGCCCGCCGAGGCACCTGCGCCGGGCGGCCGCGAGGGGTGGACTGGGATCCCCGGTCGAACTCCAGCGCAGCCTCCCGTCGTCACTGGCCGAACTGGCGGCCAGGCCCGTCAGCCAAGGCTACCCGTGGTGATTCCGGCGGCGGCCATTTCCGGCGGCGGCTCACCACCTGGGCGCGGAGGTTCTCGATTTCGAGAACCTGCGCGCCCAGAAGGGCGCTTGAGAACGTCCGCGCCCAGTTGCCAGGCGCGCAACGGCCCGAGGGCGGCTGGGGCATCAACGGACACGCCAACACCAACGCCGACATCGCCCAGGCGGCGGGCGCCCAGATCGCCGAGCGAACCGGCGACCAGACACCGCCGAGCTGACCGAAGTACGCGGGTGACGGTCCGCAGCGGCTGGCGCCCAGGTTTGCGTCACCGAGGGTGGGAACGGTGACGCAAACACCGTCGGATCATCCTGAGGCGGCTTGCCGGATGACGTTGGCGACAGCGTCGGGCTTGGACACGTAGATGGCGTGGCTGCCGCTGGCCTCGACGACGGTGGAGCCGGCACGTTCGCACATCGCCCGTTGCGCCGGCGGTGGGATCATGCGGTCGTCGGTTGCGACGAGATACCAGCTCGGCTTGACCCGCCATGCCGGGTCGGTGACGGTGCCGCCGAGTGCTCCGACGCCCCAGGGGACCTGCGAATCGGCCATGAACGCGGCGAGTTCGGCGCTGACGTCGGCGGCGAACGACTGGTGGAACTTCGCCCGGTCGAGGAACAGGAACCCGTCGCGGGGTGGAAGGATCGGCGGCACGGGTGCCCCGGGCGGCGGGTCAGCGATGAGCGTGTTCACGGACTCGCCCTTGTCGGGGGCGAAGGCGGCGATGTAGACGAGTGCCGTGACCTTGTCGTGGGTGCCGGCTTCGGTGATGACTGCACCACCGTAGGAGTGGCCGACGAGGACGACGGGGCCATCTTGGGCGTCGAGGACGAGCGTGGTGGCCGCGACGTCCGCCTCGAGGGACGTGGTCGGGTTCTGGACGATGCTCACGTTGAAGCCGTCGGCGACAAGGAGGTCGTACACGCCTTGCCAGCCCGAGCCGTCGACGAAGCCGCCGTGGACGAGGACCACGTTCGTGGTGGTGTCGTTGCTGCTCATGATGGCCTTCCTTCCGTTCGTTGATCTGAGCGACTGACACGGTGCGCCAAGACGGTTGCTCGCCGCCACCGTCGAATGACTGGGATCGTCGTCTGTCGGGATCGCCGGGTCCGGCGTAGCGTTGGTCGGGGCCGATCGGGTCCGGACGAAGGAGCCGTCGTGGGCGGTGGTGTTGCAGCGAAGTTGTTCGGGCGCGAACGCGACTTCGAGGTCGTCGCGTCCTTCGTCGACCGAGGGGCGCTCGACGGTGGTGCGCTGCTCGTATCGGGTGAAGCGGGAGTCGGCAAGACGGTGCTGCTGGAGGCGGCAGCCGAGTACGCCACTTCCCGAGGCGTCCGAGTGCTGCGCGCCGCTGGGGCGGAGTTCGAGGCGGACGTGAGCTTCGCTGCCTTGAACCAGTTGCTGTACCCGTTGTTCGACGTGATCGACGTGCTGCGGCCTTCGCACGCGCGGGCGCTGCGGGTGTCGCTCGGCCTCGATGACGGGAGCCGTTCGGACCGGCTCGTCGCATCGACCGCCGCATTGGAGTTGCTCGTGCATGCCGCGGAGCATCGGCCGCTGCTGGTGGTCGTGGACGACGTGCCGTGGTTGGACCGGGCGAGCTCGGCGATCTTGGCGTTCGTCGCCAGACGGCTGGTCGGCACGCAGGTCGGGTTCCTCGCGGCGCGCAGAACACGAGGCGACGGGTTCTTCGACGGAGCCGGCTTGCGTGAGCACGTGCTCGGTCCACTCGGCGAGGCCGACTCGGTTGCGTTGCTCGACGCCCGCTTCCCGGCGCTGTCACCTCGCGTCCGCCAGCGGCTGCTCGCCGAGGCGCAGGGGAACCCGTTGGCGCTGCTCGAGCTCCCAGCACGGCTCATCGGGCTCCGCGACGGCGCCGTCGCCTCGCACGGGGTGCTGCCGCTCAGTCACAGGTTGCAGCTGGTCTTCGCAGACCGCGTGACCAGCCTGTCGCCACCGGCTCAGCGCCTGCTGTTGCTCGCCGCACTCGACGGCACCGGTGATCTGCAGCTGCTGGCCGACGCTGCTGAGCACCAGAACCCGGGCAGCGATCTCGCCGCCGCGGAGCGGTTGCAGATGGTTCACCTGGACACGGCCTCCGGACGTCTGGCGTTTCGGCATCCGCTGATCCGCGCCGCGGTGGTCGCCGCGGCGCCCGTCGAGGAGCGCCGGCACGCTCGACGAGCTCCTCGCGACGCGGCGCCTCGCCGACCCGGCACGGCGGGCGTGGCACCTCGCTGAAGCAGCCGTCGGGCCCGACGAGGAGGTCGCCGCCCTGCTGCAGGTGGTGGCGCACGCCAACCTGCGCCGCGGTGACTCCGTCGGAGCGATCACCGAGCTGCTTCGTGCCGCCGACCTCAGCCCGGCCGGGCCAGACAAGAGCATCCGGTTGGCCGAGGCGGCGTACCTCGGCGCCAGCGTCACCGGTGACCTGCACAGCGTTCCCGAGTTGCTGGACGCGGCGCGCCGAGCCGACCCGGACCGCGGCGGGGCGCTCGCCGGCGCCGTCGCCGGTGGCTACCACCTGCTCAACGGCCACGGAGACGTCGACGCCGCGCACCGGCTGCTGCACGGCGCGATCGACGACTTGCCGTTCGACGCCTTCGACGTCCACAACCAGCAGCTCATCGAGGCGCTCTACAACCTGCTGATGGTGTGCTTCTTCGCTGGCCGTCCCGAGCCATGGGTGGCCTTCCAGCGCGACATCGGTCGCCTGCGTCCTCGCCCTCCCCAACTGCTCGAGCTGCTCGCCGAAACGTGTGCCGACCCAGCCCGTACCGCCCGGCCCGCCCTCGCTCGGCTCGACGACGCCATCGCACGCCTTCCCGATGAGACCAGCCCAGCCCGGATCGTCCGTGTCGCCATCGCCGCCGCGTACCTCGACCGGCTCCCGGCGTGCCGGGGCGCCCTGTGGCGAGCGGTCGAACATGGCCGTGACGGCGGCGCTGTCACCTCGGCGATCGAGGCGCTGTTCCTCCTCGGCAACGGCGCGTTCTGGACCGGTGAGTGGGACGAGCTCGACGCCGTGACCAGCGAAGGGCTCGCCTTGTGCGACACGCATGGGTACCGGCTGCTGGCATGGCCCGGGCGGTTCCTCCAGTCGCTGCTCGCCGCCGCTCGTGGCGACAACGCCACCACGAGGGCGGTGACCGATGAGATGATCGGCTGGGCGTCACCGCGCAGTGTCCGAGCCGTGCTGGCGTACGCATGGCATGCACGGGCGCTCGCTGCGCTGAGCCGCGCCGACTACGCCGACGCATACCACTACGCCGGGCTGGTCAGCCCTCCAGGAACGTTGGCGTCGCACGTCCCGCACGCCCTGTGGACCACCATGGATCTGGTCGAGGCCGCGGCCAGATCCGGCCGACACCGCGAAGCGCAGGCCCACGTCGCCGTTGCGCTCGACGCCGACATCGGCTCGCTCTCGCCGCGACTCGACCTCGTCGTCCGCGGGTCCGCGGCGATGGCGTCGACCAGCCGATCCCCCGCCGCCCTCTTCGATCAAGCGATCAACGTGCCCGGCGCCGACCGCTGGCCGTTCGACCTCGCCCGCATCCAACTCGCCTACGGCGAACGCCTCCGCCGCCGTGGGGCGAAGCGCGAAGCGCGGACCCAGCTGCTGGCGGCCCGAGACACCTTCCAACGCCTCGAGGCGCTCCCTTGGGCGCGACGTTCCGGCAGCGAGCTGCGGGCCACCGGCGTCACCATCAGCACCTCCGACGCGATCGGCGCGGCGTCGCTGACCCCCCAGCAGCTCGAGATCGCCCAGTTAGCGGCGGCGGGACTCACCAACCGGGAGATCGGCGAGCGCCTCTTCCTCTCACCGCGCACCGTCGGCACCCACCTCTACCAACTCTTCCCGAAGCTCGGCATCACCTCGCGCGCTGCGCTGCGCGATGCCCTCGAACAGCATCCTTCACCTCGGTAGCCGGTGCGGGCGGGCATCGATCGTCACGATCGATCGCTCGTCACGTCGCGTGGTAGGCGGCGAAGAAGACGTCGACCGTGCGGTCCCCGAAGGCGTGGTCGAGCTCGACGTTGCCGGTCAGGTGGGCGAACAACAGCGGCCCGACGAGCTGCGCCGTTGCCTCTTCGACATCGAGGTCTGGGCGGAGGGCGCCTTCATCGATGCCCCGCCGGAACATCGCCCCCATGGCGTCGCGCTGGCGGCTCTCGAGGCGGTGCTCCAGTGCTGCGATGCCGTCCTCGTGGGTCTTCAGCATCAGCAGCGCCGGGACGAGGCGGGCCCACTGCGGGTCGCGGAAGGCGTCGACGAACCCGGCGACGAACATGCGCAGTCCGTGCTCGAAGGGCACGCCCTCGGCGACCTCCGGCGGGTTCGGGGCGCAGCGCTCGAAGACGGCCAGCAGGATCTCGTCGCGCGACTCCCAGTGCCGGTAGATCGTCGACTTGGCCACACCGGAGCGGGCCACGATGCCATCGACGGTGACCGCCGACGGCCCGCCGGCGACAAGCAGGTCCGTCGCCGCGTCGAGGACGGCGGCCCTCGTCTTGGCGATGCGCAGGTCCCCCATGCCGGCCTCGCACGGTAGCCGTGACGGGCGTCTCACCAGCGGCCCTTCACTTTCCGCTCACGAACAGTACGATACCGTCTCGTACTGAAATCCTGGCTGTCCCGAGAGGATCCCGTGACCGACGCACCCCCCGCCCTTCCCCCCACGACGCCAGACGCCACCGGCGGCGGCGTCGTCACGGATCCCCGCCGGCAGCGGCTGATCCTCATCGCCATGTGCACGGCCCTGATCGCCGTGATCGCGTCCGTGTCCGGCCTCAACGTCGCGCAACAGGAGCTCGCCGTCGACCTCGGCGCATCACAGAGCACGTTGCTGTGGATCATCAACGGCTACACCATGGTGCTCGCCGCCTTGCTCCTGCCGATCGGCGCGATCGGTGACCGATTCGGTCGAAAGCAGGTCCTGCTGACCGGGCTGGCCGTCTTCGCCGTCGCCAACGTCGGCGCCGCGCTGGCGACGACGTCGACGTGGCTGCTGATCGCCCGGGTCGTCGCCGGCGTCGGCGCGGCGATGATCATGCCGATCACGTTGTCGGTCATCACGGCCTCCTTCCCGGCCGAACAGCGCGGCCGGGCGGTCGGGATCTGGGCCGGCTTCGCCGGCGCCGGCGGCATCCTCGGCCTGTTCTTCTCGTCGGCGATGATCGACTGGTTCACCTGGCCCTGGCTGTTCGCCATGCCGGCCGTCTTCGCCGTCGTCGCCTTCGTCGTCAGCGTCGTCGCCGTCGGCAACTCGAAGGAGGACCACGGCGGCCGGTTCGACGTCGTCGGCTCCTTCCTGTCGGCGTTGGCCATCGGTGGGCTGGTGCTCGGGATCCATGAGGGCCCCGAGCGCGGCTGGTCGGACGCCCTGACCATGGTCGGGCTGATCGGCGGTGGCGTCGCCCTGCTCGCCTTCCTGGCGTGGGAACTGCGCCACAGCCACCCGCTGCTCGACATCCGGGTGTTCAAGAACCGGGCGCTGTCAACCGGATCACTCAACTTGCTGCTCGTGTTCGCCGTGATGTTCGGCCTGTTCCTCGTGCTGGTCCAGTACCTGCAGGCCGTCCTCGGGTACTCGGCGCTGGGGGCGTCGGCCGGACTGCTGCCGATGGCCCTGGTGCTGATGCCGCTGTCGACGTACTCGCCCACGATCGCCGCCCGGTTCGGCACCAGGACCACGATGCTCACCGGCACGGCGCTGTTCGGCGTCGGCCTGGCGATGATGGCGACGATGGCGTCGGTCGACGGCGGCTACCTCTCGATCGCCCCCGGCCTGCTCGTCCTCGCCGCCGGGATGGGCCTGTCGATGACGCCGTCGACGACGGCGATCACCGAATCGCTGCCGGTCGAGAAGCAGGGCGTCGCCTCGGCCCTCAACGACACCGTCCGCGAGGTCGGCGGCGCCCTCGGCGTCGCGCTGCTCGGCTCAGTGCTCAGCAGCGGCTACCAGTCGAGCATCTCGTCGACGGCCGAGCAGTTGCCGGCTGCGCTCCGCCAGCCGGTCGAGGACGGCATCGGCACCGCGCTGGCCGTGTCGCCACAGCTCGGTGACGACGCCACGACCGTCGTGAACGCGGCGCGGGAGGCGTTCGTCGACGGATGGCGGACGTCGCTGTGGTTCGGAGTGGTGTTGGCGGCGATCGGCTTCGCCTACGTCGCCGTGCGGGGACCGGCGCGCCGGACTGCGCCGGTCCCCGAGGTCGAGATGCCGGAAGGCGCGCCGGAGGCAGAGCTCGTCGGCGCTCGCTGACCGGCGACCGGTTCATGTGGCGTCGAGTGGGCGGCGGCCTGGTGAACGCCGAGCGCGGCACGCCTCCTCAACACGTCGGCGTCCGGTCTCGCTGGCATCGACCGGCAGTCACAGTCCGCCGCGTCAACCGCCGCTACCGCACAGGCCTCGAGGTCTGGGCCGCGCTGGGTTTGCCCGGGCGACCGCCAGACCATCACGACCCCTTACAGAGTTCATCAAACAGTCGCAAGGACCGGCTCAACCATCCGCCGGGCGTACGAGGTCGTCGGAGCTGAGTAGCTCGGCCGAATATCGCGTCCGGATATCACGATGCGCCGTGTCCGCTACCGCCGGGGCGCCACCGCCCAATCCGGCGCCGCCGTTGGGACGGTTTCCTCGCAGCCGCACGGGGAACGGTGTCAGCGTGGATGAATCGAAGAACGTCCCTGGCACTCGCCTGACCTGCACGAACGCGGAGTGTGCCTGCGAGCTGCAGATCAACACACCGTGTCCCCACGGCACCAGCTACACCTGCGCCTGCGGTCACCCCCTCGAGCCGATCGCCTAGCCGAACCACGGGAGTCGTGCCGCTCAGGCGCGTCCATGATCGCCGGCTCGAGGGCGCGTCGCTGTCGCCAAGCGAGGAGTTTGCTTGCTCGCGCGAGGATTCTCTACTCGGCGATCGGTGCCACCGTCCAGCCGGGCCGGCGCTCGGACCACCGGACCGAACGCTCGCACCGAACGACAGGGCTGCCGACCGTCCGCTCACGCCCGAACAGGCATCACTGGCGCGTTGACGGTGTGGGTGCCCGGCGTCACTGGCAACGGGCGCCCCCAGGCGTGTCGGGCTAGGCGGTGAATGCGCTGTGCAGCTCGTAGTAAGTGCGAGCCGGCACGACATCGGGCGGCAGGTTCGGCTTGACATTGTCCTCGAACCATGCCTGACCGTCTGCTTCCGATTCCCACATCTCGACCACTCGCCACCCTCCGTCCGGATGTGGCCCGGCGGAGTGGGCGATGAAACCCTTCGCCGCCATCATCAGCGGCTTCATCTGATCAATCATGCCGCCGTAGATCTCCTCGGTCAGATTCGGCACGTCACCGATCATGAGGACCGCCATGGACACCTCCTCAGGTCGTCGAACCGACATTACACGTCATCGTGAAGTGCCAGCCCAGCTGGCCCAGCGCCTCACCGTCGACTTGGCGTCATCTCTGCCGACGTTTGGGGCGGGATGGCTGCCGCCTGCTCTCGGAGATCACACTCGGTTGTCCCGCATGCCTGGCCGGGTGCGCCCCCCACCCGGCCAGGCGATGGGTGACGCGCCCGAAGGCGGGTGCACGATGACGTACCCGGTCGCACCCGAGCGGCGTGTCGGATTCGGGCAGTCGAGGCGCGCTCCACCAGCGACTAGCCCGTCAACGCCATCGTTTCGCGGGATCCGAAGGGTCGGCGTCATTCGGTCATCTCGGATCGGATGTGCACCGCGCGGGTATGCCGCCGACGGATTGCGCTCGCCTCGTTGCTCGTTCAGGGTGGATCTGACTAGTCGGGTTCGTAGGTCCAGTCGGGGCGTTTCCGCCAGAACATGTCGTCGTAGACGGCGTTCCCGTCGGTGAGGTCGAGGAGTTTGGGGATCGGGAGGCGGCGTGGGCGTGGGCACCGGCCGAGCTCGACGTGTTCGGCGAACTCGTCGGGGAACGCTTGCATGATGCTGTCGACCACGAGTTGTTCCTCGACGGCGAGGTAGCAGCGGTTGCCGTCGGTGACTCTGGGCAGCCAGTGCCGGATTCCGCGCACGTCGCCGTCGCTGCCGCCGCCGATCTCTAATCGTTCGAGGTGGTTGGTGATCTCGCTCGAGCCGAGCTTGCAGGGCGGGCATTGGCCGCACGATTCGATTGACAGGAATCTCGACAGTCGGTAGGCGGCGTCGACCATGCAGGTCGTGTCGTCGTAGACGATGAACCCGGCCGCGCCCAGGCCGCTGCCGATCGCCTGGAAGCCCTCGTAGCTGACGGGCACATCGAGGCGGGCCGCGGTGACGACGGGGTTGGCGACGCCGGAGAACACCGCCTTGACCGACCGGCCTGGTGTGGTGCCACTGCCTACGGCATCGATGACGTCGCGCAACGTCGTCCCGAGTTCGACCTCGCCGACATCGGGGGCGATGACGTCGCCGACGACGGTCGCGACGATCGTGCCGGGCGACTCCGGTGTTCCGATCGAGTGGAACCATTCCGGTCCCCGGGCGAGGATGTGCGGCACGTTGGCCAGCGTCTCGACGTTGTTGACGAGGGTCGGGTTTGGGCCAGCGCCGGAGCCGGAGCGCGGTGTCGCTTCCCATCCGAGTTGGGGGGCGGTGGCGAACAGGCCGTGTTCGTAAGGCGGGTACCAGCGGGGCAGGGGTGGCTTGCCCTCGATGACCTCGAGCATCGCCTTCTCCTCGCCGAATAGGTACTCGTCAGGTCCGGCGACGATCGTGAACTGGCAGTCGGTGCAGATGCCGGCCGACTGGAATTCCTGCACGGCTCGGGTGACGGCGTCGATCTCGCGCTCGAAACTCCGTTTGAGGCAGATGAACGTCTCGGCTGCGCCGACGGCGAACGCCGCAATGATCACCCCTTCGACAACCTGGTAGGGGTTGGCACGGATCAAGGCGCGGTCCTTGAACGTGCCGGGCTCGCCCTCGGCGCCATTGCACACCACGTAGCGGCGGGTCCCGACCTGCGCCCCGAGGCCGGCCCACTTCCGACCAGTCGGAAATCCGCCTCCGCCTCGACCACGGAGCCCGGACGCGAGCACGGCGTCGATCGTCGCCGCTGGACCGATCCCCTGTGCGCGCTCGATCCCGAGCCCACCGATGTCGGTGGCCAGGTAGGCGTCGAGGGAGGTGACCGGATCGTCTGGGAGAAGGAATATGGGCATGGGAGTCCTCACGAACATCTTCGCCGACTGCGCGTGCAGGACCGGCGACCGAAGGTCAGCGCACGTGCGGTCTTCGACCCGGTGCACTCACCGGCGCTCCTGAACCGCGCGCTGGCGCCGGCGATCGTTCGCCGAGCCGGGGACTGTCGGGCGAACGTCGGATACGACCGGTCGTAGCCGAGCGGGACGACCTCGTCGAACAACGCCGTCGCCCTCAGATGAGAGTCATCAGCGAAACGGGCCTTGAGCTAGGGCTCGAACCGCTCCAACGGATCCGGTGGCGACGACGCCCGCTTCCCCGGCTGGCGGTCGCCGTTGAGGTAGGCGCGGACCGTCTTACGATCCCGGTCGAGGTGACGGGCGATGGCCGAGATCGACCATCCCGCTGACGTAACGCGTGCGCTTCCACGTCTTCTCCCTGTGTGAGCATGGAGACGGACTCCTTCGGACTGTCGTGCTTGGTTTCCGTCAGCTTCGAAGGGGTCCGCCTCGCGTTGGTGGACCTCTCGAGGTCGGCCCCCCCGCTCACAGGTGGGGAGATTCAGTGATCAACTCTGGGGAGATTCCGGTGATCGTCGGCAAGGCCAACCCTCGGACGGAGGCGGTCCTGGGTGCGGCATTCCCAGGGGGCGAAGGGCGCATCGCTCTGTGTGCTTACGCTTTCGCCATGCCTGCCTACGTCATCGCCGAGACTGAGATCGACGACCCCGAGCAGTACGAGAAGTACAAAGCGGCCTCGCCGGGCGCAATCGCAGCTGGCGGCGGCCGTTTCCTAGTTCGCGGCGGCGAGGTCGCGGTCCTCGAAGGCGATTGGGAACCGTCCCGTCTCGTCATCCTCGAGTTCGAGGACCTCGGTGCGGCCAAGCGCTGGTATGAGTCCCACGTGTACCAAGAGGTAAAGCGGCTACGGGAGGGCGCGGCCCGCCTACGGGTGGTCGCTGTGCAAGGTGTCCAGTAGCTGAGACCGTGCTCAAGCCGCTGCTACCCCAACACGGGAGTTGGGCGCAATTGCTGTAAGGCTCCGTCGCTCCAAGAGCGAGCACGTGGATGCGGCGACGATCGCCCTCCTGCTCTGTGTGCGCCCCAGCGCGCTGCTGGAGCCACAGCGTGCCCGGTCGCGACCGACGGCGTACATGAGGGCACGCCGGCCAGGAAAAGGAGAGCTGACCGAAGTCGACCTCCGCCTCCGCGCCCGGCGGATGGGTCTGGGGCACCGATACCTTGGCCAGGACGGCCGGCTGACGCCGGCGGGCCTCGGCGACGTAGCGGCGCACCGTCGACTCGCCGACCACCGCCTGCTTCTCCTCGACGAGGCGCTGCCACACCCGCCGTGCCGTGTGCCGCTCTTCGGTGGCGCCGCACGATCGGCTTCCAGCCACTCGTCGACCGTCGCCTTCCACGGGTCCATCACCGGTGACGGCCGCGCCATCGGCTTCCGTGGCGGCGGTGTCGCCGACCGCAACGCGTCCCGGACCGTCCGACGGTGCGTCTCGAATCGGGACGACAGCTGACGGATCGACAGCTCCAGCTCCAGCCGGCGTGCCCTGCGGATCTGCTCGAACAACTCCACCCTCGACCTCTTCGCCATGAACGCCACCGTTCACGGCGACCGAGGCCACGACGCGGACCCCCCTCAGTCAGCGAGGTGGGGCCAAATCACATGAGCACACGACCGCCCAGGTGGGGCCAGAACAGGTGAGCACACTCAAGCCTCGCGCCGCGCGAGCCACCGGACGTCCGGCGGTCATCTCATCGAGCGATCGAGAGCCCGCCAAGGAGTACCGGGGTACCGGTGGTCGAGGACGCGCCGACCCGGCATTCATCCCGTCGTTCGAGGACACCCTGGCTGTCAGCGTTCTGTGCGCGCAGCCCCGGCTACCGGATCGCCGCAACGACGCACGCGATCGGCAGGCGGGCGAGCACCGGATCCGTCGTTCTGCCGCGACGACCGCGATATGGGCGCGGAGCTTCCCATTCGGCCGGTGAAATCGTACGCGCCCAGTTCGACGGCGGCGCCCCGACTCGGCGTTACGGCGAGCCTCTGATCGTGTCGCCGTTCGCTTCGTGTCTTCAGTGTTCGTGGGTAGGCAGCGAGAGCGCGCCGACGAGCAGAGACCAGGGTTCGATCGTTGTCGTGGTGATTCGGCCCATGAGTTCCCATGGGTCGGCGGCGAGGCGTTGAGCGATCTGCGCCTGATTGTCGGCGTCGGCGATCAGCAGGACGCGGATCCGGCTGCTTTCGGTGCCCGCGAGCGGCCCGGCGGCGAGGACGAGGCCGTCGTCGGCGAGGCCGTTCATGAATGCGGCGTGGTCGTTCACGCCGGGTTGGTCGAAGGCCCCTTTGCCCTTTGTCCAGGCTGGGCCGGCTTCTCGTTGTACAGCGAACAGACTCAATGGGCTTCTCCCTTTCGATTTGAGAGGCGATTGCTGGCGACCGCGAACCTGGTTACGGCCCACAGGAAGGGCCGCGTTGCGCCGCGCCGCCGAGCTGGTGCAGCCAGGAGTCCGCGTCGCCCTTGGTGATGCCCCCGCGCGAACGGCCGCGGCGGCCATGGCCGCGGCATCGCGGTGGTCTGACCGGGGCCACAGCCGATGTCGAGGACCCGATTCGGGCCGGTGATCCGCGCGGTGGCGAACAACCGTCGTGGTAGGCGGCGACGGAGCGGTCGAAATACTCGGCGTGCTCGGCTCGGCCCCGTAGGCGCCCTCGTCGCCGTCCCAGGCTCGGACCTGCTCGCGTTGGACGGGTGGACCGGGTTTGCGCTGGTGGCCGTCCATAGCGTTCCCCTCGCGGATACAGTCTCCCATTGGGAGTAAACTATTCTCCCAAAGGGAGAGTCATGTCAAGGGCGCCGTCGATGAGCACTACTTCGTACGCGATCCTCGGGCTGTTGGCCGTCAAGCCCTGGACCACGCACGAGCTCGTGCAGCAGGTCGATCGCAGCCTGCGGCGCCTGTGGCCGCGAGCCCAGAGCAAGCTGTACGAGGAGCCGAAGAAGCTCGTCGCCTACGGCTATGCCAAAGCGACCGACGACTCCGTCGGGCGACGCCGCCGCACCCGCTACACCATCACCGCCAAGGGTCGGCGGGCACTCGCCGCCTGGTTGCAGGAACCGGGTGAGGGGCCGGCGCTGGAGTTCGAGCAGCTTGTGAAGATCCACTTCGCCGACAGCGGCACCAAAGCCGACATCATCGCCAACCTGGAGGCAACACGCGCGTGGGTGCTGGAGCAGAACAAGGAGAACCTCGCCGCTGCCCGCGCCTATCTCGCCGGACAGGGCCCGTTCCCGGAGCGCGCCGCGCTCAATCAGCTCCCCGGACGGTTCCTGATCGAGTTCTACGTCACCGTCGCACGCTGGGTGGAATGGGCCACCGCCGTCGTCGACACGTGGCCCGCCGACGTCCTTGACGCGCCGTTCGACACGGCCGCCGCCGAGGACGGCGTCGCGCTCGCCGAAAGCGTTGACAACATTCTGTCGACGAAGGCCGCACAGCCGTAAACAGACGGTCAAGACGCTCCGCTCCAAAATCGGATAGACCACGCGCAAGTCCGATCCCCATGAACACTTGGTCGCGGTGCCGTCACGCGATCACGTGCGACGGATTCGGCGATGGGAGAGGATCGTCCGTCCGGCCGGACACCTCGTCCGCCGGGCTCGTCCCGGGACGCTCCTGCAGCTGGCGCACCGAGCTTCGGTAGGCGATCTCTAGCGCGCAGGCACACTCGGCGTTCGTGCAGGTCAAGCGAGTGCCAGGGACGTTCTTCGATTCCTCCACGCTGAGACCGTTCCCCGTGCGACTTCGAGGGAACCGTCCCAACGGCGGCCCGCAGGATTGAGCGGCCGAGACCCGGCGGTTCCGGACGCGGCGGCTCGCGATATTCCTTGCTCCTATGTCAAGCGGCCAGCGCTGAGGGATGTGTCGCGACGATCGATGCGTCGTGGAGCAGGTCGCGGTAGACGAGGTCGGAGAGCCGTCGCTTGAGCGCTCGCCGGGCCTCGCTCGGTGTGTTGCCGCGGGCAATGCGTCGTTCGATGAAGGCGCGAGCCTCGGGATGACAGCGGCCCTGGGTCACGGCGATTCGATGGATGGCGCAGTTCAGTTGCCGGTTGCCGGTACGAGCGAGCCGGTGGCGTGTCCGGTTACCTGACCACACCGGCAGTGGGGCGGTGCCGTTGTGGCGGGCGTAGGCGTCCTTGTTGCGGAACCTGGTGATGTCGGCGGTCTCACCGAGGAGCTTGGCGGCGGTCAGCACACCGATACCGGGACGGGTCAGCAACGTCGGCGCGAGCACCTTGACGACGACGGTGATCTCTCGCTCGAGATCGTTGATCCGCACGGTGAGATCGCGTACCGACGTGGTGAGCTCGCGCGCCAGGCGAGCGACCAGCCCATCGACGCCGGCGAGCCGAGCGATGATCTCGTCGAGCTGCTTGTAGCGGTTCAACGACCGTTGCGGCGGGTCCCATGACGGGTCGAGCTCGTGCAGATGCCAGCGCAAACGGTTGATCTGCCTGGTCCGTTCGCCGATCAGGTCTTCTCGATGATCGACCAGCAGCCGCACCTGGCGGGTCTCATCGTCGAGGCGGGCCGCCGGCAGGTCCGGTTCACGCAGCGCCGCCCGAGCGACCGCCAACGCGTCGATCGGGTCGGACTTGCCGTAGCTCCGAGCCGCGTCACGGGCATGGGCCATCATCTTCGGCGGCACCCGCACGATCGCTTCGCCGGCCGTCAACAGATCACGCTCCAGCCGGCGTGACAGGTGCCGGCAGTCCTCCACCGCCCAGCGACGATCCGATCCGAACTGGTCCGCCCAACGGACGAGATCGAGGTGATCGATCGTCGTCGCCGCAGTCGTCGTGTGCTGACCGAGCTTGCGGCCCGCCTCGTCGACAGCGACGACGGTGTGGGTGCGCTTGTGCGCGTCGATTCCCAGTACCAACATGTCTGCGTTGCCTTTCATCCGGGTGACCCGGACCGGTCGGCAGGCACAGCTCAGTGGGGGGCGGTTGCCACGCTCCTATCAAGCCATGCCGACCGGTCCACCATGTCCCGGGAGCGGCAGAAGGAATACTGGCCACGAGAGGCCACCGTCGTTACGAGCCAACCCCCGGGAACACCCCAAGTCTGACACTGAGGCGTTGTTATCGGATGGATTTCCGAAGCACTGCGAGGGCAGGCTTGAGCGATGCTGATCGCTCATCCATGGGCTTCTGGGCGCGCTGTGAGGTCGCTTACATCTCGCGCATGCTGACTCACCGGCGTGTCGACGCTTGAGGCGAGGAGCTCGGCGAGTGCTCACCCGCGCAGAGTCGGGTTACGACGAGATCCCGACCGCATTGTCAGGCCGCCGCGTGAGGACGCGTCGGGCGATCGACGGACGCAGCAGGGCTTGGGGTCGGTCGACGAGGCCGGACACGCGGACGAACGCAGCTGCCAGCTCGGGGTCGGTGGTGGCGGCGGCGTGGAGGCGGCGGACGTAGCGCCCGAGCAGTCGTTGACTCGCCGAGGGGTGTCCCGGCACACCGGGGAGGGCCAGGTCGGCGCCGGTGACCATCTGCCACGCCGGCTCGACGACGGCGGCGAGTTCGTGGTGCAGCTGCCGCGGTCGAAGTCTTCGGTGGCGGCGGAGGTGGCGGCCGAGGGCGACGGCGCTCTGGGCGGCGAGGGTCATGCCCTGGCCGTAGACAGGGTTGAGGCAGCAGAAGCTGTCGCCGAGGCAGGCGAAGTCGTCGGGGATGGCGCGGTGGTGTTCGTAGCGACGTCGAACGCTGGAGGGGAACCGGAATGGCACGGGATCGTCGAGCGGTTCCGCGTGGCGGATGGCGTCGTGGATGTCCGGATCGGCGAGGCTGCGGGCGAACTCGACGAACAGGTCGGGATCCGTCGGCGGGCGGTCGTAGCCGATGCCGGCAAGGGTGACGAGGCCGATGCCGGACTCGAGGGCGGCGACGACCCCGCCGCGCGGCTGGTCGGGTGAGAGCCCGTGGATGATGGCGATGTCACCGCCGAGCGCGGCCCGATCGAGCCGGTAGCGGCGCGAGGCGTAGGCGAGCCCGACCTCGACACGATCCTCGCCGGGGGCGTCAAGTCCGAGTGTTTGGAGCCACGCCGGTGTCCGTGAGAGGCGCCCGGTGGCGTCAATGACGGTCTCGGTGGCGATGAGCTCCTCGGCGCTGTGGTCCCTCCGGCGCAGCAGCCGCACACCAGCGATCCGGCGTCGGTCGGAGGAGGTGACGAGCCCGACGACGTCGCCGCGCTCGAGGAACGACACGGCGCCGAGCTGCTCGACGCGGGCCCGTACGTGCGCCTCGAGGAACGGACGGCTGACGCTCACCGCCGTTAGGCCAGTCGTCGACCGGCGCAGACGGTGCCCGCTGAGGGACATCCGTACGTCGCCGAGGACATCACCGACCGTGGCCCCGTCGGCCACGAGGTCGGCGGTGAACCCGGGGAACAGCTCGTCGAGGAGCTGCACGCCGCGTGCTAGGAGTGCGTGAGTATGGGCGCCCTGGGGCACGCCACGTCGCAGTTGCGGACCGCCCGGCCAGGCGTCGCGGTCGATCACCGTCACCTCCTCGTACAGGTCGGCGAGGACCCGGGCGGTCAGCAGACCAGCCATCCCCGCACCAAGCACGACGGCGTGCGCTCCGATCGGTTCGGTCGACATGATCGATCACCTCCGCCGTCCAGGTTCGAACGATCGACTGCTCGGTCACCAGACCGGTTTCTGCTCGCTCCTCTCCCGTCCGGCCGTCGGGCTGCCGTAGAGCTCGCGCTGCCAGAGGTGGGCGACGACGCGTTGGACCCCCTCGGTGAGATGCCGGCGATACGTGCTGAACGGCAGGCCGAGTACCTCGGCAGCATGTTCTTGGGTCACCGCCGGCCGCAGGTAGGTCCGGTCCAGCGCCCGGAGCCGGTTCTCGTCCCGGGGATGGTCGCGCAGCGAGTCGGTGGCGTCGCGAAGCAGCACCCCGAGCGACTCGGGCGAACCGTCGGCCACCAGCCGCGTCCGGCACAATGGGTTGCGGGCCAGCAGATCGACGCGATCGAGGTCGCGCAAACCCTGGCGGACCGCGGCGGTGAACTCCGGCTGGGAGAGCACCAGCGGTTCGACGCGGGCTGTTGGCGCAGCGGCGACGTCCTGGGCGAGGGCCCGCTCGGTGACCACGTGCAGCCATTCGTCCACGGGCACTCGGCGGAAGTCGTGAGCGAACAAGCCGTAGCGACGGCCGGCGACGACGAAGTCGCCATCGCGCACCCGGGGCAGGTCGGCGATGGCGAAGTACTCGTCGAGCACGTCGGGCTCGAACAACGTCAGGAAGTCCCACGACAGCGCTGGCATCGTCAGATATCGCTGCATTGTCAGCACGGGCGTGGCGTTCAGCGTCGGCGACGGCGCCTGATAGCGCTCCCCGTCGACCACGAAGCGGGTCTGCGTGACGACTTCGCCGGTTCGCGGCGCGGCGGTCCGCTGGGCGTACGACCACGCTGCGACTGCGCCTGGATCGAACGACGGCTGCTCCGCGTAGGAAACGAGGACAAGCACCCCCTCGACCGTCCCGCTGCGGCGCACAACGAAGAACCCCTCGGGTTGCCTCGCCCACCACTCGGCCGCGATCGCGGCCGACTCGTCGCCCTCGAACACCGAGATCATCTCCAGGATGGCGAGCCGATCGTGGTCGCCGGCCGGTTCCGGGTAGGCGTCACCCCACGACGTCCAGTCGACGGGGGAGAGCACGCTCGGCAGGTTGCGAAACACGAACTTCTCGTCGTAGATCGCGCGCTGTTGGGCGACGCCGCGCAGGGTGTGCAAGCGTCCGTGAACGTGGGAGCGGACGCGTCGGAATACGGAGTCGTAGGACTCCCGGTCGCGCCAGCGCAGGTCGACGTCGAGCACGTCCCGGGCCAGGTCGTGCGGGACGAGACCGTCTGGCCGGGCGTCGACGAACGACAGCGCGGCCAGCCATGCGAACACCTCGCCGGCGTCGGCGAGATCCAGCACATCCCGCAGTAGCGACTCGGTCGTCACCCGCGCCAGCGCGCAGGCCTCGAGAGCCCGGCGGTGCAGCCCGCTCGGCACGTCGTCAAGCAGGCGCCGAACGAGCGTGGCGACGACATCGAGCTCCAGCGGATCGACACTCGGATCGCCGCCACGGACGACGACGTCGGCGAGCAGCGACAACGCGAGGGGATGACCGTAGGTCGCCGCCGCCAGATCGTCGATCCGGGCCGGCGGGCACCCGCTGGCGACGAGGAACTGTCGCGATTCGACCGGCGTCAGGTTGCGCAGCGACACGATGCGCAGCAGGTCGCGCCACGCCGGGTCGGCCCGCCAGCTCACCGACGGCGGCCGACGGCCGGCCACGACGACCACCGCCGAAGCCGGCAGCCGAGGCAGGAACGAGGCGCGGAACCAGTCGTCGAGCGGCTCGAGGAGCTCGTAGCTGTCGACCACGACGACGATCTTCGTGCCGACCAGCACGGTGATCGGCCCACCGTCAGGTGACACATCGAGCTCGCCCCCGACAGCGTCGGTGAATCCGTTCGGCGTCGCCGCAACCGCTCTCCCGTCGATCGCGACGACGAGGCGGTCGCACCGGCGGGCCAACTCGGCGAACACACCGAGCAGGCTGGACTTGCCCACGCCGCCAGGGCCGTGCACGAACAGCACCGAAAACGCCTGGTCGCCTCCGTCGAGAGCGGACTCGAACAACTCCCGCTCGGCGTGCCGACCGACGAACCGCTCCAACCGACGACGCACCAGCGCACCGCCGAGCGTGTCCGGACCGGATCGCTCCGCCACCCCACCGACCCTACCGACCTCTACAACGACACGTTATGAGCCGCCGCTCGCCGGCTAGCGACGCGTCTTGCACCGCGCCATCAGATGCGCGTGCGCTCCGATCGAGCGCGTCGCCGGAGTGCCGGAGTCGGACGCCTCGCGAGCCGCCGACAGTGCTCGTCGGAGACCGCTCAGGAGTGAAGCGTCGACACTGTCCGGGAAGTGATGCCGATCCTCCCGGACGGCGGTTCGACACGCGATGTCCGAACTTGCCACGCCGATAACGCTACGGACCGGGCTCCGAGGCGCGTCCTCCAAGCGCCGGTCGAGAACACCTCACGCGATTGGCGCGAGTGTCCGCAAGCGCGTGTCCTCGAACACGCGACGAGCCGGCTGCCAAGGCATCGCTCAAGTGCCGTTCCTCGCGCTCGTTGCCGTTCGCGACGCGATGCCGATTTTGCGCGTCCGCAAACGAGCGGTCGGCCGGAGCCGAGGGCATCCCCGAAGTGCCGGGAGGTGACGAGCCCTCTGCCGGTCAGCCGCCGGCGACGAACGCGACTACGACGTACGCTGCGTGTCGGTCGAAGTTCTCTCGACGGCGGTCATAGATGGTCGTCGTGCGGGGATCGGCGTGACGAGCGGCGATCTGCACCTCGCGTAGAGGGACTCCGGCGTCCAGGGCGGCCATGATGAATCCGGCGCGCAACATGTGTGGGTGCACGGAGCCCAACCCGGCTCGCTTGCCGATGGATCGCACCCATCGATGAGCGGTGCGGCGGTCGAGGCGCTGGCCGTCGTGGCGGCAGATGATCGGGCCTTCGTGGCGTTCACCCACGGCGAGGTCGATGGTACGGGCAGCCCGCGGTACCAGAGGGATGAGCGCTGGCTTGTTGCCCTTGCCGAGGATGCGCAACGTGCGGTGTCCTCGTTGGAAGCCAAGATCCTCGACGTTGGTCCCGCAGGCCTCCGACACGCGCAGGCCGTTCAGCCCGAGGAGCACGGCAAGCGCGGCGTGGGAGTGATCGAAGCGCTCGGCAGTGAACAGGAAGGTGCCAAGTTCGCCGCGATCCATGCCGTTGCCCTCGCTTGGCTGCACCTTCGGTCGGCGGACGTACTGGGCGGGGTTCGATGCGATGCGCCCGTCGATGTGCGCGAACCGGTAGTAGCCGCACACTGTCGACAGTCGCCGGTCGATCGTCGAGGCCGCCAAGCCGCGGTCCTCCATCCAGCCGCGGTAGAGCTCGATGTGGGGTCGCGTCGCGGCCAGCACGGTCAGGCCGACATCGGCCGACCACTGGAAGAAGCCACGAAGATCGTGGCGATAGGCGTCAAGGGTTCGGCCGCTGTAGCGAGCGAGGAACGCAGCCGCAGCCAGCTGCGCCTCATCGAACACACCGTCCGCGTCCAGCCTCTGAAGAGACGTCGGTGTCGAGTAGATCGTGGTCATGGTGGAACCTCCTCATGGTGGGAGGCCCAGGGAACACCTCGCCGTGGACCGGCGTTTGAGGGCACAGCGGTGCGATGTTCGGGCGTGCGGAACTCGGAAACGTCGGTGGATCGACCGGGCGGCCCGGAGATGGGGTGTCAGGAGGGCAGTGCGCCGAGCTGGCGAAGCATGGTCAGGTCGTCTCGCACCGCCCAGCGCTCCGCGATTCGGCCGCCTTCGAACCGGTACATGGCGGCGAAGCTTCGGCTGTATTCGCCGGGGGCTGCCTCGATGCCCATGAAGCGTCCGCCGTGCCAGCGTCCGTGACGGACGCCGTACTGGACGACATAGTCACCGTCGGCAACCACGACCAGTTCCCGCCAGCCCTCGTGTGTCATCTGCTGGCGGCCCATCGTCTCAAGGAATTCACGTGTGCCCGCCAGCCCGGCCGGTCGATCAGCGGCGATGGCATGGTTCACCATGTCGGGCGTGCAGAGCCGGTCGAGCGGCGTCAGGTCGTCCGCGCCCAGTAGCAGGTCGAACTCAACGAGCACCCGCTTGTTCTCCTCGACGCTCATCGGCGGCCTCCTCGTACCCGGGACGAGCATCCAGGTCTCACGACATCGCGTCGGTTGACGCGCCAGTGTTGTACTGCCGCCCTGCGACGACGCAGTGAGCGCCGAGCCGTCTGATCGGTCGCGCTCGCGGGAGGCAGCATCCCGAGCGACTGAAGTCCCGGCAGCGCTCATCGACCCGGCGGTAGCGGATGGTCAGCGCCGTGATACTCGGACGTTGTTAGCGGACACACCCGCGTCGCCGACGTTCTGAGCGTTGACGGCGTCGTGCAGGACCGCCCCGGACGTCATCTCGACGAGTCGTCTCGATCGCCCCAGCCCTGCCGGGTCAGACGCCGAGCCCTCGATCGGAGCGGGTGCGGAGTTCTCAGCTCACTCGTCGTCGAGGCGCCCTACCGGGCACTATGTGCGCGTGGCGGCGTCGGTGAGCACCCTTCCGCTGTCGGATGAGCCGAACCTGGCTGCGTGGGCGTCGGCGCTGAATGACGCGGGCTATTGGGCGGACGTGTTTGACGCCACGTGGCGGTACGTGTTCTGGGCGGGGTTGGCGATCGAGTCCGCCGGCGGTCTCGGCTTCTTGCTGTCTGAGCAGCTCGTCGCGGCGGGTGAGCACGTCGTCGACGTGCCGGCCACGTTGGCGACGCGGGTGCGCCTGCTGGGGACAGGACGTTGCAACAAGAACGACCCAACGACGCCCGCTCGGTGGCCATCGCTGCGCTGCGCGCTCCGCAGCTGGCGGCGGTCAACCGCACCGAGATGGTCGGAGTGCTGCGGCTGCTGGCCAAACGCAACGTCGACCTCGGGCGGTCCCGCAACCGCACCGCTTGCCGACTGCACACCCTGCTCGCCGAGCTCGTTGCCGGCGGCATCGCCAATGAAATCAACGCTTCCAGCGGCGAGCGGATGCTCGCCGCAATCGAGCCGACGGGGCCAGTCCAAACGACACGTCACGCCGTCGCCCTGGAACACCTCGAGGAGCTCCGCCGCCTCGACGTCCAGATGCACGACTCCAAGCGGCGCATCGCAGAGGCTGTCACTGCGGCTGGCACCACGCTCACCGAACTGTTCGGAGTCGGCCCGGTCGTCGCCTGCATGCTCATCGGCTACAGCGGAGACGTGCACCGTTTCGAGTCGCGAGATCGTTACGCCACCTACAACGGCACCGCCCCGATCGAGATGTCCTCCGGCGCACGGGTCGTGCATCGCCTGTCGCGACGCGGCAACCGGCAGCTGAACCACGCCATCCACATCGCCGCCATCACCCAGATCCGCTACCCGCACACCGACGGACGCAAGCTGTTCGACCGCAAGGTCGCCGAAGGCAAGACGAAGAAGGAAGCACTGCGGGTCCTCAAGCGGCGGATCAGCGACGCCGCCTACCGCCACCTCCTCATCGACGCCGCCAACCGCTAGCGGGCCCGGGGGGGCAACCAGGGGCGGCTCTCACATCCAGCGTGGCCGGCTCGACACCCTGATGGCCGGCGCTTCGGATCAGCCACTCCCGAGCCCGCCCAGCACGCTACGACACACACCGAGTCACCCGGACCGCCGGCACTCCCGCGCGCCCGCACGCAATCGAAATCGCCTCTTGACAACAAAGAGGAATTCGCTCGGCGGTCTCGCTGAGGCCGCCCGATCTCGGGCTGATCGCGCCCCGACTCGGCGATCGGCATTGTGGCCTGTCCGTCGCGACGTGCGCGATCGATGACCTCGGCGATGAGGACTGACAGGCTCCCAGCGCACCGAAGGCGCGCTCGTCGCCGGTCTGTTCGGATCTCCAGATATCCGGCGATCCCGGACGTTCACGGTCCGCCTCGGGACGCGCGATATTCGGATGCGTGCGCGTCACCGGAGTCACCGCGAACCTGCCCGTCTCGGACGTCGATGCGGCCCGCCGCTTCTATGCCGATTACCTCGGTCTCAGCGTGGAGGAGATGAACCTCGGGTGGGTCGCCCGCTACCGAACCGAGGACGGACGGGCGTCGGTCCAGGTCGTCACTCGGGACGCCACGAGCCCGGTGGACTCGGTGCTTTCCGTCCACGTCGGCGACGGCGTCGACGACGCCTATGCAGAGGCACAGCGTCGTGGCTATGAGATCGTCCACCCGCTGACGCTGGAACCGTGGGGCGTTCGGCGGTTCTTCGTGCGGGACCCGGATGGCAACGTCATCAACCTGGTGACCCACAGCGACGACTGATCACCGGCGATCTCGGAGAGCTGACCGCGGCGGCGCTTCGAGACGTGGTCGAACGGCCGATCTAGCGGATTTATCGGCGCGACCCATCGGATGGTGCTGCCGTGCACCGCCGGGAGTGCTCGGCCGCAGGTCAGCGCTGGCCCGGCATTATCGGGCAGGTCGCGAGCACCCTCGAGCCGGCGATCGAGGACGCGACGGTTCGGGATATTCGGACGCGGTACTCCGTTGGACACCGTTGGAGGGGTCGCATCGAGTTCGGTGACGTGGTCCGTGGCTGCTAGAGACGTCGTGATGTCCTTCTGCTGCCCCGTGGTTGAGCTTCGCCAGTACACCCTCCGACACGGCCAGCGAGACGTACTGATCGAACTCTTCGACCGTGAGTTCATCGAGTCGCAAGAAGCCGTCGGTATGGAAGTGATTGGACAGTTCCGTGATCTGGATCGCCCGGACCGCTTCGTGTGGATGCGGGGCTTCCCAGACATGCAGCGTCGTGGTGAGGCCCTCGAGGCGTTCTATGGCGGTCCGATCTGGATGACGCACGCCGCTGCAGCCAACGCCACGATGGTCGACGTCGACGACGTGCTGCTGCTGCGCCCGATCGCACCGTCGACAGGATTCGAGCCTCAGCCTCGGCGGCCTGCACAGGGCCGCGACGTTCCGGCGGCACGCTTCGCAGTCACCATCTGTTCACTCAGCGTGCCGGCGGGGCCCGACGTGCTCATGCGCGCGCTGCTTCCTGCGCTCGGCGAGATGACGCCACCGTCGTTGGCGACGTTCGTCGAGGAACCGAGTGAGAACACGTTCCCGGCGCTGCCAGTCCGCACCGGCGAACACGTAGTCGTGTTGGTCCAGCGCGTCGTCGACGACAACTGGCCCGCGCCGATCGAGCTCGACCTGGCGCTCGACGCCCCGCCGGTACAACTCCGTCTTGCGCCGACGGCGAGATCGCGGCTGCGCTGAACGAGCCATGGCTGGACCCACGCCGTCGTGCCGACCGGATCGCACGCCGACCGATGACGGACGGCCCGTCCCGGCGTTATCCCCGATCCGCAAGGCGATCATCGGACGGCGTTATCGGCGGCGAGGCCGGTCAGTTGGCCGGCTGGCGACCGCTGATGACCGTCGTGAGCGGCAGCGAGAACCGCTGCTCGACGCGCCGGGGCAGGTCGAGCCGCAGCCACCGCGATACGCCGGGGGGCAGTGTCGACAGGATGATCTCGTCGTGGGGTTGGTCGAGCAGCACGTCGTCAATGGCGAGGACGGGGTTGGCGTCGCCGACCACCCCGTTGGCGTCAGCGCCGGCCTCACGGAATCGGGTCAGCGCCTCAGCCATCCGACGCTTGGCCACCGCCCGGGCGTTTCCCTCCGTCCACGTGGCGTACTCGGAGGGCGGCGTGGCGGGCACGACGAGCGTGAAGCGGCAGGGCCCGTCGTGCATTCGGCTCGAGATGACTCCCAGCAGTTCCTCCCCGCACGCCGTTTGGTTGGCAACGACAAGGATCCGGCGCGCCGCTGCCTCCGGTGTGGCCTGCGGTTCAGTCATGGTGGCCACCTCCCGCTCCCCGTTCTACTCCAACTGCGTCGACCCGGCCAGGGGCCTCGGCGACGTGTGATTGGCCGGCGCGCGCCCCGCCCACCGACAGGTACCGCGTCGAAGCCCGCGGGCCGGTGCCGAGCGGCGGCACGAGCACCGGGATCCTCGAGATCGACAACGCGCCTGGTCATCTGGGCGCCGGCGGCGCCCGGATGGCCCGAATTCCCCTGCCGTGAACCGGCGTTCACGGACACCTCGCGCTGGGGTTTACGGGCGGTGGTATCGGACTGTGAGTCTGGAGCCGTCGGTCGTTGCGATCGGCGAGGGTTGGTGTCGGTGACGACGGTGTGACCCCTTATCGGACTTGCCCTGGCTCGGTGTCGGGTGCATTGCAGCTGATGTGTCCGTCGTTGTTGCCGATGCCGGCCTGGCCTGCTGCTGTCCTGATCAGAAGCCTGTCCACCTGACGGTGTGACTCATCACAGTCCTGGCGTAGCGGTTCCTCCCAGGCCGGCACCGACCGAACACTCACATTGGAGGTCCACCGTCATGCTTGCAGAGCTCGTCGATCACGTGGTCGGCGTCGACCCCGACCGCGACTGGATCACCCTCGCGCTGCTGGACGCGCGCAGCGCCGGAGTCGTGGCCGAAGGTCGCTTCCCCGCCACGAGGGACGGTTACGACGAAGCCATCGCGTTCGTTGACGGCCACAGCGTCGACAGCGAGCGGGCGTGGGTGATCGAAGGCTCCGCCGGCTACGGGCGAGGTCTCGCTGTCGCGCTTGAACGCCACGGCGAGTGGGTCATCGAGTTCGACCGGCCGACCCGGAAGGCCAAAGACGGCGCGAAGTCCGACGCCCTCGACGCTGTCCGTGCCGCCCGCGAGATGCTCGGCCGGAAACGGCTCAGCATCCCTCGAGCTCACGAGGGCGCTCGTGAGGCGATCCGCGTTCATGCCGTGACCAGGGCCGCAGCGGTTCGCGCCCGCACGGGTGCGATCAACGAGCTGAAGGCACTCATCGTCACCGCCGACGAATCACTGCGCGGCGAGCTCCGAGGACTGCGCACTACCGGGCAGGTCGAAGCATGCGCAAAGTTCCGCGACCGCCCCTGCGGAGCGGTCCATGAACGCGCCACCCGCAACGCGATGCGGTCCCTCGCCCGACGGGTCCAGCTCCTCGACAGCGAAGTCGACGAGCACGACCGGGCACTCAAGCAGCTGCTCGACGGGGCCGCCCCACAGCTGATCGCTGAGCGCGGCATCGGTTACGTCACTGCCGCCCAGTTCTTCATCGCATGGTCACACCCGGGCCGCTGCCACAGCGAGGCAGCATTCGCCCGCCTCGGCGGCACGTCACCCGTGCCCGCAACGTCCGGCCAGAACCAGACCCGGCACCGTCTCAACCGAGGTGGCGATCGACAGCTCAACCGGGCGCTCTACCTCGTCGCCGTGACCAAGCAGCGATGCGACCCGCCCACGAAGGCCTACGTCGCCCGCCGTGTCGCCGAAGGCAAGACCGACCGAGAGGCCATCCGCTGCGTCAAGCGGTTCCTCGCCCGCCGCGTCTGGAGGCTGCTCGAGCACCCGCCGATCAGCCCTTGACAGACATAGAAGCATCGGCGTGCACCCGGCGGCGTTCGAGTGTTCGCTCGTGGCGCGACGATCTCAGGTGTTTGTCAGATCACTCAACGACGAAGATCAATGGTGGAAGCTGGCGACTCTTGAGCGTGGCTGGGGTACGACCGTCGCCCGACTCGCCGAGCTCGTCGACGCCGCTCAGCTTCCTGGCTACGTCGCCGTCGATGGCGATCTGCGTGTTGGTCTGCTCACCTATTTCGACCGTGCCGACGGGATCGAAGTCGTCACGGTTCAGGCGCTGGAGGAGCGACGAGGCGTCGGTCGAGCGTTGATGGATGCGGTGTACGAGCACGCGCTACAGCGAGGGGCGCCGCGCCTGTGGTTGATCACGACGAACGACAACCTCCGAGCGTTCGCGTTCTACCAGCAGTGGGGTATGGACCTGCGTCGCCTGGTCCGCGACGGAGCGGACGCCTCCCGTCGGGTCAAGCCGTCGATCCCCATGATCGGCGGCGGCATCCCGGTACGGCACGAGCTCGAGTTCGAACGGGTCGTCACCCGACCGTGACACGCGGCGCCGGGGCCGACACCCGGCGTTTCCGGATAGGGCGGTCCGACTTATTCCCCGCGGATATCGGACTCCGCGCTCCGAGCGTTCGGTGCGTCGCATCGTTCGCGGTCGCTGCTCCCGAGCGGGCATTCGGTGCTGCCGCAGCTCGGCGAGAACCGGCGGGGTCGAGATTAGGGTCGCGGCGTGTTCGCGATCCCCAAGGTGCAATACGCCGAGGGCCAGGAGGGTTTGATCGCGTACCAGACGATTGGTGAGGGCCCGGTCGATCTCGTACACATCGCAGGTTGGGCTCAGACGGTGGAGGGAATCTGGGATCTCCCCATGGCTGAGCGGTTCTACCGTCGCCTCGCGTCCTTCGCCCGCGTCGTGCTCGTTGACCGACGCGGCACTGGACTGTCGGACCCACTTCGGTCGGTGTACTCAGGGGGCGACTTCGGCCCGTGGCTCGAGGAGGCGGTGAGCGACTTCGTCACGGTGTTCGACGCGATCGGTTCGGACAGGCCGTCGGTCCTGTCGAACCGGTACGGAACGACCGGTCGCGATCTCACTCGCCGCCACCCACCCCGATCGTGTCGCTGCTCTCGTTCTCGTCGACCCACTGGTGCGGCTACTCGCGACCGAGGACTACCCGTGGGGCATGACACGCGAGATGCGGCGACTGGCTGGCCACACGGCGAGGGTCGCATGGGGCGACGGGATGATGTCCGGGGTGACGCCCTCGTTTCGTGGCCCAGGTGCGATCCCGTCGTTTCGCCACGACGTCGAAGCACATCGGTGGCTGGCGCGCTACGAGCGGGCCGGTCTGCCGCGAGGGCAGATGGCGGCGTGGTGGCGCGACTGGGACTTCGATGTCCGGCCGCTGCTGCCCTCGATCCAGGCACCGACGCTGATCATGCGCCATGAAGGCAACGTCTTCGCGCCGCCCGCAGCGGCCGTCAACTACGTGACCGCGACCATCCCTGGCGCCGTCGGCCCAACTTCGATTCCTTCCCGCGACATGGAGTTGTGGGCCTCGCAGCCACCGATGCTGGCCGACGAAGTCGAGCGGTTCGTCACCGGCTCCACCTGCGAGCACTTCGCCCCTGCCGAGCGTGCGTTCGCCGTCGTGCTCTACACCGACCTCGTCGGGTCAACCAAGCAGGCAGCGGAGATGGGTGACCGGCGCTGGCGAGAGCTCCTCGAAGTGCACCACAGCGCCAGCGGCCGGCAGATCGAGCGACACCGTGGCCGAATGGTGAAGTCCACCGGCGATGGTCTGCTCGCGGTGTTCGATGCGCCGGCGCGGGCGGTCCGTTGCGCGCACGCCATCCTCGGCGATGTGCACCAGTTGGCCTGTGAGGCCTACGCCGGCTTGCACGCCGGTGAGGTGGAGCTGCTCGAAGAGACGACATCGCGGGGATCGCTGTGCATATCGCTGCGCGTGTCATGAGCTGCGCTGCTCCCGGCGAGGTCCTCGTGTCCCGCACGATCAAGGATTTGGTATCGGGGTCCGGCTTGCAGTTCGAGGATCGGGGCCTGCACACGCTTCGCGGAGTCCCCGACGAGTGGCAGCTGTTCGCCGCCAGGGCCTGAAAGCCGTCTTGCGACCGCGATCGATTTGCCGGTCGGCATCGGAGACACCCGTGCCAGCCGCAGTCGCCGTACTCGGCGGTCGGGCAGTGCCCCGTCGACGGGCGGACGGTGGTTGCCGACCGCGACGACGAGCGCGGGATGCCGTCGCGCACCGAACGCTGCTCGACGACGTGCGGTAGCGCCGCGAGTGCCGGCGGTCTCGGACGCGCGCGGCTGGAGCGGTAGCCCCACGATTACCGGACAGGCGCGGGCCGGGTGTTCGGTGCGCGTCACCGACACTCGCATTGCCTCCCGGGACCATGAAGCGCGCCGGCGTTCGCCTCGCCAGCGCCGTCCCGTGAGTCGATACCGACCCGTCGATCGGGCGGGTCGGGCGTAGCCCGGCGACGAGTCGACGTCGCCGCTCCCACCGGGCATTCGGTCGCGCTCCGCGGGCGTGAGCATCCTCGTCGAGGTTGGCAGGAGAACAACGTGGAGCGCGCCATCGGGTCGCGGTCGCTGCTCCCAGCGGTTGGTCGCCCTCCGGTGCGAGGCAGCAACGCGTCGAGGATCGACGTCGCAGCACTTGTGTGTCCCCACGATGGGGGGCACGACGGGTCGCCACTCCTTCAAGGGGCTAGTCTTGAGGAGCGGGCAAACCTCGGGGAAAGGGACTAAATCATGAGACGTAAGGTGGTCGTGGCGCTTGTCTCCGGTGCCGCCTTCGGAGTAGGCGTTGCCAGCCCTGCGCTGGCCGATCAGCCTCCGGGTCTGCTTGGTTACGAAGGCCAGCCAGGCAATCAAGGTGGAGGTAACGGGCAGCCGCCTGGCCTTCGCGGCTATGAGGGTCAGCCAGGCAATCAGGGTGGCTAGCTCGTAGCCAGAGTATTGGGCCGGTTGCTCGACGCGTCATGCCGTCATGCGGTTGCGTGACGGCATCAGCCGTCGCGGGGTTGATGGAGCCGAACACAGCCCACCAATGCGCGTTTGGTGTTAATCCAAAATGAAACACCCGCGATCAAAAAAAAAGCCGAAAAAATCAAGGCCGCAGTGTCAAAAAGTCTCTCACATGCGCCAGAACTGCCGCTCGGCATCGGGCACGGAGCTCGGCCGTGCCAACGCCGACGCCGCCCCGACTCGGCGTTATACGGGTGATCGCTGTCAAGTGGGGTCCTTGAGGCTGTTGAGGAGGCCGTCGAAGAGGGCGGCGCGGTCGGGTTGGTGGTGGTCGTGGGCATGGTCGCGTCGGCGCAGCAGGACGGGGACGAACTCTATGTCGGTGGCGAAGTAGGCGCAGGTTTCGCAGGCCCTATCCATCCGGCAGTCGAGCTCCACGGGTCGTGTGCACAGCCCGTTGCCGAGCATGCGGGCGTGGGCTTCGTGGCGCAGCCGGGTTATCGCGCGGGTCTAGGTGATGGACGAGGTGCTGGCCGTAGAGGGCGTCGATCTGGTCATTGACGGCGGCGTACTCGTCGGCGACGACGCGGTCGGCGATGCGGGCGTAGATGAGGGTCATCTCCATTGAGCGGTGCCCGAGGGGGGCGGCGATCGCTTCGAGGCGCATGCCACGGTTGATCGCTTGGGTGGCGAGGGTGTGGCGGAGCTGGTGGGGGTGGGCGCGAACGCTGGCGTGTGCGGGGGACGCGCCGCACGATGCGTCCGACGAGATACCGGTCGATGACTCCCGCGGTGGTCGGCGATCAGCCGGCGGTAATGGCGGATGTGGTCGAGGTTGGCGGCAGTCCAGGTCGGCGAACAGGATGACGAGGTCGGGGTGCAGCGGGACGTAGCGGTCGTTGCGCAGCTTGCCGACGGGGATCCGTAGCCAGTGTCCATCACCGATGAACGGCGACGGCGTCGGCGTCGTGGCCGCACAGCTCGCTGGCGCGCAATCCCGGTGCGGGCGAGCAGTTCGACGACGAGCCGGTCACAAAGGAACGGCAGCGGCGTGAGCGGCGGCCATCAGCCGGGCGGCGTCGTGGTCGTCGAGGAAGCTGCGGCAGCGATTCGGGGACGGGGCGGTAGGTCGCCGCCGAGGATCGGGTTGCGCAGCTGGAGCGTCGGACCAGTCCCACTCGATGATCCGTTCGAAGAAGGCGTGCAACGTCCGCAGTCGCTGCCGTTGGGTGGTCTCACGACAGGTCGAAGCCGTGCACGCCGGGCTGGGCAGCGAGCCACACCTTGTAGTCCTCGATGTCGTCGTGGCCGATGGTGGCGACGGCACGGATAGCGGTGTGGTCGACCAGCCAGTTGGCCAGCTGCCGCAAGACGCTGCCTCGGCAGCCAAAACGCTGCGCGGGGCGAGGAACGTCGCCACCTGGGACAGGTAGCGGCCCATCGTGTCAGCCAACAGCGGGGCCCGATCTGGCGATCAATGCCCACACGTGTGGCTCGCTGTCGAGCCCGGCACTCTGCGGCAACGGCGACGGCGCTCATCGACCCGACCACCATCAGTTCCTGGGCGGCGAGCATCTCGGCCACCGCGGCCTGGTTGGCGTCGATCAACGCCGCAGCTCGCTGATACTGCTCGGCGAGCCAGTCATTGGTGAGATGCAGATAGATTCGTGGTTGACTCGATCGAACGGTGACCGGCCTGGGCCTGCACCGCTTCCAACGACATCCCCGCCTCCCGCAGCCGGGTCATACAGGTGTGCCGCAACTGGTGGCAGGTGCCGGTGGCCAGCCCTGCTCGGCGGCGTGCCCCGGTGAGGATCTCATCCAGACCGGCGGCCGACAGCGGTCGGCCCCGTCGAGCTACCCTTAAACACGACGAACACCCGATCCGTCTCGGTGACCGGGACGCTCCTCGTGAGAAGTAGCGGCCGATCGAGCATGAAGAACCGGTTGGCCATCGGCGTCCAGCGTTCATGGCCGCCCTGGCCGTCGACGATGAATATCCTCCGATCGGCGACGTCGATGTTGGCCAGGCGCAGACCGAGCACCTCGCAGCGACGCAGCCCGCCCAGCAGCATCGCGTCGATCATCGCCCGGTCCCTCCACGACAACGCAGCGCACCCACCAACCCGTCGACCTCGAGCGGTGCAAGGATCTTCGGCAACGTCCGCGGCACCCGCACCAACGGCACCGTCCGCGACTTCACCGAACCACCCGGGGCGGCGCGTCGCCAGCCCACGCTGCACCGGGTTCATCGCCACCGGCGTGTCACCACGAGCAACCAGATAGGCGTAGAACCCCGACACTGTCGACAGCCGACGGGCGATCGTGCGTGCCGACAATCCCGACTCCCGGTCGATCATCCGCACCACCCGGCTGATCGCCGCGCTGGTGGGCAAGGAACTCGAACACGTCCGCCGCACCTCCTCCGCCGGCGGTTCCCGTCTCCACGACCGTGAAGAACGTCTTCAAATCGTAAGCTATCGCCATCAACGTGTTCGGCCGGCCCGCCCGGCGACGAAGGCGAGATAGCGAATCAACCAACGGATCACCAAGCGAATAACGAGTCTCACTCGCCAGCCGATGTCGACGGAGCGAACAAGACAAGGGAATGAACGTCATCCGCCGAGACTACCAGCCGCCAGCGAAACCAGCCCGCGGATGCCACCAAGATCATCCGTGTATTAGGCGATCGGTGCGCTGTGGCTTGGCGCTGCGGCCAACCGGTGACACGCCCGAACACGACCACCGAACGACGCCGCTCACGCCGCGTCGACGCACACAGTCGGCATTGATGTGCTCTCGGCCGTGCCGGCGCTGGATACGTTCTGGGTCGTCCGGCACGGGCGTCGAGGAGCCGGATGGCAGCGGATCGCGACATCTCCACTTCGAGCGGCATGAGGTCGGTGGCTTGCTGTCCGTGGCGCACCTGTTCCCGAGGTCGGCGGGTCGCACCGGCATCTACGTACTGACCTTTGCCGGCGACGATTGCTACGTCGGTCAGTCTCTCGACGTGGTCGGTCGTTTCGCCGAGCATCGGCGCCGCTGGCAGGACATCGCAGCCGTCGACTTCTACCGTGTCCCGGCTCGGAAGCTGAACGACCTCGAGCGCAGGGTCATCAGCGCCCGGCAAGACGGCGGGGCCGTGCTGCGTAACGTCACCCACGCCCGCGGCGACCCTACGGCGGCATCCGATCTCGACTGGACGATCGAAGTACACGATCAGTACGCATGGTTGAACCACGGAGAGTGGCTGACCGACACCGACGAGCGCGTTGAGGACATCAGCCAACGGATGAAGAAGCGAGCCGCCTACGAAGGTTGGATCGGCGAGAGGACTTCAACCTTATGACCGACGTGCTCCGTTCCTATGTGCAGATGACGGTGCCGAGGCCGAGAGCTACAGAGCTCACCTTCTGGCGCTCAGCGCGATGCCCCAAACGAACCGTGAGTGGCCACGCCTGGCTGCGGCGTCGATAAACAAGATGGAGACGATCGTCCTCGGCCACCTCAAGGGTCAGTCCGATGAGCTGTGGGGGTTCATCAACGTGAGCGAACGGGTCCTGACCGAACCACCGGGCGCACTTGCGCAGCTCGGCGAATGGAGTGTCGTGCTCGAGCGCCGCCAACCGAACTACGAGGCTGCCGGAGGCGACTACATCGGAATCGACTTCCCCCATCCAACGGTGATGCTCGAGGCGCTATCGACGCCGAACTCGCCAGTCGTGTCGGCAGCCCGTGAGCTGAATCTGCGACTGATGAGAAGGGGCCAACCTTCCAGTGGCGGGCCACTGCTTCGATCTCGCCGACCACGTCGTCGCGACCCGCGACAGCGACAGGACAAGGGCCTGAGTCGGCGGACGCCGACGGTCCTGAGCCGTGACGGACTCGCGGCCGCACCGAACGTCGCGCCCGAATCACGGTCGGACTGCTCGCGCCCAGTGCCCCAACGGAGTCGGCGCTTCACTCCGGAGTGCCTTAGCGCTAGAGTTCCGCCTAGGCGCAGAGGTGCTGTCCGCACTGTGGTCGGGCTTACGGCTACGTGTAGGGTCGCCAGGCAAGCCAAACAGGCGCAGAACCGCGCTCGCGCTGTCACAAAGGCGGCTATCAAGGATGATGAGCCGCGCCTCTGATCTTGTCCGAACGTTGGAGGGGACCCAGGTGCTAGATCACGACGATCGCCGGTCGCACACTGTTGCCGACGACGGCCGACGTTTCCCTCGGGTCGGTCGGTCGACGGTCGGTCGAAGGGTCGACTGCCAGATGCGCCTGACGGACCCGACGATGGCCGCGACCACGCCTCGCTCGATGTGTCGCCGACCTCGGTGACGGTGACGGACCTGCAGTCGATGAAACGGCACGTGGTCAACAACCGTCGCGTCGGGACCGCCGATCTCGTAGCACTCTGCGACGGCGACGTCCTTCAGTTGGGCGCACACCGCTGCGCTTCGTGGACCGGCGACGGCCACCGGCGTCGAGCACACCG
>CAVUCK010000024.1:0-7194 GCA_963739975.1 uncultured Acidimicrobiia bacterium
GATCGCGGTCGGCTCGACGGTCCAGGCCGGCCAGCTCGTCGGCTACGTCGGTCAGACGGGCAACGCGGGCGTGCCGCACCTGCACCTCGAGATCCACCCGCAGGGCGGCGACGCGGTCAACCCGTATCCGATCGTCAAGGCGATCGGCGCCTGCTGAGTCGATGGCCTCGCTCGCTCCGAAGACTGGTCCGCTTGGAACCATGCGAACCTGCCGGGAGCTCGCTTCGCTCGCAAGGCCTGGGCCGGGCAAGGCCGGCCTGGGCTGACGTGCTCACTGCGGCATGGGCCGAACGGTTCTGCTGATGGCGGCCGTCACGTCCGCCGGGCGAATCGATCGGTCGCGGCCACGACTGCCTCCATGGTCGATCCGGCACCGCCGTGGCCCTCATCGGCGATCACGACCAGTTCGGCGTGCGGTAGCCGCGTGGCGAGCGACCAGGCGACGTCCAGTGGCCCGCTGATGTCGAGCTGTCCGTGGATCATCACGATGGGGATGTCGGCCAATCGATCGGCGTCGCGCAACAGTGCGCCGTCGTCGAGGAAGGCGGCGTTGCTCCAGTAGTGGGTCACCAGTCGGGAGAACGACAGCCGGAAGCGTGGATCCTCGTAGCGCGGGTCGGGCTGATGGCCCGGGGTCGTCGCCACGTGGGTGTCCTCCCAGGCGCACCACGCCGCCGCGGCCGGGCCGTGGACGCCTGGGTCAGGGTTCTGGAGGAGTCGGGCGTACGCCGCCGACAGGTCCCCGTCGCGCTCGGCCGGCGCCACGGCGGCGCAGAACCGCTCCCACTGGGCCGGGAACACCCGCCCCATGGCCCTCGTCACCCACTCGACGTCGGCGTGCGACGTGCCGACGACGCTGGCGAGGACGAGCTCGCTCACCCGGTCGGGGTGGGCCTCGGCGTAGGCCAGGCCGAGGGTCGTGCCCCACGAGCCGCCCCACACGAGCCACCGCTCCACGCCGAGGTGGGTGCGCAGCCGTTCGATGTCGCCGAGCAGGTGAGCCGTCGTGTTGGACGACAGGTCGACGACCGGCTCGGCAGCGCTCGGCGTGCTGCGCCCGCACTGGCGCTGATCGAACTGCACGATGAGGTACCGCTGCGGATCGAACATCCGCCGCGCCCGGGAGGACATCGGGGCGCCCGGTCCGCCGTGCAGGATGACGGCCGGTTTGCCGGCGGGGTCGCCGGCGACCTCCCAGTACAGGCGATGCCCGTCTCCGACGTCGAGGTGGCCGCGATCGATGGCGTCCGTGACCGGGTGAGGAGCCACACCAGATCGTCACACAGCTGTGAAACCGGAGCGCGCCGGCCGTCGTAGGTTGGAACCGTGACCACCCCCGAGATCACCACCAGCGAGTCGATCGTCATCGAGCTGTCGGCAGATCACCTCGCCAAGCTCGACGAGCTGCGCGACGCCCGCAACGTGAGCCGCAGCCAGTTCGTCGCCGAGTTGATCGACCACGCCAAGCCCGATCGGCGGGCACGGCGCGCGGACGGCGGCCAGCAACCCAACCCCTGGGCGCAGGTCTGGCCCGGCGGATAGGCCCGAGGCCGCCGGAACGGGTGGCCGTCATCGCATCGCGACCATGGCCATCTGGGCGCGGAGCTTCTCATTCCGCCTTCTGGGCGCGGACGTTCTCGAAGATGGGAACCTCCGCGCCCAGATGGCGCATGGCGACGCATCACGTCGGCAGGGTCACCCGGTGACGACCCGCCACGCACGGCCGTCGAGCAGCTCGCGCGTCGCGTCGAGATGCCCGGCGTGACAGGCGGTCTCGGTGATCACGTGCAAGAGGACGTCGCGGAGATCGTCGAGCCGCCACTCGCCGAACAGGTCGTCGGGCCACCAGGCCGGCTCGGTGTCGGCACGCCTCGCGGTGACGATCGCGTTGGCTCGGGCGATCTCGTCGCGGTACGTGGCGAACACGTCCGCAGCCGGGACGGCCGTGTCGACCTGCCACGCGTCCTCGGCGCCATCGACCGGCGCCTCCGTCACGGCTGCTTCGCCGGCAACCACGCCACGGAACCAGAACCGCTCGATGTCGACAGCAAGGTGCTGCACGACCCCGAGACAGGTCCATCCCGACGGCAGCACCGGCCGCCGCAGCGCGGCCTCGTCGAGCCCGTCGAGGATCCCGAGCACGTGATCACGCTGGCTGTCGAGGGAGGCGAGCAGCGCCTCGACCTCTGCCGTCGGGCGGCTCAGCCCGTCGGCCGTCGACGCCGCGAGGTCGCCCCAGGTGGACAGGCAGAAGGGGTGACCGGCCGGATCGGCAAACACGAGGCAGTGGTCGGCGTTGGGCTGGAACTCGAACTTGCTCGCCCCGGCGGCCAATACCCGGGCCTCGGTGGCGACGAGGTCCTCGACGTAGAAGTCGAGGTGCATCTGTATCGACGAGCTCGGGTCGGGCCACACCGGCGGCGCGTACCCGGGCACGGTCTGGAAGTCGATCCGGCCACCCGGGCCGTCGACGGTCGCCCACGCCTCGTCCTCGAAAATCACCAGTCCGCCGGTGATGCCGGCGTAGAACGCGGCCAGCCGCGGGGCATCCGGGCAGTCGAGCGCCGCCGAGCTCAGAGTGATGGAATCCGACAAGGTCGTCCCCTCTCGTGCAGTGACCACAGGGAGACTCCCACCGCCGCCCGAAGTCACCGCAACCCCGGCGAGGAACCGGCGTTCTGGCCGGCGAGGCCTGATTGAGATCAGCCGAGGAACGCGGCGAGCATCGGGACGAGCAGGTCGGCACGACGCGGCGCCTGCATGTGGGTGGTGCCCGGCAGGATCGCCAGCTGCGAACCCGGGATCAGCTCCTGCATGACTGCGGCATGGGCGGAGGTGGTGAAGTCGTGGTCGCCGACCACGATGAGCGTCGGCGCCGTGATCCCGGCGAGCTGCTCGTCGGTCCAGCCGTTCCATCCGTTCAACGAGGTCATCGACCGTTCCGGCAGGGCGTCGAAGCGCTCCGGGTGCGGGGCAACTGCGGCGTAGGCGGCGGCCATGTCGGCGAAGTCCTGCTCGGTCGGCATCCGGGTGGAGGTGGCGTACGTGCTGGGATCGGCAAGGTCCGGGTGCATGCCCTCGGGACGCACGCTGGCCGAGATGGGCACGACCGACATCAGCCGCTCGGGGTGGCTCACCGCCAGCTCCAGCGCCGTGCCGCCGCCCATGCTGTGACCGATCACGTGGGCGCGCTCGATGCCGAGGTGGTCGAGCAGGCCGACGACGTCGCTCGCCAAGTTGGCGTAGGCGAGGTCCCGGTCGATGTCGGCGGTCCGGCCATGAGCCTGGAAGTCGACGCCGATCACCCGGTGGCGTTGCGTCAGCGCCGGGAGCAACGAGGCGTACGTGAGCTCGATCGTCATCACGCCACCGTGCAGCAGCACAAGCGGAGTCCCCTCGTCGCCGTGGATCTCGTAGTAGAGGTGGAGGCCGTTGATGTCTGCGTATCCGCTGTCCATGCCCATACGACGACGCCCGGCCGCCCAGCTCATCGGTCTCGGCGCACCACCTTGATCGCCGCCGATCGCGTGAGCCAGCGCTGGGCCGACGGGCACTTCGGCTGCGGCATCCCGCGCTCGGCGGCACTGTCGTGGCCCATCAGCGCTCAGTCTCGCCCGGCGGCCGGACGACGACCTCTCCGCGTGCGCGCACCGGCACGGTTCGCAGCCAGCGAGGGACGCCGCTCCGGTCGTCGTTGATCGGCGTGGGATGCCCGAAGAACCCATCAACTCGACGGATCAGCTCCGAGTGCGGTTCCAGCGTCACTACGTCAAGCCCTTCCATCAGCGTGCGACCGTCTCGCGCCATGTCCCACCGATACCGAAGCCGACCGTGGTGGTGATCGATCTCCGAGGCGATCACGAACCAATAGTCGGGCTTGGTGGTGCGGAGCCTTCGGATGGCGGCTTCCAGATCGGCTCTGCCGACGAACGCTTCCCGGGGGTCGCTCCATTCGACGTCCTCGGTCACGGCAGTAGCCAGGTGCTCGCCGACCCGCTCGAGATCCGGCTCGTTCCACGCCGTCCAGTAGGACCGCAGCGCGTCGGGCATCGGCACATCCCACGCTCGTCGACGGAACCTCACGTCGATGCAGAGTACGCATCGTCGTCGTCGACGATCATCTGCTGCGTGACGTGCTGACCGGGCAACGGCCCGGCGATCTCGATGGTCTCGCCACCGCGCTCGCGACGACAGGGCTGTGGCTGTTTCGGCTGAGCAGCTCGTGGGCCGCACCCCGGGCCGCCCGCAAGCTGTCGACACCGGTCGCCGCGCTGCCAGTCGAGCTGCAGGAGCGGTTCCGGGCCCAGGTCGTCGCGCTCCCCGACGACATCGAGGTACTGCACCTGCGACAACTGGCGTGGCCGATGGCGCAGCTTCGGCAGCGCCATCGCGGCGAGGGCCGTCAGCTCTCGGCGGCGATGGTCGAGGCCCTTGCCGCCGCCCACGCGCTCGGCGCGGCGATCGCCGTCAGCGAACACGACGTCGGCCCGAACCTGCGAGCAGCAGCCGACCGCGACGGCATCGTGTTCCACGTCCTGTAACCGCAGCGCTCGGCAGCCGAACTGGCCGGCGCCGCTCCACGGCGTCTTACGAGCAGCAGGTGGTGCCGTCGCTCCCATCAGCACGGGCCACGACGGTGCCCACCAGCTGCTCGGCGTCGCCGTGCTTGACGTACCACTCCCAACGCGTCCCATCCGGACCGCTGACCCACGTCTCGGTCTTCTCGGCATAGCAACACACCGTGTCGTCGACACCGGTGGTCGCCAGCCCGGCGTCACCGAGACGGGCCTCGGCCGCCACGACCTCGGCCGCGGTGTCGGTCTCGACGCCGAGGTGGTTGATCGACCCCGACTCGCCGGCACTCTCGAACAGCACCAGCTTCAGCGGCGGCTGCTCGACGGCGAAGTTCGCATAGCCCGGCCGGACCTTGGCCGGCGCGACGCCGAACATGCGGGTGTAGAAGTCGACGGCCTCGTCGAGGTCGGCGACGTTGAGGGCCAGTTGCAGTCTCATCACGCACTCCGATCATTTCATCGACGTTCGTCGATGCACGACGTTGACCATACCGGCTTCATCGAGTATCGTCAATGGTCGATGAATATTTCTCGTGACGATGCGACGACGTGGGCTGGCTGGTTCAAAGCACTCGGGGATCCGACCCGCATCCTGATCCTCCACCTCCTCGCCACCGAGAGCCGGCCGATGAACGTCGGCGAGATCGTCGACGCCCTCGACGTCGGGCAGTCGACGATCTCACACCACCTGCAAATCCTCGGCGAGACCTGCTTCGTGCACGTCGAGCGGGTCGGCAACTCGAGCTGGTGGCGGATCAACGACCGCTGCCTCGACTGCTTCCCCAGTGCCGCTGAGCTGATCACGGGCCGCCTCCCCCTCACCGTCCCGTGGGACGACACCGGGGCGGCGCGCTGCGCGACGGCCGGCGCGCGCTGATCGGACCTGACCGAGCGACTCCACGACGGCAAGGAGCACGAGATGACCGATCGGCACACCATCGAAGCCACGGTGCGACAGCACTACGCCTCCGCCGCGACGACGGCCAGCGCCGGCACCGCCGCCTGTTGTGATGCCGAAGCCGACCTGTTCGGCGCCGGCCTGTACGACTCCTTGGACGGAGTGCCCGACGCCGCGACGTTGGCCAGCATCGGGTGCGGCAACCCGACCGCCGTCGCCGACCTGCGCACGGGCGACGTGGTCCTCGATCTCGGCTCGGGTGGCGGGATCGACGTGCTGCTGTCGGCTCGTCGCGTCGGACCGACCGGGACCGCCTACGGCGTCGACTTCACCCCCGAGATGCTCGACCTGGCACGCCGCAACGCCGAGGAGGCTGGTGCCACCAACGTCGAGTTCCTCGAGGGCCGCATCGATGCCGTGCCGCTACCCGAGGAATCCGTCGACGTGGTGATCTCCAACTGCGTGATCAACCTGGCCGTCGACAAGCCAGCCGTGTTCGCCGAGATGCACCGGCTGCTCCGCCCAGGCGGCCGCATCGGCGTCAGCGACGTCGTCACCGAGGACCAGCTCACCGACCAGGAGCGAGCCGAACGAGGAAGCTACGTCGGGTGCATCGCCGGTGCGCTCAGCGTCGCCGAGTACCACGCCGGGCTGGAAGCCGCCGGTTTCGGCGACATCGACGTCGAGTTCACCCATGCGGTCGGCGACGGCGTCCACGCCGCCATCGTGCGGGCCACCAAGCCGGACCAGGTCCCGCTTCCGTGACCGCCAGTGGCGACGAGACGAGGTCGCCGGTGCACCGAGCCCCTTGACCTGAGCATCCGTAAGCGATAACTTACCGTTCGTGGCCGCTTACGGGACGCCGGGCGACGTGTGGGAAGCGCTCGGCGATGCGACGAGGCGAGCGATCCTCGTGTGTCTCGGCGAGCGACCCCGTGCGGTCGGCGAGCTGGCCGACCGGTTGCCGGTGAGTCGACCGGCGGTCTCCCAGCATCTCAAGGTGCTGAAGGCGAGCGGGCTGGTCACCGACGAGGCGGTTGGGACCCGCCGGATCTACCGGCTCAACCCGGCCGGCGTGAGCGCGTTGCGCGACCAGCTCGACACGTTCTGGAGCCGTGCGCTCTCCGGCTACGAGGCGACCATCGATGAACCGACGGAGGAGCAGTCATGACCCAGGCAGCAGCGGCAGCGGTGCGCAAGCAGATCGTCGTCGACGCACCGATCGAACGAGCTTTCAGCGTCTTCACCGACCGGTTCGGCGACTTCAAACCCCCGGAACACAACCTGCTGGGATCGCCGCTCGCCGAGACGGTGTTCGAGCCGCGCGTTGGCGGTCACATCTATGACCGCGCCGTCGACGGCAGCGAATGCCGGTGGGCGCGCATCGTGGCGTACGAACCGCCGGTGCGCGTCGTGTTCAGCTGGGACATCGGACCGCAGTGGCAGCTCGAGACGGAGCTCGAGAACACGAGCGAAGTCGAAGTGCGGTTCGTCGCCGAGAGCCCGGCGCGGACTCGAGTCGAGCTGGAGCACCGCAACATCGACCGTCACGGCCCCGGCTGGGAAGGCGTCAGCGAGGGTGTCGAGGGCGAGGCCGGGTGGCAGCTGTACTTGGATCGATACGCCGGCCTGATCAACGGTTGAGCCCGACCACCGCTGCGGTCCGCCCGGGAGGTTCTCGACGGCCCGTGGTGTCGGCGCTCCGGGCGGGCAAATCGATCA
>CAVUCK010000025.1:0-398973 GCA_963739975.1 uncultured Acidimicrobiia bacterium
CCAAGACGACCACGACCTGCCCGGCCGGCTCGACGGGATGCACGCCGCGCAGCATCATCAAGATCGGGCTGGCCGACGTGCGCATCGGCCTCGGCGACGGCACCACGGAGTACGTGATCCTGGAGAACGGCACGGGCGCCCTGATCGTCGGCCAGTTCCGGGCCACCCCCACGGGCCCGCTGGTCAGCGGCATCGCCGGCGAGTTCTCCGCCACCATCCGCCTGCAGGGCTTCGGCGACGCCCTGTCGTTCATCGGCGGGTTCCGCGTCCAGCTCAACACGACCGGCACCCACGTCGTCGACACGATCACCGTCGACACGCCGACCGGGACGAGGGCGCTGGCCCTCGACCTCGCCGCCTCGCTGCGGCTGTCCATCGAGGGTGGCATCGGCGTCAACGGGGAGCGGGTCACGCTCGTCATCGCCGGCCAGGAGCTCAGCGCGGCCACGCTGTTCTTCAGCCAGACCCAGACGCGCACCGGCGCCCGCATCATCAGCATCGCCGTCGTCGACCTGCGCCTCGTCCTGCGCAGCGGCACGCCGGCCGACCCCACCGACGAGAACGATCCCAGCGTGATCGCCTGGATCGACGGGATCTCCGGTGCCCTGATGCTGACGCCGCAGGGCATCGCCGCCACCCTCGTCGTCGGACCGCAGACCTTCCCGCTCGGCGACGGGATCTCGTTCAGCTTCACATCGGCCTCGCTGGCCATCAACACCACACCGGTCGCCGTCAACCAGACGTTCGGTCCGGAGGGTTCCAGCGTCACGTTGGACCTCGCCGCCGGCCGCTTCGTGCGCCTCGAGGTCCTCGGCGCCACGCTCGACCTCGGTGGCACGGTGCTCACCGGCAGCTTCTCGTTCGAGCAGGCCACGAGGCAGTGCCCGACCCCGGTCCCGGTCGGCTGCGTGCCGGTGGCGATCACCAAGATCGGCGCTGCCGGCGTCAGCATCGGCTCGTTCGGCGGTGGTGACGGCTTCGTCAACGTCAACGGCGCCCTCGTCATCCTGCCCGACCTCGACGGCACCGGCGTCGGCGTCAAGGGCATCGCCGCCGTGCTCGAGGCCGAGGTCGACGTCAGCGCCGGCCCGGTCAGCTTCTCCGGCGACCCGTTCCTCAAGATCAACACCACCGGCATCACCGTCGACCAGACCGTGACCGTCGGCACCACCGAGATCCGCATCCAGGTCGGGCCCGAGCGCTTCGAGGTCGGTGTCGGCGACCTGCGCATCACGATCGGCGACTTCGTGACGATCGAGGGCACCATCGCCTTCGACTCCACCGGGAGCTTCACCGGCGAAGGCCTGCTGCTGTTCGTCGGGTCGGGGCCGCTCAACCTCGACGATGGGTCACGCAACCCGGCGGCCACCGGCTTCCTGCTGTCCAACACTCGCATCGTGCTGCGCAAGGTCACCGTGACCGGACAGCCGACGACCTACGCCCTGGCCGCCGTCGGCGACCTGTCGATCGTCGGGCTCGACGGCCTCCAGCTCGTCGCCACCGGGGTGTTCCTGCGGCTCAACACGACCGGCCTGTCGTTCACCGACACCAACGCCGACTCGCTCGGCCGGGAGTCCCTGCGGATCCCCGGCGTCACCGGCCCAGCCGGCATCGTCACGTTCGCCACCGGCGACGTGGTGCTCGACTTCGGGGCCCAGAACATCACGTTCACCATCGGCGGGCTGCTGCAGGTCGGCGGGGGTGTGCGCTTCTCCAAGCGGCCCAACGGCACGATCGACATCGCCCTGGCCGGCGCCTCGGTGAAGATCGACATCGAGGGCGGCGGCGACTTCGCCGCTCCCGACTTCCTGTTCGCCGGCTCTGCCAACTTCTCGATCGGCGGACCCGAGGGCTTCAAGCTGCAGTCGTTCCGGGTCAACAGCTTCAGCCTGTTCAACCAGAGCGGCCAGGTCGCCTCGACGGCCCCGCCCACGTTCCTGCCAACGGCCGATCTCAAGTCGCCGTTCACCGGCCAGGTGCTGGCCCGCAGCACGTTCAACGGCCAGGGCTACATCGACGTGCAGTTCAACGATCTCAACGGCGTCGGCCTCGACGTCGCGTCGATCACCGACTTCGCTGCCGAGTTCGACCTGTTCGTCAACGGCCAGGCCGCCTCGGCGCTCGGGATCACGATCAACGGCCGGCCGACCGCCGTCGCCGGCCTGCGCAACGTGTTCCGCTACACGATGACCGGCACGATCCCTGACGCCGGCGAGATCTCGGTGCGGTTCATCGCCGGGTCGTTCCGTGACCTCAGCACGGTGCCCGCCTCCAACGCCATCGAGACCGAGTACTTCACGCTCGTCAACCCGCTGCCCACGGGCGTCCTGCCACCGGCCGGTCCGGTCGCCCAGCTGGCGTCGCCGGGCAACGGGTCGGCCATCTCGCTGATCCAGATCAACGGCCAGAAGTACATCGACGTCACGTTCGTCAGCCGCAGCGGCGCGGCGCTGAACCTCGACACCATCAACGGCGACGAGTTCACCCTGTCGGGCGCCATCACCTCCGAGCTGCGCATGCTGGCCGGCACCGGCGGCATCCCGGACATCGTCGGGCAGCCACTGCTGATCGGGCCCAACACGTACCGCTACTTCCTGCGCGCCGTACCCCGGCCGCCGACGACCAGCACGACGCCGACGACTCCCGGCGCCCCGCCGGTCCTGCCGGCCCTGTTCACCACCGGGGTCGTCACCGTCACGTTCCGAGCCGGCAGCTTCGCCACCGTCGATGGCGGCCTCAACGTGGCCCGCACCGAGACGTTCACGATCGACCCGGCGGCCGCCGGCGAGCGGGCGACGGGCGGCCCGATCACCCTCGGCCCGCTCGAGCTGCAGGGCCCGACCGTCGGCCTGGCCGACGTCGGGTTCAAGGACGGCCTGCTGATCCTCACCATCGCCATCGGTGTCGACCGGGCCAGCCTGGCCTTCGGCCAGAACGCCCAGAGCACGCCGCCGGCGCCCGGCGCGCCGCCGACGCCGCAGCAGCGCAGCGGCGTCACCGTCGACCTGCTCGGCATCCTCGGCACGTTCGACCTCGGTGTCGACGTGTTCGGGCTGCTGTCAGGCAACGTCCGCGTCGAGCTGCCGGGCCGCTGGAGCCTCTCGGTGCAGTCGCTCGAGGTCGTCGTGCCCGACGTCGTGACCGTCACCGCCGAAGGCATCTCGATCAAGTACAACCCGGCCGACGTGACCGGCAGCCAGGAGCTGGTCCGCATCGACGAGGCCGTGATCCAGTTCCAGCGCTTCGCCGTGCGCGGCACGATCCGCACGTTCGACCCGACGCCCGGCGTGAACGGCGTCGCCGGCGACGAGATCCCGGGCCTCGTCATCCGCGAGAACGGCTTCACGCTCGGCGTCGCCGAGCTGTGCTACGGCTGCACCGCCGCCCAGCTCCTCGCACCGACCGCCACGCCGACGCCTGGCCAGGCCGCACCGCCGGTGCAAGTGGCGACGTCGCCGACGGCGCAGGCGAAGATCACGTTCGGCGGCATCCTCGAGTTCGACGACATCCGCTTCATCGTCGAGAACTTCAGTTTCACCGTCGGTGCGGCGATCAGCTTCGACGGCTCCATCGCCATCGCCTCCGGGGGCGCCAGGCTGTTCCCGGGGCGGCCGATCTCGGCCACGATCACCGACCGCCTGACCGCCGACGACCGGCGAGACGACGGGCAACCCGACACCGAGGCGCTGCGCCTGCAGCTCGACTTCGAGGACGGCCGGGTCACCGGCTTCGTGTTCGAGGTCGACACGCTGCTGCTCAAGATCAACGACTTCATCGAGGTCCGCGCCGTCGGGTTCCGCCTGAACACCGGCGCCGGCGCCACCGAGGCGATGGTCGAGTTCCTGCAGGTGGCGGCCACGGTCAAGATCGGCAGCCTCGAGCTGGGCGGCGAAGCGAAGAACTTCGCCATCCTCGGCGATGGCACGTTCGACACCCGGCCCGGCTTCGGGGTGTTCCTCTCCGTCGGCTCGGCCACGGGCGCCAGCTTCCAGTGGCCGTCGTGGCTACCGATCCGGATCAACGCCCTCGGCATCGAGTGGCCGAACTTCGACACCGACCCGACCGACTTCCTGCTCACCCTGTCGGTGTCGATCGAAGGCATGCCCTCGCTCGGCTCGGTGGAGTTCTCCGGCGCCATCGAGGGCCTCAAGGTCTCGCCCCGGCTCTTGCTCGAGGGCAAGTTCCCGATCGTCGAGATCTCCTCCATCGCCGTCGGCGTGAGCGGCCGGCTGTTCGGTGGCGAGCTGACGGCCACGCTGCTCGGTGGCATCCTCAAGTTCGACGCCACCGGCACGCTGATCGGCGACTTCGACCGCACGACTGCGGTCGCCGACCGCGTGCTGTTCTTCGGCATCGAGGGCGGGTTCACCCTGCCCGCCATCGGTGGCCTGACGATCCGCCTCGGGCTGTCCGAGCTGGGTCCGCTCGGGGTGCAGATCACGGCCACCGTCCCGGTCATCGTCGAGCCGTTCACCGGGTTGACGATCTCCAACTTCGTCGCCGGCGTCGAGTTCTTCAAGACCCTGCCGGCGATCAGCGACCCGTTCCAGCTGCGCCGACCGGAGTTCTCCACGTCGACCCAGATCGACGCCTCGGATTGGCTGACCCAGCTCAAGGCGCAAGTGGCCACCCAGTTCCGGGCGATCAAGGCCAACCCGGCCCTCAACGGCTTCAGCGCCGCCTTCACGGCGCCGATGCTGATCACCGGCGGGGCCGACATCTACTCGAGCTATCTCTCGCAGCTCACGTTCCGCGGCCGGGCGCAGATCAAGATCTCGACCGACGGCAAGCTGCTCATCGTCGGCCAGCTGATCTTCCTCGACGGACTGCTGACGATGAGCGCCAAGCTCTACGCCGACCTCTCGCGGATCAGCGAGGGCGCGGCGACGATCCTCTTCCTCGCCGACATCCCCGACGACCCGCGGATCCTGACGCTCCACGGGAAGTTCAAGATGGGCTTCCGCAACGCCGGCGGCGAGACGATCACGTTCGACGTCACCGACGAGGTGCCGAACACCGTCAACATCATCCGCCCGGCCGCCACGGTGGTCGACCCGGCCGGCGCGTCCGCCGATGTCGGTGTCATCAACGGCTCCGGCCACCTGCACCAGGGCCGCAACTACGTCGACGTCGACTTCGCGCCGCCGCCCGGCACGGCGCTCGACTACGAGAGCATCCTCGACGCCGACCAGGAGCTGACGGTCACGGTGAACGGCACGACCGTCCTCGTCGACGGCACACCGATCCCCGTGGTGGCGACGGTCGACGCCAACGGCCAGCTGGTCGTCACGGCGCTGGTCCCCAACGCCGACGAGACGTTGGCCGAGGCGCTGGCCCGCACCGGGACCCGCCGATTCCGCTACCTCGTCGGTCCCGCCGGCTACCAGTTCCCGCTCGGCGAGGTCACGGTGACGTTCGCCGCGGGGTCGTTCCAGACCGTCGACACGACGCTGGAGAACGGCACCGTGATCGCCGGCACGGCCAACGACGCGTCGACGGCGACGTTCGCCATCGACGGCACCACGGCGGTACTCCTCGACCCAGGGGCCGGCGGGGGGATCGACCTCAACGACCTCAACGCCCGCCGCTTCATCGACGTGCGGTTCCTGCCGACGCGCGGTGCCACCCTCGACGACGCCTCCGTGCTGGACGGCAGCGCCGAGCTCACGCTCGGCGGGGTGGCGGCCAGCGGGGTCACACTGACGACGGTCGAGAAGATCGGCCCGAACACGTTCCGCTACCGGTTCACCGGAGCGTTCGGCGTCGGCGCCGTGACCGTCTCGTTCGCCGCCGGAGCGTGGAGCGACCTCGCCACCCGCTCCAACCGGGCGTTCACCCGTACGTTCGAGGTCCGCGGCGCCACCGGCGACCTGGCCACGCCGGCGCCCGGCGGCGCCATCGGTCGCGGCCAGCTGGCCACGGCGGGGGCCATCGAGGTCACGTTCCGTCCGACCAGCGGCTCCCTGATCGACCACGATTCCATCGACGGCGGGGAGATCGTGCTGCGCGACCCGACCGGCGCGATCGTCGCACTGGCCCTGCCGGAGCGCATCTCCACGACCGACACCTACCGGTTCCGCTTCACCGGCCCGCTGGCCGCCGGCGCCTACACGGTGGAGTACGTCGAGGGAACATTCGCCGACGTCGACGGCAACCTCAACCTGGCCGAGATCGAGACGTTCACGATCGCCGACGCCACGGCGGCGATCGTCAACCCGGCCCCGCTGGCCAAGATCGACCGGGAGACGCTGAACGCCGGCGACCGCCTCGACGTCTCGTTCCGCCCGGTCGCCGGGTGGAACGCCGCCGCCATCGCCAGCGTCGTCGACAGCGGCCACGAGTTCGTGCTGTCCGGCGCCGACGCCCAGAACGCCGGCCTGAGCGGCGCAGCCACCGCCGTCATCACGCCGCAGAGCGGTGCCGTCCAGGTCATCGCCCGGCTCAGCGGCGAGTCCGACGCCGCCTACGCCACCCGCATCCTCGCCGCCCTGACGGCGGCCGGGGCCGGCGCCGTGCTGACGTTCCGCTACGCCTTCACCAACAGCTTCGACACCGGGCTGGTCAACGTCGACTTCACGGCTGGGGCGTGGCAGGACGCCAAGGGCAACCCCGGCGCCGCCGGCCGCCAGCAGTTCGCCATCATCACCCAGGCCCAGACGTTCTTCATCGAGCTGGGTGGCGGCGTCATCCTCAGCGCCGCCGGGTTCGCCACGCTGCTCGACGTGCGGGCCAACGTGCTGCTGGAGCTCGACTTCGTGCGCCAGGTCTTCACCCTCGAGTTCAACGGCTCGGTCACCGTGATCGGGCTCGGCACGATCGGCTCGTCGGCCGGGCGCTTCGTGCTGGACACCGGCGACGGCGTGAAGTTCTGGGGCGTGATGACCGTGGAGACCGACTTCAGCGCCCTCCAGCCCCTCGGACTGTTCCTGTTCGGCAAGGGCACCATCGGCATCAACACGACGGACGAGGAGCGCTGCGAGACGTTGACGCTGCCAGGGCTGGCCACCGCCGCCACGACGGCCGCGCCGTGCGTCGCCGCACCGTCGAGCTTCGGGGCCGGCACCGGCTCGACCCGCACGTTCCTGCTCGCCCCGCAGAGCTTCCTCGTCGAGGTCGTCGGCCAGCTGCGGATCCGGGTACCGGGCACGACGACCGACCTCGTGCGCATGCAGGGCGGGTTCGTGCTGCGCATCGACCCGACCCGCTTCGAGATCTTCGCCACGTCGGAGATCTCCTTCGGCATCGGCGACGCCCAGCTCACCTACGCCCAGGCCACCGGCCTGCTGATCGTGCAGACGGGGGTCGGCGGCGGCCTGCCCGGCATCGCCGGTCTGCTCAAGACCAGCCGTTCGGCCGGCCTCGGCCTGCCGAGCAGCAGCATGTTCACGGCCAGCGGCACCGTCACGGTGATGTTCAACACCACCCTGCAGGACCAGTTCTTCCAGATCCCGCCGTCGTTCTTCCCGCTGCTCCAGCCGGGCGAAGCGACGAGCATCGCGATCTACAAGTCGGCCCCAGGACTCGACGGCATGGCCAACCCGCGCGGCCCACCGGGCGGCGAGATCTACATCGTCGCCACGATCCAGGCCGAGCTTCACATCGGCCCGCTGGCGCTCACCGGCTTCGTGCAGATCCGCGCCGCCGTCAGCACCGGCGGCCAGGCCACCCTGGTGCTCACCGGTGCCGTCTCGACCGAGATCGAGTTCATCGGCGCCCTGTCCGGCACCATCAACCTCACCATCTTCGTCGGCGCCAAGACCGGCGTCGTCGGCCGGGTGCAGCTGGCGCTGCAGGCCGGCGCTCCCAGCCCGTTCGGGGCCGACCTGTTCAGCCTCCAAGGTGATTTCCTCCTCGAGCTCAACGGCGTGCTCGGAGGAACCGGGCCCGAGACCATCGACACGTTCCTGATCGGCCCCGACGGCAAGTTCCTGCGCAACGCCGACGGCAGCCTGCAGGTCGGCCAGGTCACGATCGAGCCCGGCCTCCGGATCCGCCTGTCGGGCAAGGCCGTCCTGCTCGGCCGGCTCGAATTGATCGGCCGCTTCACGCTCGATCTCGACAGTGAGCGGCTGGCGATCTCCGTCGAGGCCAGCCTCGAGCTGGCGCCCTTCGGCTCGATCGAGGCCGTCGGCGGGTTCCTCATCGACTCCCAGGGCGTGTTGCTGCGGGCCACGCTGACGAGGAACGCCTCGTTCGGCAACGACATCGGCCTGCGCTTCAGCGGCAGCGCGTTCGTGTCGTTCAACTCCTCGGCGGCCAGCCGCGACCTGACGATCTTCGGCACCACCTACCCCGTGGTCAGTGGCCTGCTGATCCGCATCGAAGGCAGCATCGAGTTCCTCGGCTTCGCCACGGCCAACGGATTCGCCGAGATCCTCGTGTCGGCCACCGTCATCCGCGTCGAGTTCGCGGTGGCCTTCAACCTCGGCGGGCTGACGTTCTCGGCGGCTGGCGGCGCCGAAGTGTCGCTCAGCCCCAGCGACCCCGGCTTGGCGCTGCGCCTGGCCGTCAGTGTCACTGCCGACGTCGAGATCTTCCGCATCTCCGCCAGCGGCGAACTGCAGATCAACACCACCGACACGACCCGCCTCGGTGTCGCCGCCAACTCGTTCCTCCTCGCCCTCAGCGGCGAGGTCGTGATCTTCGAAGTGCTGCGCTTCGACGCCAGCTTCTCGGTCGTCGTGCGCAACGGCGGGTGGCGCTTCGACTTCTCGGCCGGCATCGACTTCTTCGGCATCCTGACGATCAACGGGTCCGGCTTCCTCGACTCACGAGGCAACTTCGACATCACGCTGCAGGGCCGCTTCGTCATCGGCAGCGACGACTTCGGCCTGTCCGGCCAGGCGACGTTCCGGGTCTGGAACATCGTCTCCTCCGACACGTCCGGGAACCCCATCTACGACTTCGGGCTGTCGATCGACGCCAGCTTGCGGGCCCGCCTGTTCGGCATCACCCTGGCCGGCGTCGGCTTCAACGTGACGTTCTCGGCGAGCAGCCGCGACGGTGACGCCAGCGGCGGCCGCGTGAAGATCCAGCTCAGCGTCACGGTGAGCATCGACCTCGGGCTGTTCAGCATCTCCAAGACGGCCCGCTTCACGATCGGCTACCTGCAGTTCCCGCCGCCCGTGTTCCTGGCCGGCGACGCCGACGGCCCCGACGCCAACCTGCAGAACAACTGGGACCCGGCCGGAGACGGCATCCTCTACCTCAACGTCGGCTCCCGCGCCGGCTTCCGCAACATCGCCGAGGACGAGACCGACGAGGCCTACGTCATCCGCGACGGTGGGTTCGACGACGAGGGTCGGCGGCTGACGCAGATCAGCGCGTTCGGGCGTACGAACAGCTTCGCCAACGTCACCGAGATCCGGGCGCGGACGTTCGACGGCGGCGCCGACCAGCTGTTCATCGAGTCGTCGGTGACCGTGCCCGTCTTCGTCGAAATGGGTGCCGGTGAGGACGTTGTCTCCTACGCCGGGGCCAATGCCCTGAGCACGATCGACGGCGGGGCGGACGCCGACTACATCGAGTGGACCGGCACCCTCACTACCGGGCGCCTGACGATCAACGGCGGCGGCGGCGACGACTTCATCACGCTGCTCGGCGGGGCCGGCAACGTGGACGCCGGCGCCGGCCGCGACAAGGTCCTCGGCAGCGCCTTCGCCGACATCCTGGCGGGCGGGCCAGACGGCGACGAGATCGTCGGCAACGGCGGCGCCGACACGATCACCGGCGGCGACGGCCAGGACCAGATCGTGCTCACGTTCGCCGGCCTGGGTAGCACCGTCGACGGCGGTACCGGTGCCGACGTCCTGATCGTGTCGGCGACCTCGGGCAGCGACATCGTGTCCCTCGGCGTGCAGGGCGACGGCTCCGGCTTCGAGATCGATCCGGCGAGCGGGGCCAGCATCACGTCGCAGCAGGTCGAGACGGTGGTCTTCTTCGCCGGCACCGGCGCCGACGCGCTGACCGTCGGCGAGCTGAAGGGCAGCCACGTGGGCACGCTGGAGCTGAGCCTCGGCACCCAGGAGACCGTCGTCGGCACGATCGACGTGACCGAGACCCAGGGCACCGGCTCCAACGCCGGCACCGTGACCCGGACCGTGCCGCGGGTGACGACGGTCGCCGACAACGCCGCCGACCGCGTCACCGTGCTCGGCTCCGGGCTGGCCGACGAGTACACGCTGAACACCGAGGAACCGGACGTCGACAGCGGCTTCTACCGCAAGGTCAGGGCCTCCCGCCGAGTCGCCGGCGATGTGTCGTACTCCTACGAGCTGATCGTCGGTGGGTCCGTGCGCGCCGAGGGCGACGTGCTGCGCTTCGAGACCGGCGACGGCGCCGACCGCATCGACGCCGCCTCGCTCGGCGCCGTGCAGACCGTGCAGGTCGGCAGCCCGGCGCAGACCTTGACGATCCGCGGCCGCGACCTCATCGCGCTCGAGCTGGTCACCGGCGCCGGCAACGACACGATCGTCGGCTCGCCGTTCGCCGACCTGCTCGAGGGCGGCACCGGGAGCGACCGCTACACCGGCGGTGAAGGCCTCGACCGCTTCGTCGACACCTCGACCGCTCCGACCGACATCGACGTGCTCGTCGAGCAGTTCGACCGGGACATGGGCCTGTTCGACAACACGTTCATCGTCGGCAACGTGCTGGCCGACGGCGGCGGGCCGTTCGGCCTCACCCCGCCGGTCACCCAGGCCTACCTGGAGGCCGAGTTCAAGGTCGACGACCCCGACCTGCGCTTCGGCAGCAGCGGCGACCGGTGGACGGCGACGTCTGTGGTCGAGGACCTCCGCCTGATCTTCGAGGAGGCCGAGCTGCGCGGCGGCGACGGTCGAAACGTGATGGTCGTCGGCGACGCCGACGGGTTCGTCACGGTCGGTTCGACGTTGCGCCAGGTGGCGCCCTGGACCGGGCGGGTGAGCCTCGACAACGGCGACAACACGGCGAACACCTTCCCCGAGTACTACGTGGTCACCGCCGTCGGTGGGAACAGCGCCCGGATCAGCATCCGCGACTCCGCCGGCACCGACATGCTGGTGGTGTTCGGCACCAATGGCGCCGACCGCATCGGGCTCAACGCCCAGGGCACCGGGGCCAGCCGGACCGGGTTCATCACCGTCGGAGCCCGCGACGCCGACGGGACGGACCGTCGCGACTCGATCATCCACCGCGGCGTCGAGCTGGTGCAGATCGACCTGCTCGGTGGCCCGGACTCGGTGCTCGCCGACGACACGGCCGTGATGACGATCATCAACCTCGGCGGCGGCGACGACGAGATCGTCGTCGGCACCGTGCCGCTCGTCCCGGACCCCGGCAACCGCACGCTGGAGTTCCCCGACGGCGTGCCGGTCGCCGACACCGAGAACATGACGAACGGCAACTCGGCCCCGCTGTTCGTGCTCGGCGAGGGCAACAACGACCGCTTCGAGGTCAACCACAACCGGGCCAAGCTGTTCCTCCACGGCGGCTCCGGCAACGACCGGTTCCTGCTCAAGACGTTCCTCGTGCTGCGCGAGAACCCGGAGGACAACCAGGAGATCACGAACCTCGCCACGCTGTTCGGCGGCACCGGCACGAACCGCTACGACTACCTGCAGAACGCTCCGGTGTTCATCAACGGCGGCCCGGGCCTCGACACCATCGTCGTCATCGGCACGCCGATCGGCGACACGTTCATCGTCACCGACGTGCTGATCGTCGGCGCCGGTCGGATCACGACGTTCCTCAACATCGAGGCGATCGAGATCGACGGCGGCGGCGGCCCCGACGTGATCTGGATCATGGCCACCGGTGGCGGGTTCTCGACGACGGTCATCGGCGGCTCGGGCGACGACACCATCCACCTCGGCGGCGCCCCGCCACCGCTGATCCTCGACCCGCCGCCGTTCGTCTACACACCGCCGCCGATCGTGGTCGAGCAGCCGCCGGAGATCATCTACGAGCCGATCACCCGCTTCGCCGGCTCGTACGTGACGAGCTTCGAGCGCAGCTTCTTCGACTCGATCGTCTCGTTCTTCGGCCTCGGCGACACCTCCACGCAGGCCAAGCTGCGGGCACTCGACCTCGCCGTCAAGGCGGCCAAGGGCTGGCTCGACGCCTCCCGCGCCCAGGTCCCGTACTTCCAGAACCCGATGATCACGGTCGGCGGCATCTCGCTGCTCGACGGCTTCGGCAACCTGCGCACCCTCGCCGGCGCCGAGCTGGCGACCGTGCTGGCCCAGATCGACGTCTTCAACCGATCCACGTTCAACTTCTTCGGCATCGCGTTCGGCACGACCACCGTCGCCATCATCAACGGGCTGGTCGTCACGTACGAGGCCGGCCGGTCGGTCGCCGTGCAGAAGCTGATCCAGCCGCAGCCCGTGGTCGTCGACCCACCGCCGTTCGTGTTCGTCGCCGACCCGGTGTTCGACGTGCGCTCGATCGTCGGCCGTCTGACGATCATCGGCGGCGACGCCGTCGAGGCCGCCGGCGACAAGCTCGTCGTGCACAACCAGCAGGGCAGCTCGGCCGCCCAGCCGGCTCGTCAACCGGGTCGCCCCACGACGTCGTGCAGATCGGCGAGGACCAGGACGGCAACCCGATCTTCGCCCCCGAGTTCGACACCGACACCGATCCCGACACCCCGCTGTTCGACGTCTACGTCAGCCTCGAGGGCATGGGCCTGCCGACGGGCGTCGGGATCGGACGGCGTGGCCTTCTTCGGCGTCGAGCTGTTCGGGCTGGAGCAGATCGACGTGCGCATGGCCGGCGGCGCCGACCACCTCACCGTGGCCCTCGACCAGTACCGCGGCGTCGCCTCGCTGACCAGGGTGCTGCGCCCGGCCGAGCTGCCCGCCAACCTCCCGCCGCTGGCCGGCGATGAAGATCCAGATCGTCACCGGCGCCGGCGACGACGTCGTCGACCTGCTCCACTTCCGCGGCCAGGTGGTCGTGCTCGGTGGCGCCGGCTCCGACACCGTCAACGTCGGCGACCGCAACCTGCTTGAACGGCGTGCTCGGCACGCTGATCTTCGACGGCGACGCCCACATCGTCGAGCTGGCCCGCCAGGCCACGGCCGGTGACTTCTCGGCGGACCTGCTCAACAACCTGCCCAACGTGTTCACCGGCTCCGACCCGGCGAAGGCGTTCATCGACCGCAGCGGCACCGTGTTCCTCTACGACGACCCGGTGCTGGCGTCGATCGTGTTCGGCACCGAGGCCCAGCCCCACCTCAGCGGCTCGCCGCTGATCACCGGGAACCTCCAGGTGCGCGCCGTCGTGCTGCACGCCGCCAACGTGCAAGAGCGGGGCGTGCACGAGCGCGGCGTGCAGAAGCGCACGGCCGACGGCACGTTGCTGTGGGTCGGTCTGAACGGCAACGAGACGATCGACGGCACCCAGACCGGCATCCCGGTGATCGTCCGGGTCGCCGGCCCGACGGCCGGGCAGCTCGTCTACCTCGACGCCGACGGCAACCGGGTGTTCACGAACACCGGCGTGGCGTCGATCGTCACGCCGATCGGCGCCGAGACCACCGCCCTCGTCTACCGCGACGCGCCAGGGCCGCAAGACGTTCACCGACACCGGCAACAAGCCGTCGTAGCAGTTCCTCGAGGGCGACCTGGTCGAGGACCTGGTGCAGCTGAAGGGCGTGCAGGAGCGGGGCGTGCAGGAGTACGGCGTGCAGAAGCGTATCGCCGGTCGACGGCACGACGCTGCTGTGGGTCGGCCTCAACGGCTTCGAGACCACCGACGCCACCCAGACCGGCATCCCGGTGATCCTCGCCCGCAACAGGGGACACGGCGGTGCCACGGCGGTGTACCTCAACGCCGACGGCCTGCGGGTGTTCACCGTGACGGCGGTCCCGTCGATCGTCGCCGTCAACGGCGTCGACACGGCCACGGGGATCTTCGTCGACGTCGCCGGCAACCGCTACCTGACGACGGCGACCGGCCGGCGCCCGTCGTTCGTCGCCGACTTCGTCGCCGGCAGCCCGCTGTACGTCGACCAGAACGGCCTGCGCACGAACGTGCTCGACACGATCGTGTCGGCCGGCGCCGACGGCGCGGCCGACATCGTCGTCTACGCCCAGGCCGGCGCCAGCTTCACCGGTGTCGTCGTCAGGGGCTGCAACGCTTCCGGCTGCACCACGCTGACCAGCACGACGACGATCCCGGCCATCGTCGGCGCCGAGGGCCACACCGGGGCCCGCTTGGCCTACGTCGCCGCCGGCAACTACACCCGGATCGAGATCACGCGCCCCCGCCGGGTTCCTGCTCGACGCCGTCGGCATCGTCGCCGGCAGCCGGGGGAGCGAGGGCGTCGCCTTCCCGTCGATCGTCCTCGCCGCCACCGCCACGCCGAACGGCAACAGCGTCAGGACGGCCGGCGTGCCGGACGGAGCAGGGTTCGACCTGGGCGGCGGCACGCTGTCGTTCCAGGCCATGGCGCCGGCCCTCGTCCCGGTCAACCGCACCCAGGCCAAGCCGTTCATCCGCACGTTCGACGTGTACGAGCTGCACGCCGGCGTCGACCACCTCAACGTGCTCGGCGGGGCCACGCCGGGCGCCGGTCGACGGCACGCTCGACGTCACCCAGGTCGCTGCGCCGGCGCTCGCCACAGGTCACCGACGGTCTCGACCTGCGGTACCACGACGGCACCCGCAGCGACCGGCTGACGGTCAGCACCGGCGGGTCAGGTCACGACGTCGGCCGACATCGCCGACGTCGGCCGGGTGGTCGTCGTCCGCCTCGACACCAAGGCCCTCGTCACCGGGTTCGCCCTCAGCGGCCGCACCGCACCCTGACCGGCCTGGCCGGCCGGTGTCGAGGTCCTCGTCGTCTACGCCACCGAGAAGAAGTTCTACGTCGGCGGCGAGCCGGTCTACCGGGTCGAGCTGTTCGTCAACGAGCGTGGCCAGCAGGACGCCCGCCTGGTCGCCGTGACCTACGCCGGCGGCGAGCTCGTCTACGACGTCGTCACCGGGCTCCCCGTGCTCGACCGCAACGGCGTGCAGCTCGTCCACGCCGCCGGCGACCCGGTGCTCCACTTCCGCGGCGAGGCCGTGCTCCACCACGCCGCCGAGATCCGCCGCTACCTCGGCGGTCACCCCACGCCGAGCACGCTGACCCCGACCGGCGAGCCGATCGTCGACGAGGCCGGCAACGTGGTCGTCAACGGCGACGGCACGATCTTCGTGGCCGCGCCGACCAGGCCCAGATCCACAACCGCGAGGAGCTGTGGTTCGACGCCGTCGTGTTCCGCACCGCCTCGGCCATCGCCGTCGACGCCGCCACCACGTTCGGCCTCGGGTCGTTCGACCGCACGACCTTCCTCGGCGCGCTGACCGCCGGGGCCGCCGGAAGCGCAACGTTCGGCGCCCTCGACAGCGCCGTCCACCTCGTCGCCCGCAGCGCCTTCGGCACGTTCGTCGTGCGCAGCACCGACTGGTCGTTCACGTTGGGGTCGCGCACGCTCGCTCGTCAACCTCTCCGGCTCGTACCAGGTCGGGCCGCGGACTGCTCGCCGCAGCGGAGATCGGGCCGGTGTGGCTGGAGCTGTCGACCAGCGTCCAGGCGTTCCACGTCGCCGGCGACGAGCGGCAGTACTTCGGCGACGAGGCCGTGGGCAACGGCCAGCCGGTGGTCGACGCCAGCGGCGACCTGGTCACCGTCGACGGGGGCAACGGCACCCGGGTCGTCGTGCTGTGGACCACCAACCCAGGGCACCCCGGCATCGCCGCCGGCACCCACCGCTTCACCCGCACCAGCCGGGGCACGCAGATCCTCCACCGCCGCGGCGAGCCGGTGTACGTCGCCGACACGGCGGCCGAGCTCGGCTGGCGGATCGACCAGTTCGCCGGTGGCGAGGCCCGCATGCGCCTCGGCAACGAGGCCCGGCGCTGGTTCGGCGGCGAGCAGGCGTTCCACGCCGCCAACGAGGTCGTCGAGTCGGGCCAGCAGTTCTTCCGCATCGACCTGCGCGGCGCGCTCGTCGCCCCGATCCTGTACCGCAACGTCGACGACGTCGTGGTCGTCACCGGCGCCGGCGCCGACCACATCGCCGTGCGCGACACCCACGCCGGCGAGACCGTGATCGACACCGGTGCCGGCGACGACACCATCGACGTGCACGCCGTGCGCGGCAACACGACCGTCCTCGCCGGGGCGGGCGCCGACACGCGTCAACATCGGCAGCGTCCCGCTCGTCACGGCGCCCGGCCCGCTGCCGGCCGCCGACCAGGCCAGCACCGACCGGATCGACGCCGTCGTCATCGTCGCCGGCGGCGACGGCGCCGACACGCTGCACGTCGACGATCCCGGTGACACCGACGGCGGGCCGGCCGTGATCACCGACCACTCGGTCACCGGCCTCGACATGAGCCCGGGCAGCGAGATCCAGCAGCTCCGCATCGACGCCGACAGCGGCACGTTCACGCTGACGTTCCGCGGCCAGACCACCGCCCCGATCGCCCTCACCACGTTCACCGACGGCGCCCGCGGCCAGCTGCCGACCGCCGAGGCCGTGCGCGCCGCCCTGGCCGCGCTGTCGACGGTGGGCGCCGGCAACGTCGAGGTGACGCTGGCCATCGACACGTACACGATCCGCTTCATCGACGACCTCGCCGGCGTGGACTGGGCGCAGCTGACGATCGACGGGACCCAGCTGCGGCGCCTCGGCCAGGCGTCGCTGGTCACCGTCGGCCGCGTCGACGTTGCGCAACGGCGCGTCGTCCGCCACTGGCACCAGCGGCTCCCCGTTCCCGTGGAACGAGCACCAGATCGTGCGAGTGACCGCCGGGTTCCAGCTGCGCTTCGCCGGCCAGACGACCGTGGCGCTCGACGCCGGCGTCGTCGGCCGCCGACGTCGAGGCCGCCCTGCTCGCCCTGGCCGCCTTCGACCTCGGCGAGGTCAGCGTCACCAAGCTCGGCGACGGCCTGTTCGGCATCGACGTCCGCGGCCGCTACGCCGGACTGCAGATCGCGCCGTTCGAGGTCATCGGCGGCGGCACGGCGAGCGTCACGACGCGCATCGACGGCATCGAGTACGACAGCATCGCCGGGCTGCACGTCGTCACCGGTACGGGCGACGACCTCGTCATCGTCACCGCCACCCACGCCACCACGACGGCGGCCAGCCTGCTGACCCGCGGCGGTGCCGACACCGTGGTCGTCGAGTCGATCGCCGCCGCCACCACGATGACCGTCGAGACCGGCAGTGGGCTCGACACCGTCGTCGTGCGCAGCACCGCCTCGACCGTCGACGCCATCGCCGGCGACCTGCGGATCGACGGCGGCGACCCCGGCTACGCCCTCGGCTCGGCGTCACGTGACCGCCTGCTCGTCTTCGACACCGGCGAGACGGCCGACAACACCGGCCAGTTGACCGCCACCCGGCTGACCGGCTTCGACATGGCCGGTGCCGGCATCACGTACCTCGCCTTCGAGCACCTGGGTCTGTTCCTCGGCCAGCGCGACGACACGCTCGTGATCCGGGGGACCCACGAGGGGTCGACGCTCGTCAACGCCGGCCCGCGCCTCGACCGGGTCGACGTCGAGGCGACGATGGGGGAGACCCGGATCGAGGGCGACGGCGGCGACGACTTCCTCAACGTCAACGTCCGCCCCGCCGACCCGGCGCTCGGCGACCAGATCGGCAACACCGCCAACGACAACATCTCCGGCGACGACGCGCTCGACCTCGACGGCGGCGCCGGCAGCGACACGTACGAGATCCGCATGGCGGGCACCGGCTCGGCGCTGATCAACGTCTTCGACACCGGCGCCCCTGGCGTCGGGCCGACCGGCGGCATCGACACCCTCACCGTCAACGGCACACCCGATCCCGACCTGTTCCTGCTGCGGGCCAGCAAGACCGGCAGCCGCACCGCCTTCGTCGCCCTGCTCCACGGCGGGCTGTACGAGCGGGTCAACTACGACGAGAACATCGACGGCGGGCTGACCGTCAACGGCTTCGAGGGCGACGACCGGTTCATGGTCGACGACAACGCCGCCCGCACCACGCTGAACGGCGGCGTCGGCGACGACGAGTTCCAGTTCGCCCAGGTGTACGAGACGCGCCGGGACGGCGCCGCCGGCGTCGCCCCGAACGACGTCTACGCGACGATCGAGACGACCCGCGGCTACCTGTCGAACGGCGTCACGTATGACACGACCGCCAACGGCGGCACCGGCGAAGACGTCTTCCGGGTGTTCCACAACCTGGCCACGCTGAACCTCAACGGCGGGTTCGGCGACGACACGTTCCTCGTCAAGGCGTTCGCACTCGTCGGGTCGCAGGACAACCTCCGCGAGCGCGACCAGGTCGACATCACCGGTGACGAGGGCGCCGACCTCATCCAGTACGCCGTCAACGCGCCGGTCAAGATCAACGGTGGCGAGGGCTTCGACACCGTGATCGTCATCGGCACCGAGTTCGGCGACGACTTCGTCATCACGGCCACCGCCGTGTTCGGGGGTGGCGTCAGCGTCTCCTACGTCGCCGTCGAGCAGCTGACCGTCGACGGGGCCGAAGGCGACGACCGGTTCTACGTGCTCGGCACCGGCACCGGTCTGACCACGCAGCTGCTCGGCGGGCTCGGCAGCGACGCCGTGTTCGTCGGCGGCGACGTCAACCCGGTCGTCACCAACGATCTGCTCGGCCACAGCGGCCTCATCGAGCACGTCGTCACGAGCACGGACCCGACGTTCGGCGGGATCGACGTCGAAGGCATCGCCGCCAACGTCAGCGACGACGACGAGCCGTTCGTGCGGATCATCCCGAGCGGCGGCACGACGACGGTCGTCGAGGGCCAGACCGTCGCCCTCGGGTTCGACTCCTACCAGGTCGTGCTGACCCGCCGGCCCGATCGTGACGTCGTCATCACCGTGGCCGTCGACGCCGTGGCCCCGGAGGACGCCGCCCGCGGTGTCCGCTCGGTCGCCGTCTCCGCCGTCCCGTTCACCAGCCGCCTCTTCGCCGGCTCGACGGTCGGCGCCAGCATCACCATCACCGGCCACGGGTTCCAGAACGGCGACCGTGTCGTCTACAACAGCGGCACCGGTGGAGCGGTCGGCGGGCTCGTCGACGGCACCGTCTACGTCGTCAGCGTCATCGACGCCAACACCATCCAGCTCAAGCCGTCCGCCAACGGCGCGCCGATCACGCTCACCGGGTCCGCCGGCGCCGCCCAGCGCCTGATGCCGGCCGAGAGCCAGATCCAGCTCGTGTTCACGGCCGCCAACTGGTCGGTCCCCCAGACCGTGCACGTGGCCGCGCTGGACGACGTCGCCGCCGAGGGCCAGCACTTCGCCAGCATCAGCCACACCGTGCTCAGCCGGGACGTCGTGATCGGCCTGGTGACGTCCGCCCCGACCGCCACGACGTTCGTCGTCCCGGCGGTGGGCGTCCTCGTCGGTGGCGGCTCGACCAGCCTGCTTGCCAGCGACCTGCGCGGGGCGCGCATCGAGATCGTCCGCGGCGGGGCCGTCGTGCGGACGCGCATCGTCGACGCCGTGAGCAGCGGCGGCGGCACGACGGTCACGATCACCGTGCTCGACGCGTGGCCGGCCGGGCGCACGCCGCAGCCGGGCGACGAGTACCGCATCACCATCGACGACGCCGAGCGCGGCGCCGTGTCGTCCGTGCCGCTCGACACGATCGTCGCCGGCAACGTCAACCTCGGCGTGCTCGGCGACGTGGAGATCGGCCAGCAGCTCGTCGGCCGGTGGATCAAGGTCCAGCCGGCCGTCGGCGCCGCCCACTGGGCGCAGATCCTGTGGGCGACGAGCGACACGCTGACGGTCGCCGGCGGCTTCCTCGGAGCGGTCGGTCCGGGGGCCACGTTCTCCGTCGTCACCGCGGCGGGCGTCGACACGCCGTACGTGCTCGTCGACGCCGCCGGCGCACCGATCGCCGCGTTCGCCGCCAACGGGTCGCCACTGCCCAACACCATCGTGGGCGCCACGGTCACATCCGTCGGAACGTCGACCGTCGTCGACGGCCTCGCCGGCCTCACGCCGGGAGGCCTCGTGGGAGCGACGATCGAGATCGTCGGCGGCACCGGCGTCGGCCAGAAGCGCACGATCATCGCCAACACCGCCACGAGCATCACGGTCAGCCGGCCATGGGACATCGCCCCGACCGTCGCCAGCGCCTACGAGATCCGCCGTTACGACGCCCTCGTCGTCGCCGCCGTCGCCGTGATCATCGAGGACGACGACACCGCAGGCGTGGCCATCATCGTCACCGGGGCCGACACGCGGGTGACCGAGGGCGCGCCGGCCGGCCACCCCGGCGCCGCCGACACGTACCAGGTCGTGCTGACCCGCCGTCCGGACGCCAACGTCATCGTGACCATCACCACCGACGGCCACACGCTGGTGCGGCTGGCCGGCACCGGCACGTTCGTCGCTTCGCTGCAGGTGACGTTCACGCCGGACGACTGGTTCGTCGCCCGCACGATCGAGGTCGCCGCCACCGGGACGGCCGACGACAGCACCGTCGAGGGCCCGCAGACGCAGGTCATCGACCACACCGTGACGTCCAGCCCGGCCACCGAGGGCGACGAGACGGCGGCGCGCACCGACACCATCGCCAGCCCGGACGGCGCGTCGACGGTCCTGCTCAGCGAGCGGCCGGTGCTCGGCAGCCCGATCACCGTGACACCGGACGCCACGAACCGGGTGCAGGTCATCGCGCTCGCCGGCGACGTCGTCGGGGGCAGCTACTTCCTCACGTTCGGCGGCGAGCGCACCCGCCGCATCCGCTTCAACGCCGAGGCACTGACCATCGAGGCCCTCCTCGAGGAGCTGGTCACGATCGGCGACGTCACCGTCACCTCGATCGGGCCGGGCACGTTCGCCATCGACTTCGGCACCGCCCAGGCCACGCTGGTCGCCGCCGACGGGGCGCCGTTGCTCGCCGGCGTGACCGTGACCGTCGACGGCGGGGCGCCGCTCGCCCCAGGTCGGTTCGTCGTCGAAGAGAACACGCTCACGTTCCGCGACGCCAACGGCAACGTCGAGTTCCGCACCGGCACGTTCGCCATCACCTACACGTACGCCGTGCCGGGCTTCCACCAGGTCGCCGCCCCGAGCATCGACGTGCGGGTCGACGACGACGAGCGGATCGCCGGGCGCAACGACGTGCCGAGCGTGCTCGTCTTCGAGACCGACGGCTCGACCGACGTCACCGAATGGGACACTTCGGTCAACGGTCCGGCGCCGGCGTGGACGGCCGACACCTACCAGATCGTGCTGAGCAGGCAGCCCGGCGCCAACGTCACCGTCGCCTCGATCGCCCTGCCCACCCGCACGTCGAACGGGGCGCTGTCCACCCGGTTCGTCCAGCTCGTCGTGGGCGGCGGCCCGGTCGTGTTCACGCCGACCAACTGGTGGATCCCCGTCACCGTGACGGTCACCGCCGTCGACGACGACGTGGTCGACGGCAGCGACACCCAAGCCTTCGCCACCCGGTTCCACACGGTCAACGGCGTCCGCGGCCCGCTGCTCGTCGACGGCGCCGGCGGCGGCGGGTCACTCGGGCTGCCGCCGGTCGTGCTGCTGCCGGCCGACGGCGTGGCCCCCGACGAGACCAACCAGCGCCAGGCCCAGGGCGCGTTCGTCGGCGTCTCCGCCGACCGCACGCAGGTCACCGTGGCGACCGCCGACCTCGACGCCCTGCTCGAGCACGTCGGGCGCACGATCGAGGTGCTCGACGGCGACCCGGCGGCGCTGTTCCGCCAGATCGTCGCCCGCGTGGACAACGCCGGCGGCACAACGACGTTCACGCTGAGCAGTGCGCTGCCGGCGTTCGGCCCGACGGTGCGCGGCTTCATCATCACCCGCGAGAGCGCCAACTTCTTCGTCGACGAGAACGAGCAGGTCGACTCGCTGACCCTGTTCCACGACGACTCGGTGCGCGACGAGGCGTCGACGATCACGGCCACCCGCATCACCGGGCTCGGCATGGGCGGCGACCGCACCATCGGTGGCCGGCGCCAGCCCGGCGGCATCACCTACGGCGGCCTCGAGGAGCTCGACGTGCGCCTGGGCAAGGGCGCCGACACGTTGACCATCGAGAGCACCCACGCCGGCACGACCCGGGTCGACCTCGGCCGCGGCGACGACACGGTGTACGTGCGCACGACGAACGGCCACACCACGCTGCTCGGCGGCGAGGACGACGACCTCGTCGTCGTCGCCAGCACCCGCCCGGTGTTCGGCGTCGACCTCGTCGACTTCATCCGCGGCCTGGTCACGTTCGACGGCGGCAGCGGCGACGACCGCCTGGTCGTCAACGACGCCGCCGAGCTGGACGACAGCACGCTGACCGTCACGAAGTCGACCGTCAGCGGTCTCGACATGGCGACCGTCAACGAGGTCCAGACCGTCACGGTGCGCGCCGGCCGGCGGGACGTTCCGCCTCGACCTACGGCGCCGCCTCGACCGGCCTGCTGGCCTACGACGCCACGGCGCTGCAGGTGCAGCGGCGCTCGAGGCGCTGGCCGGGATCGGGCTCGGCAACGTCAGCGTGCGGCGCATCGGCGTGACGGGCAGCGGCGTCGGCAGCATCTACATCGTCCGCTTCCGCGGCGCCCTCACCGGCACCAACGTGGCCCAGCTCGGCGTCGTCGGCACCACGCTCACGCCGCCGGTGCTCGGCACGGGCACGATCCCGGCACCGGGGGCCGTCCCGACGGCGACCACCAGCACGCGCACCAACGGCACCCAGACGACGGTCGTCAACGAGGTGCAGGTCGTGGAGCTCGATGGCACGACCGGCTCGTTCAGCCTCGTCGCCACGGTCTTCGACAGCGGCCTCGGCTTCGACGTCAGCCACGTCACCGGCCTGCTGCCGATGACCGCCAGCGCCGCCCAGATCGAAGCCGCCCTGGTCGGCCTCGGCCTGTTCGCTCCCGGCGACGTCCAGGTCGGCCTGCTCGAGGACGACGGAACGAGCCGTCGCTACTGGATCCGCTTCGGCGGCGCCTTCGCCGGTGTCGACGTGCGGTCGCTGCGCACCGGTGGCACCGGCCAGGCGTTCGTGTGGACGCTCGTCGAGGGCACCACGGACGCCGTGGTCGACGACGTGATGACCGTCACCGTGGCGGGCACCGGCACGTTCCGGCTGGCGCTGGCCACCAACGGCACGTTGCTGCCGGGCACGCGCTGGACGGCCGACCTCACGGCGGCGATGAGCGCCGACGAGGTCGAGGACGCCCTCCAGCTGGCGCTGCTCAACTCACGCTTCGCCGTCGACATCACCGTCGAGCGCTTCGTCGGCGACGACGGCGTGGTGTTCGTCGTCTCCTTCCAGGGCGTGCTGCGCGACGCCCGAGACGGCGCCGGCGTGCCGCTCTTCGCGGTCCAGCGCCAGGCCGGCACCACGGTCGACGTCGACTCGCTGATGGACGGCATCCAGTACTTCGGTGTCGAGACGCTGGACATCGACCTGGGCGCCGGCACCGACGTCGTCAACGTGCAGGGCACGACCGCCGTCACGTCGATCCGCCTCGACGCCGCCAACCAGGCCACGGTGCCGATGGACGAGCTGGAGACGATCTACGTCTCCTCCGACGCCGACCTCGACGCCACGATCCAGGTCGGCTTCGATCTCCTGTCGGGCGACCTGGACGACGTCAAGGGGCGTCTCGACCTCGACGCCGGCGCCGGCCGCCATCGCCTGTGGATCAGCGACGAGGCGACGACGACCGGCGACACGGCCGTGATCGCCGACCGGCGCAGCATCGTCGACCCGGGCCGCATCGACCCGGAGATCATCATCACCGGGCTGGCCCCCGCGCCGATCGGGTACCGGGCCAACCTGCAGACCGCATCCAGCCCGGGCAACTTCGCCGGCGGCGTCACCGTGTGGACGGGCCGTGGCGCCGACACGATCACCATCGACGGGACCCACGAGCGGGTCGGGTCGAACCCCGGCGGCACGCCGATGCGCACCGTCACCACGCTGAACACCGGCGCCGGCAACGACGTCGTGACCGTCTCGCTGGACACGACCGACGGGTTCTTCGTGCTCAACACGCAGGCCGGCGACGACACCGTCGACGCTGCCGGCAGCACGCTGGGGCTCGTCGTGTTCGGCGGCGAGGGCAACGACACCATCTGGAGCGGCGTCGGCGCCGACCTCCTGTTCGGCGACCTCGGCCGGGTGCACTACGGCCCGGCCGGCGCCCTCGGCGCCCGGTTCGGCGGCGGTGGCCCCGGCGACCTGACCGACGGCGTGCGACGCGACCCGAGCCTCGTGTTCAACGCCGTCACCACCGTTGGCAACGACGGCATGCCGCGCGACGCCGAGGCGCTCGACGCCAGCGCCAACGACCGGGTGGCCGGCAACCTCGGCGCCGACATCATCTTCGGCGGCGGCAACGGCGGCACCGTCGTCGCCACCGAGCACCTCACCGGAGATGGCGGCGACGACATCGTGCTCGGCGACTACGGCCTCGTCACGTGGACGGTCGGCACGAACGGTCTCGGCCTCCCGACCCGCCTGGAGACGATCGACCCGACGTTCGGTGGCGACGATCGGATCGAGGGCAACGCCGACAGCGACCTGATCATCGGCGGGGTCGGCGGTGACACGATCATGGGTGGCACGACCCGGGCCGAGGCTGCCGATTCCGAGGATCTGATCCTCGGCGACACCGGCGTCGTCGAGCTGTGGAGCCTGCTCGACGGCTTCACCACGTCGACTCGCGCCGCGCTGCGGGTCCGGCAGGCGACCAGCACCACGCCCGAGGTCGGTGGCATCGACGTGATCTCCGGCGGCGACGACGAGGACGTGATCATCGGCGGCGCGCTGGGCGACACGATCTACGGCGACGCCGCCGACGACATCGTGCTCGGCGACGCCGGGGACATCCGCTGGTCGCTCGTGACGGCGACGACCGTCCGGGCCCTGCTCGACATCGCCACCATCGCCCACAACATCGGTGGCGCCGACGTGATCGAGGGCAACGGCGGCGACGACCTGATCGCCGGCGGCTCGATCGACGACCGCATCGACGGCGGCGCCGACGACGACCTGATCTTCGGCGACCAGGTCCGCCTCGACCCGCGGCATCGACATCACCAACCCGCGGTTCCGCGCCCTCCTCGCCACCATGCTGTACAGCCGCAGCAACGCCTCGGTGGTGGCGATGGGCGTGCCCGTGCCGATCGGCGACGCCAGCGGCCAGGCCCTCGTGGCGGCGGCGTGGCAGGCCTACCGGGCGATCGACGGCACCGTGCCGTTCTGGGCCATCCTGCGCATCGTCGACCTGTTCCACAGCGACGCGCTGACGTATGCGGCGGTCCCGGCGGGCCAGGTGCAGACGTACGGCGGCGACTACGTGGCCGGCGGCCCGGGCCACGACACCATCTTCGGCCAGCTCGGCGACGACACGCTGCTCGGCGACGGCGCCCTCGCCGACCCGGTCGCCGGGGCGGTGCGCAACGCCGCAGGCGACCTCGTGCTGGCCCCGTCGGTCGCCCGGACGACCGACGGCGACGACTACGTCGAGGGCGGCGGCGGCAACGACGTGATCTTCGGCGGCCTCGGCCAGGACGACCTGATCGGCGGCAGCTCCAGCCTGTTCAGCCTCGACCTGCCGACCGAGCGCCCCGACGGCGCCGACAGGATCTTCGGCGGCGCCGGCGTCAACGCCGGCTACAACGCCGCCGACCTGGCGAACGGCGACGCCCACGGCCGCGACGCCGACACGATCGCCGCCGACAACGCCGACATCTTCCGCATCGTCGGCACCGGCGGTGCCGGGGCCGCTGGGTTCACGTCGTTCAACTACGACGACGCATACGGCCGCCAGCTCGTCGTGCGGGCCGTGCGGCTGCTCGACTACACGGCCGGCGGCCCGGACTTCGAGCCGACGCTGTTCACGGGTGGAGCAGCGTGCCGGGCCGACGGCTTCGGTTCATCGCAGTCCTTCGACCGCGGCGGGGCCGACGAGGTGCACGGCGAGGCCGGCGACGACACCGTGTACACCGGCTGCGGCAACGACGTCATCTACGGCGACGGCGGCGACGACGACCTGATCGGCGGCTGGGGCCACGACTGGATCTCCGGCGGCACCGGCACCGACGGCGTGCTCGGCGACGACGGGCGGATCATGACCAGCCGCAACGGCACGGCCGAGCCGCTGTACGGCGTCGTCGCCACGACCCAGACGACGATCGCTTCGCCGGGCCGGGCGCAGGAGGCCACGATCAACGTGACCGGGCTGCTGAACAAGGCCGTCGACCTGACGCCGTACAACCTGACGCCGCGCACGGCCTCTACCGACGACCCGCTGTTCGACCCGCAGCACGCCGACGACGTGATCTTCGGCGGCCTCGGCGACGACTTCCTGCACGGCGGCGCCGGCGACGACGCCATCTCGGGCGCCGAGGCCCTGCTCGTGGCGTACGCCGCCAACGTCGTCAACGGCGCCCTCACCGAGATCGTGCGCTCGGACTGGAGCCGGCCGTTCAACGGCGGCGACCTGCTGCACTTCGGTGACGGCACCCGCGGCGCCGAGTTCGCCCTCTACGACGAGTTCAACCCGATGGTCAAGGTGCTCGTCAATGGCGGCGAGTTCTTCTTGAACTTCGACCACACGGCCGGCCCGCTGACGACCGGCGCCACCCCGGCCAACGTCAACACCGACGGCAACGACATCATCTTCGGTGACCTCGGCAACGACTGGCTGGTCGGCGGCACGGGCAGGGACTCGCTGTGGGGCGGCTGGGGCAACGACCTGATGAACGCCGACGACCGCCACGACACCAACGGCGGCCTCAACGACCAGCCCGACACGAACAGCGCCTACGAGGACCGCGCCTTCGGCGGCGCCGGGATCGACGTGCTGATCGGCAACACGGGCGGCGATCGCTTGATCGACTGGGTCGGCGAGTTCGACTCGTACGTCGTGCCGTTCGCCCCGTTCGGTCTGGGGACCGTCAGCCGTCAGCTCGCCCCGGGGCTGAAGGAGTTCCTGTACGCCCTGTCGAAGGCCCAGGGCGCCGACCCGACGCGCACCGAGGACGGCGGCGACCCGGCCCGCAACGGGGAGCCGAACGGCGAGATCGGCCTCGTCACGCAGCAGGACACCGCATGGCAGGACCAGACCGGCGGCCCGACCGATCCGCAGCCCGGCAACATCCCGGGCGGCGACCGCGACGTGCTGCGCTCGGCCGACTTCAACAACGGCACCAACAACGCCTTCCTCGCCGACTCCGGCGTGTGGCAGGTCAGTAGTGGGCGGCTGGCCGTGGCGTCGACGTCGTCGCACTCCGACGCCGTGGCCGTCTTCTACCACGACGCCTACCTGCCCGTGTACTACGAGGTGATCGCCTCGATCACGACCGTCAAGCCGACGGGCGGGTGGAACGCCAACGCCTACGTGATCTTCGACTACTTCTCGCCGACCGACTTCAAGTTCGCCGGCATCAACGTGTCGACGAACAAGTTCGAGATGGGCGTGCGCGACGCCAGCGGCTGGTCCGTCGTCGCCCAGCAGCCGGTCCTGATCAAGCCCGACGTCATCTACTCGATGCTCGTCGCCGTCAACGGCACGACCGTCACGGTGTCGGTCGACGGGGCGTTCGCCTTCACGTGGACGTTCCCGGTGCGCATCGTCGACGGCGTGCGCTTCGGGCTCAACCAGGGCCTGCTCGGCGCCGGCTCCAACAACGCCCGCGGCACGTTCGACAACGTGGCCGTCCGGGTGCTGCCGCCGGCGATCACGCTCGACATCGACGAGACGTTCGACGACGGCCAGGCCCAGGTGTTCACCGGGCCGAGCGCCGGCGCATGGACCGTGATGCCGGCCGGGCGCTACGAGACGACGGCGGGTGGCGGTGCGACGAACGCCGCCATGGTCGTGCTGCCGGGCCTCAGCGGCGCTCGGGGCGTCGACGTCAACTCCTACCTCGAGCTCACCGCCACGGTGCGCGCCGCCGGCATCGGCGGGATCGTCTTCGACCGCTACGCCGTCGACGACTTCAAGTTCGCCGGCATCGACCTGCCCGGCGGGCGCGTCGTCGTCGGCCACCACGACCCGCGCCGGGGATGGGTCGTCGACGCGGCGGTGCCGTGGACGCTCGTGGCCGGCGCCGATTACGTCCTGCTGCTCACCCTCAAGGGCGCCTCGATGAGCATCAGCGTGGGCGGCCAGCTGGCGATCAGCCGGGGGTTCAACGCGGCGCTCGTCGACGGTGCGTTCGGGACGTTCGGCCGTAGCGGCCTGACCTCGTTCGACCGCTACCGCATCCGCACGAACGACCCGTTCTTCGCCGGCACCACGCCACCGCCGCCACCGCCGCCACCGCCGGCGACTCCCGCCGTCGCTGTCGCGGCGACCGATGGGGCGGCCAACGAAGCCGGCTCCGACGCCGCCACGTTCGTCATCTCCCGCACGGGCGACGCGACCTTGCCGCTGACCGTGAACCTGACGTGGGGCGGTGCGGCGACGTTCGGCACCGACTACTCGGTCAGCGTGATCGGCGGGTCGCTGGCCGTCGGTGGCGGCATGCTGACGCTGGCCGCAGGGTCGGCGTCGGCGACGCTCGTCGTCACCCCGTTCACGGACGCGTTGACGGAAGGGGCGGAGGGCGTGGTCCTCACCGTCGCCGCCGGCTCCGGCTACACCGTCACATCGCCAGGCCAGGCGACGGCGACCATCGCCGACAACCCGCCGCCGCCACCGCCGCCTCCTCCGTCACAGGTCACGGTGTCGGTGGCCGGGCGAAGCGTGTCCGAGGGTCGCCGGGACTCGACGCTCACGATCACGCTCACGCTCTCGGCCGCCTCGGCCCAGACCGTCACCGTCAGGGTGTCGACGCAGAACGGCACCGCGCTCGCCGGCTCCGACTACACCGCCGTCTCCAACCAACTCGTCACGTTCGCCGCGGGGCAGACGACGGCCACGATCGGCATCCGCATCATCGGGGACACGACGAACGAGCCGAACGAGACGTTCACGGTCGTGCTCTCGCAGCCCAGCGGCGCGGTCGTCGGCACCGGGACCGCCACCGTGACGTTGCTCAACGACGACGGTGGGCTGACCGCGGCGACGCAGCCGCAGGACGGCCGACTCGTCGTCGCCCTCGACGCCGACCACCTGGCCGCCGTGTGGGCCGTCGCCGTCGCCCAGTGGGCCGATCGTGGAGTGTCGCCGGCGCTCCTCGGCACGGTGACGTTCCGGGTCGTCGAGCTGCCCGGCGCCGCCCTCGGCCTGACCGAGGGCACCGTCGTGACCATCGACGCCACCGCCGCCGGTTGGGGCTGGCACCTCGACCCCTGGTCGCCAGTGCCGATCGAGCGCATCGACCTGCTCACCGTCGTGCTCCACGAGCTGGGCCACGCCATCGGCTTCCACCACAGCGACGATGCCGTCCACGCAGTGATGGCCGAGACGCTCAGCGTCGGGATGCGCGTCGGCGTCGCCGGTCTCGGCGAATTCGAGATGAGCGAAGAGCGGTCACTGACCGCTCATCGCTCATCGCTCGGTGTGGCGCAGATGTCCGTCGCCGCCTCGTCCGGTACGTCCGATACGTCCGGTACGTCCGAGAGGTCGGGTGCGTCGCCGCGCTTGGCCGCCGCCGACGTGACCAGCTCGGTGCGTGCCGCGACGGCGTCGTCCGCTCCGATGGTGGGGCCCGCTGGCGTCACATTCAGCGCGGCCGATGGCGCCACGCTCGCGGTCGAGCCGTTGCCCGCTGGCGAGCGCACCGTCACGCCCGCCGAGCTGCTGGTCCGGCAGGTGGCGGTCGACGCCGAGCGCCCCGTGGATGGTCCGCGTGGCGTCGACATCGTGAATCGTTTCGAGGACGGCGCCACGACGTTCACGGCCCTCGACCCGCCCGAGGTGCCGGTGACGACCTGGCTGATCGCCCTTGCGCTCGCCGTGCTGGCGCTCCTGTCGCGCCGCCGGCTCGCCCAGCTCCGGTCGCCGACGTCATCATGGTCACGTTGATCGGCTGACCCGTCGCCGACGCGCCCCGCACGATCTGGGCGCGGAGGTTCTCAAAGCGCCATCCGGGCGCGGACGTTCTCGAAAGTGGGAACCTGCGCGCCCAGAAGTGCGATGAGACTCGCCGTCGGCTGACCATCGCCCGCCCCTCTCGGCGGGCGTCGCTACTCTTTCGGCTGCACCGACGGGGATTGGAGGAGTCGATGGCGCGTGAACAGCGTGGGCGCAGCGTGTTGGCGATCACCGGGCTGGCTGCTATCGCAACCGCACTTGTCGTCGTCCCGGCCCTCCCGGGGGTTGCCGCCCCCGTTCCCCCCTTCGACGCCACGCTGAGCGGCAGCTGCGCCCCGAATTTCTTCGGGGGCGGTCCACAAGGTGCGCTGATCGAGAAGAGCATCAGCGTCACGGGCAGTGGCTCGGTGCGCACGGTCGACACCCTGATCACGTTCCCGGGTTTCGCCCTTCCGCCCACCGCGCTCGTCGACTGCATTGCCATCGGTAACACCGACGCCGGCCTGGTCGAGTCGATCTCCCTCGGCGGACTCACGGCCGCCAGCCTGCCGACGTCCTTCACCGTCGGCTTGCAGGGCTCAGGTGCGGACATCACGATCCAAGAGGGCGATCGGATCTGTGACGCCGTCGCGGCGAACCGCCCCGACGCGGGCGGGATCTCGGCGATCTTCTGCTCGGAACCGATCACCTTCGGCGACCCAACGACCACGACCACGACCACGGCGGCGGCGACCACGACCACAGCACTGCCGACGACGACCACAGCACCGCCGACGACCACGACGACCACGACGGCGGCGACGACCACGACCACGGCAGCGACGACCACGACCACGGCGCAGGCGACGACTACGACCACGATGGGCGGAGCGACGACCACGACGCAGGCGCCAACCACCACCGCCGAGACGACCACCTCGGTCGCGTCGTCCACCTCGGTGGGCGACACGACGACCACCGGCCAGCCGACGACGACCGAACCCGGCGGCACGACGACGGTCGTGGCGCCGACGTCGACGCTGCCGAGCACGGGTGGCGGGCTGAACTCCAACGTGCTCGCGGCCGCCGTGCTCACCCTGTTGGCGGGCGCTCTGGCGCTGGTCGTCGCCCGACGCCAAGCGATGTGACCGGTGCTCAGGCCGCCGCTTCGTCCGGCGGCGCTGGCGGTGGGTCGGGAAACAAGATCGAGCATCGGTGTAGTCGTTTCCCGGTCGGGTGCTGGTAGAGCTGGTCGGGGCCCCAGGCGGTGGCCCGCTCATCGACGGCCAACGCCAGCTGGGCGCGGAGGTTCTCAATTTCGAGAACCTGCGCGCCCAGAAGGGCGATTGAGAACGTCCGCGCCCAGTTGCCACGCCGGGCGACGTGTCGGTGGCGCCTCGCGGTCACAGCAGTTGCCAGCGCCGGGCGAGGCGGTACTGGACGAAGACGACGAAGGCGGTCACGGCGAGCATCGTGACCGCGATCGCTGACGCGTAGCCGAGCCGGAAGTATCGGAACGCGTGGTCGTACAGGTACCCCGGAAGGTACGTCGTCGCTCGTCGCGGACCGCCGCCCGTGACGACCAGGGCGGGCACGAAGTTCAACTGCAAGGCAAGGACGACGTCGCGCAACGCCAGGAGTGCCAGGACCGGCGCCATCAGCGGCAGCGTCACCCTGCGCAGCACGTAGGACGGCCGAGCCCCTTCCAACTCGGCGGCCTCGAACAGCCTGAGCGGGATGGTGCGTCGCCAGGCGAGGGCGATGATGAACGCTTCCCCGATCTGGAACCCTCCCATGACGGCGATCGCGACGCGCGCCGCCCACGGATCGGTGAGCCAGCCCGGTGACGGTATGCCCGTCTGGGCGGCGAGCGCGGCGAGTGGCCCGTACAGCGGATTGAGCAGCCATGCCCACAGCAGGGCGTAGGAGATGTCGGGGATGATCGTCGGTAGATAGGCGACGGCGCGGCCGGCCTCGCTGAAGCGGCCCCGCCGGTGCAGGAGCAGGGCGAACGTGACCGCCGCGAGCAGGCGCAGCGGTACGGCGATCAGCACGTACACCGCCGAGTTGCCCAGCGCTTCCCAGAACCGTTCATCGGCGAGGAGACGACGGAAGTTCGCCAGGCCGACGAAGTGAGGCGTGTCCAGACCGGTGTAGTCGGTGAATGCCAAGCCGACGGCCCCGACGAGCGGGATGGCGACGAGGAGGGCCAGCCCGACGAGGTACGGCCAGATGAGTCCGATGCGCCAGCGCGGCCGGAGCTGCACCGGTCATTCCTCGCCGTCGAAGTGGTGCACTGCGGCGTCGTCGAACCAGATGCCGACGTCGTCGCCGATGGCCGCCTCCGACGAACGGTCGACGCGCACTCGGACGAGGTGCTGGTCGGTGCGAACCTGGACGACCACGTCGGCACCGAGGTTGTCCACCTCTTCGACCCGCCCGCGCAGTCGCGCCTCGCTCGACGGCACGAGCGACATCCGTTCGGCCCGGACGCCGACGGTGCCCGCAACATGCTCGCCTCCGAGCAGCGACGCGGGGAGCACGTTCATCGGCGGCGCGCCGAACAGACGGGCCACGAACGGAGACGCCGGACGGTCGTAGACGACGGCCGGACGGTCGATCTGCACGACTCGGCCGGCGCGCAGGACCGCCACGCGGTCGCCGAGCGACATGGCTTCGACGTGATCGTGGGTGACGTGGATCATGGCGACGCCGACGCGTCGTTGGAGGGCGCGCGTCTCGTCGCGGGCCCTGCCGCGCAACTCCGCGTCGAGGCTGGCGAGCGGTTCATCGAGCAGGAAGAGCGCTGGCTGGCGCACGATCGCCCGCGCCAGCGCCACCCGCTGGCGTTCCCCGCCGGACAGCTCCGCCGGTCGCCGTCGCAACAACCCGTCGTCGAGCCCCAGCAGCTCGGCGGCATGGCGGGCGCGGCGCGCCGCCTCGTCGCTCGCCACCCGGCGAGCGCGCAGGCCGAACGTGATGTTCGCCAGCACGTCGAGGTGCGGGAACAGGGCAGCGTCCTGGAACACCATGGAGACGTTGCGTTCACCTGCCGGGCGGCTGGTCACCTCCCGCCCGTCGATGGTGACGGTGCCGGCGTCCACCGGCTCCAGGCCGGCGATGGCGCGAAGCAGTGTGGTCTTGCCCGATCCCGACGGGCCGACGATCACGAGCAGCTCGCCGACGCCGACGTCGAGGTCGATGCCGTCGAGGGCTTGCACCGCCGGCCTGCCGCGGCGTCCAGGGAATCGCCGCGTGAGGCCCCGGACCTCGACGGCGATCAACCGGCACGACCCTCTTCGAACAGCGCTCTCGTCTGGGTGTCCAGGTCGGTGATCGCCTCGTCGATCGAGTAGCCGGGCTCGTAGAAGGCGCGGGTCAGGATCTCGCCCGCGACGTCTTCGATCTCCGGCCACGTCGGCAGCACCGGAGTCCTGCGCATCACGGAGATCCCGTCGAGGAACACCTCGTCGTGCTCTGGCGCCTGCGCAGGGTCGAGGAAGGCACCGGCGGCAACCGACCGCAGCGACGGCACCGTGCGGCCGCCGAGCGCCAGGATGCCCTGGCCGGTCGGTCCACCGGCGAACACGACGAAGCGGGTGGCCGCCTCGAGGTGGTCACCGCCCCGAGCGAGGCAGAAGCCGTCGGAGTGGAGGATCGTGGATGGCTGCCGTCCGGTCGGCAGCGGCGCCACGTCCCAGTCCAACCCGGCGACCTCGCGGAACGCCGGCACTTCGCGCCGCGACGACAACAGCATCGCCAACTTGCCGGCGGTGAACCGGCTCTCCAGGTCCTGGGCGGCCAGATCGGTCTCGTTCGGCACGACCCGGTCGTCGCGCACGAGCCCGACGAGGAAGCTCAGCGCCTCACGTGCCTGGGGGGAGTCGAGCGTGAAGTGCGTCGGCGCTGCCGGGTCGTCGGTGAGCTCGCCACCGGCGCCCCACACGAAGGGCGCTAGGCGGATCACGCTTGGTTCGAGCCCGAGCCCATGGAGGCCGTCACCGGTGAGCGCGATCGCGGCCTGGCGGAACTCGTCCCAGGTCCAGCCATCAGTCGGAGGCGCCACGCCGGCTCGCTCGAACAGGATCCGGTTCCAGTAGACGACGAGCGACGACACGTTCTGGGGGAGGCAGCGCAGCTCGCCGTCGAACGTGAACGCCTCGATCGGCTGCTCGTAGTACTCGCTGAGGTCGACGCCGGCCTCGTCGAGCCGAGGACCGATCGGTTCCATCGCGTCGCGGGTCACGAACTGCGAGTACTCCCGGTAGTTGAGGAGGAAGACGTCGGGAGCCTCGTCCGCGGCGAAGGAGGTGACGAGTTTGGCCAGGTGGTCGGCCTTGCTGCCGATCACCTCGGCCTGCACTCGGACGTCGGGGTTCTCGGCTTCGAAGGCGTCGATCAGGAGCTCGTACACGGCCGCCTCTTCGGGCTCGCCCGTGAACTGGAAGCGGACCGTGGTCAAGCCATCGGCCGACGGGGCGGGGCCGCCGCACCCGGCGAGCAGGACTGTCGCCGCCGCCGCGCCGACCAGCGATCCGACGTGGCGCCATCGCCGGCGACTCATCTCTCGCCCTCCACCGTGCCGACGAGGAAGGCCCGCTGGGCGGCGACGAAGACGATGAGCGGAGGCAGTGTCACGATCACGGCGCCAGCGAGCAGCACCGGGAAGTTCGTCGGTTCGAACGCCTGCAGCCGCTCAAGCGCCAATGGCACCGTCACCCGGTCCGGAGACGACAGGTACAGCAGCGGGTCGACGAGGTTCGACCAGTGGTACGTGAACGCCAGCATGGCCACGGCGAACAGCGCCGGGCGTCCGAGGGGGACTGCGACGACCCACCACGTGCGCAACGATGACAGCCCTTCGACACGCGCTGCGTCGAACAGGTTCGACGGGATGCGCCAGTACGCCAACGCGAACAGCAGGACGAAGAACGGGGTCGTCCCGAGCAGTGCTGGCGCGGCGACGGCGAGCAGCGAGTCCGTCAGGCCGAGCCAGCGGTACACCGTGAAGCGGGGCACCCAGAGCGCGGCGACGGGGACGAGGAGCGCGAGCAGGCTCAGGGCGACCAGCACCCGCCGCCGCCCGGGTGGCGAGGTGGCGATGACGAAACCCGCCCACGACGCCACCAGTACCGTGACCGGGACGGCGAGCATCGCGACCACGACGGAGTTGCCGACCGCCGTCCACCACTCCGGCAGGAACCGTGCGACCGCGCCGTAGTTGTCCCACCACAATGGATCGGGGATCCACTCCCAGCCATCAGGAGGGGGCTGTCCTGGCATCCGCAGCGAACCGAGCACCATGAACACCGGCAACGTCAAGAAGGCGGCGCACAGGGCGACGGCTGCCGCGGCGCGGGCCAAACGGCGGGATGCTCGGACCGGCCCAGTCCCCGCTGTTCCCACGGCGTGCAGACTGGCCGTTCGGTCGCGATGGCGCAAGCGGCTGCTGGTCGCCGGCGTTGGCGCACTCGGCTGGTCGGCGCTCGCCTGCGGCGGTGGCCCGGGAGCGGAAACGGCGCCGCCGGGTCTGGCCAGCGCTCCCGCCGACGGGTCGACGTCGCCGTCGTTGGCCGGTGGAGCGCCGGGGTTCGGGCAGGGTCCGTACACCGGACCGTGCTACGAGCGTCCCGATGCCGGCACGGCCATCGGCTGGCTGCCGGCCGATCTGCCGCTCCCCGAAGGGACCTATCCGATCACCCAGCTGCAGGACGACGGCCGGTTCCGGCGAGCGGTGCTGGCGGTCCCCATGACGTACGGCGACTTCGTGCAGTTCGTCCTCGCCCGCTGGCCGGACGAGGGATGGATCCTCGGGCGCGGCGAGTCCGAGGTCGGCGAAGCAGAGGATGGGTTCGTGCGCGGCGACACGTACGGGGCGTTCCGCGCCCGGCGGGTGTACTGCGACGACGGTTGGAGTGAGATCCTCCTCGCCCTCAGTGCGGACCCGCCGACCACCACCGTGAGGTCAACCGGATGACCCGGCACGCCATCGGCGCGCTGGCGATGTGCACGGCGGTCTCGCTGACCGTCGCCTGCGCAGGAGCGTCGAACCAGCTCTCGCGGGACGCCTTCGTGGAGCAAGGAGACGAGCTCTGCACCGGGTACAACGACACGTCCGGACGGTTGATCGCCCAGATCGTCGATGAGGACAGCGGTGCGCAGGGCGAGGACTCCCTCGAGGCGAGTGAGCCGGTCCTCCGCGACATGGCTGCCGCCCTCAGCGATCACGTCGGTCGACTCGATGAGCTGGTGCCACCCGGGGACGCCCAGGAGGCGTTCGCGGCGGCGCGCGACCTCCTGCGCCAAGGCGCAGGTGCGCTGGGTGAAGCCGCCGACGGCGCGGCGTCCGGTGATCTTCGACGCACGCAACAGTCGTTCGAGCGCTACGCGAAGGCGGTCGACTCGGCGGCCGCCTGGGCCTCGCGCTATGGCTTCCGAGCGTGCGCCCGTCGGGTCACCATCGAGGAGACCGAGGAGGCGGAGATCGAGGGCGCGCCGCTGCCGCCCGCCGAGCTGGCGGCGTTCTGCGCGGAGGTGGCCGGGTTCAGCGACGCGCTCGCCTCCCTACCTCGCGACTCGTCGGCGGCGGAGCTGGAGGAGCGCTTGCTCGACCTGTCGTTGCGCGCCGCTGCGCTCGCCGACCTCCCTCCTCCGGGTACCGGCAGCGCGCTGGGCGAGGTTCGCGCCGCACTCGAGGCGGTGACGAAGGAAGCCGCCGAGCACGGGTACGACCTCGGGGCGGCGGCCGCCGAGGGTGCGGACGTGCTGGCTCCGTTGGAGTCGGCGCGCGCCGCCTTGGAGGTGCGGGTGTTCGGCATCGGCGCCTGCTCCGGGACGTAAGTGGCCGTGACTAATGTCACACGCAGGGGATGGCCCGGTGCTTGCGCCCGGTCAGGCCGCGGAGTAAGTGACTCGTTGGGGGGCGACCGAGGGAGCACGCGATGCGAGGGAGTCGTCGGTGGGGTCGTCGCGGCGGGGTGGGCACGGCGTTCTCCGTGGTCGTCCTCTTCGCCAGCGCCAACGTCGTGTTCGGCCACGCCAACTCGTGGGTCCTCGAGAGCGAAGGTGGCCTCAACAGCTTCGACGCGATCGAGACGAATGCCAACAACGAGGCCCGCCCCAACCTGTGTGAGGGGAAGATCGGCATTCCGTTCGGTGGCGACCCCGGGTGGGTGCGCACGAACGGCAGCCCAGATCCGAACACGCCGTTCGTCGAGGCAAGCGGGCAGGTCCTGCCCGATCTCAGCTACAAGACGAACCCCTTCGTCACCCACACGGACGCGCCGTTCAACCACTACAGCCACGACATCAACGTCTTCGTGACGCTGGACAAGCCCTTCCGGCAGCTGCTGGGATCCGGAAACTTCGAGTACTTCCAGGACAGCGGCGACCCCATCGGCGTCGAGAACGAGCACAGCATGATCGAGATGGAGTGGGAGCGCAGTGGTGTCCCGTTCTTCGCCTATCCCGCGCAGTCCGATCGGATCACCGTGTGGGGCCCGCACGTGTGGGACTGCGGCCACGGCGAACTGCACTTCGACTTCGGCACCGATCCCCCGACGGTCCATCCGATCAGCTTCCGCACGGAGATCCATTCGCCCGTCGGCTGGGTGTCGTTCCGCAACACCGCCGCCGTCAGCGACCGCGACCAGACGCCACCGGCGGGCAAGAAGGACCAGGACCCGTGGGTGTGGTACGAGGCCACCGACCACCAGGGCGTCGCCACCACGTTGCCGTCCACGCCGCTGGGGAACACCCCGGTGCAGGCCACCGTCGCCGACGCCTTCTTCAGCACCTATGGCGGGAACATCCCGGAGTCGCTGAACGGCTGCGACGACAGCACCGTCGTCGCCGACGGGACCGTCGACGCCGACTGCCTGAGCAACTTCGGCGAGGACTTCGAGTGGGCCCAGCCGCTGCTCAACCAGGACTACGAATTCTTCGTGCCGGCGCCGCCGAGACCGAGCGCCGGCTCGGTCCTGGTGTGGGAGTCCGTGGACCGCTGCGAAGACGACGTGCCGGACAGCCCTGGCAACCCGCCGTTTGACAACGTCGAGGACGTCTCCGAAGCGGATGACGGCGCCGAGGACATCGGCCCGCCCACCTGCAACATCCCCGACGAGGTCGTGCCGGCCACAGTGAACGGCCAACCCGGCGTCCAGGTCACCGTCAGGGCACAGACGAGCGACGCCACCTACCCGTCGAACAACTACGTGGCGTTCGCCAAGACCTACAAGGTGGCCTGGGACGAGGCGCAGCCCACCCGGCCACGGACGTTCGACGTCTCGTTCGGCAACCTCAGGGTGTTCGACGACACCGAGGACCAGGGCAACGACGGCGAGTGGGTGATCTCGCTCGTGGCCAACCAACGCTGGCAGCACCCCGTCGAGGGCAACGGCGACGACGGTGCCCCGTTCTGGGAGAACGGCTCCCTCGACGACGGCTGCGACGACGATGACGCCTGCACCTACGGCACCGGCGTCTCGTTCGGCGGCATCGGCATCGTGCCCGGTGAGGCGCTCAACGTGAAGATGCACGGCTGGGACGACGACACGACGTTCATCCAGGACAACGACGTCAACGAGGTGCTGCCGGTCGTCAACGTGTTCCACCCGCTCTCGGGGCTGCCGGGCAGCTTCGTGCAGACCGGACAGAACATGGCGGCGATCACGACCGACGGTGCCTACACCCTCGGGTACACGGTCTCCGAGACGACACCGGCTGCCGCCGACGCCAGGCACGTTGACGATCGGCGATCCGAAGTACGGCCCCAACGCCGACACCGGCGGTGAGGCGACGCGCATCTCGGCCGCCACACCGCTGACGTTCAGCGGTTCCGACGGCGTCGCCCTGCAGTACAAGTTCTGGCTCGACGGTGAGGACAAGCCGGCGGCCTGGCAGACGGACTCGACCGCCCCGTTCAACGTGTCCCTCGCTGGCGCACCACAGGACGGGCGGTATCGGATCGAGTTCCGGCCGGTCTCCGCCGGCGGGGTCGTCGGGACCCCCGGCTTCGCCTTCGTCGAGCTGGACACCACCCCGCCGACGCTGACGCTGCCCGACGACTTCGAGGTCTTCGCCAACCAGACCGAGGGAGCCGACGTCACCTACACGTTCTCGGCGACCGACAGTCTCCCTGGACCCGTCACCGCCTCCTGCGACCCGGCGCCAGGGTCGCTGTTCCCCAACGGCACGAACGCGCCGCTCGTCACGACCGTCAACTGCGTCGCCGCCGACGCTGTGCTGAACGAGTCGACCGGCAGCTTCGACGTCACCGTGATCTCGCCGGTCGGTTACATCAACGACTACGCCCTGCTCGGCGTGGAGTGGCTCGACCTGCGGCCGGATGCGGCGGTGGCTTCGGGCAACGTCGGTGTGTACGACGCCTCCGGGGGGCTGCCGGGATCCGCCGGGCTCGAACTGCAGGTCCAGCTCGACGGGAGGCTGCCGACCGACGGCCTCGTGGCCGGTGACACCATCTCGCTCGGCGCCCGCGTCGTGGCGGGAGACGTCGTGTACGCCGACGCCCTCACGGCCGACGAAACGGCGACGTTCACGCCCCACGGGCCGTGCGACCCCGAGGCACCCGCCGACCTCGACCGCTGCGGGTACGTGCCGCTGTGGGCCGACCTCCCTGAGTTCCTGACCGGGTCGCCGGGAACGGGAAGTGTCAAGTTGGGCGGGACGGCCAACCCGCTGGCGCCCAGGTGCCTACGGGGACGTCGAGCTGAAGCCCAACGCCATCGCCACGTTGACCGGTGGTGACTACTCCTTCGCGTCGTTGCACCTCAAGCCGGGTTCGACGCTGCGCTTCGCCGGTGCGGCCACCGTGCGGATCGCCGGGCGCCTGATCGTCCAGAACGGCGTGATCGCGCCGGAAGGCGCGATGACGGCCAGCGACCTCGTCATGTACGTCGCCGGCACCGATCAGGTCCCGAACAAGTGGGCCGTCGACATCTGGGCACCATCGACGGTCAGCGCCAACATCTACGCCGCCAACGGAACCCTGGTGCTCGGGAACAACTCGACGTTCACCGGCGCAGCCATCGGCCTGCGACTCGACATCGGCAGCGATGTCGCCGTCACCCTCGATTCGGCGTTCCTGCTCCCCTGACCCGTTCTGTCAGTCGCCGACGACCGTTGTGAGTCGATTGCGACGGCCAGAACGGCGCGGCACGCCGAAGACCATCCCGCGAAGTGTCAACCTCAGGTTCAGCGTTCGACACTGCTTCCTCGTCGTGGACAAGAGTTCCTGGTCAGGCGCCTGAAAACCGCTTGCAATCGCCCAGATCGAAGGACCAGAGTTCTTGACCAGTGGCAGGTCGTCTGCTGCAGAGGGAGCTGAGCGTCGTCGAGTCCGCCGACAACGCGTTGTGTGTTGGAAGCAGGGACCGGAGGTCGTCGGTCATCCGTGGCGTGCCCTGGGTCGCGGTCGCCCTCGTGGCCGGCCTGCTGCCCCAGCTCCGCGATGTCCGACTCGACGACGAGTCGAACGACCAGCGCGGCGGCCGCCCAGTACGCCACCGCAACGACCGCGCCGGACGTGGAGGCGACGGCGACGCTGACCGACCGTGACGTGGCCGCGGTGCGTGACGCCGCCGGCGCCAGCTGGCCGAACGCTGACATGTCCGCGGTCACCGTCCGCGTCGCTCCGCTCGCCGGTCGTCGTCTCGCCGCCACGATCGGTCGCACGATCACGTTCGACGACAACGCCGCCGGGTTCGGCTGGTTCGTCGACACGACCCCGCAGGTCGACGAGGAGTTCGTGGACCGCGACGGGCGGATGCTCGCCCGGGCCGGCTCACCGGCATCCGGCCGGATCGACCTCGTCACCGTGCTCGCCCACGAGCTCGGACACGTCGCCGGTTTCGCCCACGTCGACGAGGACCGCCACGGCGACCTGATGGCCGGCGAGATCACCCCGGGGGAGCGCAGGACCGAGACCCGGACCGTCGTTCGCGCCGGCGGCACGGCGAGCACCCGTGTTCAACTGCTCCAGGCCACCGCCACGGCCACGCCGGCGTCGAGCGATCCGCCCGCCGAGGAGCCGTCGTCGGCGGATCCACCGATCACCGAACCGGAGCCGAGCCCGCCGGAGGCCGAGGCGCCGGCGGAGTCGGCCGAGCCGCCGACCGCCGAACCCGTGCCCGATGAGCCCGAGCCTGAGCCGACCGCCACCGAGCCGACGTCCAGCGAGCCGACCCCCGACGAGCCGACCTCCGCCGAGCCGGATGCAGGAGCGACCGCATCGGACGCCGGAGCGTTCGAGCCCGCCCAGGACGAAGCCACCGTCGCTGCGGAACACGACCCCGCCGGCACACCCACAGCGAGCACGTCGGCGGCGCCGGCGCCCGAGGAGGCCGTCTCCGAGCCGCCCGGACCGGCGGCCCCGGCAACGAGTGCACCGACCGCCCCCGCACCGGCGCTCGTGGATCCCGAGCCGGCCGCCCCGCTGGTGCCGGCACCGGCAGCGATGGTGAGCGGCGCCGAGCCCGTGGCCGCGGTCACGGTCGCCGACGCGCAGATCATCCGGCTCGACCTCGACGGGGCCGCCGACCTGACCTACGACGGACCGGTCACGATCGCCGCCGTCGACGTGCCGGCGTTCATCGCTCCGGGCATGTTCGCCGGTCAGGAGGGCGTCGTCGTCGCCGCCATGCTCGCCGTGCTCGAGCTGCTCTTCGCCGACCAGAACGTGGTCTTCACCATCGACCCGGTCGCCGACGGCGTGGAGCACTCGGTGATCTACGTCGGCGGCACGGGATCCGAGTTCGCCGAGTACGGCACGCTGTGGGGCATCTCGGAGCACATCGACCACGGCAACGTCGACCGTGCCGATGTCGCCTTCGTGTTCAGCAGCAACGTCGCGTCGTTGGCGGTCAACGCCGGCGGGTTCGGCGCCGATCTCGCCCAGTACGTGGCCCACGAGGCGGCGCACCTGCTCGGCTACGAGCACATCTACACCCCCCACACCCACGACGAGGAGCACGCCCTCGCCGAGGTCGCGTTCAAGCCCTACACCCACGTCGAGATCGCCAAGGACGTGCGTGACGACCTGCTCGCCGACGGCCTGATCACCATCTCCGGCACCGACGCCTCGGGCAACCAGTTCACGAACACCTACACCGTGCACCCGCGGATCCTGGAGGCGCTGGAGAAGTACCCGTCCTTCTACTACGCCGGCGCGGTCGGGCCCGACGGCTTCCCCGACGTGACGATGGGGCAGCGCAACATCCACCCCAACGACACCGGCACGTGGATCGCCCGCGTCTTCGACATGGCGTGGGTGGCCCAGACCTCCCCCTCGTACACGGAGGTCGAGCGCCTGCAGATCCTCGCCTTCGCCTACGGCTTCGCCACCCACGCCGCCGGTGACCTCTTCGCCCACACCCTCGTCAACGAGTTCACCGAAGGCGTCTTCCCCGCCATCGCCGATCTCGTGATCGGCACCGTCACGAGCGACGCCCGCGAGCTGGCCAACGGGCTGCGCCACTTCTTCATCGAGGACTACATCAACCAGGCGATGCTCCGGTTCGACGAGAACGGCGTCCGCGACCTGCTGCCCGACGGCGACATCAGCAGCGACGCCACGGCGCGCATCGCCTTCGACGCACCGATCCGATTCATCTACGAGACGCTGCTGGTGCCGTTCCCCGGCGACCCGTCGGCGGCCGCCGACACGGATCGCACGACGCTCGACGCGGTCGCCGCCGCCGGCCTGAGCCCCGCCCGGTTCGAGCGGTCCGACGGCGGGAGCTTCATCCTCGACGGGTTCCAGATGGGCATGAAGATCTTCGGGTTCGGCTTCGCCAACGCCGCCAACAACGGCGAGTTCACCGTGCTCACGGTCAGCGACACGGTGGTGGAGATCCTCGAGCGGCCTCGTCTCCGAGACGGGTGCCGGCGGCGACGAGGCGCTCGTCACCCGTGGCGAGCGGGGACCCATCCTCGACCTGTTCTTCGACGTCCAGCTGCAGCTCGAGGTGATCTACGACGGGCTGGTCCTGCTCTCGGGGCCGCTGCCGCTGGCGCCCGGGCAGACGGCGACGGACTTCTTCAACGACCTCGCCGTCCTCGTGACGGCGCTGGCCCTCGACGGTGACGCCGCCACGAACCCCACCGTCCAGCAGATCGAGGACCTCGGCAAGGGCTTCCTGGCCAGCTGGATCGAAGCGATCGACAACGGGGTGCGCAACTGGCCGGTGCTCGGGCTGGCGACGACCAAGGCGCTGTTCGACGCCGACAACAAGCGCTTCTGGCAGAACGAGGCCGGGGCCAACGAGGGCGCCGACGTCGACCCGGCCCGCGCCGAGGCCGAGGGCGGCATCAGCTACGTCGACGCCATCCTCGCCGAGCTCGACGACCCGAACCACGACGGGTCCTCCGACGACTCGTTCATCACCCGGCACCTGGCCCCGATGCTCGGCGTGCCGTCAGGCTTGGCCGACATCGGCAACCTGCTCGGCGACCTGACCAGCCAGCTCGACGAGCTGGTGCTGCCGCCGTTCCGGTTCCTGCTCAACCCGCTGAGCCAGGCGATCGCCGACGTCAAGGCCGTCGTGCGGGGCTTCATCGAGGACATCATCCGCGACCGCTTCGGCGTCGACATCGAGCAGTTCGAGCTGCTGTTGGAGTTCGGCACGAAGATGGACGTGGCGTCGATCAACGGCATCCCGATCTTCAAGCCCGGCGACCGCGAGAAGATGGACGGTTACCTCGGGATCGTCAATCAGCCGTCGCCGCTCGAGCTGCCGCTCGACCTGCTGGCGTTCGTCGAGTTCTATCCCGGTGCCTCGGGCGGGATGCACCCGAACGTCGAGAACGTCAAGTCCGAGTTCAAGCCCTTCGCCAACGCCCTCGTGGTGTCGAAGATGCTGCTGCTGCAGGAGACCAACCCCCTCGGCGGGGCGGCGCTCGGACAGCTCACGAAGCTGGCCCGCGACGGCCTGGCCGGCGTCGGCACACCGATGCCAACCTACGACTGGGGCCTGCTCAACATCGTCGGGGCCCACGGGGGCAGCGTGATGACCACGACCCTGCCGATCGCCAGCGTGATCGAGACGTTCGATCCGACCACGGCCATCGGCCCAGGCGGGACGATCCTGCTCGGTGCGTCGCACGCTCTGCGGACGATGGACGCCGTGGTGTACGACCCGGGCCTCGACGGGCAGCGCGTCCGGTACGCCGGTGGCACGCTCGAGCTCAGCCGGCGCCACGTCCCCGAGACGGGCCAGCGCCCGATCATCGAGTACTACTTCGTCCACGTCGACGAGTCAGATCCGCTGCGGCCCGTCACGTTGCACCTCAGCGACGACGACGCCCACGAGGGCCTGAACCCGCTCGACCTCCAGCTCGGCGCAGCCACGGGCATCGACGCGCTGATCGTCCGGACGATCTCCAACCAGGAGATCCTCGGGTTCCCCGACGGCGTCCTCGTCCCGACGTTCGATGAGGCGTTCGCGCCCGACCAGCTGCCGTGGCTGCGCTTGATCGACGGCAACGGGGTGTGGCGCATCGACGGCCGCAAGACCGTCGATCTGCTCTACCGGGTGCATCAGCCGCACGACCCGAGCTCCGGGCTCCCCGTCGCCAGCACGACGTGGACGGCGGTCGTCGCCATCGGCGAGTACCGGATCTTCGTCTCGTGGCTGTTCAACGTCACCCAGCGCATCGACGGCGAGGAGCTCAAACCGGCGACCAACGCCCGCTACGAGGTGTTCGTCAACGGCGTGGTCGTCCCGTACGCCAACGACACCATCGACCAGCGCAAGCTCGCCACCTGCTACGTCGACCCGGTCGACTTCGTCACGTTCGACCCGCTGGGCGGCGACCCGCTCGACTGCCGGTCGGGCGACCCGGACGAGGTGGGCCAGATCTTCGTCGTCACGGACGCCGGTGGGGGGTTCGGCACGCTCGCCGTCCGCCTCACCAACCTGGCCGACGGCGACGTGATCGCCGGTCCCGTGCGCATCGTGCCCGTGGATCCCGCCAACGGTCTCCCGTTCCGCATCCAGCGGATCGTCGATCCCTACACGCTGGCCGTGCTGCCGAGCGGGCAGACGGAGCAGGGCGTGAAGTGGCTGGACGTGGTGTACGCCTCGGGGAACGGGAACTTCCCGCTGTGGGAGAGCGAGCTGCTGCGCCCCGTCTTCCGGGCCTTCTTCGACGACTGGCAGAACTTCGGGCTCGACTTCCCCGAGCTCGGCGACGCCACCTCACCGGACCCGAACACGACGCCCGGTCTGGTGCCGGAGGCGACGCACGGCTCGTGGGCCACACCGTTCGAACCGCTCCCTGCCGCCGAGCCGCCCGTCGGCGTCGAGGTGACGATCGCCTCCGGCGGCACCCACACGTTCGCCGGCACGATCGTGCTCACCGGCGTGACGGCGCTCACCGACGTGGTCATCGAGGTCGCACCAGTCACCACCGGCACCACGACGATCGGCGCCGACTTCGCCACCAACTCGTTCACCCGGGCGATCGGCAGCTTCGTGCTCGAGGGCTTCCTCGTCGGCCAGCAGATCGTCACCCGCGGGTTCGACTGGAACAGCCGGACGTTCACGGTGACCAGCGTGACGGACTTCGCGTTGACCGTTGCCGAGCTGATCTTCCCCGGCGACAGCACCGGCACCGGCGACGAGGTGATCACCTCGCCCGGCCGGATCACGTTGGCCGGCAACATCCGCGGTCCACCGAACCTGACGATCAACGCCCAAGAGATCGTCGTCCTGCCCGGCGTGGTCGTCACGACCCGCCAGCTGGCCGTTGGCGGCGATCCGTTCGACGATCCGTCGATCGCCGACTCCGGACACCTCGTCTTCGCCGCCGAGCGGATCGAGATCGGTCCAGGCGCCGCCCTGCTCACCTTCGCCGACAGCGGGTTCGCAGCGGGCGACGTGATCCTCGATGCCGACGCCGACGGCACCACCTTCTTCGACGTCAGCCTGTTCGGCTTCGACCTCGTCGGACCGGAAGCGGTCGTCGAGATCGGGGCGGGAGCGCTGATCCGGGGCCGTGACGTGATCATCACGGCCGACGCGACGAGCACCGGCGAGGCCGACCTCGCCGACGGTTTCGCCCAACTCGTCGCCGTGCTCGACCGGCTGATCGACCGTGTCGCCATCGTCCCGCAGGCGCTCGTCGACTTCGCCACCCTGACCGTCCTGCCCGCGCTGCCGGCCCGGTTCCTCGCCGCCATCAGCGACGTCACCGACGTGATCGCAGCCGCGGGAGAGATCGTCGCCGACGCCATCGACGCCGGCGACCTGCTCGACTTCTCCGAGCTCTCCGTCGAAGGCGTGTACGCGCTGGCCACGGCGAGGACCACCGTCGGCGACGGGGCCGTGCTCCTCGCCGCCCGCGACATCTCCATCACCGCCGAGGCGACGGCGTCGGCGACCAACGCGACCGCCGGGCGCTACCTGGCCCTCAGCTACGCCAATGCCCGCCCGACGGCGTCGGCCGAGGTCCGCCAAGGCTCCGAGCTGCACGCCGGGCAGTCCGTGCTGGTCTCGGCGGCGACCCACAACACCATCGACCTGCGCACCGACGTCTCCAACGCCGGCGACGTGGTCGGCTTCTCGCTCGGGTTCGCCAAGACGCGGTCGATCGCCCGAACCCTCGTCGACATCGGCGCCGAGGTCACGGCCCCGTCGGCCGACTTCCTCGCCGACACCACGAGCTGGGTCAGGAACATCACGATCTCCAGCGGCTTCGCCGACAGCGGGCTGGCCGGAGCGGGCGCGGCGATCGCCGGCGGCTACTACCAGGCCCTGGCCGAGGCGTTCGTCGCCGGCACCGTCTCCACCACCGGCGATCTCTCGATCGTCGCCCAATCCGTCGAACTGCACAACGAGACCCGCTCGTTCGCCAACGTCACCGCCGCCCCCGGGCCGAGCAACTCCCTCGCCGCGATCAACGAGTTCCTGGCGTCGCTCGACCTGTCGTTCACGATCGGCGGCAAGACGTTCGACCCGCTGCGCGGCATCGACCTCGAAGTGCCCGAGCTGGGCATCACCATCGGGGCCGCCCTGACGTTCGTCGAGACCGAGAACCGCGCCGCCGCACTGCTCCACGAGGGCGCCGTCGTCGGCGTCGGCGGCGACCTGCTGGTGCGGGGGACACGCCGAGGCTCGCCCGTACGTCAGCGCCACGTCGGCCACCGTCGCCGCGCCGACCCCGCCGGCCACGGCGATCGGCGGCTCGGTGGTGTTCTCCAAGTTCGCCAACCAGGCCACGGCCTTCATCGGCTGGACGGCCAGGGTCGACGTCGATCACGAGCTGCGCGTCGAAGCCGATGCCGTGCTCACCGACGACGTGCCGACGTTCACGCCGGCACCGTCGCTGACCGACCTCGACACCGCCTCCGGCGCCGACCAGGTCACCGAGGAGTACGACGACGCCAACGCCATCGGCGCCGAGTTCGCCACCGCCCTGGCGCCCGTCCGATCGCACCTCCAGACCGCATTGGCCAACGCCGCGATGCCGTTCACGTCGTACGTCCACACCGCCACCGGCGCAGCAGGGACGACGGCGATCGGAGGCGGGCTGAGCTGGATCGACATCTACAACATGGCCGCCGCCGCCATCGCCTCGGGCGCCCAGGTGAACCAGGCGCCGACGACCCCCGGTCTCGACCAGGACGTCGTCGTCGACGCCTCGGCCCTCGTCCACGTCACGACGGTCGCCGGGCTCGAGTCGTCGCTCAGCTTCGGCGGTCTCGGCACGGCCGGCGACGCCGGCGTCGGCGGATACTTCAGCGCCCTGTGGGTCGACAACTACGCCCGCGCCTACATCGACGACACGGCCCACGTCTCGGCCGCTCGTGACGTCGTGCTCCACGCCAACGTCCGCAGCGAGCTCCTCAACGCCGTCGAGACGGGCGGCGAGGCCGGCGACGTCGCCGTCGACGGGGCGTTCGGGCTCGTCGTGCTCGGCCACGAGTCGCTGGCCTTCATCGAAGACCGTGCCGTCGTCACCGCCGACCGGGTCGATCTCGACGCCGTGGACAGCGCAGTGCTGACCCACGTCGCCGGTGGCCTCGCCGCCAGCCCCGGTGTCGCCGTCGGTGTCGCCGCCGCCTTCACGATCGTCGCCCAGCCACGCGCGCTCGTCGACCGCGCACCGGCCGAGCTGCGCGAGGCGCGCGCCGTCGTCACGACGTTCGAGGAGTTCCTCCGCGAGGCCGGCGAGGTGCCCGGCCAGCTCGGCGACGAGCTGCCCGACCTGCTCGGCGGATCGGCGACCCGGGCATTCATCGGCGACGCCTCGTACGCCATGGGCCGCCTCGGCACCGGCGGAGACCTGGGTGCGGTCGAGGCGGCGATCGAGATCACCGTCGACGCCACCTCGCAGCTGGCGATCTGGACCGTCGCTGTGGCCGGTGCCGACTCCGACGCCGACGTCGGCCGGGGCGGCGGCGAGCAGAGCGTGCGCGGCCTGGAGTACGGCTTCGGTCTGTCGGGCGATGTCGCCTTCAACTCGATCGAGCACACGGTCGAGACGTACATCCGTGACGTGGCCCGGGTGCGGGCGCCGGTCGTGCGCCTCGAGGCGATCGACGAGCCGCTCGTGTCGTCACTGGCCGGCGGGCTGGCGTTCGGCACGAACTTCGGCATCGGCGGCTCGTTCGCCCGCACCGGCCTGTTCGCCCAGACCAGAGCGTTCACGCAGGACAGCACGATCCTCACGCCCGACCTCGACGTGCTGGCCGCGGCGACCCCGCGGGTGTTCGCCTTCGCCGACGGGGGTGCCTCGGCGAACCAGAACGCTGCCGTGGCGGGCTCCGTCACCAGGACCGACGTCGGCAACGTCGTGGAAGCGGCGATCGGCGATCGGACCCGGGTCGTCACCGCCGGCCCCCTCGTCGTGCACGCCCGCGCCGAGCTGACCGGCGTGGCCAACGCCGGTGCGGCCGCCGAGCACGCCGCCACCGGCTTCGCCGCGGTCGGCGCCGCCGTCGCCCTCGGCGAGCTCGTCAACGACGCCCGCGCCGTGGTCGGCGAGGAGTCACTGGTGCTCGCCGGCGACGACGTCACCGTCGAGGCCGAGGCCGCCGAGCACCTGCTGACCGTCGCTGCGGCAACGAGCGCGGGGACCGGGTCGGGACAGCACAACCGGCTGTGCACGAACGCCGGCGGAACGACCCCCAGCTTCGGGTGCGTCGATGCGACCGAGGACGACCTGCTGACCACGTCGATGGCGCTCGCCGACCTCGACGGCGACGGACGGCTCGACCTCGTCGTCGGGAGCTTCGCCCAGGCCGCCCGCCGGTACCTGAACGACGGCGGCGACTTCGAGCAGTGCACCCTGTTCGTGTTCTGCTCGAAGAGCGGCGCGGTGCTCGGCGACAACTGGTTCGACGCCGTGACGACGTTCGACCCCGAGCGGATCGCCGGTGCGGTCCTGCCCCCGATGACGCTGGCGCTGGCCGTCGGCGACGTCGACCTCGACGGCGACATCGACGTGATCACCGGCAACTACCGCCAGCCCAACCGGCTGTTCCTCAACGACGGTGAGGGCAACTTCGGATCCGGCAACGGGATCCCGATCGGCTCGGCGGCGTTCCGCGGTGAGCTCGACCCGGCCGTGACCGCCGACAACACGTCCGACACCGACCTGCTGCACGACGTGCAGCGCGCCGTTCGCCAGCTGCTCCTCGCCGCCGGCGTCGACCCGGACTCGATCACGGTCGCCCTCGAGCTGCGCCAGCCCGAGGGCGCACCGCCGACCATGGCGATCGTGTTCGGCTCGGCCATCCGCGACCTCGACGCGGCGGCGGCAGAGGCGGCGATCGCCGCCCGCCGGATCGACGGCCGGTTGATCGCCGACGTGACCCTCGTCGTCCGCCTCGTCGTCGCCGCCAACGCCGCACCCGGTGCACCGACGTCGAACATCGACGTGACGGTCGCCCTGCTCGCCGCCGACACCGCGGCGTTCACCACCCTCGGCGAGCTGGCCGGGTACGTGAAGACCGTCCTCGACGCGGCGCTCGTCGGGGCGGGACGCAGGGCCGGCGACATCACCGTGCGGATCGGCGACGCCGGCGAGGTCGAGTTCGTCGTCGCCGTGCGCCAACTGGGCGACACGGCTGCCGCCGAGCAAGAGATCGCCGCCGCCCGGTCAGGACCCGACGGCTCGGTGCTCAACGCCGACGTGGCGTTCGATCTCTCGTTCGGCTCGGCCACGCTCGCCGTCGCCATCGCCGCCGCCGACACCGCCGGCAACACGACGGCCGCCCAGCTGATCGGTCAGCTCCAGACCGCCCTCGACGCGGCGCTGGTCGGGGCCGGGATGATCGCCGGCGACGTGCACGCCGCACTCGTCGGCGGGGCGATCGTGATCGATGCCGTCGTGCTCGGGCTGGACCCAGCGCAGGCCGATCGCGCCGCCGACCTCCTCGAGGCGCGCCGCCTCAAGGGCGGCCTCTCGGGTTCCGATCCCGTCTTCCTCGACTTCCGATTCACTGAGATCGACTCGACCAGTGCGCTGGCAGTCGGCGACGTCGATGGCGACGGCGACCTCGACCTCGTCGTGGGGAACATCTTCGAGCGGGCGAGGGTGTACCTCAACAACCGGGGCGCCGTGCTCGAGACGCCGGTCGTGGACGGCGTCGTGACGCCGATCGAGTTCAACCTCTGGCTCGGTGTCCTGCCGGGAGCCACCGTCGACGTGCTCGGCATCCCGGTGCCGTACCCCGACATCACCCAGCTCCGGCTGGAGATCGTGTCCGTCTCGATCGATCCGTCGGTCACGACGTTCAACACGTCGCCCGAGCAGCTCGTGGCGCAGATCCAAGCAGCCATCGACGCCGCGCTGGCCGCCGAGGGCGGCGGCAACGTCGGCGACATCGTGGTCCAGCTCGTCGACGGCGGCTTCATCGACATCGTCGGCGGTCCCGGTGCGGCGCTGCTGTTCGACGGGGCGGCCGAGGAAGCGATCCAGCACGCCCGCCGGTACTTCGGGATCGGCCTCGACATCGGGCGCACCACTGGTGCCGTGCTCGACACCGACGGCGGCGAGCCGCTCGAGCTGCTCGTCCGGCTCGCCGTGTCCGGGTCTGGCGCCGACGCCGTTGACGTCGTGATCGTGGTCGATCCGTCCGACACCAGCACGAACCTGGTCCCCAGCGATCTCGTCGCCGATCTGCAGGACGCCGTCGACGACGCGCTCCTCGCCGCCGGCTTCGCCGCGGGGGACGTCGACGTGGTGCTCGACGCCGACGGGTTCCTCGACCTCGTCGCCGCCCCCGGCTTCGAGCTGACCGGTGACGAGACGGCCGAGGAGTCCATCGAGTCGGCCCGCCGCTACTACGAGATCCACGAGGACCTCACGACCTCGATCGCCCTCGCCGACCTCGACGGCGACGGCCGGCTCGACCTCGTCGTCGGCAACGTCGGCATCGACCTGACCGAGCTGATCGGGTCCGGCCTGGTCGGGATCGCCGACTTCGTCGAGGACGTCGCGATCGCCGTGATCGAGGCCATCGAAGCCGGTGTGATCACCGTGCTCGACGCCGTGCGGGCCGAGATCATCGACCGGCTGGACTTCGATCCGGCCACGCTGCTCGACGTCGAGACGCTCGTCGACCTCGGTCTGGCCACCCTGTCCGACCTCGCCGACCGGGGCCTGGTCGCCGTCGACGACCTCGTCGCCGGCCTGTCGGCGGCGGCGGACGGGGCGGGTGGCCTGATCGACGCCGGGCTGGTCACCGCCGACCAGCTCGCCGCGGCGGGGCTCCCGACCACCGGCACGATCCCGATCGCCGACCTCGTCGACTCCGGCCTCGTGCAGCTCGACGACCTGGTCGCCGACGGGTTCGTCACGGTCGATGACCTGCTGCCCGGCGTGACCACCCGGCTGGGCGACCTGCTCACCGAGGGACTGTCGTTCCTCGACGAGCTCGTCGAAGCAGGCCTCGCCGCCGCCGACGACCTGCTCGACTCGGCCCTCGTCGAGCTCCGTGATCTGGTCGAGTCGGGCTTGGCCTCGCTCGAGGAGCTCGTCCTGTCCGGCCTGCTCGACGCCGACGACGTCGACCTCGGCGACTTCGACCCGCGTGATCTGTTGACCGACTTCGCCATCGGCGCCCCGACGAAGATCTACCTCAACGTCGACGATCCGCTGACGGCAGGGTTCGACGGGTTCGGGGCGGCGCGAGAGCTGGAGTCACGGGTGACCAAGGCGCTCGCCGTCGGTGACGTCGACGGCGACGGCGACATCGACATCGTCACCGGCAACATCCTTTCGCCGGTTCGCGTCCACCTCAACGACGGTGCCGCCAACTTCACGTCCAGCAATGTCAGCGGCGACCTCCGGATCGTCACGTCGCTGGTCCTCGCCGACATCGACAACGACGCCGACGACGATCTCGACATCGTCACCGGCAACCTGTTCGCCCGCACTCGCGTCTACCTCAACAACAACGACGGCACGTTCGCCCCGGGGCTCGACGTCGGGACGGACGAGATGGCCACGGTAGCGATCGTCGCCGGCGACCTGGACGGCGACGGGGACGGCGACGTGGTCGTCGGCCATTCCCTGCCGAGCATCGGCATCGCCGGTTCGGTCGCCTCGGTCACCGTCGATGACCGGGCCTCGGCGACGGTCGCCACCGACGCCGTCCTGATCGTCTTCGGCGACGTCGAGGTTCTTGCCGAGGGCACCACCGACGTGGTCACCATCGCCGGCGCGGCAGCCAGCACCGACGAGATCGCCGTCGGCCTCTCCATCGCCAACACCAACCTGCGGCGCACCGTCACGGCATCGATCGACGGCGCCTTCGTCCTGACCATCGGGGCCGGGACGTCGGTGCTGGTCGACGCCCAGAGCCATGACGAGCTGCTCTCGTTCGCCGGCGGGGTCGCCGGCGCCGGCGACCTCGGCGTCGTGGCGTCGGGCGTGATCAACACGATGGACGACTTGACCGAGGCGTTCGTCACCGGCGGGGCGGACATCGTCACGCCCGATCTCGTCGTGCACGCCTTCCACGACTCGTTCGTCCTCGGCGTGGCCGGCGCACTCGCCGGCTCGCTCGGCGGGGTCGTCGCCGGCGCAGCGGCCGACGTCGAGCTGCTCGACAAGACCGTCAGGGCGTGGATCGGGCCGAGCCGCGTCGACGTCACCGGCGACGTGGTCGTCGAGGCCGAAGCGAGCGATGAGATGCTGTCGTTCGTCGCCGGTCTGGGCGTCGGGCTCGAGCTGGCGATCGCCGGCTCGGTCGCCCTGCTCAGCCTCGACAACACGACCCACGCCCACATCACCGGCGCCGACGTCGAGGCCGGCGGCAACGTCGTCGTGCTGGCCGACAGCGACGTCGAGGTCGACACCCTCGTCGGGGCGGAGACGCTGGCACTCGGCGGTGGCATCGGGGTCGCCGCGTCGCTGATCTTCCACAGCGACGACACCGCGGCGTGGATCGGCGCCGGCTCCGACGTGCGGGCCCTCGGCGCGACGACCGTCGCCGTGCCGACGGAGGTCGAGGGGGCGACGCGACTGATCCGCGGCGTTGCCGTCGTCGCCACGTCGTCGGAGGACCTCGGCCCAGTGTCGATCGGCGCCGGCGCCGCCGTCCTGCTCGGCATCGCCGGCTCGATCAACCTGACGTCGACCGTCGAGCGCACACGGGCCTCGATCGACACGGGCGCTCGCGTCCAGAAGTTCACCAGCGCCCCGATCCCCGCCGACGACGCCATGGTGCTCGTGTTGGCGGTCGACTGGACCCACGTGCTCGGCCTCGCCGGTGCGCTCGAGGCGTCGGCCGTCGCCGGCGTCGGTGCCGGCATCGACGTCGCCGCGATCACCAAGGAGACCGAGGCGTTCGTGGCCGGCGACGTCGGTGCCGATCCGCTGGCCGGAGAGATCGACACCATCCAGGCCGTCGAGATCCTGGCCAGGGCGTACGAGGACCTCACGTCGATCTCGGCGTCGGCGTCGGCGGCGATCGTGGCGGCGATCGCCGGCGCGCTCGGGGCGTACGGGCTGGCCGCCGACACCAGGGCCTTCGTCGGCGAGGGTGGCCGGATCCGGACCCGCGGCAACGTGGTCGTGTCGGCCCACCACGAGGACGACGTCGACCTCCTCGCCGGCTCGGCCAACGCCGCGCTGGGTGCGGCGGTCGGCGCGGCCGCGGCGGCCGTCGTCACGAACAACATCACCCAGGCCTACATCGGTGACGACGCCGAGGTCACCGCCCTGGCGCTGGTCGGGGGCCTGCAGGCGCCGACTGGTGAGCTGGTCGAGTCGAGCGTCGTCGAAGACCTCATCGAGGCGGCGTTCGGGTCCGGAGCCTTCGCCGCGCTCGAGGGCGCCATCGACCTCATCGTCAACAACCCGATCGCCCAGGCGGCCGGCGACGTGATCGAGTTCCTCGTCAGCGTCCTGATCACGCCCGTCGACTTCCCCGAGCTCGACCTCTCGCTGATCAACCCGCGCCGCATCACGCCGGGCAGCGCACCGTTGCGCGGCGTGAGCGTCACCGCCACCAACGTCGACGAGGTCGAGCTGCTGGTGGTCGGTGTGTCGGCGTCGACCGTCGCCGGCGTCGAGGGATCGATGGGCGGGCTCGTCACCGGCAACCAGACCTCGGCCTTCATCGGTGACGGGGCCGACGTCAACGCCGACCTGACCGGGGTCGACGCGGCGCAGGACGTCAGGGTCGCCGCCTCGTCCGACACGTCGTTCATGAGCATCGCCGGCGTGCTCGTCGCCTCCGGGGTCGCCAGCGTCGGCGCGGCGGCGAACGCCGCGCTGATCCGCAACGTGGCCGAGGCGTTCATCGGGCGCGAGGCGACGGTCCGCGCCAACGACGACGTCGAGGTGCTGGCGACGAACCGCCAGAAGGCGCTGCCGATCACCGTCGGCTTCGCCACGGAGTCCGGGACCCTGCCCATCCTCGGCCTGCCGATCGCCGGCTCGCTGCCGATCGTCTCGATCGACAGCCACACCCGGGCGTTCATCGACATGGGCGCCACCGTCCAGGCGTTCGGCAACGTGCTGGTCCGCGCTGTCGACGACACCGACATCGACACGATCTCCGGGGCCGGCGCGTTCGCCACCGGCGGCCTGTTCTCGATCGGCCTCGGCGTCTCGGCGGCGGTGATCGTGGTCACCAAGGACACCCAGGCCTGGATCGGTGCCCTCGCCACCGTCGACGCCCACGGCAACGGCGCCACGGTGCAGGTGCTCGCCGGCACCGTGACCGACGAGCAGCTGGACTTCGAGGCGGCCCGTGGCGTCGCCGTCCAGGCGATCTCGACCGAGCACGTGTTCCCGCTCACCGCCGCCGGCGGAGCTTCCTCCGCATCGGTCAACATCGGGCTGGCCGGGACGATCAACCTGACGATCGTCAACGCCGACACCACGGCGTTCATCGACCGCGACGCCGAGATCAACACGATCGCCACCGCGATCAACTCGGTCCCCGACCAGGCGGTGCGGGTCGGTGCCGGCAACGACTCCCGGCTCTACGGCATCGCGTTGAACCTCCAGGGCGAGACGAACCTCGGGGGCGCCGGCGGGTTCGACATCGGCATCGTCCACAACGACACGCTGGCCGAGATCCGCGACGGGGCGATCGTCAACGCCGTGCGCGACGTGATGGTCGACGCGGTCTCGACGATCGAGGCCGACTCGCTCGTCGCCGGCGCCGGCGACACGAAGTGGGTCGGCATCATCGCCTCGTTCTCGATGTACGGCATCCGCGGCGACTTCAGGAACCCGATCGGGATCTCGGTCATCCCGTTCGGCGGCGGGTTCGCCGACTTCCTCAACTCCGACGACGTCGGGGAGAGCGTCCAGGGCTTCCTCGAGGCGAGCATCGCCGGCTCGCTCGGCAGCGCCGGTGTCGGCATCGGTGCCGTGCTCACCGAGACAGCGGGCACCATCGGCGCCGCCGGCGCGATGGCCCGGGCGTTCAACACTGCGCAGCCCTCGGTCAGCGCCGCCGGCATCGACGGCGCACCCGTCAGGTTCGACCCCGCCACCGCGGTCGACGCCGACGACGAGACGATCGAGCTGGACCCGGACCACTGGCTCGAGACCGGTGACGCCGTCCGCTACGGCGCCGACCGGCTGGTGCGGATCGACGGCACCGGCAGCCTCCTCTCGCTCGGCCTGCTGACGCCGGCGGACCTCACCGCCGCAGGGCTCCCGACGGCCGGCACCGTCGATCTGGGGACCCTGCTCACCGCCGACGTGGCCTTCGACGCCGCGGCCCTCGTCGCCGCCGGGATCACCACCGCCGGCGAGCTCAGCGCAGCCGGGCTGCCGACGACCGGCCCGATCGCCCTCGACACCCTGCTCGACGAGGACATCGTCGATCCGGCCGCCCTGGACGGAGCCGGGCTGCTGCTCGACGCCACGCCGATCGGCGTCGACACCGATCCGCTGGTGCAGCTCGACGGCGCCGACAGCCTGATCGGCCTCGGCCTCGTCACCGCCGCCGGCCTGGCCGCCGCCGGGCTGCCGGAGACCGGCTCGATCGCCCTTGCCGACCTGTTCGCCTCGGAGGTCGAGCTGGACGTCGACGTGCTCGAGACCCTCGGTGTGCTCACCGACGCCGAGCTCACCACGGCGGGGTTGCCGACCACCGGGCTCGTGGCGATCAGCGCCCTGCTCGGGGCAGCCCTCGTCGCCGAGGCCGACTTGGACTCCCTGCTCGTGCTGCGCGACCGCCAGCCCGTCGGCGGGCTCGTGTTCGGTGACGTCTACTTCGTCCACGTCACCGGCCGCTTCGCCACCCTCCACCTCAGCCGCGCCGACGCACTGGCCGGCACGAACCCGATCGCCCTCGACCCGTCGACGGCCACCGGCACCCGGCACTCGCTGACGTTCACCGACGACCTCGCCTTCGTGCTCGGCGACGTGGACGTCGCGGCGAACACGATCCAGCTCGGTGCCGGACACGGCGTGCGCACCGGCGATGCGGTGCGCTACGAGGACCGGCCCGACGTCGAGCGGTCGTACCAGGTCGACGGGCCGGGTGGGTTGATCGCCGCAGGGATCGTCACCGCCGAGCAGCTCGAGGGCAAGGACCTCCCGACGACCGGCACCGTGACGCTCCAGCAGCTGCTCGACGCCGAGCTGATCCTCAAGGACGACGTGAGCGTCGGCGGCCTGGCCCGAGGTGTCACCTACTTCGCCTCGGTCGACCCGCTCGACGCGTCGAAGATCACGCTGCACACCAGCCGCACGGCAGCCTTCGCCGGCGCCGATGCGATCGACCTGCTGGCGCCGAAGCTCGACGGCGCCGCCTTCCGGCTCGAGCCGGCCAGCTTCGGCACGCAGGCGACGATCGACGGCGGCATCGTCACCGCCGGCCGCGACGTGATCGTCAACGCGCTGGACGTCATCGACGTCGCCATGGACACCTCCTGGACGTTCAACTTCAGCGACTCGATCGTCGCCCTCGCCCAGGACCGCGGCGCGCTGGGCATCAGCGGCGCGGCGGCCGCCGGCATCGCCGGTGGGGCCGACGTCAGCGCCGCCCGCAACGTGCTCGTCACCGGCAACGTCAGCACGGCCTCGCAGATCATGGCGGCGACCGCCATGACCAACGAGAGCGATCGGGCGCTGGCGTTCATCGAGGGCCCGGACACCGTCGTCGACACCGGGACCGGTTCGATCGACGTGCTCGCCCACCTCGACGCCGACTCGCTGTACGCGGCGATCATCCCGTTCTCGTCGAAGGGCGGCATCGCCGACTCGGCGATCGACATCAAGGATTCCTCCGTCATCACGAACAGCTACGTCGACGCCCACATCGCCGGCGCCGAGGTGACGGCCGCCACGACGGTGACCGTCGAAGCCATCGACGACACGCAGATCTACGCCATCGCCGACGCGGTGACGGTCGAGCAGGACAGCGGGAACAGCGGGCCCCCGTTCGTCACGGTCGGCTTCACGTTCGCCGCAGCGGAGATCAACGACGTCGTCGTCGCCTACATCGTCGACGGCGTCGTCACCGCCAACGGCGGCGACGTCGAGGTGCGGGCGCTGTCCGACGTGAACGTCGTGTCGGTGTCGATCGGCATCGGCGTCGCCGGCAGCCAGTTCGGCGGTGCCGGCTCGCTGATCAACAACGCCGTCGCCAACCGGACCGAGGCACTGATCGGCGGGACATCCGTCGTCACCGCCTCCGGCTCGGTGCTCGTCCACGCCACCGACGACACCGACCTCGTGTCGTTCGGGGGCGGGGCCAACTTCCAGAGCCAGATCTCCATCGGCGCCGTGATCGGCATCAACGAGATCGCCAACGTCACCCGCGCCGCGATCACCGGCGGCACGGTCGAGGCGCTCAGCGGCGACGTGACCGTGCTGGCCGAAGCCGTCCCCGTGATCGTGGTCATCACGATCGGGCTGGCCCAGGCCGAGAACCACGAGGAGATCAGCACCAACCAGGGTGGGTTCGGGGGCACGCTGAAGTACGTCGCCTTCAAGCTGGTCGAGTTCTTCCTCACGCTCGGGTTCGGGCAGGGGACCGGTGGGACCTCCCTCGCCGGATCGTTCTCCGTGAACTCGATCAAGAGCCAGGTCGACGCCCACGTCGCCGGCGACGCCGACGTCGACGCCACCGGCACCGTGCTGGTGCACGCGCTCGACGCCCCGACCGTCGTCGCCGTCGCCGGCGCCGTGGCCCTCAGCGACGGCACGGCCAAGGGCGCATCCGTCTCGATCAACCTGATCGGCGACGTCGTCACGGCCCACGTCGACGGCACCGCCACGACCGTCGACGCGCCGGTCGTCGACATCCACGCCGAGACGAACTCCGACATCGACACCGTGGCCCTCGGCGGCACCCAGGCCGACGACTTCGCCCTCGGCGGGTCGGTGACGAAGAACGAGATGGACAACACGGTGGAGGCCCGGGTCACCGACGGCGCCCACGTGACCGCTGCCACCTCGGCGACCGTCCATGCCACCCACGTGGCCGACATCGTGACCGTGGCGGGGAACGTCACGTTCTCCCAGGACGCGGTGGCGATCGGCGCCTCCATCGTGCTCAACGACCAGAGCGAGATCGTCCGCACGACGATCGACGGCGCCACCGTCACCGCCCCGGCGATCACCGTCCTGGCCTCGGCCGACGCCGACATGATCGGCATCGCCGTCGGCGGGGCGTTCGCCGAGAACTTCGCCCTCGGCGGCTCGGTCGTGTTCACCACGTCGCGCAACCTGGTCGAGACGACCGTCGTCAACGGGGCCACGCTGTCGGCCGTCGGCGGCACCATCAGCGTCGTCGCCGTCGACGACTCCGACCTCGACTCCGACGCCGGCAACGCCACGCTGATCCTGCTCGACAACGACAGCTCGGGCGGCGCCATCGGGCTCTCGGTCGTCAGGAACGACGTCGAGAACGTCGTGCGCACGATCGTCGACGGCGCCACCATCACGGCTGCCACGATCGAGATCCGCGCCGAGTCGTCCGCTGACGTCCACGCCCTGTCGATCGCCGGCGGTGGGGCGTACGGCGGCTCCGACAGCGGCAACGGGTTCACGTTCGTCGGGGCCGGCGCCATCTCGATCAACGAGGTGAAGAACATCGTCGAGACGATCGTCCGCAACGGGGCGACGATCACGGCCACGTTGCTGACGATCGAGGCCAAGGACATCGCCGACGTCCGAGCCGACGCCGGCAGCGCATCGCTGTTCCTGAAGACCAAGAGCCAGAGCGGCGGGGTGGCGATCACCGTCGGCGTCGGCGTGGCCACCAACGACGTGGAGAACACCGTGACGACAGTCGTGGCGCCCGGCGACGGCGGCGCCGTCCCCGTCATCACGGCGCCGACGACCACCGTGCGGGCGGTGGGCGACACCACGGTCAACGCCCTCGCCCTCGGCATCGCCGGCTCGCTGCAGACCGGCAACGGCAGCGGCGGGGCGTCGTTCGTGGGCGCCGGGAGTGGCTCGGGCAACTCCGTCACCAACAAGGTCCACAGCAAGGTCGTCGGCGCGTCCATCACGGCCGCCACGCTGCTGGCGATCCGGGCGACCGACACCACCGAGATCGTCGCCGACGCCGGTGCCGTTGGGCTGGTCTACGCCCGCGGGCCACCGATCTTCGCCGTCGGTGCTTCGATCGCCATCAACTCGATCTCCAACACCACGATCGCCGAGCTCGTCACCCCCGACGTGCTGCACGCCGGCGACGTGGAGGTGTGGGCCGACGCCGACGTCGAGATCGACGTGCTGACCGTGACGTTCACCGTGGCGCTCACCCTCAGCGACCAGAACTCCACCACGTTCGGGCTCGCCGGCGCCGGTGCCGGCTCGGGCAACAAGATCACCAACACCGTCGAGGCCAGGGTCGTCGACACGACGGTCGACGGGATCGCCGACACGATCACCGGCACCCTGACCGTCCGGGCGCAGGAGCAGGGCAGGATCCACGCCGAGTCCGGGATGGGCGCACTGGCCTTCGGCATCACCCAGGGCAGCTCGGGCCAGGCCGGGGCCGGCGCAGCGGCGGCGACGAACCAGATCGCCAACTCCGTGATCGCCTCGATCACCGGCTCCACCCTCACCGTCGGCGACGACATCGTGGTCGAAGCGACCTCCGCTCCCACGATCGAGACGTTCACGTTCGGCATCGCCGGCGGCGTCAGCTCCAGCCAGCAGTCGGCGTTCGCCTTCGCCGGAGCCGGATCCGGTTCGGGCAACCGGATCGGCGACGTCGACGGCACGCCGGCCCAGACGATCGCCCGGGTCGTCAGCTCCACGCTCCTCGCCGGCGGCGAGATCCGCGTCGAGGCCCGTGACGAGTCGACGATCACGGCCGACGCCGGCGGCGTCAGCGTCGCCGTCGGCATCTCGCAGAACACCAGCGTGCCGATCGCCGTCGGCGCCGCCGTGGCGATCAACACGATCGTCAAGACCGTCCGGGCCATCGTGACCGGCTCGACGATCACCGATGCCACCGCACTCGTCGTCGACGCCAGCTCGGCCACCCAATCCGAGGCGCTCTCCATCGCCGGAGCGGGCGGGGTCGGCGTCTCCAGCACCACGTCGATCGGTGTCACCGGCGCCGGCGCCGTGTCGATCAACGACGTGGCCGCCACCGTGGAGGCGATCGTCGAGAACAGCACGCTGACGCTCTCGGGCTCCGTGTCGGTGACGGCGTCGGAAGCGGGGGCGCTGGAGTTCGAGCTGACCGGGACGAACGCCGCCGATCTGGCCGAGGCGCTCGACGACCTCGGTGTCGTCGACGCCGACATCGTCGAGTACGACGACAACGGAACACCGGGTGATCCAGAGGACGACTTCCCGGCCGACCCGCAGCCGCTGCTCCAGCAGGCCGCCGATCTCGCCGACGACGCGGCGAAGTACGCCCAGCTGCTCGCCGCGTTCGCCGCCAACGGCATCGTGCTGTCGTCGACGACGAAGGTGTACGTCCTCGAGTACGACGTCGACGTCGACGACGCCCCGCACCCGTACCTGCTGACGCCCGATCCCGACGACAACGAGGAGAACCCGAAGTTCGACCCGGGCGCCGACCCGGACGGCTTCAACCCGCGGATCACCCGCTGGCTGCTGCGCGACGGCAGTGGCAGCTCCTACATCGTCGAGCGCTGCGGACCGAGCGGCGCCAACCTGTGCGTGTTCCGGCCGGCCCTCATCGACGCCGACGCCGGCGGGCTCGCCCTCAGCGTCAACGTCGGCTCCTCGACGGCCGTCGGCATCAACGTCGGCGCCGCCGTCGCCCACAACACGGTCGCCAACCACGTCACCGCCAAGGTCACCAACACGTCGGTCACGGGCGCGGCGAGCCTCACCGTCAACGCCGCGACCGCCGTCGCGATCGAAGGCCTTGCCGTTGGCATCGCCGGCGGCGTCAGCGCCGGCTCCGGCTCGTCGTTCTCCTTCTCCGGTGCCGGTGCCGGCACGGCCAGCTTCATCACCAACGAGACCCGCGCCGAGCTGTCGGGCGTCACGACCGACGTCGCCGGAGCGATCAGCGTGGTCGCATCGGATTCGTCGAAGATCCGCGCCGACGCCGGTGCCGGGGCGTTCTCCATCGCCGGTGGCAGCAGCGGCGGCGTCTCGGGTGCCGTCGGCGCCGGGGTCGTCCGCAGCGAGATCGCCAACACCGTGCGGGCGATCGTCGAGGGCAGCTCGCTCGGGACCGCCGTCGATCCCGAAGGCGACGTCGAGGTCATCGCCACGTCGACGTCCGCAGATCCGCTCGATCGCCGCCACCGCCGTCCTCGCTGTCGGCGTCGGCAGCAGCCCCGCCGTCGGCGCCTCGCTCGCCGGCTCCGTGAGCCTGGCCACGATCACGAACACCGTCGAGGCGCTCGTCCGCAACGCCACGACGATCTTCACCGCCGTGGCCGGCGACGTCACCGTGCGGGCGACCGATCAGTCCACGATCGACAGCGACGCCGGATCCGGTTCGCTCTCCGTCGCCGCCGGTTCGGGCCCGAGCGTCGCTGCGTCAGGCGCCGGCTCGATCGCCATCAACGAGATCGCCAACGTCGTCCGTGCTTCGGTGAACGGCTCGACCCTCACGGTTGGCGGCAACCTTCTCGTCGAAGCCCTGTCCAAGGCCACCGTGAAGGTCACCGCCGTCTCGATCTCCGGCGCCGTCGGAGCCGGGAACGCGGGGATCGGCGTGGCCGGCGTCGGGGCCGTCGCGCTCAACGAGATCGCCAACACGATCGAGGCCAGCCTCATCAACGCCACCGTCGTGCCGACCGGTGGCGGCAGCGCCGTCACCGTCCACGCCGAAGACGAGTCCACGATCAGCGCCGATGGCGGCGGCGTAGCGCTGTCGGTCGGCGCCGGGACGACGGGCGTCGGCGTGGCCGCCGGCGCCACCGTCGCCGACAACCGCATCGGCGGCGTCGACATCGACGACGTCGACACCGACAGCATCGAGGTCAGCAGCTCCGACCCCAACGACCCGCCGGTGCCGCTCGGCCCCGAGCAGCACAGCGTGCTGGCACTGGTGATCAACACCACCATCGGCAGCGCGCTCAGCCGGGCCAACTCGGTCGAGGTGTCGGCCGCCTCGACGTCGCGGATCGACGTGACCGCCATCGCCGGCGCCGCCGCCGTTGGCGCCGGGTCGGTCGGCGTCGGCGTGGCCGTCGCCGGGACGTACTCCACCAACCGCTCGCGGGCCATCGTCCGGGCCGAGGTCAACGACAGCGCCATCTTCACCGGCGCCAACGACGACGTCGACGTGACCGCCACGGACGACGCCACGATCGACCTCGACGTGGGCTCCGGTGCCGTGGGTGTCGGTGCCGGCTCCGTCGGCGTCGGCGTGGCCGGCGCCGGTTCGATCGGCATCAACGACATCGCCAGCCAGACCATCGCCCGCATCATCGACTCGACGATCAACATCGGCGGCCACCTGACCGTCGACGCCTCGGCGACGTCCGACATCGACGCCGTCGTGGTCGGCGTCTCCGTCGGCGTCGGTGCCGGCTCGGTCGGCGTCGGCGCGGCGGGCGCCGGATCGATCGCCATCAACGAGATCGCCAGCACGATCCTGGCCGAGATCATCGACAGCGACATCGACGTGACCGGCCTCCACGACGTGGTCGTGCACGCCGCTGACGACGCCGACATCCGGGTCGACTCCGGCGGCCTGGCCCTGGCCGGCGGGTTCGGCGCCGTCGGCGTCGCCGTCGGGTTCGGTCTCTCGTACGCCGAGAACCGGCTCTCGACGTCGACCACGGCCCAGATCAGCGGCTCGTCCATCGACGCCGGACGCGACGTCAAGGTGACCGCCGACTCGACCGGTCTCATCGAAGCGTGGTCGCTCGGCGGCGGCGCCGGCGTCGGGATCGGCTACGTCGGCGTCGCCGTGGCCGTCGGCGCAGCGTTCTCGATCAACGAGATGGACACGACCACGACGGCGCGGCTGTTCGCCATGGACGGTGCGGCCGGCGACCACGTCATCGCCGGGCGCCACGTCGAGGTCCAGTCGTCCGCCGACGCCACGATCGACTCGGCCGCCGACGGTGCCGCGGTGTCGATCTCCGGCGGGTTCGCCGGCGCCTCGGTCTCGCTCGGCATGGCGATGGCGGGCAACGACATCGCCTACCAGACGCTGGCCGAGATCTCCGACGTCGACATCGTGACCGCCTCGACCGGACACGTCACCGTCGGTGCCTCGTCGCTGTCGGAGATCGACAGCCGGGCGCTGGCCGCATCGGTCGCCGTGGCAATCTCGATCGGCGGCGCGGTCGCCGCCGCCGGTGCCGTCATGATCAACGGACCCGGCGAGTCGATCGACCGGTTCATCGAGCTGCACAACAACACGCCAACCGCCGACCCAGGCCCAGACGGTGAGTTCGACACCGGTGACGAGCCGCCCGAGCCGGCCGGCGACACGAACACCTCGCAGGACATCGCCAGTGCCGCCGAGACGCCGACCACCGAGGCCGGCACGTCGACCATCGCCCGGATCGTCGGCTCGGCCGACGTCACGGCCGGGACCTTCATCCACGTGACGGCGACCGACGATGCGAGCATCGACTCGATCACCGATGCCGTGGCCGTCGGGGGCGGGTTGGTCGGTGTCGGCGTCGCCCTCACGGTGAGCCTGAACATCCTCGACAACTACACGGCCGCCTACATCCAGGGCGCCAGCGCCGACGCCAACGGTGGCGGGATCCAGATCCTGGCCACGTCGACCCAGACGATCAACGCCGACGCCAAGGCCGCCGCGTTCGCCGCCGGAGTGGCCGGCTTCTCGGCCGCCGGCGCCTACGCCAACACGACCGTGCTGAGCGACGTCGAGGCGTTCGCCCGCTCGGCCGACCTCGAGGCGTCCGGGGCGGTCGTCATCAAGGCCGTCGCCGACCTCACGGCCGACGTCGACGCCACGACGACCGCCCTCACCGCCGCCGTCGGTGACGCCGTGGCGATCGTGCGGCCGGTCGCCGCGATCCGCGGCCGCACGAGCGCTTTCGCCGACGGCACGGTGAACGTGACGGCCAGCGACCTCGAGGTCGTCGCCGACGGCACGCACATCGCGACGGCGGACACGATCTCCGCCGGAGCCGGGCTCACCGGTGCCGTGATCATCGTCGGCGCGCTCGTGCTGATCGACCGGATCACGGAAGCCTTCCTCGGCACCCGCGCCGGCCAGCCGGTCACGGCGACCGTCGTCGACATCGGCGAAGGCGAGATCCTCGTCAAGGCGGTGTCGGTCTCCGATGCCGACTCGCTGGCGATCGGCGGCGCGCTGGGCGGGGTCAGCATCAGCAGCTTCCTGTCGGAGGCGACGATCGCCGCGATCACCCGGGCCTACATCGGCGAGGGGCCCTTCGTGACGGCCGGCGAGATCGACGTCGTCGCCGACGCCACCGAGGACGCCAAGTCCGACGTGTTCGGCGTCGGCGCAGGGGCGATCACCGTCCAGGGCATCGTCGCCGACGCCAACATCCTCAGCGTCGTGTCGGCCTACATCGGCACGCAGGCCGGCATCGACGGCGGCGCCTACCCGGTGACCACGATCGACGTCGGGACGGCAGGGGCCTGGTCAGGCATCGCCACCGACCCGGACGGCACGGTCACCGTCTCCGCCACGACGGACGCCTTCGCCGCCGCGCTGCCGACCGACTCGGCGGCGCTCGAGGGCATGACCGCCGGCATCGACGGCATCGCGCTCGGCGCGCTCACCGTGCAACTGATCCTCACCGACGCCTCGATCACGGGCTTCACCCGGGCCTACGTCGGCGAGGGGGTCGACCTGACGGCCGAGGCCCTGACGGTCACCGCCGACGCCGAGCAGATGCGCGCCGAGAGCGACGTGGCCGTGATCGGCATCGGCGCCGTCGCCGCCGGCCAGGGGCTCAGCGCCGACGTCCTCGTCGCCGGGACGGTCGAGGCGTTCATCGGCGGCAACGCCGGCTTCCCGGCCCACGCCACGCCGACCACGATCGACGTCGGCAACGGCGCCGTCGTCGTCGACGCCGACGGCCTGCTGCAGGCCGTCGCCAACGCCTTCGGCCTGTCCGGCGGCGGCTTCCTGGCGGTCAGCATCCTGCTCGCCGAGGCGATCGTCGACGGCACCGTCCGGGCCTACGTCCGCGACGGCGTTTCGATCGATGCCGGCAGCCTCGCCGTGCGTTCCGGCAACCCCGACACCGCCGACCCGGTCGTGATGACGGCCACGTCGAACACGTTCGCCGGCGGCCTCTCGATGGGCGCCAGCGCCGCCGGCATCCTGCCCGACGCCGCCGTCACCGGCACCGTGGCGGCGTGGATCGGCGCTCCGGTCGGGACCAACCCGACCGGTGCGGCCAACCAGGTGATCGACATCAACGGGGCCGTCGACGTCACGGCGCTGGCCAACATGACCGCCACCTCGACGCCGGACTCCCTCGCCGGCGGGCTCGCAGTTGCGGTCAGCGTGCTGCTGCCGACGGCGACGATCTCCGGCGTCGTGCGGGCGTACGTCGGCGAAGGGGTCGACCTCGAAGCCGACAGCCTCGACGTGATCGCCCTCGCCCCGATCATGACGGCCACCGCCACCGGCAACGCGCTCGGCATCTCCGCCTTCCTCAGCGTCAACATCATCTCGGCGGACGCCATCATCGGTGGCTACGACCTCGACGGTGACTCCACCCCCGACCGCTTCGCCACCGTCGAGGCGTTCATCGGCGAGCAGTCCGGCTTCGTCGCCGGCCCGCTGACCGACATCAACGTCGGCGGCGGCCTCGTCAACGTCTACGCCAACGCCAACATGAACGCCAACGCCACGGCCGACGGCACGGCCCTGTCGTTCCTCGGCTCGGTCAACGCGATGTTCCCCAACGCCAACGCCGCCGGTCGGGTCGCCGCCTACGTGCGCGACAACGTCACGATCGTCGCTGGCAACCTCGACGTCCAGGCCGGTCTCGTCGGCGACCCGGTGAACATCACGGCGACCGCCACGTCGACGAGCATCACGATCTCGTTCGGCGTCGGCGGCGCCGGCGTGGTGCCAGAGGCGCTGACCCAGGCCCTCGTCGAAGCGTTCGTCGGCTCGCCGGCGGGTCTCGCCACCGCCGTCCCGAACTCGGCCACCCTGGCGATCGCCAACGACGTCGACATCGCCGCCTACTCCGACGTGGTCGCCACCGCCCACGCCGACGGCACGGCGGCCAGCGGCATCACGGTGACGGTGCTGCTGCCGACCGCCGACGCCGCCGGCACGACCCGCGCCTACGTCGGCCAGGCCGTCACGATCGGCGCCGTCAACGTCGACATCGACGCCCAGAGCGATCTCGTCGCGCACGGCCACGTCGACGGCCACCGACTTCGGCGTCGTCACGATCACGGTCGTCCAGGCCGACGCCTTCGTCAGCGGCACGGTCGACGCCCACGTCGGCTCGGCGGCGGGCACGGCGCCGAGCACGCGGCTCGCCGATCTCAACCTCTCCGGTGCCCTGACGATCGACGCCGACGCCACGATGACGGCGACCCCGGTGATCGTCAAGGTCGGTGCCGGCGCGGTCACCGTCGCCACGCTGTTCCCGACGGCCGAACTGCGCGGCATCGTGCGGGCCTACATCGGCGAAGGCGTGGACGTGGACGCCGCGTCGGTGCGCATCGAGGCCAGCGCGCCGACACTCGCCGCGCTCGCCGCGGTCGCCAGCTTCGGCATCTCGGCGCTGGCCGGCGTCGGGGTGTTCAGCTCCACGGCCACGGTGTCGGCCCAGGTCGAGGCGTTCATCGGCGCCCACCGCTCGATCAACTCGAGCAACGTCACGACCGACGTCGACGTCGGAGGCGGCATCGTGCAGGTGCTCATCGACACGTCGATGACCGCCACCGCGACCGCCGACTCCAGCGGCCTCACGGGCGCCGTCGCCGTCAACGTGATCGTGCCGACCGCCGTCGTCTCCGGCTACGCCGGCACCTACGTCCGCGACGGGGTCGACCTCGACGCCGGCGGGCTGACGCTCGAGGCCGGCACGACCGGTGACCGGATCCTCATGAAGGCCGACGCACGCGCCGACGCCTTCAGCCTGTCCGGCGCGTTCGACGGGGCGTTCATCAACGCCGACGCCCAGTTGACCGGCCAGGTCGAAGCGTTCATCGGGGCCGCCTCCGGACGTGTCTTCGGCGGCGACCCGGCCGCCCAGATCGCCGTCAGCGGCGAGGTCAGGGTGTCGTCGGCATCGATGATGCGGTCGGAGGCCAAGGTCGACTCGACGCAGATCTCCGCCGTCGCCGTCGGCGTGCTCATCCCGACCGCCACGGCCGGCGGCGCCACACGCGCCTTCGCCGGTGACGGCACCGACGTGCGGGCCACCAAGCTCGTGATCATCGCCGACGGCGATGCCAAGGCGACGGCCACCACCGAGCGTGTTGCCGCCGGCCTGATCGGCGTCAGCGGCGCCAGCGCCACGGCCGTCCTGGCGCACACCACCGAGGCGTTCCTCGGCGAGCGGGCCGACACGAACCGTCCGACCAACGGCGTCGTCGACGTCCGCAACCCGGCCGGGTCCGGTCCTGGCACCGTCGAGATCACGGCCAACAGCACCCATGTGGCGGAGGCGCTGAACAAGGGCGTCACCGTCGCCGGACTCAACGTCACCGTGATGAGCCCGCGGGCCCTCGTCGCCGGCGCCACACGGGCCTACATCGGGCCGCGCACGACCGTCAACGCCGGCGCCGTCACGATCACCGCCGAGGACAAGGGCCTGCTCGCCAACGCCAGCACCAAGTCCGGATCGGTGGCCCTCGCCTCCGTCAACGTCCTGATCGCCGAAGCGATCGTCGCCCAGAACACCGAGGCCTTCGTCGGTCACCACAGCATCGTCAACCTCGGGTCGGCCAACCTCACGCTGCACGCCGACACGACGTTCGACACGCCGGTCGCCACGGCCGAGACACTGGGCGGCTCCGGTGGCATCCTCGACATCGCCGTGATGGAGGCGACGGCGGCCGTCGGCGACTTCGATCTCGATCCTGGCGCCGGCGAGAACCGGGTGTTCTCGCGCACCCGGGCGTTCGTCGACAACAACGCCGAGGTCAACGCCAACAACGTCACGTTGGAGGCGGACTCGAAGACCGATTCCTCGACGAACATCAGCTTCTTCCAGGTCAGCGCGGCCAGCGGGTCGATCGCCGGCACCCAGGCCAGCAACGGTCACCACACCCAGGCGTTCGTCGGCGACGACGCCGACATCGACGCCGCCGGAACGCTGACGATCGATGCCAACGGAACGGTCGAGGCGACGCCCAACATCGACACCGTCAGCGTGGGGCTCGGGTTCGTGCTGACGGTGCTCAGCGCGACGGGCCTGCTGACCGCCCACGAGGACGCGTGGATCGGCAACGGCGCCACGGTGGTGGTCGGGACGTTGACGATGACGGCGACCGGAACGCACACGACCGACGTGCCGATCGACTCGACGAGCGTCAGCCTCGGCCTTGCCATCAGCGCCCTGAACGCGACGGCGAAGGACACGGGCGGCGCCGGTGTCCGCATCGGCCCCGACGGTGGCGGCGACTCGGGCAATCGCACCGTGGTGACGGCCACGGCCGGCAACGTCGTCGCCCACGCCACGCTGACGTCGAACCTGACCGCCCAGCCCGAGCTGGCCTCCTTCGGCCTCGTCAACGGAGCGATCTCCCTCGCCAAGGCCGAGCAGCTCGCCAGCGCATCGGCGAAGGTCGGCGGCTGGGCCGACATCACCGGTGCTGGCGACGTGCGCATCGAGGCCGAGCTCAACGGCACGACGAAGGCGGCGGCGTCGACGGTGGCGGCCGCCCTCGGCGCCGCACTCGTCAACAGCCGGGCAACGGCGATCCACGACCCGCAGATCTCGCTGCACGTCATGGGGAACGCCGAGATCGAGACGACCAAGGTCGGCGGTTCGCTCGAGCTGATCGCCCGCCACAACTACGGCGCCGATCCGATCACCAACCGGGGCGCCCGGGCGTCGAGCGACAACCTCAGCCTGGCGCTCATCGTCGCCGTGAACATCGACACCCAGGCCAACGCCTCGGCGCACGCTGACCTCAGCCACACCGTCGATGCCGGCGCCAACCTCCGTGCGACCAACGGCGCCGTCGTGCTCAAGGCGCTGAACACCAACACGGCCAACGGCGTGCTGAACAACGGCGCCGGCGCCCTGATCGCCGCCATCAACGACGGTTCGACGGCACCGGTGGCCGACGGCACGACGACACTCGTGTTCAACGGCAGCGTCGGCACGACCGGCGCGGTGGGCGCCGCCGCAATGACCGTCACGGCCGACGCCCGCACCAACGCCGAGGGCTCGCTCAGCTCGGCCGGCGGCGGCTTCGTCGCCATCGGCGACTCCGACGCCAACACAACCGCCAACCCAACCCTGACGGTCGACTTCGGATCGTCGTCGTCGGTGATCAACGTCGGCGGATCGCTCACCGTGTCCGGGACCGCGCTGAGCACGGCCGCGGCGGCAGTGAGCAGCGGCGGCGGTGGCGCCGTGGCCGTCGCCAGCGCCTCGGCCACCGCCATCGTTCGTCCCCACCTGTCCGTCGAGGTCGGCGCCGGGAACACGTGGATCCAGGCCGGCGGGAACCTCACGATCCAAGCCATCCAGGTCAGCGACGCCGACTCCCTCGGATCGGGCGTCCAGGGCGGGGCGATCAGCGTCGCCGCCTTCTCGTCCGACGCCCGGATCGAACAGCAGCCCGGCAGGCCCACGGTCGAGGTGAACATCAACGACACCGACCGGATGTTCGCCGGCGGCACGCTCAAGGTGCTCGCCCAGCACGGCCCGACCACGGCCAGCGTCAGCGACGGCACCGTGCTCAGCACCGAGGGCGGGAACGGGCCCGACGGCAACTTCGTGACGTTCACGGTGCAGGGCGGGACCGTCCCGGTCGCCCACCTGCTCGGGACCGGCGACGTGATCACGTACGCCGGCGGCTGCTGCAGCCTGCAGTCGGGCCACAGCTACAGCGTCATCAGCCGCGACGCCGTGAGCGTCTTCCTCGGCGAGCAGTTCACGAACAGCGCCGTCAGCACGAGCGCCGACACGATCACGTTCGGCGCCCGCCACAACTTCGCGACGGGCGACGCCGTCTACTTCCACGCCCTCAGTGGCAGCATCACCGGGCTGTCGAGCGGCTCCCGCTACGAGGTCTTCGTCGTCGACGACTTCACGATCCGCGTCCGCCTGGTCGGCTCGGGCATCACGTCGACGTCGACCTCCGCCGACGGCCCGACGGACACCATCACCGACGCCGGCCACGGCTTCGCCGACAACACGCCGGTCGTGTACCACGCCCCGACCGGCCAGGTGATCGCCTCCGTCAGCGGGACCACGATCACGACGGAGTCGGCGCACGGCTTCAGCGACTTCGACGCCATCTACTACGACCGTGACGGCGCCCACACGATCGCCGGCCTGACCCCCGGCCAGGTCTACTGGGCCGACGTCCTGAGCGCGACCACGCTGCGCCTGGCCTCCAGCCTGTGCCGGGCCCGTGGCGATGCCAACCCGCTGGCGGCGTGCATCGTCAGCGTCAACGACCCGGACAACCCCAACGACGACGACTACGTCAACCAGTCGTTCATCACGCTGACTCCGGCGAACACGGGCTTCGCCATCCACACGCTGGCCGAGGTGTTCGACGGACCGCTGGCCGGCCTCGTCGACGGCCAGGTGTACTTCGTCAAGGAAGCGACGACCAACACCTACAAGCTCGGTCTCAGCCCCAACTCGGCGACGATCCAGACGTTCCAGACGTTCCGCGACGTCCTGATCACCGACCACACCAGCCCGGACACGTTCTCGACCCGCACGATCGACGGCGCCGGCCACGTGTTCCGCCACGAGGGTCTCGACCTCTCCGCCGTCGCCGCCGGCACGTTCCGCCTCGTCCACGACCTCACGGCCGGTTCCGGTGGCCAGTTCTCGGGCTTGGGCGCGGCCAACGCACTCAACGACGCCCCGTCCGGCGACGCCGAGGTGACCGCCAGCACGTCGGCCGACACCGGCGGCGCGATCACCGTGGCCAACTCCTCGGCGACGACCTCGGCCACCGTCACGACCAACCTCAACGTGCGGTCGGGCGCCGACCTCGAAGCCGGTCGGGTCGAGCTGATCACCAACTCGCGGATCGACGTCAACTCGACCGTCGACAGCCTGGGCATCGGCGCCCTCGCCGTCGGCGACCCGACCGGCACGGCCAGCGGCCAGAACAACACCACGCTCGGCGTCGCCGGCACGGCGTCGATCGAGGCCATCGGCGACATCGTCGTCACCGCCCAGACCGTCAGCGACGTCGATGCGTTCGCCTCGACCGAAGCCGGCGGCTTCGCCGCCGGCGGCCACGCCAAGGCCAAGGCCACGTCGAACTACCGCACCGCCGTGACCATCGACGGCACGTTGGAAGCCGGCGGCAACGTCCTGGTCAGCTCGCTGACCAACGCCGATGCCAACTCGACGGCGGAGTCCGACACCGGTGGCGTCGGTGCCGCCGCCAACGCCAACGACGACGGCGGCTTCTCGTCGACGATCGGGGCCAACTCCAGCTTCACCCGCGTGACCGTGGGCGGATCGGCCGACCTCAGCGGCAACAACGTCCACGTCCTGGCCGACACCAACGGACGATCGACGGCCAAGTCCGAGGCCGACGCGGACGCCGGGATCGCCGACGCCGACGCCGCCGCCCGAGCCAACGCGTTCGGCACCACCGAGGTCGTCATCGAGACGGACGCCGCGATCACCGCCGTCTCCGACACGACGCTCGAAGCGACGCTCAGCCAGCTCCACGTGTTCGCCCACTCCGACGCCGACTGCGACTGCGGGGCGGCGAGCACGGACTCCGACGCCTCGTTGAACGTCGACGTCCTGGCCAAGGTGACGGGTGCGAAGGACGCCTTCATCCGGACGGCCAACCTCTACGTCAACGCCCTCGGGTTGTCACCGTCGATCTCCCGGCGCCGCGATCGCGACGCCCCATGGATCGACATCGGGGGCAAGGGTGGCAGCGTCAGCATCGCCGTCAAGCGGCACATCGACTGGGAGGCGACCACCATCGTGCTCGGCGAGCCCAACCCGTCGATCCACATCGACGAAACGGGCAAGGTCATCGAGCTGATCAACCTCACCGGCCACGACGGCCAGGGCGCCCCGCTGGTGCTCGGCAACACCGTCGGTGCCGGTCGGATCGTCCTCGACAACATCATCTTCGACGAGCCGGGCGAGGTCGTCTTCGAGACCGACGAGAACAGTGAGTTCGGCGCCGAGGTCGGCCACATCTGGGGCAACGCGGCGATCTTCGACTTCCAGCAGACGTGGGACGACGTCACCATCGTCAACGAGTCCGACCACGACATCGAGGTGCAGCGCGTCGACGTGGTCAAGCCGGCAGGCTCGGACGAGGTCCAGGTCAACGTCACCGACGTGCCGAACGGTGCGTTCACGTTCCGGTCCGCCGCCGTCGACCTCGGCGAAACGTTCCACTTCGAGATCGTCCGCTCGTTCATCGAGACCCTGGTGACGATCGACAACGACCAGGACTCGGGGACCGACTGGGACATCATCCTCTCCGACCTCATCGACAACCCGATCGGCAGGACCGTCATCCGGGCCGACCACGGTGACATCGAGGCCGAGGACGCCAACCAGCTCATCCGGACCAACGAGCTGGACCTCGACGCTCCCAACGGCTCGATCGGCAACCACGCCTCGGTGGGCGTGTCGCGCGTGCCGATCAGCATCGAGCTGATCGAGAGCGACTTCACCGAGGACGGCACGCCGCCGGCGAGCGACCCGAAGCGGCGGATGGCCGTCGGAACGTACACGTCGAGCAAGGTCGGTCCTGCACCGGGCTTCGCCGGGCTGTTCACCCGGCTGATCGAGATCACCGCCGACGCCGGCGACGACATCGTCCTCGACGTCTCGTCGCATCGCCACGCCCACGCACCGCGGGCCGCCGTCCACGACTTCGTCATCACCTTCGGCCCGATCAACGCCGGCAGCGGCGCCGGCGACAGCATCGACCTCTTCGTCGGCGACAGCCTCGACCGCACGACCCCCGGCGGCCCCGGCCCCGTGCACGTCCACCGGGCCAACGACGGCTCCGACTTCCCGCCGCCCGTGCCGAACCACGGCTTCGAGCGGTTCTTCCGGCCGGATTGCGCCCTGCCCGAGCACGGCGGCTCGCCGTGCCCCGTGTACGAGCTCGGCACGTACGCCACCGGCAACACGCCGGGGCTCGGCAACTACCTGTTCGCGGCGAGCGCCGAGAACTACCCCGCCACGCCCGAGCCGGGTGGCACCATCGACATCGGCGACCGGCCGACCGGCGCCACCGCCTACCTCACCGCCGGCGACTTCGTCTCCGTCCGCCACCTGACGAGCGGGCCGGTCAGCTACACCGGCATCGTCAACGCCGACGCCAACGGCGACGGCATCGGCTCGGTGATCCTGCTCACCACGTCGTTCATCAACGCGATGGAGCGGACCGGCAACTTCCAGGTCGACGACATCTCCTCCAGCCAGAGCGACGTCACGCTGTGGGCGAACGGGCGGATCCTCGACCACGAGGACGACCCGCAGACGACACCCGACCCGATCACCGCCTACACCGCCGCCACGCCGACGACCGGCACCGACGTGCGCGGCGTCAGCATCACGATGTACGCCGGGCTCGGCGGTTCCTTCGGCGGGATCGGCAACGCCGGCAACTACCTGGAGATCGACGTCGACGTGCTCAACGGGGTCGGCGTGCTCAAGGCGTTCGACATCCACGCCGCGTCGACGCCGGGCATCTTCCTCGCCGAGACGAGCGGCGACCTCGAGGTCCACACCGTCTGGACGACCAACGACGTGTCGATGTACACGATCGACGGCAACATCAACGACGCCCGCAACGGCGGCGCCGGGTCCAACGAGGTCGGCGTGCTCGGCGAGACGATCGACCTCGACGCCAACGACTTCGAGAACAGCCCGAACGGCTTCGGTGGGCCGAACGTCAACGCCAGCATCGGCTCCAAGACCGGCGGCAACGACCTCGAGATCGACTCGTCGCGCGGCGGCATCGAGGACGTCAGCCTCGAGGCCGACGACTCGATCTTCGTCACCGAGGCCGACGCCAAGGTCGTCCACCTGCTCAACGTCACCGACGCCGCCGCCCTCGATCCGTTCCCGTCGCTCGAAGCCGACCCGTTCAGCACGTTGCGCCTCGTCCTCGCTCGGGCGTGGACCGGCGACATCCGCCTCACGGTCAGGGAAGAGGTCGAGGTCCCGGAGGACGACGACCTCGCGCTGCTGCACTCGGGTGACTTCCAGCGGGCCGAGGACGAGCTGCTGCCGATCGCCAACGGCACGGTCATCGCCCGCCTCGGCTTCGTCCTCCTGCGCGTCGGCGACGACGTCGACCTGCACCAGAACAGCCGGACCCTGGCCGGTGAGTCGATCGACGTCTACGGCGACGCCGCGGCCGCCGCCCTCGGGCCGGCCGAGCGGGACCCGGGCTTCGGCACCGACATGGTGCTGCGGGGCCAGATCATCGCCGGGTGCATCAACCCCGGCGTCCTCACGTGCAGCCCCGACCCGACGCCGACCAGCACGCTGCTCTCGCTCGGTGACCTGTGGCTCACCCAGATCTGGGGCTACGACGACATCGACCACATCGACTTCGGCGACGCCACCGGCATCCCGACCGACGTCGACGAACTGCTCGACCTCGGCGACCCCGGGTACGTCTTCCTCGGATCGAAGACGATCGCCCGCGGCAGCGACCAACCGGTGGCCGCCGGTGACGCCGGCCACGACCCGTCGATCGCCGACGGCGAAGACGTGTTCAGCGTCTACTACCTGCAGTCGGCCGACGTGCTCGCCGCCCCGGCCCAGCTCACCGACGGCACGTTCGGCCCGCCGGCCGCCGGCCACAGCCTCACGCTCGACGGCCAGGCCGACACCGACTACTACCGCATCTGGGTGACCGGCAGCCGGTTCTCCGAGCGCAACTACGTGATCAACGTGCTCGACACCGGCGCCGAGGACGACGGCGTCGACGAGCTCGACATCTACGGCCGTGACAACGACGACGCGGCCGTCAACGGGTACGAGCCGGGCACGACGACGCGCAACCCGAACGACGACCTCTTCCTGCTGCGGGCCGTCAAGTGCATCGACACCGACGGCTCCTACGGCGTGAGCCCCGACCCGTCGGTCTCCGTGCCGACAACGTGCGACTCGCCGACCGAGGCCGCCGACCACCCGGCCTTCGTCGCCTTGCTCCACGGCGACGCCGCCGGCTATCGCAGCCGCGTCGTCGGCGACGAGTCGAGCGCCTCGGTGCAGCGGATCCACTACGACGCCGCGCTCAACGGCCGCCTCGCCGTGTACGGCTTCGCCGGCAACGACCAGTTCTTCGTCGACGACAACAGCGCGATCACGACCCTCGACGGCGGCGCCGGGCTACGACCTGTTCCAGATCGGCCAGATCTTCGGGACCAAGCGCGACGAGAACGGCATCAGCGCTCCCGTCGAGCCGACGGACGGCGGCATGCTGCTGCCGCACGACACGTTCCCCGTGCTCATCGCCACCACCCGGGGCTGGCTCAGCCCGGGCACCCACGCCCCGCTCGTCGCCACCGGCGGCACCGGCAACGACGAGTTCGTCGTCTACGCCAACCAGGCCGAGCTGCGCCTCGAGGGCCACGACGACAACGACCTGTTCATCGTCAGGGCCTTCGCCCTCGCCGCCGTGTGCGACACGGACGCCGACGGTGACGGCCTCTGCACGTTCGCCGACATCGACCTCGAGGCCGACCCCGACACGCTGGCGTACCCGGTCGTCGACGTGCCGCCGGCCGGTGGTCAACCCGGCAAGTGCACGGCTGCCGGCAACCCGAACTACGACGGCGAGGGCTGGATCCCTGCCAAGGGCCGCCTGGACAACAACGGCGACGGCACCTGCAACAAGGCCGACGCCCACATCACCGGGGCGAAGACGTTCACGCCGCCCGCCGACGCCGACCCCACCATGTGGGAGGACGACATCATCCCGCTCGACGCCGACGGCGTCGCCCGGCCGATCATCGGCCTCGGGTTCTCGACGGCCCGCCCGCTCGACATCCGCGCCGGCGGTGGGGAGGACGAGGTCTCCTACAACGTCAACGCACCGGTCTCCGTCGACGGCGGCACCGGGTTCGACAAGCTCGTCGTGCTCGGGCACCGAGTTCGCCGACGACATCGCCATCACGTCCAAGGCGATCTACGGCGCAGGGCTGAACGTGCGCTACACGACGATCGAGGTCGTCGAGATCGACGGCCTGGAGGGCGACGACGAGTTCTTCGTCCTGTCGACGGCGTTCGGCGTCGCCTACCGCGTGATCGGCGGGCTCGGGTCGGACACGATCAACATCACCGGCGACGTGGTCGACGACATCGTCACTCGCGAGCTCGAGGGCGTCAGCGGCACGATCGACCACCGGGTCGTCTCCGAGGGGCCGAACGGCGACGTGCTCTACGACGGCCTGCCGGTGGACGGGCTCGAGTACAACCTGGCCACGCCCGACCAGGGCCAGGTGATCATCGACGACCAGGGCGACGAAGGCACCTCCGTCCGCGAAGGTGGCTCGGCGACGGTGCCGCAGATCGACAGCTACTCCGTACGGCTGGCCGCCGTCCCGTCGGCCGCGGTGTACGTCACCGTGTCGGCGGCTCGCTCGCCGCAGGAGGAGTTCGACGACGCGTTCTCGAACCCGGAGCCGATCGTCAACGGACAGGTCGCCAGCTCGCTGAGCGACGGCGAGGGCGACTCCATCTGGCTGTGCACGGGCGGTGCGCCGGGCAGCGGCGATTGCCAAGACATCGGCGCCTTCAAGCGGTTCAAGATCGTCAACGGCGTGCCCGTGGACGAGAACAACCGCGCCCTCGTGCTGACGTTCACGCCGGGCGACTGGAACACGAGGCAGTGGGTCTACGTCTACGCCGTCGACGACGCCCGCTCCGAAGGCGACGTCGTGGTCGTCGTACAGCACTCGACGATCTCGCAGGACCCGGACTTCGACGCCGTCGCCGTCCGCAACGTCGAGGTCAGCCTGCGCGACAACGACACCCCGGGCGTCTACGTCACCGAGGTGACTGCAGGGACGACCGACGAGGATCGCCGCACGCTGGTGATCGAGGGGTTCGACTTCAACGGCACGTACACCGGGCGGGTCGACGAGCTGCTCGTGCAGTTGCAGATGGACCCCGGCACCGTGCTGGTGCGCCTCAAGGTCACGATGGACGCCACGACGCAGCGCCAGATCCAGCTGTCCAGCACGGATCCGCTCGGCCGGTTCACGAAGTGGTCGCACGTCGATGCCAACCCGCTGCTGTCGTTCACCTACTACACCATCGACTTCGACACCACGAACTGGTTCATCCCGGTCGTCATCGTCGTCAACGCCCGTCCGGACGCCGATCCGGAGGATCCGTTCACGGCCGTGGTCCGCTTCGACCGCGACGACGACGCCGCTGACCTCGACGGCGTCGCCACCGCCGATCCGGGCCTGACGTACGTCTTCCCGAACATCCGCTCCGGGCGGGGCCTCGTCGCCGCCGGCGTGATCGACGACGAGACCGCCGACGTGATCGCCATCGAGAGCGGCGTCGACACCGTCGTCCAGCTCTGCGGCGACGACCTGTGCACGCTCCCGGGCGACACCGACACGTACACCATCCGGCTGACCAAGCGGCCCGAGGTGCTCGACGACGACACCCACACGATCACGCCCGTGACCGTCGACGTGCAGATCCTCGTCGACGGCCTGACGGACGTGGTCGGGATCGGCGGCGTGGCCGTCACGCCGGCCTCCTACGAGGTCGTCGGCGGCGACGTCGCCGCGCAGCGCTTCGTCGGCAACATCACCGATCAGCGGCGGGTCGACGATCACCCGGGCCAACGGCAGCGACCTCGGCAGCTTCGTCGACGAGGGCATCTTCGCCACCAACCGCATCCAGGTCCGGATCGCCGGGACCGACTACGAGGTCGTCGTCGTGGCGGTGACCGACACGCAGCTCACGGTCTCCGGCCCGGCGTTGCCCAACGGCACGGCCAACGGCGTGATCATCAGCACGCTGAGCCGCCGGGCCATCTGGACCGGCGCGGCCACCGTCGAGGCGCCCGAGCAGGACCCGTTCGGCACCTGGGAGGGCTGGACGCTCGTCCGCACCGACAACACCGGCTGGCTCGCCGACGGCTTCCTCGAGGGCCAGTGGGTCGAGATCTGCGACCAGGCCGACACGTGCGGCCGGTTCAAGGTCCAGCTGATCCGCGGCACGAACCGGACGAAGGACAACGAGCTCGAGCTGCGCTTCGTCCCTGACGGCCTCGACGCCGACCTGCTCATCGACTTCGAGGACAGCCTGGCCGCCTTCGTCGACGGCACGTTCGACGTCGTGCGCATCGCCGCCGTCGCCCACTTCGACGACGACAACTGGTTCGAGGAGCAGGAGATCGTCCTCCAGGCCGACGTGTTCTTCCGGGTGCCGATCAGCAGAGACGGCGTCAAGGTCTTCCCGGCGTCGACGCACGGGCTGTGGAAGCTGCTCGGTCCGGTCGCCGTCGAGGGCGGCGTGACCGGTGCCGACCGCTCGCTCACCCTCGGCCTCAAGCTGCCGGGCGAGGCCGACGGCCCGTTGTTCAAGATCGGCACGCAGCCGCCGGAGTCGAAGCAGATCGACGTCCTCAACATCTTCAACGACGGCTCGAAGGAGAACCGCACCGGGACGATGACCTCGACGACCCTGTCCGGCCTCGGCCTCCCCGACGACCTCGACTTCGGCCCGAGCTACTCCAGCGGCAACCCCCAGACGTTCGGCGAGCCGCAGATCTTCCCCGGCGGCATCAGCTACGGCACCGTGCAGTTCGTCGACGGCACGTTCACGAGCGACGGCGCCAAGAGCACGATCGAAGTCCTCAACCTGATGCTCGGCATCGGCAACGACGCCCTCGACATCCAGGGGACGCTCGACCCCGACGACGCCGTGAAGCTCACCGGCACGATCGACATCAGCCCCACCGCGACGGGCATCGACCTCACCCGGCCGAAGCCGTTCGACTGGAAGGCGCAGGGCTTCCTCGTCGGCCAGCCGGTCGAGATCACCGGCTTCGGCGGGCTCGTGTGGACGGTGACCGGGTTCTCCGACGACGACCTGACCGACACGACCGACAACACCCGCATGCACCTGTCGGGCCCGGTCCTCACGGCCGGTCAGATCACCGCCGCGCCGTACCAGACGCTCAAGCAGGTCCCGGTGGCCAGCACCGTCACCGGCGGCGCCACCGGCGGGGCGATCGTGCGCACCGACGGCGGCAACTGGCTCACCGACGGCTTCGTCCTCGGCCAGCGGGTGACGATCGACGGCAGCGGCCCGTGGACGATCACCGGCCTCTTCGACGACGACCTCGACACGAAGTTCGAGCGGCTGCTGCTCGCCAGCGGTCCAGCGCTGGCCGCTGGCGGCGTGGCCACACGCACCGTCCGCTCGGTCGTCCGGGCCGTCACCGCCGGTGACGTGCCGGTCCTCGCCACCGTCCCGATCACGGTGGTCGGCGGGCCGTACGGCGGTTTCGTCACCCGTCACGACGTCGGCGGCAGCTGGCTCGACGACGGGTTCGTGGAGGGCCAGCTGGTGATGATCCAGGGCCTGACCGGCTCGTGGCGGGTGCGCCGCATCGACAACGGCGGCACCACGCTGCGCCTCGAGCGAGGCGTCGAACTGCCGACGATCGCCGCCCAGTCGACACGCATGGTGTTCTGGCCGGGCCCGCACGGCGGACTGACCGTCGTCCACGGTGGCGGCAACAGCCAGCTGAAGATCAACTTCGAGATGGACAGCACCGGCCTCGACGCCGACTCCGGCACGCTGCGCCGCCTCGACGGGCGTTCGTGGATCGACAACGGGTTCACCCTCGGCCAGCGCGTGCAGGTCGGTGGTGCCGGTGCGACGACCTGGACGATCGTCGACTTCGTCAACTCACCGTGCCCGTTCGACGATCCGTTCCCCGGCTGCGGGCTCGACTCGACGCTGGTCCTCGAGCAGGTCCTGGCCGGCGGCACGGTGTCGGCCGGGCCGATCCCGACGGCGACGAACACGAAGCGGGCCGTGCACGTGGCCGAGCCCGGCACGATCACCACGACTGCCAGCATCAACGTGACCGTCCAGCCGACCGGCCCGCTCGGGCTGCCGACGACGACGCTGACGTGCGTCGTGGCCGGCTGCTTCGGGGGCGTCGGCACCGGCGGAACCAGGTTCGAGCCAGGCATGGCCGTGTACCTCTCCGGCGTGGCCGGGCCGTTCACGGTCGTCACGGTGACCCCCAACGCGCTCGTGCTCCAGGGCGCCGCCCTCCAGCCGACCTACCACATCGACCCCAACAGCGCCGCCGCCGACAAGAAGGTGTTCACGCCGATCACGCTGACGGTGTGGGGCGATGACATCGACCGCGACGGCGGGACGCGCCTCGGCGGTGACCGCATCACGGTGTGCAACCTGGCCAACACCGAGGATCCCTGCCGCGGACCTGACGGCACCGAGCAGATCGCCGGGCCGGACTCACCGCTGGTCGTCTACGGCGACACGTCGCAGGACGCCGTGTGGTACGGCGGCGAGCCCGACAACGTCAAGGGCCACGAGTTCGGCCCGAAGCCGTTCGACCCGTTCTGGAAGATCCCCGAGCAGGAGAACGAGGACGACGAGTGGCTGTTCCCCCTTGCCAACCCGTACGACTTCGCCGGCCACGACGTGATCGACGCCAGCGGCCTGTTCTCGTGGATCACCTGCGACGCCGTGTCGTGCCTGCTGCCGAGCGTCGGCTTCACGGCCTACGGCGGTGACGGCGACGACACGATCATCGGCAGCCAGGCCGGCGACCACCTGGCCGGCGGATCGGGCGACGACCTCATCCTCGGCCTGCGCGGCGTCGACCACCTCTACGGTGACGGCGGCGCCAACGTCAACATCCTGACGCGCGGCCTGTCGATCGAGTCCGTCGACCACAGCCCGGCACCGACGCTCGACCCGCGCCCGATCGATCCCAACTCGCCGCTCGACCCGCCGATCAAGCCCGGTGACTACACGCTCGCCCCGACGGCGGCGTTCAACCGTGACCGCATGCTGGCAGGGCGCGACGAGATCCACGGCGAGGGTGGGCTGACGTACCGGTTCGGCGACCAGGTCAAGGTCGTCTCGACCGACCTCGACAGCGGCTGGCCGCAGTCTGCCTACGACGACATCGTGTTCGGCGACCACGGCTTCATCTGGATGGACGTCGAGGACCCGAACGAGCCGCCGACCCGGCTGCAGCGGATCCAGACGACGCGGCTGAGCGAGGTCCTCGGCATCTTCTCCGAGGCCCTGCAGAACGGCGACGACGACACGATCTTCGGCAACGTCGGGCGCGACGTCATCGTCGCCGGCGCCGGCGACGACATGGCCGACGGCGACGAGCAGGACGACCTCGTCTTCGGCGACAACGTGACCGCCCTGCTGCGGCGCATCGGCAACATCACCAGCCTGCGGTTCCAGACCTTGTACGGCGGCGAGCTGTACACCCGCACCGATCGACCGCTGCCCGCCGGCTTCCCCGGGCTGGCGCCGACCGCCGACACGTCCGGCGTGCTGCTGGCCAACGGCATCGCCCGTGACTTCCGGGATCCCGACGCCGCGCCATGGTGGGCCGAGTACACGGTCGACTACGCCGCCCTGCACAACTTCCCGTTCGACGACGGCGTGGCCGGGGCCGGCAGCTGGGGCCACGACTACCTCGCCGGCGGCGCCCACCACGACCTCGTGTTCGGCCAGCTCGGCAACGACATCGTCCAGGGTGACGGCAGCATCGACTCGGCGTACACGGCCACTCACCACGTCGGCGCCTCGCGCAGCCCCGACGGCTGCCCGGCCAGCGAGCCCGGTGGCTCCGATCCGACCCACGCCGGCACGTGCGACGTCGTCGGCGACCTCGACCTGATCCCGTCGTTCGACGCCGCCGGAACCGACGGCCAGGACTACATCGAGGGCGGCGGCGGCAACGACATCGTGCTCGGTGGCCTCGGCCAGGACGACCTCGTCGGCGGCAGCTCGGACTTCTTCTCGCTCGTCACCCCCGATCATCGCCCCGACGGCTCCGACCTGATCTTCGGCGACAGCGGCCTGCACAGCGGACGCAACGACAACGGCGACCTCGTGGTCGATCCGATCACGGGGAACTACGCCGTCCCCGGTGCCCGCCATGCCAGCGACGCCGACTCGATCGTTGGCGACAACGGCCGGATCGTCCGCATCGTCGGCACGTTCGGCGCCGACCTCTGCGACAACACACCGGGCAACGGCATCCACGGCTGCGACACGGCCGCCGCCCGCAAGTACGTGTCGTTCGTCTACGACGACGTGTACGGACCCGACGGTCAGATCGTGGTGCGCGGCGTGACGCTGCTCGACTACACACCCGGTGGGCCGGACTTCCGACCCGATCGGTTCGGTCTCGGCACCAGCGGTCCCTGCAGCACGTCGGCACCCGAGACCCAGGACGGCTGCAGCGAGCTGCTGACGGTCGACCCGGGACGCAACGACTGGCGGTTCGGCGGCTGGGTCGAGATCGCCGGCAACGACGAGGTCCACGGCGGACTCAGCGACGACTTCATCTACCTCGGTGGCGGCAACGACGTGGCCTACGGCGATGCCGACGACGACGAGATCATCGGCGGTTGGGGCAACGACTGGATCTCCGGCGGCGTCGGCCAGGACGCCATCCTCGGTGACGACGGGCGCATCTTCGCCAGCCGCAACCGTTCCACCGGGTGGACGGTCGGCACCGACACCCTGCTGCCGACGAACTGCATCGGCGCCGGCACGGGGACGTGCCTCAGCGAGCCGCTCAACGGCATCACCGCCTTCCGGCCCGTGAACACCTGCGCCGAGACCAGGTCGGTGCTCTGCGGCGACTTCCTCGACCAGTACATCGCCACGCCTGGCGAGGTGCAGGCCTCGGTCATCAACATCGCCGGCGACCTCAAGAAGATGGTCGACCTGACGCCGCACGACCTCGCTCCGGGCCCGGCGGACCGGCCGAAGTACGACGCCAACAACTCCGACGACGTCATCTTCGGCGGACTCGGCGGTCCGATCCTGCCGAACTACCCGCTGGTCATCGGGCACCGCAGCAACGAGGAGCCGCCCATCGGCCTGTCGCGTGGTGTCGCCGGTGACTTCCTCCACGGTGGCGCCGGCGACGACGCCATCGCCGGTGGCGAGGCCATCTTCAACGCCTACACCCAGCGCTACGACCGCACGGTGTCCCCGCCGACGCTGCTCGGCAACGCCTACCGCACGGATTGGACCCGGCCGTACAACCCCGGTGACCTGCTGCACTTCGGCGAGGACGACGACGCCTGGCACGACCAGGGACCGATCGTCAACCGGCTCGGCGAGTTCGCCCTCTACGACGAGTACGACCCGCGGCGCACCATCCTGCTCAACGCCAACGGCACCGTGAACAAGGTCGGGACCGGCTTCCAATGGTTCCTCAACCTGTTCTCCGACGAGGGCCCGCAGATGGACGGCTGCGTCAGCTACGACCCGAACGGGACCTGCCTGTCGAGCCAGCTCCGCCACAGCGATGGCAGCGACGCCATCTTCGGCGACCTCGGCAACGACTGGATGGTCGGCGGCACCGGGCAGGACACCATGTTCGCCGGGTGGGGCAACGACCTGCTCAACGCCGACGACGTGCTGACCGTCACCGCTCAAGGCCAGTTCGGTGACCAGAAGGGCAAGAAGATCCAGCCCAGCCTGAACGACACGCCCGACACCCACCCGCTGTACCAGGACATCGCCTACGGCGGTGCCGGCCTCGACGTCCTGATCGGCAACACCGGCGGCGATCGGCTGATCGACTGGGTCGGCGAGTTCAACAGCTACATCGTCCCGTTCTCGCCGTTCGGCATCAACACGGTCAGCCGCCAGGTGCCGCCGTGGCTGTACGAGTACCTGTACGCGCTGTCCGCCAGCAACGGTGCCGACCCGACCCGGGACGAGGACCAGAACGCCGCCGACCCGGTGCTCGAGTCCCGCAACGGCGAGCCGCACGGCGAGCTCGGCCTGGTGACCCAGAACGACCAGGGCCTGTGGCAGGACCAGACCGGCGGCCCGTCCGATCCGCAGCCGGGCAACATCCCCGGCGGGACGCGTGACGTGATCGACGGGGCCGACTTCAACGACGGCCAGTTCCAGGCGTTCGCCGTCGACTCCGGCGTGTGGGCCGTCTCCGGCGGCACGCTACGCGTCGAGGCGGCATCGCTCGGCCAGGACGCCGCCGCCGTCTGGTACCACGACGAGTACCTCCCCGTGTACTACGAGCTCGTCGGGCGGGTGTGGATCGAGAAGCCGACCGCTGGGTGGAAGGCCAACGCCAACGTCATCTTCGACTACTTCAGCCCGACCGACTTCAAGTTCGCCGGGCTCGACCAGTCGATCAACAAGCTGGTCATGGGGTACCGAGACGCCAGCGGGTGGCACGTCGTCGCCCAGGCGGTCGTGACCGGCGGCGTCAGGCACAGCCAGTGGTACGACATGGTCGTCGGGGTCAACGGCTCGACCGTCACCGTGCTCGTCAACGGGTCCAGCTACTTCACGTACACGTTCGGGCCGCGGACGATCGACGGCGTCGCCTACGGCCTCAACAAGGGCTTGCTCGGCTTCGGGTCGGACAACTCGCGCGGCCTCTACGACTCCGTGCAGCTGCGCATCCTGCCGCCCAACCTGACGCTCGATCGGTTCGAGGACTTCGCCGACGGTCTCGCCCAGTGGCTCGATCCGGAAACGGGCACCTGGGCGATCAGCGCCAACCGCTACAGCGGCGCGGCGACCGCCGGGCTGGGGATGTCGCTCGTCGATCTCGGCCGTCAGGTGGCCTACGACGCGTATCTCGAGCTGGACACGATCGCTCGCGCCGGCACCGGCCGCTCCGGACTCGTCTTCGACGTCTACAGCCCGACCGACTTCAAGTACGCGGTGATCGACGTCGTCGCCGACCAGGTCATCCTCGGCCACCGCAACGCCGGCGGGTGGACGACCGACAAGTTGGTGTCGTTCGCGCTCAACGACCTGGTCGACCACACGCTGAAGGTGACGCTGAAGGGCGCGTCGGTCAGCGTCAGCGTCGACGGCCAGACGGTCCTCGGCCACGGCTTCAACAGCGCCCTCGTCGATGGTCGCTTCGGCGTCATCACGACCGGCGCGGGCACGTTCGACAACGTGCGGGTGCGCACCAACGACCCCGGCTTCGACGAGTACCAGCCGATCGGCGCCCGGATCTCGATCACCGATGCTGTCGTCACGGAGGGCAACACGGGCACGACGAGCGTGGCCCTCACCATCTCGCTGGATGCGGCCGCGGCGGCGCTGACGACGGTGCAGTGGGTGACCGGGCCGGGTTCGGCGTTGGCCGGAAGCGACTACGTCGCGGCGTCGGGCACGGCGACCTTCGCCGTCGGCCAGAGCACCGTCACGATCAACGTGCAGGTGGTCGGCGACACGCTCGTCGAGGCCGATGAGACGTTCACGGTGACACTCTCCAACGCCACGGCGGGAGCGACGATCCAGGACGGCCTCGGGGTCGTGACGATCGTCAACAACGACTCGGCACCGCCTCCGCCACCGCCGTCCGGTGCGTCGCTCTCCATCGCCGCCCTCACGACGGTCATCGAGGGCAACAGCGGCGGCGCGTTCGTCACCGTGACGGTGACGCGCAGCGGCAGTACGACCGGTGTGACGACCGTCAACTGGGCGACGACGCCGGGCACGGCCACCGCCGGATCCGACTACACGACCGCGTCGGGTTCGCTGTCGTTCGCCGCCGGCCAGACGACGGCGACCCTCAGCGTGCGGGTGCTCGGCGACCGCACCGACGAGCCGGACGAGGACCTGTTCGTGACGCTTTCGGGGGTGGCGGGGGGATCGATCGCCAACGGGAGCGGCCGCCTGTTGATCGTCGACAACGACGGCGCCATGGTGGCGACGGCGCTCGCCGCTGGAGACGTGCCGGCGACGCCGCTCGACGAGGCGGATGCCCTGGCCGCCCTCACCGCGGCCATCCGGCAGTGGGTGGCCGGCGGCGCCGCTGCGAACGCACTCGGTGCGGTCAACCTCGTGCTGGTCGACCTGCCCGACCGGCAGCTCGCCGACGCCGACGGCACGACCATCCGACTCGACCTCGACGCCGCGGGATGGGGCTGGGTCGTCGGCGAGACGAGCTCGACGCGGATCGACCTGCTCACCGTCCTGCTCCACGAGCTCGGCCACGTGCTGGGCCACGAGCACACCACCGACGGGCTGATGGTCGGCGAGCTCGGTCCGGGCCAGATCATCGGCGTGGGCTCCTCGTCCGCCGGAACGGCGACACCGGCGGCTGACACGACGCTGACTGCGGCGCGGACGTCGGCGCCGGTCGTCATTCCGAGCGGACCGGCCGGGCAGATGGGGCTCGGGTTGGCTGCTGCTCATTTGCCCGACGGAGGCCCAGCGGTGCTCGCTGGCGTCGCCCGCACCGCCGGCCCGGAGGGTGGGTCGGTGGGCGAGGAGGGTGCGTCAGGGGACGAGGCCATGGCGTCGCTGGCGCCGGCCGCAGCGTCCTCCCGGTCATCCGGGATGCCGGCGACGTTGCCGTGCTGCGTCGGCGTCGCCGCCGGCGCCGGCGCCGACGTCTCGGTCGGCGTTTCCGACGTCATCCCCGCGCTCGGTCGCGACGGCGGCTCCCAGCTGGCTCCCGGTGCCGTGCTGACGTCACCGCTCGAACCTGGTGCGGCGCCGTCCTGGCCGCTGTCGATGGTGGGCCTGCTGGCGGTCGCGCTCGCGCTCGCGGCGATCGGACGCCGGCGGCTGGCCGCGGCGGGAGGTGTGGGCGTGATGTGAGCCATGAGCGGTCACCGACCGCTCGTGTCTCATCTCGCGGAGGTGCAGCGACGGCATCGCTATGGTCGGTGCCCTGAACGTCCGACGCTGGGCCGCCCTCCTCGCCGCCGCGACGACCGCCGTCGGGTGCTCGTCCGGCGAGCGCTCGGCGCCGACGACCCCGTCGCCGCAGTCGCCGACCGAGGCCTCGTGTCGCGCTGCAGCCCGCTCCGTCGTCGAGCCGGCCCAGGCGATGATCGACGAGTACCGGTCCATGACGGTGGAGGAGTTCAACGCGCTCACGCCGCCGCCGGATCTCGCTGCGCTGCAGGAGGAGCTCCGACAGCGGGCCGCGGACGTGGTCGCCGACGGGTGCGTCCCTGCGTTCGTCGAGCAGGAGGTGTTGGCGGCGGTGGACGACCTGTCGGGCGAAGGAGAGGTCGGCGCAGCGCTGGCCGCGGCGCTGCGGGGGGACGAGGACGCCGCGGCGCGGCCGCCGAGGGACGCTGAGCCGTCGCAGGTGACCGTCGCCCCTGGCGATGACGTGGTCGCCGTCCTCGAACGAGTGGGTGCCGGGTCGACGGTGACCGTGGCGGCAGGAAGCTACGACATCGATCGCACGATCGTCATCGACGTCGGGCTCGAACTGATCGGCGAGGGCCGCGACGAGACCGTGCTGGCGTCGACGGCCGAGGGCGTGGCGCTGGCGTTCATCGGGCCCGGCGAGCTATCCGTCAGCGATGTCACGCTGCGTCACGACGGGGAGGCGCCGGCGTCTGTGGTGCTGGCGATCGTCGGCGGGCTGACACTGCGCGACGTCACCATCAGCGGCGGCATCGCCGGGGCCGACGGCGGTCACGGTGTGGTCTTCGCGTTCGAGGACGTGGACGGACTGCCGAGCCGCACCGCGGCGCAACGCGCCGGCGAGCTGATCGTCGAGGATTCGTCGATCGTCGACAACGAGGCCGCCGGCATGGTCCTGTCGGGGAACGCCGCCCCCGTCGTCGCCAGGTCGACGATCGCCGGGAACGGCACGTGTGGTGTGTGCTACACGGATCAGTCGGCCGGGACGCTGAGCAGTGGCATCGTCGAGGACAACGGCGAGGTCGGGATCCAGATCAGCGGCACGAGCGGACCGGTGATCGAGGCGACGACCGTTCGCCGGCACCGGGTGGGCGTGCTGGCGGCCGACGAGGCAGCGGCGACGGTGACGGCGAGCACGTTCGAGGACAACGAGCTCGCCGTGCAGGCGGTCGGGACGGCCCGCACCGAGGTCGTGGACAACGTCGTGCTGGCCGCAGCTGGGGCCGGGATCAGCTTTCGCGAGTCGAGCTCGGGGACGGTGCGCGGCAACCAGGTGACCGATGCGGTGAACGTCGCCATCGAGGTGGCCGACGACGCGGCGCCGATCGTCGACCTGAACACCGTGCAGGGCGGCGCGGGAGCGGGGATCAGCTTCACGGGCGCGACGGCCAGTTCGGCGACGGGCAACCTGATCGTCGGGCGCAGTGTCGGCATCCAGGTCGGCGGGTCGGCGACGCCCACGCTGGACGCCAACACGGTGCGCGACAGCGGGAACGTCGGCGTGCTCCTCGCCGAGCAGTCCGCGGCGACGGTCGCCAACAACGTCGTGACCGGCAGCGTTCAGGCCGCCGCGCAGGTGACGGGGACGTCGCACCCGCAGCTGTCAGGCAACGAGCTGAGCGGCGGGGAAGTCGGGCTGGCCTACTTCGAGGGCGCCGGTGGAACGGCCGCCTACAACCGCTTCAGCGGTCAGCGCATCGGGATCCAGGTGACGGGCACGGCGGCGCCACAGCTGCTCGCCAACGCGCTGGAGCAGTCGGAGGTCACCGCCGTCGCCTTCGCCGAGACGGCCGGTGGCAGCGCCGAGGGGAACCGCTGCGCGCCGCCAGGCGGCATCGCCATCGCCGCGACGGCGACCCCGCAGATCGGCCAGAACGACTGCCCGATCCTCCGCCAACCGTGACGATCGACAATCTGGGCGCGGACGTTCCCAATCGATCATCTGGGCGCGGACGTTCCCGATCTTGGGAACCTCCGCGCCCAGAAGGCGAACCTGCGCCCGTTCTAGGTCGGCGGGTTGGGGGTGAACGGCGGGGCGACGCCCCATCCCCATCGCGGGACGGGCGCTGCTTCGACGGGTTGGGCGTGCTCCTGGGAGTTGTGCATGGCCAGGCGGGTGCCCCACTCGAGGTATCCGACGAGCGCGGCGCGGAACTCTGGATCGTCAGGAAGGTCGGCATCGTCGGCGGCCAGGCTCATCGTCGTCGCGAACCGGAGCCGCTGTTCGGGGGTGATCCGCAGGTTGCGATGATGATCGAGCATCCGGGCGTAGCCGCCCAGCCGTGCGGTGTAGCCGGCGGGGCCGCCCAGCACCTCGGCCCACCACAACACGACGTTCGCTCGGTGCTCTTCGCTGACCCCGCCGGGGAAGAAGGCGCTGAGCAGATCGTCCTGCTCGACGCGGTCGTAGAAGGCCCCGATCAGCCGACCGACGGCCGGCGCGCCGCCGGCCCAGTCGTACAGGGTCGGCGTGTCGGTCACGGCGGGCACGGTACCGACGGACGACCTGGCCCGGCGGACGGGTGGGGGAGTGAGGTCATGACGGCAGCGACGATGTCGTCGTCAGGAAGCGCCCCCAGCGTCACTCATCCAGGTCGGAGTCCAGCTCGCGATCGGCGACGGCCCGCCGCAGCAATCCGACGAACATCGCCTCAACCCCCGCCAGCTGCTCGGCGACCTGGTCGGGCGAATCACCCGGTTCGAGCACGTCGTCCCCACCCGCGAGTGAGTCGCCCAGAGCGGTCGAGGAGCTCGTCGGCCCGATGGTTTGAACGGTCAGCGGGGGCTGCGGAGATCCGCTGCGTGGACTCACCGTTCGAGCCGGCCGAACTGGGCGCGATTCTCCCCAGGCGCTGGCGAGATCGCCGCCCAGATCCGGCGCCCGCGGTGAGCTGCGATGACGCGGCGATCGCCCTCGACGTCGCCTTCTATGATCGGCCTGTGCCCGCACTGGGTCCGCTTCTCGAGCGGGACGCCGAGCTCTCGGCGTTGGCTGCGGCGGTGGCGGACACCCGGCGCGGCGAGGGGCGGCTGGTCCTGGTTGAGGGTCCAGCGGGAATCGGCAAGACCCGGCTGTTGCGGTCGGTCCGTGAAGTCGCGGCCGTCCACGGTGGGGCGCGTGTGCTCTCCGCGCGCGGCACCGAGCTGGAGTCACAGATCGCGTTCGGTGTCGTCCGTCAGCTCCTCGATCCCGTCGTACTGGCGATCGCCGGGCCGGAGCGAGAACAGCTGTTCACCGGGGCGGCCAAGCTGGCCCGGGAGGTGCTCGGTGAAGTTGTGCTCGATGCCGACTCGCCGGTTGCGGACCGTTACTCGAAGATCAACGGCCTGTTCTGGCTCGTCAGCACGTTGGCCCGTGGCGAGCCGCTGGCGCTCGTGGTCGACGACGTGCAATGGGCGGACGAGCCCTCGATCGAGTTCCTCTGCTTTGCCGCGCGACGCGTCGAAGGTGTTGCCCTGTTGATCGTTGCCGCCAGCCGGCCGGCCAACGAATCGTCCGGCGATCTGTGGGCCGAGTTGGTGACCGAGCCTGGGGCGAGGGTGTTGCGGCCGGCGCCGCTCAGCCCGGCGTCGGTCGAGACGCTGGTGCGGGCGACGGTGGGGGCGACCGTTGACGCCAACTTCACCGCCGCCTGCCTGGAGTCGACACGTGGTAATCCGTTCCTGCTGTCGGAGCTTCTGCGCGAGGTTGGCGCCAGACGGCTCGCTCCGACGGCGCAGGAGGCGCTGCGGGTTGGTTCGCTTGCCCCTGGCGGGGTGTCTGCTGTCATGCAGCTGCGGCTCGCCCGCATGCCCGATGGTGCGCGTCCGTTGGCCGAGGCTGTTGCCGTGCTCGGGGATCACACCAGCGGGGCTTCAGCGGCGCGACTCGCCGGACCCGACCCTGGCTCCGCCAGCGCGGCCGAGGTCGCTCTCGTGCGCGCCGGAATCCTCGAGGATCGGCAAGGGCTGTGCTTCACGCATCCGCTCGTCCGAGCGACCGTCCTGCACGGGCTGGCACCGAGTCGTCGCGCCAACCTGCACGCGCGAGCGGTCGAGGAGTTGCGTGAGCGCGACGCCGAACCCCAGGAGCTCGCCGCCCATCTCCTCCACGTCGACCCGGCGGGTGACGAGCAGACCGTGGTGACCCTGCGTGCGGCGGCGGCGCGCGCAGGCGTGCTCGGCGCGCCGGCCGCAGCAGCCGCATATCTCGAGCGGGCGCTGGCGGAGCCTCCCCGCGCCGACCTTCGTGGCGCGGTCCTCACCGAGCTGGGACAGGCCGAGGCGCGAGCCGGTCTGAGCGAGGCGACCAGCCACTTGCGCAGGGCCGTCGCCGAGAACGCTGAACCAATCGGGCGTGCCATCGCCGCCGTGGAACTGGCGCGGGCGCTGAAGTTCGGTGGCGATGCAGCGGAGGCGCTCGACGTGTTGGATGCACTCGACCCCGACCTCGACGCCCTGGACCCCGAGCTACGCGAGCTCGTTGACCTCGAGCACATCGGGCTGGGATACATCAGCGAGAAAGCGCGAAAGCGGCTCGCCGCACGCATCGCAGCCCTGCCAGAACCCGCCGACGAGCCGCGAACTCCGCTCGAGGCGTTCATCCTCGCCGGCCAAGCGTTCGATACTGCCGCGGGCGGTCTGCGGCCGGCCGCCGAGGCCGCCGGCTTCGCGGCTCGCGCGGTCGCCGGCGATCTTCTTCCGATCGACCCGATGGAGGGTGGCTACGGGATGCTGATCGCCGCGGTGGCAATGATGTGGGCGGACCGGCTCGACGACGCCAGCCGGATCAACGCCCGCATACTCAGCGAGGGTCGCCGACGCGGATCGGTGATCGCTCGTACTGCGGCCGGCTCGATGCAGGCACTGGTGAACTGGCGCCGCGGCCGCATCGCAGATGCTGAGGCTGACGCCACGATGGCGCTCGAGCTCGCCCAGAACGCCCACGGAACCGACACGCTGGTGACAGCCGCGCGCGCCGTGAGGGCACTGGTGGCGCTGACCCGGGGCGCGGACACCGAAGAGCTCGCCCGCGTCGAGGCCGACGTCCTGCGTGGCTCGGACCCCGACGCCCTCCCCTATCACCTCGTGCTGCACGCCCGTGGGCTGCTGCGCGTCGCCAGCGGCGACATCGCACGGGGCATCGACGACCTCTTGGAATGTGGCCAGGTCAGTGTGAGCTGGGGGGCCGGCAACCCGAGCACGGTCCCGTGGCGCTCCGATGCCGCCGTGGCGTTGGCTCGCGCCGGTGACCGTGAGCGAGCCCGGCAACTGGCCGCCGAGGAACTGGCGCTCGCCGAAGCGTTCGGAGCCAAGCGGGCGATCGGTCTCGCTCTACGGGCGCTCGCCCTCGTCTCAGACGATGCCACGACGCTGCCCACTCTCGAGCGCGCTGTTGCGACGCTCGCCGAATCCCCGGCTGCGTTCGATCTCGCCGTCGCGACGGTCGATCTCGCTGCCGCCCAGCGTCGTGCGGGACAACGATCCGCCGCCCGCGCCAGCGCCACCCACGCCCAGGAGTTGGCCATGAGCTGTGGGGCGACGGTGTTGGCGCGCCGAGCTCGGGAGGAGGCGTTCGCCTCGGGCGCCCGGCCGCGGCGCCTCGCGCTGCGCGGCGTCAACGCTCTCACCGCCTCCGAGTTGCGGGTCGCCCGTCTCGCCGCCGATCAGAACACCAACCGTGAGATCGCCGAGGAGCTGTTCGTGACGATCAAGACGGTCGAGATGCATCTCGCCAACGTCTACGGCAAGCTGGGAATCCGCTCTCGGACCCAGCTCGCCGACGCCCTGGGAGCGGGCGGCGAGTCGCCCGAAACGCTGACCTCCGCCCAGTAGACGACCGCCGCGACGGGTAATTACCGGGAAATTCCCAGGGTCGCCCCCCGTTGCCGCAACGACCTGGTGCGCTCAAGGTGGCCGAAGCGATCGCAACGACGATCGCAGTCCACACCAACACCTGAGACGGAGAAGTGACATGACACGATTTCGGTTGCCATCAACGGCCATGATCGTCGACCTCGACCAGCGGCGGGCGTCGATCGGCCGCATCAACACGGTGGCGATCGCCGCCTGCCTGACGACCGTCGGGCTCGCCGCCTGTGGCGGTGCAGCCGGCGGCGATGGCGGTGCTGCGGAGGTCGGCGCTGCGGAAGCGGCGGCAATGCCGGCTGTGCCGGCGTCGGCGCCTGAGGCGGACAGTGCCGTCGACGTCTGTGCCCTCATCACCCCAGCCGACCTGTCGGAGGCGTTCGGGCGAACGTTCGACGCGGGCACGCTCACCCACCACGACGAAATCGGTGGTGATCAGTGCATCTGGAACGTCGCCGAATCGATGTCGGTGGGGATGGTCAGTCTCACCGTCCAGCGTGACTCGGACCTGCCGGATGAATTGCACGACAACGGCATGGATGCGGAGCGACTGTTCGACGAGACCAGAGGCGCGATGGGAGCCGACGCCGTCGACATGGCGATCGGCGACAAGGCCTACACGACGGGCTCGGAAGTCCACGTCTTCCACGACGACGCCATCTTCGACTTCATCACGCTGGGCAACACGCCGGAGGACCTCGCCGCGCTGCAGGCGTTGGCGACCTCGACGATCGAGGCGACCACGTTGTGACCGTCGTGAGCGCCTCGGCCCCGGCGAGTGAGCGTTGCGGGCTGCCGCGCCACTGCATCGAGATGCGTTTACGTCACCGTTCTCGCCACCCGTGGCGGAAGCGGTGACGCAAATCGAGCGCTCCACGCCTCGTGTCACCGCCCTCGCCACCGGCGGCAGAAACGGTGACACAAACTCGGCGGAAGGCGGAAGGCGGAAGGCGGAAGGCGGAAGGCGGATGGCGATCGCGGTCAGCGTGCGGCGCGGGGCTGGTTGCTGCGGCCGGCGATGACGAGCGCGTCAAGTTCGTGGAGGTGGTCGGCGATGCCAGTGCCGGTCGACTCGCGGTGGGCTTGTTCGCCGAGCCGGCGGGCGTCCTCGGGTCGGTCCAGGAGGGCGGTGAGCGCGGCGGTCCACGAACCGACATCGCCGGCGGCGGCGTGGAGCCCGTTGTGGTCGTGGACGACGGTGTCGCCGAGCCCTCCGACGGGCGAGGCGATCACCGCCGCACCGGCGGACATCGCCTCGAGCGCGACGGCGCCGAGTGGCTCGGGCCAGCGGGAGGGGATGGTGACGATGTCGGACTGGCGAAACTGCTCGTCGATGTGGTCGTAGTCGAGGTGCCCGAGGTAGGCGGTCGTCAGGCCCGTGTTCCTCGTCATTGCCGCGGTGATGAGCTCTTGGCAATGTGTCCAGTAGTCGTCGTCCTCGACGACGCCGGCGATGCGCAGCTCGACGGGCGCCGCGGATGGCGTGGCGCCCAGCGCCTCGATGACGGTGGCGAGTCCCTTCTCGGCGGTGATCCGTCCGGCGTACGTGACGACGGCCGGATCGCTGGCAACTGTCCGGTGACGTCGTCGCAAGGCCCCGAGATCCCGAATCGGGCGCGACACCAGGTGCAGATCGTTGCCGAGGCCCGGTCGGGCCTTCTCGAGGAGTGAACGCATGTAGTTGCTGACCACGATGACGGCGTCGGCCGTGGCCAGCGAGGCCTGCAACGCTGTTCGTCGTTCCACGTCGGCGCCCCCGTAGGCGACGCCGCGGTGCCTCAACACGCAGTGGCCCTCGGCGATCGCCGTCACACAGTCGTGTCCGAGGAGATGGGGGCAGCTGCCGAGGTCCCGGCGCCAGCGCAACTCACTGAGGCAGCTCAGGTAGTGGTCGTGCACGTACCACAACAGCATCCCTCGACCGGCCAGCGCGCTGAGCGTTGGCACGAGGGTCGGGTCGAACACGTTGTGGACGTAGATCACATCGGCGTCGAGCGCGGCGACGGCGTCGGCGACCGCTGACGCCGTGCCCGCGCACGGTTCGCGTTCGGCGAGTCCCGGGACGATGCGCACCTCCTCGAGCCCGGCCGGCAGTTCCCCGGTGACAACCCCGCAGACCAGCGATGACCGGACGCCATGGGCCGACAGGGCCGCTGTCAGCAGTGCGATGTACTCCTCGGTGCCGCCGAAGCTGCCGCCCTTCTCGTTGACGTGAACCACCGACGCGAACGAGAGCGGACCGTTGTCCGAGTGGGGACGGCACACCGCCAGTGGCTGATCGGCGACGGACACTCGGGCAGCCTACGAACCATCGCTCGGCGCTGAGCGGCTGGGCACGTCGGTTCGGGCCGGTCCGAGGCGTGATTGGAGGCCGGCGACCAACGCGTCGAGGACGGCGTCGACCTCGCCGCGGGCGACCCGCGGCTGGCGTGATCGGGCGATGAACAGGGCGGCGCCGTACAGACCGCCGAGCGTGACGTGGACCAGGGGTTCGACGCCGACGCCGGGCAGGAGGTCGGCCGCCACCAGCGGCGTCAGCACCGTGCGCAGCATGGGCAGCTCGTTGTGCTCGATGCCGCCGTCCCAGACGTCCTGTTGGAGCACGCCGACACTGTCGAGCACCACGACCCGGCGGAACGCTGGATCGAGGCAGGCGTCGAGGAACGCCGACAGCCCGGCCCGGACTGCGGCCCACGGCTCCGGCTCGGCGAGGGCGGCGGCTACGACGCCGGCGACGGCGTCGGCCTGGACGGCGTCGTAGACCGCCCGGAACAGGTCGTTCTTGCCGCTGAAGTGGTGGTAGAGCGCCCCTTTGGCGACGCCGGCGCGCTGGATGATCTCCTCGATCGACGTCGCCGCGAAGCCTACGCTCGGTGAACAGCTGGCGGGCCGTCTCGATCAGGAGCTGACGGGTCCCCTCCGCCTGACGGGCCCGCAACGTGTCCTTGACAACCACGCCCGCAGCCTAGAGACTGACCGATAGTCGGTGACCGACCGTCGGTCGGCGAAAGGAGTTGCGCGATGATCGAGACGACGACGACGCCCCGGCCGAGCCCAGCGGAGGTGGCCCGACGCGCTGGCGACGTTCGCCGCCACGGGCCGTTGCCGCCCGGCCAACGACTCATCGACTGGTTCCCGCGCTTTGGGACCCACGGCGACAAACCGCCGCCCGAGGTTCCCGTCGACCCGGTCGTCGAGATCGGCGGCGCGGTGAACGAGACGTCTGCGGTGCCCGTCGCCGACCTGGCGACCCTTCCCCGCCGACGGCTCGACGCCGACTTCCACTGCGTCTCGGGCTGGACTGCCGCCGGTCTGCGTTGGGAGGGCGTGGCCTTCGCCGACTTCTACCGCCTACGCATCGAGCCGACGCTGCGCCCCGGTGTCGTCGTCACCCACGTCGAGTTCCGCGGCCTCGACCGGTTCAGGTCCGTCGTCACGATCGAGGACGCGCTCGACGACAACGTGCTGCTCGCCGATCACCTCGATGGCGAGCCGCTCGGCACCGACCACGGCGCGCCGCTCAGGGTCGTCAGCCCGGCTCAGTACGGCTACATCAGCACCAAGCACCTGTGTCGCATCGACGTGCACACCGCCGCGCCGACCGGCGGTCCCCGATCGTTCGTGCTCGACGTGCTCCTCCACTCCCATCCGAGGGCGAGGGTCTGGGAGGAAGAGCGCCACGGGACGTTGCCCGGCCGCGTGGTCCGGCCGTTCTACCGGGCCGTGGCGACGGTGATGCTCCGGCGCAGCCGGCGAACTCGCCGTCCGTAGCTCCGCGAACGTGCTCGAGCCGTCCTGGTCCGAGAAATGGCGGGACGGGTCGCCAGATCTCGGACGCAGAGCGTCTGCTCACCGCCGCAGCCCTGCTCGGCGCGCGGCGGGCATGATCGACGGGTCACCCCGACGCCACAGGACCGTCAGTGTCACGCCGGTGAGGAGCCAGCCGCAGGGCCCGGCGGACGACCGGACCAGCTCGTCGTCGTAGAACCCGCCGATCGTGAACCACGACAGCGGGTCGTCGGGATCGAACACGTGGTGCGCCTGCATGTACATGCGGCATCTGGCACCGTCGCCGTGCGCCTCCGGCAGCGGGTTCGTCATCGAGTGCTGGGTGGCGTGGAGGCCCGTGAACAGTGGCTGCACACCGCCGACCCACTCGTCGGCGGTCATCGTCGATGCTTCGCCGCCGCTGTACGACGTGAAGTCGACCGCCACCTCGTCGGCGAAGATCGAGCGGTACAGGGTCCAGTCGCGAGTGTCGATGCCGACGGCGTATCGGTAGATCGTCTGCGCCACGGCGAGGCTGTCGTCGGCGTTCATCGCGGCGTCGAAGGTCAAGCGCACCGGCTCATCCTCGCGAGTCGCGCGAGGCTCCGGTGGCGATCGAGTGTCGGTGCGGTGACGACGAGGAGGCTGCGATGAGCACGTTCGTGCTGGTGCACGGGATCTGCCATGGGTCGTGGTGCTGGAGCGAGACGGTGGAGCGCCTGGCCGGGCGCGGTCACCAGGCCATCGCCGTCGACCTGCCGCTGACGAGCCTTGCCGCCGATGCGGCCACGGTCAGCCGCGCAACGGGCGGCCGCCGCTGCCGAACGGCTGCGACCGACCAACGCCGAGTGCCTCGCCGTCCCGCCGGGCGCCGAGCCGTGGCGCGCTGTTGCGTCGCTCTACATCCTCTGCAAGCACGACCATGCGATTCACCCCGAGATGCAGCGCTGGATGTCGTCGCGGGCCGGCTCGGTGGTGAGCTACGACACCGACCACTCGCCGTTCATCTCGATGAACGATCGGTTGGTGGACGACCTCGATCGTGTCGCCGGCGAGCGCTGAGCTCAGATCCGCAATCCCCGAGCGTTCGTGCCGCAGCGAGCGAGGCCATCAGACTCAGAGCGGGAAGACGGTGTCGGTCAGCCGCTCCGACTCGGCCCACAACGCGGCGGCGACCGCGCCGTCCGACGCCGCGCGGCTGCGACCGACCAGCGTTGGAGCGCCGCGCGCCTCCTGGAACCCGTCCGGACCCACGTAGCTGTCGCCAGGCACGTCGGCGGTCGCCGCGTACAGCGTCGGAAGGGCGCCCTGCTCGTCGCTCTGGGCGATCACCCGGTTGGCCACCGTCATCATCGCCTTCATCACCGGGTTGCCGGCGTGCGACTGCAGGTTGGTCGCCGCATACCCCGGGTGGGCGGCCACCGCCCGGACCACCGAGCCGGCGGCGGTGAGCCGCCGCTCCAGCTCCTGCGTGAACAACAGGTTGGCCAGCTTGGACTGCCCATAGGCAGGCCACGATCGGTACCGGCGCCGTTCCCAGTTGAGGTCGTCGAGGTCGATGGCGCCCATGCGGTGCGCCGAGGACGAGACCGTCACCACCCGGTCCACGACGTGGGGGAGCAGCAGGTTGGTCAGGGCGAAGTGGCCGAGGTGGTTGGTGCCGAACTGCATCTCGAAGCCGTCGGCGGTGCGCTGCTCGGGCAGCGCCATCACGCCGGCGTTGTTGACCAGGACGTCGAGGCCGCCCGACCAGCCGTCGGCGAACTCCCGCACCGAGGCGAGGTCGGCGAGGTCGAGCCGGCGGATCTCCGTCGAACCGGCGATGGTCGTCGCCGCGTCCCGCCCCTTCGCTTCGTCACGCACCGCCAGCACCACGTGGGCGCCGACCCGTGCGAGCTGCCGAGCGGCGGCGAGCCCGATGCCGCTGTTGGCCCCCGTGATGACGACCGTCCGGCCGGTCTGATCGGGCAGGTCGGCGGCGGTCCAGCGGGTGGTCACCCCGAGCAGGGTAGGAGGTGCTCCGGCAAATGAACGGGGCTGCGCTCCGATCGGTGACGGCATCCGGCTTCGCGTCCGCACCGATCCGGCGGCCACGATGGGGCTCGTGGACCAAGCTGTGACCTCGCCGTTCGACCCCGACGCCCTGCGCCAGCGCTACCGGGACGAACGGGCGAAGCGACTGCGACCCGATGGCAACGAGCAGTACCGGGAGGTCGTCGGGGCGCTGGCCCACTACGTCGACGACCCGTACGTCGACCCTGTCGATCGTGATCCCCTGTTCGACGAGGTCGATGTCGTCGTCATCGGAGGAGGGTTCGGCGGGCTGCTCGCCGGAGCCCGGCTGAAGCAGGCCGGCCTCGACGACGTGCGCGTCGTCGAGAAGGGCGGGGACTTCGGCGGCACGTGGTACTGGAACCGGTACCCGGGCGCCATGTGCGACGTCGAGTCCTACATCTACCTGCCGCTGCTGGAGGAGATCGGATACGTCCCGCGCGACAAGTACTCCAAGGCCGCCGAGATCCTCGAGCACAGCCGAGCGATCGGCCGCCACTTCGGGCTGTACGACGGCGCCCTCTTCCAGACCGAGGTCACCGAGCTGCGCTGGGACGAGGACGCCCGGCGCTGGCTGGTGTCGACGAGCAAGGGCGACGAGCTGCGGGCGCGGTTCGTGTGCATGGCCAACGGGCCGCTGCACCGGCCGAAGCTGCCGGGGATCGACGGCGTCGAGGACTTCGCCGGGCACTCGTTCCACACCAGCCGCTGGGACTACGCCTACACCGGCGGCGACTCGGAGGGTGGGCTCGACGGGTTGCGCGGCAAGCGAGTCGGGATCATTGGCACGGGCGCCACAGCGGTGCAGTGCGTGCCCCACGTCGGCGCCGCCGCCGACCACCTCTACGTGTTCCAGCGCACGCCGTCGTCGATCGACGTGCGGGCCAACCGGCCGACCGATCCGGCGTGGGCGGCGTCGCTCGAGCCCGGCTGGCAACAGCGACGGATGGAGAACTTCAACAACCTCGTGACGGGGATCCCCGAGGCCGAGGACCTGGTCGACGACGGGTGGACCGACATCATCGGCAAGCTGCTGCTGCGGCTGCGCAACGCCGATCTCGAGGACCTCAGCCCAGGTGGCGTGGCGTCGGCCGTCGAGCTGGCCGACTTCGAGAAGATGGAGTCGATCCGGTCGCGCGTCGACACGATCGTCAACGACCCCACCGTGGCCGACTCGCTCAAGCCGTACTACCGGCAGTTCTGCAAGCGGCCGTGCTTCCACGACGAGTACCTCGACGCGTTCAACCGGCCGAACGTCACGCTCGTCGACACGGACGGTCGCGGCGTCGACCGCCTCACCGAGCGCGGCGTCGTCGTGGGCGAGACCGAGTTCGAGCTCGACTGCCTGATCTACGCCACTGGCTTCGAGGTCGGCACGGACTACACGCGCCGTTCCGGCTACGAGGTGATCGGTCGGGACGGGGTGACGCTGAGCGGCAAGTGGCACGACGGCGTGTCCACCTTCCACGGGCTGCACAGCCGCGGGTTCCCGAACCTGTTCATCTTCAGCCTCCACCAGTCCGGCTTCACCGTGAACTTCCCGCACGCCCTGGACGAGCAGAGCCGGCACACGGCCTACATCCTGCGCCACGCCGTCGACCACGAGATCGAGACCGTCGAGGCATCGCAGGAGGCCGAAGACGCCTGGGTGGCGACGATCCTCGAGCAGGCGCAGTTCAACCTCGACTTCCTCGAGTCCTGCACGCCCGGCTACTACAACAACGAGGGGCAGCCGAGCGAGCGGGCGATTCGCAACGGGTTCTACGGCGGCGGGTCCGTCGCCTTCTTCAAGGTCCTCGCCGACTGGCGGGCGGCGGGCGATCTCGCCGGGCTGGAGCTGACGCCGGCCTGACGCCGCTCAGGGGCGGGCGGGCAGTTGCTGAACGGCCCACTCGTTGCCGTCTGGGTCGCGGAAACCGGTGAACCGCCCCCAGTCGAGGTCCACCACCTCGCCGGCGTCGACGCCCCGCTCGACGAGGAACGCCCGCGCCTTGTCAGCGTCGTCGACGACGACCTGCAGGCCCTTCATCGACCCCGGCTCACCGGCCACGATCCCCGTGCCGATGGCGATCGAGCAGGCCGAACCCGGCGGCGTGAGCTGGACGAACCGCAGCTCCTCGTTCACCTGCACGTCGTGGTCGGCGACGAATCCGCAGGCGTCGACGTAGAACGCCTTGGCCCGATCCACGTCGGACACGGGCACCATCACCAGCTCGAGCTTGAAGTCCATCGTCACATCCTCCTTGGTCAGTGGTGGCATCGTCACATCGAGAAGTGGTCACCCAACGTCCACTTCTGAAGTAGTGACCTCAGTCGTCAGCCTCCACACTGTGCGGGGTGGACGGCGGACATGCCCATGGCCACGGGCTGTCGAGCAGCGACGAGTTCACCGGCCGCGACACGGCGCGGGTGCTGCGCATCATCACGATCGCCTGCGGGGTGCTCGTCGTGATGGCTGCCGCCGTGCTCTGGCCGTCGAGGACCCAGACGGCCGACCCGCTCGGTCTCCAGGCCGATCCCGTCGCCGCCCACGTGACCGCGGTCGACGAGCTGCCGTGCGCGGCCAACCCCGAGGAGCGCTGCGCCGTCGTATCGATCGAGGTGCGTGACGGACCGAACGCCGGCACCACCGCGTCCTTCGAGCAGAGCCTGAACACGACGATCGGCGCCGGCGACGACATCACCGTGACCGCCGCCGACGTCGGTGGCGATGCCGGGACCGTGTACTCGTTCTTCGACTTCCAGCGGACGACGCCGCTCGTCGTGCTCGTCGTGCTGTTCGTGGCCGCCGTCGTCGCGCTCGGGAGGTGGCGCGGCGTCGGCGCGCTGGCCGGGCTGGCCGCCAGCCTCGTCGTCATCGTCTGGTTCGCCCTCCCGTCGCTCGTCGACGGCAACAACGCCGTGGCCGTCGCCCTCGTCACGTCCGGGGCGATCGCCATCCTCGCCCTGTATCTGGCCCACGGGTTCGGGCCGGCCACCGACGTGGCCCTGCTGTCCACGCTGGCCAGCCTGGCCCTGACCGGCGCCCTGGCGTGGATCTTCGTCGAGGTCGCCAACTTCACGGGCTTCACCGACGACGCCACGTTCGTGCTGCAGACCCTCGGCACCGGCATCGATCCGCGCGGGATCCTGCTCGCCGGCATCGTCATCGGTTCGCTCGGTGTCCTCGACGACGTGACCGTGACGCAGGTCTCGGCGGTCTGGGAGCTCCATCACGCCCGGCCCGACGCGCCGCGCCGCGAGCTGTTCACGCGGGCACTGACGATCGGGCGTGACCACATCTCGTCCACCGTCAACACGCTCTTCCTGGCCTACGCCGGGGCCGCGCTGCCGTTGCTGCTGTTGTTCAGCGGGCTCGGGGAATCGGTCGGCGGCGTCGCCACGCGAGAGATCGTCGCCACCGAGATCGTGCGGGCGCTCGTCGGCTCGATCGGCCTGGTCGCGTCGGTGCCGATCAGCACGGCGCTGGCCGTGCGCATCGTCACCACGTCGGCCGCCAGGGCCCGACGCTGACGCCGCCTACGGTGCCGCAGATGCCGGACGGGACGGAGCGCGCCGACCTCGTCATCGTCGGCTTCGGATCAGGCGGGATGACCGCCGCCGAGTTCGCCGCCAAGCTGGGCAAGCGGGTCGTGATCGTCGAACGGGACCGTGTCGGCGGCGACTGCCTGTGGACCGGGTGCGTGCCGTCGAAGGCGTTGATCGCATCAGCGCGCGTCGCCTACCAGCTGCGCCACGCCGACAGCTTCGGGCTCCCGCCGAGCGACGCGCCGATCGACCTGGCCGCGGTCTGGCGCCGCGTGCGGGCCGTGCGTGACGAGATCGCCAGCGGGGATGACGACCCCGAACGGTTCCGTCGGCTCGGGATCGACGTCGCGCTGGGTGAAGCCCGGCTGACGGGGGCTCACGAGGTCACCATCACCAGTGCCGATGGGTCGGCGCGCGTCGTCGAGGCGCCGACCATCCTGCTGTGCACGGGGAGCCGCCCGACCGTGCCCGACGTGCCGGGCCTGGACGCAGCCGGCTACCTGACCAGCGAGTCGATCTTCGAGCTCGACGTCGTCCCCGGCCGGCTCGTTTTCATCGGTGGCGGACCGATCGCCATCGAGCTGGCCCAGGCCTGCCGGCGACTCGGCATCGAGGTGACCGTGCTGCAGCGGGCGGCGACGATCCTGCCGCGCGACGAGCCGGAGCTCGTCAGCCTGCTGCGCCGGCGGCTCGACAGCGAGGGTGTCGTCGTCAACACCGGTGTCGAGGTGATCCGGGTCGAGCCCGGTCCCGTCGGAGCCGCTTCGATCGTGATCGGCACGGTCGGCGGCCGCGAGGAGCGTTGGCCGACCGACGCGATCGTCGTCGCCGCCGGGCGGACGCCGAACGTGGAGGCGCTCGGCCTGGAGGCCGTCGGCGTGGCGACCGACGACCACGGAGTCGTCGTGGACGACCGGATGCGCTCGAGCGTGCCGTCGATCTACGCCGCTGGCGACGTCGCCGGACGTCAGCTGTTCACCCATGCCGCGGCGTACCAGGCGGTGCGGGCGCTGCGCGACGCCTGGTACCCGGGCAAGGGGACGGCCGCCGCGCTGATCCCGTGGGCGACGTTCACCGACCCCGAGCTGGCCCACGCCGGGCTGACGGCGGCCGAAGCCGCCGCCCAGTACGGCGAAGATGGCGTGGCCGTGCACCGCTGGTCCCTGGACCACAACGACCGGGCGCACGCCGACGGGTCGACAGGGGCGATCGTGCTCGTCGAGCAGCGCCGCCGCACCGGGCGCCGGCTGGTCGGGGCGCACGTGCTGGCCGAGTCGGCCGGAGAACTGATCGGCGAGCTGACCCTGGCCATCGAGCAGGAACGCTCGGTCACCCAGCTCGGCAGCCTGGTGCACGTCTACCCGACCATCGCCACGAGCATCCAGCAGATCGGCGGCGCAGCGGCCACCGAGGCGGCGATTCGTTACCGTTGGCTGATGAAGGCGACCAGCGCCGGGCGGGCCAGGAGCGGACGATGACCCGACAGCGCCTGTCCAACGAGCGGTGGGGCTTCAGCTCCAACTGCTTCGTGTGCGAGCCGACGAACACCGCCGGTCTGCGCCAGGCGTTCTTCCACGACACCGATGCCGGCATCGTCGTCGCCGACCTCGAGCTCGGTCCAGAGCACTCGGGCGCCCCGACCTACGTCCACGGCGGTGTCCAACTGGCCCTGCTCGACGAGGCGATGGCGTGGGCGGCGATCGCCGTCGCCGAGCGGTTCGCCGTGACGGCGACGTTCCGGTCCGAGTTCCACCACCCGATCCGCGTTGGGAAGCGGTACCGCTTGGAGGCCGAGGTGGTCGAGCGCACGGGCACCGCGCTGGAGGCGGTGGCGCGCATCGTCGACGACCGCCAGCGCGTCCGCACGTCGGCGGCGGCGACCCTCGTCGTGCTCTCGGCCGCCCAGGCCGTCGACGCCGGCGCGCCGACCGACGAATCGACCAGCGGCTTCGTCCGTTGACGGGCCGACTAGCGCTGCTCGCGGCGGCGAAGGCGGGGTACCTGGCGGGCACGATCCCGTCGGCCGACATCGCCAGCCGCGTGGCCGCCCGCACGTCGGGTCGCGCCGTGGACCTGCGGACGGCAGGGAGCGCAAACCCCGGCGCGCTCAACGCCGCCCAACAGCTCGGCACCCGGTGGGGCATCGCCGTCCTCGTCGCCGACGCCGGCAAAGGGGCGCTCGGGGCATGGGTGGGCCGACGGATCGCCGGGACCGCTGGCGCCTACCTCGGGGCCACGGTGGCGATCGCCGGTCACATCTTCCCGGTGTGGACCGGGTTCCGTGGCGGCAAGGGCGTGGCCACCTCGGCGGGCGCCTGCCTGGCCGTGTTCCCGGCCTATTTCCCGCTCGATGCCGCCGTGGCCGCTGTCGGTGCGGCCGGGACGCACGACCCGGAGACGGCGACGCGCATCTCGTCGGCGGTGTGGGTGGCCAGCGCCCTGCTCTGGTGGCGCCGGCGGTGGCCGAACCTGTGGGGTCCGCCGCCGACGGCCGGGCTACCGCTGTTCGCCGCGACCGGCGCCGGGATGATCCTCGGCAAGTTCGCCATGGCGCGGCGGGCGAGCGGGCGGGCCGCATGACGGTGCAGTTGGTCACCGACTCGAACACGATGATCCCGCTCCCGCTGGCGCATCGGCTCGGGATCGTCGTCGTGCCGTTGAGCGTGACCATCGGTGGCGACGAGGTCGCCGAGGACGAGACGCTCGACCTCGGCGCGGCCTACCGGCGCCTGCGGGCGGGCGAGGCAGCCACGACCAGCGCGCCGTCGCCGGGTTCGTTCGCCGCCGTGTACGCCCAGCTGGCCGGCGACCCGATCGTGTCGATCCACATCGGCGCCAACTACTCGGGGACGTTCAACGCCGCTCGCCTGGGGGCCGAACTGGCGGGTGTCGAGGTGCGGTTGGTCGACACGGCCACTGCCTCGTTCCTGGCCGGGATGTGCGTGCTCGCCGCCGCCGATGTCGCCGCGGACGGCGGCAACGTCGACGCCGTCGTGGCTCGGGCCGAGCAGACCGCAGCCGACGTGGCCAGCGTGTTCACGATCGCCGAGCTCGCCCGGGCGGCCACCGGAGGTCGGCTCGGCATGACCGCAGGCGGCCAGGCCGACGGCACGCCGGTGCTGCTGATGCGGGGCGCCGACATCTCGGCTATTGGGACCGCACCGACGGCCGACGCCGCGGCGGACGCCATGTTCGAGTACGTGGCGGCGATCGAGGGCGGGCTGCGGCTCGGCGTCGGCGACGCCGATGCCGGCCCGGTCGTCGACGAGCTGGTCGCGCGGCTGCGAGCGGCGCGCCCCGACGACGAGTTGATCCGCTACGCCGTCGGCCCGACCGTCGCCGCCCACGCCGGCATGGGAACGTTCGGCATCGTCTTCGCGCCGCGCTGACCCTCCATCTGGGCGCGGACGTTCTCAAACCCCGTTCTGGGCGCGGACGTTCTCGAAGTTGAGAATCGGCGCGCCCAGATGGCGGCGGTTCAGTCCACTGGGTGGCGCGGCGTGTGGATCGCCGTGTGGGTGACCCGCTGCACCGGCCGATCTCCGTCCGCGTCGACGGCCACGTCGAGAACGACGAAGCGGTGGCCCTTGCGCTCGTACTCGTCGAGCACGATCGCCCGCACGTCGACCGCCTCGCCGTCGTGCACGAGACCGAGCTGCGCCACCTTCGAGCCGACGTGGATCCACGGACCGAGCGCGACGTTGCGCACCAGGATGGCGTTGGCGAACCGCAGCAGCCACGCCGGGTGAGCGACCGCGGACGCGGCGTAGACGGGCTGCGCCTCCCGCACATCGGCCAGGTACGTGTCCGCCCGCGGCGCGTCGAACGCCTCGTGCAGGGAGCCGAGCACCGTGCCCGATCGCAGTGAGTCGGCCGAGGCCGCCGGGCGGTGTGTGGGGAGCGCCGCCCACGGGACCGGTGGGCGGACCCCGGCTGGCGCACCGAGACCGGCCTGCCCGGTGGCGCAGACCGCGCCGGTCGGATCGCGCAGCGTCAGGTCGAGACGGTCGTCGACCTCGACGGCGGCGACGGTCACCTCGTCGCCGTCGTAGACCGGCGTGGCGAAGCGGGCGGTGATCCATCCCCCGGCGAGCCAGTCCAGCCCCCACTGCGCAACCGGGGCCTGGGTGAGGTAGGCGAACACGTCGACGCCCGGCACCAACCCGCCGCGGAACCCATAGCTGCGGGCGACGGCGTCGTCGTGGATCTTGTTCGTCGAGGCCGTCGCCGTGTTGTACGCGTCGACGCGGTAGGTGATCAAACGATCACGCCCGGGTTGAGGATCCCGGCCGGATCGAGCTCGGCCTTGGCCGCGGCGAGGGCCCGGCCGAACGGGTCGGGACGCTGTCGGCGGTACCACGGGTCGTGGTCGCGCCCGACGGCGTGGTGGTGGGTGATCGTGGCACCGTGGGCCAGCAGCGCATCCGACGCGGCGGCCTTGATCTCGTCCCACATCGCCAGCTCGGAGCCGATCCGGCCCGGGGCCATCACGCTGAAGTAGGGCGCCGGGCCGTCGGGGTAGACGTGCGTGAACCGGCACGTCAGCCAGCCGCCGCGGCAGATCCTGGTCAGGGCGTCCTCGACGACGGCGGTGACGTCGGCATGGAGCGCCGGGAAGGCGTCCCACGTGCACGCCGTCTCGAACGTCTCGGCGATCACGCCGCACCGCACCAGCCCGTTGCGCTGGTACGGCGCCCGCAGGAACGCCGACCGCCACGAGCCGACCGCATCGTCACCCCGGCCGGCGGCGCTCTCGCCAGCGTCGTGGGAGTCGGTCAGCCGAACGCCGGCGGGGACCGCGCCGCCGTGGTCGCGACACAGCTCGACGGCCCGGTCGATCCACGCCCCCACCGGGTGGTCGGCCGACTCGAAGCCGAGGACGAGCAGCCCGCCGTGGCCCGGCGCGCCGGCGGAGATCGCCGCCTCGGTCCCGTCGAGGAGGCGGCAGTTGGTCGGGAACAGTGCGGACTGGGCGACGGCCCGCGTGGCGTCGACGGCGTCGGCGTACCGCTCGAACGTCACCCCGGCCGCGGCTCGCCAGCGCGGCCGGTCCTGCACGCGCATCCATGCCTCGGTGATGATGCCGAGGCTGCCCTCCGAGCCGAGGAACAGGCGGTCGGGCGACGGGCCGGCGCCGGATCCGGGCAACCGGCGGGACTCGCTGATGCCCGTCGGGGTGACGACGCGCATCGACTCCACGAGGTCGTCGATGTGGGTGTACACGCTGGCGTAATGGCCGCCGGAGCGGGTGGCCAGCCATCCGCCGAGCGTGGACAGCTCGAACGACTGGGGGAAGTGGCGCAGCGTGTAGCCGTGCGGGCGGAGCTGCTCCTCCAGCGCTGGGCCCAGCACGCCGGCCTGGATGCGGGCCGCACGCGATGTGGGATCGATCTCGACCACCTGGTCCAGGGCGCCGAGGTCGATCGACACCGCGCCGGCGAAGGCGTCGCCGACGGCGCATTCGACGCCGCCGACGACGGAGGAACCGCCGCCGTAGGGGATCGCTGCGATGCCGGCGGAGGCGCACCAGTCGAGCACGGCGACGACGTCGGCCTCCGTCGGTGGGAAGGCCACGACATCGGGTGGATCGGGCAGGTCACCGTGGACGGCGCGCACCAGGTCCCGGTACGACTTGCCGAAGGTGTGACCGGCGCGGTCCTCCTTCGACGTGGAGCACCACGCGGCCAGCGCGGAGGGAGGTTCGACGCGCGGCGGGCGGAGCTCCAGGCGCTCGAGCGACGGGGCGGGGAGCAGGTCGAACTCGGTGCCAAAGCGCTCTGCCAAGCGCCCGGCGACGGCGCGGATCTCGTCGTCTCCGAGGGCCTGATCCTCGTAGCCCCACCCCCACCAGGACCGTCGACGTGCCGCCATCTCGCCAGTCTTCCCGCCTACCATCCGCCCGGATGAATCGTCGTCCGTCCCGCCGCGCCGGCGTCTGCGCAGTGATCGCCGTTGGCGCCGTCGCCCTGGCGGCCTGTGGTGGCGACGATCCGGGCTCGACGCAGAGCGTCGCCCCGGCGACCGTCGCGTTGACGCCGGACCTGGAGGAGGGCGGCTCGACCGCCGCCACGACGACGCTCGGGTCGGCGGAGGTCGAGACGACCACCACGTCGGCCGCCGCGTCGACCGGTGGATCGGCGGCACCGTCAACGGCTGCGGCGGACGGTCCCTCGACGACGGCGGCCATGACCACGACGACGGCGGCGAGCGAGCCGGTGACCTCCTGCGAGTCCGTGATCCACGTCGGCGACTCGACGTCGGTCAGCCTGATCTCGCCGTCGTACCTGGCCGATCCCGAGCAGCGCGTCGACGCCCAGTACCGCCGCGTCGGGGCGCTCGACGCCCGCACGGTGATCGACGGCGCGCTCTCGACGACCGAGGTCCTGAACGACGACCAGATCAACGCCTTCGACCGGGTCATTGCGATCAAGGCCGACGGCTACGAGGGGTGCTGGGTGTTCGCCCTCGGCGGCAACGACACGGCCAACGTGTCCGTGATCGACGGCTCACGTCAGGACCGGGTCGCCCGCATCGAGCGGATGATGTCGGCGATCGGCGACGACCCGGTGATGTGGGTCAACGTGTTCACGCTCAAGACGTCGGGCCCCTACCGCAACGAGCACATGGTGCTGTGGAACGAGGCGCTGCAGGAGGTGCTGCCGCGCTACCCGAACATGCGGGTGTTCGACTGGGCGTCGGTCGTCCAACCCGAGTGGTTCGTCGATGACAACATCCACTACAACTCCGCCGGCAGCGCCTACCGCGCCGCCCTCATCGCCAACGCCCTGGCCGAGGAGTTCCCCGCGTAGCCCTCCGTTTACGTCCGGATTTTGGTTACACCTGTAACCAAAATCCGGACGTAAACGGAGGGGACTCAGATGTTGCCGCCGGTGCGGATGGTGTCGATCATCAGGCGGATCCCGTCCGGCAGCAGGTGCATGGCGTCGTACATCAGTCCCTTCGTGTTGGACACGGCTGTCCAATCGGCGAGGACGACATCGGGGTGACGCGCTGGCAGGAGCCGCAACCGCTCGTTGACGTAGGGGAAGTACCAGTTGTACTGCTCGTACATCTCCAGCCCGAAGTCTGGGACGTTCGACCGGTCCGACTCGTTCAGCGTCACCCACACGAACCGCTTGGCACCGAGGCTGCGCAGCCCTGCCAGCAGCTCGTCGGCCTCCTCGTCGAACGTCTGGGCGTACTCGTCGTAGCCGGCACGGTCGCGCTCCCACCGCGCGTCGTGCCCGATGCCGATCACGACCACCTCGCCGACCGGCCGGCCATCACCGGTGAGGTCCCTCAAGGCGTTGTCCAGTTGCCAGGCCGTCTGCTTGCGGAAGTCGACCTGGAACCCGTCGGCGGTGAGCTCGGTGATGATCTGGTTCTCGGCGCCCATCAGCACCGAGTCGGCGAGCACGGTGATCGTTGCGCCCGGGGAGGCGGGCGGGACGACCGTCGCCGCCGTCGTCGGTGGCACGGTCGTGGTCGTTGCCGACACGCTGGTCGTCGTCTCGCCGGGCACCGCCGTCGCCGTGGCCGTCCCTGCCACCGTCGTGACGGGGAGCACCGGCGGGTCGGGCACGGCAACCGTGGTCGATGTCGGCGGTGGCACGTTGCCCTGCCCGAGCAGCTGCTGCTCGCCGGTCGACGGACCGGCGTTGACGGTGCTCACGGCCACGAGCAGCAGGACGGCTGAGCCGGCCAGGGCGATCGGCCCCGTGCGGCGCCGGGCGCCTTGGCGGGTGGCCAGCCGCTGACGCCATCGCTGGAAGGCACCGCTGCGGATCGGCACCTCGACGAACCGGTAGCTCAGCTCGGCGGCGACCACGGTCAGGGCCAGTCGCAGCACCAGCGTCGGGTACAGACCGAGCGGCTGGTCGAGGCCGGGCCGGGTGAACACGAAGATCGGCCAGTGCCACAGGTACAGGGAGTACGAGCGCACGCCGATCCACACCAGCACCGGGTTGGACAGCAAGATCCGCCCGAGCACCGTCGAGGGGTGGACGGCCGACATGATCGCCACCAGCGAGGCGATGCCGACCACGAAGAACCCGCCCCGGTAGAGGAAGGAGTTGAACTCCTCCAGCTGCAGGAAGCAGATCACGAGCATGGCGATGCCGGCGACGCCGACGCCCTCCAGCAGGTTGCGCTTGCGCACGTCGTCGCTGGACCAGGACGCGTTCGGCCGCCACAGCAGGGCCAGCGCGGCGCCGAGCAGCAGCCCCGACGCGCGGGTGTCGGTGCCGTAGTAGGGCCGACTGGGGTCGACGGCCGGCTGGAAGAGGATCGCCATCCAGATCGTGGACAGCGCCGCACCGCCGAAGATGACGGCCGCCATCGCCCGGCGGTTGTGGCCGAGGACCTTGAGCAGGCCGAGCAGCGCCAGCGGCCAGATGAGGTAGAACTGCTCCTCGATCGCCAACGACCACAGGTGCTGGTACACGGGCGGACGCTCGACCAGGGCGAAGTACGACTGCTCGGAGAAGATGAAGTACCAGTTGGTGACGTAGGCGAGCGCCGACCAGACCTGCGCCGCGAGGTTGGCCGCCTCACCGCGGAAGAACAGCAGCACGACCACCGACACGACGGCCAGCAGCAGGTAGAGGGCCGGGAGGAGCCGGCGGGCTCGGCGCAACCAGAAGTTGCCCAACGAGACGCGCGACGACCGGGCGAACTCCTCGGTCAAGAGGAGCGTGATCAGGTACCCGCTGATGACGAAGAACACCTCGACACCGAGGAACCCGCCGGGGATCCACGGCAGGTCGGCGTGGTACAGCAGGACGGCGGTGACGGAGAGGGCCCGCAGGCCGTCGAGCCCCGGCAGGTAGCCGGCACTCGGGCGCGTGGCAGCCGTCGAGACCTTGGGCCCACGCATCCCCCGCATGCTAGGAGCGACCGGTCACGGAAACGCGGCGCGTCAATGCCCCGTGAGCTGGAGCGATGTCAGGTCGTGGAGTCTTGCTCGACGGCATCGAGGAAGGCGTCGACGTCGGCGTCCTCGCCGCCGATCAGCCAGATGACGACACCTTCCTCCCCGTCGTCGTTCCACGGAAGCACACCGTCGACCGGATAGCGGTCGACGGTGATGTCGTCCGATTCCTCCTCGACGGGGGCGATCACGGCGAGCTCGACCTCGGCGTCGGGCGGTTGCTCGTTCAGGATGTCGATCAGCTCGCGAACGTGCATCGAGCAGGCACCTCCTCGCAGGGGGACAGTAGGCGAGCCATGATCCCCAACGTCGGCTTTTCGTTCACAGGTCGCCGAGCCACTCCTTGGCCTTCTCCAACAGGTAGAGGCTGACGACCTTGCACCGCTCCAGGTTGGCGGCAACGGCGTGGTCGTTGTTCATGTACACATCGCTCAGCTCGACCGTCGTCCGAGCGACCATGGACAGGGATCGCTCGGGAGCGTCGGTCACGCTGGCGAACGAGTCGATGGCCGACACCTCGACCGGAAGCTCGACACCGCCGACACCGGCGAGGTCGGTGGCCAGGACCAGCAGATCGGGCGGGTCCGGCAGCGGCGGCAACGTCCAGGTGAACACGAGCGGGAACGTGAACCCGTCCGGCGGTGCGTCGTCCGGGTCCTCGAGCTTCATGACCTCGTCCTCGAACCCGAGCATCGCCCGCGGATCGACGTCGAGCGAGAGGTGCAGATCGATCGGCCCGCTGCACGCCTCCTCCGGGTGCAGGTCGACCTCCCACAGCTGGCGCAGCGAGTAGGTCTCCACGAAGTGCCGCTCGTCGTGGACGTGGAAACCGTGGTCGATCGCCTCGCTCTTCAGCTCGGCGACGAACCCGGCGACGTCAATGACCGCCACTCGGGTCCTTCCCCGTTCCGCCGAGGGCCCTGCGCACGGAGGCGACACTACCGTCCGGGTCCGTGGACCAGATCGCCGCCGTCGCCTTCGACGTCGGTGAAACCCTGATCGACGAGACGCGCATCTGGTCCAGGTGGGCGGACCGGCTGGGCGTCACGCGGCTGACGATGCTCGGCGTGCTGGGGGCGATGGCCGGTGCCGATCGCCCCCACGCCGACGCCTTCGAGATCGTCCGTCCCGGCCTCGACGTCGACGCGGAGCAGACACGATGGGCGGCCGACGACCCGGACGGGCTGCGCACGGACTTCGACGGCGACGACCTGTACGCCGACGTGCGGCCGTGCCTCGCCGCCCTGCGCGGTGCCGGTCGGCGGGTCGTCATCGCCGGCAACCAGCCGCCGCAGGCGCGCGCCGCGCTGGAGGCGATGGCGCTCGACGTCGACGAGATCCTGATCTCCGACGAGCTCGGGGTACAGAAGCCCGAGCCGGGCTTCTTCGCCGCCGTGATCGCCGCCTGCGGGGTCGAGCCGGCGCGGATCGCCTACGTCGGCGACCGGCTGGACAACGACGTCATCCCGGCCGGCCGGGCCGGGATGCGCACCGTCCTGCTGCGGCGCGGCCCGTGGGGCTACCTCCACGCCGAGCGGGCCGAGGCCACGACGGCCGACATCGTCACGGACTCGCTCGCCGACCTCTCGGCCCGCCTGGACGCCCTGACCTCTGCGTGAGCGAACACCGCGAATCCGATCTCTTCGCTCACGCAGAAGGCGGTCGTAGGCTCGGCCGTTCGACGGGCGCATAGCTCAGCTGGCTAGAGCACTGCCCTTACAAGGCAGGAGTCGGGGGTTCGAGTCCCTCTGCGCCCACTGCAGCCCGCCGTGCTGCGACCGACCGGGCGGGAGCTGACGGGCGGGCTGCAGTGGGCGCTTCGCGCGCTGTTCCTGCTGCCTCCGGCGGCCGTTCAGGCGCCACGGAGGCTGCGCCTCGTGGCGCGTCATCGTCAGCTCGAACGGGTCAGGCGCCACGGAGGCTTCGCCTCGTGGCGTGTCATCGTCAGCTCGAACGGGTCCGCAGGAGGCTGCGCCTCGTGGCGCGTCGTCGCCAGGTCGGACGGGTCCGCAGAAGGTTGGTGCGCTGGGTGTTCCGTCTCGTCGAGCGATCCGCGACTGATGAGATGGCGGCGGCTACGGTGACGGCGCGACTGCGATCTGGAGGGAGTAGTCATGCGTGTGGTTCGGACCATCGTGGGGGCGGCCCTGTTGGCGGCGGGCGCGGTTGCGCTGCCGGCCGGCACGGGCCAGGCCCAGGGGTTGAGCGAAGGCTGCACAGGGCTCAACGACCCAGCCAACGACATGGGTATCTCCTTCGGCGGCGAGGTGAGCGATGCGCAGTTTTCCGCTGGCGAGACGGCCTCGTTCATGGTCGGCCCGCCAGTCGGTGCTGGACCAGCACCGACGGCGACCCAGCTGTCGGTGGACGGTGAGGTGGTCGCGTCGGCGGGGTTCCCGGGGACGCTCGTCTACGAGGTGCCGGCCGATGGCACCTCCACCATCCAGTGGCTGGTGACCAACATGACGGAAGCGACGTGGAGCGTGTCGTGCGCGCCGCCGGGAATCGGTTCGAGCGACGGTGGGGACCTCGCCGATACGGGCCCGGCCTCGTCGACCGTCGCACTGCTGGCCGGCGTCCTGTTCGTCGCCGCAGGCAGCTCACTGTTCCTCGTCTCACGCCAGCGACGAGGGACGACCGTCTAGACCGCTTGTGCCGTCTCGGTCGGCTTCCTGGTCGGACGGCCGGCTGTGGTCAAGCGCTCGCGCGGCCTCGAATGTCTTCGCTGTCGGTCCATCACGCGATGGCCGTCGGGTGGCTGCTCAGTAGGTCCTACGATCGCCTCGATGGTGGTAGGGGTGCGGTGGCCGAGCCGGAACATGTCCGGGCCGGACGACCGCCTCGACACTGTGGTCGTGGCGAGCGCCACTCTGCTGGTGTGCGTTCCGGTGTGGCCGGGCATCTACACCGTGGACTCCCAGGCGATCTTGCAGAGCGCACGCGATGGCAAGGTTTCGAACTGGTACGCGCCCCTGATCGGTCGAGCGTGGGGTGTCGTCGACGGGACTGGCATTCCGCCAGGCGTCGTGTTCCTCGTGGGAGTCGGTGCGTTCGTGGTCGCCGTGCTCACGCTCGCCAAGCAGTTCCTTCCTCGGTCGACGGCTCGTGTGGTCACGCTGGCAGTCGTGTTGTTTCCGCCCGTCTACGGCTTGCTGGGCTGGGTCGGCCGAGATGTGTGGTTTGCGGCCGCCTGCGTCGGCCTCACCGCCTTGGCGTGGCGCGCCCACCGAACTGCGGCGAGGTCCACCTGGAACCTCGGCGCCCTGATCGCCCTCTCGATCATTGCGGCGGACGCTCGCCAGAACGGCGCGCCGTTTGCCCTTCTCGGCTTCGGCGTGGCCACGGCAGGGTTGCTGCGTCGCCGCCGTCGTCCGCTCGGACGAGGAGTGCGCGGCGTCGTCATCGCTGTTGGCGCCATCGCCGGCCTCGTGTTCGTGGGCGGCCTCCAGAGTGCGGTGACGGAGGTCAAGCACCATCCTGCACAACTCTTGATGCTGCGCGACTTGACGGCCGTCACACTCGACGAGAGCTCGCCCGCCATGGATGAGTTTCTGTTCCCATCTCAGGACGTAACCAACCTCGAGCAGCGGCTGAGCGACCGAGACCCGGACGCTGTGATCGGCCTGAACCCTCCGGTCGTCAGGTTCACGCCCTACTCAGACGGGCTGGGCGCCAACGTGATCAACGACGAGTACCGGCGGCAATGGATCGACATGATCAAGCGTGATCCGGTGCCATACCTTCGCGCCAGACTGGACCTCCACCTTGATCAATTGGGTATCTCGCGTGACGTCCGCAGCCCCTACTTCGAGCGGTCCGACCAGTTGTCACGAAGCGCGATAGGTGTGGAGAACTCCTTCCCGGAGCTGCTTCGCATCCGCAACCTCGTGCTGTCATGGACCAACGAGGCAAACGGTCCCGGCTCGATGCTGCGTGTTCCCGCGCTCTACCTGGTGGCGGCGATCATGAGTAGCTGGGTCATCGGTGGACGGATGGGCGCTCGGCGCGCCGCGATCGTTCTGATTGCCGTGCTCCTGTCGATGCAGCTTCTGCTGTTCTTCACGGCGCCGACGAGCGAGTACCGCTTTCAGTTCTTCCAGGTCGTCATCGGAGCCACGTTCCTCGCCATCCTCGTGGCGATGACGATCACTCGAACGAACGGCGCCAGATCGATCGTCGGCAACCAGCCCTGCCGGACGGTGCGGCGTGAGTCCGTGTGCGTCCAGGCGTGAGTCCCGCCAATCTCGTCGACCTCTACTCGGACACGCAGACCCGTCCCACGCCGCAGATGCGGGTGGCGATGGCCGCCGCCGAGGTCGGTGACGAGCAGCAGCGGCGGGACCCGACGGTCACCGCCCTGTGCACGGAGGTCGCCGAGCTGCTCGGCCACGAGGCGGCGGTCTTCTTGCCCACCGGGACGATGTGCAACCTGATCGGCGTCGCCGCCCACGTTGCGCCAGGTGACGTCGTGGTCATGGAGCACCTCGGCCACATCCTGCGGTCGGAGACCGGCGGCATCGGGGTCGTGTCCGGCGCCGTCGTCGACACGGTGCGCGGCGAGCGGGGGATCTTCACCGCCGCCGACCTCGTGCCGGCGCTCGAGCCGGGCAACCCGTACCGACCGCCGCCGACCCTGGTGTGCGTGGAGCAGACCCACAACTTCGGCGGCGGCACGGTCTGGCCGCTCGCCGGCTACCGCGACGTCGTCGCCGCGGCCCACGGCCGAGGCGTCCGGGTCCACCTCGACGGCGCCCGGCTGATGAACGCCGTGGTCGCCTCCGGCGTCCCGGCCGTGGACTGGGCCGGCCCGGTCGACAGCGCATGGATCGACTTCACGAAAGGCCTCGGCGCGCCACTCGGCGCAGTGCTCGCCGGACCAGACGACTACGTCGAGCGAGCGTGGATCTGGAAGCACCGGCTCGGCGGCGCGATGCGCCAGGCCGGCATCGCCGCCGCGGCGTGCCGGTACGCCCTCGACCACCACGTCGATCGCCTGGCCGACGATCATCGCCGGGCCCGGACGCTGGCCGCCGGCCTGCAGGACCTCGGCGTCGAGGTCGAGCCCGTCGAGACGAACATGGTCTGGATCCGCCCCGCCTCGGTCGACGCCACCGCCGACGACTTCGTCCACCGGTTGGCCGACCACGACGTGCGGATGTCGTTGGTCGGGGACCGGGTCCGGGCGGTCACCCACCTCGACGTCGACGACCAGGGGATCGAGCGGGCGCTGGCGGCCTGCGCGGCCGTGGTGGCGGCGCCGACCGCCGCCTACAGTCGGCGGTCGTGACCGACACCACCACGACATCGCCGTTGCCGACGCAGCTGGCGGCCATCTCGTTCGACGACGAGCTGAAGGCCAGCGAGTTCATGACGGCGGCGATCCGGCTCGCCCGCGACGGTCAGATCGAGCTCCACGACGCCGTGTTCGTGATCAAGGACGCCGACGGGCGGACCCACGTGCGCGAGACGAAGGATCTGCAGCCTGGGACCACCGCCGTCGGCGTCGGGCTGTGGAGCGGCCTCTTCGGGCTGCTGCTCGGCGGACCGGTCGGGATGCTGGTCGCCGGCGGCATCGGTGCCGGCGCCGGCGCGATCACCGCCAAGCTCGTCGACGTCGGCGTCACCGACGACTTCGTCGAGCAGCTGCGGGGCATGGTCCAGCCCGGCACGACGACGGTCGCCCTGCTCGTCGGCGCCGTCCATCGCGACGCCGTGCTGAAGGAGCTGGAGCGCTTCCAGGGCGCCAAGTACGTCGCCGGCAACCTGCCGCTCGACGGCATCCGCTCCGTGCGCGAGGCCCTCGGTGACACGTCGGAGACCACCGATGCGTCGTCGTTCCCGCCACCGACGGCGGCGGACACGGCGCCATCGGACACCACGTCCGACCCCGCCTGACGCTGGCGGCTAGTCGGCGACGCCGGCCTCGGCGAGCACCGCCGTCGGGCGCAGCCGCACCAGCAGCTCGCCAGGCACGCCGTTGCGGGCGCCGTACTCGTCGGCCCGCCCGTCGCCGACGTAGCGGGCGGCGATGCGCGTCGCCCAGCTCCGCACGTCGTCGAGGTCGGTGCTGATCGAAGCCGCGCCGGTCAGCTTGACGAAGGCGAAGGGCGGCCGCTCGTCGTCGACGAGGAGCGACACACGTGGATCACGGGCCAGCGCGCGCCCCTTGGAGGTGGTGGAGCCGGTGTTGAACACGACCTCGAGCTGCGGCGCGCCGTCGTCGACGACGAACCAGATCGGCGCAACGTGGGGCTGGCCGGTCGCACCGACCCAGGCCAGCTTCCCGGTGCGGGTGCCGTGGGCGAGGAACGCCCGCACCTCGCGCTCGTCCATCGATCGACCCATCGGTCACCCCGCCTCGGGCACGAGCATGTCGGCCGGTGGGCGGGCGAACAGCTGGCGCACGAGCGGCTCGAAGTGGCCGAGGTCCTTCGTCGGATAGTTCGGATCGAAGCAGTTCTGGTCCCACTCGGCGCAGAAGCGCACCGTGTCGTCGTAGTACGGGTGACCGCGGAAGGCGTCCCGTGCGTCGGGGTCCCCGCCGACGTGGGCGAACCAGTAGTAGCCCTGGAAGAGCCCGTGGTGGTGGACGATCCACCAGTTGCGCTCCGAGACGTAGGGGCGCAGCAGCGCGGCGCCGACCTGGGAGTGGTTGGCCGTCCCGAGCACGTCGCCGATGTCGTGCAGCAGGGCGCAGGCGACGGTCTCGTCGGCGGCGCCGTCGCGCTCGGCGCGGGTGGCCGACTGGAGGACGTGGTCGAGCCGCGAGACGCGGTACGGGGACGGCCCAGCCATCTGGCCGAGCCACTCCAGCACCCGGTCGGCCTGGCCGTCGATCTGCGCCTGCTCGTGGGCGAACACGAGGTCGTAGTCGGCCGCCGTTCCGTCGGCCATCGCCGTGAAGGAGACGGTTCCCGTCGGGAGCGGTGTCGACCTCACCGCTGCACGATCGCGTCCACGACCCGGCCCGTCAACCATCGACTCAGGCCACGTCGCGGACGGCGTCGAGGTACTCGGCCACCCGCCGGACGTGACCGTCGGCGTCGGTCGGTCCGGCGCGATGGGTGGCCACGGCCAGGTGGGTGGCGCCGAGCGCCCGCCATCGCTCGGCGTGCGTCCGCCACCGGTCCGGATCGCCGCCGGCGTACTGGGCCTGGGCCTGCACCGCGAACCCATCCATCGACAGCCCGGCCGCGGCGCGATGCCGGCGGATGACCTCGAGGCGCTCACGAGACGAGTCGCCCGGGGTGCCGAGCGGCACCCACCCGTCGCCGAGCCGGGCGCAGCGCTCGAGCACGACGGGCGCAGAACCACCGAACCAGATGGGGATCGGCTCCGACGGCCGGGGGTTGATGCCGGCGTGCTCGACCGTGTCGAACTCGCCGTCGAAGCTCAGCGTGTGCTCGGACCAGAGCCGGCGCAACAGCTCGACCTGCTCGGCCTGGCGCCTGCCGCGGTGGTGGAACGGCTCGTCGAGGGCGAGGTACTCCACGGCGTTCCAGCCCGTCCCGACGCCGAGGCGCAAGCGGTTCCCGGACAGCACCGCCAGCTCGGCGGCCTGTTTGGCCACCAGGGCGGTCTGGCGCTGGGGGAGGATCAGCACGGCCGGCACCAACTCGAGTCGCTGGGTCACGGCGGCGATGAAGCCGAGCACCACGAAGGGTTCATGGAAGGCCACGTCGGCGTCGTAGACGCCTTCGAAACCGCCGGGACGGTCGCGGTCGGCGCCGAGCACGTGGTCGTAGACGAGGAGGTTGGCGACGCCGAGCTCCTCCAGCCCCTGGGCGTAGGCGCGGATGGCACCGGGATCCGTACCGATCTCGTCGTGCGGGAGGACGGCACCGAGCTGCATCACGAGATCACTACCACGCCGCTCGTCGCCGTTATGTTGCCGAGCAGTGGCCGAACCGAACGTCCTCGTCATCGTGCTGGCCGGGGGAGAGGGAAAGCGGCTGCTGCCGTTGACCAACGATCGGGCCAAGCCGGCGGTCCCGTTCGGGGGCTGCTACCGGTTGATCGACTTCGCCTTGTCGAACTTCGCCAACGCCCGGTACCTGAAGATCGTCGTCCTGACCCAGTACAAGAGCCACAGCCTGGACCGCCACATCTCTCAGACGTGGCGTTTCTCGACGCTGCTCAACCAGTACGTGGCGCCGGTACCGGCACAGATGCGGCGGGGGCCGTTCTGGTTCCAGGGGTCGGCCGACGCGATCTACCAGAACCTCAACCTGATCCACGACGAGCGGCCCGACCTGGTCTGCGTGTTCGGGGCCGATCACATCTACCGCATGGACCCGCGCCAGATGGTCGACCACCACGTCGCCGTCGGGGCCGGCGTGACCGTCGCCGCCATCCCGGTGCCGCGCCGGGAGGCGTCGTCGTTCGGGGTGATCGAGGTCGACGACGGCTGGCTGATCCGCGACTTCCACGAGAAGGTCGCCGACCCGCCGGGGATGCCGGGGGACGATTCGCGCTGCCTGGCCTCGATGGGCAACTACGTGTTCGACACCAAGACGCTGATCGAGATCGTCACGCCCCGTGAGGACCAGTACACCGACCTCGGCGGTGACGTCATCCCGGCGCTGACCCGGGCCGGCGTGGCCCACGCCTACGACTTCTCGACCAACGTCGTGCCGGGGCAGGACGAGCGCGAGCGGGGCTACTGGCGCGACGTCGGCACGATCGACGCCTACTACCACGCCAACATGGACCTGATCGCTCCGCACCCCGTGTTCAACCTCTACAACAGCCGGTGGCCGGTGTACACGTACCGTGCCGCCGAACCGCCGGCCAAGGTGTCCAGGGGGTCAGGCGGCGAGCCGTCGTACGTCGACGGCAGCCTGCTGTGCGAGGGGTCGATCATCTCGGGCGCCCACGTCGAGCGGTCGATCATCGCGCCGGGCGTGTACGTCGACCACGACGCCCACGTCACGGACTCGATCCTGTTCCCCGGTGTCCGGGTCGGCCCCGGGGCCCGGCTGCAGCGGTGCATCGTCGACAAGAACGTGGTCGTGCCGGACTGGGACCGGATCGGCCTCGACGCCGAGCGCGACCGCCAGCGCTTCTCGGTCAGCGCCGAGGGCATCACCGTCATCGAAAAGGACCGCAAGCTCTAGATCCGCCCTCCCATCCGAGTTCGCGACGGAGGCGTCAGGTGGCCGGGACGAGCTAGGTGTCGGCGACGGACGACGGGGCGAACGGCTCGACGTCGTCGCCGCCGACGATCACGTAGCTGAAGCCGAGCTCCTCCCGGCGCTGCTGCAGCCGCTCGACGATCTCGCTGACGCTGCCGATCAAGGCGAACGGGGTGGCGTCGATCATCGCCTCGTCGACGCCGACCATCCCGGCCACGCCGCGCAGCGCGCCGGCGCGATCGTCGGTCACCGAGACCATGAAGGCGCGGATGTTCAGCTCGATCTCGTCGAACTTGGCGCCGGCCGCCTCGCGCACCAGCGCCACGTTGGTGGCGACGACGTCGTGCGTCATCGACGCGACGGCGTCGGGACCGATGACACCGGCCCGCATGTTCCCGTTGATCCCCACGATGTCGGCCTCCCGGGCGGCGATCGTCAGGACCCGCCTGCCGCCGCCGCCGATCAGGATCGGCGGGTGCGGGCGCTGCACCGGCAACGGCAGACCGTCGTAGTCGGTGATCGTGTAGTGCTCACCCTGGTGGGAGAACGGCCCGTCGGCCATCGCGCCCTTGATGATCGCCAACCCCTCCTCGAACCGGTCGATGCGGACACCGGCCCGGTCGTAGGGGATGCCGGAGGCCTCGTAGTCGCTGGCCATCCAGCCGGCGCCGAGGCCGATCTCGACCCGGCCGCCGCTCAACACGTCCATCGTGGCCAGCTCCTTGGCGAGCACGACCGGGTGCTTGTAGTCGTTGTCGAAGACCAGGGCGCCGACGCGCAGCGTCGTCGTCGCCGCGGCTGCTGCCGCCAACGCCGTCATCGGCGCCAGCTGGTCGCCGAAGTGGTCGGGCATCGTGACCGTCGAGTAGCCGAGGCCCTCGATGCGGCGGGCCTGCTCCACCCAGCCGGCGCCGTCGGACGGACCGGAGACCTGGACGCCGAAGCGGAACCGTTTGCTCATTGGTGCACCCTGGCGTCATTCGACGGATTACACGTAGAGCTGGTGCACCAATGAGCCGAAGACCGTGCCTGATGGTTCGCTCGCTCGAAGACTCGCTCGCTCATGTGGTGCACCCTGGCGTCATTCGACGGATTACACGTAGAGCTGGTGCACCAATGAGCCGAAGACCGTGCCTGATGGTTCGTTCGCTCGAAGACTCGCTCGCTCATTGGTGCACCCTGGCGTCATTCGACGGATTACACGTCGAGCTGGTGCACCAATGAGCCGAAGACCGTGCCTGATGGTTCGTTCGCTCGAAGACTCGCTCGCTCACGCCCGGACGCTAGACCCTGCCGCGATTCGCCGGAACCCGACCACTAGCGTCGGGCCACTGTGCGGCTCGTCAACCCCCCAGCTCGCTCCCTGGCCTGGTTGGGCCGGTTGGGGCTGATCGTCGGCGGCGGCGCGCTGCTGGTCACGGCGGTGGTGGTCGCCGTCGCACCCCGCCTGTGGCAGATCGCCAACGCCCACGAGGAGCTGCCGGTCGTCCTGCCGGCCTTCCAGCCGCTGGCCCAGCGTTCGTACGCCTACGACGTCTTCGGCAACGAGCTGGCCGTGTTCCAGGCCGAGAACAGCCAACCGGTGCCCCTGCAACAAGTTCCGCCGCGAGTCATCGATGCCTTCCTCGCCGTCGAGGACCGCGAGTTCTACAACCACGACGGGGTCAACCTGCGCAGCCTGGTGCGGGCGACGCTGTCCAACTTCTCGTCGGAGGACTCCGCCCAGCAAGGCGCGTCGACGATCACCATGCAGGTCGTCAAGAACGACTTCCTCGCCGGGCTCGAGCGCGACGGCCGCTACAAGCTGCTGCAGGTCCACTACGCGCTGATGCTCGACCGGGCCAAGACCAAGGACGAGATCCTCGAGCGCTACCTGAACACCGTCTTCCTGGGCAACAACGCGTACGGCATCCAGGCGGCGTCCGAGGTGTACTTCGGCAAGACCGTGGACCAGCTGACGTTCATCGAGGCGGCGTTCCTCGCCGGGCTCGTCCGGTCGCCGTCGGGCTACGACCCGGTGATCAACCCGGAGCGCAGCCGGTCGAGGTTCGGTCAGGTCCTCGACCGCCTGGTCGACGCCGGCGAGCTGACCGAGGCCGAGGCGGCCAAGGAGGACGAGGCGTTCGTGCTGCCCGATCGGGCCCGCACCACGCCCGGGCGGATCTACGCCCGCGGCTACTACACCGAGGCGCTGCGCGAGTTCCTGCTCGACCAGTCGAACCTGCTCGGCCAGACCTACGACGAGCGCTACGCCACGCTGTACCGAGGCGGCCTGCGCATCCACACGACCTACGACCCCTTCGCCCAGGCCTATGCCGAGGATGCTCGCAAGATCCTTCCGGACAACGCCCAGGGCTTCGATGCCGCCGTCGTCTCGTTGGACACGACGAGCGGCGCGATCAGAGCGATGGTGGGAGGGCGCGGGTTCGTGCCGAACGAGCGGGAGACGAACATGGCGCTCGCCCCGCGCCAGACGGGGTCGAGCATCAAGCTGTTCGTGCTGGCGGCGGCGATCCAGGCCGGGGCCCAGCCCGGCGACATCATCGACGGCCAGAACAACTGCACGTTCGACGTGCCCGACGAGGACGAGCCGTTCGACGTCTCCGAATCGACGAAGCGGGCCCCGGACACGCTGGCCCGGATGACGTGGAGCTCGATCAACTGCGCCTACGTGCGGCTGTCGCAGATCGTCGGGCTCAACCGCGTCGTCGACACGACGTACCGGATGGCCCAGTCGAACTACCTCTACCCGGGCCAGCCTCGCGAGGATCGACGGCCGATCGAACCGTTCATCAGCTACTCGACGGGCGCCAACGAGATGAGCCCGCTCGACATGGCCTCCGGCGCGCAGACGATCGCCAACAAGGGGCTCCACCACCAGCCGTACTACGTGGAGTACATCGACACCGCCGACGGTCGCCGGATCTACACCCACGAGAGCGCCGGCACGCAGGTGCTCGACGAGGGGGCCGCCCTGACCACCACCGACACGCTGAAGGGCGTCCTGACCGAGGGCACGGCGCGAGGCAACTCGCTCGTCGGCGAGCGGCCGGCGGCCGGCAAGACGGGCACGCAGCAGGACAACACGAACGCCTGGTTCGTCGGCTTCACGCCGCAGATCACCACCGCCGTGTGGGTCGGCGATCCGAACGGCTACACGCCGATGGTCAACGTGCCGGAGTTCGGGGGCCGCAACGCCTCGCGGGTGCAGGGTGGTCGGTATCCGGCGGAGATCTGGAAGGCCTACATGGACCGGGCGCACGAGAGCCTTCCGATCGTGGACTGGCCGGCGCCACCTCCGCCCGCTCGCCCGGCCGCGCTGCTGTACCTGCCCGGCAACGAGTGCCTGGTCCGCCGGGCGACGCCGCCCGTGCCCGGTCAGGCCGGGTCGTCCACCAGTACGTCGACGACGGCGCCGGGCCTCGCGGCCCCGGCCGGGTTCATGTCCGTCGCCGCGCCGACCACCGGGGAGCCGCCGCCGGTGGAGACGCAGCCGCCGGCCGAGACCCAACCGCCGGTCATCGTGACCACACCACCGACCGATGCCCCGACCCCCGCTACACCGCCCCCCGCCGCGGCGCCCTCGCAGTCGCCGACGCAGGTCGCTGGGGCCTCACGGACCCCCGCCGCTGGTGCTGCGCCGACCACCATCCCGAACACGCCGCCGCCCACCCGGGTCGAGCGCATCGAGCCAGGTACGACGGTCCCACCCGACGTGCTCGATCCCCGCGCACCGATGCCGTCGGCGCCGCTGGCGACGACCGCCGTCGTGTCTTGCTGAGCGACGACGTGCTGGCGCTGCAGCGCCTGGACACGTCGATCGACCAGGCCGTGTACCGCCACGCCCACCTGGCCGAGCGGGAGGCGGCCACCGCCGCCAGGACGGCGCTCGCCGATGCTGACCGTCGGCGGTCGGCGATCGACGTGCGAGACGCCGAGCTCGAAGCGGCGGTGGCCGCCCTGGAGCGCGACGGCGCAGGAGTGCAGCAGCACCGGGTGCGGTTGGAGGGACAGCTGCGAACGGTGACGTCGACGCGTCAGGCCGACGCGTTGGAGCACGAGCTGGCCACCCTGGCTGCCCGTCGTGACGAGCTGGACGACCAGGAGCTGGGCCATCTCGAGGAGCAATCCACATTGTCCGCCGAGCGCGACGCGCTGGATGCCGCCCGCCCGGGGCTGGCGGCGGCCGCTGACGAGGCTGCGGCGGCGCTCGGCGCGGCCGAGGGTGCCGTCGACGCCGAACTGGCCTCGTGGCGTGCCGAGCGCGACGTCGTGGCCGGACGGCTCGATCCTGCCGTGCTCGATCGTTACGCCCGACTGCGGGCCAGGTTCGGTGGGGTCGCCGTCGGCGCGCTGGAGGGCACACGGTGCTCCGGATGCCACCTCGACCTGTCGGCCGCTGAGGTGGAGGCGGTGCGGGCCACGCCGGCCGGTGAGCTGGCGGACTGCCCGGAGTGCGGCCGCCTGCTGGTGCCCTGAGCGGCGGGCGGCGTGCTGCTCTGGTTCGTCGGCACGGCGATCGCCATCGTGCGGTTCGTCTTCCAGGACCCGCGGTTCGACTATCGACTGCTGGTCGTCGGCGCGGCGCTGCCGCTCGGCGACGGGATCTTCGGTGGCGCCGGGATCCTGCACACCCTGCTGTTCAGCCTCGTCGTGCTGGCCGTGGTCATGTTGAGCACGTCCCGCCGAGGTCGCTTGCGGCCGTTGCTGCTCGGACTGCCGATCGGCCTGCTGCTCCACCAGGTCGTCGACGGGGCGTGGACCGACACCCGGTTGTTCTGGTGGCCGCTGGGCGGCTTCGACCTCGCCGGCATCGAGCTCCCGGAGGCGGCGCGGGGGTGGTGGGCCGTGGCGATGGAGCTGGCCGGGCTGGCCATCCTGGCGTGGGTGTGGCGGTCGTCGCGACTGTCGCGACCCGCGGCGCGCCATCGCTTCTGGACGACGGGGCAGCTCTTCGGCGGACGGTGAGGGGCGCTGTGGAACACTCTTCGGCGTGCTGATCCTCGTGCGTCACGGCCGGACGGCGCTCAACGCCACGGGCCGTCTGCAGGGGCGCGTCGATGAACCGCTCGACGAGGTGGGGGAGCGCCAGGCGATCGCCGTCGCCAAGCTGGTCGGCCCCGTCGACGAGCTGATCTCCAGCCCGCTCGTGCGGGCCCAGCAGACGGCGCGGGCGTTCGACCGACCGTTCACGGTCGACGAGCGCTGGATCGAGCTGTCCTACGGCATCTACGAAGGCGTGCTACACGCCGACGTGCCGTCCGAGGCGTGGGACCACTGGCGTGTCAACCCGTCCTGGGTGCCGGAGGGGGGTGAGTCATTGGCCGACTTGGACATCCGGGTCCGTCACGCGCTGGACGAGTTGGCGGTTCGGGCCGCCGGGCGGACGGTCGCCGTCGTCAGCCACGTCTCGCCGATCAAGACCGCCGTGGCGTGGGCGCTCGGTTGTGGGATCGAGATCGGCTGGCGGTCGCACCTCTCGCAAGCGTCGGTGTGCCGCATCGACATCCGTCGGGCCGGGCCGGTCCTCTACTCGTTCAACGAGGAGGCGATGAGCTCGTCGACGTGAGCGAGCGAGTCTTCGAGCGAGCGAACCATCAAGCACGGTCTTCGGCTCATTGGTGCACCAGCTCTACGTGTGATCCGTCAAATGACGCCAGGGTGCACCAATGAGCGAGCGAGTCTTCGAGCGAGCGAACCATCAAGCACGGTCTTCGGCTCATTGGTGCACCAGCTCTACGTGTGATCCGTCGAATGACGCCAGGGTGCACCAATGAGCGAGCGAGTCTTCGAGCGAGCGAACTATCAAGCACGGTCTTCGGCTCATTGGTGCACCAGCTCTACGTGTGATCCGTCGAATGACGCCAGGGTGCACCAATGAGCGAGCGAGCGACCCGGCCTCGGCCGGCTCAGAACGGCGACAGGCCGAGGCGGTTGCGCACCGAAACCATCTCCCCGAGGTGGTTGAGACGGTGGCCGATCGCCTCCCACTGCACGAACCACGACGCCGGCCGGCCGCTCCACATCGAGAACAGCCACGGCACAGCCGGCTGCTCGACGCCGGCGGCGGCGAGTCCGGCGGCGGCGTCGGGGACGGCGTCGAGCTCGTTGACGTCGACGGTGCCGAGCCACCCGTGCGTTTGGTCGTGAACGGCGCGGGCGTAGGCGAGCAGCTGCTCCCGGTCGAGCGCGGCGGACAGCTCCACGGGCTCCGCCTCGGCCAGGCCGACGTGGGCGGCGGTGCCCCGGAGCCCGAGCCGATCCCGCCAGGTGTCGAGCTGCGGCGCTCGTCGACCCAGCACGGCATTGACGGCGAGGTCGGCGTGGTAGGCGGTGTGGAACGTGAGGAAGGCGATCGACGAGCCCCCCGGGCCGGCTTGCTCGGTCCACCGTTCGAGCGGCACGGCGCCGACGACCGACTGCTCGAACCGGTCGGCCAGCGCAGCGTGTTCGGTGTCCATCCAGGTCCGCAGATCCATCAACGGCCAGTCTGCCGAGCGAGTCGGACGACCGGCGCCTGCCTCACGTGCGGTACACGATGTCCCGGCGGGGGCTACGGTGCGACCGTCCACGGGGCCTGCAGTCGGCAGACGCGCCGTTCGAGGGAGGGCGCTGACATGCACCAACGACGACGACTCACGGCCGGGCTCGGCCTGGTCCTTGCGTCCGCGCTCGGCGTCGGCGCATGGGCCGGTCCGGTCAGCGCGGCGGCGACCGACGCCGTGGCCAAGCCGCCGTCCGATCCGTTGACGTTCGAGCTGCCGGCGACGATCAACGGCAACCCCGGCTTCGTCTCGACGACGCTGACCGAATTCGTGGTGCAGGACGATCGGCTGGCTGCCTCGCTGGACATCGCCGGGCAGTCCGTCGACGTGGTGGTCACCGGGATGGCGGCCCAGAGCCCGTGCAAGGTGCTCGACCTCGTCCTCGGACGGATCGACGTCGCGCGGCCGGGCCTGATCGTCGACCTGGATCAGCTCCGCCTGCGGCTGGCCGCCGAGCCCGGCAAGTTCGATCCCACGAAGTTGCTCGGCAACATGCTCTGCCAGATGTCCAAGCTGTTCGGGGAGGGCCGCATCGGGTCGATCGCCGAGCCGCTGACCCGAGTGGCCAAACTGCTCGACATCCGGGTCATCGCGTGACAGCAACGGAGGAACACATGGTCGACAACGAACGGAACCGGCGGTGGACCCGGTGGGGGTGGTGTGTTGCTGCGGCGACCGTCCTCAGCGCTTTGGGCGTCGTCGCCGGGACCGCCCCACGCGCTTCGGCGCAGGTCGGTGGGCCGAGCCAGGGGTGCAACACGTTCAACGACCCGGTGTGGGAGGACTTCCTCGGGCAGAGCGGCAGCCTCGGGTTCCCGATGGCGTTCCACGCCGGCGAGATGATCACGGTCCGTGCCAGCGAGCCCACGGCGGATGCAACACCGACGGCGACAGAGCTCTACTTCGACATCGGCCCGGCGGGGTCGAACAAGGTGGTCGACTCGGGAGGCTTTCCGGCGACGCTGACCTACACGATGCCCGCCGACGGCACCCACAACGGAGGGTTCCGGGTCGACGCCGGCCAGGCCACCTGGCACCTGTCGTGCACGGCCGCGCTGGGCGGCGGTGAGGACGACGGCTTGGCCGACACCGGCAGCGCCAGCGGCGTGCTCATCCTGGTCGCCGCGCTCGCCGTCGCCGGCGGAGCCGCGACCTGCTACGCGGCGCGACGCAAGCTCACCTGAGGCGTCGGCGGCATCATCACGCCCGTTCGGATTGCGCACCGCGGCGCGCAGCAGCTCGGCGAGCTGGCCTGACCCGGCTCTGCGTGAGCGAAGAGCGCAGATCCGTTCTGTTCGCTCACGCAGAGTGCCGGCGCTCAGCCGGCTTGCTGTGGCGACATCGCATCGTCGCTCCCCGGGCGACGGTGAGTCGGCCTGTAAGCGGGAATCCGCTGTGCCGTCTCTGTGACCTGCCGCGATGCAGCGATCTGCCGTCTGAGCAGGCATCTCGTGAATCACTGTTGCTCATTGCGATTCACCGTTTCTCATCCCCATGTGCACGGAATGTGCACACCGATCCCAACAAGCAAGTGCGCGCCGACACCGCCGTCACGGCGCCGAGGCCGAGCGAGCACCGACAGAAGGCGCTGACATGAGCACAGTACGGACCGAGTTCCGATGGGCTACCGGCTGGTGGACGAGCGAGCCGCCGGCCCCGCGGTGCGCGACGTAAGCCCGCGACGTTCTACGACGCCCGGGCCCGTGTCCCTCGTCTGGGCGACTTGACGATCGCCGCGCTCGCGGGGAGATTGGCGTGCTTTCGTTTGCGGAAGAGACGGACCCTCCGACCAAGGGCGTCCCAGTAGCGAGCCCGGCGGTAGAGAAATAGTTCAACAAGGGGAAGGGAATAGCGCATGGATGTTCAACGAACAGGACGAATCTTCGGCTGGCTGTTTATCGGCACATTCGTCACGAGCATCCCCGCACGCCTGCTGTTCGTAAACGGTCTGGGCGCCAGCTGGAGCGACATGCGCTTCATCCCTGGCGACACTTCAACCAATAGCCTCAAGCTCGGCGCGGTGCTCGAGTTCGGACTGATCGTCACCCAAATCGGAACCGCAGTCGTCCTCTACCCACTCGCTAGACGGCAGAGCGAAACCATCTCGCTCGGATACGTCTCCGCTCGCACCATGGAATCGGTCTTCGCCGCGATCGGACTCATCAGCATCATGTCAGTGGTGAACGTGGCGGAGTCATTGGCGTCAGGTACTGGTGCCGACGCCGCCGTGCTCGCCGTGCAAGGCGAGTCCTTGGTGAATACCTACGAATGGACTTTCCAGTGGGGACCCGGACTCGTTGCCGGGATCGGGAACGGCTTGATGCTGGGCTACTTGATGTATCGATCGGCGCTCGTGCCGCCTCGCATGGCGCTGCTGGGTCTTATCGGCGGCCCGGTGCTGATCCTTTCCTTCGTGCTGAAGCTGTGCGACGTGTACGAGGACGGTACGGCGATTGCTGGCCTGCTGACACTGCCGGAGGCAGCGTGGGAGCTGTCGCTGGGCATCTACTGCGTGTGGAAGGGGTTCAGGCCGGAGAGCCCGATCGCCAGACCACAGGTGACGATGGCTAACTAATTCTGTGTCGTCCGTGGAAGGCACGCGGAGTTACGGGCGGCTCACGGCGCTCTCGTCAACGCGCATCCGTACGGTCCGCCGACGGATGACGGCACCACGACACGGACCGACGTTCGACCCGGCTCCGCTGATCGTGATCACGGGCAACAGCCTGCGCAGCGTGGCGCACCGCATCGGCGTCGACCCCGCCTGCCTCTGCCGGCCGCTGTCACCGAACACGGCCGACCGCTACGCGGGGGCGTGCGGCTACCACCCCTGCGAGATCTGGGGGTCGGCGTGGTTCGCCGCTGCGCCGCCGGATCCCGACTGGTTCGAGGACGACGAGGACCTGGACGAGTTGCTCGCTGGCTGAACCATCGTGCCGTCCCGTGACGACACCCCTTCCATAGGCTGTTGTTGTCGCCAGCCGACCGACCACCGGCTGCCCAGGCCGAAGGCGACCGGCCCGCCGCCAAAAGGAGCCCCGTGACAGCACCCCCTCCGCAGGTGGATCTCTGACCTAGAGGCAGATGCCCAGCACGATCTTCGTGCTGGTCGCCCTCTTCACTCTCCCACTTCTGCGCGTTGTTGTGATCTTGGTCGCCGCGTCGGTGCTGGCCAAGCGCAACAATCAGAAGCTTCGGCTAGTGAGCTGGTCCCCCACCCGCGCACACATAGAGTTCTCCGATACTGAGGGCTCGACCTAGCCTTAAAAAGGCATCCGAGTGGCCGCCCAAGCACCGACAATGCACCGGGCGGCCACTTGGTCGTTTTCGGTCAGTGCAGCGGGGGGTCGAACCCGACGGCCTCGTCGGCGCTCACGTGCTCGGTCCACCGCAACCCCATCCCACCGGCGTCGCTGATGACGGCCGAGGGGTCCGGCGCCCAGCCTCCGCCCGCGACATCCGAGGGCGGTACCTCCATCAACTAGGTCGGGCCATTTCGCGCGAGACGTTGCTTGACTCGCCCGAACTCAACCGGGCGTAGCACGCGTTAGACCATCGTCATGCGAACGGCTGTGGCACGCGTCCGTGGCCGGTATGGCTTCACGCCTGGACCGTCAAACAGGAACCCGTCCCCCACGGCCGCACGGTGCTACCGCGGGGGGCGACCTGTCGGCTCGTCCTGCACGAACACTGGCTCACTGTCGACGTCACCGAGAAGCGCAGCAGATTGGCTCGCGGCGCGCCCGTGTGGATTCGCATCTTCAACGTCTCGACGTCGGACATCGCCGCCGTCGAGATCGAAGGTCTTACCCAGCAGCACTCCCGTGGGTGGTCGGTGTGGACGGGCTTCTTGGGATCGGGGAGCCAGGTCCCGGGCACGACTGGCGTCATGGTGACAGTGCACGACGGCAGTTACGTCCTGTTCCGGATGGCCGGCGCACCGATAGAGGTTCGTGCGCACGTCCTTCCGTTGCTGTCGCTGAATCGGCCTGATCCGCCCTCGCCGCCGTCACCGGAGATGAGCCGTTGACGAACTGCGCGACAGGTCGGGGCCGGCGCACGCCCGACGCGAGTGGCAAGTCCCACCGTGCTCAACCGCCTCCTGACCGCCGCACCGAAGGCCCGATCAGGGCCCTGAGCGACCGGAACCGGGGCATCCTGTGGGCCGTGCCGTCGTTCACGCCGCCGATGCTCGCCTCTAGCGGCCGACCAACCGGCGCGCTCGACGACTGGGTCGTCGAGCCGAAGGCGGACGGCTGGCGAGCGCAGCTCGCCGTCGGCCACGACGGGTACAACGTGTGGACGCGCACTGGCCGTGACATCTCGGCGAAGGTGCCGGAGGTGGCGTCGATCGCCGAGCTCGGAGTGGAGTGCGTCCTCGACGGCGAGCTGGTTGCCGGCGCCGGCCTGCCCGTCGACTTCTACCCGATGGCCGGACTGCTCGCAGCGCGTCGACGGCAGCAGCGGCTCACGTTCGTCGCCTTCGACGTACTGCGTCTCAACGGGCGCAGCCTGCTCGATTACGACCTGGCGAGCCGGCGCGAGGTGCTCGACTGCTTGGTGCGGCTCTCGGACGGCGCCCTGACGGCGGTCCACGTGTTCCGTGGGTCCGAACTCGACGACGTGTTGGCCGGCTGCGAGCAGCTCGACATGGAGGGTGTGGTGGTGAAGCGCCGCACGTCGCTGTACCGACCCGGTCGCCGCACGGCCGAGTGGCGCAAGGTGAAGTGCCCGGCCTGGCGTGCTGACCACGCCGAGCGCCGCATCAAGAAGTAGCGGTCGCCACCACGGGGGCCATGGAGCGCCAGATCGGGCATTATGCGGTGGTGTCAAGCTCGGGGGCGGGTTCGGACGATGGCCGCCTCGCGGACTTGCAGACGCTGACTGACATCACACTTTCGTCGCTCGACCTCGACAGCTTGCTCGACGAGTTGCTGGCACGCGTGCGCGAGATCCTCTCTGTCGATACAGCAGCGGTGCTCCTCTTTGAGAGGGGGTCGGAAGGGCTGGTGGCGAGAGCAGCATGTGGCATCGGGGACGAGGTTCGTCAGGGAGTACGCGTTCCTGTCGGAACCGGCTTCGCCGGTCGGATCGCGGCAACGAGGCAGGCCGTCCGGTTGGACCGGGTCGACCCGACGACGGTCGTCAATCCGATCCTGTGGGAAAAGGGCATCAAGACCATGCTCGGCGTTCCGCTTCTGCGCGGGAACGGACTGCTGGGCGTGCTGCACGTCGGACGACTCGACGGCCGACCGTTCAGCGACGGTGACGAGGTGCTACTCCAAGTGGTCGCCGATCGCATCGCGGGGGCGATCCAAACCCGCCAGCTCGCGGACGAACGGACAGCGACCGGACTGCTTGAACGCAGCCTCTTACCGGCGAGGCTGCCGAACTGTCCGGGACTCGCCTTCGCGACTCGCTACGTGGGCGCCGAACACAGGACGATCGGCGGGGACTGGTACGACCTCTTCACTGTCGAGTCGGGTCAACTGTGGATCGTCATGGGCGACGTCGCCGGTCATGGTCTGCAGGCGGCCGTCGTGATGGGACGGATCCGAAGTGCGCTCCGAGCGTATTCGCTGCTCGATGAGCCGCCGGAGCGCGTGCTTGACCTCGTCGACCGCAAGGTGAACCACTTCGAGTTTGGAGCGATGGCAACGGTGGCCTGCGCCGTCCTTGATCCGCCATACGACACGATGACGATCGCGTTAGCTGGGCATCCACCACCGGTGATCGCAGCGCCTCGGCAACGAGCTGCGCTGGCAGAGGTCGAACCGAGCCCCCCGATCGGAACACGTCTCCCGTTCGGAAACCGTCGGTCAACGACGATCCCGCTCGCCCCCGATTCCGTGGTCGCGTTCTACACCGACGGCCTCATCGAACGCCCCGGTGAACCACTCGACGTCGGTTTCTCGCGTTTGCGGCAAGCAATATCGCTCGGACTCCCCGAGGACGTCGCACGCGACATCATGCGACAAGTCATCGGCGACTACGTCCCGCAGGACGACATCGCGCTGGTAGTCATGCGTCGGAGCGGTTCGCCGGTGGAAAACGACGCCCTCAGCGCCATAACTTCCGATCGGCATTGGCACCGGAATCACGATTGGAGAGCCGCCGCACGCCCCATCCGCAGTAGGCAGACGTGTCTCCCCGTCGCGGTAGCCTCGTCGTCACCGACAGCCAAGCGAATCACTCGCCCCTCTCCAGACCCCGGAGGATCGACGTGGAAGACCAACCGCCAGAGTTCCGCGTCGCCACCGTTCATATGAACGGCACCACCACCGTCGAGCTGGGCGGTGAACTCGACCTGACCACCGCCCCAGACCTGGCCGCACGCTTGGAAGCCGTGATCGACGCAAGCAGCGGCGCCGTCGCCGTGGATCTCGCACAGATCACGTTCCTGGACTCATCGGGTCTGGAGGTGCTCGTGGCCGTGCATCAGCGTCTGCGCGCCGAGGGCCGGCATCTGACGGTGCGTCGCCCCTGCGAATTCGTGTATCGGGTGTTCGAGACCAGCGGGGTTATGAAGGTCCTCGATGTGCAGGATCCGAGCGCCGCATCAACGGCGTGAGGCGGCGTCGGCGCGGGCGGCGTCAGAACAACGTTTCGACCCACACCCGTTTGCCGTCGGCGGTCGGTTCCCAGCCCCACGTGTGGGTTAACTCGTCGACCACCCGGAGCCCGTAACCGCCGACACGGACTTCGTCGTCGGACCGAAGGACTGGTGGAGCGAGATGGCCGTCAGCGACCTCCAACCGCACGTGTCCATCCGACACCGTCGCGGTCACCTCGGGGGCTGACTTGGCGTGCACGATTGCGTTGGTAACGAGCTCCGACGTGACTACGACCATCGTGGCCACCACGTCGTCGGGGCAGCCGACCGAAGTCAGCCAGTCAGCAACACGACGACGTGCCTGACCGGGCGCCTTTGAGTGCAGGTTCAAACGGAGGCGAAGCTCGTCACCGTTGAATAGCTGGTCCCCATCCGCCGTCGGGCCGCCGTCCATGCTCACACCCTTACCCTTTACCACTGTCCGCCGCGTCGTAGTCCACGGGGGCTCGTCGGCTGACATTTACCCTTCGTGACCGCTTGGAGCGAATGCATCACGCTGCTGACCTCGCCACGGATCGCCCCGCCTTCACGTCTGCGGTTCGCTCGCTCCGGCGCCTACCTCAGCGATCTTGATGGCGCACCCCCTCGTCGTCGATGTGGTCGAGCTCGGCCATTTCGCGGACGAGCGCCTCGGCCCCGTCGCCGGTCAGCAGGTCGCCAGCCACGGCGATGCGATCCAACGCCAGCAGCGCCCCCGCTCGGGAGATCCGACCGCTCATGGCCAGCGCCCCAGCTCGGCGATCACGGCGTCGCCCTCGGCGGCGGTCAGCTCGCCGCGGTCGACGAGCGCGCGGATGCGCTCGACCGCCTCAGTCGTCAGTTCGCTGGCGCGTGACGACGGCGTCAGCGGGTGCCCAGCGGCCAGGCGCTCGGCCAAGGCGATGGCCTGGGCCGTCGACAGCTCTCCCGCAGCCGTGCGTTCGGCGATCGCCGTCACGTCATCGACGTCGACCCACATCAGCGCCGCCCCAGCTGCGCCAGGACGCGGTCAGCCTCGGCCAGCGCTCGCTCGATCTCGGCGTCGTAGCCGCGCTCCGCGGCGCCACGGGCACGCCATTGGGTGGGCGTCATCTGGCCGTTGGCCAAGGCCCACGCCAGGCGCCACGACGTTGCCGCCGGCGCCGCCCGCATCGCCAGGATCTTCGCTCCGGGAACGGCACCCTCGTAGACCAAGGAGACCTCGCCGACCTCGGCGCGCTCGATGACCTCCGTGGCCGTCGGCCAGGCCATCCGCTCGTGCTTGTCTGGGTCTCGCCTGCGAGCGTTAGCGAAGCCGACACTGACGTCGTCGAGCGTGCCCGACTCGATCTGAGCGATGGCTTGCTGGGCCCGCGGTACGTGCGGGTCGTTGTCGATCCTGGCGGTCACGACCGGGCCGTCGCTCGTTTCACACCAGCTGATCCCGCGGCCGATGATGTCGCTCGTGTCGTGGCCCCAGCAGATCGTCGGCAGCCGGCGGTTGAAGTGCTCTGTCAGGCAGCCGGGCGCCCACAGCGACCCGTACGAGTCGACCACGCCATAGGCGACGGCGCGGACGTCGATCTCACCGCGCGGCTTGGACCGCACCGACAACGCAGATGGGATCAGCCGATGCTCGGTCATCCTGGGTACCCGTTCTGCCGCGCCCAGGCGCGCTGGGCCTCCTCCAGGTGCTCGCCGGCCTCGCGGGCGACGTACTCCTGCGTCGCCGGATCGTCGAAGGAGCCCGCCTTCGGATGCGGTGCAGCCGGCTTCGGCGGCTGCTGATCGCGCACCACGAAGCGGTGCTCCTCAAGGGCTGTCCACTCCGAACGCAACGCCTCCAGGTGCGGATCAGGCGGCGGCGGCTCGGTCGCCTGACGCTGCCAGGGCGGCGCGGCGCCGGGCGCTGGCTTGCCGAAGTTGACGAGCGCCCGCAGCCGCGCCGCCTCGTAGGCATCGGCGATCTCCTTCGGTGAGCGTGGACGCTCCACCGTCGCGGGCACCGTCAGCGTGCCGGACTGCATCGGCACGACCTCTGCGCGCTGAGCCCGCGGCGCCTGGCGGGCGAGGATCTCCACGTGCCGCCGGCGTTCGCCGGACGGCGCCGACGCCCAGCCCTCGGCCCTGGTGGTGCCGTCGGCGTAGCGCACGACGCGGGCTTGGCCGTCGTCGGCCTCCCAGATGACCTCGGCGACCTCCACGTCAGCCATCCACGATCCCGAACTCGACCGCCCGCGCCCACGACAGGACATCGCCGCGCACATGGACCCGGAAGCTGGCCACGACGACGTCGCGCGGGCACACCACGTTCACGTCGACGAGCCCCTGACGGCGGATCTCGCCGACGGTGTGCACGCCCGCCGGCCAGTTCGGCCCGAACGTCACACGAGGCGATCCTGTGGTCTCGTGGAACGAGTCGCGCTCCTCGCCGTTGACCTCGACGTCGACGATCCGCTGCAGGTCGACGTCCCAGCGTTTCACCGTGGCCAAGTTGCGCGGGTCAGCCTTCATGCGGTTCTCGTCGATGGCCGCCACGCGGTTCTCCTGGATCTGCTTCACGCCACTGTCTCCCTTCGTGCCATCAGTGCCTCCACGCTGGCCTCGTCGATCTCAACCGCCCACCCAGGGCGCCGGGACCGCAGCTGCTTGGCCTGGCAGAGCTGGCGAACACGTCGCTCTCCGATCCCGAGCAGCTCCGCGGCCCGGCGCACCGAGCAGGAGCGGGAGAACGGTTCCACCTCGGCAGGACCTCGGCACTCAGCTCGGTAACTCGGCAACGCGCCACGCGCCAGGTACGTCATCGCCGCCTCGTACTCGATCAGCTCCGGCGGCGTCCTCATGCCGTCCTTGCCGCGATCCTTCGCCAGCATCCCGAGAGCCACCACGACATCGCGGGCTATCTGCGGACTCGCAGTGATCACCGCGTCGTGCGCACCACCGCCCACCCGTTCATGGCACACGCTCTGCGGCCGCAGAACGAACGACAGCGGTGAAGTTACGCCGACGCCATTCACGGCGCTCAGACGCGCACACAACGGTCCCTGAGCGCCCCAGGACAAACCTCAACGCCATCGCTCACCCCGTCCACCCGTACGGCAGCTGCAGCTCCCGGAACCCGTCACCGCCCGGCCCTGACACACTGACCACCGAACGCCGCCGGCGCGGCCGGTGTTCGAGCAGCTCGTGCGCCAGTAAGGCGACGATCGAGAGCGCGGCCCCCTGGTGTCGGCCGCATCACGCCTGCTCACGGAAGATGGGCGCCGGCGACGGTGAGTCGGCCTGTAAGCGGGATCCTGTGGCCGCCTCGCGGCGGCTGGTGGCCATCCATCTGCGCGGTCTACCCGGAGGTGCACGACCCGGTTCGCACCGGGTCGAGCGGGCGGGCCACCCGTCCTCCTGCTCGACCTTGCTCCGGGTGGGGTTTGCCGAGCCGCCCGGGTCACCCCGGACGCTGGTGCGCTCTTACCGCACCGTTTCACCCTCACCTGTGACCGGTCGCCCGGTCCATCGGCGGTCTGCTCTCTGTTGCACTGATCCGTCAGGTCACCCCGACCTGGCTCTCGCCAGCACCCTGCCCTGTGGAGTCCCGACTTTCCTCGACCCGCCCGCTGGTGCGGGCGAGCCGCGGCCACCCGGCCGACTCACCGTCGGTCGAGAGCATACGCAGCCATTCCGCGCCCCGATCGGTATGGATTCCCGTATCGGATCCTCGTCAGAACGCGAAACGGGGGGTCAGGCGTCGCAGGTGCGGTCTTCGTAGATGTAGGCGTTCTCGGCCGGCGTCTCGAGGGCGAAGCTCGGCCGGGTACCGGCCTCGTTGGGGGCGCCGACGATGAGCTCGGTCGACGTCAACGACCCGAACCGGAGCGGGATGGCGTACAGCAACGCCCGTCCGCTCTCGTCGGGCGTCAGCTCCTGGCCGAGCACGACGGGGCTGACGTAGCCCTCGGGTGTCCCGGTCATCAGCATCGCCACGGCCGCGCTGTGGCGGGCGTCGATCGCGCCGAACTGCGCCAGCGGCGGCCGCAACGCCGGCTCCTCGAGCAGCTCGATCATCTTCTGGTACGCCGACGACGTCATCGTCTCGAAGGCGTAGCTGATCCGCAGCACGTCGTTGGCCGGCTCGTCGCTCGGTGCGATGCCCTCCGCCTCGTCGCCGGTGACGGCGGCCAGGATGTCGGGCACGATGCGGCGCTCGTACCAATCGTTCGTGCACGGATACGGCTCGCCGCCGGCCTGCTCGGTCAGCGAGGCGAGCTCGTCGGCAGCAGCCCGATGGTCCTCGACGAACCGGTCGATCAGGGCCGAGCCCCGGTCGTCGAGCACGTCGAGATCCTTGACGGTCTGGTAGAGGTCGAGGAGCAGGTACTCCATCGACGTCATCGTGCGCAGGATCACCGCGTCGTCGACGTCGGCCGTCGGCAGGGGCTCGAGCGGCTCGGCGTTGCCGACCCGCCCCGGCTCACCACCGCTCGAGGTCGCGCCGCACGCCGCCAGCACGCCGCCGAGGGACGTCAACCCGGCCAGCTCCAGCAGCCGGCGCCGGGTGAGCTCGGCGCCCATCACTGCCCACCGCCGGCGACGTCGACCGGCTCGGCATCGTTGTCGAACAGCGCCGCGAAGTCGTCGCCGAGCCCGGCCACGTCGGCCAGCACGGCGCAATGGCGAGCCTCGACCATCAGGATCGAGGCGATGCTCCGTGACGAATCGGCGCCCGCCAGCGCCCCCAGCGTCTCGCCGTGCGTGGCGAGCAGCGTCGACTCCAGGTCGTAGGCCGCGGTGGCCAGCTCGGTGCCAGTGGTGCTGAACCCGCGCTCCAGGTCGGAGAACAGCGCTTCGTCCCGCTCGTTGGGCGCGGCCCTGCCGATCTGCCCCGAGAGCCGGTCGGCGTAGGCCCGGTGGTTGTCCCGGATGCCGATCCAGACATCGCCCTCGGCACCGGCGTCGATGGCCACCTGGTAGAGATCCCGAGCGGTCAGCTCGAACGACTGCAGGACGCCCAGCAGCTCGGCGTCGGCGGCGGGCACCCCTGGTTCGGGAACGGTCTCGACCGGCACGGCGGGCACTCTAGGGGGCGACGACTGCCGTCAGAAGTCCAGGGCGGACAGCTCGGGGATCCACGCCTCGGCGCGCTCGACGGCCCGCCGCCAGGCCTCCCGGTCGAGCGGCGCACCGGGCTCGACGACGCGCGCCGGGCGCCACGTGGTCTCGGCGTCGGACATCGCGCCGTACACGCCGATCGCCAGCCCGGCCAGGAACGCCGCCCCCAGCGTCGTCGCCTCGACGACCGGAGACACCTGCACGGGTCGCTGGGCGGCGTCGGCCAGGGCCTGGGTGAACGTCGGGTTCCCGCTCATCCCGCCGTCGACGCGCAGCTCGCCGATCGTCGAGCCGGTGTCGGCGTCGGCGGCGTCGACGAGGTCGGCCCCCCGCTGGGCGACCCCTTCCAGCACCGCCCGCACCAGGTGGGCGCGCGTCGTCCCCCTGGTCACGCCGAGCAGCGTGCCCCGGGCGCCGTAGTCCCAGTGCGGCGTTCCCAGGCCGAGCAGCGCCGGCACGAAGACGGCGCCGTCGCTGGTGGCCACCGAGGCCGCCACCTCGTGGCTCTCGGCACTCGACGAGAGCACGCCGAGGTCGTCGCGCAGCCACTCGACGGTGGTGCCGGCCGACAGCATGATCGCCTCGACGCCCCAGGTCAGCGCGCCGCCATGGGACCAGGCGACGATCGGGAACGTGCCGTTGGCGGCGCGCGCCGACGACGCCGGTGCGTCGGGCCCGCGGCACACGTCCAGCATCCCGCCCGTCCCGAACGTGATCTTGGCCCGGCCCGGCACGACGCAGCCTTGGCCGACCAGCGATGCCTGCTGGTCGCCGACGAGGGCGGCGATCGGGGGCGCACCCTCCAGGGCGCTCGCCGCACCCAGCACACCGCTGGAGTCGACGACCGTCGGGAGCATGGACCGCGGGATGCGCAGGGCGTCGAGCGCCCGGTCGTTCCACGCCGTGGCGTCCGGGGCGAGCAGGCCGGTGACGGCGGCGTTCGTGTGGTCCGTCACGTGGCACGACCCCTCCGACAAGGTCCACGCCAACCACGAGTCCACGGTTCCGATGCAGAGGTCCAGGTCGCGGGCGCCGGCGAGCTGGTCGAGCAGCCACGCCGCCTTGGTCGCCGTCTGGTTGGGCGCCAGCGCCAGGCCGTGCTCGGCCTTCGCCGTCATGCACTCGACGACGGTGCGCAGGTCCTGCCACCCGAGCGCCGGTCCGATCGGGATCCCGGTCGAGCGGTCCCATACGATGGTCGATGCCCGCTGGCTGGTGATGCCGACGGCGCCGACCGGTTCGGCCGTGACGGCGAGGACCTCGCGGGCGGCATCGAGGACGACGTCGGCCAACTCGCCTGCGTCGAACTCGACGAGGCCCGGCGCCGGTGTCGACGGCGGGAACGGCCGTGGAGCCAGCGCCGTGATGCGCAGGTCGGCGTCGACCACCGCGGCGCGCACGCTCGTGGTGCCGACGTCGATGACGAGCGTGGCGCTCACGGCGATCGCGATCCCGGCACGAACCCGCGGCTGCGCAGCCGTTGGCCGAGGACGCCGCCGAGCAGACCGGCGAACGTGGCCACGGTGAGGTTGAACACGACGGCGAACCATTGCACATCGTCGCCACGCACCAGCCGGACGACGATGAAGACGGCTTGCGCGACGCTGTAGGTCAGGGCGGCCGTGATGATGCCGTGCGACAGCGGGGCGTCAACGCGCTGGACCCAGGCCGCGCATCCCCCGCCGAGCAGGAAGCCGATCACGGCGACGAGCACGAGCCCCGTGGCCAGGCCGCTGTTGTCGTTGTCGGCGGCCCAGCGGGCAGCGATCGAGAACGGCACGGCGAACACGAGGCACACCAGCCCGCCGGCGCGCACGGCGTCCCAGTCGAGGCGGATCACGGCGGTGGTGGCGCCGATCCCGGTTGTGACGGCCAGGGCACGGGCCCGAACGGTGAGGCCAGGCCGAGCTTGCCCGGGTTGAGGACGCCGTGCGGGTCGAGCGCCGACTTGACGGCGGCCAACACGCCGTAGGCCGGGCCGAGGGCGTCGGCCAAGAAGCGGGCCCGGTTCAGCCCGATGCCGTGGTGGTGCGACAGGTTGCCGCCGTTGGCCAGCACGGCTCGCTGCCCGGCCTCCCACAGCGCGACGTACGTGGCCTCGACGTCGTCGGCCGGCGGGGTGGCGGCGAACGTGAAGTACAGGCAGGCGCCGTCCGGATAGCTGTGCGACAGGTGACACGTCGCCGCCCGGGCGTGGGGCACGGCGAGGAGCGCGGCCGGGACTGCCTCGAACAGCTCGACCAGCCGGGACCACGGCCCGGCGATCTCCATCGTGTCGACGACGAAGCCCTTGCTGATCAGGGCCTGCAGTGCGCTGGTGTCGTTGCGGTGGGCCAGCCATCCGTCGACGAGCTCGTCGGCGCCCCGATGCGCACCGATCGCCTGGCACTCGGCCTCGACGACGTCCATCGTCGCCCGCACGAGGCGTTCGTCGCCCTCGTCGAGGACCAGCAGGAGGGCCTGCGAACCGTCGCCACCGTGGCTGCGGGCCGCCTCGGCCGGGTCGTACAGCCGGAGCACGGCCGGGGTGGCGCCGAGGCGCAGCACCCGCCGGCAGGCCTCGATGCCGTCGGCGAACGTCGGCAGCCAGTACGCCGCCCGCATCGTCGTCGGGGGCACGGGGTGAGCCCGCAGCCAGACCCTCGTCACGACGCCGAGCGTGCCTTCGGCGCCGAGGAACAACTGGGTGAGATCAGGCCCGACGGCGGCCGCCGGTGTGCCGCCGGTGCGCACGACGGTGCCGTCGGCGAGCACCACCTCCAGCCCGACGACCAGATCCTCGACCTTCCCGTACCGCGTCGAGTACTGCCCGGCACCACGGCAGGCCACCCAGCCGCCGACGGTCGCCAGGTCGAAGCTCTGCGGGAAGTGGCCGACGGTCAGGCCGTGCTCCGCCTGCAGCGCAGCCTCGAGGTCCGGGCCGAACGTGCCCGCGAGCACCTCGACGACGCCCGACACGGCGTCGACGTGGACGATGCCGGCCAGCCCGGTCACGTCGAGCAGGACGCCGCCGAACAGCGGCACCGACGCGCCGCAGACGCCGCTGCGGCCGCCGGCGGCGGTGACCGGCACGGCCGAGGCAGCACACCGCCGGACCACCTCGGCGACCTGGTCGACGTCGTCGGGTCGCACGACCACCGCCGCCCGCGCCGGCACCTGCCCGGCGAGGGCCCAGTGCATGGCCAGCGGCCACCAGTCACGGCTGGCCTCGGCCACGGCACCGACGTCGTCGATCACGGGAGCGACGGCGCGCAGCCCGTCGACGAAACCGGCGGGCAGGGCGACGGCCGTCGGCCACCGGGCGTCGACCCCCGTGAGTTCGATCGGAGGAGTCGGCGCGGTCACCGGAACAGCATGTCGCATCGGTGCGCTCCACGGCCATGATGTCCTCCATGGCGACCCCCGAACCGGTGACCGACCGTGTCCGCCTCCGCCGCGGCGCCAAGCTCGCCGAGTACGACCGAGCGGCCGTGCTCGAGGTGCTCGACGCCGGGATGATCGCCCACGTCGGTGTGACGACGCCCGACGGCCCGATCGTGCTGCCAATGGCCTACGGGCGCAGCGACGAGTGGCTGTACGTGCACGGATCGGTCGCCAACGCCGCGCTGCGGGCGGCCGTCGGCCAGGACGTCTGCATCACGGTCACCATCGTCGACGGGATGATCGTCGGGCGCTGCCCGTTCCACAACTCGATGAACTACCGCGCCGTCGTCGTGCGCGGCGTCGCCCGCAAGGTCGACGACCCGGCCGAGCACATCGCCGCGCTGCGCCTCGTCAGTGACCACGTCATGCCGACCTGGGACAGCGCTCGAACGCCGACACCGACCGAGGTCCGCAAGACGATGGTGATCGCCGTCCCGCTGGTGGAGATGTCGGCCAAGATCCGCCTCGGCGGTCCGATCGACGAACCCGAGGACCTCGCCGGGCCGCACTGGGGCGGTCGGGTGCCCATCCGGAGCGTGTGGGCGCAACCGGTCCCGTCGACCGACCTGCCCGCCGGGATCCCCGTGCCTGCCGGCATCGCCGCCCTCGCCGGCCGGCCGGTCTGACGCACCGTCGGGACCGTCACCTCACCGCGGCGGCGTCGTTGGACTCGGCCTCAGCGAGCCGGCGGTAGCCGTCGATCTGGCGCGACGTCTCGGCGTCGTCCCAGCCGAGCTCGGCGGCCAGCAGCTCGGCGATGGCCGGTGCGGCCTCGACGGCGGCCGGCCGGTCGAACAGGTGGACTCGCGTGCGCCGGGTCAGTACGTCCTCCAACGTCGTCGCCATCTCATGGCGCACCGCGTACACGGCCTCGGCGCGCACGTAGTCGAGCCCGGGGACCAGCGGCTCGCCAAGCGACGGGTCGGCGTCGACCAACGCCTGGATGGCGCTCGCCGCGGTGCCGTAGCGCACAGCGAGGTGGTGCTCGGGCGACCCGGTTGGCGGTTCCACGTACCCGTCGGCGCCGTGCAGGCGCAGCTTCTTGGTCCGACAGCGGCCGCGCTTGCCGAGCTGGCGCATGACCGCGTCGACGGTGTCGTCGGCCATCTCCCGGTACGTCGTGAGCTTGCCGCCGGTGATCGCGATCACGCCGCCCGGTCCGGTCGACACCTGGTGACGCCGCGAGAGATCGGCCGTGCGGCCGCTCGTCGCCGACTTCACGAGCGGGCGCAGGCCGGCCCAGACCCCGGTGACGTCCTCGGTCGTGACGTCCGTGGCGACCGTGTGGTTGAGGGCCCGCAACACGTAGGCGACGTCCTCGGCCGTGCACGGTGGGTCCTCCAGCGGGCCCTCGTAGTCGGTGTCCGTCGTCCCCACGTACGTGTGGTCGAACGTGCCGTCGGGGCGCCGCCCCCACGGCACCACGAACAGGCTGCGCTTGTCCTTGGGCACGGGGATGACGACGGCGATGTCGTTGCGCACCTTGTCCCACGGCACCGTGATGTGGATCCCCTTGGCCGGTCGGATGGTGTCCCCGGCGGTCGGATCCTCGAGGGCGCGGATCTCGTCGGCCCAGACCCCGGCGGCGTTGACGACGACCCGGGCGCGCACCTCGATCCGCCGGCCGTCGGCTTCGACCGTCGCCGCCGTGACCGGGCCGCCGTCGGACGCCGTGAGGCCGACGACGCGCGCCCGGTTGGCGACGACTGCCCCGTGGGAGGTCGCCGTGCGGGCCACCGTGAGGACCAGGCGGGCGTCGTCGGCGGTGGCGTCCCAGTAGAGGTAGCCGCCGGCCAGCCGATCCCGCGGCATGGTCGGCAGGTGCTCGTACGCGGCGTCCGCCGACAGTCGTTTGTGCAGCTTGCCGATGCGGAAGCCGCCGGTCAGGTCGTACATCCACATCGCCGACCCAAGGGCCCGCGCCACGCGTCGCGGGATCAGCCCGTCGCGAGTCAGGATCGGGATCATGAACGGCAGGAGGTGGACCAGATGGGGGGCGTTGCGGCGGAGGCGCTGCCGCTCGTGCAACGCCTCGTAGACGAGGCGCACGTCACCCTGCTGGAGGTAGCGCAGGCCACCGTGGACGAGCTTGGAGCTCTTGCTCGACGTGCCGCTGGCGAAGTCCTCGGCCTCGACCAGCGCCGTGCGCAGCCCCCGCGTCGCCGCGTCGAGGGCGACGCCGGCGCCCGTGATGCCACCGCCGACGACGAGGACGTCGAACTGCTCCGCGCCGAGGCGATCGAGCATCTTCGGGCGGTCGAACGGCGGTTCGGTCACCGTGAGGGGAGCGTCGGCGGCCACGGCGCGAGTGTACGAGCGGCGTGGTTCGCGCCGATTGCCTCTGGCGTCGGGCCGAGAGTGGTTCTAACGTGCGTCGCGCACGAACGAGCTGGATGGGGGATCCATAACGTGTCGCTTCAGGATGTCGATTGGCGGAGGCTCGGCGCTTGCCGGGGCCTCGACGCCAGCATCTTCTACCCCGACGACGATGACGATGCGGCGGTGGCCAAATCGGTCTGCGACGGCTGCGGGGTGCGGGCGGCGTGCCTCGAGCACGCCCTGATGTCACGAGAGAAGGCCGGCGTCTGGGGCGGCGCCACCGAGCGCGAGCGGCGCCGGATCATCCGCCAACGCCGACGCAGCGCCTAACGTCATCCGCCAGACGCCGGCGGGCGCGGAGGCTTCCCGCCAACCGACCGGGAGTCCCGAGCGTTCGGGCCGCAGGAGCGGATGGTGAGGCCGGCCTTGCCCGGCCCAGGCCGAGGAGCGGCGTCTAACGTCGCCGAGCGAGGCACATTAACGACAGTCCTGACTTGCTGGCCGAGCACGGGGGGTGGCCCGGGCTGCTCACGGAGCTGCTCGCCGGTCGCGACCTGTCGGCCGAGCAGGCCCGCTCGGCCATGGCGACGATCCTCGCCGGACGAGCGACGGCGGCCCAGCTCATCGGGTTCGTGGTCGCGCTGCGGGCCAAAGGCGAGACGGCCGACGAGCTGTCCGGCCTGCTCGACGCCGTGCTCGGCGCGGCGGAGCTGGTCGACCTCGGCGAGCTGCGCGACCGTGCGGTCGACGTCGTCGGAACCGGCGGCGATCGGTCGCACTCGATCAACGTGTCGACGATGGCCGCCATCGTCGTCGCCGGCGCCGGCGTGCCGGTCTGCAAGCACGGGGCCAGGGGCGCGTCGTCGAAGGCCGGGACCGCCGACGTGCTGGAGGCGCTCGGGGTGGCGATCGAGCTGACCCCGGCCGGCGTGCGGACCTGCGTCGAACAAGCCGGCATCGGGTTCTGCTTCGCTCCGAGCTTCCACCCGGCGTTCCGGTTCGCCGCGCCGGCTCGCCGGGAGATCGGCATCCCGACCGTCTTCAACCTGCTCGGGCCGATGGCCAACCCCGGCCGGGTCCGCCGTCAGCTGATCGGCGTCGCCGACGCCCGCTTCGCCGACCGGATGCTGGCGTCCCTGCGGGCCCACGGCTCGACCGACGCGTGGGTGGTGCACGGCGGCGGGCTGGACGAGCTGACCACCACGGGCACCTCGACGGTGCTGGCCCTGGAGCACGATGGTGGGGCGCACTCCTTCACCGTCGACCCGCTCGAGCTGGGCCTGGCGCCGGCGACGCGAGAGCAACTCGTCGGCGGCGATCCGGCACACAACGCCGACGTCGTCCGGCGCGTCGTCGGCGGCGAGCGGGGCGCCCATCGCGACATCGTCGTGCTCAACGCCGCCGCCGCGCTGGTGGTCGCCGGTGCGTGCTCGACGCTGATCGACGGCGTCGGCACGGCCGAGGCGGTCATCGACGACGGCCGGGCGGCGGCAACGCTGGACCGCTTCATCGCCTGCAGCCGAGCGGCGGCCACCTCGTGATCGTGGTGCGGGTGCCGGCGTCGTCGGCCAACTTGGGGCCCGGGTTCGATGCGCTGGGGATGGCCCTGACGCTGTACGCCGAGCTGCACGTCGGCACGAACGGCGACGACGCGGCCGGCTCGGCGGCGCCTCGGGTCGACGGCACGCATCCGGCCGAGGTGGCGTTCCGGGCCGGGGGCGGGGCAGGCGACGTGCGCGTGCGGTCGCCGATCCCGTCTGGGCGTGGTCTCGGGTTCAGTGGTGCGATGCGCGTCGGCGGGCTGCTGGCGGCGATGGCCCAGCGCGGAGCGGCGGCCGGCGACGAGGCGGCGGATCGCCTGGCCGTGCTGCAGGGCGCCGTCGAGCTCGAAGGCCATGCCGACAACGTGGCCGCCTCGTTGCTCGGCGGGGTCGTGGCGACCGCCGCCGGCCACGCCGTACCACTGCCGCTCGGGCTGAACCCGGCGATCGTCGTGTGGGTCCCGGGTACGGGCACCTCGACGCAGCGGTCGCGCAACGCCCTGCCGGCGACGGTCTCGTTCGCCGACGCGGCGTTCAACGTCGGTCGCACCGCCCTCCTGACGGCGGCGCTCGTCGCGGGTGACGTGGCGGCGTTGCGGGCGGCCACGGAGGACCGGTTGCACCAGGACCTGCGGTTCGCCGCGATCACGGCGTCGCGGCGGGCGCTGGCCACCGGCCTGGAAGCCGGGGCGTGGGGCGGCTGGCTGTCGGGCAGCGGCCCGGCCGTCGCCCTGCTGTGCGACCCCGACGAGGCCGAGCCGCTGGCCGCCGAGGTCGCCGCCGCGGAGTCCTCCGGGCGGACCATGGTGCTCGCCGTCGACACGATCGGCGCCACGGTCGAACTGCGCTGATCCAGCGGGGAGGCACGTCGCGTCGACGGTCTGAAAACGGTGAGCGCAAACGGCGGAGATCTGCCGCGCGGACTCACCGTTCGGGCTGGCTAGGCCGGGAGGCGACGGGCGAGGACGAGGGCCTCGTCGGCGAGCGTGCGGGGGAGCGGGCGGTCCGCCGCCGGAGCCTCGGGCGGCGCGGCGGGCAAGGCGCCGGCCGTGGTGCCGGCGACTCGGACGTCGACGAGGCGGGCTCGGTCGACGACCCACGTGACGTCGCCGCGGGTCACCTCGAACCGCCCGCGTCGAGCCAGGTCGTTCATCAGCCGCGACCGGTCGACGGCGCCGTGCAGCGCAGCAAGGCGGTCGCGGGTGAGCGCCGCCTCCTCGTAGCGCTGGGCGGCGGCCAGCGAGGTCATGCGGGCGGTCAGCTGCTCGACCACGGCGTCGGCGCGTCCCTCGAACGCCGCCGCCGCGGCGCCGACCGACTCGTCGTAGCGGCGCCGGTCGGCCACACCGGCGCACGGGCACGCGGCGACGCCGAGCTGCGCCGGCGCGCACGGCGTCGCCCCCTCCGGCGGGGCGTGCTGGCGACCGAGGCGCACCGAGCAGCGTCGCAGCGGCAACGCCGTCTGCAGCGCGTCGACGACCAGCGCCGCCATGGTCCGCGACGGCAGCGGGCCGAGGTGCACGCCGGTCGGGCTCGGGTCCTTGACGATCGCCAAGCGCGGCCACGCCGAGTCGACGTCGAGGCGCACGTAGCAGTAGCGGTCGGCGCGGGTGCCGGCCCGGTTGTATCGCGGCTTGAGGCGACCGATCAGGCGAGTCTCGGTCACCTCCGCCGACAGCGGGTCGGGCAGGCAGTGGTGGCGGACGGCCTGCGCCTCGCGCAGCATCGGGCCGATGCGGCGGCGGTCCTCCGACCCGAAGTAGCTGCGCACCCGCTGGCGCAGGTTCGTGGCCTTGCCGACGTAGAGCACCTCGTCGCGGTGACCGCAGAACAGGTAGACACCCGGCGACCGGGGCAGACCGGCCGTGAGCCGCAGCTTGCCGGCCTGCGGGTGCCCGGCCATGGATGCCAGGGACGTGAGGTCGTCGAGCCCGAGCACGCCGAGGCCCGTGGCCCGCTCGATCAGCGCGTGCAGCAGGTCGGTGGTGGCGAGGGCGTCGTCGAGCGCCCGGTGCGTCGGCCGGTGGTCGAGGCGCAGCCGGGTGGCCAGCGTGTCGAGCCGGCAGTCGGGGACCTCGTCGCGCACGAGGCGCCGGGCCAGCGCCACGGTGTCGACCCGAGTCGGCATCGGCTCGGGTCGGCCCGAACGACGGCACGCCGCCCGCAGGAACGCCAGGTCGAAGCCGATGTTGTGGCCGACGATCACGCAGTCGCCGACGAACTCGAGCAGCGTCGGGAGCACCGTCTCGATGCGCGGCGCCGTCGACACCACGGTGTCGGTCAGCCCGGTGAGCATGGTGATGCGCGGTGGGATCGCCCGGCCCGGGTTGACGAGGGTCTGGAACGTGCCCAGGCACTGGCCGGCGCGGACCTTGACGACACCGATCTCGGTGATCGTGTCGTCCTCCCGGTGCCCGCCCGTGGTCTCGAGGTCGAGGACGCAGAACGTGACGTCGGCCAGCGGCGTGCCCGCGTCGGCGAGGAGCTCGTCGAAGCTGCGCTGCCCGGCCGTCCGCACGCCTGCATGACAGCACGAACGCTCGTACGTGTCAAGGACGTCTGTACGATATCTCGTTCGGGCGTTGTCGTCGTCCGGGTCGTAGTTTGGGGCGATGGCGGCGCCGCGGGTGGTCGAGCACCGGTCGCTGCGGCCGGCGATCGAGCTGGCCCTGGCCGAAGCGGACGCCGGCACCCGGCGCCGACCGCCCCTGGAGTACCCGGCCGCGCTGCGCCCGTTCCTGCGCGCCAGCCGCGTGCCGACCGCTGCGCTCGGCCGACTGCGCCGGGCGATCGAGGACGACGATGCGTTCCGGGCCCGTGTCGCCGACCTCGCCGAGGCGAACGGCGTGGACGAGATCGGGATGGAGTGGCTGCGGCGGGCGCCGGGCTGGGAGGCGCGCGTGCGGGCGCTGGCCGACGCCGCCGCGGAGGAGGCCGAAGGCGCGAACGCCGAGGTCGCGCTGCGCCGCGCCGAGCGCCGGCGGCAGGCCGCCGAGGACGCCGCGGACCGAGAACGGGCGGAGGCGGCGGCGCTGCGCAGCCGGGTGGACGCGCTGGCAGAGCGACTCGACCAGGACGCCGAGCGGCAGCGCAGCGTCGACGCCGAAGCGGCCCGGCTGCGCGCCGAGCTCCTCGAGGCCCGCCGGGCCGAGCGCCACGCCAACGATCGTGCCGCCGCCGCCCAAGCCCGGCTCGGCGCCGTTGAAGCCGACCGCGACGCTGTGGCGGCAACGGCGGCGGCGGCCGTCGCGCAGCGCGACGCGCTGCTCGCCGAGCGGGCCGAGCGCAGTGGCGTCCCGGTAGCGGCGACACAGGTGACGGAGCTGCGGGCCATCGCCGACACGGCACGGCGTGTCGCCGACCGCCTCGCCGACCTCGTCGACGTGGCGCCGCCCGGTCGCTCGCCCGAAGCGGTGCCGGGGGGAGCCGCCGGCGACCCGGTGCGCGCCGCCGGGCACCTGCTGCGCGTCGCCGGGGCATTGGTCGTCGTCGACGGCTACAACGTGGCCAAGACGGCCTGGCCCGACGACGAGCTCGTCGATCAGCGCACGCGCACGCTTGACCTGGCCGACGACCTGGCCCGCCGCTTCGGCACCGAGCTGACCGTGGTCTTCGACGGCGCCGATGTGGTCGGGGCCCACGCCCCGCGGCGACGCCTGGCCCGGGTCGTGTTCTCGCCCGCCGGCACGTTGGCCGACGACGTGATCCGGTCCACGGTCGCCGCCACGCCACCCGACCGGCCGGTCGTCGTCGTGACCAGCGATCGCGAGGTCCGCCGCACGGTGGCGGCGATGGGCGCCAACGTCGTCGCCAGCGACGCCTTCCTCGCCGCCGCCCGCCACTAGATCCGTTCTGGCCGTCGCAACCGACTCACTTTGGACGGTTGCGACGGCCAGAACGGGTTGACCGTGACACCCGTGGCGCACAGTGGGGCCCATGGTGATCTCGTGCGACGACTGCGTGATGCAACACACCGACGCCTGCACCGGCTGCGTGGTGACCCATGTGCTCGGCGCCGACGAGCACGGCGTGGTGCTCGACGTCCGCACCGAGCAGGTCGTGCGGCTCCTCGTCGGTGCCGGCCTGGTCCCCGCCCTGCGCCACCGGCGAGCGGTCTGAGCTGGGCCGTACGCTGGAGGCGTGCGCCGGCCCGATCCGCTCCCGACGCTCGCCGAGCTGCGCGCCATCGCCGCCGAGCACGACATCGGGCACGTCGGCGTGGCGCCGGCCGATGTCCTCGAACGGGCCCGCCGCGCCCTGCACGAGCGCCGGGCCGCCGGGCTGGCCGCCGACATGGCGTTCACCTACCGCAACCCGGACCGCTCGACCGACCCGTCACGAACGGTCCGCGGGGCCCGGTCCGTCCTGGTGGCTGCCAGGTCGTACGAGGTCGATGAGGAGCCGGTCCGGCCGCCGGGCCCGCAGGCGCGGGTCGGCCGGTACGCGTGGTCCGACCACTACGGCGCGCTGCGCGCCGGGCTCGGTGCGATCGCCCAACGGCTGCGGGCCGCTGGTGAGCGTGCCGTCGTCGTCGCCGACGACAACGCCCTCGTCGACCGCGAAGCCGCCCATCGTGCCGGGCTCGGGTGGTTCGGCAAGAACGCCAACCTCCTGCTTCCGGGCGCCGGCAGCTGGTTCGTGCTCGGCAGCGTCATCACCACGGCCGACCTGCCGGCGGCGGCCGAGCCGGTGCCCGACGGCTGCGGTCCGTGCCGGCGCTGCGTCGACGCTTGCCCGACTGGCGCCATCGTGGCGCCCGGCGTGATCGACGCCAACCGGTGCCTGGCCTGGCTGCTGCAACGGCCGGGGTCGATCGCCGAGGAGCTGCGCCCGGCCGTCGGCGACCGCATCTACGGCTGCGATGACTGCCAGGACGCCTGCCCGCCGACCGTGCGTCTCGGTCGGCGCCACGCCCGCTCGCTGCCGGCCGACGCCGAGGCGTGGGTCGACGTGCTCGACCTGCTCGCCGCCGACGACGCGACACTGCTCGCCCGTCACGGCCGCTGGTACATCGCCGGGCGCGATCCCCGCTGGCTGCGGCGCAACGCCCTCGTGGTGCTGGGCAACATCGCCGATCCGACGGACCGACGCGTCGTCGACGTGCTGGCCGCCTACCGCAACGGTGACGATGCCCTGCTCGCCGAGCACGCGGCGTGGGCGAGCCGGCGGCTCGGCCTCGTCGCCTCGGCGCCGCGATGAAGCACCTCCTCGTCACGAACGACTTCCCCCCGAAGATCGGTGGGATCCAGTCCCTGCTGTGGGAGTGGTGGCGCCGGCTTCCCCACGACCAGTTCGCCGTGCTGACCAGTCCGTACCCCGGCGCCGGCCGGTTCGACGCCGCCCAGCCGTTCCGCATCGAGCGCACCAGGGAACGCGTCCTGTTGCCGCACCCGGGCATGACCCGCCAGATCGAGCGGATGGCCGACCGCTGCGGGGCCGAGCTCGTCGTCCTCGATCCGGCCGTGCCGCTCGGGTTGGTCGGACCGAACCTGGACCGTCCGTACGACGTCGTCCTGCATGGCGCCGAGGTGACGGTCCCGGGTCGGATGCCGGGCTCGCGCCAGTTGCTGGGCAACGTGCTCCGCCGCGCCCGCCACATCGTGTCGGCGGGGGAGTATGCCGCCAGCGAGGCAGAGCACGCCGCCGGCACGGAGCTGCCGATCACGGTCGTCCCGCCCGGCGTCGACGTCGACCGCTTCGTCCCGCTCGACGACGACGAGCGCCGCGCCGCCCGTGCCCGGTTCGGGCTGCCGCCCGATGCCCTGCTGGTGGCGTCGATCTCTCGGCTCGTGCCGCGCAAGGGCTTCGACGTCGTGATCGAGGCGATCGGCCGTCTCGCCTCGCGGTATCGGGATCTCCAGCTCGTCATCGCCGGGCGCGGGCGGGACGAGCGCCGGCTGCGACGGCTCGCCGCCGAGCACCGCGCGCCGGTCACGTTCTTCGGGCGCATCGACCACGACGACCTGCCCCTCCTGCACGCTGCGGCCGACGTGTTCGCGATGCCGTGCCGCACGCGGTGGGGTGGGTTGGAGCAGGAGGGGTTCGGGATCGTGTTCGTCGAAGCGGCGGCGTCCGGTGTGCCGCAGGTCGCCGGCGAGTCCGGCGGTGCCGCCGAGGCAGTCGTCGACGGCGTCACCGGTTTCGTCGTGCGATCGCCGCACGATCCTCTGGCGGTCACCGAAGCGCTTGAGGCGTTGCTCGCCGACGAGCAGCTGCGCCAGAAGCTCGGCGCCGCGGCGCGCGAGCGGGCGGTTGCCGACTTCTCCTATGACGTGCTGACGGGCCGACTGGCCACCGCTCTGGAGATGGGTTGATGGGCGCCGGATCGAACGGCGACGAGTCGATGGACGACGAGCGCCAGCAGCGCGCCGGCGAGGTGCTCGTCACCGCCGACGTGGTCGGCACGGCCCTGTTCGGCGTGACGGCGATCCTGGCCGCCGCGGTGTTCACCACGCCGTTCCAGTGGGTCGCCGCCATCACCGCGCTGGCGCTGTTCGCCGTCGGGGTGTTCTCGTTCCTGTGGTCGTACTGGAACGGCGTGCAGCGCAGTCGGCAGGACGAGATCTCGACGCTCGGCCTGTACTTCCTCGTCGGTGGCGTGGCGCCACGCGGCGTGCGCAACGCCATGCTCGGTGCGCTCGTCGTCCAAGCGGCGCTGGCCGCCGGCACCACGTTCTGGCGGCTCGACGGCCCCGATGGCAAACCGGGCTCGTCGCTGGCGCTCGGGTTCCTGGTGCCGATGTTCGGCTTCGGGATGAACGGGTTGTGGGCGGCGTACCACGGGCGGTTCCGGCGCCGCCAGCCGGCCGCCGACCAGGACGGCTCAGCCGACCGGCAGTCCATCGGCTGAACTGCGTCGATGGCCTCGCTCGCTCCGAAGACTCCGCTCGCTCGGCTGGACCGGGCAAGGCCGGCCTGGGCTGTCGCGCTCGCTGCGTCACGAACGCTCGGGAACTGCGGGACCCGCATGGCAGAATGTGGCGCTATGGCCGAGACGGCGTCGGACACCATCACGATCGACGCACCACCGGAGCGGGTGTGGCAGATCGCCGCCGACGTCGAGCGGTATCCGGACTGGGTGCGTGACGTCAAGGACGTCGTCGTGCGGTCGCGTGACGAGCAGGATCGCCCGTCGGAGGTCGAGTTCCGGGCGTCGGCGCTCGGGCGCAGCACGCACTACACCCTGGCCTACGACTACAGCCGGGCGCCCGAGGTGCTGGCGTGGAAGATGGTCAAGGGCGACATCCAGCGGTCGATCGAGGGCGCCTACCACCTGTCGGTCACGCCGAGTGGCGGCACGGAGGTGCGCTACGACCTCGCCATCGAGTTGGCGTCGCCGCTGCCGGGCTTCGTCAAGCGCCGAGCCGAGGTGCGCATCCTCAACTCCGTTCGTGAGCTGAAGACCCGCGCCGAGCGGTGACGCCCAGCATCGGCGTCGACGTCGGCGGCACCAAGTGCCTCGGCGTCGTGGTCGGCGACGACGGCGGGTTGATCGCCCAGACCCGTGAGCCGACACCACGGGGTGACGATGCGCTCGTGGACACCCTGGCCGGGATCGTCGAGGACCTGGGCCCGAACGTGGCCGACGGCTCGACCGTGGCCATCGGGCTCCCGGGACTGATCACGACTGCCGGGGTGCTGCGCTCGTCGCCGAACCTGCCGGGCGTGACGGAGCTCGACCTCGCCGGACGGCTGCGCGACCGGCTGCAGCGCCCGGTGATCGTGGTCAACGACGCCACGGCCGCCGCCTTCTCGGAGTGGCAGGTCGGCGCCGGCCGCGGGCTCGACGACGTCGTGATGGTGACGCTGGGCACCGGCATCGGCGGCGGGGTCGTCGCCGGTGGGCGGTTGATCGTCGGCGCCAACGGGTTCACCGGCGAGTTCGGGCACATGGTCGTCGACCCCGACGGCCCGCCGTGCCCGTGCGGTCGGCGGGGCTGCTGGGAGCGATACGCGTCGGGGTCGGGGCTGGCCCAGCTGGCGCGCATCGATGCCGTCGGCGGCCGGCTTCCCGAGATCGTCGAGCGAGCCGGCGGCGACCCGGCACTCGTGCGCGGTGAGCACGTTCAGGCCGCGGCGCGCGACGGCGATCCGAGGGCGCTGCGTGTCGTCGACGAGTTCGCGCGATGGGTCGCGCTGGGGCTGGTCAACCTGACCAACGCGCTCGACCCGGCGATGTTCGTGCTCGGGGGCGGGCTGGCCGAGGGCGCCGATCTCTACTTCGGCCCGATCCAGCGCTGGTTCGGCGAACTGCTCTATGCCCCCGATCTGCGCCCGCACCCCCGCCTGGCCTTCGCCGAGCTCGGCGCGCACGCCGGCGCCGTCGGCTGCGCCCTCCTCGCCCGCGACGCGGACGACTGACGGGCCGCCGCGTAACGTCGTCCAGATGACGTACGTGGGGGACCGAGTGGTGTTCGACGCCGACAGCCACGTGATGGAGCTGCCGGACTGGCTGCCGTCGTTCGCCGATCCCGGGCTGCGCGAGCGATTGCGGCCCCTGGCGCTCGGCGGGGCCGGAGCGCTCGCCGAGCGAGCCGTCGGCGAGGCGGCCGAACGCAAGCAGTCGGGCGTCGCCGTGCTCGACATGGATCCGCCGGCGGTCCTCGGCACGAAGGGTTGGGCGGCGATCGGCTCGTTCGACGCCGAGGAGCGGTCGCGCGTGCTCGACGTGCTCGGGTTCTCCGCCCAGCTCGTGTTCCCGACGTTCGCCGCCACCCAGTTCGCCGGCGAGGGCGACGTCGATCTCCTCTACGGGGGCACCGATGCGCTGAATCGGGCGATGGCTGCGTTCTGCGCCGCCGACGCTCGCCTCCTCGCCGTCGCGTCGGTCCCGTGGGCCGACCCTGCGCGCACCATCGAAGCCGCTCGGCGCGCCGTCGCCGAGGGCTGCCGGGCCGTCATGGTCCCGACCGACCTGCCCAAAGGTGTGGTCGGTCCAACCCACCCGGACCTCAACGGGCTGTGGGAGCTGCTGGAGACCTCCAACGTCCCGGTCGTCAGCCACATCGGTGGGGGCGGGAACCCCGTCCGGCGCGGGTTCCACGACAACGGCCGTCCGGTCACGGACTTCCTCGGCGGCGGGGAGAACGTGCGCTCGAAGGACTTCCTGGCGATCCACCAGCGGCCCGAGGTGTTCTGGGGCGCGATGGTGCTCGACGGCATCTTCGATCGGTTCCCGGGCTTGACGGGCGCCTCGGTCGAGGAGGGCGCGATGTGGGTCGTGTCGTGGATCCGCCGGCTCGACCTGGCCATGCGGTTCGCCAAGTCGGAGCCGCCGCTGGGCGAGCTGCGGTCGGCGCCGAGCGACTACGTCCATCGACACCTGCGGTTCACGCCCTTCCCCGGCGAGCCCGTCGGGTGGATGATCGAGCAGGCCGGCGCCGACCTGTTCATGTTCTCCAGCGACTACCCGCACCCCGAAGGGACGCGCGACCCGGTCGCCCGGTTCGAGGCGACCCTCGACATCGACGAAGCGACCCGCGACCGGTTCTACCGCCAGAACTTCGCCGACCTGTACCACGACGCGTTGCCGACGTAGCGCTCCCGGTCCGAGAGCTGGCGGGCGGAACGGGTCGTCAGATCTCGGGCGGTCGGCCGATGCGCCCAGCGTGTGAACATCACGCCACGAGCGCCCGGGCGGCGGCGGCGAAGACCTCGACGTGCTGGTCGACGTCGGCCGCCGTGGTCGTCGGGCACATCAGCGCCATGTTGTGGAACGGGGTCAGCAGCACGCCGCGGTTGACGAGGAACACGTGGAGGAAGTCGTCGAGCTCGCCGTCGGCGGCGCCGGCCGACGACGTGCCGTCGCGCGGGGCGGGGCGGGCGAACCGGTACTCGGCGCGCGCTCCCAGCTGACTGATGGACCACGGCAGGTCGTGCGCTTCGATGACGGCTTGTACGCCCGCCGCGTACCGCGTGCCCAGCTCGATCATGTGGTCGAAGGCAGCGTCCGTCAGGACCTCGGTCAGCGTTGCTCGCGCCGCGGCCATCGACAGCGCGTTGCCGGCCAGCGTGCCACCGACGCCACCGGTGTCGATGAGGTCCAGGTCCGGGCGGGCCCGCACCCGCTCGGCGAGCGCCCCCGACAGCCCGTACGCCGCCGCTGGGATGCCGCCCCCGATCGCCTTGCCGACGGTCACGACGTCCGGCTCCAGCCCCCACGCTCGGGTGCACCCGCCCGGGCCGGCGGAGATCGTGTGGGTCTCGTCGTTGATCAACAGCGCGCCGGCGGCGCGCGTCAACGCCCGCACGCCATCGAGGTAGCCGGGCTCGGGCAGCACGATGCCGATGTTCGTGAGGGCCGGCTCCATCAGCACGGCGGCCACGTCGCCGTGGGCCAGTTCGCGTTCCAGCGCCCCGAGGTCGTTGAACTCCGCTACCCGGCTGGTGATGGTGATGTCGCACGGAGCGCCGACGTTGCCCGGCCGCGCGCCGGCGTCGCCGTCGTCGACGACGACGACGAGCGACTCGTCGACGCTGCCGTGGTAGCAGTAGCTGTTGACGAGGATGCGGGGTCGCCCCGTCACGGCCCGGCACAGGCGCAGCGCCCAGCGGTTGGCGTCCGTCGCGGTGAGAGCGAAGCTCCACTCGGGCAGGCCGAAGCGGCGGGTCAGCTCGGTGGCGAGCACGCCGGCGTCCTCGGTCGGCAGCATCGTCGTTGCGCCGCCGAGCTCGGCGAACCGCCGCTGCACGGCGGCGACCGTCGGCGCCGGCGAGTGCCCTGCCATCGCGCCGGTGTCGCCCAGGCAGAAGTCGAGCAGCTCGTGGCCGTCGGCGTCGATCAAGCGGGCACCGGCCGCCCGCTCGAAGTGCAGCGGGAAGCCGCCCGCGTTCTTGGCCATCCACGTCATCGGGACGCTCCCGAAGAGGTTGCCGGTCGCCGCCCCGGCGGCATGGGAGCGGGGGTTGCGCTCGGCGTAGACCTGCCGTTCGGCAGCCAGCAACGCCGTCAGCCGCCGCCGGTCGATCGGTGACGTCGCTGGGCTCACGCTGCTCATGATGACGTGACGCGATGACAGAGGAGCGGTCAGCGACCGCTCATCTCTCATCGCGCTCGGGCGGGGCGCCGACGTGGCACGATCGCGCGATGGCCGGCGCTGCGAAGGAGTCGCGTGACGGCGTCGAGCTGACCAACCTCGACCAGCCGCTGTTCGCCGACGCCGGCGTGCCGAAGCGGGCGCTGGTCGACTACCTCGACGCCGTGCGGGACCGGATCCTGCCCGAGCTGCGCGACCGCCCGCTGTCGGTGATCCGGGTGACGGGCGGCCAGGCGCCGTTCATGCAGAAGAACGTGCCGAAGTACACGCCCGACTGGGTCGAGACCGCGGCGATCTGGGCCGAGGCGTCGAAGCGCACCGTCAACTACGCCCTGTGCAACGACCGGCGGACACTGCTGTGGTTCGCCAACCAGCGGGCCGTCGAGTACCACCCGACGCTGTCGCGTGCCGACCGGCTGGACCGGGCGACCCAACTGGTGCTCGACCTCGACCCACCAGCCGACGCCGGCTTCCCGGCGGCGGTGGCCGCCGCCCACCTCGTCCGCCAAGCGCTGACCGACGTCGGCCTGTCCGGTGCCGTGAAGACCAGCGGGGCCAAGGGCGTGCACGTCTACGTGCCGATCACGGCGCACGCCACGATGGAGGACGCCGCCGCGGCGACCAGGGCGATCGCCCATCGGGCGGCGCAGCTCGACTCGACGATCGCCACCACGGCGTTCGTGAAGGAAGACCGCGAGGGCAAGGTCTTCGTCGACGCAACACGTACCGGCGGGGCGACGGTGGTCGCGGCCTACAGCCCAAGGGCCCGTGCTGGCGTGCCGGTGTCGTACCCCGTCGGCTGGGACGATCTGGACGACGTCACGCCTGGTGATTTCACGATCACGACGGCGGTCGAGCAGCTGGGCGATGGCGACCCGTGGGCCGAGGCGCTGCCGGCGCCGCAGCGGCTGTCGACCGACCTCGTGGCCGAGGGCCACGAGATCCCGGTTGCCCGTGTGGCGGCCATGCACGAGGGTAAGCGGCGGGCGCGCGCACGACGACGATCGGAATGAGCCGAGGAGGAGACCGCCATGAGCGATGACATGAAGCACGCCTGGAGCGAGGTCGGCGACGGGTTCGCCGCCTTGGGCCGGATGGTCAAGGAGCGCTACCGGGGCGGCGGGGACGACGAGCCGGCCGGCGACGCCACGCCGGCCGATGCCGACGACGACGACGATCGCGAGGGGGCGTTCCGCGAGGCCGTCGACCGGCTGGTCGCCGCCGGTCGCGACCTCGGCGACCGGGCCGCCGACGTGGCCCGGGACGACGACGTGAAGGAGCAAGCCAAGGAGGCGGCGGCGACCCTGAACGACGCCATCAACGCCACCGTCACCCTGATCGGCGACCAGGTCAGCGGGTTCCTCAACCGCAAGAAGGGTCCGCCGCCCGAGGTGCCGGGGAGCGAAGTGCCGGGGAGCGAAGCGATCGGCGAGATTGATCTGGGCGCGCTCCGTCTCGCTTGGTGAGACGATCCGCGCCCAGATCGTCTACCCGGGCTCGCTGCGCTCGCCCGGACCGGGCACATAGTTGGCGCGGGCGTCTTCGATCTCCTTCCAGGCGGCGACGTGGTCGCCGATGCCTTCGGTGCTCGAGTACTTGTTCGGTTCAAGGGCCTTGTACACCTCGAAGAAGTGCTGGATCTCGGCCATCAGCTGCGGGGTCAGGTGGCTGACGTCCTCCACCCCCTCCCAGCGCGGCTCGCCGGGTGGCACGCAGATCAGCTTGGCGTCCTCGCCGGCCTCGTCCTGCATGTACAGCACCCCGATCGGCTTGGCCTCGACCCACACCCCCGGGTACACCGGGTCGTCGAGCAGCACCAGGGCGTCGAGCGGGTCCCCGTCGCCGCCGAGCGTGTCGGGCACGAACCCGTAGTCGGCCGGGTAGGTCGTGGCCGTGAACAGCCGACGGTCGAGGAAGACCCGGTTCGTCACGTGGTCGATCTCGTACTTGTTGCGGCTGCCACGGGGGATCTCGATGACCACCCAGATGCACCCGGGACGGTTCGCTTTCACCGGCTGACCACCTCCTTGTAGGCGAACGGGCGGCCATGTTGGCAGAGCCCGAGGAGTAACTTGGTGTGGATGGAGTTCCGGCGCATCACGAACCTGCCGCCCTACGTCTTCACGATCATCGACGGTCTGAAGATCGCCGCCCGGGCGGCCGGCCGTGACGTCGTCGATCTCGGGTTCGGCAACCCCGACATCCCGTCGCCGGAGGTCGCCGTGCGCACGGTCGGCGAGGCGGCGAAGGACCCTGCCAACCACCGCTACTCGCTGTCGCGCGGGTTGCCGGGGCTGCGCCAGGCGATCGCCGGTTACTACGAGCGGACGTGGGGTGTCACCCTTGACCCCGAGCTCGAGATCACCAACACGATCGGCGCCAAGGAGGGCTTCAGCCACCTCATGTGGGTGCTGCTCGACCGGGGCGACTCCTGCATCGTGCCGACGCCCAGCTACCCGATCCACATCTACGGGCCGCTGTTCGCCGGCGCCGACCTGCGCCAGGTTCCGATGCGCTCGTTGGCGGATCCCGACGAGACCCAGTTCGCCGAGGAGTACTTCGACCGCCTGCACACCGCCTACGACGTCGGTTGGCCGAAGCCGCGCGTGCTCGTCGCGTCGTTCCCGCACAACCCCACCGGCGCCTGCGTCGACCTCGCCTTCATGCAGCGGGTGGTCGACTTCTGCCGCGAGCGGGAGATGGTCGTGGTCCACGACTTCGCCTACGCCGACGTCGGCTTCGACGGCTACCGACCGCCGAGCATCCTCCAGGCCGAGGGGGCCAAGGACGTCGCCGTCGAGCTGTACTCGATGACCAAGAGCTTCTCCATGGCGGGCTGGCGCAGCGCGTTCCTGCTCGGGCGGTCGGAGGTCGTGCAGGCCCTCGTGAAGTTGAAGAGCTACCTCGACTACGGCATGTTCCAGCCGGTGCAGCTGGCGGCGATGGCCACGATCAACGAGGCGCCGGACTTCCCGCAGGAGGTGTGCGCCACCTACGAGCGTCGCCGCAACGCCCTGATCTCCGGCCTGGACAGCATCGGCTGGCGCATCCCGGCCCCGCCAGGGTCGATGTTCGTGTGGTCGCCGATCCCGGAGCCGTACTCGGAGATGACCTCGGTCGAGTTCTGCTCGATGGTCGTCAACGACTGTGACGTGGCGCTGTCGCCTGGCGTCGGCTTCGGTGCCGGCGGCGAGGGCTACGTGCGGTTCGCGCTGATCGAGGACGAGGAGCGCATCGCCCAGGGTGTGCGCAACCTCAAGCGCGGCCTCACGAAGCTGGGCTGACCTCCGCCGTCCGGCGCTCGACCACGGTCACGGCACCGGCGGTGGCGTCGACCTCGACGAGGTCGCCGTCGCCGATCAGCGTCATCGCCCGGTGGCACCCGACGACGGCGGGGATCCCGAGCTCGCGGGCCATCACGGCGGCGTGGCAGAGCAGCGCGCCCTCCTGCACGACCACCGCACCGGCCATCGCCAGCACGGCGTTGTACGTGGGCGCCGTCCAGGGCGCCACCAGCACGTCACCGGGTTCCATCTCGTCGAGCACGCGCTCGGGGTCGATGGCGACCCGGGCGGTGCCGCGATGGGTCCCGGCGCCGATGCCGAGGCCGTGCAGGTCGTCGCGCTGCACCGTCGGGTCCGGTTCGAGGTTGGACACGGCGGCGACGATGACCTCCATCGCCCGCCGCGTCCCGCGCGGGAAGACCGACGGGTCGGGCGGCGGGAGGGCCGGTCCGAGCCGGGCGGGCGCGGTGGCGAGGGCCTGCTCCGCCCGCCGTGATGCCCGCTCGGCGAGGTCGTCGGCGCTCGGCGACGGCGCGCCGCGCAGCACGGCGGCGACCTCGTCGATGTCCAGCTCGAACACGTGGGCCGGATCGGCGACTCGCCCGACATCGGCCAGCCGTCGACCAGCCTCGAGGTAACCCCGGCGGGCCAGCCCGAGCGGCCACTCGGCGGTCAGCGGGCCGTTGTCGTCGCGCACGCCGTAGGCCCGCCTGGCGTCGGTGAGCAGCTGGTCGAATCGGTCACGTTGGTCGGTCGGGACCTGCCGGCGCAGCGTCGCCGGGTCGGTCGCCGGCGCCTCGACGTGGTCGGGGTCGAGGTCGGCGCTGGACCGGATGAGGGCACACGTCGCGCTGGGCAGCTCGTTGACGGTCAGGCCTTCGATGTCGTAGGACGTCATCACCCGCCATCCGTACAGGTCGAGATAGGCGTCCAGCGCCTCGGCCGCAGCGGGCACGGCGCGAACGTCGGTCAGCGAGGTGACCGTCGACGGATCGACGCCGCCGGCGCGCAGCGCCGTCGCGATGCGCCGACCGTGCGTGCGGACCTCGGTGGTGGCCGGCGAGGCCCCGCGCAGCAGCTCCATCACGGCGACCGGGTCGAGGCCCCACGTCGTCGTGTGGGCGATGAGATCGCCGATCGGGCCCATGTCGCTGCCGTGGAGGTGGTGGTGTCGATCCCACCCGGCGTACACGTGGGCGCCGACGACGTCGAGGTGTCCGGCCAGTTCGGCGTCGGTGAGCGCGTGCGGGTCGATCGCCTGCAGGGCGCGGTTGCGATCGATCCACACGTCCCGCTCACCACCCAGCCAGCCGTCGATCTCGGCGAGGTACGGGCGGGCCGAGAGCATCTCCAGCGCGGCACGGTTGCGGCGACGGAACGCCGGGTGCAGGCGCGTGGCCAACCACAGGACTGGCTTCGGCGGCGGCGGACCGGTGCGGTTGGCGCCGACGAGCGGGACCAGGCGGCGGTACATCTTGGCGTCGACGAAGCGGACCTCCATGGTCTCGAGTGGACCACCCCACTGGGCGAAGACGTCCCGGTACGCCGCTGTCATCGTGGTCGATGCCAGCCGCTGGTAGAGCGGCGTCGCCGCCGGTGGGCAGTGCGACGTGTCGTGCTCCCAGGTGCCCGGCCCGGGTGGTGTGAAGCTCATTGGTGCACCCTGACGTCGTCCGGCGAGTTGCACCAAGAAAGGGTGCACCAATGAGCCGAAGACCGTGTCTGATGGTTCGCTCGCTCGAAGACTCGCTCGCTCACTGTCGTTCTCCCTTGCTCGATGATGAGCTCGATGAGGTCGGTGATCAGGTCGGCGGCGCGGGTCGGATCGTGACCCATGCGATCGACCAGCTCGAGGAACATCGACGACGACGAGACGGCGACGATCACGTCGATGGTCTCCTCCCGGTCCGGTCCGGCGATGTCCGGACCGACGGCAGCGTCGATTACCCGCCGCGACTCGGCGAGGCGCTGGGCCCGCATGGTCCGTCCCTCGGGCGTGGCGTGCTGCAGGCGCACCGCCGACATCCGGCCGGCCAGCTCCGTCCACAGGGCGCGGCGGTAGTCGCGCACCGTCGAGCGGTCGACGTCGGCGCCGGCGATCCGCTGGCGCGCCACGTCGTCGAACCAGTTGGCCGCCGACTGCTGGAGCTGGTCCTTGGTCGGGAAGTAGCGGTACAGCGTGCGCACCGACACGCCGGCGCGGGCGGCGACGGCGGGCATCGAGACGCCGCTGACGCCGTCGGCGTCGAGCAGCTCGAGGTAGGCCACCAGGATGCGCGACCGGACGTCGGCGCGGTGGTGCGCCCAGGCCCCGTGATGCGCCGAGTCGGGTGACACCGAGCCCGCAGACATGGCACGGATCATGCCAACTTGGCACGGGTCGTGTCAAGTAGTATCCGGCGATGACTCGAACGATGGTGGTGCGGGTCTGGCTGCCCGACCGCCCGGGTGCGCTCGGCCAGGTGGCCAGCCGGATCGGCTCGGTCCACGCCGACGTCACGGCCATCGACATCCTCGAGCGCGGTGCCGGCCGGGTGATCGACGAGTTGGTGGTGTCGCTGCCCGACTCGACGTCCGTCGAGTTGCTGGCCAAGGAGATCGGCGCCGTCGACGGCGTCGCCGTCGAGCACATCCGGCCGGCCTCCGCCGACCGGCCCGACCCGGCGACGGCGTTTCTGGAGCTGGCCGCCCGCGTCGCCGCCGCCGACCCCGACGATCGGCCGGCCACACTGGCGCACGGCCTGCTCGTCGCCGCCGACGCTGACTGGGTCGTCCTGGCCAGCGACGGCGGCGTGATCATGGCCGCCGGCGCGGCGCCCGACGTCCGCTGGCTCGAGGCGTTCCTCGACGGCAGCGAGCACCTGGGCCCGGCGGTGCTCGCCAACGGTCCGGGCGACCTGATGTGGGCCCGGTTGCCCGGCACCAGCTGCTCCGTCGCCGTCGGCCGCTCCGGCCGAGCGATCCACGAGCGCGAGCGACGACGGCTCGAGCTGCTGGCGACGGCCGTCGCCGGCCTACTCGCTCGCCCAGGCTCGTGACCGAGTGACGGCGCGCAGCCACGAGGTGTGGGCGGCGTCGGCGGCGGTGCGGTCGGGGTTCGGCACGAACGAGCGCTGCAGCGACCACTGCGCTCCGACCGCGTCGAGGTCCGGCCACACGCCCTCGGCCAGCCCGGCCAGGTAGGCGGCACCGAGCGCGGTCGTCTCCTGGTCGTGCGGTCGCAGCACGTCGACGCCGAGCTGGTCGGCCTGCGTCTGCAGGAGCAGGTCCATCACCGACGCGCCGCCGTCGACGCGCAGCTCGCGCAGCCCGGTGCCGCTGGCCGCCACCATCGCCTCCACGGCATCGCGGGTCTGCAGCGCCATCGAGTCGACGACGGCCCGCGTCAGGTGGGCGGCCGTCGTCCCCCGGGTGATGCCGACCACCGTGCCCCGGGCGTACGGGTCCCACCACGGCGAGCCGAGGCCGGTGAACGCAGGCACGACGAAGACGCCACCGCTGTCGGGCACGCTGCTCGCCAGCGCCTCGGTCTGGCCGGCGTCGTCGATGATCTCGAGCCCGTCGCGCAGCCATTGGATCGCCGATCCGGTGGAGAAGATGGCGCCCTCCAGGGCGTAGGCGACCGTGCCGTCGGCGAGGGTCCAGGCGACCGTCGTCAGCATCCCGTCGGCGGGGTCGGGGCAGGAGTCGCCGACGTTGAGGAGCACGAAGCTGCCGGTGCCGTACGTGTTCTTGGCCATCCCCGGCCGAACGCACGCCTGACCGAACAGCGCTGCCTGCTGGTCGCCGGCGATGCCGCTGATCGGGATCCCCGCCGGCGCCCCGCATCGGTCGGAGGTGGTGCCGACCCGGCCACTCGACGCCACGACGGCGGGGAGCGCGCCCGCCGGCACGTGGAGCAGATCGCAGAGCTCGTCGTCCCACTGCAGCCGGTGGATGTCGAAGAGCATCGTGCGGCTGGCGTTGGTGGCGTCGGTGGCGTGCACCTCGCCGCCGGTGAGGTTCCAGATCACCCAGGAGTCGACCGTGCCGAGGGCCAGCTGGTCCCCGACGGGCACGTCGCGATGCTGGAGGAGCCACTCCCACTTGGTCCCGGTGAAATATGGATCGAGGACCAACCCGGTCCGCCGGCGGACCAGGTCGAGGTGCGGCGCCAGCTCGGCGCAGCGGGCCGCAGTGCGGCGGTCCTGCCAGACGATGGCGTTGCCGTAGGGCTGACCCGTGGTGCGGTCCCAGGCGACGGCCGTCTCGCGCTGGTTGGTGATGCCGATGGCGGCCACGTCGTCGCGCCCGACCTTCCCGACGACGTCGTCGAGCGTGGCCCGCACGGCGGTCCAGATCTCGGCGGGGTCGTGCTCGACCCAGCCGGGGCGGGGGAAGTGCTGGGTGAACTCGCGGTAGGAGGCGACGGTCGGGCGATCGTCGGTGAACACGGCTCGGCTGCGGATGCCCGTCGTGCCGGCGTCGATGGCGATCACGCACGTCATGGGGAGCTCAGCGGCGCTTGCGGTTCGGCGTCGGGCGGCGGTTCTGGCCGCCCGACGTGCGGCGGGTCGGAGCGGGCTTGGCTCGGTCGTCGGCGACGGCGGACGATCCCGCCCGCCCGGACGAGGCACGTGGCGTGCGCAGCTCCTTCAGCGTCTTGCGTTGGTAGCCGAACTTGGCCAGGACGTAGCCGAAGCCGAGGTACAGCGGGCCGCTGGCCAGCAGGCCGCCGATGATGCCGATCAGGTTCCCGCTGCGGAAGAAGAGCAGGAAGACGACGGTCATGATCCCGGCGTAGATCATCCACTCGCGCATCAGCCGTTGCCACGGCACCGGTCGGCTGGCGTCCCATCCCACGGTCCGGATTGATAGCACCGCGTACGCTGCGGCCGTGCGCGTTGGCATCTTGACGGGCGGTGGCGACTGTCCCGGGCTGAACGCCGTCATCCGTGCCATCGTGCGCAAGGGCGAGCGCGGGCACGGCGACGAGCTGGTCGGGTTCTTCGACGCGTGGGACGGGGTGCGGGAGCGCCGAACGATCCCGCTGACCGTCGAGTCGATGCGCGGCACGCTGCCCCGCGGCGGCACCGTCCTGGGGACGAGGCGGGGAAGCCCGTTCGACACGCCGACGGGGGTCGACGAGGTCAAGGCCACGCTCAACGATCTCGGCATCGATGCGCTGGTGGTGATCGGCGGCAACGGGTCGCTCTCCGTGGCGTCACAGCTGTTCGCCGAGGAGCGGCTGCCGATCGTCGGGGTTCCGAAGACGATCGACAACGACATCGTCGGGACCGACGTCACGTTCGGCTTCAACACCGCCGTGCAGATCGCCACCGACGCCATCGACCGGCTGCACACGACGGCCGAGAGCCACGACCGCGTGATGGTGGTCGAGGTGATGGGGCGCCACAGCGGGTGGATCGCCGTGCACGCCGGCATCGCCGGTGGCGCGGCGATGGTGCTGATCCCCGAGATCCCGTTCGACATCGAGGAGATCTGCGCCCGGATCAGCAAGCGCCACGAGGGCGGGCGCTACGCCTCGATCGTCGTGGTCGCCGAGGGGGCCGAGCCGGTGGCCGGCACGCTCGACGTCGGCGACAAGCTGTACGACCAGTTCGGCCACGTGCGCCTCGGGGGCATCGCCGACGTGATCGCCCGCGAGATCGGCGGCCGGACCGGGTTCGAGACCCGGGTCGTGTCGCTCGGCCACGTCCAGCGCGGCGGCACGCCGACGGCGTTCGACCGGGTGCTGTCGACCAGGTTCGGCGTCGCCGCCATCGACCTCGTCCACGCCGGTGGCTGGGGGCAGATGGTCGTGTCACGCGGGTCCGACATCGTGGCCGCCCCACTCAACCTGACGATCGGTCGCACCCGCCCCGTCGACCTCACCCTGTTCCACGACGTCGCCGAGATCTTCTTCGCCTGATGGGTCAGGGGACGGTGCTGGCGGGGATTGGGCGGGTACGGGGGAAGCGCCGACTCGGCGTAGCCGGGGAAGTCGTAGACGGTCAGCGCCTCGGTCTGCAGGTCGCCGCGGCCGGCGGGCCAGGCGCGGATCTGGCCCTCGACGCGCAGCCGGACGGCGTCGATCCCCGGCAGCTCGCCAGCGGTGAAGACGATCTGGGCGACGGCCAGTCGCAGCGCCGTGCTCTGCAGCTCGAGCGGTGCCGACAGGTCGACGTTCAGCGTGTCCGCCACCCGGCGGGCCGACAGCACCTCGATCTCGGCGGGCAGGGCCGTCTGCAGGCCGTCGGCGATCTCCTGCTCGTTGGGTCCTGCGAACAGGGTCCGCAGCACCTCCTGCGGATCACTCGGCACGTCCCGCAGCACCGAGCGCAGCACCCGCCCGTTGTCCCCTTCGACGAGCAGGAACACGCGGCTGGCCCCCGACGACCGGCCGGCGTCCTGGGTGACCGGATCGAGGTCCAGGCGTCGCTCGGCCGGGACCGCCCGCGGACCGCTGTCGGGGTCGATGCCGCACGCCGAGGCGATGGCCACGACGACGATGCTGACGGCGGCGGAGACCGCCCCACGCGACGTCACGGCTCCGGCTCCGGCCCGGGCCCGTCCGAGCTCTCGGCCGCCGGCAGCTCGATGACGAACGAGGCGCCGGGCTCACCGTCCCTGCGGTCGTCGACCCACACCCGTCCGCCGTGCATGCGCACGTGCTCGTCGACGAGGGCCAGCCCGAGGCCGGCGCCTTCGATGCCGGCACGGCGACCGGCCGTGGCGCCGCGGGCGAAGCGCTCGAAGATCAGCGCCCGCTCTTCGACCGGCACTCCGGGCCCGCGGTCCTCGACGCGGATCTGGATGTTGGTCAGCGGGTCGTCGGGGAGGTCGGCATCGACGATTGCCACCTCGGGATCGCCGCCGCCGTACGCCAGTGCGTTGTCGATCAGGTTGGCGACCACGCGGGCCAACCGGCGCCGGTCACCACGGATGGCGGCCCGCTCGGCTCGTGGTGTCACCGTGACCGGGGTGCGCGGCGCCGAGCTGACGGCCACCGCGTTGCGCACGAACTCGGCGACGGGCAGCTCCTCGACGTGCAGCCGGATGGCGCCGGCGTCGAAGCGGCTGATCTCGAGGAGGTCCTCGACCAGGCCCTGGAACCGGCTGACGTCGCTCGTCAGCAGGTCCAGCGCCGCCTGGGCTCGCTCGGGCAGCTCCTGGCGGCGGGCCTCCATCACCTCGACGGACGCCGACAGCGTCATCAGCGGCGATCGCAGCTCGTGGCTCACGTCGGAGGCGAAGCGGGCGTCGCGCTCGATGCGCAACTGCAGCGCCGACGCCATGTCGTTGAACGAGCTGGCCAGCACACCCAGGTCCGGGTCGGGCGTGGGCGGCAGGCGGGTGTCGAGCGCACCGCCGGCGATCGCTTTGGCGGCCTGGGCGGCATCGGCCACCGGACGGACGGCGCGCCGGGCGGCGAACACGCCGAGCAGCACGCCGAGCGCGGTCGTGATCAGCCCGGCGAGCAAGAGGGAGAGGGCGACGTTGGACAGTGTCTGCTCGTCGTCGCCGATCTCGGAGAACTCGAAGTAGGCGCCCACCCCGGGGAGCGGGATGCCGAAGATGATCACGCTCTGCTCGCCGATGTCGGCGATCATCCACGAGTCTTCGCCGCGCTCCAGCACGGCGTCGCGCAGCGGCCGCGGGATCGCCTCGGGGCCGTACACGCCGACGCCCGGCGACCACGCGTCGGCGTAGTGGATCAACGGCGCCTGCACGCCCTGCTCCTGGAGGCGCTCGCTGGCCGGCTGGGCGCTCTCGGGATCGCCACGCAGCAGGGCCAGCACCGTCCCGGCGTTGCGGTAGGCCGCCTCGCGGCTGCTCGCCTCGCGCTGCTCGATCAGGTTCGAGCGCACCAGCCCGTACGACGTGACGGCGAGGAACGCCGACAGCGCCATCGAGCCGAGCGTGAAGACGAGCAGGATCCGCCGCCGCAGCCCGATACGGCTGCGGGCCGACGGGAACCGCCGGGCCCGACCGTCGGCGGTCGTCGCCGCCGCCCGCCGGCGGCGGGCGCGCTCGCCGAGCCCCTCGATCGTCGGTGGCGGTGGCGGTGGTGGTGCGATCGCGTCGCCGCCAGGGGCGATGTCAGCAGTCGTCATCGCAGTTCGCGGTCACTCCAGGCGGTAGCCGAGCCCGCGCACGGTGACGACGTGGCGCGGCGCCGCCGGGTCGGTCTCGACCTTGGTGCGCAACCGGCGGATGTGCACGTCGACCAGGCGGCCGTCGCCGAAGTAGTCGTAGCCCCAGACCTTGTCGAGCAGCTCCTCGCGGCTGAACACCTTGCCACGGTTCTCGGCCAGCTCGCAGAGCAGCCGGAACTCCGTCTTGGTGAGGTGGGCCTCGCGCCCGGCGAGCAGCACCTTGCCTTCCTCGGGGATCAGCTCCAGGTCGCCGAACGTGAGCCGCTCGTGGCCGGGCTGGCTGGGGCGGATGCGCCGCAGCAGGGCGCGGATGCGGGCCGACAGCTCCTTCGGTGCGAACGGCTTGGTGAGGTAGTCGTCGGCGCCGGCCTCGAGGCCGGCGACGACATCGTGGGTGTCGTTGCGGGCCGTGACCATGACGATCGGGACGTCGCTGGTGCGCCGCAGCGTGCGGCACAGCTCGAAGCCGTCGATGCCCGGCAGCATGATGTCGATCAGCACGACGTCCGGGTGCTGCTGGGCGAAGGCGACGACCGCCTCCTCGCCGGAGCCGGCTCCCTCGACCGTCCAGCCCTCGTCCTCGAGGGCCAGCTTGACGGCTTCGCGGATGCGCTCGTCGTCCTCGACGGCCAGGATTCTTGTCCCCACGGGCTCAATGATGCCGGAATCCGGTCGCAGCCGCGGCGCACTTCGGCCAACAGCTCCCGAGCGTTCGTTCCGCAGCGAGCGTGACAGCCCAGGCCGGCCTTGCCCGGCCCACGCCGAGGAGCGGAGTCTTCGGAGCGAGCGAGGCGATCAAACAATTACCACCTCGTCGCCGACGGCGAGGGCTCCGCCGACCGCTACGTCGGCGTATGCCCCGAGGCAGGCGAAGTTCCCGAAGCCTGCGAAATCGCGCCGGTTGAACCGGGCGATGGCACGCAACACGCCGGCGTCGCGCTCGAGGCCGGGCTGGGCGAGCGTGGTCATGATGCAACGCGGTGCGGCCGCCGTGACCGTGAGCACCGCCGCGCCGACCCGCAACGTGTGGCCGGCCCAGTCGTTCTCGACGAACTCGCCGGCGGCCGCAGACTCGACGAGGATGCCCGGCCGGAAGCGGGCGGCCGTCACGGTGGTGTCCGGGAGCACACCAGCCAGGTGATCGATGCTGGCCGTCGCGACGAGGTGCACCGCGGCGAGGTCGACGAACGTGCCGCCGCCGGAACCCATCGCGACGGGCAGATCGGTGGTCACGTCGTTGAGCGCCATGTCGCCGTCGAGCTGCGGCCAGTAGCTCTCGTAGACGTCCCCGGCGGTGGCCGCCGAGTCGAGGTGGACCGGCCGGTCGAGCAGGGCCGACAGGGCTCGGTCGAGCTCGTCGGCCTGGTCGAGCGTGAACGTCGCGCCGTCGATGGTGATCTCGAGCCCACCGGCGGCGGTCGTCGCCCGGCAGTCGAGCAACTTCCCGCCGGCTCGAGGTTGCTTGGCACTGATCACCTTGCCGGACGCCGAGTCGCGCACGGCGAACCGCCGATCGCCTCGGGATCCCGAGGGCGTCCAGCTCCGTTGCGTCGACCCGCTCACCGCCCATCGACTTCACGGGGTAGCGCCAGATCTCCCTGACGTGGCCGACCGTCGTTGCCATCAGGTGCTCTTCTCGAGCAGTGCTGTCATGCCGTCGAAGATGCCAGGTGCGGCCACCAGCAGTTCGTCCGGGCGGGGCGGGCCACCAGCGAAGTCGCCGCTGCGGCAGCCGGCTTCGCGGGCGATCAGCTCGCCGGCGGCCATGTCCCAGCGGTTCAGGCCGGCCTCGAAGTAGGCATCGCAGCGGCCGGCGGCGACGTAGCACAGGTCGAGCGCCGCCGAGCCGAGGCGGCGGATGTCGCGGACCTCGCCGATCATCCGCTCGATCACCGTCGCCTGTCGGTGACGATGCGCCGGGTCGTAGGCGAACCCCGTCGCCAGCAGGACGAGGGCGACGTCCTCGCGCCCGCTGTGGGTGATGGGGCGCCCGTCGAGCGTGGCGCCACGCCCGGAGGCGGCGGCGAACAGCTCGCCGTTCGGCGGCGCGTAGACCGCCCCGACGAGCATCTCGTCGGCGGTGCCGGCGGCGACCGACGTGCACCACGCCGGCAGGTCGTACACGAAGTTGGTCGTGCCATCGATGGGATCGACGTACCAGGAGATGCCCGACGTCCCAGCACGGTTCGTGCCCTCCTCGCCGACGATGGCGTCGTCCGGGCGGGCGCTGACGATGCCCTCGACGACGACGCGTTCGGCCGCCCGGTCGTGAACCGTGACGAGGTCGGTCGCCGTCGACTTGGTCAGCGCTTCTGGCGAGGTCAGCGAGTGGTCGTGGCGGGCGGCCAGCGCGCTGTCTCCGGCTTCGACGGCCAATCGGCACGCCAGTGCGAGCAACTCGTCGACCAGCTCCTGGCTGATCATTCGCCGGGCTGGTCCTGCAGCTCGCGCCACTCGCCGAGGGCGCGCAGCACGAGCACGGCGACGATCGCCATGCCGACGGCGGCCGCGACGGCGCCGCCGAGGATGCCCAGGCCGAGCGGGAGCGCGCAGTCGCCGTCGCACTGCAGTTCGACCAGGCTGTGGCCGATCAGGGCACCGGCCACGCCGGCCAGGCAGATGGCGGCGAAGGCGATGCCGCGGGCGACGGGCGACGGCAGCGCCGACAGCGGTCGCTCGGAAGGCACCCTCGGCAGGCTAGAACCGACCCGTGCGCGTGGTGGCCGTGGTGCCGACCTATTGCGAGGTGGACAACCTCGCCGAGCTGGTCGACGGGCTGCGGCGCGCCGTCGCCGACATCGGGATCCTCGTCGTGGACGACGACAGCCCGGACGGGACGGCCGAGCTGGCGGCCAAGCTGGGCGCCGCCCACGGCGACGTCGAGGTGCTCGAACGCCCGGTCAAGGCGGGGCTCGGCTCGGCCTACCGGGAGGGGTTCCGCTGGGCGATCGACCGGGGGGCCGACGTGTGCGTGCAGATCGACGCCGACCTCTCGCACGACCCGGCCGACCTGCCCGCGCTGCTGGCCAACATCGCCCACGGCGCCGACCTGGCCATCGGCAGCCGGTACGTGCCCGGCGGCGTCACCGAGAACTGGCCGTGGCGGCGCCGGTGGCTGTCGAGGTGGGGCAACCGGTACGCCGCCGGCGTGCTCGGTCTGGCCGTCAACGACGCCACCGCCGGGTACCGGGCTTATCGGGCCGAAGCCCTGGAGCGGATGCGGTTCGAGACCGTGATGGCCGAGGGGTACGGGTTCCAAGTGGAGATGACGCACCGGCTGGTGCGGGCCGGCGGGCGGATCGTCGAGTTCCCGATCGTGTTCCGTGACCGCAGGGCCGGCGAGTCGAAGTTGTCGCATGGCATCGTCAACGAGGCGCTCGGGCTGGTAGCCCGGCTGTGGGTCGACGACCGGCGCGGTCGCCGGTCACGCCGCCGCCGCTCGGGGTGAGCCGATGGCGCCGCGGACGATCCTGCACGTCGACATGGACGCCTTCTTCGTGGCGGTCGAGCTGCGCCGCCGGCCGGAGCTGCGCGGCCGACCGGTCGTCGTGGGCGGCACCGGGCGGCGCGGCGTGGTGGCGGCGGCATCGTACGAGGCGCGGCGCTACGGGGTGTTCTCGGCGATGCCGTCCTCGATCGCCCGGCGGCGCTGCCCGGACGCCGTGTTCCTCCCCGGGGACCACGCCGCCTACGCCGAGGCCAGTGGCGAGGTACGGGCGATCCTCGACACGGTCACTCCGCTCGTCGAGCCGCTGGCGCTCGACGAGGCGTTCCTCGACGTCACCGGGGCGCGGGCTCGCGCCGGCGGCGGGGCGACCATCGGGCACGCGCTGCGGCGCGACATCAGGGTGCAGCTCCAGCTCGACTGCTCCGTCGGCGTGGCGACGAACAAGTTCCTGGCCAAGCTGGCGTCCGTCGATGCCAAACCGCGGGCGACGCCGTCGGGGGTCGAGCCAGGCCCGGGCGTCTTCGAGGTGCCTCCTGGGGAGGAGCTGGCCTACCTCCACCCGCTGCCGGTGGGCCGGCTGTGGGGGGTCGGGCCGGCGACCCAGCACCGCCTGACCCGGATGGGCGTGACCACCGTCGGCGACCTCGACCGGCTCGATCCCCGGGCCGTGCTGGCCGCCCTCGGCCGGGCCCACGGCCAGCACCTGCTGGACCTGGCCGCCGGCCGAGACGATCGGCCCGTCGAGGTCGACCGGGAATTGAAGTCGATCAGCCACGAGGAGACGTTCGCCCACGACCTGCACGATCTCGACGAGCTGCAGCGGGAGCTGGTCCGCCTGGCCGACGCGGTGGCCGCTCGGCTGCGCCGGCACGGTGTCGGGGCGCGGACGTTCACCGTCAAGCTGCGCGACGGCGGCTTCACGACGATCACCCGCGCCGTCACCGTCGACGGCGCCATCGACAGCGCGCCGGCGATCGTCGCCGCCACCGCCGCGCTGCTCCGCGCCGTCGACCTGGCCGCCGGGGTGCGGTTGCTCGGGCTGGCGGCCACGAGGTTCGCCCCGGCGGCCGAGCAGCTCAGCCTCGATCTGCGTCCGGACACCTGGCGGGAGGCCGACGGCGCGGTGGACGCCGTGCGCCAGCGGTTCGGGGACACCGCCATCGGCCCGGCGAGCAGCGTGGCGACCGGGCCGGACGGTCGCCCGGCGGTGCGGTTGGTGCGCGCCGGCACGCAACAGTGGGGGCCGACGACGCCGGAGTCGCCGCCCGACGACGGCGATGGGACAGGACGGGGCGAGAAGCCGCGTTGAGCGAACGGCAAATAGGTGTGATGATGTGGGAGATGCCGCTCTCCGAGCACGAACAGCGGATCCTGCGCCAGATCGAACAGCACCTCGAGCAGGACCCTGCGTTCGCGACGCGCGGTTATCGGGTCGCCCGGCATCGGCTCGTGCTGCTGATCGTCGGTCTCCTCGCCATGACGGTGCTCACCGTGTTGCTGCTGTCGGTCAGCTTCTGGCTGTCGTTCGGCGGGTTCCTGGTCGTGCTGGCCGTCGCCGTCGCCTTGGAGCGGGAGATCCGCCTGCTCGCCCGCGAGCGGCTCGGCGCCCTGCCGATCAGCGCATGGCTCGGCGGCGCCCGGCGCCGCAACCGCCAAGAACCCGCCGACGAGTAGTCCCCACGTTCGGCGCCCCGGCGCTCTGCGTGAGCGAACAGCGCGCATCCGTCGTGTTCGCTCACCCAGAGCTCGGCGCCTCGCCGCGGCCGGACCGGTGACACCCGCTCCGCAGATGTCGGCATGACCAGCAACCTCCGGCGCCTGGCGTCGGTCGCGACAGGTCAGCTCGGGGGGTTCTCACGTCGGCAGGCCAACGCTGCCGGCATCAGCGACCCCGAGCTTCGGCGCCGAGTCCAGAGCGGCTTCCTCGAACAGACCGGTCCCCACGCGTTCCGGTTCCCATCAACCGCCACCGGCCCACTGGCCGAGCTGCACTCGTTGGTCCTCGACGTCGGTGAGCCCGTGTGGGTCTCCGGCCCGACCGCCGCCGCGCTGCACGGATTCGACGGCTTCCACGTACGTCGGCCGCTCCACCTCACGACGCTGCGTGACCGCAACGTCCGACGCCTCGGTGCGCTCGTGCACTCGACGGCAGTGCTCCCACCGATCGACCGCGAGTCATCGGATGGGTTGCCGGTCACGAGCCCGGCGCGCACGATCGTCGATCTCGCCCGGCACGAACCAGCCGAGCGGCTGGCCGCCGCCGTCGACTCGGCGTTGCGTGACGGCCTGGCCAGCGAGGACCTCCTCCACCGGAGGATCGCCGCGCTGCGGACGAAGGGACGCTTCGGCACCCCGCGGCTGCTCGACGTCCTCGAAGGTCGCGAGATCACGCGGGGCGGGCACAGCTGGCTGGAGCGCGAGTTTCTGCGGGTGGTGGCCGCAGCCGGCTTCCTCGGCCCGTCACCCAGCAGGTGCTGGCCAGGGCGGGTGATCACCTCGTGCGCGTCGATTGCCGGTTCCCCGGCACGAACGTCGTGGTCGAGGTGCTCGGTTACCGGTACCACCGCGCCGTCGCCCAGATGCGACGTGACGCCGAGCGCCTCAACGCGCTCATCCTCGACGGGTTCGCGCCGTACCAGTTCACCTACGACCAGGTCGTCAACACGCCGGAGGACGTGTGCGTGACCCTGCACCTCGCCGTCCGCCGCTGTGCGTGAGGGAACAGGACGGATCCGTCCTGTTCCCTCACGCAGAGATCAGGACGAGCGGACGGACCCGGTCACTGCCAGACGGTGAAGTAGCGCTTGGCGCGGCCGGCGGCCGTCATCGAGTCGGCGGCGATGCGCTCCACCTGGCGGCACCAGCGGCGCGGGCCGCCCTCGGCGAACGTGGCGGGGACCTTCAGCTGGGCGACGTCCGTCGCCGTCGAGAACACGGCCTGGGTGGTCAGCTCGGCCAGGGACTTGAGCGGACGGGCAGCGACGGGCAGGCGTGGCGACGCCGCCCGGGCCTGCTCGATCGGCGTGAGCGACGGGTCGGCGCGGAACCCGGTGGCTTCCACCGCGCCGATCGCCCGTGACCACAGGTGGTTGAGCTGCACCGACGGATCGGGGTCGGGATGGCGGCGCCGCCAGCGGCGCACGGCCTCCGGGGTGCCGATCACGATCAGGGCCACCAGCGCCGCGGCGATCACGGCGTACAGCGCCACGGGAGCGCTGGGGACCGTGCCCGTCACCGGTGTCATGGCGGGTTCGAAGACCGGCTCGGGCACGACGATGTCGGACTGCGGGATCGTCGGAGGCGGGGCAACCGTGGCCGGTGGCGGCGCGACCTCCTCGGCGGCACCCTCGCCCGGCTGCGGCACCGACTCGTCCTGGGCCGGCGGCACGCCGGTGTACGACTCGGTACCCGGGGCACCGCGTCCCGGGGTCGGCTCGAACGGCACCCAACCGATCCCGTCGAACCAGACCTCGGGCCAGGCGTGGGCGTTGCGTCCGAGCACGACTCGGCTGCCGTCACCCTGGGCCAGCCCTGGCGTGAACCCGACGGCCACGCGCGATGGGATGCCGAGCGATCGAGCCATCGCGGCGAACGTGCCGGCGAACTGCTCGCAGTAGCCGATGCGCTGGCGCAGGAAGGCCTCGATGGCGTCGTTGCCGTGCCCCTGGGGCACCTCGATGCTGTAGGCGAACTGGGTGCGGAACCAGTCCTGGAGCGTCGAGCGCGACGTCGTACGACGTGCCGGCGCCGGCCGTCAGATCCCGCGCCTGCTGGCGCACCGACTCGGGGAAGTTGGCCGGCAGGTCGAGGTAGATGGCGTCGGGAGGTGCCGTCGACGTCGCTGCCCGCAGCTGGTCGGGCGTCAGGACTGGCACGGCCGAGACCACCTCGACCCGGTCGCCGTTCGCCAGCGGCCCGTCGACGCGCACCAGCGTCGACGTGTCAGCGTTCCACCGCAAGTCGTCGCCGCTGGCGGCGATCGGTTCGGCGGCCGCCGGCACGAGCGGCCCGCCCAGCCCGGCGATGACGATCTCCTGGCGGTTGTCGACCGAGCCGGGCAGCCGCTCCTGCAGCTGGCCCTCGACGTCGTCCAGCGACCGGTCCGGAAGGCCCCAGGTGTTCCCGTCGAACTCCGGCAGCGCGGTGGCCCGCCAGTAGGCGGGTGCGGTGGCCGTGACCGAGAACAGCTCGGTGGACGAGCGGTTGACCAGACGGCTGCGGATGTCGACGAGGGGGCTGAGCACTTCGGTGACCCCGCCGCGCTGCTCGTTGGTGTCGATCAACGGCGGCTCCGTGGCGCCGGGGAGGCGGGGCCCGATGACCCACGCCGCCAGCACCACGATCCCACCGGTGACGACGGCCGCCGGCACGACCGTCGTCAGCGAGCTGCGCCGCCGCCCGAGCAGCGTGCGCGGCGGAGGTGTCGATCGGGCGCGCAGCAGCGCCGCGGCGAACACCCCTGCGGCCACGAGCGCCAGTGCCGACGCGATCCGGTGGTCGTCGATGCCCAGCGCGGTGACGAACACGAACAGCACGGCGCCGGGGACCAGCGCCTCACCGCGCCCGTTGGCGCGGAAGGCCAAGGTGTCGCCGGTGAAGACCACGAACGCCGTGCCGACGGACGCCAGCAGCGCCCAGCCGCCGACGTAGGCCACCGGTGCGACCGCCTCGCGGAACTGCTGGCGCACGAGCGACAGGTCGGCGGCGGCGACGTCCCACGTGCCGGGGCCGGGCAGCAAGGCCGAGTACGACTCCGGGTAGTGGAGGTATCCGACCGTCCACACCAACGCGACCAGCGTGACGACGACGCCCAGCACGCCGGGGACGCGGGCCAGGCGGGCGGCCAGCGACGAACCGTGGCCGACGGCGACCACGATCAGCACGTCGCCGAGGAACTGGTCGTCGCCGAAGACGCGGCTGAAGGACAGCGCGGCGACGACGGAGAACAGGGCCAGCCCGATCGTCGCGGCGACCTCCATCGCCACGGCGCCGAGCGGCGATCGGCCCGGCTGCGACACCTGGGCGGGCGCCGCCGCCCCCGCCGGACCCGGCGGCGTTCCGGACGCCGCTTGGCGGGCCAGCGTCGCGGTCATCGGATGCCCCGGGGGAGAAGCCTTCGACGGCCTGCGTGGCCTGGGAACGCAGTGACGTCTGCGTGGCCGGGGAACGCAGTGACGTCTGCGTGGCCGGGGAACGCAGTGACGTCTGCGTGGCCGGGGAACGCAGTGACGGTCATCGGGCCAACGCCTCGACCTTGAGCTGGTCCCGGCGCAGTGGGTCGCGGGTCCGGGCGTCCAGGCGACCGACACCGGCGAGCAGCTCCCAGCCGTCGAGGAACGCCACCTCGGAGCGGGCGTCGACGGTCAGCGGGCCGCTGCGCAACGGCCGGTCCATGGTGAACACGCCGATGGTGGTCAGCGTCGGGTCGGCGACGCGCTCCAGCGACGCCCAGGCGCCGGATGAGGCGTGGGCGGTGACGACGACGACCAGCCCCAGGCCCTCGCCGGGGTCGCGCTCAACGGGCACGTACTCGCCCGTGCTGATGGCGATGCGGGCCAGCAGGTGCAACGTCTGCGAGGCGACATCGGGTCCGCGCAGGTCGACGCCCTCGGTGGTGACGAACCGCGTCGTCAGCCCGGCCCGGTCGGCGCTGTGCACGAGGCTGGCCGCCGCGGTCACGGCCCGCTCGAAGGCCTCGCCCCCCTCATCATCACTCGGTACGTGCTGGTCGAGCAGCACGAGGCACCGGCGCAGCCCCTCGACGCTGTGCTGGCGGACCTTCAGCTGTTCGGACCGCGCCGACGCCCGCCAGTGGATCGTGCGCGGCTCGTCGCCGTCGACGTAGTCGCGCAGGCTGTGGAAATCGCCCGGCCCGAGTCGCTGGGCCAGTGCCATCAGGTGGCGGCCGAGCACGCCTTGGCCGAGCGACGGCAGCTCGAGGAGGTGGGCGCGTGGCGAGACGAGCACCTCGTCCGTGCCGGCGACCAGGCTCACCGACCGGGCCAGGCCGAGCACGTCGTGGCGCACGGCCCGCAGCGGCCCGATCGTCAACACGCCGCGCCGCTCCGTCGGGACGCGGTAGCCGGCGCTGACCTCGGCGTCGCGCCCGAGGGGGGCGACGGTCATCCGCGCCGTCCGATCGGCGCCAACCGGTTCGATCAGCTCGAACGCGGGGGAGCGCACCGCGCCGACCTGTTGGACGAGCACCTCGACGCGGCCGACGTCGCCGGCGGTGAGGACCGACGGTCGGATCCACCGGTTGACCTCGACCCTGGGCCGGCGCACGAGCACCAGCAGCACGGCGAGGGTCAGCGCGGCGGCCAGCGCGACGCCCATCACGTACAGCTCGATGACGCCGAACAGGCGGCCGATCACCACGCAGACGACGGCACCGAAGAGGACCGTCCAGCCGGCTCGGGTCGGCACGTCCGTCTCCCGTCGAGCGCGACGTGGGCACGACGACGTCGGCCAGCACCTCACCGATGGCGTCGATCGGGTCGAGCCGGGCGCCGCGATCGGTGCGCAGGAGCAGGCGGTGGGCGAGCGACGGTACCGCCATCGCCTTCACGTCGTCGGGGGTGGCGTAGCGCCGGCCACGGGCGGCGGCGTGTGCCTTGGACGCGCTGGCCAGCTGCAGGGTGGCCCGTGGCGACAGGCCGAGCTCGATCGCCGGGTGCCGCCGGCTGGCCTCGGAGAGGTCGACGAGGTAGGCCTTCAGCGCGTCAGCCATGTACACGGAGTGCACGGCGTCGATCATCGACATCACCTCGGCCGCCGAGACCACGGGCGCCAGCTTCTGCAACGAGTCGATCGCGCCTCGGCCGTCGAGGATCGCCATCTCGGCGGCGCGGCCGGGGTACCCGAGCGAGATGCGCAGCAGGAACCGGTCCAGCTGGCTCTCCGGCAGGCGGTAGGTGCCCTCCTGGTCGACGGGGTTCTGGGTGGCGATGACCATGAACGGCGGTTCGAGGCGGCGGGTCTCGCCGTCGACGGTGATCTGGCGTTCCTCCATCGACTCGAGCAGTGCCGACTGGGTCTTCGGGGACGCGCGGTTGATCTCGTCGGCGAGCACGATGTTGGCGAACAGCGGTCCCTCCTGGAACCGGAACTGCTCCGTCGAGCGCTGGTAGATGCTCACGCCGACGAGGTCGGCCGGCAGCAGGTCGGGTGTGAACTGGACCCGCTTCCACGTGCAGTCGATCGACCCCGCCAGCGCCTTGGCCAGGCTGGTCTTGCCGACGCCCGGGACGTCCTCGATGAGCAGGTGCCCCTCGGCCAGCAGGCACATGACGGCCAGCTCGATCGGCTCCATCTTCCCGTGCACCACCTGGGACACGTTGGCGGTCACCGCGTCGAACAGCGCGGCGAAGCGCGAGCTCGAGCCGTCGGGAGGGTCGCTGCCCAGTGCGCGCGTCGGCGAGATGGTCACGGCGAGCAAGGGTAGACGGGAGAGACGCGATGATGGCCTCGGTGGTCGCGCTGCCTCGGCTTTGTAGGCCTGGCCCTGGCGGGCCGACGGCCCACCTGACCACCCGAGCTCACTGCGGTCGGGGGCCGAAGCGTCAATCGCCCAACTTCATCTTGCGGACGGATACGTTCAAGCGAGTGCGGACGTTCCTGGCGATCGACGTCGCCAAGGACCGTCTGACGGCAGGGATCGTCGACGCCACGGGCCTCGTCGCCGTGCGGGACCGGGTAGCCACCCCGATGCGCGACGTGTGGCCGGCCGTGCACCGGCTCGTACGGCGGGTGGTGGCGGCCAAGCCGGACGATGTCGAGTCACCGGTGGCGTGCGGTGTCAGCTGCGAGGGTCCGATCGACCTCCAGACCGGGACCGTCACTCCGCTGCACCTGCCGATCTGGCAGGGGTTCGAGCTGCGCGAGCGAGCCCGGGACCTGAGTGGGCTGCCGACCGTCCTCGGGACCGTCGGCGTGGCGCGCGTCGTCGCCGAGCGGTGGATCGGAGCGGGGCAGGACTCGGCCAACGTCATGGCGGTGCTGGTGTCCGAGGCCGTCGAGGCCGGTGTCATCAGCAACGGCCGACTGCTGCGCGGCGGGCACGGCAACCTCGGTCAGCTGGGCCACGTCGTCGTCGAGCCCGATGGCCACCCGTGCCCGTGCGGTGCGCAGGGCTGCTTGATGGCGTACGCGTCGGCGTCGGCGATCGAGCAGGAGACCGACCGCCCGCTGCGTCGCACGCCGACGGCGATCGTGGAGCGCACCGGCGCCATGATCGGGCGGGCCATCGCGTCGGCGGTGGCCGTGCTCGACCTGCGCATGGTCGTGCTGTCCGGGTCGGTGCCGGCGGCGCTGGGCCCACCCCTTGTCGACGCCGCCCGGCGCGAGCTCGAGCAGCGCAGCAAGCTGGCCCACCTGCGCGCCGGCGCCGATCGCAGCCGGTACCGGGTGAACATCGGCCTGTCCCGGCTGGGCACGGAGGCGCCGCTGGTCGGCGCCGCCGGCCTGGCCCGCTGGGAGCTGGCCCACCGTGCGCCAGTAGCTTGAGCGGCGATGGATCCCGTCTACTCCGCCGACGCCGAGGCCTATCGCGACAAGGTCCAGGCCTTCCTGGCCGAGAAGCTGCCGAGCGACTGGGGTGGCACCGGCAAGCTTGAGGGCACCGAGCTGACGGACTTCGTGGCGTGGTGGCGCGGGGTGCTGTACGAGGCCGGCTACCTGGCGCCCGGCTGGCCCGTCGAGTACGGCGGGGGAGGGCTGTCGGCGCTCGAGCAGGTGATCATCGCCGAGGAGTTCGCCAAGGCAGGTGTCCCGACCGGGGGCCCGAACGACGTGTTCGGCATCCAGATGCTCGGCAACACGTTGCTGTTGTGGGGCACCGACGAGCAGAAGGCGCACTACCTGCCGCGCGTCCTGTCGGGCGCCGACCGGTGGTGCCAGGGCTACTCCGAGCCCAACGCCGGGTCGGATCTCGGCGGCCTGGCCTTGCGGGCGTCGCTCGACGGGGATCAATGGATCCTCAACGGCCAGAAGATCTGGACGTCGGCCGGACACCTCGCCGACCACATTTTCACGCTCGCCCGCACGGACCCCGAGGCGCCGAAGCACAAGGGCATCTCGTTCCTGCTCGTCGACATGCGCCAACCAGGCGTCGAGGTGCGCCCGATCCGGATGATCTCCGGCGAGAGCGAGTTCAACGAGGTCTTCTACACCGACGCCGTGTGCCCGAAGGACGAGGTCGTCGGTGGTGTCAACAACGGCTGGGCGGTGGCGATGAGCCTGCTCGGGTTCGAGCGCGGTGAGGCGGCGGCCACCGTGCCGATCCGCTACCAGGCCGAGCTCGACCGGCTGTTCCTGCTGGCCAAGGAGCGGGGAGTCGACAAGGACCCGCTGATCCGCCAGCGCCTGGCGTGGTGCTACGGCAAGGTGCAGGTGATGCGGTACCTCGGGATGCGCACGCTGACCCGGTTCCTGGCCGGCCACCACCCGGGGCCCGATGGCGCGATCACCAAGCTGTACTGGAGCGAGTACCACCGCCTCGTGACCGAGCTGGCGGTCGACGTCCTCGGCGCCGAGGCGCTGGTGCCGACCGGCCGGCGACCGTCGAGCGCGTTCCAGACCGATGACGCCGGGGCACCGAACTCGTCGGCGTCGTGGACCGACACGTTCCTCAACGCCCGGGCCGGGACGATCTACGCCGGCTCGTCGCAGATCCAGCGCAACATCATCGGCGAGATGGTGCTCGGACTCCCGAAGGAGCCGAAGCCAGCGTGATCCGGGTGGTCGGCGCGATCGCCGGCCGCCCGAGGCTGTGGCCCACGGCGATGCGCCAGTGGCGTCGGCTGACCCCGCCTGGGTGGTGGCGGCGGTGGCCGTTCCTGCCCGTGCCCTCGCCCGAGTACGTGCGGTTCCGCCGGCTGACGCAGTACGGCGATTCCGACGCCCCGATGTCGGAGGTGGATGTGGTGAACTACCTCCGGTGGTGCAGGGACTGGCCGTGAGGCGGAGACGCACGGGGTAGGGATGCGGAGCGCGCTCGTCCTCAACGCCAGCTATGAGCCGCTCAGCGTGGTACCGGCGCGGCGAGCCGTGTGCCTGGTGCTGGCCGACAAGGCCGACGTCATCGAGGAGGACGGCACCCACCTGCACTCGCCGTCGATCACCCTGCCAAGCCCGCTGGTGGTCCGGCTGCGGTACATGGTCAAGGTGCCGTACCAGCGGCGCACGGCGCTGTCGCGGCGCGCCGTCTTCGCCCGCGACGACTACCGGTGCCAGTACTGCGGGCACGCCGCCGATTCGATCGACCACGTCCTGCCGCGGTCGCGCGGCGGTCTGCACGCCTGGGAGAACGTCGCCGCGGCGTGTCGGCCCTGCAACCTGGCCAAGCGGGACCGCACACCCGACGAGGCCGGCATGCGGCTGGCCCGTCCGTGCCGGGCGCCGCGCCCGTCGGCATGGGTGGTGGTCAGCGTGGCCCGGGTCCCTGACGCCTGGAAGCCGTACCTCGCCATCGCCTCGTGACCCTCGCTTCTGGCCGTCTCGATCGACCGCTGTGAGTCGATCTTGACGGCCAGAACGCCGTGGCGGCGGTCGGGGTCGGCGGGCGAGTTCCACGCCCTGGCGCTGCCCGAGCCCGTCGAGCTGGAGGTCTGGGTGTTCGAGGTCGAGCACCCGGCGCTGGTCGTCGGATCGGCGCAGCGAGTCGAGCAGGTCGTGGACGTCGAAGCGTGCGCGGCGGCAGGCGTCGAGGTCGTGCGGCGACGGAGCGGGGGCGGCGCCGTGCTGCTCGAGCCGGGCGCGATCACGTGGTTCGACGTGATCGTGCCGGCCGCCCGGCTGCGCGACGAGGGCATCGGCGACGACATCGCCCGTTCGATGGTGTGGATGGGAGCGCACGTCGCCGGTGCCCTGGGTGAGCTGGAAGTCGGCGCCGTCACCGTCCACGACGGACCGATGGTCGCTTCGCCGTGGTCGGCGGCGGTGTGCTTCGCCGGGGTCGGCCCGGGTGAGGTGCTGCTCGACGGGGTCAAGCTGGTCGGGATCAGCCAACGCCGGACCAGGGCCGGTGCCCGCTTCCAATGCGCCGTGCACACGAGGTGGTCCCCGGACCGGCTGGCCGACCTGCTGCGCAGCCGCCCCGGCCTCTTGCCGCCCGTCGCCGTGGTGGCGCCGGCCGTCGCCGCCGCCCTCCCCGCCGCCCTGGCGATCACGCTCGCACCATGAGGTGAGCGGTGAGGGGACCAGGTCCCCTCACCGCTCACCTCACGCCGTCACCCGAGGGGACGGGTGGTGGCCGCTGGCGGGCTGGTGGTGCTCAGAGGGGGCGAAAGGTTGACAGTGGGGGGTTGTGGGGGGCAGAGTGGGGCCCGGTGGGGACGGTCCCGGGTCCCCAGACGAGGCAGCCGATCGGGACAGAGCGGAAAGGGTGCGGCCGGTCGCGATGTTCGTCGGGGTTCACGAACGTCAACTCGACGACAAGGGCCGCCTGGCCCTCCCAGCGACGTACCGCCACGACCTGACCGAGTCCTGCTACCTCGTCTACGGCGAGGACCGCTGCATCAACATCTTCACCCGCAGCGAGTTCGAGGCGATGGCCGCCGACGTCATCGAGCAGGTGCGTCGCGGTGAGATGACCCGGTCCCGCCGAGCGCGCCGTGGCCGGTTCGGCGTCGTTGGTCGGCGTGGACAAGCAGGGGCGCATCACGATCGACGACAAGCTGCGGACGTACGCCCGGCTGCAGACCGGCTCCCGCGTCGTCGTCTCCGGCAACCTCAACTGCGCCGAGGTGTGGTCCGAAGAGCTGTACGAGCGGATGGCCGCCGAGGGCCGCGGCGAGCTGGCCGGGGGCGCCGAGTGAGCGAGCGAGCCTTCATCCACCAGCCCGTCATGGGCGACGAGATCGTCGCCGTGTTCTCGACCGTCCCGCCTGGCGTGGTCGTCGATGCCACCCTCGGCGGTGGCGGGCACAGCGAGGCGCTCCTCGAGAGCCGCGGCGACCTCGCCGTGCTCGGGATCGACCGGGACCCGGACGCGATCGCCGCAGCCGTCGCCCGGTTGGCCCCGTTCCAGCGCCGTTTCCACGCCGTCCGTGGTCGTTTCGACCAGATCCGCCAACTCCTGAAGGACCACCTGCCGATGCTCGAAGTCACGACCGACGACGTCACGATCGATCACCGGGTCGCGGCGACCTCGACGGTCAGTGGCGCCCTGTTCGACCTCGGTGTCTCGTCGCCCCAGCTCGATCGCGCCGAACGCGGGTTCTCGTACCGCGAGGACGGCCCGCTCGACATGCGCATGGACCCGGCCGCGCCGTGGTCGGCGGCCGACATCGTCAACGGCTACGACGTCGAGCACCTCGCTCGGGTGCTGCGCCAGTACGGCGACGAACGTTTCGCCGCACGGATCGCCAGGGCGATCGTGGCGTCACGGCCGATCGAGTCGACCGGCCACCTGGCAGCCATCGTCACCGAGGCCATCCCCGCCGCCACCCGCCGGCGCGGTGGCCACCCCGCCAAGCGGACGTTCCAGGCGATCCGGGTCGAGGTCAACGCGGAGCTCGAACAGCTGCCGACGGCGCTCGACGCGGCGATCGACGCCGCCGCCCCGGGCGGCCGCATCGCCGTGCTCTCCTACCACTCGGGCGAGGACCGCATCGTCAAGGAGCGCTTCCGTCGGGCGACCGGCGCCTGCGAGTGCCCGCCGGGCCTGCCGTGTGTCTGCGGCGCCGTGCAGACCGTGCGCTTGGTGCGGGCGCCCCGCCGACCGTCCGACGCCGAGCGGGCAGCCAACCGCCGAGCCGGCTCGGCTCGCCTGCGCGTCGCCGAGAAGGTCGGCTGATGGCCGTCACCGTGCCGGCCCGGCGCCGGCAACACGATCGGACCAGCTCCAGCGGGCGCATCGTGCGCTCCACCCGCCACGCCGCCCCGAAGCGCCCGAGTGCCCGCTCGTCGCGCTCGAGCACGAAACCGGCGATGGCGCGCCGGAAGGCGTCACCGGCGCGGGCCGTCGAACGGAGGCCGGCCACGCGCCGGGCGCCGGCGCCTGCCCGCCGCCCGCAGTTGCGCCTCGTCACTCGGCCGCGGTTCGCCATCAACGCCGCCCTGGTGCTCGTCGCCGTCGTCGTGTCGTTGATGCTCGCCGCCGTCGTCCTGCACACGCGCCTGGCCGAGCGGCAGGTCGAGATCGACCGCGTCGAGACCGCGGTCGTCGAGGCCCGCTCGCGCTTCGACGTGCTGCGCCAGCAGCGGGCCGAGCTGCGGGCGCCCGCCCGGCTGGCCGCCGCCGCCGTCGAGCAGGGCATGGTGCCGTCGCCGGCGGCCGACTTCCTGCCCGTCGACCCCTCCACCGTCGCCGAGGTCCTCGCCGCCGACGGTCCCGTCCCCGAGGACCAGCTCGGCGCCATCGCCGACGCCTTCGAGCCGCTCGATCAGGTCCGCCGCGTCAAGGCCGCCGCCGAGGACTCAGCGCGTGACCACCGACCGACCGCACCGGGGACGTCCCGGCCAGCGCTCACCGACGCCGCGATCCGACCGGCGTCGCCAACATCCGCCGAGTCGCCGAACTGCCCCGGCCTCCCGGCGTGACGGCGGGCCGTCGAGCCGATCCGCTCCGGCTCCGACGGCCCGCCGGGCCCGCACGCGCACGCCACCCAGCGGTCGCAGCCGACCGCCGGGCCGCCGGCGCGCCACCCCGCCGCCGCACGCCGTCGCGGCACCCGCCACGACCGCCCGCCGGTCGACCGCGTCTCGGCGGGCAGCCCGCCCGGTCCGCTCGATCAGGACTCGTGCCACGCTGGCCCGGCGCCAGCTCGGCGCCCGCCGCGGGTCGCGGCTGGCCACGGCGTTCACCGCCGGCCAGCCCCGCCGGCGGCTGCTCATCGCGCTGGTCGTGATGCTCGCTGTCCTCACGGCCGTGCTCGTCAGGGTGGGTCTGCTGCAGACGGTCCAGGGCGACGACCTCCGGGAGTCGGCGTCGGACCAGTGGACCGCGCGACCGCACACTGCCGGCCCAGCGCGGCGCCATCTTCGACCGCAACGGCGACGAGCTGGCCCTGTCCGTCCCGGCGCGCACCGTCGCCGTCAACCCGCGCCAGGTCGAGGATCCGGCCGGAACGGCCGAGATCTTCGCCAGCACGCTCGGCCTGGACCGGCAGCGCCGGCTGGAGCTGCAGGCGGCGATGGAGGACAAGGGGCGCGGCTTCGTGTACGTCGCCCGCCAGATCGACATCGCCAAGGCCGACCAGCTGGCCGCCCTGGAGCTGGCCGGCGTGACCATCTACCCGGAGGATCGGCGGATCCTGCCCGGCGGCGACACCGGGCGCAGCATCATCGGCCGCACCGACATCGACGGCAACGGCACGGCCGGGCTCGAGCTGAAGTTCGAGGACCTGCTGCGCGGCCACCCCGGCGAGTCGACGACGGAGGTGGCGCCGGGTGGGCGGTCGATCGCCGGCAGCCAGGTGGTGACGGCCGAACCGGTGCCCGGGCAGGACATCATCACAACCATCGATGGACCGGTGCAGTACTCCGTGGAGCAGGCGCTGATGGATCGCGTCGCGGCGACCGGCGCACGCGGCGGGCAGGCCGTGGTCATGGATTCCAAGACCGGCGATCTGCTGGCGATGGCCTCGGTGCGGATCAACGACGACGGCGTCTACGAGAACACGACCGGGAACTACGCGGCCGTCGACGCCTACGAGCCGGGGTCGGTCGGCAAGGTCATCACCGTCGCCGGCGCGTTGAACGAGCGGACGGTCACCCCCGACACCCAGTTCACGGTGCCCTGGCGCAAGCAGTACACCAAGGCCGGCGACTACCTGAGCGACGCCGCCCCGCACGAGGACCAGGTGATGACCGTCGAGGACATCCTCGTCGAGTCGTCGAACATCGGCACGATCAGCATCTCCGAGACGATCGGGTTCGCCAAGCAGTACGACTACCTGCGGGCGTTCGGCTTCGGCGAGGTCACCGCCCTCGGCTGGCCGCAGGAGTCGGCCGGGATCCTCCACCCGTGGGAGACCTGGGAGGGCACCGAGAAGTACACCGTCGCCTACGGCCAGTACATCGCCAGCAGCCCGATCCAACTGGCCGCCGCGGTCAACGTGATCGCCAACGACGGCCGGTACGTCGCTCCCCGGCTCGTCGCCGGGACGGTCGCCCCCGACGGCGCGGTCACCGAGACGCCGGCATCGGAGTCGCGCGAGGTGGTGCGTCCCGAAGTGGCCGAGACGATGCAGCAGTTGATGAAGGAGGTCGTGTGCCGGGGCACGGCCCGCCAGGCCCAGGTGCCTGGACTCTCGATCGCCGGCAAGACCGGCACGGGCTACATCGCCCAGCCGAACGGCGGCTACGTCAAGGAAGACGGCACGAAGGACTACTACGTCAGCTTCGTCGGGTTCCTGCCCGCCGAGGACCCGCAGGTCACGATCCTCATCTCGATCGACGACGTCCGCTCGGACGCCGAGGACCGCTTCGGCGGCACCGTCTCGGCCCCCGTGTTCCGCGACCTCGCGCCGCGGATGGTCGACGAGCTCGGCATCCAGGCGCCCGTGGGTTCGACGGGCTGCCCCGAGTGACCGCCGCGAGGAACGATCTCCACATGGGTGCAGCGCCGTCGCTCGGTGCGCTGGCCGACGCGCTCGGTCTGCCCGTCCGCACCGTCGGCGACCCCGCCACGGCGGTCGTCGGGGTCGGCCACGACTCCCGGCGCGTCGAGCCGGGGATGCTGTTCGCCTGCCTGCGCGGTGCCCACCACGACGGGCACACCCATGCCGCCGCCGCCGTCGACGCCGGTGCCGTGGCCCTGCTCGTCGACCACGAGGTCGCCCTCGACGTTCCCCAGGTCGTCGTCGACGACACCCGTCGTGCACTCGGACCGATCTCCTCGCTCGTCTACGGCACGCCGAGCGCGGCGCTGACGATCATCGGCATCACCGGCACCAACGGCAAGACCACGACGGCCGAGCTCCTGGCGTCGATCCTGCGCGCCGATGGGCGGGCCACCGAGGTGATCGGGACGCTGACCGGCAGCCACACCACGCCGGAGGCGCCCGAGCTGCAGGCTCGCCTGGCCGCCGCCCGTGACGACGGCACCGCGGCGATCGTCATGGAGGTGTCGTCCCACGCCCTTGCCCTGCACCGCGCCGACGGGACGCGCTTCGCCGCGGCGGTCTTCACCAACCTCGGCACCGATCACCTCGACCTGCACGGCACCGTCGAGGAGTACTTCCGGGCCAAGGCCCGGCTGTTCTCGCCGGAGCTGACCGCCATCGGCGTGTCGAACGTCGACGACCCGCACGGGCGGCTGCTGGCCGATGCGGCGCCGATCGAGATCGTCCCCTACTCGATCGCCGACGCCAGCGACGTCGACGTCGACGCCGGCCGCCACGTCTTCAGGTGGCGGGGCCGACGCATCGAGGTCCCGCTCGGTGGTCCGTTCAACGTCATGAACTCGATCGCCGCGGCGACCACGGCGGCGACGCTGGGCGTCGGGCTCGACGCCATCGTCGACGGGCTGGGGGCGGTCGACGGTGTGCCCGGCCGGTTCGAGCGCGTCGGATCGACGGACGCGCCGACCGTGCTCGTCGACTATGCCCACACGCCCGATTCGCTGGAGCAGGTGCTGGTCGCCGCACGACGCCTCGCCGCCGGCCGCGTCGCCGTGGTCTTCGGCTGCGGCGGCGACCGGGACCACACGAAGCGGCCGCAGATGGGCGCCGTCGCCGCCCGCCTGGCCGATCACGTCGTGGTGACATCTGACAACCCGCGATCCGAGGACCCCGCCGCCATCATCTCGGCCGTGCTCGCCGGCATCGATCAGTCTGAAGGCCCCGCCACGACGGCCCGGGTGGACGTCGAGGCCGACCGGGCGGCGGCGATCGCGCTGGCGATCGAGGGCGCCACGAAGGGCGACGTGGTGGTCATCGCCGGCAAAGGGCACGAGACCACCCAGACCGTCGGGGACCGCGTGCTGCCCTTCGACGACCGCGCCGTCGCCCGCCAGATCCTGGAGGCTCGCTCGTGATCGCCGTGATGATCGCCGGCGTCGTCGCCGGGATCGTCTCGTTGATCACGACCAGGGCCCTGATCTCGGCGTTCCGCGTGCGCGGGCTGGGCCAGCCGATCCTCGGCAAGGAGGATCTCGGGCCCGAGCACCACATGTCCAAGCAGGGCACGCCGACGATGGGCGGCATCGCCATCCTCGTCGCCGCGTTCATCGGCTGGGTGGTGGCGCACGTCCGGCGCGGGCTGCCCTTCTCCGACCAGGCCATGATCGTCTGGGCAGGGATCCTGGCGATGGCGCTGATGGGCTTCCTCGACGACTACATCAAGGTGCGCAAGCGGCACAACCGGGGCATCTTCTGGAAGCAGAAGAACTACATCACGATGCTGATCAGCTTCGGCATCGCCTGGTGGTTGGTGGCCGGGACCGGCATCGCCGAGACGATCTCGCTGACCCGGGCCGACCTGCCCGGGTGGGAGCCACCGACCGTCGTCTGGATCGTGTTCGCCGGGCTGATCATCTGGGCCACGACGAACGCCGTGAACGTGACCGACGGGCTCGACGGGTTGGCCGGCGGCTCGGCGCTGATGAGCTTCGGGGCGTTCATGATCATCGGCTTCTGGGTGTTCCGCAACCCGGTCATCTACGGCGCCGCGGTCAACCCACTCGACATGACGGTCCTCGCCGCTGCCTTCGCCGGCGGCTGCATGGGCTTCCTGTGGTACAACGCGGCGCCGGCGCGGATCATCATGGGCGACGTCGGGGCACTGGGGATCGGCTCGGCGCTGGCGCTGCTCGCGCTGACGTTGAACACCCAGCTGCTGCTCCTGCTGATCTGCGGGCTGAACGTGATGGAAGCCGGGTCGGTGGCCCTGCAGATGGGCGTGTTCAAGGCAAGCGGCCGTAAGAAGCGGCTGTTCCGGATGTCACCGGTGCACCACCACTTCGAACTGCTCGGCTGGCCCGAGACGACCGTGATCATCCGCTTCTGGCTGATCTCGGCCACCTCCGTCGCCGCCGCGCTCGGCCTGTTCATCTCCGACTTCACCAGGATCTCGGGCTGATGGGTGAGCGGTACCTGGTGTACGGCTTGGCGGTCGCCAACGCCGCGGTCGTGCGGGCCTTGACCCGGCGGGGGATCGAGGTCGTCGCCGTCGACGACACGTCGACCGCGGCGCGCGACGAGCTGGCGGCATCGCTCGGCGTGCAGCTCGTGATCGGCCCCGGCGTGGCCGAGCTCGACTCGCTGGTGCGGTCGTCGTCGGTGGTGGTGCCGGCGCCGGGAGTCCCCGAGTCGCATCCCGTCTTCGCCGCCGCCGGCGCCGCCGACCGGCCGCTGCGCAGCGAGATCGAGATCGCCTACCGGTGGGAGCAGGAGCGGCCGGGCGGGCCCCGGCCGATGCTCGCTGTCACCGGGACCGACGGGAAGACGTCGACGACGCTGTGGGCCGTCGAGATGCTCGAAGCCGGCGGCGTGCGCACGGTGGCCAGCGGCAACACCGAGGTCCCCCTCGTCGAAGCGGTCGACCGGGACGACCTCGAGGTCTTCGTCGTCGAGTGCACGAACCACCGCCTGGCCACGGCCGAGACGTTCCGCGGCGAGGTGGCGGCGTGGATCAACTTTGCCCCGGACCACCTCAACTGGCACCGGTCGGTGGCGACCTACGAGGCGGCCAAGGCCCGCCTCTTCGCCCAGCAGCGCCGCACGGACGTCGCCGTCGGTGCCGTCGCTGACGCAACGGTGATGCGCCACCTCGCCACTGCGCCCGGGAGGCGGCGCACGTTCGGGTGGCGCGACGCCGACTACGACGTTTCGCCGACGGGCGAGCTGCGCGGACCGCAGGGCGTCTTCGGGGCGGTCGACGACCTGCGCCGCGCCCTTCCCCACGACGTGACGAACGGGCTGTGCGCGGCCGCGCTGGTCCTCGAGTCGGGGCTGGTCGGCGCGGACGCCGTCTCGGCCGGGCTGGCGTCGTTCAGCGGGCCGCCGCACCGCATCGAGCTCGTCGGCGACGCCGACGGCGTCGCTTGGTACAACGACTCCAAGGCGACGACACCACACGCCGCGTCGACGGCGATCCGGGCGTTCGACCACATCGTGCTGATCGCTGGAGGCTTGAACAAGGGGCTCGACCTCTCCCCGATGGCCGCCGAGCGCCACCGCATCCGGGCGGTCGTGGCCATCGGGCGCGACGCCGGTGACGTCGAGGCCGTCTTCGCCGGGTCGCCCGTGATCTCCGCCGGGTCGATGGCCGACGCCGTCGCGCGGGCCGGCGAGGCCGCCCGCCCCGGCGATGTCGTGCTGCTGTCGCCCGGGTGCGCCAGCTTCGACTGGTACCCCGATGGCGGGTACCCCGAGCGCGGCGACGACTTCCGGCGCCTCGTCCAGACCCGACTGCAAGGAGCCACTCCATGACCGTCACGGCGTTCCCCGGCCACGCAGGCCGCGTGTGGCCGCTCGCTCGCTGGCGCTCGCTCGCTCGCATTCCGCTCGGGACCCCTCGATGACCGCGTCCTTGCGAGCGGGGCGCCAGCGCCGTCCGCCGGGACGTCACGTGGCCCGGGCGGACCATGAAGCCCCGGCTCAAGGATCGCCGCCGCAAGGCGCTGGAGCGGCTGCACGGGGGCCCTGGCAACGTGCCCGTGCGCCGGCCGATGCCCAGGCTGCGCCGGGCTCGCGAGCCGCGCCCGTCGATGTGGTTCGTCCAGCGCGGGCCGGCACCCATCTGCTACTACGTCATCGCCGTCGTCGTGGCCATGTTCGTCATGCTCGGCCTGGTGATGGTGCTGTCGGCGTCGGCGACCGTCGAGTCCAACCGCGGCAACAGCCCGTACGGCATCTTCAACCGCCAGCTGACATGGGCGGTGCTGGGCCTGGTCGGGCTGCTCCTCGCGCTGCGGGTGCACCTGCAGTGGCTGCGCCGGCTGGCCGTGCCTGCGCTGGTCGTCGGGTTGGGGGCCATGGTGCTGCCCTTCGTGCCCGGCATCGGCGCCGAGGTCAACGACGCCCGGGCCTGGGTGGCGCTCGGCGAGTTCAGCTTCCAACCCTCGGAGTTCCTCAAGCTGGCCGTCGTGATCGCCACGACAAGCCTGCTCGTCAGGCGCCCCGAGCAGCTGTCGGACGTACGCCGCAGCCTGCCGCCGATCGCCTTCCTGGCGATGATCACGGCCGGCGCCTGCCTGGCCCAGCAGGATCTCGGGTCGGCGATCGTGATGTGCACGATCGTGCTGTCCGTGGCGTTCATCGGCGGCGTCCCGCTGTCGCCGATGCTGTTGACGGCGGGCATGGCCACCGTGGCGGCGATCGGGTTCGTAATCTCGAGCGCCTTCCGCTACCAGCGCTTCACGGCCTTCCTCGACATCACCGGCCACCGCGACGAGCTGTCGTACCAGACCTACCAGGGCTTCCTGGCCATCGCCGACGGCGGGCTGACCGGCTCGGGCGTCGGCGGCGGGAACGGCAAGCTCGGCTACCTGCCGCTGGCCCACAGCGACTTCATCTTCGCGGTGATCGCCGACGAGCTTGGCCTGATCGGCGCAGTGGCCGTGGTCGGCGGGTTCATGCTGCTGACCTGGTTCGGCGTGCAGGCGGCGCTGGCCGCGCCCGACCGGTTCGGCATGCTCCTCGCCGGCGGCATCACGGCGTGGTTCGGCGCCCAGGCGGTCGTCAACCTGGGTGGCGTGACCGGCCTGATGCCCGTGACCGGCCTGACCCTGCCCTTCTTCTCCGCCGGTGGCTCGTCGCTGTTCGTCTCGATGACCGCCGCCGGCCTGCTGCTCAACGTCGCCCGCCAGGCCAGATAGTCGCGTTTGTGCGTTGGCGGTCGGGCGAGCGGCGGCCGGTGCGCAAACGCGTCGCTCCCGGATGGAGGGCGTCCCGCCACCGATGCGGATGCCGCTCGACGTCGGCCGGCGACTCCTAACCTGGCGGCCACCGTGACCGCTGTCGTCCCTGCTCCACCTGCGCCACCGCTCGACCTGTCGCGGCCCCTGCGCCTGCACGTGATCGGCGTCGGCGGGCCGGGGATGAGCGCCATCGCCATCGCCCTCGCCGAGATGGGGCACCGGGTGTCGGGCAGCGACCTGCGCGAGCAACCGTCGCTCGACCGGGTGCGCGCCGCCGGCGTGGTCGTGCGGGTCGGTCACGACCCCGATGTCGTGGACGGGTGCGACGCCGTTGTCGCCTCCTCCGCCATCCCGGACAACAACATCGAGTGGCGAGCAGCGCACCAGCGCGGTGTCCTCACCATGCGCCGGGCCGGCATGCTGGCCTCGATCTGCGCGTCCGCGCGGGCGGTCGCAGTGGCCGGGACGCACGGCAAGACCACGACCACGTCGATGCTCATGCTGATGCTCGCCGAAGGTGGGCTCTCGCCGAGCTTCGTCGTCGGCGGGGACGTCAACGACGCCGGCACGGGCGCCCAATGGACGGGCTCCGAATGGCTTGTCGTCGAAGCCGACGAGAGCGACGGCACGCACCTGGCGCTGCCGCTGGCGGCCTCCATCCTGACCAACGTGGAGGTCGACCACCTCGACCACTTCGGCACGCCCGAGGCGATCGTCGAGAGCTTCGACGCCTACCTGGCCCAGGTCCCGGGCGCCAAGGTGGTCGGGATCGACGAACCGTCGGCGCGTCAGCTGGCCGCCGCCCACGGCGCAATCACCTACGGACTGTCGGCCGACGCCGACGTGCGCGCGGTCGGCGTCCACGCCGACCACGGCGCGTTCCGCTTCGCCGTCGAACGTCGCACGGCCGACCGCTACGAGCACCTCGGCCCGATCGCCCTCCCGCTGCGCGGCCGCCACAACGTGCAGAACGCCCTCGGCGCCATCACCATGGCCATGGCCATCGGCGTGCCGTTCGACACCTGCGCCCGCGCCCTCGGTCGCTTCGGGGGCGTCGGTCGACGCTTCGACATCCGCGGCGTCGACGCCGGGGCCACGTTCGTCGACGACTACGCGCACCTGCCGGGGGAGATCTCGGCCGTCATCGCAGCCGCCCGAGACAGTGGCGACGGGTGGCAGCGCGTGATCGTGGCGTTCCAGCCCAACCGCTACGCCCGCGTCGAGGCGATGTCCCGCGACTTCGCCGATGCGTTCGTCGGGGCCGACGTCGTGGCGATCGCCGACATCTACGCCTCGGGGACGACGCCGATCCCGGGCGTCACCAGCAAACTGATCGTCGACGCCGTGCTCGACGCCCACCCCGACGCGCGGATCGTGTGGCTGCCGCGTCGGGAGGACCTCGTCTCGTTCCTCGCCGGCGAGGCCGGTCCCGGCGACGTGTGCATCTCGATGGGCTGCGGCGACATCGCCACGCTGCCCGAAGAGGTCCTGGCCCGCCGGGCGGCCAGGAGGCTGGTGTGATGGCGGTGACCCTGGCGGCCGTCGAGGTGGCCGCCGAGATCCTCGGGCCCGTCGCCGGGCGCGACCAGCCGCTCGGCCCGCTGACGACGTACCGGGTCGGTGGGCCGGCGGCGTTGCTGGCCCGGCCGCGCACCGTCGCCGAACTGGCGCTGGTCGGGGCGGCGCGGGCGGCGTCGGGGTTGCCCGTGCTGGTGGTCGGTCGCGGCTCGAACCTCCTCGTCTCCGACGCCGGGTTCCCGGGCATCGCGGTCAGCGTCGCCGAGCTGTCCGCCGACATCGAGGTCCACGACGGTGGCGTGGTGAACGCCGGTGGCGCAGTCGCGCTGCCGACGCTCGCCCGGCGCACGGCTGCGGCCGGACTCGCCGGCTTCGAATGGGCCGTCGGCGTGCCCGGCTCGGTCGGCGGCGCCGTGCGGATGAACGCCGGCGGGCACGGGTCCGACATGGCGGCGTGCGTCCTCGACGTCGACGTGGTCGACCTGCGGGCCGCGACCCCGGAGCCGGAGACCTGGCCGGTCGAACGGCTCGGGCTGCGGTTCCGCGGCTCCGATCTCGACGAGGCACACGTCGTGCTGGCCGTGCGCCTCGGCCTGCGCGCCGGTGACCGGGCGGCGTCGGAGGCGATGATCACCGAGATCGTGCGCTGGCGTCGCGAGCACCAGCCGGGCGGTCAGAACGCCGGTTCGGTGTTCGTCAACCCGGTGCCGGGCGAGGTGAGTGCCGGGCTGCTGGTCGACCAACTCGGGCTGCGCGGGCTGCGCGTCGGCACGGCGTGGGTCTCGGAGAAGCACGCCAACTTCATCCAGGCCGAGGAGCACGGCCGCGCCGCAGATGTCCGGGCCGTGATGGAGACCGTGCGCCGGCGCGTGGCCGACGAGCTCGGCTACCGCTTGCGCAGCGAGATCCGGCTGGTCGGGTTCACCGACGACCCGGGGGCGCAGTGAGCGAGCGAGTCCACCGACATGTCGCGCCGCGTGCTAACTGGGCGCGGAGGTTCTCAATCGCCCTTCTGGGCGCGCAGGTTCTCGAAAGTGAGAACGTCCGCGCCCAGATGGTGATGGCTGACCGCGCATCGCATGGTCGGCAAGCTCGGCCGTCGATGGTGCACCGATGAAGCGGGCCGACCTGCCCGGGTCGGAGGCGCCGTCGGCCGAGGTGCTCGACGAGCTCCTGCGGGCGTTCGCCGCCGACACCACGGATGCCGCGACGCTGCAGCGGATCGACCTCACCAGCCCGGAGGTCGACGAGCTGATCTCCGGCAGCCCGGCGGCGCCGCCGCGCCCGACGCCCGAGCCCGCCGACGACACGGCCGAGGACACCGCCGACGAAGCGTCGCCCGAGGACCTGGCCGTCGACGCCGCCGCCGGCGCTGTCGATGCGCCGGCCGAGGAGCCAGCCGTCGAGCCCTCCGGGGACGAGCACTCCGGGGCCGATCCGGCGGCGGTGGAGCCCGCGCCCGACGCATCGCCGGCGGCCGTCGCCCGCCCGACCATCGTGATCGTCGACCACGAGACGGAGGCCGCCGTCGAGGTCGACGCCGCGGATCTGGTCCCGGCGGGTGATCCGTTGCTGGCTGCCGCGGCGAGCAACGAGACCGCACCGCTGGCCGGGACGCTGGTCGACGAGGACCGGGTGTTCATCGACGACTCGACGGTCTCCGATGCGATCACGATCGAGGAGGCGGTCACCGCCACCCGCATCGAGCCGCGGGTGCGCGAGCGGCGCTCGGCCGTGAAGCGGGCGAAGAGCCGCAAGCGCCTCACGTGGTTCCTGGTCGTCGTCTTCCTGCTGGCGCTGATCGTCGGCGGCCTGGCGGTGCTCGGGTCGGGGCTGTTCGCCGTCGAGGACGTCGAGGTGGAGGGCGCCGACCGCGCCGATCCGGCGGCGGTCGACGCCGTCGTCGATTCACTGCTCGGCACGCCGGTGCTGCGCGTCGACACGGATGCCGTCGAATCGCAGCTCGAGGCCATCCCGTGGGTGCAGGACGCTCGCGTCACGACCGACTTCCCCCATGGGGCGCGCATCGAGCTGCGTGAGCGCACGGCGGCGGCCACGTACCAGGGCCCGGACGGATCGTTCCGGGTGATCGACCCCGAGGGTCGCGTGCTCGAGCTGGCCGACGAGCAGCCCGCCGACCTGCTCGTGGTGTCGGCCGACGGCGCCCCCGACGTCCCGCCGGGACAGTTCGCGCCGACGGGCTTCCGGGCCGCGGCGAGCCTGGTCGATGCGCTGACGCCGACCATGGAGGCGGTCGCCGAATCGATCGTCGTCACGGCCGATGGCAGCGACGTGCGCCTGCTGCTGGCCGGCGGGATCGAGGTGCGCTTCGGCGCCAGCCAGGACCTGGTGGCCAAGCTCGTGCGCCTGCAGACCTGGCTCGAGATCGGCCAGGACGCTGCGGTCCGCACGGTCGACGTGTCGACCGACGAGGTCACGACGTCCTGATGCGCTGGATATGCCGCGAAAACGCTCGTCGGCGTGCGAGGATGCACGCCGTACGACTGACAGGGAGGTCCCGCTGATGGCCGGCGCGCCCCAGAACTATCTCGCCGTGATCAAGGTCATCGGTGTCGGCGGCGGCGGCGTCAACGCGGTCAACCGCATGATCGACGCCGGGCTGAAAGGTGTCGAGTTCATCGCCGTGAACACCGACGCCCAAGCGCTGCTGATGAGCGACGCCGACCTGAAGCTCGACATCGGTCGCGACTTGACGCGCGGTCTCGGCGCCGGCAGCGACCCCGAGGTCGGGCGCAACGCCGCCGAGGGGCACCACGAGGAGATCGAGGAGATGATCAAGGGCGCCGACATGGTGTTCATCACCGCCGGCGAGGGGGGCGGCACCGGGACCGGCGGAGCTCCGGTCATCGCCGAGATCTCCCGCCAGCTCGGCGCGTTGACGATCGGCGTCGTCACGCGGCCGTTCGCCTTCGAGGGTCGCCGCCGGGCGGTGCAGGCCGACACTGGTGTGCAGAAGCTGAAGGAGAAGGTCGACACCCTCATCGTCATCCCCAACGACCGGCTGCTGACCGTCGCCAACGACAAGACCAGCGTGCTCAACGCGTTCAAGATGGCCGACGAGGTGCTGCTGCAGGGCGTGTCCGGCATCACCAACCTGATCACCACCCCGGGGTTGATCAACACGGACTTCGCCGACGTGAAGATGGTCCTCTCGCAGGCCGGTTCGGCCCTGATGGGCATCGGCCAGGCCAGCGGCGACGATCGCGCCATCACGGCCGCCAAGGCGGCGATCTCCAGCCCGCTGCTCGAGGCGGCGATCGACGGCGCCCGCGGCGTGCTGCTCAACATCACCGGTCCGTCGAGCATGGGCCTGATGGAGATGACCGCGGCGGCCGAGGTCATCCACGGCGTCGCCCACCAGGACGCCAACATCATCTTCGGCACGGTGATCGACGACGAGATGGGCGACGAGGTCAAGGTCACGGTGATCGCCGCCGGCTTCGACCGGTTCGACGGCATCAGCGCGTCGGCGATGGACCGCTCCGCGGGCCGCTCGCCGAGCTCGATCTCCGACCTCTTCGCCGAGGACGAGGCCGACCCGCTGGAGCCGGGCGGCGACGACGACTTCGACGTCCCGTCCTTCCTCCGCTGACCGACCCGGCCGACGTCGCTCGGCGGGTGGCCGAGGCACGCTCGCGCATCCGTGCCGCCGGCGGCGCCGCCGACGTTCGCCTGCTGGCCGTGAGCAAGGGCTTCGGGCCCGACGCCGTCGAGGCGGCGGCCGCCGCCGGACTGACGGCGATCGGCGAGAACTACGCCCAGGAGCTGGTGGGCAAGCGGGCGGCGATCGAAGCGACCGGCGTCGACGTGCACTTCATCGGCCGCCTGCAGCGGAACAAGGTGCGGGTCGCGGCCGACCTGGTGACGGTGTGGGAGAGCATCGACCGCCCCGCGTTGGTCGACGAGCTGGCCCGGCGCTGTCCCGGCGCTCGGATGCTCGTCCAGGTGGCGACGACGGACCAGCCCGCCAAGGGCGGCTGCCGCCCGGGCGAGGTGGCGGCGCTCGTCGAGCGGGCCACCGCGGCGGGGCTGCGTGTCGAGGGCCTGATGACCGTCGGTCCGCTGGAGGGTGGGCCCGAGTCCGCCCGGCCGGGGTTCCGGCTGGTGCGCCGGCTGGTCGACGAGCTCGGCCTCGACCAGTGCTCGATGGGCATGACCGGTGATCTCGAGGTCGCCGTCGAGGAGGGCGCCACCGAGGTCCGCCTCGGCACCGCCCTGTTCGGAGAGCGCCGCTAACCCGGGTACTGGCCGTCGGAACCGACTCACAGCGGCCGTCTGCGACGGCCAGAACGGGGATTGGCACCCCTCCGCGTCGGGTCAGACCTGTTGGGATAGCCTGCCCGCCGCAGGAGGAACCGGATGTCCATCTGGAAGAAGACCATGGATTACCTCGGTCTCGGGCCCGACGACGCCTACGACGACTACGAGGACCAGAACGAGGCCGAGCCGGCGGCGGCGCGGCGCGGTCGCCGGGAGGGTGGAGACGGTCGCGCCAGCCGGCAGTCCGCCAACGCCAATCGTGACTGGCCGGTCGAACCCGACGAGGCATCCAGTCGCGCCCCGGCCCGACCGAGCTTTCCGTCACGGGACTTCGAGTCGCCGGTGCGGCGCACCGGCCAGCCGGCGATCGAGGACTCGGGCACCGTGTCGCGCCCGCAACCACGCTCGACGGCCACGCGTGGCTCAGCCGCCCCGGCCGGCAACTCGCCCGGCGAGCCGGCGACCGTGCGGCCCCGCCGGTTCGACCAGGCCCAGGAGGTGGCGGACAAGTTCAAGGACGGGCAGTCGGTGATCCTCAACCTGGAGAACACCGAGCGCGACGTCGCCCGTCGCCTGATCGACTTCGCCAGCGGGGTCTGCTATTCGTTGGACGGCTCGATGGAGAAGGTGGCGACCGGCGTCTACCTGCTCAAGCCGCCGCCGGCGCAGCCCAACCGATTCGACGACTACGAAGGCTGAACCATGGCATTGAGCCCCCAGCGGATCCGCGAGACCAGCTTCAAGGCGGCCCGACGCGGCTACGACCAGGGCGAGGTCGATGCCTTCGTCGAGGAGGTGGCCGGCGCGCTGGAGACGGCGCAGAACGAGGCCACGGCCATGGAGGCCAGAGCGCGCGCCGCCGTCGCTCGGCTGCAGGAGCTGTCGCAGGGCGGCGGACCGGCCGACGCGTCGCCCACCGGCACGGCGGCGCCGACGGAGACCAAGGCCCACGTCGAAGAGTCCGAGACCATCTCCCGCACGTTGCTGCTGGCGCAGCGCACCGCCGACCAGGCCGTGGCCGACGCCCAGGCCGAGGCCGACCGGTTGCTCGCCGCCGCCCAACAGGACGCTGCGGGCCGCCTCGACGGCGCCCGGGCCGAGGCGGTCGAGCTGATCGAGACGGCCAAGGTCGACGCCCGTCGGGACGGTGAGGCCGAGCGGGTGCGCGTCGAGGGCGAGGTCCAGGCCCTGCTGGCCCGCCGCGACTTCCTCGAGTCCGACGTGGAACACCTCGAGCAGTTCGTGATGGCCCAGCGGGAGCGGATCGTCGAGGCGACATCGGAGCTGCAGGCGCTGTGCCAGCGCGTGCCGGCCGGGTTGGCCGACATGCGCCGGCCGCTGCTCTCGGCGGCCAGCGAGCCGAGCGAGCCCGATCCGACGATGGCCAACCCGGTGACCGGCTCCGAGCACGGCGAGGGCACGGAGATCAGCGAGATCGCCCGGGTGGCCGAGGTCGAGCAGGCCGACACCGCCGACGACGCGCTGCCACCTCCCGACGTCTCGCCCGAGCCCGCCCAGCGCGGCTGGGGCGACCGCCCGTAGCCCACCGCGGCGATCCGCGAGCAAGAACGGATCGACGTCATCCCTGACGTCGATCCGTGACCGGAATCCTTCAGGCAAGGGGTCGACGGATCCGTAACCTCACGGCGTGTACCCGCGCGTCCCGTCGCAGCCGGACTTCCCTCGCCTCGAGCGACGCATTCTCGAGCGCTGGGAGCGCGACCAGACGTTCTTCGAGTCGATCGCCCGGCGCGAGGCGGCCAGTGACGCCGACGAGTTCGTGTTCTACGACGGGCCGCCGTTCGCCAACGGGCTGCCGCACTACGGCCACCTGCTGACCGGCTTCGTCAAGGACGCCGTCCCCCGCTATCGCACGATGCGCGGCCAGGTGGTCTTCCGCCGCTTCGGCTGGGACTGTCACGGGTTGCCGGCCGAGGTCGAGGCGGAGAAGGAGCTTGGCATCGCCGGGCACCCCGCGATCACCGCCTTCGGCATCGCCGAGTTCAACGAGGCCTGTCGCACGAGCGTCCTGCGCTACACCGACGAGTGGCAGCGCTACGTCGAACGCCAGGCCCGGTGGGTCGACTTCGAGCACGACTACAAGACCCTCGACCTCGACTACATGGAGAGCGTCATGTGGGCCTTCAAGTCCCTCTGGGACAAGGGCCTGATCTACGAGGGGTTTCGGGTGCTGGCCTACTGCTGGCGCTGCGAGACGCCGCTGAGCAACACCGAGACGCGCATGGACGACGTCTACCGGGACCGTCAGGACCCGGCGCTGACCGTCGGGTTCGAGCTGCTGGCCGACGAGTCCGGACCGCCCGAGCTGGACGGCGCCCGGGTGCTGGCCTGGACGACGACGCCCTGGACCCTGCCGGCCAACCTGGCCCTCGCCGTGGCTCCCGACGTGGACTACGTGGTCGTCGAGTTGGACGGGGCGCGGTCGATCCTCGCCGAGGCCCGCCTCGAGGCCTACGTCGCCGAGCTGAGCGCAGCCCGAGTGGTCGCCCGGGTCAAGGGCGCGGACCTCGTCGGGCGCCGCTACCGCCCGCTGTTCGACTTCTTCACCGACACGGCCGCCCATGGCACGGCCGAGGCCTTCCAGGTCCTCGCCGCCGACTTCGTCTCGACCGACGACGGCACCGGCATCGTCCACCTGGCCCCCGGCTTCGGTGAGGACGACCAGATCGCCTGCAACGCCGTCGGCATCCCGACGATCGTGCCGATGGACGAGCACGGCCAGTACACGGCGGCGGTCCCGCCGTGGTCCGGCGAGCACGTCTTCGACGCCAACCCGCACATCATCCGCCACCTCAAGGACCAGGGCGTGGTGCTGCGCCACGAGACCTACGACCACCCGTACCCGCACTGCTGGCGGTGCCACCAGCCGCTCGTCTACCGGGCCATCTCCTCGTGGTTCGTCGAGGTCACCAAGTTCCGCGACCGCATGGTCGAGCTGAACGAGGACATCACGTGGGTCCCCGAGCACCTCAAGCACGGCAGCTTCGGCAAGTGGCTGGAGAACGCCCGGGACTGGTCGATCAGCCGCAACCGGTTCTGGGGGTCACCGATCCCGGTCTGGCGCAGCGACGACCCGACCTACCCGCGCATCGACGTGTACGGCTCGCTGGCCGACCTGGAGGCCGACTTCGGCGTTGCCGTCACCGACCTCCACCGCCCGTCCGTCGACGAGCTCGTGCGGCCGAACCCGGACGACCCGACGGGACGCTCCACGATGCGCCGCGTCCCCGAGGTGCTCGACTGCTGGTTCGAGTCCGGGTCGATGCCCTACGCCCAGGTGCACTACCCGTTCGAGCACGGCGAGTGGTTCGAGGGCCACTACCCGGGCGACTTCATCGTCGAGTACACCGGCCAGACCCGCGGCTGGTTCTACACGCTGCACGTGCTGGCCACGGCGCTGTTCGACCGCCCGGCCTTCCGCACGTGCGTCAGCCACGGCATCCTCCTCGGCGAGGACGGCCTGAAGCTCTCCAAGAGCCTGCGCAACTACCCGGACCCGATGGAGGTGTTCGACACCTACGGCGCCGACGCCATGCGCTGGTACCTGCTGTCGTCTCCGGTCCTGCGCGGCAGCGACTTCTCGGTCACGGCCGCCGGGCTGCGCGAGACGGCTCGCCAGGCGCTACTGCCGCTGTGGAACGCGTGGTCGTTCCTGGCGCTGTACGCCAACGTGGCCGGCCACCACGGCGTCGTCCGCCCGCCCGCGGACGCGTCCAAGCACGTCTTGGACCGCTACGTCCTGGCCAAGCTGCACCGGCTCGTCGAGGACACGACGGCGGCGATGGACGCCTACGACCTGTTCGGCGCCTGCGCCGCGCTGCGCGGGTTCGTCGAGGTGTTGACGAACTGGTACATCCGCCGCAGCCGCCAGCGGTTCTGGGACGGCGACCACGACGCCATCGACACGCTGCACACCGTGCTCGAGGTCGTGGCCCGGGTCGCCGCGCCGCTGCTGCCGTACGTCGCCGAGGACATCTACCTCGGGCTGCACCCCGACGGCGCCGCCGAGAAGGCCCGGATCAGCGTGCACCTGACCGACTGGCCGGAAGCCGATGCGCTGGTCGCCGACGACGAGCTGGTGGCGGCGATGGATCACGTTCGCGACGTGTGCTCGGCCACGCTGTCGGTGCGCAAGGCCCACGGCCGCCGGGTCCGCCAGCCGCTGGCCACGTTGACCGTGGCCACCCCGCACGCTGCCACGCTGGCGCCGTTCGCCAGCATCATCGCCGACGAGGTGAACGTGCACGACGTCCGGTTGACCGATGACCTGACCGCCGTCGCCGGACAGGTGCTGCAGGTCGTTCCGGCGTCGATCGGTCCGCGCCTCGGTCGCCACACCCAGGACGTGATCCGCGCCGTCAAGGCCGGCGACTGGTCGCTCGACGGTGACGAGGTGGTCGCCGGTGGCCACCGCTTGGAGCCGGGGGAGTACACGCTGACGATGGTCGCCGAGGGCGATGGCGCCAGCGCCACGCTCGGTGGCGGCACCGGCGTGATCGTGCTCGACGTCGACGTCTCACCGGACCTCGAGCAGGAGGGACGAGCCCGCGACCTCATCCGCTTGATCCAGCAGGCGCGGCGCGACGCCGACCTCGCGGTCACCGATCGCATCGCCGCCAACGTGCGCGGTGACCAGGCGTGGGCGGCCGCGGCAGTGACCCACCGGGACCTCATCGCCGGCGAGACGCTGGCCGTCGAGCTGAACGTGGACGACGCCGGCACGGACACCCCCGAAGTGACGATCGAACGCCGGTAGCATCCGCCGTTCGATCACAGCCCGGGAGGTCCTGAGGGATGGCCGCGACGAAGAAGTCCGCCGCCAAGCAGGCGAGCAAGAAGCAGGCGGCCAAGCGACCCGCGGCGAAGGCCACGGCGAAGAAGGCCGCTCCTCGGGCATCGGCGCCGAAGAAGGCTGCCGCCAGCAAGGCCCCAGCGGCCAGGAGGTCCGAACCGGCGAAGCGGGCGGCGTCCACCAAGCAGGCTGTGACGTCGGCACCGGCCGACCAGGCGGTCGCCGGCAACGGCATCCCGGCGCCGCGCGGTCGTACCAAGGACGGCATCGCCTACACCAAGGACTTCGATGTCAAGTTCCTGAAGGTCCAGCAGGACCTGCTGGTGGCCGAGCGCCGGTCGTTGACGGGGCAGGCCATCCGGCTGGAGGATGAGGCCAACTCGCTGATCGAGGAAGGCGAGATGGGCGACGTCCAGTTCGACGACGAGAGCGGTGAGGGCGACACGATGGTCGTCGAGCGCGAGCGCGACCTCGCCCTGTCGGCGCAGGCTCGCCAGACGATCGCCGACATCGACGCCGCGCTGAAACGGATGAACGAGGGCTCCTACGGGTATTCCGTGGTGTCCGGCCGGCCGATCCCGCGCGAGCGCCTGGAAGCGATCCCGTGGGCCACCGTGCTGGTCGAGGAGAAGGTCGGAGGCATCGGCCGCCGATGAGCGGCCGATGAGCGAGCGATGAGCGGGCGATGATGCCCTCGGCCCGCTCGCTGCGCGGGCCGCTGCTCATCGCTGCGGTCGTCGTCGCCGTCGACCAGCTGACCAAGCACTGGGCGCTGGAGGCGCTGCGCGACGGTCCGATCGACGTGCTCGGGTCGTTGCGCTTCAACCTGGCGTTCAACAGCGGGATGGCCTTCTCGCAGGGCGCCGGGCTGGGTCCCGTGATCGGCATCGTCGCCCTGCTGGTGATGGTCGGCCTGCTGATCTCGATCGGTCGAACGACGAGCCGCATCTACCCGCTCGCCGTCGGGCTGATCCTCGGCGGTGCGGCCGGCAACCTGGTCGACCGCTTGTTCCGCGACCCGGGCTGGTTGCGGGGGGCCGTCGTCGACTTCATCGACCTGCAGTGGTGGCCGATCTTCAACGTCGCCGACATCGCCGTGACGTTGGGCGGCATCACGTTGTTGCTGAGCAGCCTGCGCCGTCCAGACGAACGTCCGGCCCGGGCCGCCGCCGCCGACCCTCCGGTCGACTCGTAGGAACGATGATCACCGAGCGGGTGCCGCCGGCGTTGGCCGGCGAGCGCCTGGACCGCATCGTCGCCATGCTCGCCGACGTCAGCCGCTCGACGGCGGCGGCCGTGATCGAGCGCGGTGGGGTCCGTGTCGACGGCGCCGTCGCCGCCGCGTCGAGCGGCAAGGTCCGCCTCGACGAGGGGGCGCTCGTCGAGGTCGACCCGGCCGTCGTGCCGCGCCGGGCCCCACCAGGCCCGGACCCGGCCGTCGAGCTCGCCGTGGTCCACGCCGACGAGGCCGTGATCGTCGTCGACAAGCCGGCCGGTCTGGTCGTCCACCCCGGCGCCGGCAACGCCGACGCCACGCTGGTCAACGGGCTCCTCGCCCGGTTCCCCGAGCTGGCCGGCGTGGGGCCGGACCCCGACCGTCCCGGCATCGTGCACCGGCTGGATGCCGGCAGCTCCGGGCTCCTCGTGGTGGCCCGCACGGACGAGGCATTGGCCTCGCTGGTCGGGCAGTTCGCCGCCCACACAGCCGGACGACGCTACGACGCCGTCGTGTGGGGCCACCCCGACGCGCCGCACGGCATCGTCGACGCCCCGATCGGGCGCGATCCGGCCGACCCCCTGCGGATGGCGGTCGTCGTCGGCGGCAAGCCGGCGCGCACCGAGTACCAGGTCGTCGAACGGTTCGACCGCCCGGGCGCCGTGGCCCGGCTGTCGTGCCGGCTGGAGACCGGCCGGACCCACCAGATCCGGGTCCACCTCGCCGCCATCGGCCACCCGCTGCTGGGCGACGCCACGTACGGCGAGCGGCGCACGACGTTCGGGCTGACCCGGCCGTTCCTGCACGCCGCCGAGCTGTCGTTCGACGACCCCGCCACCGGCGACCGGCGCACGTTCCGGTCTCCGCTGCCTGCAGATCTCGAGTCGTTCCTCGCCACCGCCCGGTGACCGGTCAAACGACCGCGCTGGTCGTCGGCCAGGCGATGCGCCCCTTGGCCATCTCGGCGATCGCCGCCAGCGTGTAGCTGTCGAGGTGGTGGCGCATGTACTCGCCGGCTTCGTTCCACACAGCGATCAGCACGCACTGGCCCTCGTGGTCGCAGGCGCCGTCCTGGTGCGGCTGGCCGAAGTCGCCGAGCGTGATCGGACCGTCGACGGCCGAGACGATCTCGGACAGCCGGATCTCCTCCGGCGTCCGGGCCAGCACGTAGCCGCCGCCGACGCCCCGCTTGGAGCGCACGAGGCCCGCTCCCTTGAGGGCGAGCAGGATCTGCTCCAGGTACGGCTGCGGCAGCCCCGTGCGCTCGGCGATGTCGCGCACCGACGTCGGCGCGGTGGTGTCGTCGTGGAGGGCCAGCGACAACAACGCGCGACAGGCGTAATCACCGCGGGTCGAGACGCGCACCCCCCCATGGTAGGGGTCCTCCGGGACCGGTCGAGCCGCCCCCACCGCGAGTACGAACAGATCGACGTCAATCCTGGCGCCGATCCTTGACCGAAACCCGCAGACCGCGAGTTGAGCGGCGGGCTGCGAGGTGCTGAACTCGCGTTCGGTGTCCCCCCCGACCGCGCGGCCTGAACCACTGCTCCCTGACTACGCCGGGGCCAACGTCCGGGGGATCGTGCCATCCCTGCTCGGCCCCACCAACTGGTCGGGCACGTTGCCGGGGTGGTTCCCGCCAGGCGTCGACCAGGCCCGCCAGGCCGTGCTGCTCGTCCTCGACGGGCTGGGCTGGGAGCAGCTGCTGTCGCGCCGCCACCTGCTGCCGACGCTGTCGGCGATGGCGGGCGGCCCGATCACCACGGTGGCGCCGACCACGACGGCGACGGCCCTGAGCTCGATCGCCACCGGGTTGACACCCGCGGAGCACGGCCTGCTCGGCTATCGCATGCTGCTGCGCGGCGAGGTGCTCAACGTGTTGCGCTGGTCCGCCGGCGGTGCCGACCGGCGACGCTCGTCCCCGCCCGCCGACGTGCAACCGTTCCCCGCCTTCCTCGGTCGCGCCGTCCCGGTCGTCTCGCCGGCCGACCTCCAGGGCACGGCCTTCACGGAAGCTCATCTGCGCGGGTCGCGTCCCGTCGGGTGGCGGGCCGCATCGGCGATCGCCGTCGAGGTCGGTCAGGAGGTGGCGGCGGGGGAGCGCTTCGTGTACGTCTACTACGGCGGCATCGACAAGACGGCCCACGAACGGGGGTTCGGCGCCTTCTACGACGCCGAGGTGCGCTGCGCCGACCGGCTGGTCGCCGACCTGCTGGAGGTGCTGCCGCCCGGCGTGGCGCTGCTCGTCACCGCCGACCACGGTCAGGTGCAGATCGGCGACCACATCATCGAGCCCGATGCGGACCTGCTGGCGATGGTCGCCCAGCAGTCCGGCGAGGGTCGGTTCCGCTGGTGGCACGCCCGCCCGGGCGCTGCCGACGATCTGGCCAAGGCGGCGACGGAACGGTACGAGGACGTCGCCTGGGTGGTCGATCGGCAGCAGGTCATCGACGAGCAGTGGTTCGGCTCGACGATGGCGCCGCCGATGGCCGCCCGGCTCGGCGATGTGGCGCTGGTGCCGTTCGCCGACGTCAGCTTCCACGATCCCGCGGACACCGGGCCGTTCCGGCTGATCTGTCGCCACGGCTCGATGACGTCGGCTGAGGTGTTGGTCCCCTTCCTGGCCGGGAATGTTGCTTGAGGGAGCCGGCGGCGAGAGGATCTCGACCATGACCGATGCCCAGCCCACCGAGCAGCCCGAGCTGCTGCACGAGCAGCCCGAGGTCGTCGACGGTGACGATGCCACGGCGACCGACGAGCAGAGCGGCGAGGCCGTCACGTCGCCGGCGAAGGTCATGCGCATCGGCTCGATGGTCAAGACGTTGCTCGACGAGGTCCGGGCGGCGCCGCTGGACGAGCCGAGCCGGGAGCGGCTGGCGGAGATCTACGAACGCTCGATCGTCGAGCTGTCCGAGGCGTTGTCACCCGACCTGCAGCAGGAGCTGAAGATGCTCGCCCTCCCGTTCAACGACGGCGAGGTGCCGACGGAGGGCGAGATCCGCGTCGTCCAGGCCCAGCTCGTCGGGTGGCTCGAAGGCTTGTTCCACGGCATCCAGGCCACGCTGTTCGCCCAGCAGCTGGCCGCCCGCCAGCAGCTCGACCAGATGCGCCAGCTCCCGCCGGGCGCCCAGCTGCCGCCGGGGATGGCCGGCCAGCCCGGTCAACCGGGTCAGCCCGGCCAGGCCCCCCCGGATCGCCCCGGCACGTACCTGTGAGGTGAGCGGTGAGGGGTCCCAGTGCCCTCACCGCTCACCGCACGAATCGGCAGCGGGCGCGGCGGTGCCCGGTCGGTCGACGGCGGGGTGAGGGCGGGCTAGGTTGCATCGAATCACATCGGCGTCATTCTCCCACCTGCACGTCCACACCGAGTTCTCGATGCTCGACGGGGCGGCCCGGCTCGACGAGCTGGTGGCCAAGGCGGTCGAGGACGGGCAGCCGGCGATCGGGATCACCGATCACGGCAACATGTACGGCACGCTGGAGTTCTACAAGGAGTGCCGGCGCCAGGGGATCACGCCCGTCATCGGCACCGAGGCCTACATGGCCCACGACCACCGCACCGAGCGCCCGACCCGACGGGGCCGCATCGACGACTCCGGCGGCGACACCGAGGGCGGCAAGAAGCTCTACTACCACCTGACGCTGCTGGCCGAGGACGATGCCGGCTACCGCAACCTGATCCAGCTCTCCAGCCGCGCCTTCCTGGAGGGTTACTACTACAAGCCGCGCCTCGACTGGGAGCTGCTCGCCGAGCACCACGACGGGCTGATCGCCACGACCGGCTGCCTCGGCGGCCAGGTGCTGCAGTCGCTGCTCCAGGGCGACGACCGCGGGGCACTGGAGAAGGCCGCCCGCCTGCAGGACATCTTCGGACGCGACCACCTGTTCGTCGAGCTGCAGGACCACGGCCTGCCGGCCCAGCGCGAGACCAACCCCAAGCTGCTCGAGTTGGCCCGCCAGCTGCAGGCGCCGATCCTCGCCACCAACGACTCGCACTACACCCATCGCGACGACCACGAGGCCCATGACGCCCTGCTGTGCGTGCAGACCGGCGCCATGCTCTCGGACCCCAAGCGGTTCAAGTTCGAAGGCCAGGAGCACTACCTCAAGTCGGCGACCGAGATGCGCCACCTGTTCCGCGAGGTCCCCGAGGCGTGCGACAACACGCTGTGGATCGCCGAGCGGGCCAAGGTCGACATCGACTTCAGCGCCACCCAGCTGCCCGACTTCCCGCTGCCCGACGGGTTCGCCGACGCCGCCGCCTACCTCGCCCACCTCACGTGGGAGGGCGTGCGTCAGCGCTGGGGCGCCAACGCCCCCGAGACCGCCCGCAAGCGCGTCCAGTACGAGCTCGACGTCATCGCCACCATGGGGTTCAGCTCGTACTTCCTGATCGTGTGGGACCTGATCCGCCACGCCAGGGACGCCGGCATCCGGGTCGGCCCGGGCCGCGGATCGGCCGCCGGCTGCGCCGTCGCCTACGCCCTGCGGATCACCGACGTCGACCCGATCCGCTACGACTTGCTGTTCGAGCGCTTCCTCAACCCGAGCCGCATCTCGATGCCCGACATCGACATGGACTTCGACTCTCGCTACCGGGACGAGATGATCCGCTACGCCGCCGAGCGCTACGGGCGCGATCGCGTGGCCCAGATCATCACGTTCGGCACGATCAAGGCGCGCAACGCCGTCCGCGACGCCGCCCGCGTGCTCGGGTACCCGTACAACGTCGGCGACCGCATCGCCAAGGCCATGCCGCCGCTGGTCATGGGCCGCGACACGCCGCTCAAGTACTGCTTCGAGGACTCACCGAAGTACGCCGACGGCTACAAGGCGGCGGCCGACCTGCGGGCGATGTACGACACCGACGACGAGGTGCGCAAGGTCGTCGACGTGGCCAAGGGCCTGGAGGGGCTGAAGCGGTCTGACGGCATCCACGCCGCGGCGGTGGTCATCACCAAGCAACCGCTGACGGACGTGCTGCCGATCCAGCGCAAACCGGAGAGCGGCCAGGACCCGGAGCTGGCGCCCGTCGTCACGCAGTACGAGATGCACGGCGTCGAGTCGCTCGGCCTGCTCAAGATGGACTTCCTCGGCCTTCGCAACCTGGACGTGATCAGCGACACGGTCGCCATGCTGCGCAACGGACGTGATCCGGACTTCGACATCGACGCCATCCCGCTCGACGACGCGCCCACCCTGACCCTGCTGCAGCGCGGCGCCGGGATCGGCGTGTTCCAACTGGAGGGCGCACCGCTGCGGGCCCTGATGAAGTCGCTCAAGCCGACCAGCTTCGCCGACGTCGCAGCCCTCGTGGCGCTGTACCGGCCGGGGCCGATGGCGGCAAACATGCACAACGACTACGCCGACCGCAAGAACGGCCGCCAGGAGATCGAGTACCCCCACCCGGATCTCGAGGAGCTCCTCGCCGACACGTACGGGCTGATGATCTACCAGGAGTCGGTGATGCGGGTGGCCCAGCGCATCGCCGGCTACTCCCTGGCCGAGGCCGACCTGCTGCGCAAGGCGATGGGCAAGAAGAGCCGTGAGGTGATCGCCACGGAGCGGGCCAAGTTCGTCGCCGCCGCCGAGCGCACCGGCTACGGCTCCGACCTCGGCACCCGCCTGTTCAACATCATCGAGCCGTTCGCCGACTACGCCTTCAACAAGAGCCACGCCTTCGGCTACGGGCTCGTCGCCTACCAAACGGCCTATCTGAAGGCGAACTTCCCGGTCGAGTACTTCGCCTGCCTGCTGACCAGCGTGAAGAGCAGCCTGGAGAAGGCGGCGGTGTACATCGCCGAGTGCCGCACGATGGGCATCCGGGTGCTGACGCCCGACATCAACCGGTCGGTGACGGACTTCGCCGCGCTGGCCCCCGAGGAAGTGCCCGACGGCGTCGCGCTGCCGATCGGCAGCCCCGGCGCCATCACGTTCGGGCTGTCGGCCGTGCGCAACGTCGGCGGCGGCCTCGTCGCCCTGCTGCTCGCCGAGCGCGACGCCAACGGACCCTTCGCCAGCTTCCACGACTTCGTCGAACGGGTCCCCGAGCCGGTGCTCAACAAGCGGGCCGTCGAGTCGCTGATCAAGGCCGGTGCCTTCGACTCGCTCGGCCATCCGCGCAAGGGCCTGCTCGGTGTGTTCGAGCACATCACCGACGTCACGGTGACCCGTCGTCGCGAGCGCGACCGCGGTGTCATGAGCCTGTTCGGCGACTGGAGCGCGTCCGACACGACCAGCACCGACGCGCCGCAGTTCGACGAACGGCTCCCCGTGCCGGACGTCGAGTTCGAGAAGGCCGAGAAGCTGCGCAACGAGAAGGAGATGCTCGGCCTGTACGTGTCGGACCACCCGTTGCTCGGTGTCGAGGCGGCCCTGCGACGCAAGGTGCAGCACGCCATCGTCGACCTCCCGGAGGCGGCGGACGGCACCAACGTCCACCTCGGCGGCATGATCACCGGACTCGCCCGCAAGTTCACGCGCAAGGGTGACCAGATGGCGGTGTTCATGCTCGAGGACCTGGAGTCCAACGTCGAGGTGACGCTGTTCCCGCACGTGCTGCGCGAGCACGGCCACAAGCTGGCCGACGACCTCGTGGTCGCCGTCAAGGGCCGGCTCGACCGGCGCGACGAGTCACGCGTCACGCTGATCTGCCAGTCGGTGGAGGTGCTGCAGGCCCTGGATTCGGGTCCCGCGCCCCGCCTCCGGTTGCGCATCCCGTCGACGGCGCTCGACGAGCTGCGCATCGCCCGGCTGAAGCGGATCCTGCGCGACCACCCGGGCTCGTCGGAGGTCACGCTCGACCTCGGCGCCCAGGTGCTGCGTCTGTCGGACGAGTTCCGCGTCGATGTCGACCGGGCCGTCGGCGAGCTGCGCATGACCTTCGGCCACGACGCCGTCAGCCTCTAGGGCGACACGTTCCAAGCGCCCGAACTGTGAGTCCACGCAGCGGATCTCCGCACTTCGCGCTCACCGTTCAAGCCGTCGGACGGTCGAGGCCGTGAAATCCCCTTGACGAGCCGCCGGCCCTCATCGCGCTCGATGGCCGCCGTCTTGTAGCGGTCCCGATAGTCCGCCAGCGCCATCGCCGGACCGTAGGCCTTCGGCCCGGCGCCGATCGACCTGTAGAATGCACTCCTCGTGCCCGTGCGTGCAAGGAGTGGGGCCCCCAATGGCAGTCCAGGTCCAAACGAACGATTCCTCGGCCCTCACCGATTCCGACCTCGACGAGCTGGCGTCGATGGGCGGCTCGTTCGGCATCGGCGAGCTGTCAAAGGCCAAGGAGGACTGGGTCCTCATCACCATGGCCCGCGTCGACGCCAAGTTGCACGGGTTCACGTTCTCGACGCTGGAGCGGATCGGTGGGACGCCGTGCGTGCTGCTCGGCCTGATGAGCGTCAAGCGCACGTCCAAGCGGGACCAGGTGCTGCGCGGGCTGATGGGCGAGGCCTACCACCGTGCGCTGATGGCCTTCCCGGACGAGGACGTGGTGGTCGGCGCCCGTTTCGTGACGCCCGGCGCGGTGGGCGCGTTCAAGGAGCTCGACGACGTCACACCCAGTCCCGGCGTCCGCGCCGTCGGTGAGGAGCGGGCGTGGGGCCGGCGGCTGGCCAAGCGGTTCGACGTGGAGTCCACCTACGACGAGCGGTCGTTCGTGGTGAAGCGCGATGGCCAGGACGGTTTCATCGACCACGAGGTGCTCAAGCCCGAGGCCGTCGACCCCGGCCGCCTGGAGCAGTTCGCCGCCGTGCCCGTCGACGACGGGGGGTCGCTGATCGCGTACGGCTGGACGATGGCCGAGGATCTCGTCAAGCTCGGCGCCCGCCACTGACGGTCGGGGCGCCCGTGCCCGAACTCGCCGACGTCGTCCGGCGCCGGCGCATGACGCGGGCGTTCGACGGCGAGCGTCCGGTCCCGCCGGAGCTGCTGGCCGAGCTGGTGGAGCTGGGATCGTGGGCGCCGAGCGCCGGCAAGACCCAGGGGTGGCACCTCGTCGTCCTGGAGGGTGACGAGACGGCGCGCTTCTGGGACATCACCCTGCCGCCGATGCGACGCGGCGCGTTCCGGTGGCAGCGCCTGCTCGATGCGCCGGTGATCGCCATCCCGTTGGCCGACCCACGGGCCTACACCGAGCGGTACTCCGAGGAGGACAAGCAGGCCACCGGGCTGGGCACCGGGCCCGAGGCGTGGCCGGCGCCGTACTGGACGATCGACGCCTCGATGTCGGTGATGACGATCCTGCTCGCCGCCGAGGCGGCGGGGCTGGGGGCGCTGTTCTTCGGGGTGTTCAAGGGCGAGCGACAGCTCCGCCGGGCGCTCGGGATCCCGCCGTACCTGCAGGTCCTCGGGGCCATCGCCCTCGGTTGGCCCGCACCGCCGGCTGAATCGACCGGCGACGACACGCTGCCCGGCGGCGCCGGCCGCTCGGCGTCCCGCCGCCGCCGCCGCCCCGACGAGATCCTCCACCGCGGCCACTGGTAAGCGCAGGGCGAAGCGAGCAGGTAGGGAGCACGGGTCCGGCCGAGCGAAGCGAAGGCCGGGTGCCATCTGGGCGCGGAGATTCTCAATCGTGAGAACGTGCGCGCCCAGATCGAGGCCGTGTCGATCGCAACGTTTCGATCGACACGGCTGATCTGGGCGCGCACGTTCTCGGTCTTGAGAATCTCCGCGCCCAGATGTTTCCACCGTCTCGCTGCGCTCGCCGGTGACCCGTGCTCCCTACGCCCTCAAGAGGCGGACCCTTGGGCTGGTCCAGGTGCGGGAGGCGTCGATGTCGCGACGCAGGCGGGACCAGGCTTCGTCGGGCGTGGCGCCCGAGGCGGAGGCGATGGCCAGGTCGCCGTCGTAGCGCTCGGCCTCGGCCGTCCACGTCGGCATGACCTCGAGCAATCGGCCATCGCGACCGCGCACGTGGTTCTCGCGATAGTCGAGGGTTGTGCGCCACCCTGCCCGCTCGAGCTGGCGGCGGTCGTCTGGTCCGAGGATCACCCCGTGACGCCGAGGCCGGGGAGCGCTGTGGAGGAGGCTCGTCGCCATCCCGACGATCTTGGACCACCGCGCCTGTGGATCGTCAGTCCCGATTGCTTGTGGGTTGCCTGGGGACAACGGGTCGGTGAACTGTGGACGACGGCGTCGGGTCAGAGCAGCGAACGCAGGCGGACGCGGTTGGCTGCCTCGACGAGCGCGACCCGCCCGCCGCCCGCGGGCGCCCGCCGGGCCAGAGCTCGATACGTGCGCTCGAGCTCGGCGCGCAGTTCGCGCTGGGCTGCCGGCACCCCGAGCACGGCGGTCGCCGGCTCGTCACCCGCTCGCCGGACGACGTCGAGCGTCGCCTCGAGGACCCGGGCCCGGACCGCGGCGCGCTGCGGGTCGTCACGCGGCAGGCGATCGATCACGGCGGCGGCGTCCTGCACGTCGTCCAGGTGATCGCCCCCGGCGCCTGCGTCCAGCAACACGTCGGCCATCGCCAGCTGGGCGTCGACGAAGGCGTTGGAGGTCTCGGGCACGCGGCGGTACGCGGCGACCGCACCCAGCCGGTCTCCGAGTCCGGCGCGGCACCTGGCCAGCCCGAACGTGGCCGTGGTGAACGCCGGGTCGGTGAGCGACACCACGTCGTACCAGGACGGCGCGGCGGCGAGGTCGGCGGCCGACTCCGCCGTGAGCCCGAGGGCCAGCTTCGGAGCCAGCTCGCCGGGCACGGCGCGATACACCGCGGCGAACTCGGCGGTAGCCGCATCTGTCCGGTCGGCGGCCAGTGCGGCGACGCCGCGGTACCAGCGGGCCCGCCACTCCCACGGGTCGGACCGCAGCACGTCGTCGAGCACGTCTCCCGCCTCGTCCAGCCGCCCGACCTGCAGGAGGACCCGGGCCAGCCAGAGATCGACTTCGACGCTCGTCCCCCGGTGGACGGCGAGCTCGGCGGCGGCCGCCTCGGGATCGGCGGCGGCGAGGGACACGAACAAGGCGGCGCGGGGGTCGTCCGAATCGACCAACGGGTGCGGCAACGTGCGCCAGTCGGGGACGTCCGTCGCCCCCCGGCCCGGTGGGGAGAACGTGGCGCTCGCCCCGGGGGCGGGCGAGCCCGTCCTGGCGGCGACGATCTCGCGCAGCACTCCGAGCAGTTGCGCTCCCATCTCGTCGGCCGACTGGAACCGCTCGTCGGGGTCGCCGCCGTGGCCCGGGTGAGGAAGGCATGCAGCGAGCCGAACTGGCTGAACACCGCGACCTCGTCGGGGCCGGGCAGCGTGTACCGGTGGCGCCCCTGGAAGCCGGGCACTTCGACGCACAGCGCAGCCAGCATCCGGCCAACGGTGAACAGGTCCGACGCCACGGTCGGGCCGGTCTCGGCGATCTCCGGGGCCTGGTACCCAACCGTGCCCCACACCGGGCTGTCCTGGTCGGACAGGCGGTACACGCCGCCGAGGTCGATCAGCTTCAGGGCCCGATGGCTCTGGATCACGTTGTCGGGCTTGAGGTCGCAGAACACCAGGCCCATCTCGTGCAGGTGGCCGAGCGCCGGCAGGATCTCCAGGCAGTAGGCGATCGCCTGCTCGGCGGGCAGCGGGTCGAACCGGCCGCCGTTGGCGGCCCGGCGGGCCTCGAGCACCTGCCGCAAGCTCCGGCCGCCGACGTATTCCATGACGATGTAGCCGTCGCGCCCGTGCTCCACGAAGTTGTGGATCTTCACGATGTTGGCGTGCTCGACCTCGGCGAGGAAGCGCCGCTCGGCGAGCGCGGCGGCCCGGGCGTCCTCGTCGGCGCTGTCGAGCAGCCCCTTGAGGACGACCCAGCGGTCGGCGACGTTGCGGTCTTGGGCGAGGTAGATCCAGCCGAGCCCGCCGTGGGCCAGGCAGCCACTGACCTGGTACTGCCCGGCCACGAGGTCCCCGGGCGCCAGCTTGGCGACGAACGAGAACGGTGCGCCGCAGCGCCGGCACCACCCGTGCAGGCGGCCGGGTCGGCCATCGCGCCCACGACCGACGGGTTCGTCGCAGCGCGTGCAGAAGCGGCGGGACTCGGCGACGTTGGGGTCGGCCAGGACGGCGGTCGCCGGATCGCTGATCGGCACGGGCGGGATCTCGACGAGCCCGGCGCCGAGGCGGGAGCGCGGGGTGCTGGTGGTGGCGCGCCGGCGGCGCCCAGTCCCTCTACCTGTCCCCGTCGCCGGCCCGGCGCTCGCCGGCGGTGTCCACGGGCGGGCCCCGTCGCCGGCCGCTCCGGGCGCCAGGCCGCACTCGTCGCAGTAGCCGTCGGTGATCGTGCCCGCGCAGCCGGGGGCGAGGCACGCCGTCATGACCCGTCCCGGTACCGCGCCGCCGGCGGCTCGGCCGCTGCGATGTCGGGCAGCTCCTTGCGCAGATTCTCGTGCAGCCGCGCCCACGTGCCGTCGGCGCGCAGCTCCTCCAGGACGGTGTTGACGAAGCGCACGAGCTCCGGGCGGTCGTGGGAGATGGCGATGCCGTAGTGGGACACGGTGCGCTCCGCCGGGAGCAGCCCGGGCACGATGCGCAGGTTCGGGTCCTGCGGGAGCATGCCGTAGAGGAAGGAGTCGTGACCGAAGTAGGCGTCGGCGTCGCCGTCCTGCAGGGCGACCAGGCAGTCGGTGCGCGCCGGCTCCGGGAGCAGCTCGGCGTCGGGCGCGAGGTCATCCATGATGTCGATCGAGGACGAGCCCTTCGTGACGCACACCGTCGAGTCCGCCAGGTCGTCCGCCGTCTCGATGGTCGCGTCGGAGCGCACCAGGAACTGCTGATCGGCGGTGTAGTACTCGGTGCTGAAGGCCACGTCCTCCCAGCGACCGCAGCTCATGGTGATGGCGCTGATCGTCATGTCCACCTGGCCGTTGACCACGAATGCGGTCTTCTCCTCCGTGACGAGCGGGACCAGGTCCACCATGTCCTCGTGGTACGACGCGCCGAACAGCCGGCGGGCGATCTCCCGGGCCAGCTCGACCTCGAACCCTTCGATCTCGCCCGTCGTCGAGTTGCGAGCGGAGAAGCCGAGCGTGTTCTCGTCGACGCCGACGCGCAGTGGGCGCTGCCGCAGGTCGTCGAGGCCATCGCCCGGCCCGGCGCACGAACCCGGCCGGATCGAGGCTGGCCGTGGCCAGGTCCTGGTCCTCGCACTCGCGCTGCGTCGGGGAGATCGTCGTCGTTGAGCCGGCGGACTCGACGGTGGTGGTCGTGGTCGTCGCCGGTCGGTCCAGCTCGTCGAGAACCCCGGCGTCGGACGGTGGCGACGAGGAACATCCGACGAAGCCGAAGCCGGCGGCCACCAAGACGGCGGTGAGGGCGCGGTTCACCGGTACTCCCGCAGTCGCTGGGCGATCCCGAACACCGCGCCGGCGCCGGCGAGCACGGTCGCCGCCGCCAGCAGGATCGGCAGCCACCGCAAGCTGGCCCGAGCCTCGGTGATCGCCACGTCGAGGTCGGTCGCCGCGAGTACCCAGATTGGCGGCCAGTGCCGCATCGAGCCGGCCCGCCGCGGCCGCTCCCTCGGAGGTGGCGGCGTCGACGGCCTGGCGGTAGGAACCGGCCTCCTCCAGCTGGACCACACGGTCGTGGGTGGCGAGGTACTCGTCGTACCGCTCGCCGATGGCCGGGAGCGTCGACCGGTTCGGCGCGATCGGCGACGCTCCTCGGCCGTGGCCAGCAGGCCGGGCTCGTCGGGTGTGCCGCCGATGCTGGCCGTGATGGCGGCGAAGTCCTCGAGGTACTGCGGCTCCGTCCCCCGCTCCACGAGGTGGAGGTTGACGTCGCTGAGCGAGCGCAGGGCGAGGATGCGCGTCGTCGACAGCAGCAGCAGTGGATCCGATCCGGAACGTCGCGCCTCGTCCAACGCGGCGCGCTGATCCTGGAGCAGCGCGACGGCTCCGCCGGCGGCGCCGGCGACGAGGAGCGTGGCCGCCGCCAGCCCGACGTTGAGCAGGCGGCGGGTCCGCGAGACGCAGGAAGACCTGGGTCAGCACGAGCAGGACGAGCACCACCCCGGCGCCGACGATCACGGCGACCACTGCCCCCGGAGCGGTGCCGGCGGCGAGGGCGTCGTCGAGCTGGCTGGCGGCTTCGGCGTAGACCACCGTGGCGGCGGGGAGGATGCTGTCGCGCATCAGCACGGACGCATCACGGAGGTACGCCGCGCCGACGGGGTGGTCGAGCCGGTTGTTGGCCCGTGCCGATTCGACGTCGCCGGCGTAGATCGGCAGGCCGGCGGCGATCGTCGCCACGGCCTGGCGGGCGGTCGGCGACAGGTCGGCCTCGGCGATGCTCGCCAACTGGGTGTTGGCGGCCTGGAGATCGGCGACGTACCGATCCCGTTGCTCCGGCGGCTCCAGTCCGGCCTGCAGGAAGGTGGTCGTGGCGGCCGCATCGGCGTCGGTCAGCGAGACGTACAGCGCCTCGGCCCGTTGGAGCAACGGGGCCGCCTCGAGCCCGACGGTGTCGGTGGCCGCCTGCCGGCGCAGCACCATCAGCATGCTCGCCGCACCGAACACGACCAAGGCGACGAGCACTGCGGCCATGGCGACGCGCAGGCCACCGGGGGTCGACGGCGCGCGCACCGCTGGCGCACCGTCGGCCGGTCGCGCCAGCGCGCTGGCCGTCGGGTCGTGAAACCCTGCCGTCGCCACCCTCATCCCTCCCGTGGTGTCGAACACCGTAGTCGTGGCGTCCGGCGCGGAGACCTCTTGACTACGATCGCCGGGCGAGGGAGGCGGAGTTGGCGACGCTCGAACGATTCGGTCCCGCAGGCCATGACCTGGTGCTGATCGACGACGCCGGCGGGTCGATCGCCATCGGCAAGAACCCCGACAACGACCTCGTGCTCGACGGCGATCCGGCAGTCTCCCGGGTGCACGCCCGCCTCGAGCGGGTCGGGCCGGCCTGGTGCCTGACGGACCTCGGTTCGACCAACGGCACGCTCGTCAACGGAGCGCGGCTGTTCTCGCCGCGGACGTTGTTCGACCGGGACGAGATCGTGCTGGGACAGACGCGCCTCGTCCTGCGCGACCCGACGGCCCGGGGCAACGCCACCACCGCGCCGCTGCGGGCGCCGCCGGACCGCACCCCGGCCGAGCAACGCGTGCTCGTCGAGCTGTGCCGCCCCGTGCTGTCTGGTCAGGCGTTCACCCCGCCCTCGTCGGTGCGGTCGATCGCCGGCGCGCTGTACGTCACCGAGTCGGCGGTCAAGCAGCACCTCGAGCGGCTCTACGACAAGTTCGCCATCGTGTCGGAGCCGGGCGGCTCGCGGCGGGTCCAGCTCGCCAACGAGGCGATCCAGCGGGCGGCGGTGACGCGGCGCGACCTGCAGGCCAGCGCCGGATCGACCTGAGCCGGGCGCCATCAGTCGTCCCCGTCCATGGTGATGAGCGCAACGAGCACGGCGATCAACCACTCGCCGCGTGAACGTTCGGCCGGTTGACGCGCCACCCACGAACGCCATGCCGCGAACACGAGCCCCGCGAGCACGGCGATCCACCAACACGCGTACGCCGCGATCGCCACCGTCTCCACCGACGTGACGACGGTCAGGAGGATGGCGCAGATCACAGCCCGCTCCCGACCACGGACTCCGTCAGCGGCTCACCATCCATCCGGAAGGCGGCGCACTGGATGGTCTCGTCGTACTCGGCGGCGTAGGCGGTGACGTCGAGCTCGGAGTCCATGTAGGAGCGACCGATGATCGGCTCGAAGCGTTCGACACAGCCGTCGAAACCGAGCTCGAGCAGGGCCTCAACGTCGCCGAACGTGTCGTCGTCGGCGCATCGACCTCGAACTGGGCGATCAGCTCGAGCGGGTGTGGCTGATCGCACGGCAGGCGGTCGACGAACGTCACCTCGAGCGCCTCGTCAGCGGCGGCGACCGATCCGACCGGCACGGTGGTCGTCGAAGCAGTCACCGACCTGGAGATCGTCGAGCAGGATCGTGTCCCCGGCATCGTGCCGACGTGGTGCGACCGCCGAAGGCGATCGACGCCACCAACAGCCCGCCCGACGACCGACGCGAGGCCGGCGAGGAACGCCATCCGGGTGGCGGTCGGGAACGTGAGGTGCCAAGTCACCTCGACCCGTCGCCCCGGCCATGGCGACGCTGGCGGTCGGCAAGCATCCCGACGGCAAGGACGGCGAGCAGAGCGGCCGAGACCAGGGCGAACGACCCGACGATGTCGAGGACGAGAACGTTGCGGGCGCCTTCCAGGTCGTCGACCTCTCGGGTGCTCGCAACGCGCAGCAGCACTGCGGCGGTCCACACCGCCCACCAGACGTGCAAGAACATGGGAACCGGGCGACCCGGCCGCAGGCAGACGGCCTGACCCGGCGTGGCGCTGGCCCGCCAGATGTCATCCAGCACCTGCTTCGGCCAGATCAGGTTGAGCACGGGGACGAACCAGCCGCCAATCGCTTCCCGCTCGCTCAGGCGGCGGGCGGTGGCTCCGAGTGCCGGGAGGTTCCGATAGTGCTGGTGGGTCCACACGACGAACGTGAGGCCGGCGACCATCAGCACGGCCAGCTGCACGACGATCACAACTGCCCGCAGTTCATCGATGGCGTTGACCTCGTCCAGTGCGACCGTCCCGGTGTCTCGGAGACGGGCCACGAGCCTCAGCTCGGCGATCGCCTGCGCAACGAGGATCGCCGAGACGACCGCGCTAATCAGTAGGAGCACCTGCAGCAACAGCGTGATCCGTCCCGGATCTCGGTACGGCCGCACGGTGGCGCCGGCGAGTGATGTGGTGCCGCCAGCCAATCCAGTGATCTCGCTTGCGTTGAGCATCGCCCCTCCCTGCTCGTCCGTCTCCCAGGTCACGGTCCCAGATCGAACGCGGCTGCGAAATGGCTCTGGTAGCCCGTTCTCGGTGGCGCCGTGGACAGCTGCACCTGTCCACCGCGACATGGAGCGAGGTCGGCACGCGGTGACGCGAGCAGGCCATCGGCGAACGGGTGGTGGCGCCCACGTAGGCTCGCCGGCTGTGAGGGAACGGGCGGGGCGTCGCCGGCGCTGGCTCCTGCTCCTCCTCGCCGTCGGGCTGCTCGGCGCCTACGGAGGGCTGCTGGTGCTCTACGCGGTGAGCGGCCACACCATCGGCATCGGCGCCAACGCGACGGCACCGCCGGGCGGCGTGCTCGTCATCGTCAAGCTGGAGGAGCTCCACGGCGAGTCCGACCGCCTCACCGTCTCGATCGACATCGCCCCCGACAAGGCGCTCGCCGGGGCGTCGGGCTTCGTGCCCAAGGACGCGCTGACGATCGTCATCGACCCGTCGACCGGAGCCCGCCAGATCGTGCTCCCGGCGGGTCAGATCCCCCCGCTGACGCGCGTCGACCTGCAGCTGGAGGGGGACATCCGAACCTGGCCACTGGACAAGTACCGGGTCGATGCCCTCGTCGGCGTCTTCGCCGGGGAGCCGGATGCGGGTGACGACCTGCCAATTGCCGTGCAAGTCGGGGGCGACGTGGAGGGGTGGCGGATCGACGTCGGCGCGGCGGAGCCGTTGAGCGAGGAGCTCGACTTCGTCGTCTTCCCGATCGACGCCCGGCGGGCCGGGAACACCCTCGCCTTCGCCTTCATCCTGCTGGCGATCATGGTGGCGCTCCCGGTGATCGCGCTGATCGTCGCGGTGAACACCCGATGGCGCAGCTGCCGCACGGTGCAGCCGACGTTCATGTCGTGGCTGGCGGCGATGCTGTTCGCCACGGTGCCGCTGCGCAACTTCCTGCCCGGGTCGCCGCCGCCCGGCTCCTGGATCGACGCCGTCGTCGTGCTCTGGGTGATCGCCGGTCTCGTGGTGGCGCTGGCGATCTACGCGTCCGCGTGGTACCGCCAGACGGCGAGCTGACCGTCGATCAGGCGACGACCTTCGCCGCCGTCTCGCCGAGCAGCGCGACGCGGCCCGGGATGTGGCCGTTGGCCGGCGCGTTGATGGTCAGCCCGTCGACACCCGTGCTCAGGTCGGTGGCCAGCTCCTCGCCGACCGTGTCCGGGTCGCCGATGGCGAAGCGACGCGAGAGCGCGGCGGTCTGCTCCTCGTTGGACGCGTCGACGTCGATCCCGCGCGTCCGGAAGTAGGCGGTGAGGTCGGCCTGCGCCTCCTCCATGGTCGGAGCGATGCACGCCGATCGCTGCCAGGACACGGTGATCTCGCGGCGATCGCGACCGAGGTCGGCGCAGTGCCGGTCGAGGGCCTCCAGCTTGCGCGGGATGTCCTTGGCCTCGGCGATCAGGTTCGACTCGTCGGCGTACTGGGCGACCATCCGCAGCGTCTTGCGCTCGCCGCCGCCGCCGATCATCACCGGGATCCCGGACAGCGGGGCCGGCGAGTTGAAGGCGTCACGGATCTGGTAGCGGTCGCCGGCGAACGTCACCCGTTCGCCGCGCAGCATCGGGAGGATGATCTGCAACGCCTCCTCGAGCTTCTCGAACCGATCGGTGAACGTGCCGAACTCGATGCCGAAGGCGTCGTGCTCCAGCTCGAACCAGCCGGCACCGATGCCGAGCTGGGCCCGACCCCCGGACACGATGTCGAGGGTGGTGACGGTCTTCGCCAGCACGGCCGGGTTGCGGTACGTGTTGCCCGTGACCAGCGCGCCGAGGCGGACGACCGAGGTCTCCCGGGCCAGGGCCGACAGCAGGGAGTAGCACTCCAGCATGTTCTCCTCCGGTGCGCCGAGCATGGGGAGCTGGAAGAAGTGGTCCATCACGAGCACGGTGTCGAAGCCGGAGCCGTCGGCCTCTCGGGCCTGGCGGGCGATCACGTCGAAGAGGTCGGCCGGCGCCGTGTCGGGGTACGTGAAGTTGGGGATCTGGTAGCCGAGTCGCGTCATGCCCCCAGTGTCACCGTTTACGTCCGGATTCTGGTTACCCCTGTAACCAGAATCCGGACGTAAACGGGATCAGCGGGCGGTGGCGAGCTGGGCGCGCAGGCCATCGGGCGTGTCCTGCGGCGACTGGCAGGCGTAGTCCCGGCAGACGTAGGCCAGGCCGTCGCGCCGCCCGTCCCACAGCGGCGAGTCGTACGGCTCGCCCCAGGCCAGCACCACGGACGGGTGCCAGGCCTCGTTGACGACGGCCACCAGGTCGGGCCGGTCGCCGACAACGGCCACCTCGGTGATGCCGTGACGGGCCAGCTCGGCGGCGGCGAGGGCCTGCGAGAAGGCGCTCGGGGCTTGGTCGACCACCGCCGCCACGAGGGCGAGGATGCGGTCGGCGTGGCGGGCGTAGCGGGCCTCGCCCGTCAGCGCGGCGAGCCGGTACAGCGCCACAGCGGCCATGGAGTTGGCGGACGGGGTGGCGTTGTCGAAGAGGTCCTTCTGGCGGGCGACCAGCACCTCGCCGTCGTCGGGCGTCGTGAACAGCCCGCCGTGGTCGACGTCCCAGAAGTGGTCGAGCATGACGTCGGCGACGGCCACCGCCTCGGCGATCCAACGGGCCTCGCCCGTCGCCTCGCCGAGGCGTGTGTAGGCGTCGACGAGCGCAGCGTGGTCGGCGGCGAGCGCAGCGTGGCGAGCCGGCGGATCCCCGTCGGCGTGCCAGGACCGGAACCAGCGGCCGTCGGGTCGGCGCAGCTCGAGGCGCAGGAAGTCCCCGGCGGCCGCCGCGGCCTCGATCCAGTCGGCACGGCCGAGCAACGATCCGGCCTCGGCGAGCGAGGCGATCATCAGTCCGTTCCACTCGGTCAGCACCTTGTCGTCGAGACCCGGGCGGGCGCGCCGTTCTCGGGCCTCGAACAGGCGGCGGCGAGCGTCCTCGATCTCGGGCGGGCGGTCGTACTGCCCCCGGGCGTGCAGCCGGTTGGGGATCGAGCGGCCTTCGAAGTTGCCGCCCGGGGAGATGCCGTACCAGGCGAGCACGGCGTCGGCGTCGGGGCCCAGCACCTCGTTGACCTCGGCGACGGTCCACGTGTGGAACAGCCCCTCGTGGCCGTGACCATCCGGTCCGGGGGAGTCGGCGTCCTCGGCCGACGCGAAGCCACCGGCGGGCTGACGCAGGTCGCGCAGCACGTACTCGACGGTCTCGGTCACGATCTGGCGCCAGCGTGCGCAGTCGAGGGCGACGGCGGCGTGGGCGTACACGCGCACGAGCAGGGCCTGGTCGTAGAGCATCTTCTCGAAGTGCGGGACCAGCCATTCACGGTCGACCGAGTAGCGGGCGAACCCGCCGCCGACGTGGTCGTACATCCCGCCCGACGCCATCGCATCGAGCGACGTGGTGACGATCTCGCGTGCGGCGTCGTCGCCGGTGCGCAGCCAGTGGGCGAGGACGAGGTCGAGGCTCATCGTGGAGGGGAACTTCGGCGCCGCGCCGAACCCGCCCCACTGGCGATCGAAGTTGCCGGCCAAGGCTGTGATGGCGGCGGTGTGCTGCGCCTCGCCGGGGCCGTCGGCGCGCGGCTGCAGGCGGGCGGTGCGGGAGATGGCCTCGCGCAGCGCGCCGGTGTTCTTGTCCAGGTCGGCCCGCCGGTCGCGCCACGCGTCGGTGATCGCGGCCATCAGCTGGAGGAAGTTGGGTTTCGGGAAGTAGGTCCCGCCGTAGAAGGGGTCGCCGGCCGGCGTCATGAAGACGGTCATCGGCCAGCCGCCGCGCCCGGTCATCGCCTGGACGGCGTCCATGTAGACGGCGTCGACGTCAGGGCGCTCCTCGCGGTCGACCTTGATGTTGACGAAGCGCCGGTTCATCTCGGCCGCCACCTCGTCGTCCTCGAACGACTCGTGGGCCATGACGTGGCACCAGTGGCAGGCCGAGTAGCCGACCGACAGCAGCACCGGCACGTCGCGCGCCGCCGCCTCGGCGAAGGCGTCGGGGCCCCACGCCCACCAGTCGACGGGGTTGTCCCGGTGCTGGCGGAGGTACGGCGACGTCTCCGCCCCAAGCCGATTCACCCGCCGGACGCTACCCATCCGAGGGTTTCGTGCATCCGAGGGTCTGGCGCACCCCGTCCGGTACGCAAACCCTCCGGTGCCCGGAAACCCTCCGATGGATTCGCCGGGTCAGGCGCCGACCGAATGGAAGCCGCCGTCGACGTGGACGATCTCGCCGGTGGTGGCGGGGAACCAGTCGGACAGCAACGCCACGCAGGCCCGGGCGACGGGTGTGGGGTCGGTGACCGACCAGCCGAGGGGCGCCCGCTCGTCCCAGATGTCCTCGAACTTCTGGAATCCCGGGATGCTCTTGGCAGCCATCGTCTTCAGCGGTCCGGCGGCGACCAGGTTGCAACGGATGCCCTGCGGTCCGAGCTCCTTGGCCAGGTACCGGCTGACGCTCTGCAGCGCCGACTTGGCCACGCCCATCCAGTTGTAGGCCGGCCAGGCGACGGAGTTGTCGAAGTCGAGCCCGACGAAGGACCCGCCGGCCGACATCAGCGGCACGAAGGCGTCGGCCAGCGCCTTCAGGGAGTAGGTCGAGACGTGCAGGGCGACGGCCACGTCGTCCCACTGGGCGGCCATGAAGTCGTCACCCAGGCACACCTCTGGGGCGAAGCCGATGGCGTGCAGCACGCCGTCGACGCGGCCCCACCGTTCGGCCAGCGCGTCCCGAACGGCGACCAGGTGATCGGGCTGGGTGACGTCGAGCTCGAGCACCTCGACGTCGCCGTCGAGCTTGCGTGCCGTCCGCCGGGTCAAGCTGAGCCCGCGGCCGGCACCCGTCAGCACGATGTCGGCACCCTGCACCTGGGCCAGCTGGGCGACGGAGAAGGCGAGGGAGGCGTCCGTCAGCACGCCCGTGATCACGATCTTCTTGCCATCGACGACCCCCACTGGATCGACGGTAGCTGCCTAGGCTCACGGCCCATGCGCATCGGCATCCTGGGGGGGACCGGTCCGGCCGGCAGCAGCCTGGCCGCCCGGCTGGCCAGCATCGGCTACGGCGTGATCATCGGCTCCCGCTCCAAGTACCGGGCGATGGAAGCGCGCGACCGGCTCGTCGACCAGTCGCCGGAGCTGGTCGAGCTGCTGGGATACGGGGACAACGACGCCGCGGCCGACTGCGAGGTCGTCGTGATCGCCACGCCGTGGGACTCGGCGGCGACCACCGCCCAGGAGCACCGGCAGGCCCTCGACGGCAAGATCGTCGTCAGCATGGCCAACGCGTTGGTGCGAGTCGGCCACGAGTTCCAGCCGCTGGTCCCGCCGCGTGGCAGCGTCGCCGCCCACGTGCAGGCGGCCGTGCCGGGGTGCCGCGTCGTCGCCGCACTGCACCACCTTCCGGCCAAGGAGCTCGGGCACCTCGGCGAGCCGATCGACTCCGACGTGCTGATCTGCGGCGACGATGCCGAGGCGGTCGCCGAGATCAGCGAGATCGTGGCCAAGATCCCGGGCTGCCGGCCGCTCGACGCCGGCGAGCTGTCGAACGCCACGGCGATCGAGGCCTTCACGGCCGTGCTCCTGCAACTCAACGTGCGCTACAAGACCCGGGTGGCGCCGAAGCTGACCGGGATCAAGGGCGACCCTCGCGCCCCGGCCGCGGTCGAGCCGTCATGACGCCGTGACAGCGTGACACCGTGATCGAGGCTCCGCCGATGCGGCTGTACGACACGGCGCGGCGCGACATCGTGGCCTTCGAGCCGGGCGAGCACGTGCTGATGTACACGTGCGGCATCACGCCCTACGACGCCACCCACCTCGGTCACGCCGCCACCTTCTTGTCCTACGACGTGCTGCAGCGCCGCCTGATCGACCGCGGCCACACCGTCACCTGCGTGCGCAACGTGACCGACGTCGACGACCCGTTGTTCGCCAAAGCCCGTCAGTTGGGCATCCACTACCTCGACCTGGCGGCGGGGGAGGAGGCCCGCTTCGAGGCCGACATGGAGGCGCTCAACGCACTGCCCGTGTCGTCGACACCGCGAGCGTCGTCGGCGATCCCCGACATCCGCGGCTTCATCGGGATGGTCCTCGACCGCGGGTACGCCTACCAGGCCGGCGGCGCGGTCTACTTCGACGTCACCCGGTTCGACTCGTTCGGCACGGTCAGCAACCTGTCCCACGACGAGATGCTGGTGCTGGCCCGCGACGGCGGCGGTGACGTCGACAACCCGGACAAGCGCCACCCGCTGGACTTCGTGCTGTGGCAGCCGTCGGCGCCCGACGAGCCGTCGTGGGACACGCTGTGGGGGCCGGGGCGTCCCGGGTGGCACATCGAGTGCAGCGCCCTCGCCCTGCGCGAGCTGGGGACGACGATCGACCTGCACGGTGGCGGCGCCGACCTGATCTTCCCGCACCACGAGTCGGAGCGGGCGCAGTCGGAGGCGGCGACGGGCGAGCCGTTCGTGCGCCACTGGATGCACACGTGTCTGATCGACAAGGACGGCGAGAAGATGTCCAAGAGCCTCGGCAACCTCGTCTTCGTCGACGCGCTGCGCAAGGAGTGGGAGCCGATGGCCATCCGCATCGCCTGCATCGGCCACCACTACCGGACGCCGTGGTCGTGGGACGACGACCTGATGCCGCAGTCGCAGGCGTTGTTGGATCGATGGCGGATGGCGACGGACGGGCGCCCGAGCCCTGTGGTCGAGGAGGTGCGCGCCCACCTCGACGACGACCTCGACACCCCGGCGGCGTTCGCCGTGATCGACGAGGTGGCGGCGCGCGGCCACGACGTCAGCGAGGCGGCTGCGCTCCTCGGCATCGAGTTGTAACGACGGGCGGCACGGACCGTTCACACCGCCGTGACCTGCTGTGCGATCGGATGTAACACCCACGGCGTACGATGCGCGACGTGGACAAGGAGGTCGGGGCCGGTCGGGCCCAAGCGCGGTCGCGCCGGATCATGGCGCCGGTCGCCCGGCGAGTGTGGCGGATCGACACGTCAGGGTTCGATCGACTGCCCGAGACCGGCCCGGCGATCCTGTGCCCGAACCACATCTCGTTCCTGGACTCGGCGTTCCTGATGCTCAGCGTCCCGCGCAACATCAGCTTCGTCGGCAAGGCCGAGTACATGGATTCCTGGAAGACGAAGTACCTCTTCCCGATGCTCGGCATGATCCCGATCGACCGCTCGGGCGGCGCCAAGTCGCAGAGCGCACTCGACGCGGCGGCCAAGGTGCTGCGGCGCGGCGAGCTGTTCGGCATGTTCCCGGAGGGCACGCGCAGTCGCGACCGGGTGCTGCACAAGGGTCGCACCGGCGCCGCCCGGCTGGCGATGGAGGTGGGGTGCCCGATCTACCCGGTCGGCATCACCGGCACGGCCGACATCCAGCCGCCTGACGCCAAGGTTCCCAGGTTGTTCCAGCGGTGCGCGATCCAGATCGGCCGACCGATCAAACCGGAGCGCTACCAGAACCGCGCCGACCCGCACCTGGCCTGGCGATCGATGATCGACGAGGTGATGTTCGAGATCCGCGAGCTGACCGGCCAGGAGTACCGCAACACGTACGCCGGCAAGTCGTCGGACGTCGCCGAGGCCCCGGTCACCGCCCGGCCGGCCAGCGTCCTCGACCCCATCGAGAACACCCCGCGCGAACTCGTTGCGGTGTAGCGGCCAGGCAACTGGCCGTCGGAATCGACTCACAGCGGACGGTTGCGGCGGCCAGAACGCGCTTGTCTTACCGCCCCGAGAACGTCGGGGGGCGCTTCTCCAGGAACGCCGCCACGCCTTCGTGGTGGTCGGCGGTGCGGAACAGCCTGGCCAGGTTGGTCGAGACCCAGGCACCGACCTCGTGCCAATCGGGGTCGAGCGCTTCGCGCAGCCCGCGCTTGAGCGCTTGCACGGCCAGCGGCGGGTTGGCGGCGATGCGGGCGGCGAGCGCCGTGGCCTCGGCGAGCAGCTGCTCGTGGGCCACGACCCGTGACACCAGCCCGATCCGCAGCGCTGTCGCCGCGTCGATCACCTCGCCGGTGAACAGCAGCTCGGCGGCCCGCTCCCGGCCGACCAGCTGAGCCAGCCGACCGAGACCAGGTGCGTCGGTCACCAAGCCACGCAGCACGAACAGCTCGCCGAACCGGGCCCGCTCGGACGCCACCCGCAGGTCGGCCATCAGCGCCAGCTCCATGCCCCACCCGACGGCGGCGCCGTTGACGGCGGCGATCACCGGCACGTCGGTGTGCAGCAGGGCGTCGGCGGCCGGTGTGAGCTCCGGTGTGGCGATGGCCCAGTCGTCGGGTGGCCGTTCCGGTCCGGCCATCATCAACTTCACGTCGTCGCCCGAGCAGAACGCCGGGTCGGCGCCCGTGATCACGAGGCAGCGCACGTCGGCGTCGCCCAACCCCCGGACGACCTCCTCCAGCTCCCGGTAGGTCTGCCGGCGCAGGGCGTTGCGGGCCTGCGGCCGATCCAGCGTCAGCACACCGACATGATCAGCGACGTCGAACCGCAGGTCTTCGAACACGACCCCACTCTGCCAAGCTCCGCGTCGTGTCCTCGCACCAGGTCCACCACGTCAACGGCATCCGCCTGCACACGGTCGAGGCCGGCGAAGGGCCGCTGGTGCTGCTGGTGCACGGCTTCCCTGAGTCCTGGTACTCGTGGCGCCACCAGCTTCCGGCGCTGGCGGAGGCCGGCTACCACGCGGTGGCCATCGACGTGCGTGGGTACGGGCGCTCGTCGAAGCCCGAACCCATCGACGAGTACCGCATGCTGTGTCTCGTCGCCGACAACGTGGCCCTCGTCGAGGCGCTCGGTGAGACGCAGGCCGTCGTCATCGGGCACGACTGGGGCGCGCCGATCGCCTGGAACTCGGCGCTGATGCGCCCGGACGTGTTCCGCGCCGTCGCCGGGCTCTCGATCCCCTTCTCGCCGCCCAGCGACACCCGCCCGTCGGACGCCTTCCGGGCGATGGGCGGCGCCGAGGAGTTCTACATCGAGTACTTCCAGCGGCCGGGGAGGGCCGAAGCCGAGATCGAAGCCGACGTGCGCACCTGGCTGCTCGGCTTCTTCTTCACGGCGTCGGGCGACGCGCCGCCCTCCGAGGACGGCAAGATCGTGGCCACGATCCCCCACGGGGCCCGCATGCGCGACCGGTTCCGGTATCCGACCGACCTGCCGGCGTGGTTGACGGACGACGACCTCGAGTTCTACGTGGCCGAGTTCGAGCGGACGGGCTTCACGGGTGGCCTCAACCGCTATCGCTGCGTGGACCGCGACTTCGAGGAGCTGTCGGTCTATCGGCACCGCGCCATCGATGTCCCGGCGTTGTTCATCGGTGGGGACCACGACGGCCCGACGGTCTGGGGTCAGCCGGCGATCGACCGCTTTCCGACGACGCTGCCCAAGCTGCACCGCAGCGTGATCCTCGAGGGCTGCGGGCACTGGACGCAGCAGGAGCGCCCGGCCGAGGTCAACACTGCGCTCGTGGACTTCCTCCGCTCGATCCCGTGACGAGGAGCTGCCGCTCCCCGCTTCGGCGCCATTGAGCATGGCGGATCGGCTGGCGCTGGATCCGCTGGACGCGCCCGGCGGAGGTCCGGATCGGTTCGTCAGCCGTCGAGCGCCGAACCCGCGCCACGTGTTCGGTGGCCTCTTGATCGGCCAGGCGCTGCGGGCCGCCGCCCTGACCGTCCCGACCGACCGCACGGCCCACGCCCTGCACGCCTCCTTCGTCGTCGCCGGCGCCGGCGGGGAGCCGATCCGCTACGCCGTCGAGCGCACCCGCGACGGCGCCAGCTTCGCCACCCGGCGCGTCGTCGCCGAGCAGGACCACGGCACGGTCTTCGTGCTGACGGCCGACTTCCAGCGCGACGAGGTCGGCGTGGAGTACGAGGCACCGGGGACGCCCGGGATCCCCGGTCCGGAGGACCTGCCGCCCGGCCGCTATCAGACGTCGTGGTTCCAGTCGTGCGACGTGCCGATCGACGTGGTCCCCGACGTGATCCCGCACACCCGGCGGTCGTGGTTCCGCGCCGTCGCGCCCGTACCGCCGGACCCGGCGCTGCACCTGCAGTCCGTCGCCTACCTCAGTGACCACGGCCCGACGCGTGCCGCCCGGGCGCCGCACGCCGACCTGGAGGATCCCGCCCGCCGTCAATCGGTCTCGCTCGACCACAGCGTGTGGTTCCACCGCCCGGTCGACGTCAACGGCTGGCTGCTCGTCGAACTCGTCCCGGTGGCGACCGGCGGCGGCCGCGGCCTGTCGATCGGGACGATCCGCAGGCGCGACGGCCGGCTCGTCGCCACCGTGGCACAGGAAGTGCTCCTCCGCCGCCGCTGACCGCCGTTCTGGCCGCCGCAACCGGCTCACAGCGGTCGGTTGCTACTGCCAGAACCCGCTGGTGCGAGGATGGCGGCGATGCCGTACCAGTTCACCCCGCAGGGCGAAGCGCTGCTCGCCGACGTCGTCTCCTTCATGGACGATCACATCTACCCGAACGAGGCCGAGTTCGAGGACCAAGCCCACGAGCTCGGCCACGACGGCGACCCACCGATCCTGGACAAGCTCAAGGCCGCCGCTCGCGAGCGCGGGTTGTGGAACCTGTTCCTGCCCCACCTGGCGCCGGACGCGCCGGGGACGAAGCTCTCCAACCTCGACTACGCGCCGATCTCCGAGCAGCTCGGCAAGGTCGGCTTCGCCTCCGAGGCCCTCAACTGCGCGGCGCCCGACACCGGGAACATGGAGATCCTCAACGCCTACGCGTCGCAGACGGTGAAGCGCGACTTCCTGGCCCCGCTGCTGGAAGGTGAGATCCGCTCGGCGTTCTCGATGACCGAGCCGGACGTCGCCTCCTCCGACGCCACCAACATCGGGCTGCGCATCGCCAAGGACGGCGACCACTACGTGCTCAACGGGCGCAAATGGTTCTCGTCCGGTGCGCTGCGCAAGCGCTGCACCGTGTTCATCGTGATGGGCAAGACCGATCCTGACGCGCCGCGCCACCTGCAGCAGTCGATGATCGTCGTGCCGAAGGACACGCCTGGCGTGTCGTTCGGCCGCACCCCGCACGTCTTCGGCTACGACCACGCCGGCGGGCACCCCGAGCTGATCTTCGAGGACGTGCGCGTGCCGGCCGACAACCTGCTCGGCGAGGAGGGCGGTGGGTTCGCCATGTCGCAGGCTCGCCTCGGGCCGGGTCGGATCCACCACTGCATGCGCTCGATCGGTGTCGCCGAGCGAGCGCTCGGGCTGATGGTCGACCGGGCGCTGGGTCGCACCACGTTCGGGACGTCGATCGCCCACAAGGGGCTGATCCAGGACTGGATCGCCGAGTCCCGGATCGAGATCGACATGTGCCGCGAGTACGTGCTGCGCACCGCCCACCTGATGGACACCGTCGGCAACAAGGCGGCGGCGACCGAGATCTCCGGGATCAAGGTGGCCATCCCGAACATGACGCTCAAGGTGATCGACCGAGCCATCCAGGTGCACGGCGCAGCCGGCGTCACCCAGTACACGCCGTTGGCCAGCATGTACGCCAGCCAGCGCACGCTGCGCATCGCCGACGGCCCGGACGAAGTCCACAAGATGACGATCGCCCGCCGCGAGATCCTCCGCCACGACCCGAACTTCCGCCTGAACCCACGCTGATGGCTCGCTTCGCTCGCGTGTCTCGCTGGCGCTCGACCTAACCATCCATCCTCACTGCGGTCGGGGGCCGAAGCGTCAAGAACCAGGCCGAGTTCGCGCCGGGTCGTTCGTAGAATCGAACGTCCTATGGCCGACGTGATCTCGATCTCGCTCCCGGACGGTTCCCAGCGGGAGTACCCGGCCGGCACGACGGCCGGAGACGTCGCCGCCTCGATCGGCAAGCGGCTGGCCAAGGCCGCCGTGGCGGCGACGGCAGACGGCGTCGAGATCGACCTCACCCGCCCGCTCCACGACGGCGAGTCGATCGCCATCATCACCGACGACACCGAGCCCGGCCGCCACGTGCTGCGCCACTCGACCGCCCACGTCATGGCCCAGGCCGTCACGCAGCTGTTCCCGGGGGCCAAGTTCTCGATCGGGCCGGCGATCGAGAACGGCTTCTACTACGACTTCGACCTGCCCGGCGGCAGGACCTTCAGCGACGACGACCTGGCGGCGATCGAGCAGCGGATGCGCGACATCGTCTCGGCCGATCAAGGTTTCGTGCGTTCAGAGGTCTCGGCCGACGACGCCCTCGACGTGTTCGCCGACCAGCCCTACAAGCGGGAGATCATCGAACGCGTCCGATCCGCCGGTGACAGCGCCGGCGACGAGCTCGACGCCGGCGAGGTGGCGGCCGGCGACACCATCAGCGTGTACCGCAACAGCCCCGAGTTCGTCGACCTGTGCAAGGGGCCACACGTCCCGTCAACCGGCCGGCTCGGGCACTTCAAGTTGCAGAAGGTCGCCGGCGCCTACTGGCGAGGCAACGAGAAGGGCCCGATGCTGCAGCGCATCTACGGCACGGCGTGGGAGTCCGACGCCGCGCTGACGGCCCACCTCGAGATGCTCCGCCAGGCCGAGCAGCGCGACCACCGCCGCCTCGCCAACGAGCTCGACCTGCTGAGCTTCCCGAGCGAGCTGGGCGGCGGGCTCGCCGTCTGGCACCCCAAGGGCGCCATCGTCCGCAGGCTGATGGAGGACTACAGCCGCCAGCGCCACGAGCAGGGCGGCTACGAGTTCGTGTACACCCCGCACCTCTCGAAGGCCGGGCTGTTCGAGACCAGCGGGCACCTCTCCTGGTACGCCGACGGCATGTACCCGCCGATGGAGATGGACAACGGCACGTACTACATGAAGCCCATGAACTGCCCGATGCACTGCCTGATCTACCGGTCGCGGCCGCGCAGCTACCGCGAGCTGCCGCTGCGGCTGTTCGAGCTGGGCACCGTGTACCGCTACGAGCGGGCCGGCACGCTGCACGGGCTGATGCGCATCCGCGGGTTCACCCAGGACGACAGCCACATCTTCTGCACGCCCGAGCAGGCGCCGGACGAGATCGCCTCGTTGCTCGACTTCGTGCTGTCGGTGCTGCGCGCCTTCGGGTTCGACGACTTCACGTTCAACCTGTCGACCAAGGATCCGGACAAGTTCATCGGCTCCGAGGACGACTGGGCCGACGCCACCGAGGCGCTGCGGCGGGCGCTCGAGCGCCACGGCGTCGAGTACTCGGTGAAGCACGGCGACGCCGCGTTCTACGGGCCGAAGATCGACATCGACGTGCGCGACGCCATCGGTCGGACGTGGCAGCTGTCGACGATCCAGTACGACTTCAACGAGCCCGAGCGATTCGGCCTCGAGTACACCGGCGCCGACAACGCCCGGCACCGTCCGATCATGCTGCACCGCGCCCTGCTCGGGTCCATCGAGCGGTTCTTCGGCGTGATGCTCGAGCACTACGCCGGCAACTTCCCGACCTGGCTGTCGCCCGTCCAGGTGCGCGTGCTGCCGGTGGCAACGGCCCACGAGGAGTACGCCGAGAAGGTCGTCGACCGGATCCGCGCCGTCGGCGGCCGCGTCGACGTCGTGGGCGCCGGCGATCCGCTCGGCAAGCGGATCCGCGCCGGCAAGCTGGAGAAGCTCCCGTACCTGCTGGTCGTCGGCGACGACGACGTCGCCGGCGGCACCGTCGGCGTGAACCGGCGGGGGAGCGACCGGCCCGAACGCGGCGTGGAACTGGCGGCGTTCGTCGAGCGCTTCGCCGACGAGGTCATGCTCGCCCAGGCCGAAGCGCTGAGTGCCTAGACAAGCGACCGTCATCGTCCGCAGATCGGTTGACCAGCAACCAATCCGCGGACGATGACGATGGTCTAGACAGGCACGGTGCTCGAGCGGCTGTGGAACGGGTGGCGCAACGCGTACGTCACCAGCGGCGGTGCGGTGGCAGGGGTGTCCGGCGACGACGTGGAGTCCGGCCGGGGCAGCGTGTTCACTCGCATCCTGGCGTCGGGACTGCCGGACACCGAGACCCACGTCGTCCACCGCGGCGCCCACGTCTTCGTCATCCTCAACGCCTTCCCGTACGCGCCGGGGCACCTGCTCGTGCTGCCGTACCGCGAGGTCGCCGACCTCGAGGCACTGACCGCAGACGAGGCGGCCGAGCTGTGGGCGACGGTGACCGATGCCGTGGTCGCCGTCAAGCACGCCTACCGCCCGGAGGGCCTCAACGTCGGCGTCAACCTCGGCCGGCCGGCGGGCGGCAGCGTCAGCGACCACCTCCACGTGCACGTGGTCCCGCGCTGGACCGGCGACTCCAACTTCATGACGGCGCTGGCCAACACCCGCACGCTCCCCGAATCGCTGCTCGACAGCGCGGCCAAGCTGCGGACCGCCTGGCCCAGCGGGACCGTGCGATGAACGCCGATGCATGACGTCGTCGACGTGGTGGTCGTCGGGGGCGGCCACAACGGCCTGGTGTGTGCCGCCTACCTCGCCCGAGCCGGCCTGGACGTGATCGTCCTCGAGGCCGAGGACCGCCCGGGCGGCGCGCTGTGGTCGACCACCTGGGACGGCTTCACGCTCGAGCGCGGGGCCGTCGAGCACACGTCGATCCTCACCAGCGGCGTCGTCGAGGAACTGGACCTCGCCGCTCACGGGCTGCGGTACGTGACCCGGACCACGGCGGCGACCCACCTGTTCGGCGACGGGACGCGCATCGTCGTCGAGGAGACGGCCGAGGCGACGGCGGCATCGATCGCCGAGGTGTCGACGGACGATGGGCGTGCCTGGGTCGAGCTGGCGGAGCTGAGCGCTCCCCTGCTGCAGGCCTTCGACCTGGCGTCGGAGGGCTGGATCCCACCGCCGCGCGTCGCCACCGCCTTCGCCCGGGCCGTTGCCGGTCGGCGGTCGGCCGAGCTGGTCGAGCTGACCCGGATGTCCGTTGTCGACCTGGCCGGACGATGGTTCGAGAGCCCGGAGGTGCGGGCCCTGGCCATCTTCCGGGCGGCCTTCTCGAGCCTCGCGCCGTGGAGTCCTGGGTCGGCATCGGCGTTCCTGCTCACCGTCGCCGGTCACGGCCGCCGGTTCGGCCGACCGGTCGGCGGCTCACAGGCCCTCGTCGACGCCCTCGTTGCCAGCGTCTCGGCGGCCGGTGGGGCGCTGCGTTGCGGCGCCGCTGTCGACGACGTGCGCCGCGCCGACGGTCGGTGGCGCGTGCGGACGCGGGCGGGCGACACCGTGTCGGCCCGGCGCGCCGTCGTGTCGGCAATGGCGCCGAAGCCCTTCCTGCTGCACCTCCTTCCGGCCGGGACGCTCTCCCGCCACCAGCGCCAGCGCATCGAGGCGGTGCGGGAGGTCGTCGACAACGTCAGCCAGCTCACGCTCGCCGCGGCGATCACCGATGCCGGGCGGGTGCCGGTGCTCGGCCGGCCCGAACTGGACGCCGGCACGATGTGGCTCCTGGCGTCGCCGGCCTCGGCGACGGAGGCCTACGAGGCGGCGCTGTTCGGTCGATTGCCGACCGCGCCGTCGACGCTCGTCACCTTCCCCAGCGTCGCCGACGCGTCGGCGGCCCCGCCGGGCGGCGCCACGATGTGGGCCAACTCCTTCACCGCCCGGAGGCTGCACGACCGGCCGTGGGCGGAATCGGCCGCCGCGGCCAGCGATGGGGTGTGGCGCTCCATCGAGACGTGCCTGGGCGACCTCCGGGATGCCGTGGGCCACGAGGTGCTCACGACGCCCGACGACCTGACCGCCCACAACGGCGCCGAGAACCCCGGCAACCACGTCGCGCCGCTGCCCCACCAGCGCCTCGGGGCGCGACCGGCCCGTCGATTCGGGCACCGCACCCCGATCGACGGCATCTTCCTCACCGGCGCAGGGACCCATCCGGGGGGCAGCATCAGCGGCGCGCCGGGCCGGACGTGCGCCGGCACCGTGCTGGACACGCTCGGCCACGGCAGGTCGCCGGCCCAGCGAGGCCGGCGCATCGCTCGCCAGGTCGTGCGGTCGGCGCGCGCCGGGAGGTCCGCGGCGCGCGCCGCCGAGGTGCGATCCCGCCCCGGTTGAGCCGGTGACGGTCAGAGTCGGGGGAGGCGCTGGTCCAGCCCGATCAGGGGCGCCAGCGGGTCGCCGTGGCGGGCCAGACGCTTGCCCACGCCGGCGATCGTCCACGGCCCGGTGTCATCGAGCTCGTCCCAGCCGACCGGCACGACGACCGGCGCGCCGGGCGCGGCAAGCGGCGCGAACGGCACGACGAACGTGGTGCCCTCGGCGGCAGACGGCGGCGGTGCTTCCGGGACGGTGGCGGCGATCGCGGCCGCCAGCTGCGCTCCCCACGACCGCACCTCGTCGTGCGAACGGCGCGGCCCGATCGGGATGCGCACCTCGTAGCTCGACCCGCACGCCACGGGCCGGCCCTCCAGCCCGAGGTGGTCGAGCGCCGTGCGCAGCAGCCCGACCGTGACCGTCGCCGCCGGACCCTCGGCGACCTCGATGATCGCCCACGCCGGTCGGTCGGGCGCGCCGGGCGCGGCATTGGACGCCCGCAGCTCGAACGGGGTCCGGGCGGCGACCCACACCAGCGCGGCCGGCGACTCGACGCTGAGGTGGCGGCGGGATCCCACCTCGGCCCGAGTCATCCACGCCGGCGCCGAGGACGGTGCCGGGTGCGGCAGCCAGCGATCGTGGAGATACGGCAGCATCGCCGGCGCCATGGTCGCCACGTGACGTACGACGTCGCGACGCGTGACGGCCCCGGCCCGTCCGCGGGTCGGCACCAGCACGTCGTTGAAGCCAGACAGCGCAACGGCCTGTCCGCCGACGGACCACCGCCCGCCGACCCCGAGCTGGTCCAACGCCTCCAGCTCGTCGGTCGTCGGCGCGGTCCACGACGCAGCGCCCGACCAGCTCGCCGCGGGCGCCGCCGCCACCTCGTCGTTGGTCCGCCCGGACCGCACGGATCGGGGATGGTCCTCCGGGTCCCAGCCCGACTCCGCCGCCTCGTCCCGCTTCTTGAGCAGCAGCCACTGTGGCCGGCCACGGCGATCGTCGCCGCGCTGCACGAGCACGAACCGGCCGCGCAGCTTCTCGCCGTCGAGGTCGAAGTGCAGGTTGCCGGCCTCGATCGCCGCCAGCGGGTCGTCAACGCCATGATCGTGTGGCGCCAGGGCCCAGCGGCCCCAGTCCCACACGATGACGTCGCCACCGCCGTACTCGCCGGCCGGGATGACGCCCTCGAAGTCGAAGTAGTCGAGCGGGTGGTCCTCCACGTGAACGGCCATCCGCTTCACGCTGGCGTCGAGCGTCGGGCCCTTCGGCACGGCCCAGCTGGCCAGCACCCCGGCCACCTCCAGGCGCAGGTCGTAGTGCAGGCGCGTGGCCCGGTGGCGCTGGACGACGAACCGCCACCCGTCCGGCGGCGGGGGAGCGGTGCCCGACGGCTCGGACGTGATGGAGAAGTCGCGCTTGGCGCGGTACGGCGCCAGGCGATCCGGCGCTGGGGATGGTGTTCGGCGAGGCGTGTGGCCGAGGCTAGGAGCAGGGGTGACGGGCGTGGAGCCACGATCCACGTGGCCCTCATGGGGGCTCCACGTGCCGCCGTGCTGACTGGCGGCATGTTCCCGGTGGATCTGCCCCGAGCCGTCCTCGGCTTCGTCGGCGTCCACCTCGGGCTGCGGGCCGAGGTGGCCAACGTCGAACGCCTGCTCACCACCGGTGACCGGCCGGCGGCCACCCGGCGGGCCGACCTGCTGGCGACCGTGCTGCACCACCACCATCGGGCCGAGGACACGGTGCTGTTCCCGGCCCTCGTCGAGCGCCAGCCGGGCGCGGCGACCACCACCCAGGAGCTGGACCGCCAGCACGCCGAGCTCGACGACGCGCTCGAGCGTCTCGGCGCCGACGTCGACCTCGTGGCGGCGACCCGGCAGTTGCTCGACGCCCATCTGTTGACGGAGGAGGCGCACGTCCTGCCGATCTGGCTGGACTCCTTCACCAGCGAGGAGCACGAGCGCTTCGCCGATCGCCTGCGGCGATCCACACCGGTCCGCGATGCCGGGCTGATGATCTCCTGGCTGCTCGACACGGCCCCGCACGGGGCGGGCGAGACCGCCCGGTCCCAGGTGCCGCCGTCGCTCCGGCTCATGCACCGCTGGTGGTGGCGCCCGCGCTACGAGCGGGCCTTCGGCCGGATGAGTGGCAGCGACCTGGCATGGCCGGGACTGGTCGCGCCGGGCGGAATGACCGCCGCCGCCTGATCCCGCACAGGTGCCAGCCGCCGACGGCGGTGCGAGGATGGCGTCATGTGCCGCAACATCACCACGCTGCGCGGTCTCCAGCCGGCGGCCACGCCCGAGGAGATCGAAGCCGCCGCCCGTCAGTACGTTCGCAAGGTCAGCGGCGTGCAGGCGACGTCGGCGGCGTCCGAGGAGTCGTTCGAGCTGGCGGTGCGCCGGGTCACGGAGGCGACGACCGACCTCCTGGCCACGCTCCCGCCCCGCCGCCAGCCACCCAAGACCGAACCACCGCTGCGCCGCCTCCGCCGCGCCGGCTGAGGGTCAGGGCGCCGAAGGTGCGCCATCTCGTCCCGAATCGAAATCTGGGCGCGGAGGTTCCCGATTCCGGGAACCTCCGCGCCCAGAAGGCGAAATGAGAGGCTGCGCGCCCAGATCGAGCGGGCGAACTGGCGGGCTCAGCGCTCGAGGTGGTCGGGGAGGCCGAACCGGGCGAACAGGCTGGTGTCGAGGAAGCTCGTCAGGGCGGTGATCCGGCCGTCCATGATCTCGAGGACCTGGATCGACCAACCGTGGTACCGGCCGGGCTCGGGGCTCTTGCGGTACTGGGCGAACGCCGGCGAGGCGTTGGCCGCCACCGGCACGAGCACGGAGCCCCGGCATTCGTGCCCGGGGCCGAGAAACCACTGGCGAAGCTGCTCGGGGCCGCGCAGCCACATGTCGTAGGGCGGCATGGACATGACCAGGTCCTCGTGCAGCAGGCCGACCAGCGCGTCGAGGTCGTAGCGTTCGAACGCGTCGACGTACCGGTCGAGCAGGACTCGCTGCTCGTCGTCGGTCGGGTCGCGCAGGTCCGTGTCGTCGACCGCCTGCTCGGACAGCGTCGCCCGCGCCCGCTGCAGGGCGCTGTTGACGGATGCGACGCTCGTGTCGAGCAGCTCGGCGACCTCGCTGGCCGGCCACCGCAGCACCTCACGCAGGATCAGCACGGCACGTTGGCGCGCCGGGAGCAGCTGCAGCGCGGCCACGAAGGCCAGCCGGATGGACTCCCGCAGCAGCACATCGGCCTCCGGGTCGTCGGCGGCGGGGAGCGCCGCCACGTCCGGCACGGGCTCGACGAAGGTCTGCTCCGGCAGCGACGGGCCGAGCCCCTCGGCCGCCGTGCGCGCCGGGCCGAGGTCGACGGGCCGCTGACGACGCTTGCGCCGCTTGATGGCGTCGAGGCAGACGTTGGTGGCGATGCGGTAGAGCCAGGACCGCACCGAGGCACGACCTTCGTAGCCCTCCGCGCCCCGCCACGCCCGCAGGAGCGTCTCCTGCACCGCATCCTCGGCCTCGTGCACCGAGCCGAGCATCCGGTAGGAGTAGCCGGTCAGCTCGGACCGGTGGCGGGCCAGCGCCGCCTCGACCTCGTCGCGACCGGTCACGTGCGCCAGATCCGTCATTCCGACCACCGTAGGGCTTCCGTAGGCTGATCGGCGATGGTGACCGACGACGAGCGCGGTGTCGAGCCCGACGACCATCGCGATTCGCTGCCCGACGACCTGAACGCCGCCGGGTACGTCGGTCCGTACCGATTCCCGGACAACTCCCGGCGCCGGATCCCCGGTGTGATCTACCTGGTCGCAGCGGCGATCTGCGTGGCCGTGTGGATCGTCTGGCGGGACTCCTCGGCGGTCGTGAACGCCGGCTGGCTCTGGGCCGCCGCCCTGCTGGGGGTCGTCGGCGTGCTGTCGATCACGTCGGGCTGGCGGATGACCGTGGACGAGCGGGAAGCCCTCGTCGCCGCCCAGCGCGCCGTCGGCTTCCCGGTCGGACACGCCTCGGCGCAGCAGGTGTGGCGCGGGCTGCGCAGCCGCCCGACCTGGCGCGTGCTGTGCTACTCGGTCGAGGACCCTCCGCAGCGACGAGGACTGGTGCTCGTCGACGCCGTGGACGGTCGCGTCGTGGAACACTTGGCCGAGGACAACCCTGAGGCCCGACCGCCGGACCGGCCGCCGGTCCCGGTCGATGGAGCGATCAGTCCGGACCCCGGCACGGGCTGATGCGCATCGCCGTCGGCACGGACGAGGTGACGCCGGTCACCGAGGCGGTCGAGCGGCACCTCGCCGCGGCGGGACACGCCGTCGTCGCCGTGGCCAACGGCGACGCCTGGCCCGATGTCGGCCGCACCGTCGGCGACGCCGTGGCCGGCGGCCGGGCCGACCGGGGGATCGTGTGGTGTTGGACCGGCACCGGGGTATCGATCGCCGCCAACAAGGTGGCCGGCGTGCGTGCGGCTCTCTGCACCGATGTCGAGACGGCCGCTGGCGCCCGCCGGTGGAACGACGCCAACGTGCTGGCACTCGGCATCCGGCTCAGCGGGCAGCCCGAGTATGGTCCGGCGCCGGCGATCGCCATCGTCGACGCCTTCCTGGACGGTGCGCCCGACGGCAGCGAGACGCACAACATCTCGAAGATCGTGTGACACCTCGACCTCAGCGGCTGATCAACCGAGCCACACGGCCGCGTTCCCCGGCAGTTCACCCGGGCCGCCCAGTGGCTCGCTGGACAGCAGCACCTCCAGCCCGTCGGCCACGCCGGTCGGGATCGTCACCGGCCCATCGCCGAAGTTGACCACGCAGACGAAACCGGGAGGACGACGCACGGCCAGCAGCGGCGCGTCGACGTCGATCCACTGCAGCTCCCCGTCGCCGAGCGCCGGCAGGCGGTGGCGCAGGGCGAGGGCGCGGCGGTAGAGCTCGAGCATCGAGGTCGGGTCGCCGTCCTGCGCCTCGGCCGTCAGCTGGCGCCAGGCCGGGGGCTGCGGGAGCCATGCCGACGGGCCGGGGCCGAAGGCGAACGGCGGCGCCTCGCCGCCCCACGGGATCGGGACGCGGCACCCGTCACGGCCCTTGCGCTGACCGTTGGAGCGGCGGAACGTCGGGTCTTGGCGCACCTCGTCGGCCAGGTCCTCGACCTCGTCCAGGCCGAGCTCCTCGCCCTGGTAGACGTACGCCCCGCCGGGCAGTGCGAACATCAGCAGCGCCGCGGCGCGGGCCCGGCGGCGCCCGAGCTCGCCGTCGCCGTAGCGCGTCACGTGGCGGATCACGTCATGGTTCGAGAGCACCCACGTCGGCGGCGCGCCGACGGCGACGAGTGCGTCCATGCTGTCGTCGATCGCCGCCCGCATCGCCGCGGCGTCCCACGGCGCCAGCAGGAAGTGGAAGTTGAAGGCCGTGTGCAGCTCGTCCGGGCGGACGTAACGGGCGACCTGCTCCGGCGTGGCCAGCCAGATCTCCCCGACGAAGATGCGCTCGCCGGCGTACGAGTCGATCAGCCGCCGCCACGCCCGGTACACCTCGTGCACTTCGTCCTGGTCCCAGTGTGGATGGCCGCTCGGGGCCGGGCCACGCTCGAACCGTCCGGCCACGTCGGGCATCGCCGGGTCCTTGGCGAGGCCGTGGGCGACGTCGATGCGGAACCCGTCGACGTGCCGGTCGAGCCAGAACCGCAGCACGGACTCGAACTCCGCCCGCACCTCGTCGTTCAGCCAGTCGAGGTCGGGCTGCCGCTCGTCGAACAGGTGGAGGTACCACTGGCCGAGCCGGCCGTCGGCCTCGACGACGCGCGTCCACGCCGACCCGCCGAAGTTGCTCCGCCAGTCGTTCGGCGGCTCGGTGCCGTCCGGACCCTTGCCGTCGCGGAACAGGTAGCGGGCCCGCTGACGACTCCCGGGTGGCGCGGCCAGCGCCTCCTGGAACCAGCGGTGGTCGCTCGACGTGTGGTTGGGGACGATGTCGACGATCACCCGCAGACCCAGGGCGTGGGCGTCGGCGATCATGCCGTCGGCCTCGGCGAGATCACCGAAGCGCGAGTCGACATCCCGGTAGTCGGCCACGTCGTAGCCGGCGTCGGCCTGGGGCGACGGGTAGAACGGGGTGAGCCACACGGCGTCGACGCCGAGCTGGCGGAGGTACGGGAGGCGAGAGCGGATGCCGGCGAGATCGCCCATGCCGTCACCGTCGGCGTCGGCGAAGCTGCGGACGTAGATCTGGTAGATGACCGCGCCGCGCCACCACGCCCGGCCGGACCGAACGGCGTCCACCGGGGACGTCTCCGCGGCGACCGGTGCCTGGGTCACGCGCCGTCCTGCTGGGCTTCGGCGGCGGCGGCCAGGAGGCGCAGCGTCGCGCCGGCGTCGAGCGCCTCGCGACGCAGCGCGTCCAACGTCGGTTCGTCCCAGGCCTCGGCCGGCCGCGCCTCGATCGCGGCGGCGATCGCGTCGGCATCCGAGGCCGACCCGATCGTTGCGGCGGCGGCATCGACGTGGCGTTGCAGCGCGGCGACGAGCTCCCCGAGCGGTCCTGGATCGGCGTCGCCGATCGCCTCGCGACTGCGCCGGGCCAGCGAGCGGAACGTCACGGCCAGGTCGTCGGGTGTTGAGCCACTCATGGCCTCAGCCTGCCAGACGGCGTCCCCGGGGCCTGTGCCGCCAAGCGATAGCCTCGCAATGGTGTTCGACGGCAAGTTCCGCAAGCCGATCGACTTGGCGGTCAAGCCCATCGGCAACGGGTTGCGGCGCACTCGGCTGACGCCGGACCACCTGACGATCGCCGGGATGGTCCTCGGCGCCGGAGCCGCCGTCGCCATCGGCTTCGGGAAGCTGCTCCTCGGCCTGGTCCTCGTCGTGCTCGCCGCGCTGCCCGATCTGCTGGACGGTGCACTGGCCAAGGCGTCGGGCACGGCCAGTCAGCGCGGCGCCTTCTTCGACTCGACCGTCGACCGGGTCACCGACGCCCTGCTGCTCGGCGGCGTGGCCTGGTACCTGGCTGGTCACGAGTCGCCGTACCTCACGCTGCTGCCGTTCGCGATCATGGCCATCTCGTCGCTGATCTCGTACCAGCGGGCCAAGGCCGAGTCGCTGGGCCTGGACGCCAAGGGCGGCCTGATGGAGCGGGCCGAGCGGGTGGTGCTGCTGTGCATCGGACTGCTGATCGAGCCGCTCTTCGTGCCGGTGCTGTGGTTGCTGCTGGCGTTGACAACGTTCACCGCCGCCCAGCGCTTCGTCAAGGTGTGGCGCCAGGCGCAGGTCGCCCCCGTCACGGCGGCGCGCATCGAGCTGCGCCGGTCCCGCCGTCAGAGCCGGCGGATCGCCCGCACCGAGCGGCGTCGCACGCGCGTGCCCCGGCGCCGCTCCTGACGCATGGCGCCGCGGCGCGATCGAACGTCACGCGCCGTCCAGCGAGCGGCCAACGCCGTGACGTTCGGCGCCTTCCGCGCCGCGTCCGGCTTCTCCCGCTCGCTTCCCGGCTTCGCCGCCGACGGCGCCGCCGAGCCGATCGGTTTCTGGGCTCACCTGTTGCGGCCGGAGCGCCGGGCGATGATCGAGCGGCACCTCCGGCGCGTCGATCCCACGCTGGACGGATGGCAGCTGCGGCGGGCGGTCCAGGAGGCGTTCGACTCCTACGCCCGGTACTGGATCGAGAGCTTCCGGCTGCCGACGACGTCGCCGCGCGTGGTCGAGGCAGGGTTCGACGTCGAGGGGTACGAGCACATCACCGATGGCCTCGACCGAGGACGCGGTGTCATCCTCGCCCTGCCGCACCTCGGCGGCTGGGAGTGGGCCGGCCGGTGGCTGGCGCTGCAGGGTCACCGGGTGACGGCGATCGTCGAGCAGATCGACCCGCCCGAGTTGTTCGATTGGTTCGCCGAGCTGCGCAACGACCTGGGCATGAGCGTCGTCGCGCTCGGGCCCGACGCCGGGCGACGGGTGCTGCGGGCGCTGGGCGACAACGAGGTCGTGTGCCTGCTGTGCGACCGGGACATCCAAGGTGGCGGCGTCGAGGTCGAGTTCTTCGGCGAGCGCACCACGCTGCCGGCCGGCCCGGTGACGATCGCCTTCCGGGCCCAGGCGCCGGTGCTGCCGGTCGGGGCCTATTTCACGTCGCGGCGCAACGGGCACCACGCCATCGTGCGGCCGCCCGTGCCCCTCGAGCGCAAGGCCAGGCTGCGTGAGGACGTCACCCGGGGAACCCAAGCCCTGACCCGCGAGCTCGAGTGGTTGATCCGCCGGGCCCCGTCCCAGTGGCACATGTTCCAGCCCAACTGGCCGACCGACCCCGGCTACGGCGAGGAACCGCCCCGGACGTGGATCCCCCGCTGACCCGCCGGCCGGGTCGTCCTGGTCAGCAAAATGGTTGCCCTGCAACCATTTTGCTGTCCGAGAGGACTGCGGGACGGGTACGTCGAGGGGACCGGTCGACGTGATCGGCGCAGCCAGCGCCGAGCAGAGCCGTCAGGTTGGCAAGTGGCGCCGCCCGCCACGTCGGGCCACGACGGCGCGGTAGATCAGCAGCAGGATGACGGCTCCGACGATCGACCCGAAGATGCCCGACACCTGGATCACGCCGTCGTCAGCGTCGTTGCGGAAGATCAGGTAGCCGAGGAAGCCGCCGGCGAAGCTGCCGAGCACCCCGAGGAGCCACGTCCCGGCCAGGCTCATCGGGTCGGGACCGGGGACGAGCAAACGGGCCAGAGCGCCGGCGATGAAGCCGACGACGAGCAGGACGATGATGAACCAGAGCACGGCTGTTCACGTACCGCCGACAGGGCATCGGCAAACCGGTCGCAACCGGCGTCATCCACCAGGATCGACGACGCACCGGCATCGGCCAGCGCTCGGTGACCGCCGTTGCAGCCACGTCGATGTCGTCGTCATGGTCGCAGGTCAGGACCCCACGACAGCATCGTCGCGCCCGGGCCGCCGTGGTGTCGGCGGCAGGTGGTCCGATGCCACCGTGCCCTCGTGTCGGGCCGCCGGGGGATCGGCCATCCGACGACGTCGAGCAGCCGCCGCACCGGTGGGCTCGGGTCGCTCGCCGAGATCGGCACGCCGCGGCCCTGGTAGTGGTGGCCAACTCGGCGCAGCACGTCGTGCCCGCCGAGGTCGATGAAGGCGACGGCGGACAGATCGAGCTCGACGGCCCCGCGATGGGATGCGGCGAGCCACAGCAGGTGATCGAAGAGCAGGGGAGCCGTCAGGCGGTCGAGCTCGCCGCGGACGGTGACGACGGCGAGGGTTCCGGAGCGGTCGAGCGCCGTGTCCCAACGCAGCGGCAACACGGATGACGACACGACGGTCATCGCACCTCCTCGATCGAGCCAACACGGCTGGCTGTGGCCCTCGCTGCTGAAGGTGGGACCAACGCTAGGTCGACGCCACGCCGTCGAGCGGCCGTGGTGAGGGCAATCACCCGACCGGGTGACGTCCGGTCGGCGCGACCAGGGCACCGTTAGCCTGCGGACGATGTCATCCAGCCGCAGCCTCCTCCTGGTTCCCCTGCTGCTGGGCGGGCTGCTGGCGTGCAGCGGTGACGACGACGAGCCGTCCGGGGGCGACGCGTCGACGACGGCCGCCGCGGGGGCGGACGAGACGATCGCCGGTTCCGCCGCCAGCGATCCTGCCTCGACCGCCGGCGGTGACGACTTCTGCGGCCGGATGGAAGCCATCCGCGACATCCCTGACCCGGACCTCACGGGCAGCTGGGAGTCGGCCCAGGAGCAGATCGCCGCGGGCAAGGACGAGGCGCTGGCCGCCTATGACGAGGCCGCCGACGCGGCGCCCGAGGATCTGCAAGAGGATCTGCAGACCGTTCGGGACTTCAGCGACGAGGTGTTCGAGGCGATCGCCAACGCCGACTCGCTCGAAGATCTGGGCACGGCGATCGCCGTCCAGCCCCAGGAAGTGGTCGACGCGTCGAACCGGATCGAGACCTACGTGCAGGACACCTGCGGCTTCGGTCTGCTCGACGGCTGAGCCGGTCAGGCCTCGTCTCAGGCCTAGTCCCCGAGCGTTCGTTACGCAGCGAGCGTGACAGCCCAGGCCGGCCTTGCCCGGCCCGGCCCGGGCCGAGGAGCGGAGTCGTCGGAGCGATCGAGGCCATCAGACTCAGAGCCGACGCAACCGGCGACGGTGGCCGGTCAGGGCGAGCGCTCCGGCCACCCCGGCCAGCGACGCAACCGCCACCAGCGTGGCCGTCGGCACCTCCGTCGATGCGACGGCGGCCACGGCGGCGACCGGTCCGACCGGTGCGGCCGCGTCGAGCCGCCCGAGGTCTTGCTCGCCGAACCAACCCTGCACGACCCGCCACGCGTGCTGCCCGGGGTCCGTCAGCTCGACGGTCGCCCGATAGCGCCCGACCTCGCCGGCGGGCCGGGCCGGGAACTGGCGGCGGTCGCCGTCGGGTCCTGTGACGATCAGCACGACGCCGTCGACGTCGACCGGCGTCTTCCCGTGTTGGAGGATCGTGAACGAGACCTCGAGCGGCGCACCGGCGACGACCGGCGGGAGCGGATCGACCACGGTGATCGCCCACCCGCCGGCGGCCACCGGACCACCCGGTACGGCCGCCACGAGCGCTGCGGCGATGATCACGAACGAGGCGATCCGACGTCCCATGCCGATCCGACACCGCCGGCGGGCCGGCGGTTCCGAGCCCGGCGCCTCGGGCGGCCTCGACGGATCGGCATCTAGGGTGGCCGAGGTGACGACCGGGCCGCGCTCGAACGACCGGCCGCTGCGGATCGGGATCGTCTGCCCGTACAGCCTCACGCTGCCCGGAGGCGTCCAGGCCCAGGTGCTCGGCCTGGCGCGCGAGCTGCGCCGCCAAGGCCACGAGGCCAGGGTGCTCGGACCGTGCGACGGACCGCCGCCGGAGGCGTTCGTGACCCCGCTCGGCGACAGCCTGCCGACGGCCGCCAACGGATCGATCGCGCCGCTGGCGCCCGATGCCTCGGCCGCGCTGCGCACGATCCGGGCGCTGCGCGACGAGGAGTTCGACGTGGTGCACGTCCACGAGCCGATGGTGCCCGGACCGCCGATGACGACCGTGACGATGCGGCCCGCTCCACTCGTCGGGACGTTCCACGCCGCCGGCCACTCGGCCAGCTACAAGGTCTTCCGCCCGGTCGTGCTGTGGTTGTTCGGGCGCATCGACCGCAAGGTCGTGGTGTCGAAGGATGCGATGGAGCTGGCCCAGTCCGCGCTCGGCGGCGAGTACGACGTCCTGTTCAACGGTGTCGAGGAGGAGGTCATCGCGGCGACCGAGCCGACGCCGACCGACGGACCGACGATCTTCTTCTGCGGTCGCCACGAGGAGCGCAAAGGGCTGGCCGTGCTGCTCGACGCGTTCGAGGCGCTTCCCGCCGACACCCGCTTGTGGATCGCCAGCGACGGGCCGGACACGTTGCCGCTGCAGGCCCGCTACGCCGACGACGGGCGGATCTCGTGGCTCGGACGGATCAGCGACCCGGAGAAGTTCGCCCGCCTGCGTGGCGCCGCGGCGTTCTGCGCCCCGTCGCTGCACGGCGAGTCGTTCGGGGTGGTCCTGATCGAGGCGATGGCTGCCGGCACGCCCGTCGTGGCCAGCGGCCTCGACGGGTACCGCAACGTCGCCACGGACGGACTCGACGCACTGCTCGTGCCGCCCGGTGACGTGGGCGCGTTGACGCAGGCGCTGGGCGACGTGCTGACCGACGCCGACCTCGCCCACTCGCTGCGGCTGGCCGGCCTGCGCCGGGCCAAGGACTTCTCGATGGCCACCCTTGCCGCCGAGTACGTGCGGATCTATCGCCAGTTGCTCGCCGACGCCGATCGTCCTCCGGTCCGCCGTCCCCGCTGGAGACGAAAGCCGCTCGTACACTCTCGCCAATGATCTGGCTCTTGATCATCATCGCCGTCGTGGTGGTGGTGGTCGTCATCTACCTCATCACGGCCTACAACGGCCTGATCCGCCGCCGCAACCAGATCGAGAACGCCTGGTCGCAGATCGACGTGCAGCTGAAGCGCCGCCTGGACCTCGTCCCCAACCTGGTGGAGACCGTGAAGGGCTACGCGGCCCACGAGCGCGAGACGCTCGACGCCGTCATCAAGGCCCGCAACTCGGCGATCGCCGCTCCGGACACGCCGCAGGCGCAGGCCCAAGCCGACAGCGCGCTGTCGGGGGCGTTGCGCCAGGTGTTCGCCCTCAGTGAGGCGTACCCGGACCTCAAGGCCAACCAGAACTTCCTCGCCCTGCAGGAGGAGCTGACGGCGACCGAGGGTCGAGTCGCCTACTCGCGGCAGTTCTACAACGACAGCGTCCTCGACTACAACAACAAGCTCCAGCAGTTCCCGACGACCTTCTTCGCCCAGCGATTGAAGTTCGAGCGGCGGGAGTACTTCGAGGCCGACGAGGCCGCCCGCACGGCGCCGACCGTCGAGTTCTGATCCACGTGCACACCGTCGGCACCTTGTTGCGACGCGTCCAATTTTCCTCATCGCCAGCCCCATGTTCGAGCTGATCCGCTCGAACAAGCGACGCTCGGTCCTGCTCGTCGCCGCCTTCGTCTTGATCGCCGTCGCGATCGGTGCGGTGGCCGGCTACCTCTCCGGCTTCGGGTGGATCGGCGTCGCCATCGCACTCGTCATCTCCGGAGCGCTGGCGTTCGCCTCGTACTGGAAGGCCGACCGCATCGCCCTCGCCGTCAGCCGGGCCCACCTGGCCGACCCGGAGCAGTACCGGCGACTGCACAACCTCGTCGAGGGGCTGTGCATCGCCGGCGGTCTGCCGAAGCCCGGCGTGTACGTCATCGACGACCCCGCCCCGAACGCCTTCGCCACCGGCCGCAACCCACGCCACGCGGCGATCGCCGTGACCAGCGGGCTGCTGGACAAGCTCGACCGCGTCGAGCTGGAGGGGGTGATCGCCCACGAGCTGTCGCACATCCGCAACTACGACATCCTCGTGTCGACGCTGGCCGTCACGCTGGTCGGCGCGGTGGCCCTGATCACCGACATCACCATCCGCATGATGTGGTGGAACGGCGGCCGCGAACGGCGCGACGGTGACCACGGCGACAACGGGAACCCGCTGGCCATCCTCGGGTTCGTCCTGCTGATCCTGGCCCCGATCGTCGCCCGGGCGATGCAGGCGACGATCTCCCGCCGACGCGAGACGCTCGCCGACGTCAGCGCGTGCCAGCTCACGAGGTATCCACCCGGACTGATCTCCGCTCTGGAAAAGTTGCGGGACGACACGACGGTGACCCACTCGGCGTCGACGGCGACGGCCCACCTGTGGATCGAGCAGCCCATGAGTGGAGTGGGCGATCACGGGCGGCTCGGCTCGATCCACAAGCTCTTCGACACCCACCCCCCATTGGAAGAACGCATCAGCCTGCTGAGAGAACTGTGATGAACCCACGATCGACACGACGCCGCACCGCGCTGGTGCTGGCCGGTGCCGCCTTGTTGGCGGCCTGCGCCGGCGGCAGCGAGGCGGCTGACGACACCACCGAACCGTCCAACACGGTCGCCGCGCCAACCTCCGCCGAGCCGTCGACGACCGAGCGCCGTTCTCCGACGACGGAGCGGGCGACCACCACGACGGAGCGGGCGACCACCACGACCGACCGGGCGACCACGACGACCACGGTCCCACCGACCACGACGACGACGCTGCCGCCGACCACGACGACGACGCCCGAGCCGGCGCGGATGCCGCTGACGGGTGTTCCGCTGGCGTACGGCCAGGCGCCGCCCGATCGCCCGGCGATGGTGGTGAAGGTCGACAACGCCCCACCCGCGCGGCCGCAGAGCGGGTTCAACACCGCCGACATCGTGTTCGAGGAGATCGTCAACGACAGCCTGACGCGGTTTGCCCTCGTGTTCCACAGCCAGGGGAGTGCCGCCGACGTCGGGCCCATCCGGTCGGGCCGGCTGCAGGACGTCGACCTGTTCGCATCGTACGCAGCACCGAACTTCGTGTGGAGTGGCGGGAACGCGACGGTCGAGCACGCCATCGCCAACAGCGGCTTCCTCGACCTCAAGTTCGGGACCCCCGGCATGTACGAGCAGCGCGGCCGGAGGGCACCGCACGCCGTCTTCGGCAACCTGGACACGTTCTGGACGCTGACCCAGCCGTGGCAGGGGCGACCCGGCGCGCAGTTCGCCTACCGCCTCGACGGTGAGGCGCCGATCGGCCAGCCCGCCCAAGGGGTCGACGTCGTGCTCGACTCGGTGCGCGTGCGGTGGCTGTGGGACCCGGCGACGGGCGCCTATCGCCGGGAGATGAACGGCGAGCCGCACTTCGACGAGAACACGGGCCAGGTCACCACGAACAACGTCGTGGTGCTGGTGATGAACTACGTGCAAGGCGTGTCGGACAGCCCTGACGCCCAGAGCATCGGCTACGGCGAGGCGTTCGTGTTCACGGGCGGCACCGTCGTCCACGGCGCATGGGTCCGCCCCGACCGGTTCGCGCCGTTCACGCTCACCGCCGACGATGGCACCCCGATCGAGCTGACGCCCGGCCGCACGTTCGTCGAGCTCCCCCGCCCCGCCGCCACCGCCCCGATCTTCTGATTCTGACGAAGGTTTGATACGGGAACCCGTACCGATCGCGGCGCGGAACGCATCACGGGGGTAGGAGGAGCACCTGCTGGGTGTGGTGGGGCGTCGGTACGATTGAGCGCCATGACCGATCAGTCGCGCGCCACCGGCACGTTCCCCGTCAAGCGGGGGCTGGCCGAGATGCTCAAGGGCGGCGTGATCATGGACGTCGTCACGCCCGAGCACGCCCGCGTCGCCGAGGACGCCGGCGCCTGCGCGGTGATGGCGCTCGAGCGCGTCCCGGCCGACATCCGCCGCGACGGCGGCGTGGCCCGGATGAGCGACCCGCAGATGGTCGAGGGCATCGAGGCCGCCGTGTCGATCCCGGTGATGGCCAAGGCCCGCATCGGCCATTTCGTCGAGGCCCAGATCCTGCAGGCCCTCGGCGTGGACTTCGTCGACGAGAGCGAGGTCCTCACCCCGGCCGACGAGGCCCACCACATCGACAAGTTCGCCTTCGACGTTCCCTTCGTGTGCGGCGCCACCAACCTCGGCGAGGCGCTGCGGCGGATCTCCGAGGGCGCGGCGATGATCCGCTCCAAGGGGGAGGCCGGCACCGGCAACATCGTCGAGGCCGTTCGCCACCTGCGCTCGATCGTCGGCGACATCCGCAAGATCGGCCAGGCCGACCCCGCCGAGCTGTTCGAGTGGGCCAAGCGCCTCCAGGCCCCGCTGCCGCTCGTCCAGGAAGTCGCCGAGACCGGCTGGCTGCCCGTTCCGCTGTTCTGCGCCGGCGGCATCGCCACCCCGGCCGACGCCGCGCTGGCCATGCAGCTCGGGGCCGAGGCGGTCTTCGTCGGCTCGGGCATCTTCAAGAGCGACGACCCGTCACCTCGGGCCAAGGCGATCGTCGAGGCGACCACGCACTTCCGCGACCCCGACATCCTGGCCAAGGTCAGCCGGGGCTTGGGCACTCCGATGACGGGCATCGGGATGGACGAGGTCGAGCAGCGCTACGCCGACCGGGGCTGGTGATCGAGACCGTGCACGGCGGGGAGCCCCCAGGTGGTCGCGGCGCCGCGCTCGACGCCGATGTCGGACGCGTCGTTCAGATCTGAACGCCCGGTTCGGCACGCCGGAGGCGTCAGCCGTTTCGGCGGCCGCATAAGGATCGGCGTGCTGGCGTTGCAGGGCGCGTTCGGCGCCCACGCCAGCGCGCTCGCTGATTTCGGCGTCGACGCGCCGGAGGTGCGCACGCCGCACGACCTGGCCGGCGTCGACGCCCTCGTCATGCCCGGCGGCGAGAGCACCACGATGTCGAACCTGCTCACCTCGAGTGGCCTGTTCGACGACCTGAAGGCCCGGCTCTCCGACGGCATGCCCGTGCTCGGCACCTGCGCCGGCCTGATCCTGCTGGCCACCGATGTCCTCGACGGCCGACCCGACCAGCGCAGCTTCGGTGCGCTCGACGTCACGGTCCGGCGCAACGGCTACGGCCGCCAACTCGACAGCTTCGAGACCGAGCTGCGCATCGACGGCTTCGACGGGCCGTTCCATGGCGTGTTCATCCGCGCTCCGCGTGTCGAGGCCGTCGGCCCGGCCGTCGTCGTGCTCGCCGAGCACCAGGGTGACCCCGTGCTCGTGCGCCAGGGTCCGGTGCTCGCCGCCGCGTTCCATCCCGAGCTGGCCGGGGACAGCCGGCTGCATCGATCCTTCCTCGACCTCGTCAAGGAGCGTTGAATGTCCGGTCACTCCAAGTGGGCCACGATCAAGCACAAGAAGGGCGCCGTCGACAAGGCGCGGGGCAAGCTGTTCAACAAGCTGGCCCGCCAGCTCGAAGTAGCAGCCCGGGCCGGCGGCGGTGACCCGGACGCCAACCCGACGTTGCGCACGGCCGTGCAGAAGGCCAAGGGCGCGCAGATGACCAACGACGCCATCGACCGAGCGATCAAGCGGGGGACCGGCGAGGGCGATGCCGGCACCTACGAAGCGATCCTCTACGAGGCGTACGCGCCCGGCGGGGTGGCGGTGCTGATCGACGTGCTGACCGACAACCGCAACCGGACCGGCGCCGAAGTACGGGGTGTGTTCACGAGGAACGGCGGCTCGCTGGCCGAGCCCGGATCGGTCAGCTGGCAGTTCGCCCGGCGCGGCGTCATCATGGTCGCCGGCACCGCCGACGAGGACGACCTGATGCTCGTCGCCCTCGATGCCGGCGCCGACGACGTCGCCGACGATGGCGGCACCTGGCGGGTCACGACCGAGGCCGCCCGTGTCGAGGACGTCCGCGTCGCGCTGGAGGCAGCCGGGTTCGAGATCGAGTCGTCCGAAACGCCGATGGTGTCGGACAACCTGGTCCCGATCGACTCGGTCGACGAGGCCAAGCGCGTGCTGCGGGTCGTCGAGGCGTTGGAGGACAACGACGACGTGCAGGACGTGTACGCCAACTTCGACATCGCCGACGCCGTGATGGACGACGTCCTGACTGCTCCATGAGCATCGGCGTGGGCGATCGCGCCCCGGAGTTCACGTTGCCGGGCACCGGCGGCCGGGAGTACTCGCTGGCCGACTACGCCGGGGCGCCGGTCGTGCTGGTCTTCTACCCGGGCGACGACACGCCGGTCTGCACGAAGCAGCTGAACACCTACAACAACGGCCTCGAGCAGTTCGCCGAGCTCGGCGCCCAGGTGCTGGCCATCTCGGCCCAGGACGTCGCCAGCCATGAGCGGTTCTCGGACAAGCACGGCTTCTCGTTCCCCCTGCTCGCCGATACCGACAAGTCGGTCGCTTCGGCGTACGGCACGCTCGGCCCGATCGGCTTCCCGCGGCGCAGCGTGTTCATCGTCGACGGCGACGGCGTGATCCGCTACGCCCACCGTGCCATCGCCGGGCTCACCTACCGACCGATCAGCGAGCTGGTCGGCGTCCTGTCGCGCTTGCCGGCCCGTTGACCGGCGCGCCCGCCATCATTGGCGGCGCGTGATCGAAGAGGTGCAGGAGCAAGACACCGGCGCGCCGGGGCGTGTCGATGCGCCCTCCGCGGCACCGCTCCCGGCGATCCGGCCACTGCTGCTCGTCGGCGCCGGTGCGCTGGTTGCCGTGGTCCGCTGGTGGACGTCGCACGGCCGCGAGCTGTTCCACATCACGCCCGACGAGCCCGGCCAGCTGGCCATCGCCCGGTTTGTCGGCGGGATGGCGCGCTGGAACATGTTCGACCGCAGCACGTGGCGCCCCGCCTACGGCACGTTGATCGCCCCGCTGCATTGGTTCACCGACGACCCGGTGGTGGCGTTCCAGCTGGCGCTCGTGGTCAACGCCGTGCTCGGCGGTTTGGCGTGCGTGCTGCTCTGCCTGCTGGCCCGCCGGCTGACCACGCTGTCGGGTCCCGGTTGCGTGATCGCCGGGGTGCTGGTGGCACTGGCGCCCGCGATGCTGTTCTCGACGAACTGGACGTGGTCGGAGTCGCTCGTCGTGGTCACCTTCCTCGGCGCGCTGCTCGCCGCGCTGCGGTTCTACGACGCTCCTGCGCTCGGGCAGGGGCTCGCGGTCGTGCTCCTCGCCGCCGTGGGGTTCGCCGCCCACAGCCGGTTGCTGCCGCTGTTCGGGCTGGCCGTCGTGCTGGTGGGTGTCGTCGTCGCGCAGCGACGGCTGGGCGTCGGGACCGGCGCGGCGGTGGTCGTCATCGCAGCGGTGGCGCTGTGGGGGGTCGTTCGCTACTCGGCGTGGCTGGTGGATCGGATCTGGGAGACCCCGACGACCACGAACACCGCCGACGGCGTGATCGACCGGCTCACGTCGCCGGGGCCGATCGCCGTGTCGCTCGCCGGTCAGGTCTGGTACCAGCTGGTGGCGACGGCTGGGCTGGCCGGCGTCGGTGCGATCGTGCTCGGCGCGGCGGCGCTGGGACGCCGGCGGGCCGAGCAGCAGTCCCCGCAGCCGGCGGCGGCGCGCATCGTGATGATCGCCTGCGGGTCGCTGATCGCCCTGGCCGTCGTGTTCATGTCCGACCGCTTGCGGCCTGACCAGATCGTCTACGGGCGGTACAACGACGCCGTCGTCGGCCCCCTCGTCGTTGTCGGCGTCGCAGCGCTGGTCACGGGGTCGCGGCGGCTCGTCATCTGCTCGGTCGGTGTCGTCCTCGCCGTGCTCGGGGTCGCCGCGCTCGTGGTCGAGGCGGCGCGCGGCGATGCCTTGGCCGAGCCCGGCATCGTGCGGGCGATGGTGCTCGGTCTGGCCGCCTTCACCGGGTTCGACGCCATCGATGTCCCGGCGATCAGCGTTTTCGCCGCGCTGGTGATCGTGGTCGTGGCCGTGGCCGCCCTCGTCGTGCGCCGCCGCCGGCGGTGGTGGCCCGTCGTCGCCGTGCTGGTGCCCGTGCTCGCCGTCGGGTACGTGCGGACCGGCGACGTCGTCGACGTGACCCTCAACAGCTGGGCGATCAACGACGCCAGCATCGAGCGGCTGCGAGACGCCCTGCCGAGTGGTGAGCCGGTGCGCTTCCGGGTCGTCCCCAACTCGCAAGACCCGACGGCCCGGTGGGGTGATCAGCGATTGCGGACGATGGTGTACCAGTTCTACCTGCCGACCAACGCCATGACCGAGGACGCTGCCGAGGTGGCGCCGGGTTACGTGTTCGCCCCGATCGGCGACCCCGATCTGACCGCCGCCGGTGGCGAGGTGCGCTGGCGCGACCCGCGCTTCCGCATCGGCCTCTGGCTCGTGCCGCCGTGACGGTGCCGCCGTGATCCCGATGACGCGTTTGTGCGCCGAGCGCCGCCGGGCCGATCATCGGTGCACAAACGCGTGGATGGGTCCGCGACGGGATCGATCGTCGGCGCTAGGTTGCGAACTCGTGTTCGCAGCACGAGTGCTCGGCATCGACCCCGGCCTGACCCGCTGCGGGTACGCCGTCGTCGATGGCCGGGGCGCCAACCGGGCCACGGCGGTGGCGATCGGTGTCATCCGCACGCCGCCCGGTGACGCGTTGCCCCAGCGTCTGGCCGCCCTCCGACGTGAGCTGGCCGACCTGATCGCCGAGCACCGCCCAGACGCCGTCGCGGTCGAGCACGTCTTCTTCCAGGTCAACGTGCGCACGGCGATGAGCGTCGGACAGGCCAGCGGGCTGGCGCTGGCCGAGGCCGCGGCGGCAGGGTGCGACGTCGCCCAGTACACGCCGAACCAGGTCAAGGACGCCGTCGCCGGCTGGGGGGCGGCTCCCAAAGAACAGGTGCAGCGGATGGTGCAGGCCCGGCTGCGGCTGGCCAGCCCGCCCCGCCCGGCCGACGCCGCAGACGCCTGCGCGCTGGCCCTCTGCCACCTGGCGATGGCCCCGATGCGAGCCCGATTGGCCGCGGCGAGCGTGATGCCGTGATCGGCTCGCTGCGCGGCGAGGTGCTCGAGCGCGAGCTCGACGGCACCGTCCTGGTGGAGGCCGGCGGCGTCGGCTACCTCGTGGTCGTCACCCCGCGCACGTTGGCCGAGCTGGAACCGACGGCGACCGTCTTCCTGCACATCCACCACCACATCCGCGAGAGCGACCAGACGCTGTACGGCTTCGCCAATCGCGACGAGCGCGAGACGTTCCAGACGCTGATCGGCACCCACGGCGTCGGCCCTGCGGTGGCGATGGCGATCCTCGCCACCCATTCGCCGCGAGCGCTGTTCGACATCGTGGCCGCCGCCGACGTCGGCGCCCTGACCCTCGTCCCCGGAATCGGGAAGAAGACGGCCGAGCGGCTGCTCGTCGAGCTGAAGAGCCGGCTGGCGGTGCCGGTGCTGGACCCGGTCGGGGGCGGTGGCGGCACCGCGGTCGGTGACGTGCGGGAGGCCCTCGGCGGGTTGGGCTACGGTCCGGACGAGGTGCGCGACGCGCTCCGTGAGCTGCCGACCGACGGCGACGCGGCCACGCTGCTGCGCGATGCCCTCAAGCTGCTCGGAGCCCGCCGTGCGGGATGAGTTCCTCGACCCGGGGGTCGCCGGCGAGCACGAGGACGCCGTCGAGGCCGGCCTGCGGCCGCGCCTGCTCGCCGACTTCGTGGGGCAACGCGAGCTGAAGGAGCACCTGGGGATCATCATCGAGGCGGCGCGGCGGCGCGGCCAGGCCGTCGACCACCTGCTGTTCGCCGGTCCGCCCGGGCTGGGCAAGACCACGCTGGCCGGCATCGCCGCCGCGGAGATGGGGGTGACGATGCACGTCACGTCCGGCCCGGCGCTCGAACGCGCCGGCGACCTGGCGGCGATCCTCACCAAGCTCGAGGAGCGCGACGTGCTCTTCGTCGACGAGATCCACCGCCTGTCCCGGGCGGTCGAGGAGATCCTGTACCCGGCGATGGAGGACTTCCAGCTCGACATCGTGGTCGGCAAGGGACCGGCGGCGTCGAGCATCCGCCTCACGCTGCCCCCGTTCACGCTGGTCGGCGCGACGACCCGCACGGGGATGATCACCGGTCCGTTGCGCGACCGGTTCGGGCTCGTCGCCCGCCTCGACTTCTACGACACCGCCGAGCTGGAGGCGATCGTGCGCCGCGCCGCGGGGATCCTGTCCGTGACCATCGACGAGCCGGCGGCCTGGGAGGTCGCCCGCCGCTCGCGTGGCACGCCGCGCATCGCCAACCGCCTGCTGCGCCGCGTGCGCGACTTCGCCGAGGTTCGTGGCGACGGCACGATCGGCGCCGTCACCGCCCGCGCCGGGCTGAGCGTGTTCGGCGTCGACGACCTCGGGCTGGACAAGGTCGACCGGTCGATCCTCGGCGCGCTGTGCCAGCAGTTCCGTGGCGGACCAGTCGGGCTGTCGACCCTGGCCATCGCCGTCGGCGAGCAGGCCGAGACGGTCGAGGACGTGTACGAGCCGTTCCTCATCCAGCGCGGCCTGCTGGCCCGCACGTCACGAGGCCGCGTGGCGATGCCCGCCGCCTACGAGCACCTCGGCCTCGTCCCCCTCGGCGACCGACCCGCCACCGGCCACCCCGGCCTCTTCGATTGACGCCTCCTCATCCGAGTGTTTGGTCGCGTCCGAGTGTTTGGCGCATGGCCTCCCGGCGCCAAACACTCGGATGCAAGGAAAAACTCGGATGGTCAGGGCGTGGGGAGGTGGGTGGTGAGGAAGGCGATCGTCTTGGACCACGCCGCCTTCGCCGCCGACTCGTCGTAGAACATCGCCGCCTCGTGGTTGTCGAAGGCGTGGCCGGCCTCCTCGACGTTGAGCACCAGATGGGGCTGCTCGTCGATCGCCGCCGCGACGGCCTCGACGCCCTCGAACGGGATGTAGGCGTCCGTGCGCCCGAAGTGGAACAGCACGGGGCAGTCGACCTCGCCGAGCATCCCGAGCATGCCCGGCACGCCGGATCCGTAGTAGCTCACGCACACCGACGGCGCATCGGTCGCGGCGACGCCGAAGGCGAGGGTGCCGCCGAGGCAGAACCCGATGACCCCCGGCCGGCCGTCGACCTCGGGCAGCCCGGCCAGGTGGTCGACGGCGGCCACGCAGTCGACGACCGCCTGCTGCGGATCGAGGTTGGCGACCTGTGCCATCGACGCCGTCAGGCCGGCCTCGTCGTGGTCGGCCGCCCACCCGGGAGCGAACCGCCAGAAGATGTCCGGCGCCCCGACCACGTACCCGGCCTCGGCCAGCCGTTCGGCCACCTTCCCGATGTACGCGCCGACCCCGAAGATCTCCTGAATCAGGATCAGCGCGGGACCACGACCGGCGGCGGGCAGCCACACCTCCATGGACATGCCGGCGTCGTCGATCGTCACGGTCTCGGTGCGGTCACTCATTGGTGCACCTTGTCATCTCGCGGACGGGTGCGGCTCTGCTGAGCGAACAGAGCACCAATGAGCGAGTCGCCGCAAAGCCGGCGACGAAGAAGCACCGTCACAACGATTCGCTCCCTCGAAGACTCGGTCGCTCATTCGCGGATCGTGGCACACGTCGTCCATAGCCTCGGCCTCCGTGCGCCTGGAGGATCTCGACTACGACCTCCCGCCCGAGCGGATCGCCCAGCAGCCGATCGAGCCGCGCGACGCCGCCCGCCTGCTCGTCGATCGTGGCGCTGCCCCGCCAACGCACTGCCACGTCCGTGATCTGCCGTCGCTGCTGCAGCCCGGTGATCTCCTCGTCGTCAACGAGACCCGGGTGCTGCCGGCCCGGCTCCGGCTGCGGCGGGCCAGCGGCGGCCGCGTCGAGGTGCTGCTCCTCGAGCCGGTCGATCCCGACACGTGGGAGGCGCTGGTGCGCCCGGGCGGCCGGCTGCGCGCCGGCGAGGACCTCGTCGACGAGACCGGTGCCGCCGTCGTCGAGCTGGTCGGGCGGGCGCCTGCCGGCGACACGTTCTGGGTCCACCTCCACGAGCCCGACCGCCTCGCCACGAGCGGCGAGATCCCGCTGCCGCCCTACCTGCACGAGCCGCTGGCCGACCCCGAGCGCTACCAGACCGTCTATGCCCGCGTCCCCGGCTCGGCGGCGGCGCCCACCGCCGGGCTGCACCTGACCACCGAACTGCTGCGGCGCATCTCCGACCGGGGCGTCACCGTCGCCACCGTCGACCTGGCCGTCGGCCTGGACACGTTCCAGCCGGTCACGGTGGCCGACCCACTGACCCACCGCATGCACAGCGAGCGCTACCGGATGGCGCCGGACCTGCTCGACCGCTGCGCCGCGGCGACCCGCGTGGTCGCAGTCGGGACGACGACCGTTCGGGCGCTCGAGTCGGCCGCCGCCACCGGTGTCACCGACGGCCGGACCGAGCTGTTCCTCCACCCCGGCGCGCCGATCCGGGTCGTCGACGTGCTGCTGACCAACTTCCACCTGCCACGCACCACCCTGCTGCTGATGGTCGAAGCGCTGATCGGCCCGCGCTGGCGCGACCTCTACGCGATCGCGCTCGCCGAGGGCTACCGGTTCTTGTCGTTCGGCGACGCCATGCTCCTCGACCGGCGAGCTTGACGGCCAGGACGTCAGAGCGAGTCGGCGAAGCCCTTGATGTCGCGGACGGTGGCCTGGAAGACGTCCGGCATGGCGGCGGCGAAGATCATGTCGCCGGCGTGGCACGTGCCGTTGACGGTCCGCGAGACCACCGACACGCCGGCGTCCAGCAGCTTGCGGGCGTACGCCAGCCCCTCGTCGCGCAGCGGGTCCAGCTGGTTCACCGAGATCACGTGCGGGGGGAGGCCGGCCAGGTCCTCGGGCCCGGCGCACAGCGGCCACGCCAGCGGGTCGGCGGCGTGCGCGCCCGACGGGTCGTAGACCCTGGCCAGCGCGCCCATCGTCGCAACGTCCAGGAAGTAGCCGTCGTTCTCGATCAACGACGCCAGCTCGGGCACCGGCGCAGCCCACGCGTTGGAGATGTACGGGCACATCGCGTAGGCGCCGTCGATCTGCTCGATCAGCCCGTCGCGCTTGGCCCGCAGCACGCTGGCCAGCGTCAGGTTCCCACCACCGGACTCACCGGAGACGATGAGCGTGCCGATCCCCAGCTCGACCTTGCGCTCGATCGCCCAGCGCAGCCCCGCCGCGCAGTCGTTCAGCCCGGCCGGGAACGGGTAGGGCCCGTGCTTGCCGCCGCCATTGCGGAACTCGACGCCGATGACGACCATCCCCGTGGCGGCGAGCTCGTCGCGCCAGTGGCCGTAGGTCGCACCGGCCGCTTCGAGCAGCACCATCCCGCCACCGTGGAGGTGCACGACACCCGGCCGCGGCACGCGGTCACCCGAGGGCCGGTGGACGTAGAGCGTGACGTCGTTGCCGTCGAGGCCGCGGATCACCTCGACGGACCGTTCGACGCCGTCGATCTCCGGCAGGCCGGCGACGATGGCGGCGAACAACGCCTCGAACCCCTCTTCGGCCGCGCTGACGTACGCGTGCAGCTCCTCGAGCGACGAGCCGGCGTGGACGGGAGCGGCGACCGGTGCTTCGGCCAGCCCGAACGGCTCCATCGCGGCGATCATCCGCGGGTCGGCACGCGGATCGTGACGCAGCGTCATGGTCGGCGAACCGAGCCGCCCCGGAAGTACTGGCGGTGAGCTCATGGTGGTTTCCTCGTTCATCGGGAGGCGTACAGGGCAGTTTCGAAGTCGACGTACAGCTGGAGCGCAGCGAGGGGACCGACCGCGCCATCCAGAACGTCGTCGATCTCGGATGACATTGCGACCTCCCCAGGTCGAGAGCCCCCTGAGCAGCGTAGCCATCGTCCGCCGCACGCTGAACCTCGCCGGTAGCGTCGCCGCCTTGCACCCGGTCGCCGTCGAAGTGGTCGCCACCGATGGCGCCGCTCGGGCCGGCGTGGCGACGGCGGCGCGGGGGAGCTACCGCACGCCGTGCTTCATGCCCGTCGGGACCCGCGGCGCTGTCAAGTACCTGAGCGCCGACGACTACGCCGCCCTCGGCGTCGAGATCGTCCTCGCCAACACGTATCACCTGATGCTGCGCCCGGGCGCCGAGCGCATCGCCAGGTTCGGCGGCATCGGCCCGTTCTCCGGCTGGGACGGCCTCACGCTGACCGACTCCGGCGGGTTCCAGGTCTTCTCCCTCGAACCTCGCGTCGACGACGACGGCGCCACGTTCCGCAGCGTCTACGACGGCTCCTCGCATCGCCTGACCCCCGAGTCGGCCGTCACGACGCAGGAGCTGCTGGGCGCCGACATCCAGATGGTCCTTGACGTCTGCCCGCCGCTGCCGAGCCCGCCCGAGGTGGTCGAGCTGGCCGCCCGACGGACCGAGGCGTGGGCGATTCGCGCCCGCCGCACGCACCGGCGTGAGGACCAGGCGCTGTTCGGCATCGTGCAGGGCGGGACGTCGGAAGCATTGCGGGCGCGCCGCGCCGCGGCGTGTGTCGAGCTTGACTTCGACGGCTACGGCATCGGAGGGCTCTCCGTCGGCGAGACGCGCGACGAGATGCTGCCCGCGCTCGCCGCGGCGCTCGCCGAACTGCCGGCCGATCGTCCTCGTTACCTGATGGGCGTCGGTGATCCGGCGTCGATCGTGGAGGCCGTCGCGCTCGGCGTCGACCAGTTCGACTGTGTCCTGCCGACCCGGCTCGGTCGCCACGGGACCGCGCTGACCACCGCCGGCCGCGTGCAGCTGCGGGCGGCCCGCCACGCCGACGAGGACGGACCGATCGACCCGGCGTGCCCGTGCCCGGTGTGCGGCCGTCACTCACGCGGGTACCTGCGCCACCTGTTCGCAACTGGTGAACCGACGGCGTCGCGCCTGCTGACCTTGCACAACGTCGCCTGGCTGTTGGCGCTGATGGACGCCATCAGGGCGGCGATCGTCGACGGCTCCTTCGAGCGTCTGCGCGGCGAGGTGCTGTCCGTCTGGCAAGCGCGCTGAGTAGGCTCGTCGGCTGCCCAGGCGCTGCCCGGCGCCGAAAGAGAGCTCACGCACCCCATGCACCTCAACCTCCTGGCCTCCGGCGGCGGCGGCAGCATCGCCTCGCTCGGCCTCCTGCTGCTGATCCCGGTGGCGATGTACTTCCTCATGATCCGTCCGCAGCGGCGGAGGATGCGTGAGCAGGCCGCGATGCAGTCCGAACTGGACGTCGGCGACGAGGTGATCACCACGTCCGGCGTGTACGGCTTCATCACCGGCTTCGACGAGGATCGGATCTGGCTCGAGATCGACGACGACGTGCAGGTGCGCATCAGCCGCGCCGCCATCCAGGGCAAGGTGGACACCAGCGGCTTCAGCAGCGAGCCGAAGCCGCCCGCATCCGCCAAGCCGGCGCCGTCGGCCGGAACCACCGGCGACACGCGCCCGATCGACACGAGCACGACCGAGACGACCTCGAACGACACGCCCGCCCGCGACACCGCCGAATGATCCGTCGGCGGCTGTGGGCGTCGCTGATCGGCTGCGTCGGGGTGACGGTCATCGCCCTGGCGCTGAACCTCGTCATCGGCAACTCACCGGTCCTCGGCCTCGACCTGCAGGGCGGGCTGTCGGTCGTTCTGGCGCCGGCGGAGGGGGCCAGCGACGACGACCTCATCGTCATCCGTGACCTGGTGCGAGCGGAGCTGGAGAACCGCGGGATCGCCGAGCCCGACGTGCGCGTCGAAGGCCAGAACATCGTCGTCGACCTGCCGGGCGTGCGCGACCAGCGCGAGGCGCTGGACGCCGCTGACGTCGCCGGCATCGTCACGTTGCGACCCGTCATCCAATGCATCGGCCCGCAGGACCCGTCGGCCACGTCGACCACGGTCCCGGGCGCCACGACCACGACGGTCGCCGGCGCCACGACGACCACGGTGGCGGGGGCGACGACGACGGTCGCCGGCGCCACGTCGACGTCGGCCGTCGACCCCTCGCTGCCCGCCGGCCTGCGGTCGCCGACCGCCGCGCCGACGACCACGGTGCCGACGTCATCGACCGGCGGGCCATCGACGACGACCGCGACCACCGACCCCGATGGCGCCACGACCACCACCACGTCGCCCGACGACTCGGGTGCTCCCTCGACCACCGTGCCGGCCGCGGAGACCCAGACCGAGCTGCTGCCCACCCTCGACGGCGGGACGTGCCTGGTCGGCCCGCCGGGTGGCACGGGGGAGCTGTTCTCCCGCGACAGCGCCGGCGTCGAGCTCGATCCGCAGCAGGGCTGGACCGTCAACGTCGGGTTGAGCGGCAGCGGCGAGAGCGCGTGGAACGCCTTGGCGGCGCAGTGCTTCAACGGGCTGGGATCGTGCCCCAGCACCCAGCTGGCGATCGTCCTCGACGGCGTCATCCAGTCCAGCCCGCGCGTCAACGCACCGTCGTTCTCGGGCACCGTGTCGATCACCGGCAGCTTCGGGGAGCAGGAGGCTCGGTCCTTGGCCCGGGTGCTCAACCGCGGCGCCTTCCCGGTCGACGTCGAAGTGCGCCGGGTCGAGACCGTCTCGCCGACGCTCGGCGAGGACTCACTGCGGGCGTCGATCTTCGCCGGACTCGTCGGCGTGGTGCTCCTGCTCGGCGTGCTGTCCGTCTTCTACCGCCGGCTGACGCTGCTCATCGCGGTGGGGTTGCTGGTGTGGGGGATGCTCATCTACAGCATCGCCGCGGTCATCTCGCAGACGACGAACTACGCGCTGACGCTGGCCGGCGTGACCGGCATCGTGGTGTCGATCGGCATCACCGTCGACAGCTACGTCATCTACTTCGAGCGGCTCAAGGACGAGGTGGTGCACGGCCGGACGCTGCGCAACTCGGCGGCCCGGGGGTTCAAGGCCACGTGGCGCACGATCCTTGCCGCCAACCTGGTCGCCTTCATCGCCGCCGCCGTGCTCTTCGTGCTCAGCGTGGGGTCCGTTCGCGGCTTCGCCCTGTACCTCGGCATCACCACGATCTGTGACGTGGTCGTCCTGTACTTCTTCACCCGCCCGGCGGTGATCCTGCTCGCCGAGACCGGGCGGTTGGACCGTCGGGACACGTTCGGCCTCGGGCTGTCACCGCGTTCCCCGGCCACAACACCTGCAGCCCGCGCAGAGGCTGGCCGCTCCTCCGCTGGCGCTCCGCCGCTCGCATCAAGCGACGGGTTCGGCGATGTCCACTGACGCCAGCGCCCGGGGATCGGCGACGATCGCCGCGCCTGGCCGATTGATCGGCGACACGCCGTGGCGGCGCTTGATCCTCGGGCAGACCGCGATCGACTTCTGGGGCCGGCGACGGATCTGGATGACCATCTCGCTCGTGCTGCTGGCGATCGCCGGCGTGTCGTTGGGGTTCCGCCAACTCGTGCTCGGGATCGACTTCGCCGGCGGCGTGGCGTGGGACGTGCCGGCGGCGCAGGTGACCACCGAGCAGGCCGAGGCGATCCTCGAGGAGAACGGTCTCAGCGCCTCCTCGGCGAAGATCCAGCAACGGGTGTCGGACAGTGGCGACATCATCAAGGTGCAGGTCGAAGACCAGCCCGCCGAGGTCCGGGCGCGGGTCCAGGAGGCGTTCGCCGCCGCCGCCGGCGTCGACGTCGACGAGGTCAGCGTCGAGTCGGTCAGCGCCAGCTGGGGCGAGGAGATCACCCGCAAGGCGGTGATCGCGCTCGTCGTGTTCCTCGGACTCATCGCCCTGTACATCTCGTTGCGCTTCGAGTGGCGCATGGCGTTGACGGCGATCCTGGCCATGATCCACGACGTTCTGCTGAGCATCGGGATCTACTCCGTGTTCGGCTTCGAGGTCACGCCGGCCACCGTCGTCGCCTTCCTCACCGTGCTCGGCTACTCGCTCTACGACAGCATCGTCGTGTTCGACCGGATCCGGGAGAACCAGCGGCGGATGGCGTCGGCTGGGTTCACCGCCGGCGACCTGATCAACGTGTCGACGAACCAGGTGCTGCTGCGCTCGATCAACACCACGGTCGCCGCCGCACTGCCGGTGCTGTCGCTGCTCGTCGTCGGAGCGTGGCTGTTCGGCCAGGAGACGCTGCGCGAGTTCGCCATCGCCCTGCTCGTCGGGATGCTCACCGGCGCCTACTCGTCGCTGTTCGTCGCCGCCCCGCTGCTCGGCTGGTTGAAGCGCCGGAGCCCGCAGTTCCAGGCCGCCGACCGCTCCGGGCGCGACCACCTGACCGGCGACGCGCTGCGGGCGGTCGTCATCGACGGCCCCGGCGGCGCCCGCACCGCCGCCGGCCGGCGCCGCCGGGGGACGGTGACCGATGCCGCGCCGGGCGAACCTCGAGACGGCGGCGACGACACGACCGCCCCTGCCGCCAGCGCGGTGCCCGCCGCGCCGGCGTCGACGTTGCTCAGCCACCCGCCGCGGCCGCGCAAGAAGAAGCGCCGCTAGCGGTGCGCTAGCAACCTGCTGGCGGGTGGAGCGGACCTTTACACTTCCACCATGAGTGGCGACGCCGTGACGGAGGCCTCGCTGGACGTGGACTGGCTGCGCCAGCTGGTGCGCGAGATCCCCGACTTCCCCGAGCCGGGTGTTCGGTTCCGGGACATCACCCCGCTGCTCGCCGATCCCGCCGCGTTCCATCGCTCGATCGACGAGCTCCTCGCCCCGTTCGCCGACGTCGAGGTCGACACGGTCGTCGGGATCGAGGCGCGGGGGTTCATCATCGCTGCACCGATCGCCTACCGGCTGGGAGCGGCGTTCGTGCCCGTGCGCAAGGCCGGCAAGCTGCCGTGGGCGGTGGCGCGCGAGGAATACGTGCTGGAGTACCGCGCCGAGAAGCTCGAGCTGCACCGCGACGCCATTCGTCCTGGTGAGCGCGTCCTGGTCATCGACGACGTGCTGGCGACCGGCGGCACGGCGGCGGCGACCTGTCGCCTCGTCGAGACGCTCGGCGGTACGATCGTCGGCATCGGCGTCCTCATCGAGCTGTCCGCGCTCGGCGGTCGCGCCGTGCTCGGGGACCGGCGGGTCGAGGCGTTGGCCCGGTTCGACTGATGGGCACCGTCGACCGCGTCCTCCCGTGGCGCCGCCACCACGAGGCGGCCACACCGGCCGAACTGACGCCACTGTTGACCAGCTACCGGCAGCGCCATCCCAAGGCGCCCGTCGCCACGATCAACCGCGCCTACCAGGTCGCCGCGGCGGCCCATCGCAGCCAGCTGCGCAACAGCGGCGAGAGCTACATCAACCACCCGCTGTCGGTGGCCCGCATCGTCGCCGACATCGGGCTCGACGAGATCTCGGTCGCCGCCGCCCTGCTCCACGACGCCGTCGAGGACACGGAGATCACGCTCGACGACGTGGATCGCGACTTCGGGAACGAGATCGCCGAGATCGTCGACGGGCTGACCAAGCTGGAGCGCATCCGCTTCGACTCGCGCGAGGCGCAGCAGGCGGCGACGATGCGCAAGATGCTCGTGGCGATGGCCCGCGACCTGCGGGTGCTGGTCATCAAGCTGGCCGACCGCCTCGACAACATGCGGACGCTGGCCGGCATGCCGCCCGACAAGCAGCAGCGCATCGCCCAGGAGACGATCGACATCTACGCCCCGCTGGCCCACCGGCTGGGGATCCAGGAGATCAAGCAGCAGCTCGAGGACCTGTCGTTCGCCGCCCTGCACCCGAAGCGCTTCGCCGAGCTCGACCACTTGGTCGCCGAGCGCTCGCCCGAGCGCGACGTCTTCCTCGCCGCCGCAATCGACGAAGTCAAGGCCCGTCTCGACGAGCTCGGGATCAATGCCGAGGTGACCGGGCGGGGCAAGCACCTGTGGAGCATCTACGAGAAGATGGTCGTGCGGGGCCGGGAGTTCGACGACATCTTCGACCTCGTCGCCGTGCGGGTCATCGTCGACTCGATGAAGGACTGCTACGCCGCGCTCGGATGCATCCACGGGCGGTGGCGGCCGGTGGTGGGCCGGTTCAAGGACTACATCGCGATGCCCAAGTTCAACCTGTACCAGAGCCTGCACACCACGGTGATCGGGCCGACCGGCAAGCCGATCGAGGTGCAGATCCGCACGCGTGAGATGCACCAGCGGGCGGAGTGGGGCGTGGCCGCCCACTGGGCCTACAAGGACGGCACGTCGAGCGGCGACATCGACTGGGTGAACCGGATCATCGATTGGCAAGCCGAGGTCAGCGACCCGGCACAGTTCATGCAGAGCCTGAAGACCGACCTCGAGCAGGACGAGGTGTTCGTGTTCACGCCGAAGGGTCGGGTCATCACGCTGCCGGTCGGGTCGACGGCGGTCGACTTCGCCTACGCCGTGCACACCGAGGTCGGCCACGCCTGCATCGGCGCCAAGGTCAACGGTCGGCTCGTGTCGCTCGACCAGCAGGTGGCGAGTGGCGACACGATCGAGATCTTCACGTCCAAGGTCGAGACGGCCGGTCCGTCGCAGGACTGGCTGAAGTTCGTCGCCTCGCCGCGGGCGCGCAACAAGATCCGCCAGTGGTTCAGCCGTGAGCGGCGGGCCGACATGATCGAGGCCGGGCGCGAGGCGCTGGCGGAGGAGCTGCGTCGTGAGGGCCTGCCCGTCGCCCGGATGTGGGCGTCGGAACAGCTGCGCGAGGTGATCGACGATCACAGCTACGTCGATCTCGACGCCCTCCTGGCGGCGATCGGCGAGCACCACGTCTCGGCCCGCAGCGTCGCCCACCGTGTGGCTCGCGGCTTCCGAGGCGGCGACTCCGACGATCAGCTGCCGGAGACGGTGTTGCGGCCCCGACGGCAGCGGTCGCGCGACGAATCTGTCGGGATCCACGTCGAGGGCCTCGACGACGTGCTCGTCCGGCTGGCCAACTGCTGCACGCCGGTGCCCGGCGACGACGTGATCGGGTTCGTCACCCGCGGCCGCGGCGTCAGTGTGCACCGCGCCGACTGCGCCAACGCGGTGTCGCTGATGAGCGATCACGCCACTCGGCTGATCGACGTCGACTGGGACGACGAGCGGACCGCGGCGGTGTTCCGTGCCGGTGTCGAGGTCGTCGCCCTCGACCGCTCACGGCTGCTGCGCGACGTCGCCAACGCGCTGTCGGAGCACCACGTGAACATCGTGTCGTGCGACACGACCACGGGGAACGACCGGGTGGCCAAGATGCGCTTCGAGTTCGAGCTCGCCGACCCTGGCCACCTCGCCGCCGTGCTGCGCACGATCAAGCAGATCGAGGCCGTCTACGACGCCTACCGCGTCGTGCCGGGTGGGGGAGACCTGGCAATTGCTCCTGCTAGTTGATGGTTCGGGGTCTCGCAGCACCTACCTCCAGCGCTCATCGACGCGGTATCAAGACCTGAGTGTGAACGGTGCCTGCCGTCGCGGGCACCGGCGCGGGACGACGCGGCGCACCGTCCGCTGACCCCGGGTTTAGGTACCCCGATCGGGGGGTAGCTACCCGGCACTCCTTCAAGGCGGGCGAACCCCTTGGGGAGCCGGGGAATGACGACAGAAGGAATCGAGGTCGTGCGACGTCCGTTCGGCGCGCTCGAAACTGGAAAGGTCAAAACATGAAAAAGCAAGCAGTAGTCGCGGCCGCCGCCACGGCGATCATGTGGTTCGGTGGCGTCGGTCCTTCGGCTGGTGCCAGTGACCACAACCAGCAGTCGTGCGAGGCGGCTGGTGGCACTTGGTCGAGTGTCCGCGGCCTCAAGTCGTGCACCCTGGTGGAGGTCGATGAGGGGAAGAACCCCCGGTTCGAGTGCACGACCACCGAAGAGACATCAGGGCGAGGCAACCTCGACAACAAGACTGTCGGGCCGTTCATCGAGGAAGAAGAACAGGGCACCGGCAGCGGCAAATGCCCACCCGGTCAATACAAGTAGCGAAAGGTCGAGACCGGACCGCAGGTATGTCTTGCCGACACTCAGCGTGCGGACACCGTGGAGAGACTTGGGGGCACAAGCCATTTGCACGAGCTTGAGGGCCGGCTCGCGCACGTGTGCGCGGGTTATCCGACGTTAGCGGCGCGCTCGACGCCGTGACCAGCAGGGCAATCGGCAACCGCCGATACCGCGGCCGCTCGCGCCACGCCAAGCGAGCCATCGACGTGGTACTGGCCGTCCTCGCGCTACCAGCTGCGATCTGCGTAGGGGCGATCGTCGGGATCGCGATCAAACTGACGTCACCCGGTCCGGTGCTGTTCCAGCAGGTTCGAGTCGGTCATGACGGCCGGCACTTCAGGATGGTGAAGTTCCGAAGTATGCAAGTTGATGCTGAGGAGCAGTTGCGATCCGACCCGGCATTGTGGGAGCTCTATGTCAGCAACGACCACAAGCTGCCGGCGCACGGTGATCCACGTCTGACCAGCGCCGGCCGCTGGCTGCGGAGGCTTGCGGCTCCAGCGGAATTGCTCGCCGAGCTGCGTACAACTCTCATCGAACCACGGCTCGTCGAACTGACCTTGGGTGCAAATCCGCGACAGAATGCCGGGGGGGAATCGTTGGTCGGTCCTCGGTTCGGGGGGGACACGGCGGTCGAGTCGTTCGAGATCAGCGAGCCGGGTTGCGAAGAGAGCCTGGTTTTGCTTGACATACCGCAACCCCTTGACCGAGGCCAGCACATTGCGAACCCCATTACGTGTCCCTCGGGCAGTCGGTCGAAGACCTTCCGGACGGCTTCTCGTCGGCGACTCACAGTGACGCGATTTCACAGACCATGCCGGCGGAGTCTAGGAACCGGCGCAGCGGGGGTGCACGTGATGCCAGTTCGCGGTCATGCGGAGCCCGTAGGACGCCGGTTCGCCTCGATCATGTTGAACGGGCGGGTGGGCGGATCATTGCGGCGGCGGGAGCGGCTCGCCGGACGGCGAGGCGCTGGGTCCTGCGCCGCCCGTGGTTCGATTGGCGGGTTGCTGGGCGTGCTGCGTGATCCGCTGCTTGGATCCTTGGGCCGCGTCTCGAACTCTCGGCTTCTCCTCGTCGTATTTCGCCAGCACATTCTCCCAGCGGCTGCGCATCGGGCCGACACCGCCGCCGCCGATGGCAATGACGGCCGAACCGACGACGATCGCCAACAGCGCGTAGAACAGGCCGGTCACGATCTCTGGGGCGATCTCGAGTTGGTTCAGGGCGGCAAACACTCCGACGACGAGGATGGCGATTCCGACACCGTTGGCCAGTGCCCTGCCGTAGCTGAGGCCGCCGAGGCTGGCTCCGATCAGTTCGCGCACGGCGGCGGCGATGGCCGCCACGACCACGATGATCAAGATGGCGGCGATGACCTTCGGGAGGTAGGCGATGACGCCTTCGATGAGTCGACTAACCGGGTTGTCACCGAAGACACCGAAGGCCATCTGCAGCACGATGAGGAAAAGTGCGTAGAAAATGACCTTGCTCAGGATGTCGCTGGCGTCGTATTTGCTGCGTTCCAGCGCCTTCTTGATCCCACCACGCTCGACGGCACGGTCGAACCCGACCCTTTCCAAGACGGCATCGACGGCTTTGGCGATCAGTTTGGCGATGAAATAGCCGACGATTAGGATTACTAAGAAGCCGAGCAGCTTCGGAACGAACGAGGCGATGTCGGACCAGGCATCTTCGATACCCTGGCTCCATTCGACGGCGAGGATGGTCATGGTGGCTGCCTTTCAATGGTGTTGCCCGGGCGTGAGTTGCAGGAGCAGCGTAGTGATCCACGACGAGCTGGTGATCCGCCGGTGGAATCGACACGGCCGCGAGGACGGCCGGGGCGCTGACGACGGCGGCGCGCAGTTCGGCGAGCATCGCCGACGTCGTGCGACCGGGCGTGCTCAGCATGGCCTCGTCCCCACGCAGTGACGCACCGCCGACCGGAGCGACCACGAGAGGGGCGCCGAAGAGGCCACCGGTGATCGCCACCCAGCAGGGACGGCCGGCGAGCCGGTCGAGGTAGATGTCGGCCACCACCCCGACCGATTCCCCATGTGCGTCGATCACACCGCGGGACAACCAGTCGGCGAGCTCCCCGTTCGTCCCCGATCGCATCGCCGTGGGGCCGGGCCGGTGACCGACCAAACCCAACGCGGGAACGGCTTGGGGTTGATGGCTCATCTGTTCACGGGAGGTGAGGGACACGGCTTCGACGAGGTGACCCCGCTCGGTGAGCTGATCAGCACCTTCGTCGACGTCAACCCGAGCGTTGCTGAGTCTCCGGGCAACACGATCACGTCGCCCGCGAGGTCGATGAGGTCGCCAGAAGTGACGTGGAACGGCGACTCGCCCGACGTGGCGCGCGCCGGCGGGCTCAGGTACACGGAGGTCCGAAGGATCGGGCTAGTCCGACCCAGAAGCCCTCGTCGGCGACGACCGATTCCACCTGCGGCCGCGCTGGAGGCCGGAACACCACCGGCCGCGCTCGACGGCGCACCGCCGGTGTTCGTTGTCGCCGTGCCGGCGTCAACGGTCGACGCGTCCGCAACGGTTCCGTTGCTGCTGGACCCGCCCTCTCCGGCGTCCGTACCGGACGAACCTGGACGGGTTGCGGTCCCGCTGGCCTCCACCCGCGCGACCGCGGACATTTCGACAAGCACAGACGGCATCTCGCGATGGCGTCCGTTCACAGTTGCTGCAAGGCTGACGCAGCGATGCCTCCGAGTACCACCTTGCTCAGGCCGTCGCGGCCGGCGAGGAGTCGCTCGAGGCCTCCGTTCGACTGGCATCCCTCACGCAGCGGGCTGATGAGCCGCGCCAGCGTGCGAGGGTCCTCATAGCAGTCCGGGCCGTGATCCCCGCACGGATCGAATTCGAGGCCTTTCGTGGCGCAGCGATCAGCAACCAGGTGGGCGAACTGGCGACGCTCCTGAGGTTCGAGGCGGCCGAGAACTGCGCAGACCGCGTCGTCATACTCCTGTGTCGAGAGGTGACCCGACACTTGTCGATACCGAAACTGAGCCTCGTCAACATCGAATCGATCCCACGGTGGCCCCTGATCGAACCGATGCGCAAAATCCGCCAACTCGGCGCAGTCGCCGCCGAGCCGAAGATCAGCTAAACACATCGTTGCCCCCAGTCGATGCGCCTTGGCGGCGCAGTGGCAGTTCCGATTATCCAGCGAGCACCGCCACCCCGAGGCGGGCGGAGGTTGGTCATGGCCCAGGCACCCGCACGTGGGGCAGCGCCGACCTTGCGCAGCCGCGGTGCGCCCGAACGGCAGTGGTTCGGTGACCAGGTCGGTGCCGCCGTACACCGGCGGCGGCGGGCTGCTTCCGAGGCTGCGTCGACAGGACGGAGACGATCACGATGGCCAGGAGCAAGCTCGTCAGCAGCCACTCGACGCCCGCCATCACGACAGGTCCCTTCGACGCACGTTCGTACGGGCCGCACTCACCTCGGCGGCGGATGGCAGCGAAGATCCAAGGCGCCGAGCGACGGCTGCCGCATTGGCAGCCGTCGACGTCCGCTGCCTGCGACCGGTCACGATGGGCGCCGGCCTCGGCTCTCGTCGTGCTCGAAGTCGATGCGTTCCTTGCGCACGGTGTCGTCGACGGCGACCTCGTCGGTCTCGGTCTCGGTCTCGAGCCGGACACGCTCCTTGGGGACGACGCGCTTGTCGACGTCGACGACTTCCTCGCTGAGGACGACTTCGTGCTCCCCGGTGGTCAGGTCCCCGCCGGACATCGCCCGGTCCCGGTTGGCGTCAGTGATCGGCTCGGTCACCATGCGCGCCTTCTCGCGCCGCACCGGCACCCGGATCTCGACGTCTTCGGTCTCGATCCACTTGCGCAGCCGAGCCGTGCCAGCTTGACGGGTCCGCTTGTTGACGTCGAGCTGTTCTTCCGAGCGGGTCATCGCGTCGTCGGTCTCCGGGCCGCTGGTGTCAGAACCCTTCGCCTGACGGCGACCCTTGCGGGGCTCGTCGGTGACGTCGCGGTCCCAGCCGGTGGTGGTGAACCCGTAGTGAGCGAAGAGGGCACGTTCCTCGTCGGGCTCGAGACGTCCGTCGGCCTCGGCCTTGGGGGCGTCCTTGACGATCGCCGTGTCGTACGGGACCACGACGTCGTCGCCGTAGACCTCGGCGCCGGTCAGCGGGACGAAGTTGCGTCGAGTGCCGAACAGGCCCGTCTTCACGGCCAGCCAGGCCGGCTCACCGGTGAGGTCGTCGACGTACACGTCGTCGATCGTGCCGATCTTCGAGTAGTTGCGGTCGACCGCCGTGAGGCCCGTCAACTGGCGGGTGTCGTAGGTGAAATCAGTCATGGTGCATCTCCTCGAGTGAGCCTGCGGCCGGCGGATCACCGGCCGTCTTTCCGGCTCTAAGAGATGACACGCCTTGACCACGCCGACATGACGCCAGATCCAGAAGATAATTGGCTCTTCGTGTTGCAGTGGGGAGTGAGGTAGTGGAGGGTCCACCGCGCGAGTCAGGGGTCCCGCCATCGTTGCGGTTGTTCGAAGACTGCGACGCGGAGGAGACCCCTGACGATGAGCGACGGTATCGGTCTGGCCGAGGCGCTGTTGGGACTGCCGGGCTTTCGGGTGCTCGAGGTGAGCGAGCCCGATGTCGAGGTGGTGGTCGTCATCGAGACGACGGCCACCCGGGCATTCTGCATGACCTGTGGTGTGCAGGCCGAGGCGCAGGATCGGATGCGCGTCGACGTCCGTGATCTGGCCTGCTTCGGTCGCCCGGCGCGGCTGCGCTGGTCGAAGCGGCGGTGGCGCTGCCGGGAGCCGTGGTGCCCGGCGCGGACGTGGACCGAGCGCTCCGACCACTTCGACACCCAGGCCGTGATCACTCGTCGCGCCGGGGTCGAGGCGTGCCGTCAGGTCGGTGAGAACGCTCGACCGGTGAGCCAGCTGGCCGACGAGCTGGGGGTGTGTTGGTGGACGATCATGAACGCCGTCATCGAGCACGGCACGCCGCTCGTCGACGACCCAGACCGGGTCGGCCCGGTGACCCAGCTCGGCGTGGATGAGACGTCGTTCCTCGCCGCCACCCCGACCCATCCAACGATCTACGCCACCGGGTTGGTCGACTTCGACCGCCACATCGTGATCGACATGGTCAACGGCAACAGTGCCGCTGACCTGCGCCGCTGGACCGCCAACGCCGACCCCGACTGGCTCGCCGGGATCGAGGTGGTGGCCACCGACCTGGCCGAATCGTTCCGTGCCGGCTTGTCACCCGGCCTCGCCCACGCCCGCCGTGTCGCCGACCCGTTCCACGTCGTTCGCGTCGCCAACCGCTGTCTCGATCAAGTCCGCCGCCGGGTGCAGAACGAGACGCTCGGCCATCGTGGCCGCAAGCACGATCCGCTGTATCGGATCCGCAAGCTGTTGCTCACCGGCTCCGAACGCCTCGATCAACGAGGCTCCGAACGGATGCTGCTCGGACTGCGCGTCGGCGACCCCGACGACGAAACGGTCGGCGCCTGGCTCGCCAAGGAGAGTGTCAGAGACGTGTACCTCGCTGACACCCCCACCGACGCAGCGACGCTGTTGGACAAAGCGATCCTCGGATGCCTCGCCGACGAGGTCGCCGAGATCCGCTCGCTGGGCAAGACCCTCAAGGCGTGGCGCAGCGAGATCCTCGCCCACCACGACACCGGCGCCTCCAACGGACCGACCGAAGGCTTGAACCTGTGCGTCAAGAAGGTCAAGCGCTGCGGTCACGGCTTCCGATCCTTCGACATCTACCGGCTCCGCGTGCTGCTCCACGCCGGCGGAGTCACCTGGCCTGAACGGCCCCGCCCGCCACGCATCAGAACCCGCTCTCCCCACTCGGACGCGTAGAGCCGGATTATCTCCCGCACCCGATCCTCGGAAGTGAACGCGATCTTGGCGATCGCCGGCACGTCCATCGCCTGCGCTGACCACAGCACGATCTGCGCCCGGCGCCATCGCACCACCGACCCCGACCCGCGCCGGATGATCGACAGCAACCGCCGCCCTTCCCCGTTGCCCAGCTCCCGGACCTGCACTCTCTGCGCCATGCGTCAAGGAAAACAGACTCCAGCCCTCAGGTGGTGGACGCGCCACCCCCAAACGTTGCCGGTTACGGCACTAGCCCGTCCAGCCGCTGGGCGGGCGATCGAACCAGACGCCGAGCCGTTCGGCCGTCTCTGCACCCGCCACGCCGTCGACGACCAAGTTCTGGACCTCCTGGAAGTCCCGCACTGCACGGTCGGTCGCTGGTCCGTAGTTGCCGTCGACGACGATTTCACCACCAGTGACGGTGACCTCTTGAAGGCGGGTCTGCAGGCACCGGACGTCGTCACCCACGCTTCCCAACTCGACAGCGGTGCGCATTACACATGACGCCGGCGCGCTCGAGGTCGTACATCGTGGCCTCGGCTGTCGATGTTGTCGAATCGCCTGCCGGTGTCGACGACTGTGTTCCCGAAGCGGCCGGCACCAGAGTCGAAGCGTCAGCGTCCCTCGACATCGCGAGTTCGGACGTCAATGGTTGGGATGAGCTGACATCAGCGCCATTCCCATCGCTGCATCCGACGAGCACGAGGATCCCGATCGCGACACCCGTGGAGCCTCGAACGTTCATGTGCGACCACCATCACGTTCGCACCGTCCTCGGTCACTCGTGTGCGCGACCCCGGGAAGACGGCCGTGCGCTCACCAATCGGCACCCTCAACGCCTCCTCAAGGACGAGGTCCCCAGCTTCCACAGCTAGGCGGCTGCTGATGGGACGCCGGACCCTGCACGCCGAGGAACGCGGCCACGCCGCTGAGCTGCAACACCCGGAAAACCGCCGCCGAAGGGGCGCGAACCGTGAGGCGCCGGCCCTCCGCCTGAAGGCGCCGATGAGCCGACACGAGCGACTTCAGACCGGACGAGTCGAGGAACGTCACCCGCGATAGATCGACCGCGATCGTGCCGGTCCTGGTGTCGATCACTGCGTCCAACCGGGCGGCCAGATCGTCGACGCAAGCGAGGTCGACCTCGCCGGCCAACTCGAGCGTGGCGCCGCCGTTGGCGTCAACGATGGCGGCACGAAAATCTGCGGGTGGATCTCCCACGATGGTCTCCGTGATCTAGAGCGGCTGAGAAACGATGGATCCTGGTCGGGCAGCACGGGAACCGGAGCCGATGAATTGGTCTGTTCTCTTGAGCGTGGCGCGAGAACGAGAGTTGTCAGACAAACAGCGCCGCCGTTGAGGAAGCGCGGTCGGCATTCTTCCGCGGGTCAAGTGAAGATGGAGACGCCGCCGGGTCCGACGAGAAGTCCGATGACGATGAGCACGATGCCGAGCAGGACGGCGCCTCGGATGAGGGTGAGGATGCCAGCGATCACGAGGATCGCGGCAATGACCCAGAGGACTGTTGATGTCATCGTTCGCCGGCTTTCTGTGGTAGGTGGCTTGTCTGCTGGTCGCGGGAAGGTCGGGCGGCGTCGAGATGTCAGAACGGGTTGGAGAGCGGTAAGAGCCCACCGTCTTCGGCGTGGCGGACGGTGAGCGCAGGTGTGCGTCGGTCAGGATCACCGACCGGGACGGCGACGGTCGGTGGTCGTGGTCGAGCTCGATGCGTTCCTTCCGCAGGGTGTCGTCGACGGCGACCTGGTCGGTCTCGGTCTCAGTTTCGAGTCTGACGCGCGCTTTGGCGACGACACGCTTGGTCACGTCGACGACCTCTTCGCTCAACACGATCTCATGCTCGTCGGCGGTCAGGTCACCACCGGCCATCGGCCCGTCGCGGTCGGCGTCGGTGATCGGCTCCCTCACCAGGCGCGCCTTCTCCCGGCGGATGGGAACGCGGATCTCAACGTCTTAGGTCTCGATCCACCTGTGCAGTCGAGCCGTGCCCGTCTGTCGGGTCCGCGTGTTGACGTCCAATGTTCTTCGGACCGGGTCATGAAGGTTTCGGTCTGCGGACCGCCGATGTGGTCGCCCTCGCGGTCGTGGCGACGGGGACGATCGGCGGTCTCAACGCTGCCGTCAGCACGGCCGAGCCCGTAGTAGTCGTACAGGGCCACGACTTCGTCGGAGCTGAGATGGTCGAGGTCCTCCGCGTTCGGCGCCTCCGTGATGGTTCCGGAGTCGTAGGGGACCACGACTTCGTCGCCATAGGCCAGGGCGCCCGACAGCGGAGCGGAGGTGACGTTGGCTCCGAACAGCCCAGTCTTGATGGCCAGCCACCCGGGCTGCGCCGTCGCGTCGTTCACATACACCTCGTCGATCGTGCCGATCTTGGAGTAGTTGCGATCGACCGCCGTGCGGCCCGCCAAGTGGCGAGTGTCGTACGTGAGATCAGTCATGGAGCGTCTCCTCGCTGCGAAATGGCGGGCCAGGGCGGTCGCCCGAGGCGTCGTCTCCCCTGCCCCCTTTTGCGATGTAACGCCTCCGACCCGTCCGCATGACGGGCAGCAGGCCGAAAAGTTTGCGGCCGGAGGATACGCGTCCGCGCCAGGTGCTCATCCCCAAGGAGGTTCGAGACGTTTCGGTTTGATGCCCGACGGCGGGGGCATGGCGAATGGGGATCGGGTCAACGAGACCCCTTCTGCGGACACCAACAAGGAGTTCAACCCATGAACAGCCTCAAGAAGGGCCTGATCGGCCTTACTGCCGCCGCCGCCTCCATCGGATTCGTTGGGACATCGACCGCCTCGGCGCAGCCCGTCGACCAAGAGGGTCTGGTCAACGTGAACCTCACCGATGTCTCGGTGCAGGTGCCGGTCTCGATCGCCGCCAACATCTGTGACGTCACCGTCGGCGTGCTCGTGCAGGACCTCCGCGACGCGGCCGCGCCGTGTGAGTCCGACGCCGTGTCCGGCGCCGAGGTCACCCGCAATGAGAGCGGGCCAACTCGCCAGTCGGGCCTCGTGAACGTCAACGTGGACACCCTCGACGTTCAGGTCCCGCTCAGCGTCGCCGCCAACATCTGTGACGTCACCGTCGGCGTGCTCGTCAGCGAGTTGAGCGACGCCGCCGTTCCGTGTGAGGCCACTGGGTCGAGCATGGGCGACGTCATCACCCTGCCCATCTGATCCCGACGGGCGGGCAACCGTTCCGAACGACGGCGCCGCGGTCAAAGGCGACCCGGCGCCGTCGTTCGCGTTCGTCGGACCAGAAGCGCGGATGCGATGCCCGGCGGCGGCGGAGGCGGCTGCACCCGCCAGTCGGTCTCGCTCTGCTCGCTGAGCACGGTCACCCGGACGCCGCAGCGTGCTTCATCTCGGAGCTGGGCACCGTCCCGTCGTCCCTGACGCTGAGCTGGCGGACCGCCGGTCGGTCGACCTCCGAGTAGTTGCGGTCGACCGCTGAGACGACCGGTCTTCGCCCGCGGACTTCCGGGTCGGGGCGCAGGGCGCACCGGTAGCCTCCCCGGCCGTGCCGGAGTTCACGACCAGCCCCGGGATGCGTGACATCCTGGCGCCGGAGTCGGGCCGCTGGCGGCGCTTCGTCGAGGTCTTCGCCGAGGTCGTCGAACCGGCCGGCTACCGGCAGGTCGTGACGCCGTTGCTCGAGGACATCGGCGTGTTCCGGCGCATCGGCGAGGCGACGGACGTGGTGGCCAAGGAGATGTACGAGTTGACCGACCTCGGCGGGCGGCACGTGGCGTTGCGGCCGGAGTTCACCGCCGGCGTGTGCCGGGCCTTCGTCGAGCACCGCCCGCCAACCCCGTGGAAGACGTGGTGCGCCGGCTCCAACTTCCGCTACGAGAAGCCCCAGCGCGGCCGGTACCGGCAGTTCGACCAGGTCAACATCGAAGCCCTCGGTGTCGACGACCCCGACCTCGACGTCGAGGTCATCGCCCTCGGCTGGCGCTTCTTCGCCGCCCTCGGCCTGCGCCAGGTCGAGCTGCGGCTGAACAGCCTCGGGGAGCCAGCCGACCGGGCCCGCTACGTCGAGGCGTTGGGCGTGCACTTCGACACTCACCGTGACGGGCTGTCCGAGGAGAGCCGCCAGACGCTGGAGCGCAACCCGTTGCGCGTGCTCGACTCCAAGCGCCCGCCGGACCAGCCGTTGATCGACGCCGCGCCACGGATGGCGGACTTCCTCGGTGGTGCAGCGGCCGATCACTTCGCCGCCGTCCGCGCCGGCCTCGACGCGCTGGGGATCCCGTACCGCATCGACCCCCGCTTGGTGCGCGGGCTCGACTACTACCTGCGCACGACGTTCGAGTTCGCCGGCGGGACGATGCACAGCGCCCAGAACGCGCTCGGCGGGGGTGGTCGCTACGACGGCCTCGTGGAGGCGCTCGGCGGCCCGGCGACCCCCGGGATCGGCTTCGCCGTTGGCGTCGACCGGACGCTGCTGGCCTGTGACGACGAGGGCGTGTTCCCCGCCCCGGACGCCGCGGTGGACGTGTTCGTCGTCGACACGACCGGTGGGCGCGAGGCGCTCGTGATCACCGACGAGGTGCGGCGGGCCGGGCGCTCGGCCGACCGGGCGTGGGACGGGCGCAGCATGCGGGCCCAGATGAAGGCCGCCGATCGCAGCCGCGCCGCCGTCGCCGTCATCGTCGGCGACGACGAGCGGGCCGCCGGCACGGCCGTCGTTCGCCCACTGCGGGCGTCCGCCGACGAGCAGACGGTCGTCGCCCGCGCCGACCTCGTCGCCCACCTCGAATCGGTGCTGGCGTGATGACCGGATCATCGACGTCGATGCGCTCGCACCTGTGCGGGGAGCTGCGGCTGGACGACGTCGGCCAGACCGTCGCGCTGTGCGGCTGGGTGGCCCGCCGGCGCGAGCACGGCGAGCACTTGGCGTTCATCGACGTGCGCGACCACACCGGTGTCGTGCAGTGCGTCGTCGACAACGCCATCGACGCCCGCAACGAGTACGTGGTGCGGATCACCGGCGTGGTCCGCCGGCGCCCCGAGGGCACCGCCAACCCGAACCTGCCGACCGGCGAGGTGGAGGTCGGCGAGTGCACCGTCGAGGTGCTGCGCACGGCCACGCCCCCGCCCTTCCCGGTCGATGCCCGCGCCGACGAGGTCGACGAAGGCACCCGCCTGCAGTACCGCTACCTCGACCTGCGACGCCAGCGCCTGCAGCGCAACCTGCGCGTCCGGGCGGCGATCAACTCGTCGCTGCGTCGGTCCATGGAGGAGCAGGGCTTCGTCGAGGTCGAGACCCCGGTGCTCGTCCCGTCGACCCCAGAGGGCGCCCGCGAGTTCCTCGTCCCATCTCGCAAGGAGCCGGGGTCGTTCTACGCACTGCCCCAGTCGCCGCAGCTCTTCAAGCAGCTGCTGATGGTCGCCGGCTTCGACCGCTACTACCAGATCGCCCGGTGCCTGCGCGACGAGGACATGCGTGCCGACCGTCAGTACGAGTTCACCCAGCTCGACGCCGAGATGAGCTTCGTCGGCCAGGACGACGTGCTGGCGGCGATCGGGGAGGCCGTGCTGGCCGCCACGGTGGCCGCCACCGGCGAGCGGCCGGGCGAGATCGAGCGGATGACGTGGCACACGGCCATGGAGCGCTACGGCGTGGACAAGCCGGACCTGCGCTTCGGCATGGAGCTCGTCGAGCTGACCGCGGTGTTCGCCGAGACCGAGTTCAAGGCGTTCGCCGGCGCGGCGGCGATCAAGGGCATCCGCGTGCCGGCGGCGGCCGATCAGTACGGCCGCAACCAGCTCGACCGGTTGACCGACCGGGCCAAATCGCTCGGCGCCAAGGGCCTGGTGTGGCTCAAGGTCGCCGCCGACGGGACGCTCGAGTCACCCGTCGCCCGGTTCCTGTCCGCCGAGGAGGCGGAGGCGCTCTCCACCCGCCTGGAGGCGGTACCCGGCGACCTGCTGCTCGTCGTCGCCGATGCGTGGACGACCACCGTCGAGGTGCTCGGCCAGCTGCGCAACGACCTCGGGCGACCGCCTGTCCACGAAGGCCCGTACCGGTACGTGTGGGTGGTCGACTTCCCGATGTTCGTCGGAGTCGACGACACCGGGCGTCCGAAGCCCGCCCACCACCCGTTCACGATGCCGCATCTGGACGACGTCGACCTGCTGGAGACGGACCCCATGGCCGTCCGCTCGCAGGCCTACGACCTGGTGCTCAACGGATGGGAGCTCGGGTCGGGGTCGATCCGGATCCACGAGTCGTCCATCCAGCGACGGGTCTTCGCCGTGCTCGGCATCGACGAGGACGCCGCCGACCGCAAGTTCGGCTTCTTCCTCAACCCCTTCGAGTACGGGGCGCCGCCGCACGGGGGCTTCGGGATGGGCATCGACCGGCTGGCCGCGATCCTGGCCGGCGAGGAGAGCATCCGCGAGGTGATCGCCTTCCCCAAGACGCAGTCGGGCGCCGACCCGATGACCGGCTCGCCGCGGCCGGTCGACCTGAACCAGCTCGACCAGCTGGGCATCCGGGTGGTCCCGCCGCCCGCCTGAGCGCCGCCCGCCGCCGTCGGCCCTGGTCCTTGGCGTCCGCTGACGTCCCGTCGAACCGCGCGCACCCCGCGCGTACGCTCCGTGTACCGACATCCCCCGACGAAGTCGCCGGTCTCCGACCGGCACGTTCGAAGGGAGCTCGACCATGAGCGAGCACAACTTGGTCCTGTTGCGCGGCGTCCTTGCCGCTGACGTGACCGTCCGCCCGCTGCCGTCCGGCGGGAGCGTCAGCCAGTTCGATGTCGTCACCCGAGACGACGTCGGCACGAGGACCGTGCCCGTGGCCTGGACCGACCCGCCGGTGGGCGGCGTCCCCGTCGAGGCGGGCGAGGAGGTGGTCGTCGTCGGCCACGTCAACCGCCGCTTCTTTCGCGTCGGCGGGGCCACGCAGTCACGCACCGAGGTCGTCGCCGAGCACGTCGTCGCCGGTGCCGACCGGCGACGGGTGGGTCGGGCGATCGGCGCTGTTCGTCGCCAGTTGGAGGGAGGGTGATCAGCGCAAGTCGCGCAGCACGAAGCCGGTGCGCAGCTTGGGGGTGAAGAACGTCGACTTCGGTGGCATCAGCAGCCCCTCGCGGGCCGTGCGCTCGATCTCGGTCAGGCTGACCGGTCGGATCAGCACGGCCGCCGTGGCGTCGCCGGCGGCGACCGCGGCGACCGTCTCGTCCAGCCCGTGCTGGTAGGTCACGTGCTCGGCGGCTGACGTCCCGTCGAGCGCGTGCTCGAGCCAGGCGCCGTCGAGCGGCCGGACGCCGTCGAAGGCGCCCGGACGCGGGGTCAACCACTCGGTCGTTGCGCCGGGACCCAACAGCACGAGCCGACCCTCGGCCTCCATCGTCGCCAGCGTCGCCGGCGATGGCGGGTCGCCGGGGGCCAGCTCGAACGACCGGGCGAGGATCGCCCGCAGCTCGGCGTGGGACACGTCGTGGTAGCGCCGGTGGATGGCCTCGATGCTCAGCTGCTCGGCGATCAGCTCGCCCACGAAGGCCAGCGTGTGCTCGGCGGGGGTGTGGCGACTTCCCGTCGCCGCCCGCACCTCGTCGCGGTACGTGCGGCTGATGGCGTAGCGGTGGTGACCGTCGGCCAGCAGCACGTCGTCGCCGGCGATGTGTTCGCCGATGGCGGCGATGCGCTCGGGGTCGGTGACCCGCTCGACGACGTGCTCGACGCCGTCCACGATCACCGTGCCGACGGGTTCGCCGGGCTCGGTCAGCAGTCCGGTCAACCCGGCGGCCAGCGACAGGCCCCAGACGGGCGACAGGTTGGCCTGCGTCGCCCGCGTGAGCTCGAGCCGGTCGGTCGACGCCTTCGGGGTCGTGCGCTCGTGGGGGAGGACCCCGCCGGCGCCCTCGTCGACGACCTCGAGGCCGCCGAGCACGCCGACGAGGTCTCGATGCGCGCCCGAGGCGTCGGTGAAGCGCATTCGGTACAGGGTGAACGTGGGAGCGGCATCGGCCGCGAGCACGCCGTCGGCGGCCCACTGCCGCAGCAGTCGGGCGGCGGTCGCGTAGCGGTCGTCACCGCGGGGTACGTCGACGTGCACGATGTTGTGCTCGTGGCGCGCCGCCAACTCGGCGACGTCGGTCTCGGACAGCACGTCGTAGGGCGGCGCGATCACGGCATCGAGGTCGGTGCTCGACGCGTAGCGGAGCGCCGGGAACGGCACGAACTGCGGCACGGGGGGAGCCTGCCACCCAGCGGTAGCGTGCCCAACCCATGTTGCCGAGGGTGGTCCTGCTGGACCTCGACGGAGTGGTGTGGCTGTCCCGAGTCGCCATCCCCGGTTCCGTCGACGCCGTCGCCCGGCTGCGGGCCAGCGGCCGGCGGGTCGTCTTCGTCACGAACAACTCCGGTGCCCGCCTCGGCGATCAGGAGGCGGCGCTCGGGTCGATCGGCATCCCGGCCGAGGGCGACGTCATGACCTCGGCGGTCGCCGCCGCGGCACTCATCGAGCGTGGCCAGCGCGTGCTGACCTGCGGAGGTCCGGGCGTCGGTGAGGCGGTCGCCGCCGTCGGAGCGTTCCCCGTCGCCGGCGACGATCCCGCTGGCGAGCAGGTCGACGTCGTCGTGGTCGGCTTCCACCGCGAGTTCGACTACGAGCGACTGCGCATCGCCGCGACCGCCGTTCGCAACGGCGCCCGCCTGATCGGCACGAACGACGATGCGACCTATCCGACGCCGAACGGACCGATCCCCGGCGGCGGCGCCATCCTCGCCGCCGTGAGCACGGCCGCCGGGGCGACCGCCGTGATCGCCGGGAAACCCCATCGACCGATGGCGGCGGCGATCGAGACGAAGATCGGCGGGCTGGCGGCGGGCGCGCTGCTGATGGTCGGCGACCGGCCGAGCACGGATGGCGAGTTCGCCGTGACACTCGGGTGCCCGTTCGCGCTCGTGCGCTCGGGCGTGACGCAACCGGGAGATCGGGTCGAGGTGCCGGTGGCGATCGATGCCGCCGACCTTGCCGCGGTGGTCGACTCGATCGAAGCTGCGGATTCCCGCGAGTAGCGCCAGCGGGTGCAGTTCATCGCCCTGGTCCCGCGGGTCATGCCCGTGGGCGGCTGCGACTGGGGCAGTATTCTTCCGCCACCTGCTCGGCGGAGATGGCGAAGCGTCTGACGTCTCCGACCATTCACGTGCCCGGCGGCGACATCGAGAAAGGTGGGTAACGGTGAGGAGAACTGCGACGCGGACGCTGGCGCTCGCCTTCGCTCCGATGGCGCTGTTCAGCCAGTGTGAGCCGGCGTGTACGCCGGGACCCGAGCCATCGCCCACGTCGGGGCCGTACCCGACCGGCCGGTGCGACACGTTGGCCGTCGGCCTCCCAGGCCTCAACACCTCGCTCACGCCCGGGGACGTGCGACAGATCGGCACGTCGGTGCAAGGTCGTGCGATCTACGCCGAGTACTGGGGCCCACCTGACACCGCCCAGGTTGTCGTGGTGATCGCGCAGATCCACGGCGACGAGTGCGCCCCGTCGCTGGTCGCCGAGCAGGTGCGCCAGAACCCGCCGATCGACTTCGGAGTCTGGCTCATCCCGACGCTGAACCCGGACGGATACGCCGCCTATGAACGCCGCAACGCCAATGACGTCGACCTGAACGCTGACGGCTACCACCAATCGCAACCGGAGACGCGGGCGCTGATGGATTTCACGGCCGAGATTCAGCCCATTCTGTCGGTCCATGTGCACTCCCCGAACGGCTTTGCCGGCTGGTATGGGACCGGGACCTATCGCATCGGCGATCCGGTCGCGTCGGGTGCACCGCTCTCCAGTGCGGTCGCCGAACAGCTGAGAGCCAGTGGTCTCGGATTCTCCGGAGCTGGATCACGCTCCGGTGACAATTGGTTCCTCTGGCAGGGTCAGCGAGCCGTCCACCCATCCCAGGAGTCGCTGCTCCTCGAACTGCACGCCGTCTCGGACAGCGAGGTGCCCAACGCCAGCCCGCGGCCGGCTACTCGCACGGTGGAGACGGTCCGCAACGAGGCTCGGGCCCTGCTTCTGGCGCTGGCGGCCGTGCTGTCACGTTGATCCGCACAGCTAGCCTGGCTCGATGGCCAAACACCCGCTCAGGAAGCTGCTGGACGACAGCATCCAGCTGACCGAGACGTCGCGCAAGCAGGCCGAGGCGGCGGTCAAGAGCCTTGTCAAGGCGGGCGAGGTCCGGCGCTCGGAGACCGAAGCAACGGTCCAGGCGCTGATCGATCGGGGTCGCCGGGCGACGACCCAGCTGGCCGAGACCGTGCAGGCCGAGGTCGCCAAGCAGCTCGGCTGGCTGGCCAACCGCGTCGACGATCTGGAGGATCAGCTCGAGGGCTTCGTCAGCCGGGTCACCCCGGGTCGCGCCTCGCCGGCGAAGCGGGCGCCGGTGAAGAAGTCGGCGGTGAAGAAGTCGCCGGTGAAGAAGTCGGCGGCGAAGAAGTCGGCGGCGAAGAAGTCGGCGGCGAAGAAGTCGGCGGCGAAGAAGGCCGGAGCGAAGACGTCGGCGGCCAAGCGGGCACCGGCCAAGAAGCGTGCGGGGAAGCGGACAGCGGCGAAGAAGTCGCCAGCCAAGAAGTCGGCGGCGAAGAAGGCAGTGGGCTCCTCGGGCGTCCGCAAGGTCGCCACCTCCCGCCCGACCTGAGTGGTCGCCCGCCGCCGCCTCGACGCCGAGCTCGTGCGGCGAGGGCTGGCGAGTGGGCGGGCCAGCGCCGTCGACCTGGTCGCCACCGGCACCGTGCTCGTGAACGGTGCGACCGCTGACAAACCGTCGCGGCTCGTCGCCCCCGGCGACGCCGTCGTCCTCGCCGCGCCGGCCCGCTACGTCGGCCGTGGCGGCGAGAAGCTGCACGCTGCGCTGGAGCGGTTCGAGATCGCCGTCGCCGGGCTCCGGGCCCTCGACGTCGGCGCCTCGACCGGTGGGTTCACGGATTGCCTGCTGGCCCACGGCGCCGCCCACGTCGTCGCCCTCGACGTCGGCCACGGCCAGCTGCACCCGCGTTTGCGCAACGACGACCGGGTGACGGTGCTCGAACGAACAAACGCCAAGGAGGCGACGCCGGACCTGATCGGCGGCCCAGCGGACCTCCTCGTCGCCGACCTCTCGTTCATCTCGCTGGCCAGGGTCATCCCGGTGTTGATCACGCTGTGCCACCCTGGGTCGCCGATGGTGCTGCTGGTCAAGCCGCAGTTCGAGGCGGGGCGCGTCGAGGTGGCGCGCGGGCGAGGCGTGATCACCGACGTCGGGATCCACGAACGCGTGCGGACCGAGATCGATGCCGCCCTCATCGCCGCCGGATGCACTGTCGTCGGCTGGATGGATTCGCCCTTGGTGGGCGGGAAGGGCAACCGCGAGCTGTTCGTCCACGCCGTCACGCCGCGAGGTGGGCGATGATCCGCGTCGCCGTCGTGGCCCACCACGAGCGGCCGGAGGCGGCGCAGCACGCCGTCGCCACGATCGACTGGCTCGTCGGGCACGGCCACGAGGGCTGGCTCGTGGCCGAGGACGCCGTCGCGCTCGGCCTGCCCGACTACGTCGGCGAGGTGCCACCAACCGATGCCGACCTCGTGATGAGCCTCGGTGGCGACGGCACGATGCTGCGCGCCGTGCGGCTGCTGGACGGCGCACCGGTGCCGCTGCTCGGCGTCAACCTCGGAGTGCTCGGCTACCTGACCGAGATCGAGGTCCCCGAGCTGACCGAGGCCATGGAGCGCTTCTCCGCCGGGCCGGCGTCCGGCCGCTGGCACCTCGACGAGCGGATGATGGTCGAGGTCCAGGTGGCGGGATCGGTCGAAGGGCGCTGGCGGGCGCTCAACGAGGTGGTCGTCGAGAAGCACGAGTCGGGCCACACCGTGCGCCTGCTCGCCAGCATCGCCGGCGAGCCGTTCACCAGCTACGCCGCCGACGGGCTGATCGTGGCGACGCCGACCGGCTCGACCGCGTACTCGCTCTCGGCGCGCGGTCCCGTGGTGTCGCCGCGCCACCGCGCCCTGCTGCTGACACCGGTGTCCCCGCACATGCTGTTCGACCGCACGCTCGTGCTCGACCCCAGCGAGGCTGTCGCCATCGAGGTCGGTGACCATCGGCCGGCCGGGCTGGCCGTCGACGGGCAGCTGGTCGCCCGCCTCGCGCCGGGCGACGTCGCCACGTGCCGATCGGCGGTGGAGACGGCCAGCTTCGTGCGCTTCTCGCCGCATCACTTCCACCAGATCCTGAAGGCCAAGTTCGGCCTCTCCGACCGCTGATGTTGAGCGAGCTGCACATCGAGCACCTCGGGGTGATCGAGCAGCTCGACCTCGTGCTCGGGCCCGGCCTGACGGCCGTGACCGGTGAGACCGGCGCCGGCAAGACGATGCTCGTCGAGGCGCTCGAGCTGCTGGTCGGCGGCCGAGCGGACGCCTCGATCGTCCGCCCAGGTGCCCCCGAGGTGCGCATCGACGGCCGCTTCGTCGGGCTCGCTGGGGATGGTGGCGCCGACGGGGAGCTGGTGCTGAGCCGCGTCGTGCCGGTCGACGGGCGGTCGCGGGCCTACGTCGACGGTCGGCCGTCGACGGTGGCCGCCCTGGCCGAAGTGGCGACCCCGATCGTCGACCTGCACGGCCAGCACGCCCACCAGAGCCTGCTGGCACCGGCGACGCAGCGGGCCGCGCTCGACCAGTTCGGCGGTGTCGATCTGGCCCCGTTGCGGGCGGCGCGAGCACGACTGACCGAGCTGGACGCCGAGCTGGCCGCGTTGGGTGGGGACCTGCGGGCCCGAGCCCGGGAGATCGACCTCCTCCGGTTCCAAGTCGACGAGCTGGTCGCTGCCGGCCTCGACGATCCGGACGAGGAGCGCCGACTCGAGGCCCTCGAGGACCGGCTGGCCGACGCCGTCGGGCATCGAGAGGCCGGCGCCGCCGCTCACGCCGCCCTGGCCGACGACGGCGGTGGGCGCGACGCCCTGGTCGCCGCCGTCGGGGCCATGGCCGGCAGGGCGCCGTACGGCGCCGTCGAGCAGCGGGCGCGGTCGTTGCTCGTCGAGCTGGACGACCTGGTCGCCGACGTCGGCCGGATCAGCGACAGCATCGAAGAGGATCCGGAGCAGCTGGCGGTGACCCGGGCCCGGCGCCAGCAACTGCGCGACCTGTGTCGCAAGTACGGCGAGACCGTCGTCGACCTGCAGAACTACCGGGACGACGCAGCGCGCCGGCTGAACGAGCTGGAGGGGTTCGACCAGCGGGCAGCGGAGCTCGAGGCGCAGCGGGCGCTGGCCCTCGAGGAGGAACGGGCTGTCGCCGAGTCAGTCGGTCGGGCCCGCCGGGCAGCGGCGCCGGCACTGGCCGCGTCCGTGACGGGACGGCTGCGCGAGCTGGCGATGGCCCACGCCGAGATCGCCGTGACCGTCGGCGACCACGACGACGACCATCCTGGTGACCGGGTGCAGTTCCTGCTCGCCGCCAACCCGGGGTCGCCGATGCTGCCGCTGACAAAGGTCGCCTCGGGCGGCGAGCTGGCGCGGGCGATGCTCGCCCTGCGCCTTGTCCTGCTCGGTGTCGACGGCGACATCGAACGGACACTGGTCTTCGACGAGGTCGATGCCGGGATCGGCGGCACCGCCGCCGGCGCGGTGGCCCGGGCGCTGGCCGAGGTCGCCGAGCGCCACCAGGTGCTGGTCGTGACGCATCTCGCTCAGGTCGCCGCGCTGGCCACCTCCCAGGTCGTCGTGCGCAAGCACGTCGCCGGCGATGTGACGACCACCACGGTCGGACGGGTCGAAGGGGACGATCGGGTCGCCGAGCTGGCCCGGATGCTGTCGGGCGCGGCGGGCGGCGCGGCGGCGCAGCGCCACGCCGCCGAGCTGCTGCGTGAACGCTGAGCCACCGCCCGGGGAACGGCGGACGCTGCTCGTCGACGGCGCCAACGTGCTCGGCGCTGGTGCCGGCGGCTGGTGGCGCGACCGCCCGGCGGCGATGCGCCGGCTGGCCGACCGCCTCTCGTGCTACGCCCAACGGGCCGAGGTGGCGATCGAGCTGGTCCTCGACGCCCCGGACCTGCCGCAGGGACCGCACGGCGGGATCCTCGTGCACCACGCCCGGCGGCGCGGCCGAGACGCCGCCGACGACCGGATCCGTGAGCTGCTGGCCGAACGTGACCCGACCTCGATCGACGTGGTCACCTCCGATCGCGCCCTGCGCGACGACGTCGACCGGGCCGGTGCCGGCGTCATCGGCGCCGGCACGTTCCTCGCCCGCGTCGACGAGCTCGGCTGCTGACGTCTTCGTCCTCGTGGTCCGCGAAATGGTTGCTGAGCAACCATTTCGCGGACCACGAGGACGGTGCAGCTGGCCACGGCGCTCAATCGACGAGCCACAGGATCACGGGGATCGTCGTGGCGATGATGCCGAGGGCGATGCCGAGCGCGGCAGTGAGCTCACCCGGCTGCCCGCTGCGGCGGATCCGGCCCCTGGCCAGCAGTCCGAGTCCGATGGCGATCGGTCCGAGGATCACGTGGAAGGCGAGCAGCCCGGCGGCACCGATCAGGAGCGAGGCGACGGCGTTGCCGTCGCGTTCGAAGACCCACCGGCCGATCCGGCTCGGGCCGCGGTCCGTCATCGCCACGATCCCAGTCTTCCGTGCCCGCCCTGGGGTACGCTGAGATCCCGACGTTGCCTGCGGTGCGCATCGCACACGATCGGAGGACCCACCCCATGCCGAAGCACATCTTCGTGACGGGTGGAGTGGCCAGCTCGCTCGGCAAGGGGCTCACCGCGTCCTCGCTCGGCCGGTTGCTCAAGTTGCGGGGGCTGCGGGTGACGCTGCAGAAGCTGGACCCGTACATCAACGTCGATCCCGGAACGATGAACCCGTTCGAGCACGGCGAGGTGTTCGTCACCGACGACGGCGGCGAGACGGATCTCGACCTCGGCCACTACGAGCGGTTCACCGACGAGAACCTGTCGCGCAACTCCAACGCCACGACCGGTTCGATCTACCAGTCCGTACTCGCCGCCGAGCGGCGCGGCGACTACCTCGGCAAGACCGTGCAGGTCATCCCGCACATCACCGACGAGATCAAGCGGCGGATCCGCCGTCTCGGCACCGACGACGTCGACGTCGTGATCACCGAGGTCGGCGGCACGGTCGGCGACATCGAGATCCTCCCCTTCCTCGAGGCCATCCGCCAGTTCCGCAAGGAGGCCGGGCGGGACAACGTGTGCTACGTCCACGTCACGCTCGTGCCCTACATCGGTCCGTCCGGCGAGCAGAAGACGAAGCCGACCCAGCACTCGGTCACGGAGCTGCGCAGCCGGGGCATCCAGCCCGACCTGATCGTGTGCCGCAGCGAGGGGCCGATCAGCGACGACCTGAAGGTCAAGATCTCCAACCTCTGCGACGTCGACGCCCGCGCCGTTGTCAACGCCGCCGACGTCGGCAACATCTACGCCCTCCCGCTGATCCTCCACGGCGAGGGGCTCGACGAGGTCGTGTGCGAGGTGCTCCGACTCGAGGGCACGGCGGCCGACCTCGACCTCGGCCCGTGGAAGCAGGTCGTCGACGGCGTCGAGGCGGCCAACGAACCAGTGTGCATCGGGCTGATCGGCAAGTACGTCCAGCTCCCCGACGCCTACCTGTCCGTGGTCGAGAGCCTCAAGCACGCCGGGTTCCACCACGGCGCCCGGGTCGAGATCGACTGGATCCAGGCCGAGGACCTCGAAGGGCTGCTGGCCGCCGGGCGGCTGGCCGACCTCGACGGCATGGTGATCCCCGGCGGCTTCGGCGCCCGGGGCATCGAGGGCAAGATCGCCGCCGCCCAGTACGCCCGCGAGCAGGGCCTGCCGTGCCTCGGGCTGTGCCTCGGCCTGCAGTGCATGACCATCGAGTTCGCCCGCAACGTCCTCGGGCTGACCGATGCCAACTCGACCGAGTTCGACCCGACCACCCAGCATCCCGTCATCGACCTGATGTACGACCAGCGCGACGTGACCGACAAGGGCGGCACGATGCGCCTCGGCGCCTACTGGGCCGTGCTGGAGGCGGGGACCAAGATCGCCGAGGCCTATGGCGAGCCGGTGGTCAGCGAGCGCCATCGCCACCGGTACGAGTTCAACTCGAACTACCGGGCCCGGCTGGAAGCCGCCGGCTTCGTCTGCTCCGGCACGTCGCCCGACCGCCGCCTCGTCGAGTTCATCGAGCTGGCCGACCACCCGTACTGGGTCGGCACGCAGGCCCATCCCGAGTTCAAGAGCCGGCCCGACCGCCCGCACCCGCTGTTCCGGGACCTGGTCGGGGCGGCGCTCAAGCTGCGCGCCGACCGAGGGTCGTGACCGACGGTTTTCGCTTCCTCGACGAGCGACAGGTGCACCAGGGTCACGTCTGGCGCGTGGTGGTCGCCGACTTCGAGGCGCCCGACGGGTCGACGTTCGAGCGTGACATCGTTCGGTCGCCCGGTGCGGTGGCCGCTGTCCCGCTGGTCTTCGACGCCGAGGGCAACGCGTCGGTGGTGCTGCTGCGCCAGTGGCGACCGCCCTACGAACGCGAGCTGATCGAGATCCCCGCCGGCATGCGCGACGTCGAGGACGAGCCGACCGAGGAGACGGCGCGGCGGGAGTTGCTCGAGGAGGTGGGCATCACGCCGAGGTCGCTCGACCTGCTGGCCGAGATCCTGCCGTCGCCCGGGTTGACGGACTCGGTGACCACGATCTACCTGGCATCGGGGTGCGAGTCCGGCGAGCGAAGCCTGCACGGGCCCGAGGAGGAGTGGTCCGAGGTCCTCCACGTGCCGCTGGACGAGGCGGTGGCGATGGTCGAGCGGGGAGAGATCGTCGACGCCAAGACCGTCGTAGGGATCCTGCTCGCCGACCGGCGCGTGCAGGCCGGCGATCACGGCTGACGGGACGGCCGTGCCGATCACCATCGACGACGCCGATCTCGACCTGCCGTTGGAAGTCGCCGACTTCCTGGCGTGGTTGCGCACGGAGCGGGGCCGGGCCGCCAACACGATCAACGCCTACCGCCGGGACCTCACCAGTTACGCCACCTGGCTGGCGGAACACGGGTCGGACGTTGCGACCGTTGACGCACCGACCGTCGTCGAGTTCGTGGCCGCTCGACGGGCCAGTGGCGCGGCGGCGTCCAGCGTGGCCCGCCAGCTGGCCGCCGTCCGCACGATGCACCGGTACCTGTTGATGGAGGGGGAGCGGCGCGACGACCCGACGGCCGATGTCGAGGGGGTGCGCGTGCCGGCCGGGCTGCCCAAGCCGCTGACCGAGGCCCAGGTGTCCGCCGTGCTGGAGGCGGTCGTCGGTCGCGACCCGGTGGACCTCCGGGACCGAGCGCTGCTCGAGCTGCTGTACGCCACGGGGGCGCGCATCTCCGAGGCCTGCGGGCTGTCGATGGGCGACATCGACTTCGACGGGCGCCTGGTCCGGCTGTTCGGCAAGGGCGCCAAGGAGCGGATCGTGCCGTTCGGCCGAGCCGCCGCGTCGGCGCTCGACGAGTGGTTCTCGCCGCAGGGAAGGATGTCGATGGTGCCGCCGCAGTGGCGGAGGCGCGACGACGCCGAGGCGGTGTTCCTCAACCGGCGCGGCGGCCGGCTCAGCCGGCAGGCGGCGTGGGCCGTGGTCCGGGCCTACGGGCAACAGGCCGGGCTGCGCACCGAGCTGTCGCCGCACGTGCTGCGCCACTCGTGCGCCACGCACCTGCTCGACCACGGCGCCGACCTGCGCGTCGTGCAGGAGCTGCTCGGCCACGCCTCGATCTCGACGACGCAGGTGTACACCAAGGTCAGCCAGGAACGCCTCTTCGACGTCTACCGCGCCGCCCACCCCCGAGCCCGGTCGTGACGGCCGGCCACCTGGTCCGGCGGTTCTTCACGTCGCTGTCGCCGCATCCGCCCTCGGCGGACGACGAAGCGTGGGCGCAACGATGGTTGCGGCCCGGCGAGGTCGAGCTGTGGAGGCGGATGGCCAACGTCGACCGCCGCCACGCCGTCGTCGTCGCCCGCCGCTTCCTCGACCACCGCCCCGCCGCCGAGCGGGCCGAGGTCGCCGGTGCGCTGCTGCACGACGTCGGGAAGGTCGAATCCAGCCTCGGCACCGTCGGAAGGGTCGTGGCCACCGTCGTCGGCCCACGCACGGGCCCGTTCCGCACGTACCACGACCACGAGGCCATCGGCGCCCGGCTGGCCGAGGCGGCCGGGTCGGACGCGGTCACCGTGGCGCTGATCCGGGGTCAGGGACCCGCCGCCGCCGACCTGATGTGGGCCGACGACGTCTGACCGGACAGCAGGCGGGCGGCCCGCAGGTGGTTGACGACCGCCCGCATCCCCATCCACACCGCCAGCGCGGCCCAGATGCCACCGATGCCGGCCCCGGTCGGCAGCACGAGCAGGCCGAGCGGCGTCACCGCGGCCAGGTAGGCGAACGCCGCCCAGCCGAGGAAGCGGTAGTCGCCGGCGCCGATCAGCACCCCGTCGTAGGCGAAGGCGATGGCCGCCGGGACGAGCATCACGGCCAGCCACACCAGCGCCGCCGTCGCTCGGTCGGCCACCGCATCGTCGCCGGTGAAGGCGTGGGGCAGCAGCGGGGCGGTGACCCCGACGGCGACGGCGAGGACGGCGCCGGAGACGATCGACAGCCACGCCACGCGCCCGCTCACCGCGGCGGCGGCTGGGATCGACTCCCGGCCCAGCTCGTCGGCGACCAGCGTCTGGGCGGGGATGGCCAGCGCATCGAGGGCCAGCGCGAGGAACAGCAGGATGCTGGCGGCGATCTGGTGGGCGGCCAGCGTCGGCTCGTCGACCCGGGCGGCGATCGCCGTCGCCCCGCTGAACACGACCAGCATCGACCCGACGCGCAGCAGCAGGTGCCGCCCCGCCGCCAGCAGCGGCGCCATCCCGGCCCGATCGGGCCGTCGCTGGACGGCCGGCGCAAGGTGGCGACGGATGACCACGACGAAGGCGACGCCGGCCCCGACCTGGGCGATCACCGTCGACCAGGCCGACCCGGCCACCCCCCACTCGAACCCGAAGACGAACAGCAGCTCGAGCACCACGTTGACGAGGTTCGACGAGAGCAGGATCACGAGCGGCGTGCGGTAATCCGTGGCGCCGCGCTGCACGCCCTGGGCGGCGAGGGCGAAGACGATGAACGGCACGCCGACGGCGCCGATGCGCAGGTACGTGACGGCGTAGTCGAGGACGTCGCCCTCGCCGCCGAGCACCCGGCCGACGACGGGCGCCACGAGGGCGACGGCCGGGGCGAGCACGACGCCGACGATCACGGCCAGCCATGTCGCCTGGATGCCGACGTCGGCGGCGTCGGCCGGCCGACCGGCGCCGAACCGCCGGGCCATCCGCTCGGTCGTGCCGTAGGTCAGGAAGTTGCACCCGGCGACGACGAACGACAAGACCGTGGCGGCCAACGCCAAACCCCCGAGCTGGGCCGTGCCGAGCCGGCCGACGATCGCCGTGTCGACGAGCACGTACAGCGGCTCCACCGCCAGGCTCCCCAGCGCCGGCAGCGCCAGCGAGATGATGCGTCGGTCGAGCGGTCTCAAGCCGGAAGGAAGCCGACGGCCGCGTAGGCCCGGTCGAGCGTGGCCGAGGCGACGGCGCGTGCCTTGGCGGCGCCTGTGCGCAGCAGCGATGCCAGCTCGCCGGGGTCGGTGCGCAGCTCGCGGTAGCGGGCCTGGATCGGCGTCAGCAGCTCGATCACGGCGTCGCCGGTGTCGGCCTTGAGCGGCCCGTACTGCGTGTACCCCTTGGCCACGTCGGCCGGCGCCTGGTCGGTGGCCGCGCCGAGGATCTCCAGCAGGTTGCTCACCCCCGGCTTCGTCTCGGGGTCGTAGGCGACCTCGGCGCCCGAGTCGGTGACCGCCCGCTTGAACTTGCGGGCGATGATCTCCGGGTCGTCGAGCAGCTGCACCAGCCCCGCCGTCGCCGACGCCGACTTCGACATCTTCGCCGTCGGCTCCTGGAGGTCCATCACCCGGGCTCCGACCGCCGGCGTGACCGCCCGCGGCAGCACGAACGTGTCGCCGAAGCGGTGGTTGAACCGGGCGGCGATGTCGCGGGTGATCTCGACGTGCTGGCGCTGGTCGTCGCCGATCGGCACCTCGTCGGCGTCGTACAGCAGGATGTCGGCGGCCTGCAGCGCCGGGTACGTGAACAGTCCGGCCGACACGAACTCGGCCTCCCGCTTGGTCGCCTTGTCCTTGAACTGGGTCATCCGCGACAGCTCGCCGAACGACACCGTGCACTCCATGACCCACGCCAGTTGGCTGTGCTCGGGCACGTGGCTCTGCACGAACACGGTGGCGACGTCGGGGTCGAGGCCGACGGCGAAGAGCATCGCCGCCAGCTCGATGGTCCGCTCGCCGATCACGTCCGGTTCCTCGGTCACGGTCAGGGCGTGGAGGTCGACGATCCCATGGAAGGCGTCGTGGTCCCGCTGGTGCTCGACCCACGGCCGCAGCGCCCCGAGGTAGCTCCCCAGGTGGGCATCGCCCGTGGGCTGGATGCACGACAGCACACGAGTCACGGCTGAGCACGCTACCCATCCGAGTGTTTCCGGCCGTCGGAGTGTTTGGCGCATGGAGGCCCTCCGCCAAACACTCGAATGCGAGGAAACACTCCGATGGGGGTCCACCCGCGATCTCGAGGAGGCCGTTAGCGTCGCGGCGGATGGCGATCGATGTGGCAGCCGAGCTGCCCGACCGGGTCTACGAGGGGCCGTTCGACCTGCTCCTCCAGCTGATCCTGGCCGAGGAGGTGGACATCCACGAGGTCCACCTGGCGCGCATCGTCGACGCCTACCTGGCCGAGATCGAGCGGATGCAGGGACTCGACCTCGACGTCGCCACGGAGTTCCTGCTCATCGCATCGACGCTGGTCGAGCTGAAGGCCCGGCGCCTCCTGCCGGGGCGCCAGGACATCGACCTCGACGACGAGCTGGCGCTGTGGGAGGAGCGGGACCTGCTGCTCGCCCGCCTGCTCGAGTGCAAGACGTTCAAGAGCGTCTCCGGCGTCCTGGCCCGGATGGCCGACACCGCCGACCGCAGCCGACCGCGCCGCACCGGCCCCGACGAGCGGTTCGCCGACCTGCTGCCGGACCTGCTGGCCGGTGTCACGCTGACCGCCTTTCGAGATGCCGCCATCCGCGCCCTGACGCCGCGGCCAGTGCCGCGCATCGACCTCCTCCACGTCGCCCCGATCCGGGCCAGCGTCGCCGATGCCCTGGTCGAGGTCGTCGACGAGCTGACCCGGACCGGACGCCTGACGTTCGCCCAGCTGACGTCGTCCCTCGTCGACCGACTGGAGGTCATCGTCCGCTTCCTCGCCGTGCTCGAGCTGTTCAAGCAGGGCATGGTCGAGCTCGACCAGACCGAGCGGTTCGGCGACATCCGCATCGAGTGGTGCGGCGACCCGCACCCGGACGCCGCCGCCCTCGCCGCCGACGCCTACGACGGGTAGGAGCACCACCCATGACGGACGAGATGTTCGAGGGTCCCGAGGGCCCGCTGTCCCACGACGTCGCCGAGCACCTGCGGGCCATCGAGGCCATCGTGATGGTCGCCCACGACCCGGTGCCGCCCGAGCTGCTGGCCCAGCTGCTGGAGCGCTCGGTCACCGACATCGAGCGGTGGTGCCACGAGCTCGCCGCCGGGTACGAGACGCAGGAGCGTGGCTTCGAGCTGGTTCGCGTCGCCGGCGGCTACCGGTTCCAGACCCGGGCCGACCTGGCTCCCTACGTCGAGCGCTTCCTGCTCCACGACCATCGCGCCCGACTGTCGGGCGCCGCCCTGGAGACGTTGGCCATCGTCGCCTACAAGCAACCGATCTCGCGGGCGCAGATCGCGTCGATCCGCGGCGTCGACCCCGACGGCGTCCTGCGCACGCTGCAGGGGCGCGGGCTGATCGATGGCGTGGGCCGCGACACCGGCCCCGGGCAAGCCGTGCTGTACGGCACCACGGCCACCTTCCTCGAACAGCTGGGCATCGACTCCGTGGTCGATCTGCCTCCGATCGCCGACTTCATCCCCGGCGCAGACGTCGTCGAGGCGTTGGAGACCGGCCTGCGGGGTGACTGACGACTCGGCGCCGACCGGCGAGCGCCTGCAGAAGGTCCTGGCCGCCAGGGGCTGGGGGAGCCGGCGGGTCTGCGAGGAGCTGATCGCCGATGGACGGGTGACCGTCAACGGCGCCGTCGCCGAGCTGGGCCGGCGAGTCGACCCCGACCACGACGCGGTCGAAGTCGACGGTGCGCCGGTCGGCACCCGGGCCGACCTCGTCCACTACCTGCTCAACAAGCCGAGCGGCGTCGTCACCACGGCCAGGGACCCGCAGGGCCGACCGACCGTCGTCGAGCTCGTCCCCGCCGATCCCCGGGTGTTCCCGGTCGGCCGCCTGGATGCCGACAGCGAGGGGCTCCTCCTGCTGACCAACGACGGCGAGCTGGCCAACCGCGTCGCCCACCCGAGCCACGGCCTCGACAAGGAGTACCTCGCCACCGTCGCCGGTGGGCGGGTCAGCCCCGGTGGGCTGCGGCGCTTGCGCGACGGCCTCGACCTCGACGACGGGCCGACGGCCCCGGCCAAGGTCTCCCAACCGGAGCCGGGAGTGCTGCGGATCACGATCCACGAGGGCCGCAACCGCCAGGTGCGGCGGATGTGCGAGGCCGTCGGCCACCCCGTGACCCGCCTCGTGCGCACGCGGATCGGGCCGCTGCAGGACCGCCGCCTGGCGCCGGGTGCCTGGCGTCAGCTGACCGCCGACGAGGTGCGCCGGCTGGCCATCGCCACCGCCGTCCGGGACGGGTGAGGGATCCTCGAACGGCGCCGCGTGCCGTGCTAACCAGGGGTTGACACGGCGTCGACGGCGACGAGGGAGGTTGGTCATGATGGAGTCCGGAGCAATCGACGAACTGCCCGAGGAGATCACCCGGCAGTGGTGGGTGTTCATCGTCAGCGGGATCCTCTGGATCCTCTTCGCCTGGGTCGTGCTGTCCTTCGACTACACCACCATCTGGGCCGTCGCCGTGTTCTTCGGCTTCGGCCTGATCGCCGGTGGCGCGATGAGCGTGATGATCGGGCTCAACGCCTCCACGTGGCGATGGGTCCACGTGGCCTTCGGGGTGATCAGCATCGTCGCCGGCGTGTTCGCCCTGGTCTGGCCCGGTCAGACGTTCCTGGTGCTGGCCGGGATCATCGGCTGGTACGTCATGCTCACCGGCGTCCTCGATCTGGCCATGGCGTTCGCCACCAGGGATGAGAACGACCTGTGGTGGCTCCAGCTCGTGCTCGGCATCGCCCAGGTCCTGATCGGCTTCTGGGCCATCGGGTACGAGGGGCGTTCGATCAGCCTGCTCGTGATCTGGGTCGGTGCCACCGCGCTGGCCCGGGGGATCTCCGGGCTGTTCGTCGGCTTCGGGCTGCACGGCGCCGGCCGCCAGCTGCGCCGGCGGATGGCCGGCCCACCGGTGACCCCCGCCGGGACCTGAACGCCCCGGCCACCGGCACGACCCCGCCGGTACCATGCCGGCCCGTGGACGACCGCTCCGGTGCCGCCGCGCCCCGGCGGGCCAACGTCATCGGGTTGGGCCTGATCGGGGGTTCGGTCGCCCTCGCCCTGCGCGCCGCCGGCTGGCACGTGAGTGGCGACGACATCGTCGCCGATCGGGTCGAGCAGGCCCGGCACCGGGGGTGCCTCGACGGTGTGGGTGTGGACGCGGCCGCCGACGTCACGTTCGTCGCCGTGCCCGTCCTGGCCGTGTCCGACCAGGTCAAGCGGGCCCTTTCCGAGACCACCGGCGTCGTCACCGACGTCGGCGGGGTGAAGGGGGCGATCGCCGCCGCCGTCGACGACGCCCGCTTCGTCGGTGGGCACCCGATGGCCGGGAGCGAGCTCGACGGCCTGGACGGCGCCGACGGATCGATGTTCTCCGGCGCCGTGTGGGTGCTCACCCCGACGGCGACCACGGCCGACACGACGTTCTCGACGGTCGCCTCGATCGTCGCCCAGCTCGGGGCCGAGGTCGTGGCCATGGCGCCCGAGCGCCACGACGAGGTGGTGGCGGTGGTCAGCCACGTCCCGCACCTCGCTGCGGCGAGCCTGATGGGCGTCGCCGCCGATCGGGCCGAGGAGCACGCCGCCCTGCTGCGCCTCGCCGCCGGCGGTTTCCGCGACATGACCCGGGTGGCCAGCGGACAGCCCGACAACTGGCTCGACGTCTGCGCCGACAACCGACCGGCCATCGTGGCCACCCTCGGCGCGTTGATCGATCGGCTCGCCGAGTTGCGCCGCCTCGTCGACGCCGACGCTCGCGGCGAGCTGCTCGATCGGCTGCAGCGGGCCCGCGAGGCGCGGCGCAACCTGCCGATCCACGCCGGCCACCCCGACGAGCTGGCCGAGGTGCGGATCCCGATCCCGGATCGCACCGGAGCCGCCGCCGAGGTGTTCACGCTGGCCGCCGAGCTCGGCGTCAACATCGACAGCTTCGAGGTCGTCCACGTGGCCGACAGCAACACCGGTGTGGCGGTGATCCTGATCGCCGCCGACCTGGCCGACCTCTACCGCGGCGGCCTGCTGGCGCGAGGCTTCCGCCCGGCCGTCACGCCCCTCACGTGAGCCGGCTGCCGACGGCGGTGCGGCCGCTCGACGCCGTGGTCGACGTCCCCGGCTCGAAGAGCATCGCCAACCGGGCGTTGGTGTGCGCCACGCTGGCCGACGGTGAGAGCACGCTGACCAACGTGCCCGCCGGCGACGACACCGTGGCGATGCTCGACGGTCTCGCCGCGCTCGGGGTGGCGGCGGCGCTGGAGGGCACGAACGCGTCGGTGGTGGGCCTGGCCGGGCCGCCGAGCGCCCGGGACGTGCGGCTCGATGCCCGCCTGGCCGGCACGACGTCGCGCTTCGTCACCGCCGTCGCCGCCCTGGCGCCGGGGCCGGTGACCATCGACGGCGACCCGCCGCTGCGCCAACGACCGATGGCGCCGTTGCACGCCGCACTGGCGACGCTTGGCGCCTCCGTCGTGGCCGGCGAGCGGGCGGGGTGCCTGCCCGTCACGGTGACCGGCCCGCTCACCGACGGCGGCCGCGTCGAGCTGCCGGGCGACGTGTCCAGCCAGTACCTCACGGCGTTGATGCTGATCGGCCCACTGCTCGCCGGCGGGTTGCGCGTCGAGCTGACGACCCCGCTCGTGTCGCGGCCGTACGTGGCGCTCACGGCGTCCGTGATGGCGGTCTTCGGGGTCGACGACGTCGTGGTGCGCGACGACGTGGTCGTCGTCCCGCCCGGTCGCTACCGGGCTGCGACGTTCGAGGTCGAACCGGACGCCTCGTCGGCCAGCTACCCGCTGGCCATGGCCGCCGTCGCCGGGGGACGGGTGGAGGTGCGCGGCCTGCGGGCGTCGTCGGTGCAGGGCGACGCTCGGTGCGCCGACCTGCTCGGGCGGATGGGCTGCACCGTCATCGACGGCGCCACCGGGATCGGCGTCGAGCGCCGCAGGGACGAGCCGCTGCACGGGATCGACGTCGACCTCGCCGATGCCTCGGACCTCGTGCCGACGATGACCGTGGTGGCCGCCACTGCGGCGTCGCCGACGACGATCACCGGCGTCGGGTTCGTGCGGTCCAAGGAGAGCGACCGGCTGACCGACCTCGCCGCCGAGCTGACCCAGGTCGGGGCCCGCATCAACGTCCTGGCCGACGGGCTGCGCATCGACCCGGTGGCGCGGTTGCACGGCGCGCGGCTGGCCACCCACCACGACCATCGGCTGGCCATGGCGTTCGGAGTCCTGGCGACGGCCGTCGGCGGCATCGAGGTGCTGGAGCCCGAGGTCGTGGCCAAGAGCTGGCCCGACTACTGGCACTTCCGCGACGCCCTGTTGGCACTTCAGTGAGGATGCCCGGGACGGCCGGCCGTGACCTGCCACGATGGTCCGCCGTGTCGGTCGAGCCCGTGCCGCCAGTCGTCGTGGCCGCCTTCGACGTCGACCACACGGTCACCACTAGCGACTGCGTCGTTCCGTTCATGCGGCGGGTCGCAGGCACCGCGCCGTTCGTGGCGCGGGTCGGCGTGGGGGCGCTGCGCCACCTTCCGGCCGTCGTGCGGCGCGATCGGGACCACCTGAAGGCGATCGCCGCCCGCGCCGCGTTCGCCGGTCGCCCGCTGGCCGAGGTCGAGCGGCTCGGCGAGGCGTTCGCCGCCGAGGTGGCCGCATCCTCGCTGCGTCCCGACACGATGGCGCGGATGCGGTGGCACCACGACCAGGGACACGACGTGGTGTTCGTGTCGGCGTCGTTCACCGCCTACCTCCGCCCCTTGGCCCGCCGGCTGGGCGTGGTGACCGGCGTCCTCGGCACGGAGCTCGTCGTCGCGCCGGACGGCCGGTGCACGGGCGAGTTGCTCGGCGGCAACTGCCGCGGACCGGCCAAGGTGCGCCGGCTGCACTGGTGGTTGGACGAGCACCGTGGCGGCCGCGCCGCGGTGGACGTGTGGGCCTACGGGGACTCCCCGGGCGACCGGGAGCTGCTGGCCGACGCCGACCACCCGGTGTGGGCCGACGTGACCCTGGAGTCGCCGGAGCCGTCCGGGTGACGACGACGGCGGCGACCACGCCGCACTCGGCCTCGATGGCCAGGGGGCTGCTGCGCACCGCCCGGCCCAAGCAATGGGGCAAGAACATCCTCGTGTTCGCCGCGCCGGGCGGCGCCGGTGTGCTCGACGACTGGCCCCAGCTCGGCAACACGCTGCTGGCGTTCGTGGCGTTCTGCTTCGCCGCCAGCGGCATCTACTTCTGGAACGACGCCCTCGACGTCGAGGCCGACCGACTGCACCCGACGAAGCGCTTCCGACCCGTGCCCGCAGGCGTGGTCGGGCTGGCCACGGCGAAGTTCGCCGGGTCACTGTGCATCGTCGCGTCGCTGCTGGTGGCGGCCGCAACGGGTCGGTGGCGGACGGTCGTCGTCGTCGCGGTGTACGTGGCCCTCACGATGGCCTACAGCGCCTGGCTGAAGCACGTCGCGGTGGTCGACATCGTGGCCGTCGCCTCCGGCTTCGTGCTGCGCGCCGCAGGTGGCGCGGTTGCCGCCGGCGTGGTCATGTCGAGCTGGTTCGTGCTGTGCACGGTGTTCGGGTCGCTGTTCATCGTGACCGGCAAGCGGTACGCCGAGCTGCGCGAGATGGGCGAGGACGCGCCGGCCGTGCGGGCCACACTGGCCGACTACAACATCGGCTACCTCCGCATCGTGCTGACGGTGTCGATCGCGGCGACGCTGGTCAGCTACTGCCAGTGGGCGTTCGAGACGTCCGAGACGGCCGACGGCGAGTTCCCGTTCTACGAGCTGTCCATCGTGCCGATGTTGACAGCGCTGCTGCGCTACGCCCTCGTCCTCGAGCAGGGCCGCGGCGCAGCGCCCGAGGAGGTCTTCGCCAGCGACCGCGTGCTGCAGGTGCTCGGCGTGTCGTGGGTCGTGGTCTATGCCCTCGGGGTCTACCTGTGACGGTCGAGGCGGCGCTGGTGGCGACGGCGAACGTCGACGGGTGGATGACCGAGGGGCAGGGCCGGATGTTGTTCGCCGCTGCCGCCCGATGTCCCGACGGCGGGCGGATCGTGGAGATCGGCAGCTTCCGCGGCCGCTCGACGATCGTGCTGGCGATGGCCGCCGCGCTGGGCGTGGAGGTGGTGGCGATCGACCCGCACGCCGGAAACGACCGGGGGCCCCAGGAGATCGAGGGCTTCGTCGCCGAGGCTCGCACGGACCGCGACGTGTTCGAGGCCAACCTGGCGCGCGCCGGCGTCGCCCATCGAGTGCGTCACGTCGCGGCGTTCTCGGACGCCGCCCACGGCGCCGTCGACGGGCCGATCGAGGTGTTGTACATCGACGGCGCCCACCGGTACGCGCCGGCGCGGGCGGACATCCGTGAGTGGGGCGCCAAGGTGGCGCCGGGTGGGACGCTGCTGATCCACGACTCGTTCTCGTCGATCGGCGTCACCCTGGCCATCATGCGCGAGCTCGTCCCGGGCCGACGGTTCCGCTACATCGGGCGCAGCCGGTCGCTGAGCGAGTACCGCGCCGACCTGGCGGGCATCGGCCGCCTGGCCAACGCCGCCCGCCAGCTGGCCCAGCTGCCCTGGTTCGCCCGCAACGTGGCGCTCAAGGTGGCCCTCACGCTCGGCGTGGGCAAGCTCATGCGCCGCCTCGGCCGCCGGCCCCCCGAATGGCCCTACTGACGAGGTGCGCGGCGCGGGTTCCCGAGCGTTCGTGCCGCAGTGTGCGTGGATGGTCAGGCCGGCCTTGCCCGGCCCGGCCGAGCGAGCGGAGTCTTCGGAGCGAGCGAGGCCATCATTACGTCAGGTCGTGCGGAGGGTGAGCTTGGTCCAGGCGCCGAGGTAGACGGCGTCCTGGTCGACGAGGGGGGCAGGGATGCCGACGGGGATCGCTTCGATGTCGTCGCCGGGAGTCTCTCCGGCGGCGACGACGTAGGTGCCGTTCGACGAGCCGAGGTCGACGATCGTCCACGTGCCCTCCGTCGAGTGCACGAGCTGGGCGTGGCGGCGCGACACGCCGGTGTCACGGTCGAGGGCGATCTCGGGGTGCAGGTTGCGGCTCTGGCTGGTCCGCCCGATCAGGACGGTGTTCGTCGTCAACGGCACCGTCGACGAGCTCGGCGCAGGGAGGGCCTGGTCGGCCAGTTCGCCCTTGAGGTGGTACCAGTCGGGGTCGATCTCGACGACCATCACCCAGCCCTCCGGCCCGGCCGCCGCGCTCGTGGCTCCCTCGACGGCCTCGGACTCCTCGGTCGTCGGTGGTGCCTGCCCGGTCGTGAAGTCGTAGCCGCAGCCCTCGCAGAACAACGCACCTGGCTCGTTCGGGGTGGCGCAATGCGGGCACTCGACGGTGCCGGTCGACGGGATGGCCTCCGTCGCAGCTGCCGGCGCCGGATCGGCCGACGGTGCGGCCGTCGGTGCCGCCCCGAGCTTGGCGCCACAGGTGTCGCACCACTCCGGGTCGGCCGACTGGTGGCCGTTGGGGCACGTGAACGTTGCGGTCACGTCCGACGGCTCTCGGCGGATGCGGGTGGTCTTCGTCGACCGGGCGTCGAGCGCCATCTCGTCGGTCTTGGCGACGTCCTTCTTCAGGCGCACCGTGCCGGCATCGGCGTCGACCACGTCGACCACCTTCTGCAGCAGGCGGGTCGTGTTCTCGTTGCCCGACTCCTTGGCCAGCTTGGCCGCCTCGCCGAGCAGCCTGGTGGCCTCCTCCTCCCGCCCGCCGGACCTGGCGGCCAGGCCGGCCTGGATGACCTCGCCGAGGCGCGCCTGCCCCGTGTAGTGGGCGACGGCCGGGTCGATGCGCGTGGTGAGGTTGGAGTCGTCGGTCCACACCGCCCGCACGAGCCCCTTGGCGACGACCTGGTCGTCGACGACGACCTCGGCGCGCGCCGCCAGCCGCTCGCTGCCGACGGGTGCCGCCGGCACCTTCACCGAGACGTGGTAGTCGCGCGTCTCGTCGCCCCACGCACCGGTCGGGATCTCGATGACCAGCGGCGACACCCGGGTGGCGGTGGCCGTCAGGTCCAGCACCTCCGGCGCGACCTGGCGCACGAACTGCACCTCGCTGCCCTGCGGCGCCCACAGCCGCAGCGCCGCCTGGGCGACGCCGCGCCCCATCGCCGAGCGCATCATCGCCTCGAAGTCGGCGGCCAGGTCGGCCGGCTCGGCGATGATGTCGACCGTGCCGAGCAGGGCGGTGGCGATCTCGCGCAGCTGGTCGACGCGCCAGTCCGAGCCGACCCCGCGGCAGTCGCACTGGAAGTACCCGTTGGCGTAGTCGAGCCCCCGGGGCAGCACGCTCGGGTCCTCGCCCTCGATCTTGCCGTCGGTCAGCAAGATGGCGTGGCGCTGGGTGGCCGGGCAGAGCTTGAACAGCTCGACGGCGCTCATCAGCCAGGTGCCGATGGCGGTGGCGCCCATCGGCCGCAGCCCGTCGATCGCCGCCAGCGCGGCGGCCCGGGTCCCGGCGTCCATCCGCACCATCCCGGTCGACTCGGGGAAGCACATGGTGGCCGTGGTGTTGGCCGACACGACGGCGAACCACGTGCCGTCGACGATCTCGCCGACGGCGACCTTGGCGGCCTCCCGAGCGGCTTTGATCTTCGTCGATGGCATGTCCATCGACCCCGAGGTGTCGATGATCAACATCTCGGCGGCGTCGGCCGTGCCGCTACCGGCGGTGCCGGCGCCGGTGCACGTGACCGAGACGACGGCGTGCACCTCGGTGGCACCGTCGGACAGGTACTCGTTCTGGAACGTGCTGGCGGTGAAGTCGGCCATCGTGGGGAGGGTACTCAGCCCCCGCTCCGGCCGACCCGGGCCAGCACGGCGGTGATGTTGTCGTGCCCGCCCCCGGCGTTGGCGCGGTCGACGAGGGCGTCGGCGATCACCATCGGATCGGACGAGCCGGTCGCCCTCACGAAGCCGTCGAGCTCGGCGGCGTCGCTGAGGTGGTTCCACAGGCCGTCGCTGCAGACGAGCAGCCATCCGGGCCCCGTCAGCTCGAGCGAACCGGTCTCCGGCGACGGGTCGATGCTGTCGGCGCCGAGCCACCGGGTGATCGTGTGGCTCGTCGGCTCGGCCTCGGCCTCCTGGCGGGATCTCCCGGCCTTGATCATCTCCGTCCCCAGCGAATGGTCGACCGTCAGCTGGACGCTGTTGCCGTCGTCGCCGAGCCAGTAGGCCCGCGAATCTCCGCACCAGGCGACGTGCAGCAGGCCGCCATCCTCGACGGCGGCGACGAACGTGCAGGACGGGGGTTCCGGCGGGTCGCCGAGCGTCCGGGCCACGGCGACCGCGTCCCGCTGGGCCGCTGCGCAGGACCGGACGAGCACGGCGCCCCAGTGGGCGATCGCCGCCGCCGTCCCGTCCGGTGCGTCCGCCGCCTCGGCCAAGAGGTCGCGCGCCGTCCGGGCCGCCGCCATGCTGGCGCGATCGCTCTCCGGCGCCGTCGTCACGCCGTCGCAGACCACGAGCACGGCGCGTTCGCCCACCGCAGCCATGGCCATGGCGTCCTCGTTGCGGTTGCGTCCGACCCCCTTGTCGCAGACCCCGGCGATCCAGTCGACGGGCGACTCGGTGAAGTGGTCGCGCCAGATCGGCTGCTTGGCGCCGCACGTGGAGCAGAACCCGTCGGCGAACTCGCCGCCCCCGCACGAGGGACACGAGGTGCTGGCGCCGGCGTCAGGGACGAGCGCCGGGACCGGCGCCGGTTCGGCCACGGCGATCGCCGCGGCGGGATCCAACGTCGCCCCGCACGACTCGCAGAAGGCGTCACCGGGATGGATCGCCTCGCCGCACGACGGGCAGGCCTCGAGCGACCCGGGCGCATCGGCCGACCCGGTCTCGACGGCGTCCTCCGTCACGATCGGCTCGCTCACGTGAGCGTGCGCGGGCGGACGGCGTTGGCCCGGTCGACGAGCTCGATGCGCTGCTGCGGGTCGTCGGAGAGGCGGGCCGCCGACCGGTAGACCTGCTCGAGCGCGACGCGCACGTCCGGTTCGGTCATCGGCACCCCGACGACCTGCGTCGCCGGGTTGCCGCCGTCGTTCGCCGTCGTGGCGAGCGCGGCCTCGAGGATGTCGATCTGCAGGGCAGCCCGGTCACGGGGGGCCAGTCCGGCCCGGTCGACCTCCACCGACGCGGCGGCGAGGTCGTCAGGGGTGGCCGTCCCACTGCCGACGAGCAACGAGGCTCGCTGGCGCCGCGACTCACCGTAGGCGCGGCTGACCGGTGGGATCCGGGCCAGCGCGGCGAGCGCGTCGCCCGAGCGGCCGTCGGCGAGGGCCAGGCGGGCAAGGCCGAATTGGGCGGGGGCGAGGTAGGCGCCGTCGGTGCGCGAGCAGACGGCGTACAGGCGGCCGGCGACGTCGCGCTCGTCGGCCAGCTCGCAGGCGCGAGCCAGCGCCAGCTTCGGCGCCAGCTCACCGGGCACCTGTCCGTACACCGAGTTGAACGCCGAAACGGCGCCGGGCACGTCGCCCTGGGCCAGCGCGCTCAGCCCGTTCATCCACACCGCTCTCCAGTCCCACGGATCTGCCTCGAGCAGGGCGTCGCACTCGGCCTTGGCCCGGGCGACGTCGCCCACCTCGAGCGCAGCGCGGGCCCGGGCCAGTCGGACCGCCGCCGTCTGCTCCGGCGCGCCGTCGAGCAAGGCCAGCAGGCGGCCGGGGTCGTCGGACGTGACGCCGCTGAGCCACGACGCCATCGGGTCGGTGGCGTCGGTGCGCAGGCCCGGCAGCTCGCTCCAGCCCAGCTCGTCGCTGGAGATCGCCGGCGTCTCGAAGTAGGTCGACGGGACGGAGCGGAAGTCCCCGTCGTCGCGCGAGGTCACCTCGCGCAGCACGCCGAGCAACTGCTCGCGCAGCTCGTCGGCGGACTGGAACCGGTCCTCGGGCGCCGGCGCGGTGGAGCGCACCAGCAGCCGGTACAGCGAGTCCTGCTCGGCGAACAGCGGGACCTGCTCGGGGCGTCGGCAAGCGATCGACGTACTCGCTGGTGGATCCGCGGAACTCGAAGACCAGGACGGCCAGCGTCCGCCCGACGGTGTAGATGTCCGAGGCGATCGTGCACCCGTCCCGTGGGACCTCGGGGGCCTGGAACCCGACGGTGCCGTAGATCGGCGTCTCGTCGTCACCGATCCGCCGCACGCCGCCGAGGTCGATCAGCTTGACGCTCTCGGCGACCTGGATCACGTTGGCCGGCTTGAAGTCGCAGTACAGGAGGCCGCTGGTGTGCAGGTACGAGAACGCCGGCAGCACCTCGACCATGTAGGCGATGGCCTGGTCGACCGGGCAGCGGCGAGTAGGCGCCGCCCTGCTGCTCGCTGCGCTGCCTGATCAGGTCGTTGAGGGACGTGCCGCCGACGTACTCCATCACGATGTACGACGCCCCGTCCGGGGCGGTGACGAAGTTGTAGATCTCGACGATCAGCGGGTGCTCGACCTCGGCGAGGTACTGCTTCTCGGCGACGGCGGCACGCGAGGCGTCGGGGTCGCCGGCGTTGAGCAGGCCCTTCAGCACGACCCAGCGGCCGTTGACGTTGCGGTCGCGGGCCAGGTAGATCCAGCCCATCCCGCCGTGGGCGAGGCAGCCGGCGACCTCGTACTGCCCGCCGACGAGCATCCCGGGCTGCAGGCGAGGGTCGAAGTCGAACGGCGTGCGGCACTTCGGGCAGAAGCCCTTGCTCCGCCCTGGCTGGTCGCCGCGGGCGCGACCGACGGGGGACTGGCAGCTGGCGCAGTAGCGCTTGCGCTCGGCGACGACGGCCGGGTCCATCAGCGCGGCGGAGGGATCCAGCGTGGGCACCGGAGGGACGGAGACCATCCCCGCACCGAGGCTCGTCGACCCGGTGCGGCGGCCACCCAGGCGCTGGGTGCGCCGGCTGCCGCTCGTGCTGCGCTGCGACCCGAGCGGCACGGTGCCGAGGCGTGAGCTGGTCACGCGCCCGCTCGCCGTGCGCATCGACAGCGGGTTGGCAGCACCGCCGGACGCTGCGCCGGCCGCTGGTTGGGCCATGCTCGGCGTCGCCGGTGCGGCGGTGGCGGCCATGCCACAGACGTCGCAGTACCCGTCGAGGATCTGGCCGGTGCACCCCGGCTGCGTCGCAGCTCGACCGCGCAATGCTCCGGCACCGCCGATGCATCAGTTCACCCCGTGCATCATCTGGTTGATCGTGCGGACGTACTCGTCGACGAGCGCCTCGGCCTCGGCGAGGTTGCACGGCGCCGCCCACAGCAGGTCGCGGGCGGCGGCGTAGCGCGGGTCGAGCTGCTCGTGCTCGGACAGGCCGGCGCTGGCCGCCTTGTCCCGGAACGCCTGGAGCAGCCCGCGCAGCTCGTCGCGGCGGGCCAACGGAGCGCGGAACCGTCGCTCGGCCTCGTCGAGCGCGGCGCCGGCGCGATCGACCACCCGCAACCACTCGACGGCGCCGGCGCGGATCGCCGGCCACGGCCGATCGGCCACACCGTCGGGCGCCGGGCCGAGGGCGGCGATCGACGGGACCGCGAGGCGAGGGGCGTCGGCGATCTTCTCGCGGCACGTCGCCGCCAGGGCCCGGACCTCCTGCTCGCGCCGTTGCAGGCCGGCAACCGAGCTGGCTGCCTGCTGCAGGCGGCGCAGGACGTCCTGGCGCTCGGCTTCGGCGACGTCGAGGCGGGCCCTGGCCGCGGCCGCCCGCTGGGCCAGCTCGGCCGGCGGTTCCACCGCCCGGGACCGGCGGCCGGCATCGGCCTCGAGATCGGCGACGTGGCGCACCTCCTGGCCGAGGCGCGCCGCGGCCTGGGCGGCGTGGCGCAAGTCGTCGTCGACGGACACCCACGCCGTGGCGGCGCCGGCGGCGGCCTGGTGGGCGGCGGTGACGTTGCCGGCCAGCTTGCCGACGAGCGCGTCGAGGAACGTGACGGCGTCGGCGAGGTTGTCGGCGACGACCTCGCCCGTGTCGGCGGTCAGCGGCGTCCACGCCGTAGCCAGCAGTCGGGCTCGGTGGTCGCGGTTGGCGCCGCCGACACCGTCCCAGGACTCGGCCCGTTCGGACACGGCCCGCCACAGCGTGAAGGCGGCGGCGACGTCGGTGCGCAGGGCGTCGTCGCCGGACGCCTGGGCGTCGGCGTCGAGGTCGACGAGCCGGGAGGCGAGGTCGGCCACCCACGTGTCGAGCTCGGCGGCCAACCGACGGGCGGCGCCGTCGTCGAGGACGGTCCCGGCCGGCGGCACCACCGGCGGCGGCGCGCTGGGGCTCACCGGCCGTACACCGGCTCGGGAGGCGCCGGCGGCGAGACGTCCGGTCCGCCGACCCACTCGGTGTAGATCTCGCCCCATCGGCCGTTGCTGCGCACGTCCTCCAGGACACCGTTCACGAACTGCGCGAGGTCGACCTCGTCGGCGTTCACACCGATGCCGTACGGCTCGTCCGTCAACGGCGCGCCGACGATGACCAGGTTCGGGTCCTGCGCTGCCAGCCCCACCAGCACGGTGTCGTCCCCGACGACGGCGTCGGCATCTCCCTGCTGGACGGCGACCAGGCAGGCCGTGACGTCGGGCCGGATGACGACCTCGATGCCCGGAGCATCCCCGCCCGGCGTCGTGTACGCCGGATCCTCGATCAGCGCCAGGCTGGTGCTGCCGTCCGGGGCGCAGACTCGGGCACCGGCGGCGACCAGGTCGTCCACGCTGGTCGCATCCGACTCGTCGTCGACGAGCACCTTCTTGCCGGCGTCGTAGTACGTGGAGGAGAAGGCGATCCGCTTCCACCGCTCGCAGTTGATCGTCATCGTGTGGGCGACGAGGTCGACCTCGTCGTCCTCCAACCCGGGAAGCCGTTCGGCGAAGGTCATCACGCGGTACTCGATCCGGTTCTCACCTCCGACCCCGAAGATGGCCTTGGCGATCTCCTTCAGGAGGTCCACGTCGAAGCCTTCGACGGCGCCGGAGATCGGGTCGACGGCGCCGAACTGCAGCGTGTCCGCCGAGACGCCGACGATCAACCGGCCGCGCTCGGCGATCTCGGCCATCGTCGAGCCGGCGGGCATCGCTCCGGGCGCCGGTCGTGGACCGTCCGGGGCATAGGAGCGTGTGGCGTCGGCGGCAGCCTCGTCGGCCGTGCACTGCGCGGGGGCGGTGGTCGGCACGGCGGTGGGCGGCGGCGCCGTGACCTCGTCCGGGGCGGCCAGTTGCGGCGCGCCGCACCCCGCGGCGGCGACGAGCAAGCCGGTCACGACGGTCAGCCGACGGCGCATCTCACCGGCCGTACACAGGCGCCGGCGGGTCGACCATCGGCGCGCCGACCCATTCCGCGTAGATCTCGGCCCATCGGCCACTGGTGCGCACGTCCTCGAGGACGCCGTTGACGAACCGCACGAGGTCGACCTCGTCGGCGCGCACCCCGATGCCGTACGGCTCCTTCGGTGAAGGGCTCGCCGACGACTCGCAGGTTGGGGTCCTGGGCGGCCAGCCCGACCAGCACCGTGTCGTCGCCCGTGATCGCGTCGGCCTGGCCCTGCTGCACGGCGACGAGGCAGTCGGTGATGTCGGGCAGCTCGAGCACCGTCGATGCCCGAACCGCCGTCCTCCGGCGCGGTGTACTCGGGCTTGCTGATCTCGTCGTAGTTGGTGCTGCCACCGGGCACGCACACCGTGGCCCCGTCGACGACGAGGTCGTCGACGCTCTCGTAGGTCGAGCTCGTCGGCACCAGCACCTTCTGCCCGGCGTCGTAGTAGGTCGACGAGAAGGCGATCCGCTTCCAGCGGTCGCAGTTGATCGTCATGGTGTGGGCGACCAGATCCACGTCGTCGTCCTCCAGGCTCGGCAAACGGCCGGCGTAGTTCATCACCCGGTACTCGATCCGTTCCTCGCCGCCGTCGCCGAAGATCGCCTTGGCGACCTCCTTGAGGATGTCGACGTCGAAGCCCTCGGGCGTGCCGTCCTCGTCGAGGGCGCCGAACTGCAGCGTGTCGGCGGAGACGCCGACGATCAGCCGCCCGCGGTCCTGGATCTCGGCCATCGTCGAGCCGGCCGGCATGTCGCCGGGGGTCGGGAGGGCACCCTCCGGGGCGTAGGAGCGGGTGGCGTCGAGGTCGGCCTCCTCCTCGGTGCACACCGGAAACGTGTCGTCCGGAGGGGCCGTGGTCGGCGGGGCGGTCACCTCGGGCGGCGCCGACAGCTGCGGCGCGCCGCACGCCGCGACGCTGGACGATGACGACGATGGCCGCGATGGCGGCGAGGCGACGGGTCATCGGTACTCCCGGAGCCGTTGCCCGAAGCCGACGACGACGGCTGCCGCGGCACCCAACCCGGCGACGAGCACACCCCAGCGCAGCAGACCGAGCGGCGAGCGAGCGTCGTCGAAGCCGTCGTTCACCTGGCCGACGCGCACCTCCTGGGCCCCGAGGGCTGCGTCGGCGAAGCGCGGAACTGCGTCCGCCGCCGGTCCGAGCGAGAGGGCGACGGCGCCGTCGTAGTCCCCGTCCTCGTCGTCCAGCCGGCGCACCTCGAGGTAGGTCGCCCGGTAGGCCTCCCACGGCTCGTCGAAGCAGTCGCTGGGGCTGGCGCACGCCTCCTCGAGGGCGTCCACGACTCCCGGCGTCGGCGAGCTCCCAGTCCGCTTCGTCGCCGCCCCGTTGCCGCGGTTGACGAGCGTCAACGACTCGGCGCTGCGGGCGTCGAAGGCGCCGGCCCGGGCCCGCGACAGCGCATCGGCACCGCGCAGCGACGTGTCCACGGTGTCGTCGATCGTGCGCCCGGTCGGCAGCAGCGTGAACACCGACCAGAGCAGGGCCACGAGGATCAGCGCGGCCCCGACGGCGATCGGGACGTTGACGAGCCGGCGGGTGCGGCGCAGCAGCAGCAAGGACACGGCGACGAGCGCGACCAGGGCGACGAACAGCGCCACGACGGCCACGGCACCGTTGCGCGTGGAGTCGCTGAGGGAATCGTTGAGGCGCTGGCGGCTGGCCAGGTCGACGGTGTCGAGGGCCGGCAGCAGATCGCTGCGGACCAGTGCCGACGCCTGACGCTGGTAGGCGGCGCCGACGGGGAAGCCCTGGCGGTTGTTGGCTCTCGACTGCTCGACGAGACCGGCGAACGTGGCCAGCGTGTCGTTGGCCGTGGCCAACGCCTCGACGTCAGCGCGTGGGCGCGCGCTGGGCGACGACGGCCAATGCTCGGCTGGCGGTGGCGAGGCGTTGCTCGTACGTTTCACGGAGCGTGGCCTGGGCGTCGCTGGCGGCGAGGAAGGACGAGGCGGCGATGGAGTCGGCCTCGACGGCGGCCACGCGCACCTCCTGCACGCCGACCAGTTGCTGGGCGGCCGTGGCGGCGCTGTCGATGGAGCCGCTGCGGGCGGCGATGGCCGTGGCGGCGACGACGCCGCACAGCGCACAGACGACGGTGGCCACGGCCGCGGCCAGCCGGAACCCACCAGGCGTCGACCGGGGCGAGAGCAGGTCGCCGACGCGCCGCACGGTCGACGTGGTCGAGGGGATGATCGGGGTGCTGGTCGCCGCCGCAGTCGTCCGTTGCACGTGATGTCCTCTGCCCAGCGTGGGAAGCTGCCGGGCGAGCGAATCATACGAGTGAGCCGTTGGATCGCGCCCGGCACCTCGTGCCGCGAGTCGTCGCGTCCCACCGCCCACGACCAGCGCCGAGTCCACCGACATGTCGCGCTCGCATGCAACTGGGCGCGGACGTTCTCAATCGCCCTTCTGGGCGTGCAGGTTCTCGAACTTGAGAATCTCGGCGCCCAGATGGCGGCACCGACCACCCCGATCACGCCACCCAAGCCCGGATGATCTGCCGCTACATCGCCTGGCGCACCCGCAACGCCCGCGACCGTGCCCTCTGTGAACTCGTGAAACGCGTGAAACGTTGCCTGACGCGGCACTAGTCGGTGGTCGTGCTCGTCGTGCTGGCCGTCGAGCTCGTCGTGCTGATGGTCGAGCTGGTGGCGCTGCTGGTCGTGCTCGGCGTGCTCGTGGTCGAGCCGGTCGCGCCGGTGGTGGTGCTCGTGGCCGAGCCTGTCGCGCTGGTGGTCGTGCTCGTGCTGCTGGGAGCCGGGGCGGGTCGCGTGGGCGGCGCGTCGTCGGGGGCGAGGTAGGCACCGATCTCGCGGAAGAGTGCGTCTGCGCTGTTGGAGTAGTCGCCGTCCGCGTCGAACGCCGCCTCCTCGAAGGTCACGGACACCGCGACGGCGATCTTCTGCGACGGCAGGTAGGCGTTGACGGCGGCGTAGCCGTAGAAGAGCGGGTTCTGGAAGTACCAGTTTCCAGTGATCCACAGCCCGAGTCCGTAGGTCTGGAACTCGTCAAGTGGGATGCAGCTGCCGCAGCCCTCGACGGCGGTCGTCTTGCCGCGGAGGTCGGTCGACGTCATCGCCTCGTACGACTCCGAGGACAGCAGCTCGCCGGTTCCGATGGCGATCGCACTGTCGTGCAGGTCGTCGATGTTGCTCGTCTGGATGGCGCCGTGGCTGAGGGTCCACGACGGGTTCCAGTACGTCGACTCCTCGTAGAACGACATGTCGGCGGGGATGTTGAACCATCCGCGCCGCTCCGAGGTGAACGCGTGGAGCACAGGTTCGGGGATCTCGGCCGTCAGCGAGGCGTTGGTGTTGTCCAGACCCAGCGGATCGAGGACCTTCTCCTGGAGCGCCCGCTCGAGCGGCATGCCGGTGACCTCCTCGAGCACGAGCCCGAGGATGACGTAGTTGGTGTGCGCGTAGTCCCAGTTCGTGCCGGGCGTGTACCAGAGCGGCTTGTCGACCGCGAGCGCGAGCTGCTCTTCGGTGGTCCACGCCTTGTACACGTCGACGTACCCGATCTTCTGGAAGTCCGGGTTGCCGAGCACGAAGTCGCGATAGCCCGAGGTCATCTGGGCCAACTGATGGATCGTGACCTCGTCGGCGTGTGGCAGGTCGGGCAGGTACTTCGACACCTTGTCGTCCAGGCTGATCTTCCCCTCGTCGACCAGCTGCAGCATGAGCGTGGCGACGTAGGAGATCGCCACCGCGCCGTTGCGGAAGTGCATGTCGACCGTGGCTGGCACCCCCGTCATCGACTCGCCGATCGCGGTGCGGACGAGGTCCTGGCCGTCGACCGAGACGCGCACGATGACGGCCTTCAAGTGGGCCTCGTCCATGTAGTCCCGAACGATCGTCATGATCGCGTCGGCCTTCTCCGGATCGGCGCTTGGCGCGCTCGCTGGCACCGCCGGGTCCTGTGACGTCGCCGCAGCCGTCGAGGCGGCGTGGTGCTCGACGATGCGGGCGACTCATCGTCACTACAGCTCGTGGCGACCGACCACGGCCAGTGCCGCGATCGCGCACACCGAGAGAACGGATCGTTGCAACAACACCACCGCCACCACCACCATGTCCGAATTCTGCCGAGCGGGATCGTTCCCGCTGGAGGTGGGCTGACACTAGCCAGGTGTCACGAGTCCACGGGTGCATCCCGGGCTGGACGTTGTCGACGGCGGCCGGATGGAAATCTCGTGATCAAGGACAAGTTCACAACGGATCCGACCGTGATCGTTCGAGACGGCCTCGTGTTCCTGTACAGCGGGGGCCCCGCACCGGAGAGAACACCAGCCTGTATCGGCTCTGGTTCCGTCTCGCGGTCCGTCTCAGAACGGATCGACGTCAGATCTGACGTCGAATCGCGACAGGAACCTCATCCTGAGGTGCTCCACGGGCGGCTGGCGGGACCCGTATCGTGGCGCCGCTGTGGGTGCGGACCGGGTGCTGACGTCGCTGGCGGGGTGGGGCCGCACGGCGCCGACCGTCGGCGAGGTCGTCAGCGTGGCGAGTCGGGACCGATCGGCGGTGCAGGCGGCGGTCAAGGACCTGCCGGCCCGTGGCGGCATCACCCGGGGTCTGGCCCGCTCGTACGGCGACTCGGCCCAAAACGGCGGCGGCGTGGCCCTGCGCCTGCTCGACTCGGCCCACGAGGTGGTCGTCGACGAGGCCACCGCAACGGCCACCGTCCCGGGCGGCATCTCGCTGGACGAGTTGCTGCGGGTGATCGTCCCGCGCGGCTTCTTCATCCCGGTCTCGCCGGGCACCCGGTTCGTCACCGTCGGCGGGGCGATCGCCAGCGACATCCACGGCAAGAACCACCACGTCGACGGCTCGTTCGGCAACCACGTCCGCCGGCTCTCGCTGCTGCTGGCCGATGGCAGCGTTGTCGAGCTGTCGCCGGTCGAGCGTCCCGAGCTGTTCTGGGCCACCGTCGGTGGGATGGGGCTGACCGGCGTCATCCTCGACGCCACCGTCGGCCTGCTGCCGATCGAGACCAGCCGCTGTTCCGTCGACACGGACCGCCTGCCCGACCTCGACGCCCTGCTGGCCCTGATGGACGAGGGCGACCGCTACTACCGCTACTCGGTGGCGTGGATCGACCTCGTGGCGAAGGGCAAGCACCTCGGCCGCAGCGTGCTGACCCGCGGCGAGCACGCCACCGTGGATCAGCTGGCGCCGAAGGCCGCCGTCGACCCGCTGGCCTACGACCCCCGCCAGCTCGCCGCCGTGCCGCCGGTGATCCCGGCCCGGGGTCTCGTCAGCCACGTCACGATGGCGGCGTTCAACGAGCTCTGGTTCCGCAAGGCGCCGACGCGCAAGGTGGCCCAGATCGTGTCGATCCCGAGCTACTTCCACATCCTCGACTTCGTCGGGTCGTGGAACCGCCTGTACGGCCGGCGCGGGTTCCTGCAGTACCAGTTCGTCGTGCCGTTCGGCGAGGAGCTGGCGCTGCGGCGGGTCGTCGAGCGCCTGGCCGCCTCGGGGACGGCGAGCTTCCTTGCCGTGCTCAAGCGGTTCGGTGACGGCAACCCCGCGCCCCTCAGCTTCCCCCGGCCCGGGTGGACGCTGGCGCTCGACCTTCCCGCAGGGGCCCGGGGTCTCGCCGAGATGCTCCACGGGCTCGACGACGTCGTGCTCGACGCCGGCGGTCGTCACTACCTGGCCAAAGACGCCCACACGACGCCGGCGGCGATCCGGCGCGGCTACCCCCGTCTCGCCGAGTGGCAGGCCGTACGCGCCGCCGTCGACCCCGCCGGCGTGTGGGTCAGCGACCAGAGCCGCCGCCTCGAGCTGCTGGAGGACTGACCGTGGAGAACGCGCTGGGGGAGCCCCAGACGATCGTGCTGCTCGGCGGCACCAGCGACATCGGGCGGGCGATCGTCAGCGCCCTCGTCACGCCGAGCACGCGCACCGTCGTGCTGGCCGGGCGGCGGCCCGACGAGATGGCGGTCGGGGACCTCGAGCGGCCCGGGCTCACCGTCGACACGGTGCGCTTCGACGCCACCGACACCGCCACCCACGAGGCGTTCGTCCGTGACCTGGCCGAGCGCCACGGCGACCTCGACGTCGTGATCGTCGCCTTCGGGCAGCTCGGCGAGCAGGCCGATCTCGACGACGACCCCCAGCGGGCCGCCGACCTGGTGACCGTCAACTACACCGGGGCGGTGAGCAGCTCCATGGCCGTCGCCGCCCAGTTCCGCCGGCAGGGCCACGGGCGGCTGGTGTTCCTGTCCAGCGTGGCGGGGGAGCGGGTGCGCAAGGCCAACTACGTGTACGGCTCGTCGAAGGCCGGCCTCGACGGCTTCGCCCAGGGGCTCGGCGATGCGTTGGCCGGCACCGGCGCCAGCGTGCTGGTGGTGCGGCCGGGCTTCGTGCACTCGGCCATGACGGCGGGGATGAAGGCGGCGCCGCTGGCCACCACCCCGGCCGCCGTCGCCGAAGCGACCGTCGAGGCCATGCGCAAGGGTCGCCGCACCGTGTGGGTCCCGGCCACGCTGCGCCCGCTGTTCAGCGTGTTCCGCCACCTCCCCGGCCCCATCTGGCGCCGCCTGCCGCTGAGCTAACCGTTTACGTCCGGATCCTGGTCGCGCGCGCGACCAGGATCCGGACGTAAACGGATCAGCAGCGGCCGTAGAGCGTGGCTTGGCGGTCCTCCCAGGTGCCGACCTCGCAGAACTCGTCCCGCAGCACCTGGTTGGGCGCGTCGGACCCGTACTCCATCGACGCGTTCGGCTCCAGCCAGCCGTCCCACAACCCTGTGAGGATGACCCAGTCGGCCGACGCCACGTCGGCGGCCAGGCTCGATCCCTCGGCGTTGGCCAATCCGGGATCCATCTCGATGTAGTACGTCGCCGGCTCCAGCTCGGGCAAGAGCCAGTAGATGAACACGTCGCTGTACCACGTGCGGCGGAGGTCATTCGGTCCGACCAGCAGGCGGTCGCCCGGCTCGGCCAGCGTGGCCAACTCGTCCACGGCGGCTTGCACGGCGACGTACGCCTCGTAGTCGCCGAGGTAGAAGTAGCGGCCGTCGTGCTCGACCCGGAACGGCGACGCGACCTGGCCCATCCCGATGCGGGTGTGCAGGACGTAGTAGCGGAACGTGAACAGGGCCGTGAACACGAACGTGAGCGCCAGGGCGAACGCGCCGCCGACGGCCACTGCCGCCCGCCGGTCGATGCGCGGCCGCCACCGCCGGACGACCTCGGTGATCGTGACGACGGCGAACGGGAAGGCCACGCACGTCACCCACAGCAGGTGCGCCGAGTCCGGTCGCTGCAGCGCCTGGGGGAGGATGCCGGTGCTGATCAGGGCCACCGCCAGCAGCACCGCCGACCGTCCGCTGCGCTGGCGGCGGTGGGTCCACACGGCGAACACGAGCATCGCCGCCGTACCGACGAGCATCACGAAGAACCACAGGAACACGGTCTGCGACGCCGACAGTGCGGGCAGGTTCCACCACGGCGGGATCTCCTCGGCAACGGCCTGCAGACCGCCGTCGAGCCGGCCCCACGACGGTGGCCGAGGCAGCTCGCGCCCGTCGCGCAGGTGCAACACCGGGTCGAGCACCATCCCCTCGAACGCCGCCACCGGCCCGGCCATCACGAGGTGGACCCACATCGGCGCCAGCCCGACGACCCCACCGGCCAGCACCGGCTTCCAGCTCGACCGGTGCGACCACACCAGCCATCCGACCACCAGGGCCACGGCGATGGCGAGGTCCGGGCGGAACGTCAGCGCCAGCCCCGCCAGCACCCCGGCGCCCACCCAGCACCGGCGGCGGCGGCGCGGCTCGGTCACGGCCGTCCCCCGCACGGCGAACACCGTCGCCCACAGCGTCAGCGCCAGCCCGCCGTTCCACGCCATCGCCGTCAGCGCGATCGGCGTCAGGACGTAGAACACCGACAGCGAGGCGACGGCCGTCGCCGCCACCCGGCCCCACGCCCTGGCCAGGGCGAACAGCGCGAAGATGATGCCCAGGTGCTGCACCAGCCCGAACGTCCGCTCGGCCGGCAGCGAGTACCCGAACAGCTCGTACCACCCGGTCAAGGCGTGCAATGACCCGGGGCCGTAGAGGTGCAGGAAGTCGACGTTCGGCACCTGGCCGCGGCTGATCAGCTCGGGGAAGTAGAGCATGAAGCCCTCTTCCATCGTCCCCCCGGTGAAGCGGTACAGCCCGCGCAGCGGGATCGCCACCAGCACCACGACCATGGCGATGCCGATCCACGTGCCGACCGCCCCGCTCGAGCGGCGGCGCAGCCCGCCGGATCCGCCCAACACGAACGCCGTGGCGTCGTCGCCGACGATCCGGACGTCCTGGCGATCGTTCACCGCAGGGATCTGACCGACCGTCGGCGACGACCCGAGGCGTTCGTCCGTCTCCACGAGGGCCACAACGTACCGGCGCGCTCCCGGTCGACCGGTGACACCCCCAGTAGCATCCGACGACTGTGACTGGCTCGACCCTCGCGCCAGGCCCGCGCATCGGCATCGTCGTGGTCGCCTACAACGCCGCCTCGACGCTGGGCTGGGTCCTCGACCGCATCCCGGCCGACTTCCGCCCTCACCTCTCCTCGATCCTGGTCAGCGACGACCATTCCCACGACGACACCCACGGCATCGGGTTGGAGTACCAGCAGCGCGGCACCGGCCTGCCGCTGACGATCGTCCGCCAGCCCCACAACCTCGGCTACGGCGGCAACCAGAAGTTCGGCTACCGGTGGGCCATCGACCACGGGCTCGACGTCGTCGTGCTGCTGCACGGCGACGGCCAATACGCGCCAGAGCTCCTCGGCGACGTGGTCGCACCGATCGTCGACGGTCGAGCCGAGGTGGTGCTCGGCTCGCGGATGATGGAGCCGGGTCACGCCCGCCGGGGTGGGATGCCGCTGTACAAGCTCGTCGGCAACCGCATCCTGACGCGGGTGCAGAACGCGCTGACCGGGCTCGTGCTCAGCGAGTGGCACAGCGGCTACCGCGCCTTCTCGGTCGCTGCCCTGGCCGGCATCCCGTTCGAGGCCAACAGCGACGGTTTCGACTTCGACACCGAGGTCCTGCTCCAGCTGCACGCTCGCGGTGCCCGGGTGGCGGAGGTGGCCATCCCGACGTACTACGGCGATGAGATCTGCTACGTCGACGGGGTCCGATACGCACGCGACGTCACCGCCGACGTGCTGCGGTACCGCCTGGGACGGATCGGATTCGGCACGCCGCTGGCCGGCACCGAGCCCGACGGCTACGAGTGGAAGCCCGACGAGGGGTCGAGCCACTCGCAGCTGCTCGCCGCGCTGGCGGCCCGACGTCCCGGGCGGGTCCTCGATCTCGGCTGCGGGTCGGGGCGCCTTGGGGCCGAGCTGCGGGCCGTGGGCCACGACGTCGTCGGCATCGACCTGCACGAATCGGCCGAGGCCAAGGAGCGCCTCAACCACTTCATCGCCGCCGACCTGGACCAGGGCTTGCCGGTCGCCGTCCACGAGCACGGCCCGTTCGACCACGTCGTGGCCGGTGACGTGCTGGAACACGTGCGTGAGCCGGGCCGGTTGCTGCAGGAGCTGCACGCCGTGATGGCCCCCGGCGGTGAGATCGTGGCCAGCATCCCGAACTTCGGCCACTGGTACCCGCGCCTGCGTGTCGCCACCGGGCGCTTCGACTACGACGCCCGCGGCATCCTCGATCGCGACCACGTCCGGTTCTTCACCCGCCGCAGCTTCCAGCGCCTCGCCGAGCGCAATGGGTGGCGCGTCGCCGCCACCGAGGTGACGGGCCTGCCGTTCGACGTCGCCGACCGTGGCGGTCGGGCCGGGGCGGCGGCCCGACTGCGGACCGGCATCGGCTGGCTCGACCGGGCCGGCGTGGCCGCGTGGCCGACGATGTTCGGCTACCAGTTCGTCATCACGCTGGCGCCGCGCTGAGTCAGGACAGGCGGTCGCGCAGGTCGGCGCACAACGTGGCCTCCACCGGGACCGACGTCCAGCCGGCACCTGGCACGAGCGGACCGTCGGCCGGCTGCACGAACGCCACCAGCACCGGGTCGCCGTCGATCGTGGCGGTGACGATCGGGATCGCCGGATCGGCGACGACGTCGATGCGCACGGGACCGGTGGCGTCGAGGACGGTGCCCTCGATCGTGCTCGCCCCGCGGTAGACGAGCCGCCGGCCGCCGGCGTCGTCGACCACGTCGATCGACCAGTCCCGACCGGAGACGAGGGGACCCGGCGCCGACCCGTCGAGGACGGCTCGCTGGGCACCGCCAGCGCGCTGCTCGAGCAGCCGCCATTCCTCGCCATCGCTGCGGTACAGCCCGTCGCAGTCGCCGACGATGACGATCTCGCCGTCGTCGGCGACCGGCCCGAGCTCGGTCACCATCGACACCGCGGGCGGTGCGTCCCCGCCCAGCCCATCGTGGACGGCGTATTGGAGGGCGACGAACGAACGCCGATCGGCCGGGTCGCCGAGCAGGTAGAGGTTGCGGGAGAGGATGGTCAGCCCGACGTTGACCACGAGGCCGGTCGTGAGCAGGATCGCCGCCGCGCCGACGGCCAGGTGTCTTCGCGTCGCCGCGGCGGCCGCCCACGTCACCGTCACGACGACGCCGACGGCCGAGCCGACGACGACCAGCGGAACGAAGTCGACGAGGTAGCGGTGGGCGATGAAGGCGATCGTCAGGGTCGGCACCGTCGAGGCGGCGGCGCCGATCATCGCCACCCCCCAAGCCACGGGGGCACGACGACGTACGACGGCCACGGCACCGATGGCCGTGGCGACGACGAACGCGGGGGCGGTCGCCGGCAACGACGCCGACCGATCGATGGTGTCGAAGGTGACGTCGCCGACCGGTTCGGCCGTTGGCCCCCACGTGAACCACGGCAACAGGGCGTCGGCTTCGAGGGTGTCGGGCCGGAGGTACTGCAGGGCGGTCGAGGGCAGGAACTTGATTCCGAACAGCGATCCGTCGTTGTCGGCGAGGGCAGCCTGGCGGTCGGCCGAGAACGCAGTGGTCACCTGCTCGTCGAGCGGGATCGACACGAGGGTGCCGAACCGGGCGACGTTGACGGCGGCGTAGAGGACGAATGGTGCCGCGGCGGCGCCGACGGCCAGCACGGCAAGTCGCCACCGACCGCGGACGGCGAGCAGGACGGCGAGACCGCCGAGGGCGATCGCCGGGCCGGTCCCCGACGACCCCCGCGTCGACCACGCCAGCGCGGCGGCGCCCGAGGCCCACGCCAGGTCGATCACGCGGCGCGTCTCCCACCAGGCCAGGACCCGATCGAAGCCGACCAGCGCCAGCGCCGCCCCCCACAGCTCGGCCTCGTGGTAGACGAGGGCGTCGGACGACAACCAGAGCACCGGCGTCGCCAGACCGACGGCGGCGGCGAAGATGCCCGTCACCCATCGCCACGGACGGTCGCCGATCGACACCCGCATGGCAGACCGGGCACGCTGGAGCAACCGGGCGGCGGCGAGGCAGGCGACGACGACGCCGGCGACCATGCTGACGACGACGAGTCGCCCGTCGAAGGCGTCGGTGAACGAGCTGATCGGCAACCGCGCCAGTGCCGGCACCAGTCCGAAGTAGAAGTGCGTGCCGCCATCGGTCGGAAAGCCTTCGATGCCGGCGACCTCGGGCGGCACATCGAGGTGTCCCCGTGAGATCGCCCGCGCCTGCACGTCGTAGAAGTCGCTCGTGTACGGCCCGCGGTCGAACAGGTCCCACGGCCGACCGTCCGTTGCCGACAGCAGGAAGGCGACGGCGGCGAGCGTCGCTCCGATCCGTGCGGCGCGTCGTGCCGATCGATCCTCGTCGGCGGACCAGGCCGATCTTGTGGGGAGGATCAGCTCCAGGCTTCCGCGCACGGGCGCTCATCCTGGCAGGCCGCGGCCGATGCCCGTCGGGCGTGATGGCGCACCGGTACAGTCCTCCACCCGTGATCGAGACGCGGGACGCGCCCGCCGACCTCGACGAACGGGCGCCGAGCCGCCATCCGGGTTGGATGGCTCGGCACACCGGATGGACCATCGTGATCGGCGTGGCGGTCGTCGGCCTGCCGTTGCTCGTCGCCGTCATCGCGCTGCGCGGGAAGACCTGGTTCCCCGTGCTCGACCTGGCGATGACGGAGTTCAGGGTGCGCGACGTCTTCGGTGCGAACACGCCGTTGATCGGCCTGCCCGGGCGCATCGGCGAGTACCCGAACGAGGGCAGCCATCCGGGACCGCTCAGCTTCTACCTGTTGGCGCCGACGTATCGGGCGCTCGGTGCGTCCTCCTGGGCGCTCGAAGCGGCGACCGTCGTCGTCCACCTGGCCGCGATCGCTACGGCGCTGTGGATCGGCGCCCGCCGGCTCGGGTGGCGCGGGGTGCTGGCCGTCGCCGCGCTGCTGACCCTCGTCGTGCGGGGTTACGGCCAGGTCCAGCTGACCCAGCCGTGGAACCCCTACCTGCCGTTGCTGGCGTGGATCGTCGTGCTGCTGGCGACGTGGGCGGTGCTCTGCGGCGACCACCGGATGCTGATCCCGCTCGTCGTCGCCGCCACGCTGTGCGCCCAGACGCACGTGCCGTACCTGCCGCTCGGCGTCGGGATGGTGGCGACCGGGGCCATCGCCGTCGGGCTGCAGCTCCGGCGGACGGCGCGGGCCGACCGCGGTGGCAGGATCCGCAGCCTGCTGTGGGCGGGCGGCATCGGCGTCGTGCTCTGGGTGCCGCCACTCGTCGACCAGGCCGTCAACGACCCGGGCAACATCCGCCAGCTGCTGTCCCATTTCGGCTCGCCGCCGGAAGCGGCGATCGGTGTGGTCGAGGGCGCCAAGGTCGTGCTGCGCCACCTGGACGTGTGGAGCGGGATCGGCAGCCAGCTGCTGGGGACCGACACGTTCAGCGACTCCCGGTCGCTCGCTGGGGGAGTGGTCACGCTCGTGCTGTGGGCCGCCGCCGCCGTGGCGTCGTGGCGGGTGGGGTCGTCGCAGCTCCGGGCGCTGCACGTGACCGTCGCCGTCGCCCTGGCGCTGAACTTCGTGTCCGCGGCGCGCATCTTCGGCCGGGTGTGGTTCTACCTGACGCTGTCGATCTGGGGCATTGCCGTGGTGATGGCGGGCGCGATCGCCTGGAGCGCGGTTGCGCTCTGGCGGCACTGGCAGCCGTCGCGCCGGGTGACGATCGGCGCGGCGACCGTCGGCGTTGCGGCGGTCGTGGCGGTCGCCGGGTCGGTGGCCTCGGCGGTGTCGTTCGCCTCGGCGGAGCACCCGGAGGAGCGGCTGAGCACGGCCGTCGGTGCGCTGTCGGCGCCGACGTACGACGCCATCGCCGCCGGCGTCGGCGCGGCGGCCGGCGTCGACGGGAGCTACGTGGTGCGCTGGAGCGATGCCGCCGACATCGGGAGCCCCGGGTACGGCCTGCTCGACGAGTTGGAGCGGCGTGGCCTCGACGTCGCCGCCGACGACTACTTCCGCTTCCGGGTCACCGAGCACCGCACTCGTCAGCGGGCCGGCGCCGACGCCCAGATCCACCTGGCCACGGGCGGGTACGTCGACGTGTGGCGGGCCGAGCCCGATGCGGTGGAGGTGGCGACGTACGACCCGCGCTCGCCCGAGCAGCTGGAGGAGTACGCCGAGGTCGAAGCACGGTTCGCCGACCGGTTGCGGAACGAGGGCCTCGACGACCTGGTGCCCCTCATCGACACCAACCTGTTCGGCATGTCGACCGACGTCCGGCTGTCGGCGGCCGACCTGGCCGACCTCGGTCGGCTGATCGAGCTGGGCCAGCCGATGGTCGTGTTCATCGCCCCGCCGCCCTCCGACGACGATCCCACCGCGCTGTGACCGCATGGACCTGAGCGAGCGGGGCAACGGCGCCGGCCGTCATCCGTGGGAGCTGGCCCGGGCCCGGTTCTTCCGGCGGTTGGTGGCGGACCACGTCGACGTGGACGCCGTGCGTCGCGTGTTGGACGTCGGCGCCGGGGACGGTTGGTTCGCCGGGGACCTGCGAGCCGAGCTGCCGCCGTCGGCCAGCGTCATGTGCTGGGACAGCAACTACACCGTCGAAGAGCTGCAGGCGACGGTCGCTGCCGGCGTCGTGCGCACGGCCGTGCGGCCGGCCGGGACCTTCGACATGGTCGTGGCGCTCGACGTGATGGAACACGTCGCCGAGGACGAGGCGTTCCTGGCCGATGAGATCGTTCCCGCCGTCGCCCCCGGCGGCACAGCGATCATCAGTGTGCCGGCTCATAGGTGGCTGTTCTCAGCCCACGACCGCCGCCTGCAGCACGTTCGGCGCTACGCACCGGGGGACTTCCGCGACCTGATCGCCCGCCACCTCGACGTCGTCGCGTCCGGGTCGCTGTTCAGCGACCCTCGTCGTGCCGCGCGCCGTCGAAGTGGTGGCGCAGCGGTTCGGCCGGACTGGCGACGTCGACGGCATCGGTGCCTGGCAGCACGGCCGGGCACTCACCCGCACGGTCGCCGCCGTGCTCGGTGCCGACGCCGCCCTCGGGCGCCAGCTGGGTCGCATCGGCGTACGCCCGCCGGGGCTCTCGATCTGGGTCGTGGCCCGACCCCGTCGCCGGAGCGGCAACCTGAACGGCGAATCGACGACGATCGTCGTGCCATGCTTCGACGAGGTCGGGCGGCTCGATGTGGTCGCCCTGCGTGGGCTGGCGACGTCGACGGGCGGCCGGGTGCTGCTCGTCGACGACGGGTCGCGCGACGGGACCGGCGACCTCGCAACGGACGCCGCGGCACGTCACCCGCAGGAGCTCGGCGCGTTGGTGCTGGCGCGCAACGGCGGCAAGGGTGAAGCCGTGCGGCGCGGCATGCTGGCCGCCCTCGACGGCGGCGCCCAGCTCACCGGGTACTACGACGCCGACCTGGCCACGCCGCCGGAGGAGATGGCCCGGCTCGTCGAGGTGCTGCGGGATGATCCGGGCCTGGTGGCCGTGCTCGGCTCACGCGTCGGGTTGCTCGGGCACCGGATCGAGCGCTCGTCGGCCCGCCACTACCTCGGACGGCTCTTCGCCACCGCCGGCAGCATGGTGCTCGGCCTGCCCGTGTACGACACGCAATGCGGGGCCAAGGTGTTCCGCGACGGTGCCGCGCTGCGGGCGGCGCTGGCTACGCCGTTCACCAGCCGGTGGGCGTTCGACGTCGAGCTGCTCGGCCGCCTCGCCGCCAATGGCGACGGCCGGTTCCTCGAGGTCCCGCTGCAGCGATGGCACGACGTCGGCGGCAGCAAGCTGCGCCCGCGCGACGCCGTGACCGCCGCCGTCGACCTCCTTCGCGTCCGCCGCGCCCTCCGCCACCACCCCAGCGCCGACGGCCGCTCGCGAGGTGAGCGGTGAGGGCACGCTGTCCCCTCACCGCTCACCGCTTCCGCCTCAGAGGGGAGTTTCGAAGAGGGCCACGGTGAAGCGGGTGCGACGGGTGTCGAGCTCGACGAAGCGGTCCCACGACGGTTGCTGGTCGGTGGGGATGTCGATCCACTCGTTGGCGGCGAGCTCGAGCAGCCACCCCCCGGCGTCGATGGCAGAGGCATCACCACCCCGTTCGAGCACGGTCGCCTCGAACGGCAGCCGACCGGCGGTGGCGGCGGCCAGACCGGCCTCGTTCAACTGCAACCCGCCGGCGCTCGCCGCGGCGATGACGTCGGCCCGCAGCTCATCCAGCTCGGCCCGTTCGGCGTCGTCAAGGCCGTCGGCGAAGGCGATCCGCCGCGCCCCCGCAGGCGTCGTCGCCGCGGCCGAGCCCTCGACCTGGAACACCCGGTGGGTCTCCGTCCCGTCGGCTTGGCGACCCCGGCCGATCTGACGGATGGTCACCTCGTCGGAGACGACCACGTCGACGCCGTTGCGGGCCAGCGCGGCGAGCGTCGGCCCGCTGTACGGCTCGGCGAAGCGCAGCACGCTCGTGTCGTAGAGGACGGCACCCTCGGGGTCGTAGTCCTCGAGTTGGTCGAGCAGCTGGGCGACCGTCTCGGTGTGACCGCGTTCCCGCGTCGGACCCTCCGGCGCGGCGTAGGTCGGGAGGGCCAGCGCGGCGAACACGGCGACCGCCGCCACGCCGACGGGCCGGACGACCCGCCTCGGCGTCTCCGTGGCGACGGCGAACGCGGCGGCAGCCAGCACGAGCATCGAGATCGGCCACAGCCAGCGCAGCTGGTGGGGGCTCAGCCCGATCAGGTTGACCGGGGTCACGACGGTCGTGACGAGGGCGGCGGCCACGGCGACGGCGGCCAGGGCCCCAATGGTCACCGTCGGGCGGGATCGGCGGCGCCACCCGAACACGATCACCGCGCCGAGGACGGCGGCGACGACGAGCAACCCGAGTGCGGCGACCAGCCCGCCGGCGACGTTCCCCTCGGCGACGTCGACGCTGGTGCCATCGGTGACCACGCCCGTGGCGACGATCGTCTCGCTGAACCCCGATCGACCCCACCACGGCGGGAGCGCCACGACCGATGCGACGAGTCGGGTCCCGAGCCGCAGCCCGATGGTCTGCCCGTCGCCGGACGTGCCGGCGCTGGCCAGAGCGACGAGGTTGCCCTCTCCGGCGACTTGGTCGATGAGCGGCTGGATCCACGCCAGCACGGCGACGATCGCCGTGGCCAGCAGCGGGCGGCGCCACGACGGTCGGCGGTCGATGTCGCTACCGCCCGCCCAGCCGGCGCTGCGCGTCGACCACACCGCCCCGCCGAACGCCGCCACCATGACGATGGTGACCACGTACACGAAGCTGAGGTGGGTCTGCACGATCAGGCTGGCCACGCCGACGAGCACCGGAGCCATCACCAGATCACCGGTGCCGAGTGCCCACGCCACGACGAGGAAGGCCCAGAACGCCAGCAGCATGGCGTGGGGCTGCCAGGCGTCGAAGAGCAGCTCGCTGCCCATCGACCACGTCAGCCCGGCCGACAGCGCCGTCACGACCAGCATCGCCGGCTGACCGCCCGCCCGCCGTGCGGCCCACGCGGCGAGGACGATCGCCGCCGCGTTGGCCGCCATCACGCCGAGGGCCAACCCCACCGACGGACCGCCGAGCTTGACGAACGGTGCCAGCACGTCCCACCACAGCGGGCCCGGGTTGTTGATCGATTCGCCCGCGCCCAGGGACGCCGAGGTCCACGTGCCGAGCAGCGGGTGGTCGGAGGTCATGACGTCCTGCGCCCGCAGCAGCAGCAGGCCGTTGTCACCGACGGCCACCCAGCCACGGGCCAGGGCGCGGATGGGCGCGACGATGACGGGCAGGAGAGCGAGGGCGACGACGAGCGTGCCGAGCCCAGGGCGGGGCAGCCGCCGCCGCAGCGCAGGAGCCGACCGACCGTCGGCGACGTCGTGCCCGGGCGTCGGCGCCTCCTCGTTCGTCGCCGCCGCCGTCACGGGGCGTCATGCTCGCGCGCCCCGGTGGCCGGGGCGGGCCAGGCTCCGGCGGTACCCTCTCGCGCCGGTGACAGTCGTGGCGCAGCGTCCGGCAGAGCTCGGCGCGCCGTCGACCCGACCCGGGGCGCTGCGCCGGGTCGTCGACCTGCTCTCCCGCCACCGGGTCCTGGTCGCCATCGTCGCGGTCGGCTTCGTGGCCCGCCTGATCTGGGTCGTGATGGTCGACTCGCCCAACCCGGGCGGCCAGATCGCCATGGGCGACCAGTACTCGTACTACTACTACGGCCGCGAGATCGCCGAGGGCCGGGGCTACGTCAGCTTCACGACCGGCCTGCCGACGGCGTACTACCCCGTCGGGTACCCGGCGATCCTGGCCGTGCTCTTCTGGTTCGTCGCCCACACCCCGTTCCCGGACGACTACCTGCTCGCCGCCCAGCTGCTCAACGTCGTGGTCAGCACGGCGACGATCGTGTTCGCCTACGTCATCGCCCGGCGCATGTTCGGCCACGTCGCCGGCCTGATCGCGGCGGGCATCCTGGCGGTCTTCCCCAACCTCGTGTTCCAGGTCGGCAGCTTGCAGCTGGAGACGATGTTCGCGTTCTGGTGCCTGGCCGCTCTGTGCGTGCTCGTCACGCACGACTGGAATGCAGGACCGCCGAGCACGAGGCGGCTCCTCCTGTTCGGCGCCTTGCTCGGCGTCTCGGTCCTCGTCCGACCGTTCTCGATCTGGTTCGTCGTCGCCGTGCTCGTCGCCGGCCTGGTCGCCGGTTTCGGCTGGCGCAAGGCGGCGGTGGCGACGGCGATCCCGGTCGGCGTCGTGGTGCTGATGTCCGTGCCGTGGACGATCCGCAACGCCGTCAGCCTCGACGCGTTCGTCCCGACGTCGACGAACACGGGAGACACGTTGTGCCTGGACCGCGTCGACGGTGCCGACGGTGGCTTCCGGTGGTCGATGCACGAGGGGTGCGCCGACCCGCTGCTGCCCGAGGTCGAGCGCAACTCGATCAGCACTCGCAAGGCGATCGGCTTCGTGCTCGAGGACCCAGTGCGCGAGTTCCTGCAGATCGGCCGCCGAGCCCGGTACATCTTCGGAACCGACCGCGACGGGATCGAGGCCTCCCGCCTCGTCGGTCAGGGGGAGGTCGTGTCGGACTCGACGGCGCGCACGCTGGGCGACGTCTCGGACGCCTACTTCCACGCCGTCACGGTGTTGGCCGTCGCCGGCCTCGCCGTCGCCGTCGTGCGCCGGCCGCGCCGGCCCGAGTCGGTGCTCGTGCTGGTCGCCCTGGCCTCACTCGTCGCCGTGCCGCTGCTGCTCTGGGGCAGCCCGCGGTTCCACCTGCCGTTCTCACCGCTGCTCGCCGTCCTCGCCGGCGGCGCGCTGGCCGCCGGCGTCGATCGGGCGCACCAGCGGCGCGTCGGCGCCTGACGTCGCGCCGGCACCTGCACGGGCGCCGGTTCGGCCACCGGCGAAGGCGGCGACGACCAGCGTGACGGCGGCGAACAGCCCGAGCCCGTGCAGCCACTCGAAGCGGGCCGGCCAGCCGGCGTTCGGGAAGGGACGTTCGCGCTGGACGACCCGCACGACGACGAGCCCCATCACGGCGAGCAGCCCGATGGTCACGAACCCGGCCAGCCGGGGCCGGCCGAGGTGCACGATCAGGACGGCAGCGGCGACGGCGGCCAGGAGCGCCCAGCCGACCCCGATCAGCAGCGCCGCCGCCACGACCCAGACGGCGGCGGCGATCCAGCGCGTCCGCTCGGGGAGCGGACCCTCGCCCGTCGCGAAGCGGGCGGCGGGCACGACGGCGGCGGGCGACCTGCGCCGGTCGAGCGCGGCGAGGGCGAAGCAGCCGAGGATGCCGATCGCCGAGATGATCAGAGCGATCATCTGGGGGCCCTGGGCCGTCCACTGCATCACCACGTCGACCGGCTCGTCGCTGGGCGGGATCCGCCACCCGTTGAAGCCGCCGTCGACCAGTTGCGGCGGGCCGAGGTCGACGCCGTCGGCCGTCGCCGACCATGCATCGTTGAGTCCTTCGCCGAGGACGAGCCAACACCCTTCGTCACACGCGTCGATCTGCGCCGTGCGGCTCAGCCGATCCTCGGCCGTGACCTCGATGGTCGGCGCCGTCGTCGTCGCAGCCTCCGTCGCCGGCTCGACGAGGGCGACTCTGTCGACGTGCAGCCCCGTGCCGGTGCCGGACGTCAGCCGGTGCGTCCCACCATCGAGCTCCACTGCGTCGTTCGGCCCGCCGGGTCCGCACAGCGTTGCCTCGACCGCCGCGCCGGCGAGGAGGTCGGCGGTGGTGCCGCGCACCCGCAGCGGGAGCGGCGTGTCGTCCACCGTCAGGAGGTCGTCGCGGCACCCCGTGTCGAGCTCGGCGGGCAGGTTGACCGGGGCGGCGATGGACAGTGCGCTGATCGCCGCCGGCAGGGTCACGGGGTCGCCGAAGCGCCGGTCGATCACGGTTCTGGCGTCGATGGACGTGATCTCCAAGGTGACGTCGTCGCCGATCAACGGCTCCGGCAGCTCGATCCGGCTCCGTCCGGCCTCGTCGGGGCGTGGGACGGCCACGTCGACGGAGGCGTCACTCGTGACCAGTCGGAGGCCGGTGATCGGTGAGAAGTCACCCTCGGGCTGGGTCACCGTCAGGGCGCTCACGGGCCCGGTCGTCGGCACGGTGAGGCGGGCGCCGACGGCTGCGGAGAACGGCGTGATCCAGGCCGTCGCCGGATCCCGGTCGGCGACCGCCCAGCCGGCGGCCGAGGCGACACCGGTCAACCGGGTCGAGGCGACCGGACCGGCGATGCCGAGCAGGTCGGCGAGGAGTTGGTCGGACGCCCGCTGGTCGAGGCGCACGGTCACCTCCGGCAGGACCGGGCGTCGGTCGGGCACGTCGAACTCGCGGACCATCGTCGGCTCGGGATCGGCACGCCAGCGGTCGGTCGGTCGTGTGCGCAAGCGGGAGAACACGTACGAGACGGCTGTCTGCGGCGCGTCGGCCAGCGCTTCGACGACGTCCGTGGGCACCCGGACCACCTCGACCGTCGGCCCGAGCCCGACATCGACCTCGGCGAAGCCGACGGCGGCGAACGGCCGAGTCGTCGCGTCAGGGGTGACCACGGAATCGATGACCACGGCGATCGAGGTTGCCGGCTCGGGGAGCTCGATCGTCTGCCCGGCGGGGGAGAATGACCGCTCGTCGAGGGTCACGTCGGCGACGGCGCGGCCGTCGGCCTCGATGCCCACCGACGCGATGTGGCGGACTTCTGCCGCGCCGAGCGGCTGGCGCAGCGTCATCTGGTCGACGGGCTCGTCGGTCTCGAGCAGGAGACGCTCTCCGACCGGGTCGAAGTGGTCCCCGACCACCCAGGCCGTCGTCGGATCGCCGTCGATGGCGTGGACGGCCCGGTCCTCCGGGCGGTAGGCGAACGGTTCGCCGTACGCCGACGCCGTCGCCCGGACCGGCCCTTCCTGGACGGCGACGGTCTGGTTGGCGAGCTGCTCGGTCTCGAACACGGGCAGGCGCTGGTCGGCGACGTCGCGGCGCAGGACGTCCGGTGTCGTCGGGTCGCCGTCCTCGGTGAACCCGACGACGTCCTGCGAGCTGCGCCAGTGGTGGGCCCGCTGTCGGTTGGCGTCGGTGATCACGACCTCGACGGCGGCGGCGACGGCGTCGGGCACCTCGCCGGGCGCCAACGACGCGGTGTACCGGATCAGCTCGGTGCCGTCGATCAGCCCGGCGGCGGCGGCGTCGACGAGCCCGTCACCGCTGCCGGAGACGAGCACCTCGCGATCCTTCACCCGGATCACGCCGACCGGGTCGTCGACCGGGATCAGCTCCACCGGCGGAACGGGCTCGCCGACGCGCGGATCGGAGACGGAGACCTCGTCGACCAGGGGCCACTCGGCGACGTTCGGCACGGGATCGCCGAAGGCCGCGGCCACGCCCAACCCGGCGGCCGAGGCGAGGAAGTCGCTCAGGATCTCCGGGCGGGGGCTGCGGAAGCGCTCGTAGGCGACGTCGCCCGACGCCCAGATCGTGTCCACGCCGAGCAGGCGGGAGATCGGGGCGACGGAGTCTCCGTCGGCGGTGCCGGACTGCTGGCGGTCTTCGAAGGCGAAGAGCAGGTCCATCGCGCCCGGGCTCCCGAGTGGGAGCAGGTCGCGGGTGACGAGGGGTCGTGCGGTCAACCCGGGCAGCGGCGGATCGACGGTGTAGCCCCAGCGGAAGGCGCCGAACTCGAGGCCCGGGAGCTGGAGGACGCGGAATCCGGTTGGCGCCTCGTCGAGGGCCTCGGCGGCTTCGACCCAGGCCGCCGGGACGTCCTGGTCACGGTCCAGCGCCGGGTCGACGAGGCGGTGGTCGGTGATGGACGGCAGATTGACCAGGGCCAGCAGGGCGATGCCGGCCATGGCGAACGGACGCACCGTGATCCTGCGGACCAGGCGGAACGACCCGAGCGCATCGACCAACGCTCCGGCGCTGAGCGCCAGGCCGAGCATGAGCATCGGGACGGCGCGGGTGCTCGAGCGCAGCGCCAGGGCCAGTCCGGTCTCCCCATCCCCGGCGAGCACGTCCATCAGCGGCGACGGATCACCGAGCGGGTGGACGCCGACGCCGAGCACGACGCCGGTGACGATCAGTGCGATGGCGAACCGCCGCTCCCGCCAGCGGGTGAGCACGACGCCGAGCAGGGCGATGACGAGGAGCACGAAGCCGCCGGCGATCAGCCGACCGGACAGCATGTGGTCGGTCGCCGCGGTGGTCGTGGGGGCGAACGGGTCGCGGATGTAGGTCAGCCAGTAGCCGAGCCCCCGCCACACCTCGGTCGACGTCGACGTGAAGCTGACCGATTCGAGCGACTCGGAGTAGGCGAGCACTTCGGCCCCCCGCCGGCCCTGGATGACCACGGCGGCGATCCACCACAGCGACACGACCAGCGACAGCACGCCGATGCGAGCGGCCGTGGTCATGGCCCGGATCCAGCCGACGCGCCGCTCGAGGGCGGCGACGAGCAGCCACAGCACCGGTGCCGGCGCGACCATCAGCAGGGCGGTGGCGTTGACCGCACCGACGGAGGCGACGACGAGCGCGCAGAGCGCAGCGTGGCGCCACTTCGACCTCGTCGCGGCCAGGGCGGTGAGCCCGACGATCCAGCCGAGCCCGGCCCACGGCAGGAGCATCGCCGACGTCCGCGACACGTACGGCAGGACGTAGGGCGCGAACTGGTAGACGCAGGCGGCGGCGAAGGCGGCGCCGAGGCCGAGCCCGAGGCGGCGGCCGCACCACAGCACGCCGGCGCCGGCGGCGAACAGCAGCGTGCCGATCCACAGCCGGTGGGTGATCCAGTCCGGCACGCCGGCTGCGGCCCCCAGCGAGAACCACGGGCCCTGCGGCCAGAGGTAGGCGATGACCTGGTGCGGGACCCAGCCGGCGAACTGGCGCCCGTCGAACGTCCATGGCGCGTCGCTGATCAACCGGTCCGGGTCGAGGTACAGGTACAGCTTCGTGTCCGCCGGCATCCGCCCCGGGGAGGAGGCCAGCGCCGGCACGTAGGCGAGCAGTGCCAGGATCCCGGCCCCGACCCAGATCCCGCCTCGCTGCCACCACGCCCCCACCCGAGCGCGTTTGTTCACCAACGGTCGGGTCCCCGGCCGTGGCTGCACAAACGCGTGATCACTCACGGCGGGGACCCCGGCACGCGCGTTTGTTCGTTGGTGGTCGGTGGGCCGGTCGTGGCTGCACAAACGGGTGGTTGGTCATGGTGGGGACCCCGGCACGACGCGTTTGTTCGTTGGTGGTCGGTGGGTCGGTCGTGGCTGCACAAACGGGTGGTTAGTCACGGCGGGGACCCCGGCACAGCGCGTTTGTTCGTTGGTGGTCGGTGGGTCGGTCGTGGCTGCACAAACGGGTGGTTGGTCATGGTGGGGACCCCGGCACGACGCGTTTGTTCGTTGGTGGTCGGTGGGCCGTGCGTGGCTGCACAAACGCAGTGACGGTCATGGGAGGAGGCGGGTGGTGCGTTTGAGCAGGGCCAGGGCGCCGGCCTTGGCGGTGCGCCGGTGGGGGCTGGCCGCCGCACCGTCGGTCGACGTGGCGGCGCGGTTGGCGAGGAACCAGTCGTAGCTCTCGGCGAGCATCTCGTCGGTCGACCAGCGCGGCGTCCAGTCGAGGCCCTGGCGCACGTGGTCGATGTCGAACCACATCGAGCGGGCGTACATCAGCCAGTGGTACGGGGCGAACGGCGTGAGGTGCAGCGCCGCGGTGGCCCGCATCGCCGCCGCCGCCGGCCGTTCGGGCAGCGCACGCACCCGGGTGCCGGTGCCGGCATGGGCGCTGAGGTGCTCCAGCGCCTGGCGCATCGTGCCAAACCGATCGGTCCCGACGTTGAAGACCGCCGGGCCGTCGCGCTGGCCGGCCAGCGTGCACGCCGCAGCCAGGTCGTCGGCGTGCACGAACTGGTACCGGTTGGACCCGTCGCCCAGCACGAACGGGTCCACGCCGTCGGCGATCCAGTCGAACAGGATCCCGAAGATCCCCAGGCGGCCGTGGCCGAGGATGGTGCGCGGCCGGACGATGGACACGTCCATCCCGGCGGCGGCCGCCCGCAGGCAGGCCCACTCGGCGGCCAGCTTGGCGTGCCCGTACGCCTCTTGCGGCTTGGGCACCGTGGTCGGCAGTACGGGGTTGGACTCGGGGATCCCGAACACCGCGCTCGACGACGTGTGGACGACCTTGCCCACACCGGCCTGCCGGCAGGCGTCGAGCAGCACCTGGGTGCCGTCGACGTTGACGGACCGCAGCAGGTGCGGATCCTTGGCCAGCGGGACCTGGGCCACGTTGTGGAACACGACGTCGACGCCGCGCACGGCCTCGCCGACGACGCCCGGGTCACGGATGTCGCCGGCGACCACCTCGACGCCGTCCCCGCCGGCATCGGTCACGTCGATGTCGAACACGCGCACCTCGTCGCCCCGGGCGACGAGGTGGCGCACGAGCAGCTGCCCGAAGTAGCCGTTGCCGCCGGTGACGAGGCTCCTCACAGGTCGAGTCCCTGCTCGATGCACCACCGGATGCTGCGGCGCATCCCCTCCTCCAATGCAACGGCCGGGTCATAGCCCAGCTCGGCCCGGGCGACGGAGATGTCGCAGGCGATCGTGGTGCCCATCTCCCCGAGCACGTGCAGCTGCTGGACGTACTTCCCGCGGCGCTGCAGGAACTGGTCGGCCTTCTCGGCCAGCCGACCGGCGATCGCCGGCAACCGCACCTTGTTCTCGGCCACGTCGAAGCCCTCGGCGCGCAGGGCCCGCCCGACGGTGGCCACGATCTCACGAACCTCATACGGCCGGGCGTCGGCGATCCACCACGCCCGCCCGGGCGGGGTCACGGTGAGCTCGGCGGCGAGCACGCCCTGCACGAGGTTGTCGACGTAGACCATCGATCGGCGCTGCCGACCGTCGCCGATCACGGGGAAGCGCCCGGTCCGGACGAGCCGGAAGAACGTCGTCTGGCGCGCCGGCTGGAACGGCCCGTAGAACCACGGAGGCCGGACGATCACGGCGTCCAACCCCTGCTCCACCATGTCGAACACGGCCAGCTCACCGCGCATCTTCGACTGCCCGTACCCGGCGTACGGGTGGTACGGCTCGTCGTTGCGGAACGTGTCCAGCCGATCGACGTTGGTCCCGAACGGGCTGTTCGACGACACGTGGACGACTCGGCGGACGCCGCGCTCCAGCGCCGCCCGCATCACGTTGCGCGTCCCGCGGGCGTTGACCTCCTCGAAGTCGTCGACCCGGGCCGGGTGGATCACGCCGGCCGTGTGCACCACGTCGACCGCCCCGTCGGCCGCAGTGAACAGCTCGACGAGGCCGTCGGGACGGCGCACGTCACCGACGACGACCTCGACGCCGTCGGGCAGCTCGGTGCCCTGCTCGCTGGCGGTCACCAGCGCCCGTACGGCCCGACCGTCGGTGCGCAGCCGGTCGACGAGGGCCCGACCGAGCCAACCACCCGCCCCGGTGACGATCGTGGTGTCCGGGACGGCGACTCGCTCGGGGCTGGCCGCCGTCACCGGGCGGACCCGAGGTAGTGGCGGACGTTGCGGATGGCCAGCGCCATCACCGACGCCTGCGGGTTGACGCCCGGCGCGTCGGGCAGCAGCGAGGCGTCGTTGACCCAGATGTTGGCGGACGACCGCAGGCGCCCGGTCGGGTCGGCAGGGGCGTCGTCGGACGACCCGAACGGCACCGTCGAGCAGAGGTGCACCGTCATCACGCTGGCCCGGCCGGCCGAGAACGTGGCCCGCAGGGTCGCCAGGTCTGACCTCCGCCGCACCAGCGGCGCGCCACGGTAGGACGGGTACACGTCGGTGGCGCCGGCCTCCAGCAGGAGCAGTGCGAGGCGGGCGAGGCCCTGGCCGAGCAGCTCCTTGTCGCGTCGCGTCAAGCGGTACGTGACCACCGGGTCGCGCAGGCCGGGAACGGCCACGACCCGCCCGCGACCCTCGCTGGTGATCGCCGCGTAGTACACCGCCAGCTGGCGCCAGTCGGTGACCGAGTCGCGGAACCGGTCCCACGAATCGCTCAGCGACAGCGCCACGAGCCCCGGGTTGGACGCCGATCCGCCGAAGGACAGGTCGGGAGCGAACTCCTTGACCTGGTGCACCGGGACGTCGTCGGCCACGTTCACTTGGTCGGCGAAGCGGGCGGCCAGCTTGACGGTCGGGTGCACGGCGAGGGTGCGCCCGATGGCCCGGCGCAGGCCGGAACGCTGGAGCAGCGCCGGCGTCTGGATCGCCCCGCCGCACACGAACACGTCGCGGAAGTCGATCGTGTCGTGCCGGCCGTCGGCCGTAGTCAGCTCGGCCCGCACGGCCCGGCCGCCGTCGATGATCAGCCGGTCGACGCGATGACCGGTGAGCAGCCGGGCGCCCGCCGCCTCGGCCCGGGGCAGGTAGGTCTCGGTCATGCTCCGCCGGCGGCCCTGCCACGCCGCCGGACCGACCGGGTACTCCATCCAACGCGGGCTCTCGTCGTGCTGCCAGCCGAGCGCTGCGGCACCTCGGCGCAACGCCTCGCTGGCCGGCAGGTGCGCCCCGGGCACGGTCTGGATGGACAGCTCCTTCTCGACCTCGTCGCAGATTGCGTAGACCTCCGCCGCGGCGTGGCCGGCCAGGCCCCAGCGGGCCAGCACGTCCTCGGGCGGCCGGCGATAGAGCCCGCTGTTGACCTCGGTGCCGCCGCCCGCGCAGCATCCCTCGGTGTACGTGATCGACGGCAGCCCGAGTGCCGGCGTGACGCCGCCAGCCCGGTACTGGCGGCCCATCTGATCGAGCGAAAAGGGCACCACGTCGCCCTGGCGGACGAGCGGTCCCTCTTCGAGCACCACGACGTCGTGGCCGGCCTCGGCGGCCAGTGCCGCTGTCGGCGCACCGCCGGCGCCCGAGCCGATGACGAGGACGTCGGCCTCCAAGCGCTGGCTCATGCGGGTGAGCCGTCGGGCGCCGTGTCGGGCCACGTCTCCCACACGTAGGCGTAGGCGAGCGATCGCACCAGGCGCACGTACTCGCCGAGCACGGGCAGCGGATGGCCGGCGGCCAGTGACACCACCCTGGCACCTCCGGCAAGGCGGGCAACAGCGCCGGTGGCGGCCGCGACGAGGCCCACGCCGACCCGCATCGGAGACGGCATCGCGGCGATCCGCCGGCCGGCGAAGGCGACGACCTCGGCCCGCCGCTCGGCCGGCAACCCGGGCAGGTCGTGGGCCACGAGGTGGTCGCTGAACTCGGCGATGGCGCGCGGGGGCGGGAGCGTCGGCATGGGCGGCGAGAGCTTACGGTCCGCCGTGAATCGGGTGGTTGCAGCGACCGGTCAGCCGGCGTCGTGCTGCGCCTCGGCCCAGCGATCCTCGACCTGCAAGGCCTCCACCCACTCGTCGAGGTACCTCCGATCGAGCCGGTGGCCAGCGGCCAAGATCTGCTGGACATCGACGCTCGCCACTCGGGGGTGCCCTCGTCGGCGGGCGACCGGCTCGGCCATGTCCAACGGTCTGCCTGATCGGCCCAGCCGCGAGGCCGACGGCCGGCGTCGCTAGCGTCCCGCAGTCGTGCCGGCGTCCGACGATCCCAACGCGACCATCGAGTCGCTGATCGGCGACGTCATCGACCACGGGGTGCGGCGAGTCCACGTATTGGCGTGGCGGGACCTCGACGACCCGGATGCGGGCGGTTCGGAGGTCCACGCCGACGAGTTCATGCGCCGCTGGGCGGCCGCCGGGCTGGACATCGTGCACCGCACGTCGGCGGCGCGCGGGTTGCCGGCCGAGGATCGCCGCAACGGTTATGCCGTGGTCCGCCGCGGCAGCCGGTACTCGGTCTTCCCGCGCACGATGGTGTCCGAGCTGGCGGGACGCATGGGGCGGTCGGACGCGCTGATCGAGGTCTGGAACGGCGTGCCCTGGTTCTCGCCGGTCTGGTACCGCCGGCCCCACCTGATGATCCTCCACCACGTCCACGGGCCGATGTGGGACCAGCTGATGCCGGCGCCGCTGGCCGGGGCCGGTCGGTTCCTCGAGTCACGGCTGGCCCCGCCCTTCTACCGGCGCACCGAGACGGTGACGCCGTCGGCGGCGACGCGCGACGAACTGCTCGGGCTCGGCTTCCGCCCAGAACGCGTCACGGCGGTGGACAACGGGGTCGACCCGTTCTTCTCGCCCGGCGGCGAGCGCACGTCCTACCCGTCGATCGTCGCCGTCGCCCGCATGGCCCCGGTGAAGCGCTTCGGGCTCCTCCTGGAGGCAGCCAACGAGGCCCGCCGGCGCCTGCCCGATCTGCGCCTGCGGTTGGTCGGCGACGGTCCCGAGCGCGACGACCTGCGACGGTGGATCGCCGACCACGACGCAGGCGCCTGGATCGAGCTGCCCGGCCACCTCGACAGGGAGGCGCTGCGCGACGAGTACCGCCGGGCGTGGGTGGTCGCCAGTGCGTCGCTCGCCGAGGGCTGGGGGCTTTCGCTCACCGAGGGCGCCGCCTGCGCCACGCCGGCCGTGGCGACCGACATCCGCGGGCACCGCTGCTCGGTCGTCGACGGGACGACGGGGCTGCTCGCCGAACCGGCCGACCTCGGCGGGGCGCTGGCCACGGTCCTGTCCGACGACGGGCTGCGACGGCGGTTGGCGGCCGCCGCGCTGGCGCGAGCGCGCACGCTGACCTGGGATGCATCGGCGCTCGGCGTGCTGCGCAGCTTCCACCGGGCGGTGAGAAGCCATCGGGCGACCGGACGCCGCCACTAACCTGCCCGGATGCGCGTCGTGGTGGTCCTGCCGACCTACAACGAGCGCGAGAACGTCCAGCACCTGCTCGCCGCCGTGCGGGCCGAGATCCCGGACGCCGACGTCTTGGTCGTCGACGACAACAGCCCGGACGGGACGGCGATCCTGGTCGAGGAGACGGCCTCGGACCTCGGGCAGATCAAGCTGCTTCGCCGCCCGGGCAAACAGGGCCTCGGCAGCGCCTACCGGCAGGGGTTCGCAATGGCCCTTGACGAGGACTACGACGTCGTCGTCTCGATGGACGTCGACTTCTCGCACGATCCGGCGGTGCTGCCGGACCTGCTGGCGCTGATCGACGCCGGCGCCGACGCGGTGATCGGGAGTCGGTACGTGCCGGGTGGTGCCACCGTCGACTGGCCGCTGCACCGACGCCTGCTGTCTCGCCTCGGCAACCGGTACACGTCGTTCGTGCTCGGGCTCCAGGTGCGGGACTGCACGTCGGGGTACCGCGCCTACCGCGCCGACGCGCTGCGGGCCATCGAGCCGACGACCACGACGGCGGAGGGGTACGCCTTCCTCACGGAGCTGGTCCGACGGCTGGTGCGCCACGACCGCCGCGTCATGGAAACGCCGATCGTGTTCACCGACCGGCGGTACGGGCGGTCGAAGATGTCGGGGCGGATCGTCGTCGAGTCGATGCTGCTGGTGACGCGCTGGGCGCTGCGGGACCTCGTGACGCTGCGTCGCCAGCCGGCGGGCTGACCGGCCCGCGCGGACGCCGTCGCAGGCGTTCGCCGATCGGGGAGTAGCGCACGATGCACACGAGGGCGTGGCAGCCGTCGCGCCATCCGATCTTCTTGCCCTCGGCGTACGTGCGCCCGGCATAGGCGACGCCGACCTCGTAGATCCGCCACCGGCCGCGAGCGACCTTGGCCGTGATCTCGGGCTCGATGCCGAAGCGGTCCTCCTCGAGGACGAGTCCTTGGATCACCTCCCGCCGGAAGGCCTTGTAGCAGGTCTCCATGTCCGTGAGGTTGAGGTCGGTGAACATGTTCGACAGGAGCGTCAGGATGCGGTTGCCGAGCGAGTGCCAGTAGTACAGGACGCGGTGCGGGCGACCCGACAGGAACCGCGAGCCGAACACGACGTCGGCGTCGCCGGACTCCAGCGGCTCGAGCATCGTGGGGTACTCGGCCGGGTCGTACTCGAGGTCGGCGTCCTGGACGATGACGTAATCTGCTCGGGCGGCGGCGAATCCGGTGCGCAGCGCGGCTCCCTTGCCGGCGTTGCGCTCGTGCAGCACGAGCTGCAGCCGCGGGTCGTCGAGCGTGGCCAGCAGGTCGCGCGTGCCGTCCGTCGATCCGTCATCGACCAGGATCACCTCGGCCACCCACGGCGACGCCAGGACCTTGTCGACGACCTCCAGCACCGTCGCCCGCTCGTTGAAGCACGGCACGACGACCGACAAGCACCGGTGGGCGGTCAGGTCGCTCACGTTGCTCAACTGTTCGCTCGCTCAGTCGTGCCGATGCGCCGGGTTCGTGTGGAACGCTCGCTCACGCTGCTCAACTGTTCGCTCGCTCAGTCGTGCCGATGCGCCGGGTTCGTGTGGAACGCTCGCTCACGCTGCTCAACTGTTCGCTCGCTCAGTCGTGCCGATGCGCCGGGTTCGTGTGGAACGCTCGCTCACGCGCTCACGGGATGGCACCGAACACGCCGTACAGCGCGGTGAGCGCGGTCAGGCCGGCACCGCACATGACCAGCACGAGGTCCCAGACGGCGCGGTCGCGGCGCGGCCACCACGCCGCGGCGCAGATGAACAGCGGGAACGCCGTGAACAGGAAGCGCGGCCGAGCCGTGACCGTGGCCGGCAGCAGCATCAGCCCGATGACGACGGCGACGTAGGCGACCATCGGCCAGGGCAGCCGCTTGCGCCACAGGCACCACAGCCCGACCCCCAGGGCGATCAGCGACGCCGCGGTGAGCGCGTCGGTGGGCGACGCCAGCGGATGGGTGAGGAAGCTCAGTGAGTTGCTGATCGCCGTCGCGCCGAAGCTCGTGCCCTCGCGCCACGCCTCGCGCTGCACGCGCCACCACGGTGCCGACTCGCCGGTGTGGGCGCTGAGCCACACCTGGAAGGCGATGAAGCCCGTCGGCGCCAGCAGCGGGGCCACGATCGACCACCAGTCACGCCGACGGTAGATGGCGATGCCGGCGGCGACGGCGCACGCGGCGACGAGGGCGATGCCGTTCGGACGCGTCGCCGTGGCCAGTGCGGCGAGAATGCCGGCGAGGAGCCAACGCTCCTCGAGGAGGCACCACAGGCACGCTGCGGCGAGCACGATGAGCAGCGCCTCGGCGTAGGCGAACGACAGGACGAAGCTGCCGGGGAAGACGGCGAACAGGACCATCGCCCGCTCGGCGACCTCGGCGTCGAACAGCCGTCGGGCCAGCACGCCGATCAGGAGGACCGCCGCCACGGCGAGGACGATGTTGAGGGCGAGCGCGGCGAACACGTCGCCACCCGGGAGCACGGCGTCGAGCCCGCGGACCAGGTTCGGGTACAGCGGGAAGAACGCGGCGCGCGCTTCCTCCTGCTCGTAGGTGATGTTCGGCGGGATCGACCGCGGATAGCCCTCGCGGATGATCCGCAGGTACCAGTTGCCGTCCCACTGGGTCAGCACGTCCGTGACCAGGTTGACCGGGGTGTCGGCCAGCTCGCCGTCCTCGTTGGCGTCCACGGTGACCTGGCTGGCCCGCACCGCGGCGCCAGCCAGCACGCAGAGGCGGGACACCACGAGGGCGCACAGCCCGACGAGCACGGCACGATGCCACGCCGCCCGGTCGTCGTCGGGACGGATGATCGGTTCGGCGATCGGCTGGGTGTCGACTGGATCGGAGCGCGACCCGCTCTGAGCAGGGATGATCGTCATTCCCACCCTCGCCTGGACATCCGGGGCAAGGTACCAGCCGCCTCGGGCGGTCCGGTGTTCACGGTCGTCGGGGTCACGATCGCCGTGGCGTCACCACCGGTGCATCGGCAGGATCCGCCGACGCGGTCCGAACGCCGGCGGGCGCTGCCCGGCGATCGTCAACAGCCGCAGGACGCGACCGCGCTGCCCGGCATAGGGGGCGAGCAGCCCGAGCATGCGCGCGTCGTCGGCGCGTGCCTCGCCGGCAAGGTTCCAGGCGACCACGTTGGGCAGGTGGTAGTCGCCCACCGGGACGGCATCGTCGTCGCCGCACACCGGGCCGAGCACCGACCCGATGGTCCACGGCCCGATGCCGGGTACGAGGGCCAACTTGGCGGCCAACTGATCGATCGGGAGGCCGGCCCAGTCCCACAGTCGGCCGGCGATCCGGCCGACCTCGGCCAGCGGGCGGGCCCGTTTGGCCTCGATGCCGAGCGGGTGGAACCACCAGGCCGGTCGGCGGGTGAGGCGCTGCGGGTCGGGCGGCAGGCGCAGGCTGCGGTCCGGGCCTGGCGCCAGCGGTCCGAGCTCGAGGCACAGGCGCCGCCACTGCCGGACAGCCTCGCCGCCCGTGATGCGCTGGGCGAGGATCGTCGGCAGCAGGGCGTGGTACAGGTCGCCGCTGGCGCCGGTGCGCACGCCGCGATGGGCATGGGCGGCCCGGGCCACGACGGCGTGGTGGGCAGGCAGCTCGGCCGGCGGGCGATCGACACCCGTCATCGCCACGGCCGCCCGGGCGGCGTGGTCGGCGCCGGGCCCCCAGGCGTCGACGGCGAACATGGACCGCGCCCAGTCGAGGCGCACCGTGGCCGGCCCGTCCGGCGTCCAACTCGCTCGCGTCATCGACGTCGCGGTGAGCTGCGTCGTCGGGTCGGCGCCGCCGTGGCGGTACCAGCCGAGGGACCGTCGCACGTCCAGCAGCGGCGCTTCCGTTCTGGCCGTCGCAACCGACCACGAAGAGCCCATTCCGACGGCCAGTTCCGGTCGTGCGCTCAAGTTTCCAGTATCACCCATGAACTGGCCGTCGGAATGGACCTGACGTGGTCGGTTGCGACGGCCAGAACGTCTACTCGAGGACGACGCGGACGCCGAGCAGGCGGACCGGACGGTCGAGGTCGAAGCGGGCCAGCACCTTCCGGGCGCCGGCGACGACGTCGTCGACGTCGATCGTGGGTTCTGGGAGCTTGCTGATCTTCGTGCGGGTGAAGAACGTCGCCGTCCGCACCTTGACTGCGACGTGAGTGACCCGCCGCCCGTCGGCGACCACGGCCTCGGTCACGGCCGTTGCCAGCCGGTCCACGTGGTTGCGGATCTCGGCCGGATCCGTGACGTCGCGCACGAACGTCTCCTCCTGGCTGCGGCCCCGCGCCACGTGCGCCGCGCCGGAGACCGGGGCATCGTCGCCACCGAGCCCGAGCACCTTGAGGTGCGGACCGATGGTCGGTCCGAACGCCGCCGCCAGCGTGTCCTTGTCAGCGCGGGCCAGCTCCACGACCGTGTGGATGCCGAGATCGGCCAGTCGGCGTTCGGTGCGGCCACCGATGCCCCACAGCGTGGTGACGGGGCGGTGCCCCATCGTCGGGATCCACTCCTTGCGGGTGAGCTGGGCGATGCCGCCCGGCTTGGCGAACCCGGTGGCCGTCTTGGCCTGCAGCTTCGTCTCGCCGATGCCCACGGCGCAGGTCAGACCGGTCTCGGTGTGCACCGCCGTCCGGAGGTCGGCGGCGAACCGCTGCGGGTCGTCGGTGCGCGCACCGACGAACGCCTCGTCCCACCCCCATACCTCGACGACGGCGCCGGGTTGGGCGCGCAACGTCGCCATGACCTGTTCCGAGGCGGCGTCGTAGGCGGCGCGGTCGGACGGCAGGAACACGGCGTCGGGGCACCGACGGGCCGCTGTCGACAGCGGCATCCCGGACCGCACCCCGAACGCCCGGGCCTCGTACGACGCCGTCGCCACGACCTGCCGGGGCCGCTGCGGGTTGCCGTCACCGCCGACGACGACCGGACGGCCGGCCAGATCGGGACGTCGGAGCACCTCGACGGCGGCCAGGAACTGGTCGAGGTCGACGTGCAGGATCCAGCTCGTCAGATCCTCTCCAGGGCATCCCCGTCGAACAGCGGCGTGATGTCGAACGCATCGGCGTCGGCGGCCAGCTCGTCGTCCGTCGGCGCGTCGAGTGGTCCGGTCGCCGCGTCGATGATCGGCGCCAGCAGCGTGGCATCGCTCGTGGTGTTGAGGAAGCGCTGCTCGTCGTCCAGCACGAATCGCACTGCCCGGCCGATCGCCGCCGGGTCACGCAGCGGTTCGTACCAGCTGAACCGCTGCGCCGGAGCGTCGTCCTGCCAGCGCCGGCGGGCGATCGACTTGATGGTCTGCACGGCGACCTGCTGGTCGGCGCAGCGCTCCAGCAGCAGCTCGACGTCGGCGGCGTAGCCCGGGTCCTGCAGCAACGACCAGTTGTACGGCAGCAGCACGGCGTCGAAGGGAAAGCGCTCCAGCGAGGCGAGGTGCATGTGGGCGATGCGCGTGCCGTGACCCGTCACGCCGATGAACCGCACGAGCCCCTCGTCGCGAGCCCGCGCCAGTGCCTCGACGGCACCGCCCGGACCGTGGGCGACGTGCCACTCGTCCTCCTCGACCAGGTTGTGCAACTGGATCATGTCGACCTGGTCGACGGCCATGCGCTGCAGTGAGCGCTCCAGCTCGGACCGCGCCGCGTCGCCCGACCGCTCGCCGGTCTTGGTGGCCAGGAAGACGGACGCCCGATGTTCCGCCAGCCACGGCTGCAGCCGGTCCTCGGACGCGCCGTACGAGGCGGCGGTGTCGATGTGGTTGATGCCCCACTCGGCGACCTGGGCCATCGTCGTGTCGGAACGCTCCTGGCTCATCCCGCCGAGCGCGGCGGCCCCGAAGATCACCCGGGTCGACTCGTGTCCCGTCCGCCCGAACGGTCTGGTGGGCAGCTGTCGGTCCATATGGCCGACCGTACACGCACCGGGCCGCTCGCTTTCTGGGCGCGGACGTTCCCATGATCGAGAACCTCCGCGCCCAGATGACGCCTTGAGAAGGTCCGCGCCCAGATAGGGCCCGGTTCCTACTCGGCGATGTCGGCGGCGGCGTCCTCGAGGGGTTGGGTCTTGATGTCGACGGCGACCAGCGAGTGCTCCACGGGGTGGTGGCAGGCGAGGTAGTGCCCGGGCGCCCACTCCCGCAGTTCGGGCTCGGTCGTCGTGCAGTCCTCCTGGGCGTTCGGGCAGCGCGGGTGGAACCGGCAGCCCGACGGTGGCAGCACCGGCGACGGGGGCTCGCCGACGACTTCGACCTTCGTCGTGGTGTGCTCGGGATCGGGCACCGGGATCGACGCCAAGCAGCACGTTCGTGTACGGATGGCCAGGCTTGGCGTACAGGTCGTCGCTCGGCGCGACCTCGCACAGCTTGCCGAGGTACATCACGGCGACGCGGTCGCTGACGTTCTTGACCACCGCCAGGTCGTGGGCGATGAAGATCATGGTCAGCCCGTGACGGCCCTTGAGGTCCTCGAGCAGGTTGAGCACCTGGGCCTGCACGCTGACGTCGAGCGCCGACACCGGCTCGTCGCAGATGATCAGGCTCGGGTCGAGGACGAGGGAGCGGGCGATCGAGATGCGCTGGCACTGGCCTCCCGAGAACTGGTGGGCCTGGCTCTCGGCGGCGCGGGTCGGGGTCGATGCCGACCTCTTCCAGCGTCTTGTCGACGAGTGTCGACCGGTCCTGGCCTGAGCCGCGCTTCCAGATCGTCAGCGGCTCCATCACGATGTCGCGCACCTTGCGCCGCGGGTTGAGCGACGAGATCGGGTCCTGGAAGATCATCTGCATCCGGGTGCGCGCCTCGCGCATGTCGTTGCGGGACATCGTCGTGAGGCTTCTTGCCCTCGAACTCGACGGTGCCCCCGTTCGGCCGGGGGAGCTGCATGATCGCCCGGCCGGTCGTGCTCTTGCCGCACCCGGACTCGCCGACGAGGCCGAGCGTTTCGCCGCGCCGGACGTCGAGGCTGATGCCGGACACCGCGTTGACGACCAGCCCCGTGCGGCCAACGGGGAACTCGACGACCAGATCCTCGACGCGCAGCAGCACGTCGTCGGTGTCGCGGAGGTGAACCTTCCCCGTGCCGGCCATCAGGACACGTCCTCGAACGACTTGACGTCAGACGGTGGCACCCGCCGGGGCACCGACGGGGACTGGTCGCCTCGTCGAGCTCCCGTCGTCGCTCGTGGTACTCGGGCGAGCCGACCGGGTACCAGCAGGCGTACAGGTGATCCGGGGTCTCGGCCGGGATCAGCGGCGGCGCCTCGTCGTGGCAGCGGTCCCGGGCGTAGCGGCAGCGGGGCGAGAACGGGCAGCCCTTGGGCGGGTTGACGAGGTCCGGCGGGCGGCCGGGGATGGTCGTGAGGCGGGAGTGCGACGGTTGCTCCAGCTTGGGGATGCTGGACATCAGCGCCTCGGTGTACGGCATCTTCATCCGGGCGAACAGCGTCGCCGTCGGCGCCTTCTCGACCAGCTTCCCGCCGTACATCACGGCGATCTCGTGGGTGTGCCCGGCGACCACGCCGAGGTCGTGGGTGACGAGGATCACCGACATGTTGCGATCCCGGCGCTGCTCCTCGATGAGGTCGAGGATCTGCGACTGCACGGTGACGTCGAGGGCGGTGGTCGGCTCGTCGGCGAACAGCAACGACGGCCCACAGGCCAGGGCGATGGCGATCATCACCCGCTGGCGCATGCCGCCGGACAGCTCGTGCGGGTACTGGTCGAGCCGCCGGCCGGCCTCGGGGATGCGCACGTCCTTGAGCAGCCGCTCGGCCGTCGCCCGGGCGTCGGCCCTGCTCTCCTCGAGGTGGGTGCGCAACGGCTCGGCGATCTGCTTGCCGATCTTCATCAGCGGGTTCAGCGACGTCATCGGGTCCTGGAAGATCATCGACATCTCCTGGCCCCAGATGTGGCGCATCTGCTGGGCTTGAGATCGATCATCTCCTGGCCGGCGAACTTGATCGAGCCGGTGCGCTCGACGTTGCGGGCCGTCAGGAGCCCCATGATCGTTCGGGAAAGCACCGTCTTGCCGGAGCCCGACTCGCCGACGATGCCGAGCGCCCTTCCCGGTCGAGCGTGAACGTGACTTGCTGGACCGCCCGCACCTTGCCCCGCGGCGTGTGGAACGACGTCGAGAAGTCGGTGACCTCGAGCAGCACGCCCGATTCGGGCCGACCGGCGGCTTGGGTCTGGCGCACACCCCGACCGAACCGAGCCCCCGACTCGGATGTCTCCTCGTCGTCACGGGTCATCGGTCATATCGTCGCCTCGCGAATGTCGAACCGGCGGGCGATGCGGTCGCCGATCAGGTTGAACGCCAGCACGGTCATGAACAACATCAGGCAGGGGAACAGCGTCGCCCACCAGGCTCGTTCGATGAACTCGCGGTTCTCGGCGATCATCAACCCCCACGATGCTTCGGGCGGTTGGACGCTGTAGCCGAGGAAGGCCAAGCCGGCCTCGGCGGCGAGGACGAGGGCCACGCCGTTGAACAGCACGGAGACGAGCACGGGCACGACGTTGGGGAAGATCTCGCGGAACAGCACCCGGGGCGTCTTGGCGCCCAGGCTGCGCGCCGCAAGCACGTACTCCCGCTGCGACAGGCTCAACGTCTGGGCTCGAACGATGCGCGAGATCGGCGCGATCGACAGCAGCCCGAACACGATGGCGATCGCCCAGGTGTTGCTGAGCCATTCGAAGCTGATGCCCAAGACCTCGACCTGGTTCTGGCGCAGCGCACGGAACCGACCGACCAGGACGATGGCGAGGATGATCCCGGGAATGGCCAGCAGGACGTCGACGACGATCGAGATGCTCCGGTCGGCCCACCCGCGGCGGTAGCCGGCGAGCATCCCGAGGGCCGAGCCGATGACGGCGCCGGCGACGATGCTGGCCGTGCTGATGATCAGCGAGATGCGGACGGCGTAGACGCAGCGGGCGAAGACATCCCGCCCGTTGCGGTCGCTCCCGAACCAGAAGTCGGCGCCCGGTCCGAAGCCGTAGTCCTCGGCGCCGTCGACGCTGGTGGTCGGAAGGCGCACGAACGGGAGGTAATCGGCGAAGACGGTGAGGAAGAGGATGAGGAGCAGCCACGCGCAGCCGAACCACAGGCCCAACGGCCACTTGCGGCGCAGCTTGACCGGCTCGGTGACGCTGACGGGAGCCAGCGTGGCCGCCGTCGCCGCGGGCGCAGCGTCAGTCATGAGCAGCGACTCCGTTCATCCGATGGACCGAGCCACGCGGATGCGGGGGTCGACGACGGAGTACAGCAGGTCGACGATGAAGTTGCACACCACGACGAAGACGACGAGGATCGCCGTGATCGCCTGGATGACGAGCAGGTCGTTCTGCTGGATGCCGAACAGCAGTCGCTCGCCGATGCCCTTCGGCCCGAAGAACGCTTCGATGACCACCGTGCCACCGATCAGCGCCGACATCGACAAGGCGACACTTGTCATCAGCGAGAGGATCGAGTTGCGCAGGGCGTGCACCCACAACACGCGCCGCGGAGAGATTCCCTTCGACCGGGCCATGTTGATCGCGTCGCTCTGCAGCGTGAGGATCATGTCGGCCCGCAACAGCCGGAACCAGATCGTCCCCAGTCCGAGGCCGAGCACCAAGCCGGGGACGAAGAAGGTCTGGAAGTGGAGGACCGGGTCGTCCCACGGTGCCACATAGGTCGACCTGCCGACGGTCGGGAAGTTGAAGATCCACCAGTCGACGCGCACGACCAGGAGGAACAGCGCCAGCACGGCCACGACGATCGCCGGCATCGAGACCACGGCGAACGAGCCGATGCTGGCGACGCGATCGAAGAGCGCCGTCGCGCCGATAGGCGCTGTACACCCCCAGCGGCACGGCGATCAGCAGGCCGATCCCGATCGCCCAGCAGCGACGATGAACAACGTCGGTGGCATTCGTTGCTGGAACATCTCCAGGTTGTCCTGGCTGGCGATGTACGAACGCCCCCAGTTCCCGGTGACGATGTCCTTCAGCCAGTGGACGTACTGCACGGGCAGCGGGTCGTCCAGGTACGGGTAGTCCTCGTCGACCTGGTCGATCCGCTCCTGGCTCACGGTCCCGCCCGCGAGGTCGCGGGCGGGATCCGTCGAGCCGATCCTCGTCACCACCATGACCAGGAAGGTGGCCACGATGAAGACGATGACGAACTGCAGCAGCCGCTGGCCGAGGTAGCGCATGCGAGGTGCGGAAGCCGATCAGTTGGTGCGGTACACCGACGCCAGCCAGACCTGACCGGGGAACCCGGCGCCGTCCTGGAGGAACCCGCCGTCGGGCAGCGGGTCGCGACCGATGTTCTGCACGCCAGGCTGCATGTGGATGCCCCACTGCGTCTGGATCAGCGGCAGGATCCAGCACTCGCGGGCGAACTGGCGGTTGATCTCCTGAGCCAGCTCCACGCGGTCGGCTTCGTCCTCGGTCTGGCGGACCTGGTCGAGCAGGTCGTTGATCACCGGATCGTTGAGCCGCCCGAAGTTCAGCGACAGCGCGCCGTCGGCCGTTTCGGCTCCGAAGGCATCGGAGGCGAAGCCGTGCCACCAGTGCGTCTGTTGCTCGGCGTACAGCCCGGCGTGGTTGCGCCAGCCGAAGGCGAAGAACTCGGGCGAGCCGAGCAGGGCGTTGGTGATGATCACCGACTGCTCGATCGTCCCGATGGTCACGTCGACGCCGATCGCGCCCCACGCCTGCTGCAGGTAGTCGGCCAACGCCCGGTTCGTGCCGGTCGGCACGGTCGAGTAGTTGATCGTCAGGGGACCGTTGGCCGCCTCGTACGCCTCGATGGCCGCCGCCGCGGCGTCGACATCGGTCGGCAACGCGCCGTTGTCCTCGAGGAAGCCATCCTGACCCGGCGTGAACGGACCGTTCGACGGCAGGGCGTAGCCGCTGTAGATCGTGTTGATCAGGTCCTGCTTGTCGATCGCCTGGTTCAGGGCGCAGCGCACCTCGCGGCTCTGGAACTGCGGCTGGGTCAGGTGGAACATGATGTAGCCGGTCTCGGTCTGCACGTTCTGCAGCAGGGTCGTGACGTCGGCGTTCTCGCTGAGCGGCCCGACCACGCTGGGATCGGAGGTGGCGATCAGGTCGACGTCACCCGACAGCAGGGCCTGGGAGCGGACCTGGCTGTCGACGATGACCCGGAACTCGATCTCGTCGAGGTACGGCAGCTGGTTTCCTGCCTCGTCGGTGCGCCAGTAGTTCTCGTTGCGCGTGACCAGCATGCGGTCGCCCGGGAAGTACTCCTGGACGACGAAGGGGCCGGTCCCGACGGGCTGGGTGGCCAGGTTGGGGTCGCCGTCGACGGCGGCCAGCCAAGTCGGCGAGGCGATGAACCCGGCCTGGGCGGTGAGGTAGTACGGGAACAGGTACCACGACACGGGCTCGTTGATGTCGCCGTTCTTGCCCATCGCGATGGTGAACGTGTAGTCGTCGAGCTTCTCGGTGACGAGCGTGCCGTCGGCGTTCTTGGCCGTGTCCTTCAAGGCGCCGGAGACCAGGATGCCGCCGAAGGTGCGGTTGAGGTTGTCGATCACGGCGTCGGCGTTGAGGGGTGTCCCGTCGTGGAACGAGATCCCTTCGCGCACCTTGATCGTCCAGACGGTGGCGTCCTCGTTGGGCTCGATGCTCTCGCCGAGCATGCCCTGGATCTCGAGGTTCTGGTCGACCGAGAAGAGGGGCTCGATGAACGAGCGGATGCGCATCTGGCAGTACGAGTCGCACTGCACGCTCTCCGGTGTCCATGGTGCTCCGACCTCGGCCTCGCCAGCGATGACCAAGCGTCCGCCGACGACGGGGTCGCCCTCGGGTGGCGGCAGCGTCTCCTGGACGACGACGTCGGCCGGCGGGCTGTCCTCGGAGGTCGTCTCGGTGGTGCCGTCGGTGGTCTCCTCCGTGGTCTCCTCGGTCGTCCCCTCCTCCGGCGTCGTGGCGTCGGTCGCCTCGGTCGTCTCCTCGGGGGTGGTGCCGTCGTCCGGCGTGGTCTCGTCCCCGCCCGCCGTCGTCGTGGTCGCCGCGCCGGCTGCGGTCGGCGGCGTGCCGAGCGAGGTCGGTCCCGATGTCTCGCCGCCGCTGACCGCGGCGTCGTCCTTCTTGTCCGAGCAGGCGGCGGCGACGAGGCCGAGGCTGAGCACGACGGCTCCCGCCTTGGTCCACCGCTGCCGGTTGGCTGATCGTGCTGTGCGCACCTGTCCCCCTTGTGTCGTCATCGGTTCGTCCCGATCGGTCCGCCGGACCGAACGTTAGGTCCCCGCGAGTCGTGACGCCGGTCACGACCGAGCCGATGGTAGCCATGCCCCGCGGGCGGCCGGGAAATCGGCCGACGACGACGCAGCTACCTTCGTCGCCATGGTCGAGGTGGACGCCATGCGCGTCGAGCAGCCGCTCGATCTGTCCGCATCACGACACGTCCGAGACGTTCGGCTGGGACAAGGCGGAGGCCAAGGAGGCGCTCGGCCCGGAGCTCGAGCAGTTGGCCGAGTTGCAGAAGCGACTGTTCGCCCAACGTCGCCAGGCGGTGCTCGTGGTGCTCCAGGCAATGGACGCCGCCGGCAAGGACGGCGTCATCCGCTCGGTGTTCACGGGCATCAACCCGGCCGGCGTTGCGGTGCACAGCTTCGGCGTCCCGAGCGAGGAAGAGGCCGAGCACGACTTCCTGTGGCGGGTCCACCAGGCGTGCCCGCGGCGGGGCACCATCGGCGTGTTCAACCGCAGCCACTACGAGGACGTGCTCGTGGTGCGGGTCAAGGAGCTGGCGCCGCCCGAACGCTGGCAGGCGCGCTACGAGCTGATCCGCCGCTTCGAGGCCGGGCTGGTCGCCGAGGACACGGCGATCGTCAAGCTGTTCCTGCACGTCTCGGCCGACGAGCAGCGCCGAGCGGCTGCAGGACCGCATCGACTCGCCCGACGAGCGGTGGAAGTTCCGCCTCGGTGACCTCGACGACCGCGCCCGCTGGGACGACTTCATGGCCGCCTATCACGACGCGCTGGAGCGCACCTCCACAAACGACGCGCCGTGGTACGTCGTGCCCGGCGACCGCAAATGGGTCCGCAACCTCGCCGTGGCCAAGATCCTGCGCCACCACCTGACCGCACTCGACCCGCAGTACCCGGAGCCCGACGACGACCTCGAGGGCGTCGTCGTCCCGTAGACCACCCATCCGAGTGTTTCCGTGCATCCGAGTGTTTCGTGAGGGGAAGCCCCTCACGAAACACTCGGATGACGGTTCGTACACTTCGGCCGGTGTCCGTGCTGACCCCGACGTCGCTCGACGAGGCGCTGGCCGCGCTCGTCGACGTGCCGACGGCGATGGTGCTGGCAGGCGGTACGGACGTGATGGTGGAGGTCAACGAGTCGCGGCTGGCCGTGGCCGACGACCGGGCCGTGCTGTCGGTGCGCCGGCTGCCAGAGCTGCGCGGGTGGGTCCATGACCCGGTGGCCCGCACGCTGCGCCTCGGCGCCGCCGTGACCTACGCCGAGCTGGAGCGGCCGCCCCTGTCCGACCTCGTGCCGGCGCTGGCCCAGGCGGCGCGCACCGTCGGCTCCCCGCAGATCCGCAACGCGGCGACCATCGGGGGCAACCTCGCCACGTGCTCGCCGGCCGGCGACGGGCTCCCCGTCCTCGCCGCGCTGGACACCGTGGTCGAGGTGCGCTCGGCCACCGGTGGCCGCGAGGTGCCGGTCGCCGAGTTCATGCTCGGCGTCAAGCGCACGGCGCTGCAGCCGGGGGAGCTGATCACCGCCGTGACCGCGCCCGTCCTCGATGGCTGGCAGGGCTACGCCAAGGTCGGCATCCGCAACGCCATGGTCATCGCCATCGCCAGCGCCTGCCTCGCCGTCGACCGGCCCAGCCGATCGGTGCGCCTGGCCCTCGGATCCGTCGCACCGACCGTCGTCCGGGCGGACGCCGCCGAGGCGCATGCGGCCGTCGCGGCCGACTGGGCGGCGGGATCGATCAGCGTCGACGACGCGACGCGGGCCGGCGAGCTGGCGGCCGCTGCGACCAGCCCGATCGACGACCACCGGGCCACCGCCGCCTACCGCCGGCGCGCCGTCGAGGTCCTCACCCGTCGCCTCCTCCAGCGCGCCTTCCCGGGAGCGCCGGCGTGACCCGCCTCGCTCTGGGTGAGCGAACAGAACAGATCCGGCGTTTTCGCTCACGCAGAAGCCGGGCCCGTTCTCTGCGTGAGGGAATTGGACGGATCCGTGCTGTTCGCTCACGCAGAACGGGGGGAGCGGCGTGAGCGAGGCGTACCGGTTGCACGTCAACGGCCGGACCCACGATGTGGCCGACTCGTGGATCGGCGAGAGCCTGCTCTTCGTGCTGCGTGAGCGACTCGGGTTGCTCGGCGCCAAGGGGGCCTGCGAGCAGGGGGAGTGCGGGTCGTGCACCGTGCTCGTCGACGGCGACCTCGTCTGCTCGTGCCTCGTGCTGGCGGCCAGCGCCGTCGACCAGCCGATCACGACCATCGAGGGCCTGGCCGAGCCGGGCGCGCCGACCGACGTGCAGCGGGCCTTCGTCGACGCCGGCGCCGTGCAGTGCGGCTTCTGCACTCCCGGGTTGATCGTCGCCGTCCACGCCCTGCTCGATCGAGAAGCGCACCCGACGGTCACGCAGATCCGCGAAGAGCTGTCCGGGAACATCTGCCGCTGCACCGGGTACGGCCGGATCATCGACGCCGTCCAGCGCGTCGCCGCCGAGCGCGCCGCCGCCGAAGTCGGCCCATGACGACGATTGCGTTCCCCGGCAACGCAGGCCATTGCTGGCCGCTCCCTCGCTGGCGCTCGGTCGCTCGCATCAGCGACAGGCTGCACCGATGACCACCCTCGAGCGCCCGCCCAAGCAGCGCGTCGGTGCTGGCCGGCTGGGGGACTCGGCGGTCCGGCCCGACGGCATCCCCAAGGCCCAGGGCACGTTCGCCTTCTCGTCCGATCTGCCGATCGCCGGAGCGGCCTGGGGGGCGACGCTGCGCTCGCCCCACCCGTACGCCCGGATCCGCAGGCTCGACACGAGCGCGGCCTGGGACGTGCCCGGTGTCGCCGCAGTGATCACCGCCGACGACGTGCCCGGCCAGGCGACCTACGGCCTGATCGCCGCCGACCAGCCCGTGTTCGCCCGCGACGTGGTTCGCTTCGTCGGCGAGCCCGTGGCCGCCGTGGCCGCCGACCACCCCGAGACCTGCCGGCGCGCCCTGGCCGCGATCCACGTCGACTTCGAGGTGCTCGACCCGCTGCTCGACCCGGAGGCGGCCACCGACGCCAACACGCCGCCGATCCACCCCAACGGCAACGTGCTGCGCCACCAGCGCATCGTCGCCGGCGACCCGAAGGCCACCGGCGAGATCGTCGTCGAGGGCACCTACGAGCTCGGCATGCAGGACCAGGCGTTCCTCGGCCTCGAGGCGGCGGTGGCCGTTCCCGCCGACGACGGAAGCCGCGTCGACCTGCACATCGCCACCCAGTGGTTGCACGAGGACCGCAAGCAGATCGCCGCCTGCCTCGACCTCCCGGAGGACGCCGTCCGCCTCGTCCTTGGCGGCGTTGGCGGCGCCTTCGGTGCGCGCGAGGACATCAGCCTGCAGGTCCACACATGCCTCCTCGCCATGCGCCTCGGCCGGCCCGTGCGGATGGCCTACGACCGCGCCGAGAGCTTCCTCGGCCACGTCCACCGCCACCCGGCGTCGATCTGGATGCGCCACCACGCCACGGCGGACGGCCGGCTGGTCAAGATCGAGGCCCGCTTCCTGCTCGACGGCGGCGCCTACGCGTCGACGTCGGCGGCGGTGCTGCTGAACGCCATCACGCACACCCAGGGCCCGTACCGCTGCGCCAACGCCGTCGTCGAGGGCTGGGCGGTGCGGACCAACCACCTGCCGTGCGGAGCCATGCGCGGCTTCGGCGTCGTGCAGGCCTGCTTCGCCCACGAGGGGCAGATGGATCAGCTCGCCGCCGCCTGCGGGCTCGATCCCGTCGAGCTGCGGCTGCGCAACGCCATGGTCACCGGCGACCGGCTGATCACTGGCCAAGTGGTGGAGAACGTCGCCCCGGTCGCCCGGTGCATCCGAGAGACGGCCGCGCTCCCGCTGCCGGACGCCCCGATCGGCACCGCGCCGGACCATGGTGACGACGATCCGATGCGTCTGCCGGGGGGCGCCGGGCTGACTGCCGGCGCCGGTGACGTGCGCCGCGGCATCGGGTGGGGCGTGGCGATCAAGAACCTGATGTATTCCGAGGGGTTCGACGACTACTCCACGGCCCGCTGCCGCCTCGTCGACGGGGTGGCGACCCTGAAGTTCGCCACGTCGGAGGTCGGCCAGGGGTTCGTCACCATCGCCCAGCAGATCGCCCGCAGCGTCCTCGGCGTCGACGTCGTGCTGCTCGACTCGATCGACACCGCCATCGGGTCGGCCGGGTCGACGTCGGCCTCGCGCCAGACCTGGATGAGCGGCGGTGCCGTGGACGCGGCCTGTCAGGCGGTGCGCCAGCGAATGCTCGAGCACGTCGCCACCGCCCGCGACGTCGACGTCGACCGGCTCGTGATCGAGGACGACGAGATCGTCGATCGAGTGGACTCGTGGCGCATCCACCTGGGGGATGCCGCGCCTGGCGTCCTGTTCGACGAGACCGTCGAGTTCCACCACCGCCCGACCGAGGAGCTTGACGACGTCGGCCAGGGCAACTGCCACACGGCGTTCGCCTTCGTCGCCCACCGGGCCGTCGTGGACGTCGACGCCGAGCTAGGACTCGTGAAGGTGGTGCAGGTGGCGACGGCTCAGGACGTCGGGCGGGCCCTCAACCCGCTGGCCGTGATCGGCCAGATCGAGGGGGGCATCTCGCAGGGTCTCGGCCTGGCGGTGATGGAGGAGATCCTCCAGGTCGACGGCGTGGTGCGCAACGCCAGCTTCACCGACTACCTGCTGCCGACGTTCCTCGACATGCCCGACGTATTGGCGACGTTGGTCGAGGAGCCCGACCCGCTGGCACCGCTCGGGGCCAAGGGCGCCGGCGAACCGCCGTGCATCTCCGTCACCCCGGCGATCGTCGCCGCCATCCGCGACGCGCTGGCCCAGTTCGACGCCGAGCGCGGTCGCACGGATCGCCGCCCGCTGGCGAGGGTCCCCGTGCGCCCGGCCGACATCGCCCTGTAGCTCGGTTCACGCGTTCCTCACGCGTGAACGCCGTGGTCCATGTCGCTCACAAGGCGCCGCTGGGACGTTGCGGGCCATGAGCGAAACCGCTGACGTCACCGACTACCACGCCATCCACACCTGCCTGCGACGCGGCGGACGGGCCATCGCCGAAGCCGTCGGCTCACTGGACGTCTCGGACCGCCGTCGCGTCGACGCCCTGGCGCGCTACTGGGACGGCTACGCCAACGAGATGCTGGCCCACCACACGATCGAGGACGACATCTTCTTCCCGGCGCTCGTCGAACGGGTGCCCGTGGCCGCCGAGCACCTTGGCCGCATCGGCGAGGACCACCACCTGCTCGACGAGCTGATGGCCGAGGGCCACGCCGCCCTCGCCGGCGTGGTCGAGGGCGCCGCCACCGACCGCGCCGCCCACGTCCTCGGCCACCTCGACGTGATGATGAACCGGCACCTCGACTTCGAGGACGCCGAGCTGCTGCCGCTGTTCGCCAGCAACTTCGAACAAGACGAGTACGACCTGCTGCACACGGCGGCGATCAAGTCGCTGGGCTTCGGCAAGGCGACGTTCTTCGCCATCCCGTTCATCGGCTCGTGGCTCGACGACGACATGCGGGCCAAGATGCTCGGCACGGCCCCACTGCCGTTCAAGGTGCTGTACCGGGTGACCCGGCGGGGCCACGAGCGCCTTGCCGCCCTTGCCCTCGGCGCCGCCCGCCACCGGGCCGGTGCACCGCTCGAGCTCGTGTCCTGACCGCTGCCGATCGCCGAGCCGAGCCCCCGCCGGCGCGGATAGGTTCGCACCCGATGGCCGACGAGCGGGAGATCATGGGCTGGCCGGACTTCGGGACGGCGTCGCGCGAGATCGCCCACATGGTCGTCGACGACGGGTACGAGCCGGACATGATCCTGGCCATCGCCCGCGGCGGCCTGCTGATCGGTGGCGCCCTCGGCTACGCGCTGTCGGTGAAGAACGTGTACACGATGAACGTCGAGTTCTACGTCGGCGTCGACGAACGCCTCGAGGTGCCGCGGATCCTGCCGCCCGCCCCTGACTTCGTCGACCTCCACGACGCCCGGATCCTGATCGCCGACGACGTCGCCGACACCGGCCACACGCTGCGCAGCGTGCAGCAGTTCTGTGCCGGCAAGGTCGGCGAGGTGCGCACTGCCGTGCTGTACGAGAAGCCGCACTCTGTCGTGCAGTGCGACTACGTGTGGAAGCGCACCGCGCTGTGGATCAACTTCCCCTGGAGCGACAAGGGCCCCGTCGCCAAACGAGAGTGGGCGGTAAAAGACGCCTGAGGAAGACGTTCTCTGCCCAACTGGCCGTCGCAATGCGCCGGATCGGGCCGGTCGCTACGGCCAGAACGGGTTATGCCGGTTGGGGGAGCGCGGTGAGGCGGGCTTGCAGGGCCTTGGGGGGGACGACGCCGAGCAGGCGTCCGCCGCGCCACACGGTGACGACCGGACGCAACGGGTTGAGCTTGGGCAGCACGGACGCCAGCTCGTCGTCGGGGTCGGCCTGGGCCAGACGGTTGAACGGCGCCATCAGCGACGTCAGCATCACCCACGGGCGCTGCTCGGCCGGCACGGCCCACAGCTGGTCCTCGAGCACCAGCCCGCCGAGCTCGCCGTCGTCGTTGCGCACTGCCACGGCGCCCGCCCCGCCGAGTCGCGAGCGCTGCCAGATCATCGAGTCGGCGTCCATGTCGGCACCGGTCTCGGCCACCCCGAACCAGGTGAGGTCGCGGACCTTCAGGCCGTCGAGTCGCTGGCTGACGTCGGCCAGCGAGATCTCGGCGCGGGCGTTGACGGCGATGAAGAAGCCCGTGATGGCGATGAACAAGCCCGGTCGACCGCTGAACGTCAACGAGAAGCCGAGGGCCACGAGCCCCCACCCGATGACCCGTCCCGCCTGCCCGGCCTCGCGCATCGCCCGGTAGCGGTTGCCGTGACGCCGCCAACGCACGGCTCGCACGATCCGGCCGCCATCCAGGGGGGCGCCGGGCAGCAGGTTGAACACGGCGAGCACACCGTTGATGACGCCCAGCCAGCCGAGCACCTGGACCACCGAGGTGGGCCCGTCGGCGGCGTTCAACAGCAACGCGCTGCCGTAGGCCAGCGCCCCGACGGCCAGGCTGGCCAGCGGACCGGCGGCGGCGATCCACCCTTCGGCGCGCGGGGTGGTCGGGTCGCGCTCCAGACGGGCGAGGCCGCCGAGGGCCCACAGGTCGATCGACGTGGTGCCGACGCCGTAGTGGCGGGCAACGTAGGCGTGGGCCAGTTCGTGGGCCAGGATCGACACGAAGAAGGCGACGACACCGATCGTGGCGGCGGCGATGCCCAGCTCGTCGGCCAGCCCCCACCCGATCAGCAGGGCGACGATGAACGCGCTCCAGTGGATCCGCATCGTCGCGCCGGCGAGCCGGCCGAAGGAGAGCGATCCGTTGAGCATCGTGGGTCTTCGTCGAACGCTACCTGGCGAGCCCGCTCCAACGGGTGAGAGCCGGGTGTGAGCGAGCGTCCGGGCCGACCGCACACGGGACGGTCCGAGTGGGCGAGCGAACAGGAAGAACCATGAGGGTAGGTTCGGCGCCGTGTCCGGCCGCCGCTTCGCCGAGCTGCGGGCGCCCGAGGTGGCGCAGCGGTTGACGGCTCGCAGCGTGCTGTTGCAACCGCTCGGCGCGATCGAGCAGCACGGGCCGCACCTCCCGTTGCACACCGATCTGCTCATCGCCGACCGCGTCGCCGAAGCCGCCGTCGACCGGGTGGGCGACGAGCTCGACGTCTGGCTGCTCCCGTCGCTGGCCTACACGAAGTCCAACGAACACTCCTGGGCGCCCGGGACGATCTGGCTGTCGGCGACCACGATGCTCGCCGTGCTCGACGACGTCGGTCGCAGCATCGCCATGACGCCGGCCCGCCGGCTGGCCTTCCTCAACGGCCACGGCGGCAACAGCGCGCTGGTCAACGTCGCCAACCGCGAGCTGCGGCTGCGCCACGGACTGATGACGTTCCTCACCCACCCGGGCGTCCCGCCGGACCAGGGCGGCTCCTCGCCGGCCGGCGAGCTGGGCATGGGCGTGCACGCCGGGACCGACGAGACGTCGCTGATGCTCCACCTGGCGCCGGACCTCGTCGATCTCGCCGCCGCCGAGCGACGAGTTCCCGAGCACCTCGCCGCCAACACCTACGCCCGCTTCGGCGGTGCCGTGTCGTTCGGGTGGTTGTCGAGCGACTTCGCCGACGATGGCGTGATCGGTGATCCGACGGCGGCGACTGCCGAGCGCGGGGCCCACGTCTTCGCCGGAGCGGTCGACGCCTGCTGCGCGGCGCTGGCCGAGATCGCCGCCTTCGAGTTCAGAGGCCGATGAAGCTCGACGAGCTGCGCGTCGACGGGGATCGCCTCTGGCGGCGGATCGTCGACCTGGGCGAGGTCGGTGCCGTCGCCGGGCCGAACGGGGAGCAGGGCTGCTGCCGGCTGGCACTGACCGACGCCGACCGCGCCGGGCGTGACCTCGTCGTCAGCTGGATGGACGACCTCGGGCTCGCCGTCACCATCGACGCCATCGGCAACGTCGTGGCCGTGCGGGCGGGTACCGACCCCGGCGCGGCGCCGGTGATGACCGGCTCGCACATCGACACCGTCGCCACGGGTGGGCGCTTCGACGGCAACCTCGGCGTGCTCGCCGGGCTCGAGGTGATCGAGACGCTGGAGCAGCACGACATCGCCACAACCCGACCGATCGCCGTGGCGTTCTTCACCGACGAGGAAGGTTCCCGGTTCGCCCCTGACATGCTCGGGAGCCTCGTCTTCGCCGGCGGCATGCCGCTCGAGGAGGCGCTCGACGTCACCGCCGTCGACGATGGGGCCCGGCTCGGTGACGAGCTGGCGCGCATCGGCTACGCCGGGTCGGTGCCGTGCCCGACGGCGATGGCGCCCCACGCCTACGTCGAGCTGCACATCGAGCAGGGACCCATCCTGGAGGACGATGGGATCACCATCGGCGTCGTCGAGGGGGTCCAGGGCATCTCGTGGACCGAGCTGACGATCAGCGGGCGCTCGGCCCACGCCGGCACGACGCCGTTGCGGCTGCGCCGCGACCCGTTGCTGGTCGCCGCTCGGCTGACGACGTTCGTCCGCCGGCTGGCCGAGGACCTCGGCGGGGCCCAGGTGGCGACGGTGGGGCGACTGGAGGTCCGACCGAACCTCGTCAACGTCGTCGCCGCCTCCGTCACGATGACCGTCGATCTGCGCAACACCGATGACGATGTGCTGCAGCGGGCCGAAGCAGCGTTGGCCGACGAGATCGAGCGGGCCGCCACCGCCGAGGGTGTGACCGTGACGTCTCGCTCGCTGGCCCGGTTCGCGCCCGTCGACTTCGATCCGCCGTCGGTCGACCTCGTCGAAGCCACCGCCCGGCGGCTCGGCCACACGACTCGCCGGATGCCGAGCGGCGCCGGCCACGACGCCCAGATGTTGGCCCGCATCTGCCCGGCGGCGATGATCTTCACCCCGAGCGTCGGCGGCCTGTCGCACAACCTCGGCGAGCACACCCACCCGGCCGACGTCACCGCCGGCGCCGACGTCCTCCTGCACGTGCTCCTGACCCTCGCCGGCTGACCGTCAGCGCTCGAGGATCACACCTCGACGGATGACGATGCGGTCGTGGGGGGCGAAGGCGATCGCCTCCCGCACGTTCGCCGCCGGCGCTGCGAGGAGGTCGGCCGGCTGACCCGGCGCCACGGTGGTCGGCGCCCGGCCGAGGGCGCGCCGGGCGCCGTCCGTCACCGACGTCCAAGCGTCCGGCGCCGACAGGTGGGCGCCGATCATCATCAACGCCGCGGTATCGAACGGATCGCCGCGTCCGAGGGGGTTGAACGGATCCTGCAGGTTGTCGGCGCCACCGGCGACCACCGCCCCCGCCGCCCGCAGCGCGCCGACGGCCGTGATCCCGCGCGGCATCGCCTGGTCCTGGCCGCGCCCTTGGAGGATGAGGTTGGTCGCCGGCAGGGCGACGACGACGATCCCAGCAGCGGCGACCGCTTCGGCGATCTCGCGCTGGCGGCACGGTGACTTCATCCCGAGGCTGACGCAGTGGCTGGCCGTCACGGGGTGGGGGAACCCCGTGGAGACCACCAGCTCGGCCAGCTCCGACAGACCGTCGACGTCCTCCTCCAGGGTCTCGTCGGTGTGCAGGTCGACCGGCCGATCGTGCTCGGCGGCGATCGCCAGCAACGCCTCCGTCGCCGGACGGGTACCGCCGGGGTCGAGGTGCGGGCAGCCGCCGACGACGTCGGCGCCCATCGCCAACGCCTCGAGCAACAGCGCCCGCTGCTCGGCGCCGGCGGGGCCGGCCGTCGGCCAGCCGCACAGCGACACGATCTGCACGTCGATCACGTCGGCGACCCTCCGGCGCACCTCGATCAGCGCCTCGATGCTGCGCAGGCCGTGGTCGGTCGTGGTGTCGGCGTGCGAACGGACGGCGCTGTACCCGTTGCGGGCGAGCAGCCGGGCGGCCCGCTCGGCTCGCTCGATCGTCTCGGCGACCGACTGCATGGGGCGGTAGGCCACCATCCCGTCGATGGCACCGAACAGATCACCGGTGTCGTTCGTGACCAGCTCGGCGAGGAAGGCCTTGTCGAGGTGGGCGTGCGGCTCGGCGGCGGCCGGCGACAGCAGGTGCCCGGTGAGGTCCAGGTGTTCGTCGTGTTCGTCGGCGGCGCCCGACGGTGCGCCGCCGACGGCACCGACGGCGAGGATCACGCCGTCGCCGATGCGCACATCGGCCACGGTCCCGTCCAGCAGCGTCGCGCCGCTCAGCACCAGATCGCCCATTCCGAGAAGGTAGACGGGCCGGGCGCACGGCCATCGTGCGCGTCGTAGCCTGCTCCCATGACGCTGCAGCTGGGTGCTTTCTTCTTCGGCGGTGTCGAGCTGGACGACGCCGGCGCCGGTCCGCCGGCACCGACCGATCGGCGCTCCAGCAACGAGCAGGTGTGGAAGGCGACGACGGACTACGTGTCGTCGGCCCAGGAGGCCGAGCGTCTTGGTTACGACTCGTTCTGGACCACCGAGCACCACTTCCAGTACGAGGGCTACGAGGTCATCCCGAACGGCATCCAGATCTCCACGTGGATCGCCGCCCATACCGAGCGCCTGCGCCTTGGCACGATGTTCAACGTCGTCCCGCAGTGGAACCCGATGCGCCTGGCCGAGGACTTCTCGACACTGCACAACCTGTCGGGCGGCCGGGGGATCCTCGGCGTCGGGCGCGGCACCGTGCCGCGCGAGGTGCTCCACCTCAACGACAAGGGCGTGTCGATCGGTTCGCACGACAACCCCGAGCAGGCGGCCGACGACGATCGCAACCGCCGGGTGTTCGAGGAGTCGATGGAGATCGTCCGCCGCGCCCTGTCACAGGAGACGTTCGAGTTCCAGGGCGAGTTCTTCCAGATCCCCGTGCCGGGCATCCCCGACCGCGGCACCACGGTGCAGTCACTGTCACTCGTGCCACGCCCGCTGTACCCGTACGAGATCTGGCAGGCGGTGACCAGCCCGCCGACGCTCGAACAGGTCCCCGTGCACGGGCACGGCGCCGTGTTCTGGAACCAGCACTTCAAGTTCATCCAGCGGTTCTGGGACACCTACGGCGACCGCTACGCGTCGGTCCACGGCGTCGAGCTGGAGCCCCACGACAAGCGCATGCTCGTCATCTCCGTGCGCGTCGAGGACACCTACGAGAAGGCGGTGGAGACGGCCACCCCCGGCCACGACGAGTTCTGGAAGTTCCTCGGGCCGTACGGTTGGAGCCGCGGGTACATGGGCGCCGACGGCAAGCCGGCGCCAGCCCGGGCTGATCCCGACGCTGCAGGAGTCGATCGACAACAAGACGATCCTCGTCGGCACGCCGCAGGACGTGGCCGAGGGCGTCGCCTTCTACCGCGACCTGCTCGGCCTGCGGCACCTCACCATCTTCCCCCACCTGCTCGGCGATCCGTACAAGAAGGCCGACGAGCAGATGGCGCGCTTCATGGAAGAGGTCGTCCCCCTGGTGGGCTGACGGCGACGCGGCGGCGGTGCCGCCAGCGCTCGATCGGGGCGGTCAGCACGGTGATGGCCATGGCGCCCATCCCGAGGCCGGGGATGGTGACGGCGAGGACCAGCGCCAAGGACATCATCAGCGTGATCGTGAGGCCCTCGATCGCTCGCGGCGGATCGTCGCGATCGGCGTGGATCTCGGGCGCGATCTGCATCGTGTACACGAGGAGCATGAGGCTGGCACTGACCACCACCAGCGCGCCGATGTAGACGGCGTAGACGAGCTTGTCGTTGTCGTCGTTGGTGCCGGCGAGCTGCGTCGGCAGGGGGAGGAACACGATCGTCAGCAGCCACAGCATGTTGGCGACGATCATCGGGGTCGTGTACCCGGTGACCCGCTCGAAGACCTGGTGGTGGACGAACCAGAACCGGGCGATCACGACGAAGCTGAGGACGAAGGCGAGCAGCGAACCGGCCTCGTCGGAGAACGTCTGTCGGATGTCGCGTCCGGCGCCATCGGCGAACTGGTCGACGACGGGGAGGATGAGCAGCGAGATGGCGATGGCCACGACGGCATCGCTGAAGAAGATGATCCGGTCGAAGCCGCGCTCGCTCTTCGTCACGCCTGACACGTCGGACACCAGTACAACTTGCGCGCCGCCAGCAGCTGCATTCTGATCGGCGTCCCGTCGATCCGGCAGGGCAGCCCGTGGCGGCGGTAGACGTAGTGGGCGTCCTCCCGGCGCACCGGGCTGCGCCGGCGCGATCGATCCTCGGGCTCGGTGGTGATGATCCGTCCCGACCGCACACCAGCGCGCATCAGCGACACGAGGTCCGGCCACATCGGTCCCCAGGTGGCGGCATCGATCTCGCGGCCGCGCTGGTAGGGGTCGAGGCGGTGGCGGAACAGCAGCTCGGCGCGGTACACGTTGCCGATGCCCGCCACCACCTGCTGGTCCATCAGCAGGCCGGCCAGCGGGGCCCGGCTGCGGCGGATCCGCTCGAACGCGCGATCGCCATCCGAGCCGGGGCGCAACGGGTCGGGGCCGAGCCGGGCGACGATGGCGTCGACCTCCGAGGGCGAGATGACCTCGCACGCCGTCGGCCCGCGCAGGTCCGTCCAGCCTGACTCGGCCACCCAGCGCATCCGGAGGGCGCCGCGCACCGGAGGCGGCTCGTCGGTCCCCGAGGCGAACTTGCCGTAGAGGCCGAGGTGGACGTGGACGATGCGGTCCCCGAAGGCGGCGAAGAGGTGCTTGCCGTAGGCGGTCACGTCGTCGAGCACGCGACCGTCGACGAGGTCGGCGGCGAACCGACCCTGGGGGCTGGTGACGGTGATCTCCCGGCCGGCGAACTGGCGCCGCTGGTCGCCGGCCAACCGGTGCAGCGTGTGACCTTCCGGCACGTCTACTGACCGGCGGCGCTGCCGATGCGGGCGCGCGGGTCGGCGGCGGCGGCGAACGTGCCGCTGGGATCGACGGTGATGACGTGGGCGTGACCGAACCCGGAGTCGAACGCCGGTCCGTCGAGCACGGCGTGGCCGCGGGCGGCCAGGCCGTCGCGCCACGTCGACGATGCGTGGCCCTCGACGACCACGGCCGGCGGGCGGTCGCCGGTCCAGGTGTCGAAACCGGTCGCCGGTCCACGCAGCAACCATCGACCGGCACCGACCGCCGCCGCCGGCGAATCGGACCGGCCGAACAGGCGGGCGATCAGCTGCAGGAGGATCTGCGGCTGCCCGTCGCCGCCCATCGAGCCGAACACGGCGACCAGCTCGCCGTCGCGCGTGGCCAACGCCGGGCACAGCGTGTGCGGCGGGCGTCGTCCCGGGCCGTACTCGGCCGGGTGACCTGCCTGCAGGTTGAACCCGAGGCCTCGGTTGTGCAGGTTGATGCCCGTCGTCGGCTCGACCAGCCCGCTGCCGAAGCCGGAGGCGTTCGACTGGATCAGGCTGACCGCCATGCCCGTGTCGTCGGCCGTGCAGAGGTAGGTCGTGTCGCCGGCGGTCGCGAGTGACGTTCGACCGCTGGCCCGTCGCGGGTCGACCAGACCGGCTCGGGCGGCGACGGTCTCGACCAGCACGTCCCCGTCTGCGCCCTCGTGGAGCAGCTCGGGGCGGTCGAACCCGGCCGCCGTGGCCACCTCGACCAGCAGGTGGGCCCACTGCGGATCGTCGGGGTCGTCGGGAAGCCCGATCTCCTCGGCCAGCCGGGCGGCGCCGAGCGCCAGGTAGCCCTGCGAGTTCGGGCCGATCGTCGTCAGCTCGAGGCCGAACGCGGTGGTGGTCAGCGGAGCGACCCAGTCGGCCTGCACCCGCGCCAGGTCGTCGGCGGTGAACTCGCCGCCGCCGAGCTCGAGCAGCCCTTCGCCGAACGCTCCCTCGTAGAACGCAGCGCGGCCGCCGGCGACGATGGCCTGCAGGGCGAGCGCCACGCCGGGACGGGTGACCGGCGCGCCGGGGCGGGTGGCCTGCGCGGCCAGCTCGGCCAGGTTGCGCCGGGCGTCCTGGTCGGCGAGGAGCAGCGACCCGACGAGCAGCGGGCTGGCCGGGAAACCGGAGGCGGAGAGCCGGATCGCCGGGCCCAGCACCTCGGCCAGCTCCAGCACCCCGAAGCGGTGGTGCAGCGCCATCCAGCCGTCGACGCATCCCGGGACGGTGACCGTGCGCACGTCGTGGCGCATCGGCATCGCCGAGTGACCGGCGGCCCGCAATGCGTCGGGATCGGCGCCGCTTCCGGCCCGCCCGGTGGCGTTGAGCGCGTGGACCTCGCCGTCGGCGGAACGGACCAGGGCGAAGAGGTCGCCACCCATCCCGCACAGGTGCGGTCCGGTCACGGCGATGGCTGCGTTGGCCGCGACGGCGGCGTCGACGGCGTTGCCTCCGAGCGCGAACGCTGTCATGGCGGCCTGGGTGGCCAGCTGGTCGGCCGTCGCGGCGACCGCCCGCATCGAGCGCACGGAGCTGACAGGTGCGCCGCCGGTCACGACCCCCGACCCTACTGACGCCCACCCATCCGAGTGTTTCGGCGCATCCGAGTGTTTGGCGCATGGCATACCAGCGCCAAACACTCGGGTGCTGGGAAACACTCGGATGGGGTTCGTACGCTGCCGGCCGACATGCCTGGGCCAGTCGTCACGCGAGGCAGGGCGGTGGCGGTGATGGCGGGCGGGGCGGTCGTCGTGATCGTCGGGTCGCTGCTGCCGTGGCTGCGCACCGGCGGCCGGCGGCGCCACAGCTACGACCTGTTCGAGCTGGTGGAGCGGCTCGGGTTCGCGCCGGGGAGCGTCGCCGCAGCGGCGCTGCGCTGGTGGCCGATGGTGCCGCTGCTCGCGGTCGGCGCCGTCGTCGCCGCCTGGTGGGGCTGGCCGCGCGTCGGGGGGTTCCTCGGCGTCGGCGCGGCGATCTACGCCGGGGGGACGGCGCTGGTCGTGATGCTGGCCCCGTCCGGGCGCTCGATCGACCCGCTGTTCGGCGCCGTGACCACGTTCGCTGGCGGCCTGGTGCTGCTCGTCGGTGCGGTGGCGGCGCTCGTGGTCGGCTTCCGCGCCCCGATCAGGTGGCGACCCCAAGCGCCGCCTTGAGCCCGTCGAGGTCGGCGGCCCCGAACACGACCCGGTTGCGCGTCGCCACGTAGACGAGGTCGAGGTCGACCCCGGCGTCGGCCACGTCGCGGGTCAGGTCGGCCAGCACGCCCGGCCGGTCGTCGACCTCGACGACGACCACCTCGCGCTCGCGCGTCACGCCCAGCTGGGTGACGGACAGGGCGTGACGAACCGCGTCGGCGTGCGGCACGAGGATGTGCAGCTCTGCGGTCGTCGCCGCGCCGACGCACGTCGCCGCGGCGATGTTCACGCCGGCGTCGCTGATCGCTCGCGCCACGTCGGGCCAGTGCCCCAGGCTCGTTGTCGATCTCGATCACCAGGTCCTTGGGCATCGGCGGCGCCTCCTCGTCGTGTGCATCCTCCTGCCCATCGGCGGGCGACCGCAAGCCGGGTTCAGGGTCGGTCGTGCCACTGACCACGATCGAGCAGGACCTCGCGCAGCACGGCTGGCCGGTCGGTCATGATGCCGTCGACGCCGAGATCGAGCAGGCGGCGCATCTCGGCGGCGTCGTCGATCGTCCAGACGTGCACGTCGAGTGCCTTGGAGTGGGCGCGCCGTACGAACCGCTCGGTCGTGATGGGCACGATCCAGTGCCGCACCGGGACCTGGATGGCCAACGGGCCGGGACAGGGAAGTCGCAAGAGGTGGAGCGCGGTGTCCAACGTCCCGCAGCTCGTGCACAGCCCAGGCCCGAGGCGGCGGCGGGCCCGCCGCAAGCGGCCGCTGCTGAACGAGCCGATCATGACGCGGTCGATCACACCCAGGCGTTCCACGAGGGTCGCCAGTGGCTCGAGCGCGGCCTCTTCCTTGCAGTCGATGTTGAAGCGCGCGGTTGGCCACGCGTCGAGCAGCTCTTCGAGGCGCGGGATCGGCTCGCGCCCGTCGACGCGCGCCGACGCCACCTCCCGCCAGGGGAGCTGCGAGATGATGTCCCGGCCGCCCGCACGTCCGCTGCAGGTCGTCGTCGTGGAAGGCGACCAGCACGCCGTCGGCCGTGACGTGGGCGTCGGTCTCGAGGTACGTGAAGCCGATGTCGATGGCGTTCTGGAAGGCCGGCATCGTGTTCTCCGGCGCCTCGCTGGCCCCGCCGCGGTGGGCGAAGGCGATCGGGCCCGGCCAATCGAGGAACGGGTGTCGCGGCCCGTGGGTGCCCGCCACGACCAGCAGTATGGCCTCAGGCGTTCCCCGGCCACACCACCTGCAGCCTGCGCATCTCGGTCGCTCCACGCGGACAACATCATGAGGGTCACGTCGCTGCCGCTGGCCGGCGAGCGGTTCACGGGCGAGGAGTCCGCCGCGGTCGCCTCGCCGTACGACGGCCACGAGATCGGCCGGGTGCCGGTGTGCAGTCCCGACGACGTCGACCGGGCCGTGCAGACCGCCAAGCGGGCGCTGGCCGACGGACCGCTGCCGGCGTGGAAGCGAGCCGACGTGCTCGACACGGCGGCGGTGCTGCTGACCGAGCGGCGGGACCACTTCGCCCGGATCATCGCCGAGGAGGCGGCCAAACCGCTGAAGACGGCGCGCGCCGAGGCCGAACGGGCCGTCGGCACCATGCGCTTCGCCGCCGCCGAGGCCCGCACGCTCGGCGGCGACGTCGTGCCACTCGATGCGCTCGCCGCCGGTGAGGGGAAGGTCGGGTTCACGATGCGCGTCCCGATCGGCGTCGTCGGCGCGATCAGCCCGTTCAACTTCCCGCTCAACCTCGTCGCCCACAAGGTCGCGCCGGCCATCGCCGCCGGCTGCCCGGTGGTCCTCAAGCCGGCCAGCCAGACCCCGTTCAGCGCCATCGCACTGGCCGACCTGCTGATCGACGACTGCGGGTTGCCGGCCGAGTGGCTGAACGTCGTCACCGGCGGCGGCTCGACGGTCGGCAACGCCATCGTCGACCATCCCGACATCGCCATGATCACCTTCACCGGGTCACCGGACGTCGGGTGGGGGATCAGGGGGCGGGCGGCGCGCAAGAAGGTCGGCCTGGAGCTCGGCAACAACGCGCCGATCATCATCGAGGCCGACAGCGACTGGGCCGGCGCGGCGGCGAAGATCAAGGTCGCCGGGTTCTCCCATGCCGGGCAGAGCTGCATCTCGACGCAGCGGATCCTCGTCGAGCGCTCGATCCACGACGAGTTCGTCGACCGCCTGGTGAAGGAGGTGTCGGCGTTGGTCGTCGGCGATCCACTGGACGAGGCGACGGACGTGTCGGCGTTGATCTCGGCGGGGGAGCGCGACCGGGTCAAGGAATGGGTCGACGAGGCCGCCGCGCAGGGCGCCGAGGTTGCGACCGGCGGTGAGGTCGACGACCGCGGCATGATCGTGCCGACGGTGCTGACCGGCGTCACGCCGGAGATGAAGGTCTGTTCGCAGGAGGTGTTCGGCCCGGTCGTGGCCGTGGCGGCGTACGACGAGCTGGACGAGGCGTTGCGGTTGGCCAACGACACGCGCTACGGGCTGCAGGCGGCGATCTACACGAACAACCTGGCCCACGCGATGGAGGCGTTCCAGACCCTCGACTTCGGCGGCGTGCTGGTCAACGAGGTGCCCACGTGGCGCGCCGATCAGCAGCCGTACGGCGGCGTGCGCGACAGCGGCAACACCCGCGAGGGCCCGCACTACGCCGTGCGCGAGATGACCGAGCTGCGCATGGTCGTCCTGTCCCCATAATCCGCTTCTGACGAAGATCCGGTACGGGAATCCATACCGATCGCGCCGCGAAGCGTCTGGCATCGTTGGAGATGGACTGGTGGCGACGCCCGCTCGGCGACCTCGTCGGCGGCCGGCGGGTGATCCTTGCCGGCGGCCCGGCGGCCGGGTGGACACCGATGATCCCCGTGCTCCGTGAGCTCGGCGCCACCGACGTGCTGGTGGCGGCGACACAGGGCGTCGGCGCCGGGCCGCAGCCGGACTGCCGGGTCGTCGCCGCCGACGTCGGCCGGGGAGCGGACGTGATGGCCCAGCTGCACGCCTCGGTGGCGATGATGGCCGACCCGCCACCCATCCTGGTCGACGCCGTCGAGGAGTTCGACGCCGATCGCACGGCCGTGACCTTCGGCATCTTCTTCGGCGAGACGCCGACGTTCGCCGGCCGCCCGCTCGTCGCCCATCGCCGCCCCGAGTGGGTGGCGCTCGAGGACAAGACCGTCGTCGATGCCCTGCTCGACCGCGCCGGCGTGACCCGGGCCGATTCGATGGTCGTTGCCGTCCAGGACGCCAGCCGGCGCTGGCGGCAGCTCGATGCCGGTGCCGGCACGGTGTGGTCGGCCGACGCCCGTGAGGGCTTCCATGGTGGCGGCGCGCGCACCCGCTGGGTGACCGACGACGACGAGGCGGCGGCGGCGACCGAGGTCTTGTCGCCCCACTGCGACGCGGTGCGGGTCATGCCGTTCCTCGACGGCATCGCCACGTCCGTGCACGGCCTCGTGCTGCCCGACGGCGTCGTGGCGCTGCGCCCCGTCGAGCTGGTGACGCTGCGCTGCGGCCACGAGCTGCGCTACTCCGGCTGCGCCACGTTCTGGGATCCGCCCGACGAGGTCCGGGCCGAGATGCGTGCCGCCGCCCGGCGGGTCGGCGAGCAGCTGCGATCGGAGGTCGACTTCCGCGGCGCCTTCACGCTGGACGGCGTGGCGACGATCGACGGGTTCCGACCGACCGAGGTCAACCCGCGCTTCGGCGCTGGGCTGATGGTGATCACGCGGGGGCTCACCGTCCCGCTGGAGCTCGTGCTCGATCTGGTCGTCGCCGCGCAGCCATTGGCCATCCGGGCGAATGAGCTGGAGGACCAGCTGCTGGCGGCGGCCGACGCCAACCGCAGCGGCGGCACGTGGCAGCTGCACCTCGCCACGCCGGTCGAAGTCGATGGGCGGAACGCGTGCTACCGGGACGGCGAGTGGCGCTGGGCCGGCGACGGCGAGCCGGCCGACGCCACGATCGTCGCCAAGGCCGGATACGTGCGCGCCGTCTTCCACCCCCGGCGCACGCCGGTCGGGCCGAGCGTCGGTCAGCGGGCTGTCGACCTGTGGCGCTTCTCCGACACCGAGCTGGGCACCGCCATCGGCCCCCTCACCGCCCCCGCAGACCGTTCTGGCCGTCGCAACCGGCCGCTGTGAGTCGCTTGCGACGGCCAGAAGCGATGATCAGGCCGGTCGGGCGGCTGCCCAGTACTCATCCTTGAGCAAGCGCTTGTACAGCTTGCCCGTCGGGTGGCGGGGCAGCTCCTGGCGGAAGTCGATCGAGCGGGGGCACTTGAGGTCGGCAAGCTGCTCCCGGCAGAACCGGATCAGCTCGCCGGCCAGCGCCGTGGCCTCCGCGTCGTCGGCGGGCATCGTCGCCGGCTGCACGACGGCCTTGACCTCCTCGCCGAAGTCCTCGTTGGGCACGCCGAACACGGCCACGTCGACGACGGCGGGATGCGTCACGAGGACGTTCTCGGCCTCCTGCGGGTAGATGTTCACCCCGCCCGAGATGATCATGTACGCCTTGCGGTCGGTCAGGTACAGGAACCCGTCGGCGTCGACGTAGCCGACGTCGCCGAGCGTGCTCCAGCCCTTCGGGTGGCGCGACGACCGCGTCTTGTCCGGGTCGTTGTGGTACTCGAAGGCAGCCCCGCCCTCGAAGTAGATCGTGCCGCTCTCGCCCGGTGGCACCTCCTCGCCGTCGTCGCCGACGACGTGCAGCGTGCAGCTGATCGGGAACCCGACGGTGCCCGGGTGGGCCAGCCACTGCTCGCTGTTGCAGTACACGAAGCCGTTGCCCTCCGTGCCGGCGTAGTACTCGTGGATCACCGGCCCGAACCACTCGATCATCTGCTGCTTCACGGGTACCGGGCACGGCGCGGCGGCGTGGATCACGCATTCCAGCGACGACACGTCGTAGCGCTGGCGGACGTCGGCGGGCAGCTTGAGCAGACGCACGAACATCGTCGGCACGACCTGGCTGTGCGTCACCCGGTGCTGCTCGACCAGGCGCAGGTATTGCTCCGGGTCGAAGTGCTCCATCACCACGACGGTCGCCCCGAGGCCGATCGACGCCATGCAGAAGCGCAGCGGCGCGGCGTGGTACAGCGGGGCCGGCGACAGGTACACGCTGTCCGGCGACATCCCGAACAGCAGCTGCAGCAGCCCGAGCACCGCACCGCCGGTCGTCTCCAGCGGCTCGGCGACGAACTCCCGGGCGACGCCCTTGGGCAGGCCCGTGGTGCCCGACGAGTAGAGCATGTCGGTACCGGCGATGCGATCGGCGAGCGGCGTGGCGGGCTGGGCGGCGACGGCGTCCTCGTAGCTGTCGTAGCCGTCGATCACGCCGTCGAGCATCAGGAAGGTCTCGACACCTGGCGCCGTCGAGCGCACCTCAGCCGCCTGGTCGGCCATGTACTTCGACGTGATGAAGACCTTTGCCCCGCAGTCGCCGAGGATGTACGTCAGCTCCCCGCTCGTGAGGCGCGATGACGCCGCCGTGTACACGGCCCCGGCGTAGTGGCAGCCGAACGCGATCTCGAGGTACCTGGGGTGGTTCTCCATGCAGAACGCGACGTGGTCGCCGGGCTGGACGCCGGCGGCCCGCAGGAGGTGCGCCAGGCGGTTGGCGGCGGCGTCGAGCTCGGCGAAGGTCTGCACCGTGCCGGAGCCGGCCATCACGACGGCCGGCTTGTCGGGATGGGAGGCGACGTAGGCACCGGGGAACATGGGCGCAAGGTACCCGCCGGTACGTTTGCGGCGCGATGGACGAGCGAGTGCGGGCCCGCCTCGATCGCTTCGCCGACCTCGTCGACCGTGACCCGGCGCTCGTGCCGCTCGATCGGGCGGCCCTGGCGATCGCCGGTGTGCTGTCCGGCGCGACCGATGACGCGGGGGCGTTGACGGCGCTCGACGAGCTCGCTGCCGGCGTGTCCGAGCGGACCTTCGCCGGGCTGCGCCGGCACCTCTACGACGACGTCGGCTTCACCGGCGACGCCCGCGACTACGACGATCCGACCAACTCGTTCCTCGACGTCGTGCTGCGCCGCCGGCGTGGGCTCCCGATCCTGCTGGCCACCGTGATGATGGAGGTCGGCCGCCGGGTCGGCGTCGGCGTGCTGGGGATCGGCATGCCGATGCACTTCCTGGTCGGGGATCCGAAGGACCCGCAGGCCCTGGTCGATCCGTTCACGGGCGCGCCGCTCGATCCGGCCGGCGCCCGCGCCCGGTTCGTCGAGCTCTCCGGCGGGCGCCTGGCCTGGGACGAGCACCACCTCGACCCGATCCCGGCCGGTGCCGTCGTCGTGCGCATGCTGTCCAACCTGCAAGCCAGCTACGCCCGCCGCAACGACCCGGGCCGCCGGGCGATGGTGGCGATGATGAGGTGGCGAGTGCCCGAGCTGGCCGCCGAGGTGGCGGCGGCTCCACGCGTCCTCGCCCCGTTCAACTGACCAGCCCCGCGGGTACGGTTGCCCCGCGATGACCGCAATTGCGTTCCCCGGCCACGCAGGCCGCACTTCGCCGGACGCGAGGAGCTGACGGATGACCGTGACCACTGACCCCGCCGTCTCGACCGACGAGCAGCGTGTCGACGCCCTCGTCGACGAGCTCCTCGAGCAGTACCCGCCGAAGGAGACCGACGCCAAGGAGTTCCTGGGGCAGCAGTTCGATCGCGGCCTGGCGTGGATCCACTTCCCGGAGGGCCACGGTGGGCTCGGGCTGTCGCCGAAGCTGCAGAAGGCGATCAACGAGCGCGTGCTGGCCGCCGGCGGCCCGAACCCGGCGTACCGCAACCCGATCGGCTACGGGATGTGCGGGCCGACCGTCGTGGTGTGGGGGAGCGAGGAGCAGAAGCAGCGCTACCTGCGGCCGCTGTTCACGGGTGAGGAGATCTGGTGCCAGCTGTTCTCCGAGCCGGGTTCCGGCTCGGACTTCGCCGGGCTGTCGTCACGCGGCGTCAAGGACGGCGAGGAATGGGTCGTCAACGGCCAGAAGGTGTGGACCACGCTGGCCCACCTCTCCAAGTGGGGGCTGCTCGTGGTGCGCACAGCGCCCGAAGCCGTCAAGCACGCCGGGCTCACGGCGTTCGTCGTCGACATGCAGGACCCGACCGTCGAGATCAAGCCGCTGCGCCAGATCACCGGCGAGGCCGAGTTCAACGAAGTGTTCTTCACCGACACCCGGATCGCCGACGCCGAACGGCTGGGCGAGGCCGGCGACGGATGGCGGGTGTCGCTCACGACGCTGATGAACGAGCGGGTCTCGATCGGCGGCTCGATCCCGCCCAAGGGCTCGGGCACGATCGCCTCCCTCGTCAAGACGTGGGAGAGCCTCCCCGACGACCGCAAGGACCCGGCGAACGCGCGACGAGGTGATGAAGCTCTGGATCCGGGCGGAGGTGCTGCGGCTGACCAACATCCGGGCCAACCAGATGCGCAAGATGGGCGACCCCGGTCCCGAGGGCTCGATCGGCAAGATGGCGTCGGCCGACCTGAACAAGGACATCTACGACCAGGTGATCGACCTGCTCGGTGCCGAGGGCCTGTTGTACGGCAGCTACGCCATGGTCCGGCCGGAGACGGCGATGGGCTTCGAGACGATGCAGAAGGCGTTCCTGCGCAGCCGGGCCAACTCGATCGAGGGCGGCACCACCGAGGTGATGAAGAACATCCTCGGCGAGCGCGTGCTCGGCCTGCCCGGTGACGTCCGCGTCGACCGCGAGATCCCCTGGAGCCAGGTCCCCCGCAACTGACGGCATCTCCATCCGAGTGTTTCCCTGCATCCGAGTGTTTGGCGCAGGGCCTTCCCTCACCAACCACTCCGATGCGCCGAAACACTCGGATGGTCAGGTCGCCAGGGACTCGAGGACGGCGCTGGCGCTGAGCGTGCGGTCGTCCATCCGGCGGCGATCGTCCAACGCCCCGCCCAGCGTGACCGTGGCCGCCGACTCGACGGCCTGCTGCAGCTCGCGCACGTTGCGCGGCGGCGGGAAGTACTCGTCCTCCTCGGTGACTCGCACGAGCTCCACGCCGTCGCGCGGCGCCAGGCGGGCGATGACCTCCTCGACCAGCTCGTTCGGTGCCGACGCGCCCGCCGTGACCCCGACCACCGTGGCCGTGGCGAGCAGCTCGTCGGACAGCTCGCTGGCCGCGTTGACGCGCATCACCTGAGCGCACCCGGATTCCCGCGCCAGCTTCTCCAGCGCCCGGGTGTTCGACGAGTTGGCCGAGCCGATGACCACGACAGCGTCGCAGCGCGCCGCCAACTCCATCAACGCCGACTGGCGGTTGGTCGTGGCGAAGCACAGGTCGCTGCGCCCCGGCGTCCACACCTCGGGGAACCGCTGGCGGACGGCGACGGCCACGTCACCCCAGTCCCGGTGCGACAGTGTGGTCTGGGCCAGCAACGCCACCGGCTCGTGGAACGTCGGCAGCCCGGCCACGTCGTCGACGGACTCGACCCTGCTGATGGCGTCCGGCGCAACCGCCATCGTGCCGACCGCCTCCTCGTGGCCCTCGTGGCCGACGTACACGATCCGGTACCCCTTGCCCGAGCGCACACGCACCTCGTGGTGGACCTTGGTGACCAGCGGGCACACGGAGTCGACGACGTAGCTGCCCCGGGCCCGGGCCGCCTCGACCACCTCGGGCGCCGATCCGTGGGCCGACAACATGATCGGCCGCCCCTCCGGCACGTCGGCGATCTCGTCGACGAAGACCACGCCCTGGCGCTCGAACCGCTCGACGATCAGCTTGTTGTGGACGATCTCGTGATAGCAGTAGACGGGCGGCTCGAAGCTGCGGACCATCCACGCCAACGCCTTGATGGCCATCTCGACACCGGCGCAGAAGCCCCGTGGCTCGGCCAGGAGCACCCGTTCGACCATGGCCCCGCCCACGCTACCGGTGGGCCCCATAGCCTGGTCCGGCCATGACTGCGTTCCCCGGACACGCCACCTGCAGCCTGCGCACATGTCAGCCGTTCGCGCCGGGGCACCACCGGTGACTGCTCCTCGCGTCGAGGTCGTCACGGCCGGTTCGCCGGCCGACCGCGCCGGCCTGCGCGCCGGTGACTCGGTCCTGCGCATCGACGGTCGCGTGCCTCGCGACGTCATCGAGTGGCGCCTGTGGACCGACGAGGCCGACCCGACCCTGGAGATCGACCGCAGCGGCATCGAGCTGGAGCTGGTCGTTGCGAAGGCGGCCGGCGAGCTGCTCGGCGCCGAGGTGTCGAGCGCGCTCTTCGACCGCGTCCGCACGTGCGACAACCACTGCTCGTTCTGCTTCATCCACCAGCTGCCGAAGGGCATGCGGCGCAGCCTGTACCTGAAGGACGACGACTACCGCCTGAGCTTCCTGTACGGGAACTTCACCACCCTGACCCGCTTCACCGAAGCGGACCTGGAGCGGGTGGTCACCGAGGGCCTGTCGCCGTTGCACGTCAGCATCCACACCACCGACCGCGCCTTGCGGGCGCGGATGCTGCGCAACCCCCGCGGCGCGACCAGCCTGCGCTGGCTGCGCGCCCTGCTCGATCACGGAATCGAGGTGCGCGGGCAGATCGTGGTGTGCCCCGACATCAACGATGGATCGATCCTCGACGACACGCTGACCGGCGTGCTCGACGAGTACCCGGAGCTGACCACGCTGGCCGTCGTGCCGCTCGGCATCTCCCGCTTCAACACGGAGACCGACCTGCGCCCGCACACCACGGCCGAGGCAGCGCACGTGGTCGACACGATCGAGGACTGGCAGGACACCTTCAAGTCAACGCTCGGGCGCCACCTCGTCCACGCCGCCGACGAGTACTACCTGCTCGCCGGCCGACCGTTCCCGGACGCCGAACGCTACGAGGGCTTCGAGATGCACGAGGACGGCATCGGCATGGCCCGCACGTTCGCCATGGAGTTCGCCGACACCAGGTCCACGACCACGGGCCCGCGGCGGGGCTTCTTCGCCGCCGTCGACGGCGGGTGCGTGGCATCGCCACCGCAGCTGCCGCCGAACCCCGCCGCCTACACCGGGCTGCGCTCGTCCGCGGCGGCTGCGCCGGTCCGGCTGGGCGCCGGGCGCGGGGCGCCGGTCGCGGTCCTCACCGGGGAGCTCGGCGCGCACGTCGTGCGCCCGCTCGTCGCCGACCTCGATCGAGCCGACGTGCGCGTCGTCGCGGTCCGCAACGAGTTCTTCGGGGGCAACACCGGCGTCACCGGGCTGCTCACCGGCGCCGACGTGACGCGGACGCTGAACGGGCAGCCCGTGGGCCACCGCTACCTCCTGCCCGATGTGTGCCTGTCGGACGACGGACGGTTCCTCGACGGAACCTCGGTGGACGAGCTCCCTCGCCCGGTCGAGGTCGTCGCCACCGATGGCCGAGCCCTGCGCCGCGCCTTGGCCGCGTCGTGAGCGTCGTCAGCCCGGCAACGCCGCCGACGGTCGTGATCGTCGGCCGGCCGAACGTCGGCAAGAGCACGTTGTTCAACCGGATCCTGGGCGAGCAGGCGGCGATCGTCGAGGACCGCCCCGGCATCACCCGCGATCGCAAGGAGCTGGAGGCCGAGTGGCTCGGCGTGCCGTTCCGGGTGATCGACACCGGCGGGTGGATGCCGACGGGTGACGACCTCGAGGTCAAGGTCAGCCGGCAGGTCGAGGCCGCGGTGCGCGACGCCGACCTGGTGCTGCTCGTCGTCGATGCGGCGATCGGCATGACGGACGAGGACGGGGCGATCGCCGCCTGGCTGCGCCGGGACGAGCGCCCGGTGATCGTCGTCGCCAACAAGGCCGACAACGACCGGCGCGAGGACGAGCGGTGGGAGTTCCTCGCCCTCGGGCTCGGCGAGCCGTACCCGATCAGCGCGCTCCACGGCCGCCGAGCGGGGGACCTGCTCGACGAGGTCGTCGGTCGGTTGCCGTCGCAGGCGATCGAGCCGGACGGTGACGTCGTCGGAGGCGACGGTCTCGACACGGTGCCGTGGGTCCCGGAGGAGTCGCGACCTCCACGCGTCGCCGTCCTCGGCCGGCCCAACGTGGGCAAGAGCACGTTGTTCAACCGGCTTGTCGGCACCGACCGATCGGTGGTGCACGACCTGGCCGGGACCACCCGCGACGCCATCGACACCCTCGTCGAGACGGAGGACGGCCCGATCGTGTACGTCGACACGGCAGGGATGCGCCGGAGGTCCCGGATCGACGACTCGGCCGAGTACTACTCGCTGGTGCGGGCGCTGCGGGCGATCGATGACGCCGACATCGCGCTGCTCGTCATCGACGCCACCGAGGGTGTGACGGGCCAGGACCAGCGGCTGGCCGAACGCATCGATGCCGCCGGCTGCCCGATCCTGATCCTGCTCAACAAGTGGGACCTCGTCGACGACCCCGATCGCCGCCAGGACGTGCTCGGTGAGCTGGCCCGCAAGCTGGCGTTCATCGGCGAGGCGCCGGTGCTGCGGGTCTCAGCGCTGACCGGCAAGGGCGTGCACCGCCTGCGCCCGGTGCTGCAAGACGCAATCACCCAGTACCACCGCAAGGTGCCGACGCGCGACGTCAACCGGGTCATCGTCGAGGCCCAGCAACGCCATCAGGCCGCGGGTGGGGCCAGGGTGCTGTTCGCGGTGCAGGGCGCCAGCGATCCGCCGACGTTCACGCTGTTCGTCAACCGCGAACTGCCGGCGACCTACCTCCGCTACCTCGAGCGGTCGATCCGCGACGCGTTCGGGTTCGGATCGACTCCGCTCAAGTTGCGCGTGCGCCGCCGCGACCGTTGATCGACGCCGATGCCCTGGTGTGAGGACTGCGCCAAGTATTGGGCGCCGTCGACGATGACCCCGGACGGGCGGTGCCCGACGTGCGAACGCCAGCTGGAGCCGCCGGCCGGCGCCGACGAGGCGGACCACGGCGACGAACGAGCACCTTGGCACTTCAAGCTGCTCGTCGTCGCCGTGGTCGTCTACCTCATCTGGCGGATCTACCAGCTGTTCGCTGGGTGATCAGGAATCCGGCGTGCCCGGATCATCACCACCGATCGGCGGGCCGAACGTGTGCTCCGGTCCTGCCGGCGCGGGCAGCACGAGCGCCGGCCCCGGCACCTTCTTGCCCACTACGCCGTTCACCGACTCGGTGGAGTAGGCGAAGTACAGCATGGCGAAGGCGATGAGGTCGCTGTTCACCTCGAGGGCGTGATCGTTGTTGTTGGCGTAGGTGTCGCACGCCTGGTGGTAGCAGGGGTCGAACTGCTGGCCGGCCGTGCCGTCCCAGATCGCCGCCTGCTGCGCCGTCTTGACGACCTCGGCGCCGGTGAACAGGCCGCCCGACGGGATGCCGTTCTGGATGAACGCCTGGTAGTCGCTGCGCCCCGAGAACTCGCTGTCGTCGTACGGTTCCCCGACCAGCGTGTAGAAGGACTCGTACACGTCCTCGATGGCGGTCGAACCCGCAGGAACGGGACACCGGTGCCTGGAACGTCGACTCGTCGGCGTCGTACACCCCGAAGAAGTAGTTCGGCGAGCCAACCATGTCGTAGTTCATGTAGAGGGCGATGCGGTCGAGCTCGGCCTGCGGACAGACCTCTCGACGTAGTCCGTCGAACCGATCAGCCCTGCTTCCTCGGCGGCCCACCAGGCGAAGCGCAGGGTGTTCTCCGGCTTGCAGCTTGGACATCACCAGCGCCGTCTCGAGCAGCGCTGCTGAACCGGAGCCGTTGTCGTTGATGCCCGGCCCGGCGGTCACGCTGTCGAGGTGGGCGCCGGCCATCACGACGTTGTCCGTCGGTGTGCCGGGTCTTCTCGGCGATGACGTTGTAGTCGGTGCGCGTCTCGGCCGGAAGGACGCGGACGTGCGCCGTTGATCCTGCCTGGGACAGCGCCACGCCGTCGGCGAAGCTGGCGCCGACCACGGGGATCGTCACTGCCGCCGTCGGGGAGCCAGCGTTCCGACGATCAGGGCCTCGACGGTCGGGTCGTTGCCCTGGTTGAAGATGATCACCGCTTCGGCACCGGCGGTCTTCGCGTTCTGCGCCTTGACGCCGAAGCGGCACGTGCCGCGCTGGATCAGCGCGATGTCGTTCGTCGCCGCTGAAGTCGAGCCCGGCGAAGTCAGCGGCCTCGCAGCCACTGGTGGTAGCCCGCGGCGAGAGCGAGGTTGATGTCGACCGGGATGACGTTGCCGGTGATGTCGCCGTCGCCGCTTCCGGTGAACGTGCCGGTCTCGTAGGTCGCGGTCGATCGGGCGTCAGCTGCTCGAGCAGTGCCGGGAAGACGAACTGGAACTCGACCGGGTCGAGCGTCACCGTGTACCCGGCGGCCTCGAGCAGGCTCGTCGACGTACTCGACGCTCTCGGCGTAGCCCTCGGTGCCGGCGGCGCGGCTGCCGGCGTAGAGGCTCCTCCTCGTTGGCGTCGGCGATCGCCTGGAACTGCGCTTGGTGGGCGCGGACGCCCTCGAGCGTCACGCACTCGAGCACCTTGCGGTAGCTCACGTTGTTGCGCTGGGCGCACCCCTGGCCAGGCGCCGCCGCTGCGGTCGGCGCCATGACGGGCAGCGCCGAGCCAGCCAGCACGGTCGCTGCGGTCACGGCACACAGCGTCATGCGCCGTGCTCTCCACGTTCTCTTCATTGCTCGCTTCCCCTTGCTTTGCGGTTGTCGCCCGCCACCTGGAACGGATCTTCCAGGACGTCCGGTGGTTGGTACGCGCACCGTAGACCAAACCCGTGACGATTGTCACGCGAGCGAAACGTCAGGCGATGCCGGTCAGCCGTTCCGACAGCTCCCAGAGCGCCTCGGCGTGCTGGAGGTCCTGGGCATACGAGCGCACCCCCCGCTCCAGCGCCCGGTCGTTGTTGACCTCGGCCACGCCGCAATCTTCGAGGTAGGCGCCGCCGCGATGCAGGACGTCGTCGGTCGTGGCCCCCCAAACGGTCGTCGCCGCGCCCTGCGGGATCGTCTTCCAGTTGAACGTGCGGCCCTCGGCCTCCAGGCTCTTGCGCAGCGCCTCGATCGTCTCCGGCGTCATGTGCCGACCGAGCTCGGTGTGGATCCCGCCGGGGTGGACGGAGAAGGCGTGCACGCCGTCGGTGGCGTGGCGGTGCTCGTAGGCGATGGCGAAGAGCGCGTTGGCGGTCTTCGAGCGCCCGTAGGCGACGAAGGGGTCGTACGGCGTGCGCTCGAAGCCGGGGTCGTCGAGGTCGACGTCGGCGAAGGCGTGGCCCCGTGAGCTGAGCGAGATCAGCCGGGACGGGGCACCGGCGATCAGCGCCGGCGTGAGCAGTGTGCCGAGCAGGAAGTGTCCCAGGTGGTTGGTGCCGAACTGCAGCTCGAACCCGTCGGCCGTGGTGCCCTGCGGGCAGGCCATGAGCCCGGCGTTGTTGATCAGCAGGTCGAGGCGGTCATGGTCCTGCAGGAACTGGTCGGCGAAGGACCGCACGGATGCCAACGACGCCAGGTCGAGCTGGCGGACCTCCAACGTGGCGCCGCCGCCGGCGCTGGCCCGGACGCGCTCGGCCGCTGCCGTGCCCCGGTCCACGTCGCGCACGGCCATCACGACCTCGGCGCCGTGGGCGGCGAGCGCCCGGGTCGTCTCCTCGCCGAGCCCGGTCGACGCCCCGGTCACGACGGCCAGCACCCCGGAGAGGTCGACGCCCTCGAGCACGTCGTCGGTGGTGGAGGAGAACCCGAAGCTGGACATCGTGACATCATCGCATCCCGGATTCTCCTGAGGATCTGGTGCCACATCTGACACCAGATCCTCAGCAGAACCGTCGCCCACCCGCCGCTAACCTCGGCGCCCACACGGGCTGTGGCGCAGCTTGGTTAGCGCGCTTGACTGGGGGTCAAGAGGTCGGGAGTTCGAATCTCCCCAGCCCGACGAGGAAGTACCAGCTCAGAGCCGGTGCCGCAAGGCACCGGCTCTTCTGCTTCCGGGGTCCATCGCCAGCGGGGCCCGTAGGTGGTGCGCCAGTCCGGCTACGACCCGGCGACGGGCAGGCGCAAGGTGCGGCACGTCGGGACCTTCACGACGAAGCGAGCGGCGATGGAACGCCGCCGCGTTCTCCTCGACGGCCGGGCGGGAACGGAGTTCGAGACGGTCGGAGAGTTCCTCGAGCAGGTGTCGATCCCATCGAAGCAGGGACGGATGGAGCCGTCGACGTTCGATCAGTACCGATGGGCCGTCAGCCGCCACATCGTTCCCCTGATCGGCAAGGTCCGGCTGCGCGACCTCAGCGCCGAGGTCGTCGACCGGTGGGTCACGACGCTGGTCGCCGCCGGCGATGACGGTCGGCCTCGCCTCGGCGCAACGTCGGCGCGCCTCGTGCGCAAGGTGCTGTCGATGGCGATGGAGGAAGCCGTGCAGCGAGGTCGACTGGCGCGCAACCCGGTCGTGCTGACGCAACCGCCCCGGCGGGACCGGACGCGTCGGCAGCGGGGTTGGACGCTCGACGACGCCCGCAGGTTCCTGGCCCAGGTTGGCAACGACCGACTGGCGCCGGCATTCCACGTCGCGCTGGTCACCGGTCTTCGCCGTGGTGAGCTGCTGGCACTGCGCTGGCTCGACGTCGACCCGATGGGCACACGCTGACGGTCCATCAGCAGCTCGCCGTCGAAGGCGGTCGGCCGGTGCTCAAGCAGCTGAAGACCGAGCAGACCGATCGCGTCGTCACGTTCGGACCCGTCGACGGCAGCGTTGCTCGCCGAGCATCGCCAGCGGCAGGACGCTGAACGCCGGATGCTTCGTGACGGCCTGGCAGGACAGCGGGCTCGTGTTCACCAACCAGCTCGGAGGATGGATCGAACCGGGCAACTTCAGCCGGACCATGGACCGCCTCATCACCGCCGCCGGCGTGCCTCGCATCACCCCGCAGGGACTGCGCCACACCGCGCAGTCCGTCGGCCGGGTCGTCGTCGGCGACGACAAGGTGATGCAGGAGCGCCTCGGTCACGCCGACATCGGCATCACGATGAACACCTACACGCACACGGTGAGCGACCAGCACCGCGCCGCAGGTGAGCGCCTCGACGCAGTGTTCGCGTCGTGAGGTTCAGCAGGCATGCGCGACAGCAGATGGTCCGGCGGAGGATCAGTGCCGACGAGGTGCACGACGCGGTGGCGAACCCGGAGACGAGCTACGCCGGCCGACCTGCAGACCGCGTCGTGGTCCTCGGGCGGACCACCGACGGCCGACGGCTCAAGGTGGTGCTGGCCGGTGAAGTCGTGGTCACCGCGGCCGATCGGGACGACGAGGCGTAGCTTGGTGGCCATGCGCGTTGACTTCGACGCTGAGGTTCAGGCCTGGTATCTCACCCTCACCGACGCGAAGGTGGGCCGGACGGTGCATGTCTCGGACGACGTCGCGGTCGACATTGACGACGACGACGACGTTGTCGGTGTGGAGTTTCTGCTGGCGCCGGCGAGCATCGAGCCAGCGGTGCGCGAGGCGCTCTTCGCTCAGTTCCCGGTGGTCCAGGAAGCCTTGGCCGAGCTGCACTCCGCCGTCGCCTGACCCGGCCGAAGCCCGGGGCGCTCGTAGGCTGAGCGCGTGGTCATGAACGAGGCGCCATCGTGGGTCCTCTGGGTGGACTTCCATCGGGTCGACGGCGCGGGTTTGACGCACGCCAACGTCCTTGACGCCACCGGAAACGCTGGCGTTCAGCGGGAAGAGTTCGTCCTCGTCGGCGACGACGACGCCGACCCAGGTGTCGCCCAGATCGTCGAGGTTCGCACCGACGGCGTCGTGCTGCTGCGCGTCCCCCGGACACGCTGATCTGCACCGGCAGCTGCTCCAACCGCGCCCAGCCTGATCGCGCGCACGCATCGCACGACAAAGTGAGCGTCATGTCGGCCTGAAGGCTGGCGACGTCGCGGGAACCTTGTCGGGAACCTTCTCGGGAACCTTGCCGGGAACCGGGCGTCACTGATCCGGACTTGTCCACAGCCGAGGCCCGATCGGGCAGTACTTCGGGCAGTAGTCGCGCCTGCGGTTCGGGGTTTTCCACAGCGGGCGACGGTTTCGGGCAGTACTTCGGGCACCACTCCGGCGAAAAGTCACAGAACTCTTACCTGAACGGCTGCGTTTCGGGAAGCTCTCCGGGAACCAGTCCTGCGCATCGTCGACCTCCATCGACTCATCGAGGAGGCTGTCGTGTCCGAGCTTCACCCTGACCGCGCGGCCGGTGACGACAGCGACGATCTCGCGCCCACGACCGGCTCGGTTGACCCGCCGTGGATCGGCCCTTCCCCGTCCCTGTCCTCGCGGGCCACGACGGGTCGGACGAATGTTGTGCCGATCGGGCGGGAAGAGCCTCCTTCTCTCCCGTTGATGACTGTCTCGGCGTTGAGGACAGAGATCGACGAGCTGAGGGCGTCGCTGCCGGTGCTGCTGACGATCGAAGAGGCAGCCGAGGTGCTGCGCATCGGCCGGTCGCTGGCCTACGACCTGGCGCACCGCTACGAGGCCTCCGGCGGGCTGGAGGGTCTTCCGGTGTTGCGGTTCGGGTCGTGCCTGCGCGTGCCGCGCTGGGCGCTGATCGAGCGCGTCGTCACCGGGCGGGTGGTGCCGCTCGACGAGCTGCAGGGTCGCTGACCGTGTCCCGCACTCGGGCCGTCCGTGCCGATCAGGTGGCGGCTGCCTCGTCGATGGCCGAGGTGCGTCGCCTGATCGGCCCCGTGGCGTGGTGCGTCCTCGAGGTGTGCGTCGCCGCTGTTGACACCGGCTCGCCCGACCGCCGTGTCGTGGCGTCGGTGCGCTCGATCGCCGCTGGTCTGGGTGTCAGCAAGAACACCGCCGCTCGCGCCCTGGTCGTGTTGCGTCGGGCCGGTCTGCTGCGGACGCAGCGCCAAGAGCGCCCCAATGGACGCTTCGGCCCCGGCCACTACGTGCTCATCACTCCGAACGTCGACCCAGCCCCGTCGTCGTCATCCGCGACGACCGAGGGCGACCCGAAGCACTCCTTCGTCGGCACAACCGCTCCGCGGCAGCTCTCGCTGTTCCCGAACCACTGAGGCGACCGTGTCCCAGAAACGAACCCTGACGACCGCAGCAACCAAATCCAGCAGACAAGTGCACGCCTGCGGCGGGAAGGGTGCGCGTCGATGCTGCGGGTGAGGACGATCTATGCGTCGGCGGCTTCGTCAGCGGCGGCGTACTTCGCCAAGTACCTGGCCGAGGCACCGGGCGAGCAGCCGGGTGTGTGGTCGGGCGCCCAGGCAGCCGGCCTCGGTCTGGCCGGCACGGTGACCGTGGCTGATCTCGAGTTGCTGTTGTCGGGTCGTGACCCGGTCTCTGGGACACGGCTCGGTCAGGAGCTGATCGACCGGTACGGCAAGGACGGCAAGGTGAAGCAGGCGGTGGCCGGGTTCGAGGCGACGTTCTCGTCGCCGAAGTCGTTGTCGGTGTGGTGGGCGCTGACGGGCGACGACCGTCTCCTCGACTGCCACGACGTCGCCGTGGCGGCGGTGCTCGATCATGTGGAGCGGTTCGGGTCGACGACCCGGGTCCGCCGGGATGGCCGGTTCACCTATCCGGACACGGGCGGGCTGGTGATGGCGACGTTCCGCCAAACCACGTCACGCTCGGATGACCCTCAGCTCCACACGCATGCGGTGATCTCGTCGCGGGTGCAGACTCCGGACGGGCGTTGGCTGGCGTTGGATGGCCGCTACGTGAAGCGGCAGCAGCGGATGCTGGGCGGCCTGTATCAGTCGGTGCTGCGCTCCGAATTGACCGCCCGGTTCGGGGTGGCGTGGGGTCCGATCGTCAAGGGGCAGGCGGAGATCGCCGGCGTCCCTACCGAGCTGCTCGCCGTGTTCTCGAAGCGCAGCCGACAGATCGAAGCCGCCCTCGCCGTCAAGGTCGACGACTTCCGGCAGCGGGAGGGTCGGGATCCGTCGCAGTGGGAGCGGGCAGCGATGGCACGCGAAGCCGCCGAAGACACCCGGCGGCGCAAGTCGGGTGCCGGTGTCGCCGATCTGACGTCACGGTGGCAGACCGAAGCGGCCGCCGGCGGCTGGGACGGCGCTTCTCTTGCAGCGGCGATCGACGCCGCTGGCCGCGACGCACCGCAGGTCGTGGATGGGGTCACGGTGGCCGAGATCGTCGAGGCGACGTCGGCGACCCGGTCGTCGTGGTCGCGGGCCGATGTGCTGCGGGTGTTGTGCGACGTCCTGCCGACCATGGCCGAGATGTCGGGACGTCGCTGGCTCGACGTCCTCGAACGCGCCGCCGACCACGCCGTCGCCCAATGCATCGACCTCGACCCAGCCGGCCCGGTGGCCACCCGGGGGTCGGATGGCCGGTCGTTGTGGATCCACCCGACGGCGCCCCGCTTCACCTCCGAAGCGGTGCTCGTCGAGGAGGAGTACGTCCTGTCCTGGGCGATGGCCGCCCAGACACCCGAACCGGCACCGTCGACCCCGGTGGACGGCACGGACCTGGACGTGTTGCAGGCCGACGCCGCGGCAGCAGTCGCCGGCGACGACCGGCTGGTGCTGGTCGTTGGTCCGGCCGGGGCGGGCAAGACCCGCATGCTCGCCCGCGCTGCCGTCGACCTCGACGAGCAGGGTCGGGCCGTGTTCGGGCTGGCGCCGACCGCGAAGGCGGCCCGTGTCCTCGAACGAGACACCGGCATCGCCGCCGACACCGTGGCCAAACTCCTTCACGAGTGGCAACGAACCGACCGTCCACCCGGTCCTCGCTACGACCTGCCGGAGGGAACGACGGTCGTCGTCGATGAAGCCGGCGCCCTGTCGACCCCCGACCTCAGCGAGCTCGTTGGGCTAGCCAACTGGCAACGGTGGCGGCTCGTCCTCGTCGGCGATCATCGCCAACTGCAGGCGGTCGGGCGGGGCGGCCTGTTCGCCGAGCTGTGCGCCACCGGCCACGTCCACGAGCTCGAGCACCTCCACCGGTTCAGGCATCGGTGGGAAGCCGCTGCGTCCCTGCAGCTGCGCGCCGGCGATCCACGAGCCCTGGACGCCTACCAAGACCACGGCCGGATCGTCGCCGGCCCTCTGGAGGATCACCTGACCCGCATGGCCATCGCCTGGGTCAGCGCCCACGGCGCCGGCGACGGCGTTGCCCTCGTGGCGTCGACGAACGATCACGTCGACGTCATCAACCGCGACGTCCAGACAGTCCGCTGCCTCCTCGGCGACCTGGACGAACAGCACGCCGTGCGAATCGGTGGCGGTGAGCGAGCCCATGTCGGCGACATCGTCGCCACCCGCCGCAACGACCGCCACCTCCTCACGTCGACCGGGCACCCGATCCGCAACCGGGAAATCTGGACGGTGACCGCCCTCGGCGCCGACGGCACCATCACCGTCGGCGGCGACGACCGGGGCACGGTCACGTTGCCCGCCGACTACGTCCGTCAGCATGTCCGCCTCGGCTACGCCGCCACCGAGCACGGTTGGCAGTCCGACACCGTGCAGGCCGCCGTCGCCCTGGCCAGCGCGCAGACAACACGACGCGGCCTATACGTCGCCGCCACCCGAGGCCAGGAGCGAAACACGATCTGCGTCGTCACCGACAGCACTGACGTCACCGAGGCCCGCGACGTCCTCGACGCCGTCATTGCTTCCGACCGCGCCGACGTCCCGGCCGTCACGCAACGCCGCACTCTCGCCGCCATCGACCAACCCCGACCGCAGCCGGCGCCGGCGCCGCGCTGCCCGATCCCTGACTGGTTCCACCAGCTGCGCGCCGACACCACCGCTGCGCTCGATCGAGCCGACGCCGCCGAGTCCGAACGGGCCCTTCAGCGAGAGGCGCGGCAGGTCGAGCTGGAGCAGCAACACGCTGCCGCCGGACGTGAGTACGCGCCGTATCAGGTCCGGCTGACGGACGCCGAGGAAGCGGTCGGAACTGCGAGGTCCCGGCTACGGGGCGCCGAGCAGCACCTTCAAGGCAGCGGCTGGCGCCATCGCCGATCGGCGCACCGGCTCGTCGAGACCGCCGAACAACGCCTCGACGCCGCGGAGACTGTCCTGCAGCAGGCCGAGGCCGCCGCGCAGCCATACCGGGCTCGAGTCGTCGACCTCGACCAACGACTACACGACATCGATCCCGACGGAACCATCGCAACCATCCTCGACCAGTGGTCCCCCGACGGCCGCGCCCACGAACAGCTCCACAACCTCGACACCGCGCTGGACCGGTGGCAGCGCTGGGCCAACGGCCATCCGATCACGTGGGCCGAGCTAGGCGACTCGGTACACCTCCTCGAGTCCGTCGCCAGCAGTCCGGACACCGCCCAACTCTGGACGCTCGGCCAGGCCGTGCGGACCTGGGCAGACGACCAAGGGATTGACCTCGCGCCGCCCGGTCGCAACGCGCAGCACCGTCTGTCGATCAGCCGTGAGTCCATCGGCATCGAGCTGTAGCCGGCGCCGACCCGCTCCGTCGGGAAGCGCTGCGGAGCCGGGGCTAACGGCACTTACCCGATGCCTCGACAGCCAGACCGTTGCGGGTTCGAGGACGCGCGTTTCCGGACAGTGCAGGGAACGGCGGACGCGTCCTCGACCGGCGCTTCGCGCAGTATCGGCGGCTGGCGCCGTAGGCCCGGATTTCGGGGCGCTCAGCTTCGACGACGCCCCTGTGTGCTGCTGACACAAAACGGGGCCGGGGGCTCGCCCGCTTCGGGTGCAGGCGTTCTCGGAGACCGAGAGCGCGCGCACCCGGAAGCCAGGCCTGCGGCTACCCGCCGGTGTAGCGGAAGATGTACAGGCCGTAGTCGCGGTCGCTGGCCAGCACCACCTGCTCGCCGCCGACGTTGTGCACCTCGACGCCCCAGAAGTTGTTGCCGCCCTCGTCGATGAAGGCGCCGACCTCCTGGATGCCGGCGTTGCCGTACTTCACCACCCGCAACCCGGCCGAGTAGTACGAGATGTAGGCCAGGCTGGTGTCCGGGTTCGGGTCCATGGCCACCTCGTGCACGCTGAGGTCGCCGAAGCCGGTGGCGAAGGCGGCGTCCTGGGACTCGGGCACGGCGTACGTGTCGAGCTGCTGGATCGACCCGCCGTTGCGGCCCCGCGGCACCCGCGTCGAGAACAGGCGCACGTAGCCCCAGCCGTCGAACACGGCCTCGATGTTGACTTCGGCCGCGGCCGAGCCCGGTGCCGGCGTCGCCGTCGTGCAGGCGTTCTCGGTGGTGACGCCTGCGACTTGGAGGATCTGCAGGCCCACGAGGTGGTTGACGAAGACGAACGGAATGTCGCCGTCGGCCAGCATTGTCACCAGCGACAGGCAGTCCGGCCGCACGTTGTTGAACACGATGCCGGACGTGTACCCGGCGGCGACGATGTTGTCCAGCTTCTCCTGGAACGAGCACACCCCCCGCTCGACCAGGGCGATGCCGGTGCCGGCCGGCGGCGGACTGGCGGTGCAGGCCTGGCCGACGAACGTCGGCGTGCCGTTGAGCGGAGTGTTGTCGTCGGTCAGCGGTGGCGTGTCGCTGGCCTGGGCGGCGACGAACTCGGTGCCGGTGTGCGGCCCGGTGTCGATGCTGGCGAACACCCGGAACGGGTTGAAGTCCTCGTCGGTGCCGATCATGAACCGGCCGCTGCCCGGCGTGATCTCGGACTGGTGGGCGTTGCCCTCCGGCTCGATCTCGTGGCCGCGAGCGAGGCGCTCCTCGTCGAACATGGCGTAGTCGGTCTCGGCCAGGAGCTGCACGTTCACCGGGTCGGTGACGTCGAGCATGACGTAGCCGCCGTCCCAGTAGTTGAGGCTCATGATGTAGCGGTTGCCGAAGCGCTGCACGTCCATGTCATGGGAGAACACCGACGTGAGCGTGTCGGGCTGCTCCTGCTCGGTCCCTCGACGAGGTCGAGGGTGTCGTTGACCAGCACCGGGTTACGCGGGTCGGTGATGTCGACGATGTCGACGTCGGCGGCCTCGAAGTTGTCGATCAGCGCGGCGTAGGTCTTGCCCGTGAACTGGTTGGTCCAGGCGTCGAACGAGTGCGAGTCGTTGACGAAGCCCGCTCCCAGCGGCGACGTGTTGTCACCCTGGTGCTTGGCTAGGTTGACGGGGGCCAGCGGGTTGGTGACGTCCCACAGGTTGATCCCGCCGGACGCCCCTGGTGCCGGGGTGGAGTTCGGGCATGTCTCGTTCTGGTGGATGAGCACGTCCATGCCGGCGATGGGCAGGATCTTGACGCCCTCGCCGGCGTAGGAGCCGGTCGTCGTCGGCATGAACGAGCCCGGCACCTCGACCGGGTTGTTCACGTCGGAGATGTCGACCACGTGCACGCCGGTCTGGGCGCAGTCCGGGTCGCGGAAGGCGTTGAGGTAGGCGTAGTTGCCGTAGGCGGCCACGTCGGCGACGCGGCCGTTGTTGCTGGCACCGCTCGGGTTGGTCACCTCCGCCTTGCCCACCAGCTCGACGTCCTCCTGCTTGGGCGGCAGGTGGCCGGCGTCGCTGTCGTGCTGCTTGTCCTGTTCGACGCCCTCGCCCGGGAAGTCCTCCTCAAAGCTGATCTGGTTCTCACCGGCCCCGTGGTCGGGGTGGTCGGGGTGGGCGACGGCCACATTGGTCGCGGCCATCGCGCCGGCCGCGGCGATGATCGCTGCGGCCCGGAGTCTGCGCTTCATCTCGACGGATCTCCTTCGTGATGCCGCCGGGACCGCCCCGGCCGGCGGAGCCACGCTCGGCCGACGCCCGAGCTGTGACCGACGACACGGTAGTGCGTGGTAACGCCGAGCCGAGCAGCCACAGGGGCGATCCGAACAGACCTCACCCCGCGCTCCGCACTCGACCATCATCTGCATGATGCCCGATGGGGGCGGGCGGGGGGTATCCGAGAACGACGGGGACAACGACGAGCCACCGCGCCTGGAACGCCGGCTCGCCCGCGATTCCGAGGATGCGTACGTGTTCGGGCGTGACCGCCTTCCGGCGGGGGGCAGATCGCTGACGGAAGGCCGGGCCGCTGACCGGCCGCCGAGCGCACGGAACGGGCCGGGGTAGGTGCGGCGCCCTGTCCGGCGAGGTTTCTCGGCTTGGGTGCATAAGTCCGGGGTGCTCATGCGTGTGTGGTGATATGGAACATAATGCGGTTGTCGAGGCCACGGTAATGCCGACCGGGCCGGTTCGTTGGCGTCGGGCTTCGAGCACGTGTACGTCCGCGAGTATCCCGGCCTGGTGGCCGTGGCGACGGCGCTCACCGGTGACCTCGGCCATGGCGAGGACGCCGTGCAGGACACGATGGTGAAGGCGTTCTTGCGTTGGGACGCCGTCGGCCGCCTGGACCGGCCAGGAGCCTGGTGTCATCGGGTCTTGCTCAATGCCTGTCGATCGCGATGGCGTCGGCGGACGACCGAGCTGCGCTTCTGGTCGCGTTGCGCCACGACGAGCGGTCGATGCCAGAGCCATCGGCGGATGTCATGGTGTTCTGGTCGCTCGTGCGTGACCTGCCCAGTCGACCGCGGTTGTCGGTGACGCTGCACTTCGCAGGTGAGCGCACGATGACCGAGATCGCGTCCATCCTCGACGTACCGGAGGAACGGTTCGATCCGACATCGCCCGAGCGGGTCATGATCACCGCGGCGCTGGGAGGTCGGCCGTGAACGCCACACCCGATGCGCCGAACGGCTCTCAATCGGAGCTGACCCTCGACGATGAGGCGTTCGACGACTTCGCTCGTCGTGCCGGGGCGGCGTTCCGTCGCCCAGCGCCCGCCGACGGCCTGCGGGTCATCGCCGATCGGCGGCGGCGGCATCAAGCCCTGAAGGTCACGGCTGTCGGCGGGGTTGTCGTGGCTTCGTTGATCGGGGCGCTGGCGGTGTTCGCTGTTCGCGACGACCCCGACCGCCCACCGTCGATCGACACGCCGGCGGAGATGGTGCCGACCACCCCGCCGACCACGACAGACCCGGTGGCTCCTTCGCCGACCTCGGCCGAGCCAGCGCCGGGGGAGGAGATCACCGTCACTGCCGACCGCATCGAGTTCGGTGACGCCTGGTCGGACTCATCAGCAACATGGACCGCGCTGATGGCCGCACGTACGTGATCGCCGGCCGATACCGAACCGAGACGGACCTCTTGTTCCCGCCGGACGAGGCGGTCCTGGCCGCATTCGACGACGCCGGCACGGAGCTGTGGCGCACCGAACTCGACGGGACCCCGGTGAAGGTAGTGGCCGTAGCGGGGGATGTCTGGGTCCTGCACAGCGCCGGGAGGCTGTCACGGATCAATGCTTCCAACGGGCGCGTCGTCGGCCAGACACGTCGGCGACGTCGCTGAAATGGTCGGCGCCTTCGAATCGTTGTGGCTGCAGATCGGCGATGGACAAGGGAACACCAGCCAACTGATCCGGGTCGATCCCGACCTGTCGACCGCCACCGTCGAGCTCCCAGCGCACGACCTGCGAGACGCAGACGAATGGCTTTCGGCGGATCCGGGGCGGCGGGGGCCGGGGCGATCTGGGTGCCGATGGGCGACGGTGGAGTGGCGGTGATCGACCCCGACACGCTCGCAGTGACGGTGATCCCGGTCGATGCGATCGGCCACAGGGTGGAAGGTGTCGCGTTCGACGGCGATGTGGTATACGTCGCGTCCCGCAACCAGGTGACCTCCATCGTCGACGGTGAAGTTCGTGCCACGACCTCGACCGGAGAGATCCGGTACCTGGGGCACGTGGACGGCGTCTTCGGCGTGGAGCACCGGGGAGCGGTTCACCGTCCTCAGGGCGACAGATCCGATGGTGGTCGAGATCGCCAAATCTCCGCGACGGGGGCGAACCGCGAGATCGACGGGGAAGCGTGGGCGGAAACGGGCCGGAACTACAACCTCCGCCGGGCCGAGCTGCTCGCCGGTCTGTCGACGACGACTCTCCCAGCGCCGACGACACAAACATCCACCACCCAACGACGTCTGCGGTGCCGGCCTGGTCTGGGCCAGCGGCAACCGCGGGCGATTTGGTTCACCCGATGGTTGCCGGAGTGGGTGGGCTCCTGACGTGGCAGGACCCCCTCGACGCGGCCGTGGATTGGGTCGACGTGACGGGCGTCGCCTTCAGCCCGGAGGACCAAGCCCATTGGTCCATCGAGCTGGCAGCAAAACCACCACTCGCCGCCGATCGCGAACCGGGGCTGCTCATCGCCTATGGCCTGGCGTTGGAGACCACCGGCGACGGCGTCGCCGACTATGTCGTCGGCGTCGACAACAACGTCCCGCGACCAGGCGACTTCCGCGTCTGGGGTCACTGATCTGGCGACGGGCGAGACCGACGAGCAGATCGGGCCGCCGTACGGCTTTCCGGTGGAGTTCGTGCACCCTGACGAATCACAGCCGGACGGTTTACCGGGTCCCCCTTCCGTGGATTTCACGTTCCTCGGCTCCTCGAAGCCCACGGATCTGAACCCGGAGACGGTGCGCTTTGCTGCCTGGACGTCCGTGACACGTGACGGCGAAGTCGTCGCCTGGGACTACGCCCCGGACACAGGTTGGGTCAGCCCCAATGCGCCCTGACAGTTGCGGGATGTCCTCGTGACGGGTGAACGGTCAGATCGACTGGAACCGCCCCCACACGACTCGGCGATGTCATGCCTTCGGCCGTTGACGACCCAGTCGCGCGTTGTGGCCGGCGTGCTGGTAGGTCTCGCCGGGCTCGTAGCGGGGTGTGGCACGCCGTCGGGTGGGCGACCTGCCAGCGAGCAGTCCGCCGAGCCCGGCAGGGCGACCGCGTCGTTGACGCCCGATTCGCCGACCACTGTTGCCACCGCAGGTGCCATTCCCGCGGGCGACGGGCCGGTCGAGGCGGGCACCTATCGAATACCCAAGTCGGCGTGGTCGGTCGTCGAGTTCACGGTCACGATGCCCAAAGGCTGGACGGTGCAGTACGGCCACGTCTACCACAAACACCAGGACAACGACGATGAGATCGGCGTCTACGCCGTCATTGTGGACGCCATCTTCACCGATGCCTGCGACGAGGAGGTCCTCGCCGAGGTCGGCCCCAGCGCCGATGACCTCGCCGCTGCGCTGCTCCGACAGTCAGGACCAGTTGCGAGTGGACCGGTGGACACCAGCTTCGGCGGCCACCCGGCGATTCGTATTGACCTGACGGTCCCGGGTGATCTCGACCTGGAGGGCTGTCGCTTAGAGGGTGCTGGACTTCAAGTCTGGTACAGCCCGCCCGCAGACAAGCACCTCCTCCTGCCCGACGGCATCGCAAGCGTCTACATCCTCGACGTCGCCGGGCAGCGGCAGGTGTTCCTCACGCAACACCGATCCACCACGTCACAGAAGGACCTCGCCGAACTGCGGACCGTCCTCGAATCAATCCACATCGAGTCCTAGGACCCGGCACGCCACAAGTCCGAGTTCCGAGTCGCTCCCTCGAGACGTCGGTGGCCTCCTCGCCCGAGGACGCTCCATCATCGCCTGCGCAGCGACGCCGGCCCATCCCGCCCAACCAGACGCTGCCGACCGCTCCACCCAGATCGCGGTCAGTAGCCGACACGCAGTCTGACACGCGCCGCATCGACGGATCCGGCGCGCGGTGTCGCTCGGGTCGTCGGCGACACGGACAGCACGGTTGCCGGCGGCCGTCGCACCGCTGAACACGCACGCCGACCTATCCGGTATCCGCGCCGGTAATCGCGGACGGCTGCGTCCGCTACCGCCGGGTGTGTACTGAGGACGACGGCGACACGGCCACGACCGCCGCGGCGGCGACGAGTGCGATGGCAATTCCGGGAAGAGGAGGTCGCCAAGACAGACGGCATTCCAACGGCTGGCCGCTTAGTGGCTTGGTGGGAGACGGCTGAGTTGACCAGGGCAACTCCCAGTTGCCCTCGTGGGGTAAGCCGTGGTGGCGTGACGCAGCTTCCGCCCGAGGACCTTCCACCCGAGCCCGGCCTGTGCCGGCGCGCCAGAGGCTGCCTTGGCTGACGTGGGTCCGATGGGCTTCGCCAATCCCGTAGCGGTAGGTGCTGCCTTTCTCGCCGCGCTCGATGGACCGGACGGTCCCAACGTCGCCGTCCTGATCGGCTGGTGACGCCAGAGAGCAGATCGGCGTGCGCGACTTCACTGAAGCCGCAGAGCTTCTTGCCGGCTGTGGCCTAACGAGCCGGGCCTCGCCTTCCGACGACCCCGATGTGGTCTACGTGAAGTACGTGACGGATCATGACGACCAGACGCTTCGAGCAAGCCAGGAGATGGTCATCATGGCTCGAGCAGTCGCCACGCTCGTGCGGAGACCGGCACTTGGCGGTTGGCGTGTACACGCCGTGGGCGAGTACCTCAAGCCGGAGCAGGTTCCACATGGCTGAACCGGCCGGTCAGGGGCGTCCGCCTCACGAAGGACCGTCCCTGAGATCCGACCGTCAGCGGCGCTGACCGGGGGAGCGCTCGACCCTCGTCGGGTCAGCGCGCGATGCGGGAAACGGAACGATGCCCGGCGCCCATGGCAAGGTGCGAATCGCCTGTACGCCTGAGCAAGGCGCTGGTCCCGCTTACGTGGATCGGTGGCGGTCCCGACGACGGGACATTGAGCGGCACGGGCAAGTGCCGTACGGGCGCATCCTGCCGTGTCCGGATAACCCGGCGACCGCGGCACTCGGGTGCCGGGGATAACGCCGGATATGCGAGCGCCTCGAGATGCGACGACATCACGACCTACCGAGGTGCATAGCTGACGTACTGTCGGATGATGGCTTCGAGGCCGCGGCCTACCGGGCAGGGCCGTGCTTCGGTGATCCGCATCGCCGTCGAGTGGCACCGCTCGCGGCGACGACCCCGGCGACATCGCTGATCGACTGGCGCCGCTTCATCCACGCAACAACACGTTTCCCGCCGAGGTGCTGCTCGAACTCGCCGCCGACGCCATCGAGTTCGCCGGCGCCAGCCGCGACTCGCCGATCGTGTTCGAAGGGATCCGTGAGCGATACCTGCCAGAGGCCGTGGCGCACACGTGGCGCAGCACCACAAGAGCAAGTTCGCCCTGCGCGCCGCGGCGATGTTGCGCGGCGGTGTCGATCCTGGCCTGCTTGATGAAGTCAGCTGGTGGCGCACGGATGACGTCTGGTTCTGGTCGTTGGAGGCCTTCATCGTGTACGTCCGGGTCGCGGCGGATCGAACCGGTGAGCCGATCGAAATTGTCTGTCGTCGACTCGCCGAGCGCCGTCTCGTCGAGCTGGACGACGACGTCACGTAGCCGGCCGGCGCAATTCGGTCGTGCTGTTCGGTCCGCGGTTGCGGCGGCTGACAGCCGTCCGCGCCCACACGCCGTCATGGCGACGTAGCCGGTGACGCCGAACACCGACTCTGTGCAACTCGGCTCAGTAGTCCCCATCTGCCGGCTGACAGCGGTTCCGTCCTCACCTCCAGAGAACTCCGAAGGGCGCAGAGGAAGGGCGCCGGGCGTGAACGCCGGGCGCCCTTCACAACCGGTTGGGGCTACTGGCTCACCTCCCGGGTGACGATGTTGGCGGGATCGGTCGCCGTCGTCACGGTGAAGAACGGGAAGAACGCTGACCCGCTCTGTCCCAAGCCGACGTAGTCGCCCAGGAAGAACCCCGGGCCACGGGCGCCCGCCGGCTATGAACGGGGCATCGGTCACCGCGACCTCCTCATCCCAGCTCGCCGCCACCGAGCAGTCCTCGGATGCGGCGTGGCAATGGGCAACGAACGCCTCAGTAGGAGTTGTCGTGCCGTGGTCGGCCGTGTTGCTCCGGAAGTCGTAGTACGAAACACCCACGGTGCCGTCGTCGAGCACGTGGACCATCGGCGTGAACGCTTGTTCGTTCAGGTTGTTCGCCAGATCCGGCGTCTGGTTCACCTTGATCGGGGTCGACCAGGTCAGGCCACCATCGACGGACTGACTGAACGCGATGCTGGACCGGGGGCCGAACCGACTGTCTTGCCACACCAGATACACCGCGCCGGTGCTCCGGTCGACGGCGATTTCGGCGTTGATGTCCCCGGTGCGGTGGCTGGCCACGACGCCTGCGGGCAACGGCGAATCCGGGTCGATCACGATTCCCCGGAAGAACCTGTCGACGATGGTCTCCTGGCGGTCCCAGGTCGCGCCGTGGTCCGAGGACCCTTCACTTCATCGGTTCGTCGTCGACCTGAATGTGGAAGTTGACAGTGTCACCGTCGACGGACCTCGTGGTGACGGTGACGCCGATCCGACTGTCGTCCTGCGCTGTCATTACGCAGCGGACCGATGAGTCGACCTCTGCCGGCAGATCCCCATCGCACTCGACCGACTTCGGTGTGCCTCCGGGTTCTGCGGCAAGGCCGTCCAACACCTTCTTCTCGACCTCGTCCTTGTCGACGCTGTCGCTGGACGAGCAGCTGGCGACGAAGGTCGCTGCGGCAAGGAAGGCAACGAGACGGGAGTGGGTCATGCGCTCATCCTTGCCGAGCACGACCTCGGTGGACTGTCGACGCCGGCGACGCAACAGCGTCATGAAGGTTTGATAGCCGGCTGGGGGCACCGAACGCTCGCCCATAGAGGCTGTTGCGACTGTTACTAGAAGCCCGGGCTGAACCGACGCCAAGACAACCAGGTGGCGACGAACAATCGGGTGGTCCGCCGGTGTCCGGAGCCGTGATGGCTACCTCAGGGTCAGCTCGAGGAGCACCCTCGCTGTCGGTCCGGACTGGATCGACCACCTCATCGTCTCGACCGGGGTCGGCCCACCCGTTCAGCGAGCTTCATCAGCACGTTCAGTTCCTCGTTGCCGCCGCCGACCGCGCCCGACTCATTCCCGTGGGGTCTGCGTGACGAAACGACGGCCACGACATGGTGCACCGTGGCGTCGAGGTGGCGAGTTGACCTCCAAACCCCCGAGGATGGTGGTCGAGACCAACACCGTTCGGCCAATGTCGTCGACAGGGACGGCGGCCGCACCTGCAGCCTTCGGAAGCGCGCGGATCCGTCGTTGGATGTGCGCGCTCGAGGACGCGCGGGTCCGGTCACCGGTGCGCGGAGTCGACCGACTCCGGGAATTCGCCCATGCACTCGGCCGCCCAGATCCCGCGCAATCGGGCGCGCGAGTGGACATCGCTCCGCGACGCTGACCGGCGTGAGGAACGGCACGTATCGGATACGGCGTGGGTTATGGTGCGGCGACTTATCGGA
>CAVUCK010000026.1:0-105845 GCA_963739975.1 uncultured Acidimicrobiia bacterium
GAGCGCGCCGCGGTGAGCCCGCTCAGGTCGCACCTCGATGGCGGCCTCAGGCGTCGACCAGCTCCGGTTCGAGGACCGGTGCCTCGTCGATGACCGGGGCGGGGGCGGGGTCGTGGGCCGGGCCGTCGACGTTGAGCCGGGGGATGATCCGGTCGAGCCACCTGGGCATCCACCAGTTCTTGTCGCCGAGGAGCTCCATCGTGGCCGGCACGAGCAGCATGCGGACGATGGTGGCGTCGAGCAGGACGGCGAGCGCCAGGCCGATGCCGAACAATTTGCTGGTCCGGTCGTCCTCGAGCACGAACGATCCGAACACGACCACCATGATGGCGGCGGCGGCCGTGATGACCCGAGCCGTCTTGGCGAGGCCGTCGGCGACGGCGGTGGCGGAGTCGCCGGTCTTGTCGTACTCCTCGCGGACCCGGGAGAGCAGGAAGACCTCGTAGTCCATCGAGAGTCCGAACACGATGGCGAACAGCATCAGCGGCAACATCGCCTCGATCGGACCCTTGTCGATGCCGATGAGGTCGGCGCCCCAGCCCCACTGGAAGATCACGACGAGCACGCCGTAGGTGGCGGCGATCGACAGCACGTTCATCACGACGGCCTTGAGCGGCACCAGGAGCGAGCGGAAGACCATCATCAGGAGCAGGAACGACAACGCCAGCACGGCGGCGAAGAAGACGAACGTGCGTTGGGCGAGGAAGTCGGTGAAGTCGATGTTGGCGGCGGTCGTCCCGGTGACCTTGACGTCGAGCGATGTGCCGGCGATCGCGGCGGGGATGACATCGTCGCGCAGGGTCGTGACGAGTTCGGTGGTGGCCGCGTCTTGGGGAGCGGTCGTCGGGACGAGGTTGAAGAGGTAGGCGTCAGGGGTGGCCGGACGGTTGGGGAAGGCCGGCGTGACCGTGGCGACGCCTGGGGTCTCGGCGAGGGCCTGCTGGAGCGTGTCGACGGCGGTGACGCTGTCGCCGGCACCGGGGACGACGGTGATCATGAACGGACCGTTGAAGCCGGGTCCGAAGCCCTCGGCGAGGACGTCGTAGGCCTGGCGGGTGTACGTGTCCTCGGCGAAGTTGCCCTCGTCGGAGGTCCCCAGGCGGAGGCCGAGGACCGGCGTCGCCAGCGCAAGGAGGAACACGGTGCCGGCGACGACCCCCAGCCACGGGCGGCGCTGGATCGTCCGGCTCCACCGGTAGGCGAGGGTCTCGCGCACCGGCTTCGACACCCGGTGCGGCACCGTCTGGCGGAGCGGGCGGACGGCGAAGCTGACGAGCAGGGTGACCGCGGCGAGGCCGGCCCCGACCGCTGAGAGGGCCGGCACGCCGATGCCGATGCCGAGCAGGGCGACGGCGACGAAGCCGGCGACGACCAGACCGCGCCAGCGGGTGACCTCGACCCGTTCCCGGGCGAAGCCCAAGAGGGCGGGGAGGAGGGTGATCGAGGTGATCATCGTGACCAGCACCGTGACGGCGACGCCGATGCCCAACCCACCGACCCATCCGATCCCGATCAGCAGCAGCCCGAGGAGCGACACGACGACGGTGACGCCGGCGAAGATCACGGCCCGGCCGGCGGTGTCCATCGCGGTGATGGTCGCCTCGCGGGGCGAGCGGCCGGCGTGGAGCCCTTCCCGGTAGCGGGTGACGATGAACAGGGCGTAGTCGATGCCCACGCCGAGGCCGATCATGGCCCCGAGGAACGTGGTGAAGTCGGGGATGTTGAAGACGTTGCTGAGGATGGCGATCAGGCCCATCCCGGCCCCGACGCCGCCGAGGGCGACGGCGATGGGCAGGCCCATCGCGAGCACGGAGCCGAAGGCGAGGATGAGCACGACGACGGCGAAGGCGAGGCCGATGAACTCGGTCGCCGGCGGTTCGAACACGGCGAGGGCCGTGCCGCCGGGGAGCACCTCGAGTCCCTCGATGGCGGGCGCGTCGTCGGCGATCGCCTTGCCCAGGGCCGCCGACTCGGTCAGGTCGACATCGGCGGCGAGGTTGACCTGGGCGTAGGCGAGCTGCCCGGCCAGCGGACCCTGGCGGGCGATCTGCGACGCGCCCTGCTCGGCGTAGGGGGAGACGACCGTGGCGCCGGGGTGCTGGGGGTTGCCGTTGTCGTCGGGGAACCCGGCGTTGACGGTGGCGAAGAGGTCCTCCATGCCGGCGACGACGGCCGGGTCCTCGATGCCCTGGTCGGCGCGGAAGACGATCGTTCCCGACGCCCCTCCCGCGCCGAGCTCGGCGAAGTACTGCTCGAGTACGTCGAAGCCGTCAGCGCTCTCGGAGTCGGGGATGTCGGTGGACGCGTCGTAGGCGGCGCCGATCGTGCTGGCGGCGCCGAACACCACGAGCAGGGCGGCGAACCAGAGGCCGACGGCGGCGCGGCGGTGGTCGAAGCACCACGCCCCGATCTGGGCCAGGCGGCTTGGTCGCCGAGGAGTGGGGTTGGATCGCGGAGGTGTCACCCGTCCGACGGTGCCGGTGGCGGGTCGGGGCGGGGTGGGGGACCGGTTGTGTTTCGGTTGAGGGCGTTCGAGACTGGGCTCAACCCGGGCACGACCGGGGGTCGGACGGACCGCAACCGCGCCGAGCGCACGCTCGGGGACATGGACGTCCTGACGACCGCAACGGAAGGGAGCATCGTCCCAGTGCAGATCCGGCTCTTCGGCGGCGTCGCCGCGGCGACCGACGACGGCGAACCGGTCGACGTCGGCCCAGCGAAGTGCCAGGCCGTGCTGGCCGTGCTCGCCCTGTCGCCCGGTTCGGCAGTGCCGGTCGCCCGGATCGTGCGGCTGGTGTGGGGCGATCGGCCGCCGCGCACCGCGGACAAGACGCTCCAATCGTACGTCACGCGCCTGCGCAAGGGTCTCGGTCCGGACTCGATCGTGCGTACCGGTGTCGCCTATCGCCTGGACGTGGCGGCGGCCTCGGTCGACGTCGCGCGGTTCCAGCGGTCGGTGGGAGTGGACGACACCGAGGCGGCCCTGGCCGAGTGGACGGGCACCCCGCTCGCCGGCCTCGACGCCGACGGCCTCACGGCGACCGTCGACGGGCTGGTCGAGCAGTACCTGGGAGCGGTGGAGACCGACCTGGCGCGGCGCATCGAGGCCGACGCCCGCAGTGTTGTCGGTCCGCTGACCGAGCTGACGGCGACCTACCCGTTCCGCGAGGGGCTGTGGGCGTTGCTGATGACGGCGCTGTACCGGGTGGGCCGCCAGGCCGATGCCCTCGCCGCCTATCGCCGGGCTCGCCACCACCTCGTCGAGGATCTGGGCGTCGAACCGGGCCCGCGGCTGCGCGAGCTGGAGGCACTGATCCTGGGCCAGGACCAGCAGCTCGGCGTCGATCGGTCATCGAGGGCAACGACGCCGGGCCTCCCGTCGGGGACGGTGACGTTCGCGTTCTGCGACGTCGAGGACTCCACGCGGCTGTGGGCCGCGCACGGTCGCGAGATGGCCGAGGCGATGGCTCGCCACGACGCCCTCGTCACCACGGCGGCCGATCGTCACGGCGGGTACGTCTTCGCCACCGGTGGCGACTCGTTCGGCGTGGCCTTCCACCGGGCGCGCGACGCGACCGCCTGGGCCGGCGAGCTGCAGGCCGCGATGGAAGGCCAGCAGTGGCCCGGCCACCTCGAGTTCGGGGTGCGCATCGGGCTGCATACCGGTGAGACCGAGGAGCGGGGGAAAGGCTATTTCGGGCCGGCCGTGATCATCGCGGCGCGGCTCGCCGCCGCCGGCCACCGTGGCCAGACGCTCGTCTCCGGCGTGACGGCGGCGCTCCTCGACGGCGCCAACCTGGGTGACCTCGGGAGGTTCCGCCTGGAAGGCGTCGTCGGGGAGCAGCGGATCCTCCAGCTCGGCGACGGCAGGCACCCACCGCTACGAACCGACGGCAGTCGTCGAGGGAACATCCCTCGCCGCCTGGGTCGGCTGATCGGCCGCGACGATGACCTCGATCTCATCGGCGCGGCACTGGCCACGTCCCCGATCGTCACGCTGGTGGGGCCGGGAGGGATCGGCAAGACGCGGCTCGCCCTGGCCGCCGCCGACCGGGCCGACGTCGACGCCGGCGCCGCCGGGGGTGGCGGCGCATGGCTCGTGGAGCTGGCGGCGCACGGTTCCTCCAGTGACGTGCCGCGGGCCGTGGCCAGCGTCCTCGACGTCCGGGAGAGTGTGGGTCGGACGCTGACCGCATCGATCGTCACGGCCCTGCAGTCGCACCGCGCGCTGCTCGTGCTGGACAACTGCGAACACGTCATCGACGGTGCGGCGGCGATGGCCCGGGCCGTCGCCGAGGGCTGCCCGGACGTCAGGGTGCTCGCCACCTCGCGTGAAGGCCTCGGCCTGCGCGACGAACAGCTCGTCGTCGTCGCGCCGCTGGAGCCCGCGGGATCCGGTGTCGAGCTGTTCAACGAGCGGGCGGCGGCAGCCTCGGCGGCGTTCGACCCGGATGCCGACCGGGACGAGGTCGCGGAGATCTGCCGGCGCCTCGACGGCATCCCGCTGGCGATCGAGCTGGCCGCGGCGCGCACCAGGAGCCTCTCACCGGTGGAGCTGGTCGAGCGGCTGGACGATCGCCTGCGGCTCCTGACCGGTGGCCGGCGGGCCAGCGTCGAGCGGCATCGCACGCTGCGGGCGACCATCCAATGGTCGTTCGACCTGCTGACGCCGGCGCAGCAGGCGATGTTCCGGATCCTGTCGATCTTCGCCGGCCCGTTCGATCGTGGCGCGGCCGAAGCGATCGCCGTGGACGCCGATCCCGTCGACGTCGACGATCTGCTCGGTGACCTCGCCGACCGGTCGATGCTGGTCGTCGAATCCGGGCCGTTCGGACGCCGGTTCCGGCTGCTCGAGACCATGCGCCAGTTCGCCGCCGAGCAGCTCGCCGAGGACGGCGACACCGACGTACTGGCGGCGCGCCACGCGCGGTGGTGCCTCGACGAGGTGATCGCAATTCGCAGGCTCCTCGAGGGGCACGACGAGATCCAGGGCGTCACCCGCCTCGACGAGCTGTGGCCCAACCTCCGGGGCGCGGTCGACTGGGCGTGCGCCACCGGCGATCTCCGGCTGGCGACCGCACTGATCGGTCCCGTCGCCGCCGAGATCTACCTGCGCAGCCGGAGCGAGATCGGCGACTGGGCCGAGCGCATCCTCGCCATCACGCCGCCCGACCACGAGGACGTCATCGCCTTCGGACTCACGTGGGCCGCCCGTCGGTACATGCGGAACCTGGACCTGGACGGTTACGAGCGCCTCGTCGGCCGGTACGGGGAGCCAGATCGACCCATGATCCGCTACGCCCGAGCGTTCCTCACCGACGACTACGAGGGGCGGGCGGAAGCGGCGGCGTGGGCGGTGACCGAGCTGCGCCGGCGCGGCGAGCACTACGTCGCGGACCTCAACGAGCTCGTTGCGGTGGGTCTCACCTGGCTCATGTCCGGGCGGTTGGAGGAGCACGATGCGCTCGTCACCGCGCTGGTCGAGCGTTTTCGCGTCCATGGCCCGCCGACCGGTCTGCAGTGGGCATTGACGTATCTCGGCATCTCGGCGTCGATGCAGGGCCGGCACCTCGAGGCCGCCCAGTTCTACGAGGAGGCGGCCGGCGTCGACGTTCCCGACCGCACGCAGACGCTGAAGAACCCCCTGGCCGCTGCGGGCGCCCTCCGTCGTGGTGACCAGTCAGGGGCATTCCACATGCTCCGCTCCTACATCGCCGACGTCCTCGACACCGACAACGTGTACGTCGGCAAGTTCGCCTGCATCGAGTTCGTCAAGATGATGGTCAAGGTCGACCGCCTTCCGGAAGCGGCGCGCATCCTCGGCTTCCTGGAGGCGACCGACTCGCTCGACCTCGCCGGCCTCCAGTCGCGCGTCACCGGCCCCACCGCCGCCGACCCCGCCATCGTCCGCGAGCGGGCGACGGGTCGCAACCTCGACGACCGGGGCGCGCTGACGTTCATGCGCGACGTCCTCGACCGACTGCTGGACGACACCTCCGACGCGCGCGACTGACCGTTTCCTCAACTGTTGACGCAAGCCGGTCATCCCGCCCGAGACGCCTCTCGACCCCATCCAGCCGCCGACCGTCCCGCAGCCGGAACCCCGACCGACACCATCCTTGACCAGCGGCCAGTCGTGTGGACGTCCAGGACAGCGAGTGCCGTAAGACTGGTTCGGTGAACAGTCCCGGTGACGGGAGGCCAACCGGCACCCGCGCCGGTGACGATGCTCAAACTCGGATGCGCCCGCGTCTCCAGCGATGAACAGGAATCTCACCCAAAGCGTGACGCCCTCGCCGCGCTCGGCGTCGCGCCGGAGCGGATCTACGTCGCCCACGGCGTGACCGGCACGAACCAACACCGGCCGGGCAGCAGCGCCGTCGCGGCGCAGATTGTGCCGGCTATCCGCCGTCCGGCGCGCCCGAACGCGCGGGCACGTTTGCCGACGAAGGACCAACCCGGCTGTCCCCAGGAAGCATCCCTCGGCCAGCGCGGCGCGCCCCGAGTCGGAGCATCGTTCTGTGCGCTCGGCCGCCGCCGGCCGACCCGCCCTCCGTCAGCGCTTGGCCCGCCGGACGGGTCACGCCCGAAGGCGCTCGCCCGTCCTTCGGTATCGCAATCGAGCCGGCGGTACCGGGCACGAGCGGGATCGTTGTAACTACCGGACACGGGCCGTGTGGTCGACACAGCCCGTGGACGCGGAGCCCAATGGCGCAACCGCGTTCGACCGCCAGGTCCGTCCGTCCGGGCGTGTGCCGGGCCATCGGTCGGTGCGTGCCTGGGGATGTCGTTCCCGGTCTGCCTCGCTCTCCGCCGCATGCGGGCGTACCAGTGGCGCCGCGTTCACGTCGTCGTGTTGGGTGGTGCCGATCGAAGCGCGTCGTCGATGCAATCCGATGCCGTGATGTCTGCGCAGCGCTAGGGGAGGCGCTTCGGCCCGCGTCGTGACCTGCGCCGTTACCAGTCTGTTACCGCCGGTTGCGAGATGGGAGTGGGCTCTTCGCCCGGGAAAGAAGGACAACCATGCGCAGTCAAGCCTTAACCATCCACACCGCTCGTCGAGGTCGTCGGGCCCTGGCCATCGTCGCTGCGACGATCTGCGTGCTGAGCGCTGGCTCGGTGACTGGCCCGGTCGCCGCCGAGCCGCTGGAACACGGCGAGATCCACTTCGAATTCAGCGAGACGGTCGAGAACTTCTGTGGCGTTCCGGATTTGACGGTGCTGATCGAGGGGGTAGTCGACGGGAAGGTCCTCATCGATCGGCGTGGACCGGACGGTCTGATCCATTTCATGGAGGTCGACCGTGTCCACTCCGTCTACACGAACCTGGCGAACGGAGTCGCGATCAGCGAGGACGGGCAGCTCCTACAGAAGGACGTTCGCGTGGTCGACAACGGAGACGGGACGCTCATGATCACCATCCTCGGGACGGCGGGCCGCATCGTGACGTACGGTCCGGACGGCGATGTGATCGGGCGGCAGGCGGGCGTGAGACGGCTCCAGATCCTGGTCGATCACGGCGGCACACCGACGGACCCGTCCGACGACATGTTCCTCGAAGTCCTCGGGCTCGGAGAGCACGGGCGATTCGGCGACTTCTGCGCCGTCGCCGTCGCCGCGCTCACCTGAGACGCACATCGTCGTGAGATGGCAGTGCCCGAGCCGTTGACGACAGGGGGTGGCGGGGTCGACGCTGGCGTCGTGGCGATCTCGGTGCTCGGTCCATTCAGCGTGGACGGGGATGCCTCGTCGCTCGGTCCGCGTGACCGGGTCGTGCTGGAGGTGCTGGCTCTGCGACCCGGTGAGGTGGTGTCCGCCGAGCGGCTGGCGGACGCGTTGTGGGCCGATGTGCCGCCCCCCACGTGGAACAAGGTGGTGCAGGGCTGCGTTGTCCGGCTCCGCAAGGTGCTCGGGGTCGAGGCGATCGAGACGTCCGCCGCGGGCTACCGCTTGACGACGCCGCCCGAAGACGTTGATGCCCACCGTTTCGAGCGGCTGGCCCGACGCGGGCAGGAGCTGCTGGCACTGGGCGAGCCCGACCGGGCCGCGTACGTGAGCGGTGAGGCGTTGGCGCTGTGGCGGGGCCGGCGCTGCGCGAGCTCGAGGAGTGGGAGGCCGGCCGGATCGAGGCCGGCCGGCTCGATGAGCTCCGCCTGGACGCCGAGGAGGTCCGCATCGAGGCTGCGCTGCGTGCGGGCCGCCATCGCGAGATCCTGGCCGAAGCTCAGGCCCGCGCGGCCGAGGCGCCGTTGCGGGAGCGGCGGTGGGCGCTGCTGGCCCTGGCCCAGTATCAGGCCGGGCGGCAGGGTGACGCCTTGCGCACCTTGCGCCAGGCCCGCCAGGTGCTCGTCGACCGAGCTGGGCATCGAACCGGGGGCGGAGCTGGTGGCGTTGGAACAGGCGATCCTGCGCCAGGACCCCTCGCTGGTCGTCGCCGCGGCGCTCCCCGAGCCGAGTGCGACGTGCCCCTACCTGGGTCTGGTGCCCTACGACGTCGCTGACAGCGAGGGCTTCTTCGGGCGCGACCGGGAGGTCAGGCGTGCCTGGATCGGCTGGCGGCGGTCGGGGTGCTGGTGGTCGTCGGACCATCGGGCAGCGGGAAGTCGTCACTGGTCCGGGCCGGCGTCGCGGCCGCGCTGCAACGCAATGGCGGTCATGTCATGGTGGTCACTCCCGGTGCGCGGCCGATGGATGCCGTCGTCGGGCTGCCGTCGTGCGGTCCGGCGCCGGTCCTGGTGGTCGACCAGTGCGAGGAGGCGGTCACCCTGTGCGACGACCCGGCCGTGCAGACGGTCGTTCTTCGCCGCCCTCGCCGCCCACGCCGAGCGCGCCCGCTGGTCGTCGCCCTGCGCGCCGACCGGCTCGGCGAGCTGTCGGCCCACCCCGACTTCGCCCGTCTCGTCGAGCCCGGCCTGCACCTGTTGAGCGCGATGAGCGAAGGCGACCTCCGCGCCGCAATCGAGGGTCCGGCCCGCCAGGTCGGGCTGCTGTTGGAGCCCGGCCTGGTCGATCTGTTGGTACGGGAGGTCGAGGGCGAGCCCGGGGCGCTGCCGCTGCTGTCGCACGCGTTGCACGAGACGTGGCAGCGGCGCGAGGGCCGAACCCTCACCGTCGACGGACTACCAGCACACCGGCGGGATCCGAGGCGCGGTCGCCCAGTCGGCCGAGGAGGTCTACGACCAGGTACCGCCGGCCCAGCGGCCGCTGCTGCGCGACCTGCTCCTGCGCCTGGTGACTCCGACCCCGGAAGGCGAACCGGTGCGCAGCCGGGTGCCTCGCCGCACCGTCGCCACCGACGCCGAGCACGAGCGGCTGGTCGAACTGCTCGTCCAAGCTCGGCTGGTGACCAGCGACGACGACACCGTCGAGCTGGCCCATGAGTCACTGGCCCGGGCCTGGCCCCGCCTCGCAGCCTGGCTGGACGACGACGTCGAGGGTCAACGCATCCTGCGCCACCTCGCCCTCGCCGCCGACGCCTGGGACGGCATGGGCCGGCCCGACGGCGAGCTCTACCGTGGCGTTCGCCTGGCCCAGGCGCTCGAATGGCAGACCCGAGCCGACCCCGATCTCACCCGCGACCGAGCGGGCCTTCCTCGACACCAGCGGCGAACGGGAACGAGCCGAGGCGGCGACCGCGGAGGAGCGGCTGCGTCAGCAGGCGCGGCAGAACCGGCGGTTGCGGGCGCTGCTCGCCGGGGTGGCCGTGTTGCTGGTCGTCGCAGTCGTCGCCGGCCTGCTGGCCGTGCGGCAGGCGGAGCGGGCCGACCGGGCCGCGGTCGTCGCCGACGCCCGCCGCGTCGGCGCCCAGGCGCTGCTCGTCGACGACGTCGACCACTCGCTGCTGCTCGCCGCGGAGGGCAGTGCGCCTCGACGATTCCACCGACACACGGTCCAACCTCTGGCCGCGCTGTCGAAGAGCCCGGAGCTGGTCGCATCGACTCGGAGCGACGGACCGCCGTTCCAGTCCGTCGAGGTGAGCCCCGACGGCCGGTCGTCGGTAGTCGGCCAGGCCAACGGCGACGTCGTCGTTCTACGACGCGAGCACTCGCGAGCTGCTCGGCACCTACGACGAGATGCCGGTCATGGAAGTTCGAGTTCCGCCCCGACGGCGAGCAGCTCGCGGTCAGCGGGCAGCCCGACGCGGACCACGCGGCGCGCCGGACACCGTGGCCATCGGTGCGGCTGGTCGACGCGGCCACGTTCGAGGACGAGCCGGTCCAGCTCGGCGGCATCCCGGCGGACGCGGTCGTCTCGAGCGCCGCACTACAGCGCCGACGGACGGTTCCTGGCCGTGACATTCGAGACCGACGCCTGGAGGCCGACAGCGACATCCTCGTCGTGTGGGACGCTGGCGTGCACCGCAGCAGCCCGTGCTGCAGCTTCGAGCGCGCCGGTCGCTGCGACCGCTCTGAGTCCCGACGGCAGCCGTGCTGTACGTCGGCAGCGGGAGTCGGCCGGGGTCTGACCACCTACGACGTCGCCACCGGCCGGCAACTCGCGTCGGCGAGCGTGCCCGGATGCACGTGGCTGGAGATCAGCCCCGATGGTTCGCTCCTCGCCGCCGGCGGACGGGAACGAGTCGTCATCATCGACGCGGCGACCCTCACCGAGCTGCCGCCGGCTGCAGGGTCACTCCGACCGGCGTCCAGGTGATCCGCTTCTCACCGAGCGGCGCGCTGCTCGCATCCGGCTCCGACGATCGCACCGCCATCGTCTGGGACGTCACGACCGGTGAACGCCGGGAGCTGTTGCGGGGCAACGCCGCCGGGGTGTGGGGCGTCGGCTTCAGCCCCGACGAGCGACACGCTGTACACCGCCGGCGGGCAGACCGCTGCTCACGTGGGACCTCACCGGCGAACGTCGGTTCATCGCCCGCCACCCGCTCCCGGAACGAGGTCGGCCGGACTGGGCAGCTCCGTCTCTCCGACCGGCGACGCCGTGGCCTACGTGGGGCCGGCACCGACACGAGCTGCAGTTCGTCGATCTCGGAGACCGGTCCCGCCGGGCCCCTCATCGACACCGGCCATGGCGGCTGGGGCTGGTTCACGTGGCGGCCGGACGGCGGGCCACTTCGCCACCGCCGGCGATGACGGGTTCGTCCGCGTCTGGGACTGGCGCACCGGCCAGCTGATCACCGAACGTCACGTCGCGCCGATGCACATCCCGGGAGTGGACTACACGGGCGACGGCCGGCGACTCGTCATCGTCGAGCGAGACGGGCACCACGTACGCCATCGACGCCGAGACGCTGGAACCCGACGGCACACCGGTCGAGCTCGACGGGCAGATCGTCAACGTCTACGCCAGCCCGGACAACCACACCGCCATCGTCCTCACCACGGGCCGCTTCTCGCTGGTCGACCTCGACAACGGCCGGGTGCTCCACGACGGTGACGGCCGACGCCCCGATACACCGGCGAGTTCTCCCCTGACGGCCGCCGATTCGCGATCGGCAGCAGCTTCGGCGAGGTGCGCGTGCTCGACGTCGAGACCGGTGAGTGGGCGGGCCGCCGAGGGTGGGACACGGCGGTGTCGTCACAGGTCGACTACGCCCCCGACGGCGCCACGTTCGCCACCGGCGGCGGAAGACCGGCGCGATCGTCCTGTGGGACGCCGACAGCGGCGCACTCGCTCAACCGGGTGCTCCCAGGACGACCGCGGATGGATCGATGAGTCCGAGGTTCCTCCCCGACGGGAACACAGTGCTGATCGCCGCGTTCGCCGGTGGCGCGTCTACGACGATGGACACTCAGGACCGAACACTGGGTCGAGGTCGCCTGCGCCATCGCCGGGCGCAACCTCACCGAGGACGAGTGGAGAGACGCCTTCGGCGACCGCGCCGTACCGCGCCACATGCCCACCACAGCGCGGAAGGATGAGCCGAACCGAGAACGGATCATTCGCCACGTGCCGCCTCCCACGGCGACGTAAACGACCCCGACCCGGTGTCCGATCGCGCCGTGCCCTCAACGCGCTCGGCGGCGGCTAGACCGCGACCGAAGCGGGTTCCAGCGCAGCGGACCGATCCGAGGAGCCGTCCGACGACGCGCCGATCAACGGTTCATCCAGCCTTTCGCTGTGCGTCCTCCCCGGCGTCCTCGATGAACGATCGAGTACGCCCCCGTTGATCGGTTTGACGTGACCGATATCGCGCGTCTCCGAACGCTTACAGCCGGGCTCGCACCCCGTCGTCGAAGTGCCGGTCTGGCGAAGACAGGCGATCTCGCCGCGATGTCCGACTTCTGCGCCCGATACCACGCAGCCGAGAGCCGTCTGGGTCGTCTTCGAAGTGCCGTTCCTCCCGCACTCTGCCGTTCGCGGCGCGCTGTCCGATTCGCGCCCTCCGGTCCCTGGTTCGCCGTCAAAAGCCCAGGGGTCGGCGGCTACAAGCGTCGGGACCGATGGCTGGCCGATGCCGCCGGCCCGAGCACCACCGCGAGATTTTCGACCTCGAGCGCCAGGAAGTCGATGAGGCAACGCCGATAGCCATCCGGTACTCGCGAGCACCCGGACGCATCCTGGCGCGGCGGTGCCGAGGTCCTGCGTGCGCTCCTCGACGTCAGCCGTCGGATGCTCGTCGGGGCGGATCGCCGCGGCGGCATTCGGCTAGAGCAGACCGTTCAGCTGGTTGGCGACGACCTCGGCGCCAACCGCCGCGGCGAACGCCGCCAGACCCTGCAGTACGGACTTGAGCACGCGTCGTTAGGGCGCGGTGATCGCATCTGTGCCGTCGCCGTCGCCAGATCTGCCTCGAACTCGGCGCGGTCAGAGCCAGCGAGCTTGTCGGGCACGCCGGCCCGATCCAGCGCGGTCAGGGCAGCCTCGATCTGGCGCATCTCGGCGACCGAGACGATCGCCAGCGCGGCGACGGCGGCAGCCTCTCGGTCTCGTCGTCGACGCTCGACCTCGTCGATCGCAGCGGCGGTCAGTGTGGCTGTGCCGCCGAGGGTCATGTGGGCGAGGTACTGGCGCTCCCGGAAGTAGCCAACGGCGGCATTGACCTGATCCTCGGACAGCCCGATTCGTTCGCCGGTCTCGCCGTAGTTGAGCATCTCCATCGTCGCGCCGTCGGCGTCGTCGTAGAGCGCTTCAAGGAGCCGATCGCGTGGATGGGCGGGTGTTGCTGTCATAACGCTGATCGTGAACCGGGGGTGTGACGACAACTTTGGGCGCCTACGAGGGCGCCTAACGCCACGAGATCGGGTGGTACACCACGGTCGTGTTCACGCTGTCGTCCCTGCTCAGAGCGCATTCAGCGGCACGCAACGGTCGACCGGACGACGTTCACACCGTGGAGGTCGTGGGTTCGAGTCCCGCATCGCCCACCAGCGGTCGATCGTTGGCGACCGCATCGACGCCAGCCCGACGTCGACGGCGACGACGAACCAGTACCGCCTCGCGTTCTGACTCGGTCGGCAGGCTCATCGTCGCTGGTCGGACAGCAGGGACTTGGCGGCTTGGCGGCCGGGGGTGCCGGCGATGCCGCCGGTGGGGTTCAGGTCGACTCGTCGATGTCGCCGGCTTCAAACTTTGCGTCGCCACCGGTGGCGGAACCGGTGACAAGCTCGGCGTCACGGGCGTTGCGCTCGCCGCGGCGCCGCCGCTCGAGCGAGGGGAGCTGCCCGTTCGAGCCGGTCGCGGTGGCGTTATCAGGCAGCTCGGCGGGCGAACGGATGCGACCTCGCGCCAGTCCTGACGAAGCGCACGGAGCCAGGATGACATCCGTTCATCGTCTTGCACGCCCGCCCCGTGTGCCCACGATCCGCGCAGACCGCCGCACGACGGTAGGACCAACATCTGGCAGCCGCCCGAGGTGGTGTCCACTCGGTACGGTCCGTACCGTGCCATCGGCCGCTGGCTACGACGACACGATCGAGCGGCTGACCGCAATCGTCGAACGATGCGGGCGTGACGGCGATCGCGTCGGCTACTTCGCAGCGATGTATCTGGCGGTGACGCACACCGTGCGAGCGCGGGGCGCCGCTGGCCGGTTCGAGGACGCTGCCCGGATGGAGCGCTTCGTGACCGCCTTCGCCGGCCGCTACCTCGATGCGCTCGACGCCTGGCGGGCCGGCGTACCGTGCCCGTTGTCGTGGCGGACGGCGTTCGAAGCGGCCGGGCGGTGGCGCCCGGTGATCGTCCAGCATCTGCTGTTGGGCATGAACGCCCACATCAACTTCGACCTTGGCGTGACCGCGTCGGCGTTCGGGAGCGGCGGATCGATGGAGGCGGTACGAACCGACTTCGACGCCATCAACGACGTGCTGGCCGAGTTGGTGGACGGATGCCAGCAGGCCCTCGACGAGGTCTCGCCGTGGCTCGATCTCATTGACCGCATCGGTGGGTCGGGCGACGAGACGATCATTCACTTCAGCCTGGTCGTCGCTCGTCGCCAGGCATGGTCGGTGGCGACCCGCCTGGCAGGCATGTCCGGCCAGGCCCGGGACGCCGAGATCGCAGCCGTGGACCGGGCAACGGCCGCTGTCGCCTCCGTCGTCGAGCACCCTGGTCTGGCGGCGAGCGCGCTGCTGGCCTTGGTGCGCGTCCGCGAACGAGCCGCCCCCGGCGATGTGATGGCGCTCTTGGCGGCGGTGCGCCCAGAGTCTGCTGACCAACGACCAGGTTGACGAGCGTGCTCCGGCGGTAGGTCGGTCCCTCCGGCGGCGGCGCTGGCGCCGGGGCACGTCGACGAGTCAGCCGAGGGACTCTCGGGGATCCCCGTCAGGATCGTTTGGCCGTTGCAGGGACATGGTCCGGACCGCGTCGATCACGTCGGGAGGGCCGAGGACGAGGATCGCGGTGCCCTCCCACTGGTCCCGGTTGCCGTGTCGTCAGGCACTCGACGGCGTAGCGAACGGCGTCGTCGGCTGACTCAGCGACGGCTGCGATGACCAAGGGCTCCAAGCTCAGGACGTGCAGCAGGCACCGTCCCTCGGGCCGCGGGGAGCGAGCATCGTGGGCGCTTCGCAGACTGATCTGCTGGGCGATCGACCTCGGGACGAGGTCCTCGCCGAGTTGCGAGCGTGCGGTTGCTCAGAACGCTCGGGCGTGCCAGAGCCGGCTGACGAGCGACGTGACCCTGCGGCGCGACTCGTCGTCGATGTCGGCCTTCGCCAGTGAGGCGTCGAGATGCACGAGTACGGCCGCGACTTGCTCCTCGGTGATCACGAGGTGCCGGTGCGCGGGCGACAGCTCCGGCCGGTCCGACTCATCGGACCCGCCGAGGACCGAGCGGAACCAACGGCGTTGTTCGCTCTTCAAATGGTCGACTCGGGCGGTCGCGAAGTGGTGGAGGACCCGCGGATCGGTGCTCAGGCGCCGGTACAGCTCGTCGACCACGCTCGCGATCGTGTCCTCTCCCCCGACGTGTTCGTAGAGCGACTTCATGTTGTCGCCGCCTCGAGGCCCAGCGCGGCGGCCAGTTCGGCCCGGGACCTGATGCCCAACTTGCCGTAGACGCGTGCGAGATGGCTCTCGACGGTGCGCACACCGATCACGAGCGTCTCGGCGACCTCACGGCTCGTGCGCCCGCCGGCCACGAGGGTGGCGATCTCCCGCTCACGACGGCTCAATGGCAGCTCGACTGGCGCCTCCACGAGGAGCGGAGTGCTGGCGTGGGTGAACATCGACCGGAGCTCCTGGGCGCGCCGGCCGCGGGCGGCAATCGTGCGCTCGTCGGCGCCGGTCTGCCGAGCGATCGTCCACGCCGCGGCAGCGCTGGGCCGGAATTTCGACCGGTGCGTCGACCGTGGTCGGCGGGTCGCTGGGCGGTGGTGCCGCGTCGGCGTGTGCCGCTGCAAGGACGCCGAGGCCGGCGATCAATGTGGCGGTGCCGGCGACGAATCGGCGGGTGCGGGACATGACGTTGAGCACTCCTTGGCGAACGTCCCGACTGGTTCGCCGGGAACCCAGTCATCGTCCGCGAGGCGCCTCCGGTTGCCATGAGTGGCGGCTACGCAATCGGCCGCCAGGGGCTACGCAATCGCGCCGTCCGGTACGCAGTCGTGATGTCGATGGTCCCGGACGCAGCGACCGGCGCATGTCCACGCCGATCGCGCCGCGGCGTCCCCGCGGTTTGCGAGCGTCCGATGCCAACCGTTCTCACTCGCCCTTCTGGGCGCGCAGGTGCTCGAAAGTGGGAACCTCCGCGCCCAGATGGTGATGGCAGTCGATGGTTCACGCCCACGTGGGACCGCCGGTCGAGGAGTCTGGCCTTGGCCTCAAGGTGGTCGAGCACCTGGCTGGAGCCCTCCGACGACTCCTGCTGCGTCTGCCTCCATGCCCACCGACGTGTCGCCAAGGGGTCATCGTGGACTGGGCGGCCGGTGGCGGAACGGTGACACGAACACCGCAGAGATCGCGATCCGTGCCCCGGGGCCGCTGCGGCGTCGTCAGCGGCGGGCGATCACTTCGACGCTGGGGACGACGAAGACGCCGTCGGGCTGTTCGGCCCAGGAACGCCAGGCGGCCTCGATCTCCATCAACTCGGCCTCGTCGGCCAGGCCGTCGGCGACGACTTGGGTGGCGAACGACGAGTGGCGGACCCGGTCGGCCCAGAGGCCACCCCACCACGACCGCCCGGTCGGGTCGGCGAACGTCCAGGTCGAGCTCGTCACCGTGACGTCGGTGAAGCCGCCGGCGCGCACCCAGGCCGGGAGGTGGCGGCCGGCGTCGGCGTCGGCCCGGTTGTGGCTGGTCAACTGGTGGTACAGCTCGAGCCAACGGTCCAGGCCGGCGTTCGCCGGCGCCCAGAAGAACCCGGCGTAGTCGCTGTCACGGACGGCGAGGATCCCACCCGGCCGCAGGACCCGCGCTGCTTCGACCACGGCGGCCACTGGGTCGGTCAGGTGTTGCAACACCTGGTGAGCGTGGACCACGTCGAACGAACCGGCCGGCGCGTCGACTGCGTACGCGTCACCGACGGTGAACGTCACCCGTCCGTCGCCGGACGTCCTGGCCTGCTCGACGACGTCGACTGACGAGTCGATCCCCAGCACGCGGCCGGGCGCCACCCGGGTCGCCAGATCGCGCGTGATCGTGCCCGGACCGCACCCCACGTCGAGGAGATCGAGCCCGGCGTGCAGGTGCGGGAGGAGGTAGCCGGCCGAGTTCTCGGCCGTGCGCCACCGGTGGCTGCGCAGCACCGACTCGTGGTGCCCATGCGTGTAGACGTCGTCCACCTGGTCAGCGTCGCGCGCCACCCCCTTCGTCATCGAACGGCGGGCCAGGTCCATCGGCGCCTTGACCTTCAGGTCGGGTCGAATCTTTATGGTGGGTGTGGTGAGCACGTACACGATCGGCGAGACGGCCCGACGAAGCGGGTTCAGCGCATCGGCGCTGCGGTTCTACGAGGACATCGGGCTGGTCGATCCGACGAGCCGCACGGCAGGCGGGTATCGCCTCTACGACGACGGGGCGCTGGCTCGGCTGGCCTTCATCGCCCGGGCCAAGCAGCTGGGCTGCTCGTTGGAGGAGATCACGGACCTGGCGTCGATCTGGGACGGGGAACGCTGCGGGCCGGTGCAGCGCCGCTTCCATGACCTGGTCACCGACAAGATCCGGGCGGCGGACGCCCAGGCCGTCGAGCTCACCGCGTTCGCGGGACAGTTGCGCACGGCCGCCGACCAGCTGAGCGGAGATCCGGTCGACGGACCGTGCGGGCCGGACTGCGCCTGCGTGAGCGTCACCGTTGCAAGCGACGACGCCGGGCCGGCCATGGTCACCGTGGGCCGCACGCCGGCCCCGGAGTTCGATGAGGTTCCGGTCGCCTGCACCCTCGCGCCCGATGCGGTGCCCGACCGGCTCACCGAGTGGCGTCACGTCCTGGCCGCCGCCACCGGGCGAACGGCGATCGACGCCGGGTTGCGGATCGAGTTCGGCCCGGACGTCGACGTCGCCGAGCTGGGTCGATTGATCGGCGCCGAGCAGCACTGCTGCGCGTTCTTCCGCTTCACCCTCACGATCGACGCCAACAGCACTGCCCTCGAGGTGCGCGCACCCGAGGTGGCCGCCGGGATGATCACCGACCTGTTCGGAGCGCCGGCATGACCGAGCCGACCTGATCTGCTCGGGCGTCATCGGGAGGGATGGGTGCCGGCGCCGGTGGTGGGTTCAGACCGCAGCGGACTTGACCCGGTGAGGTGGTCATGGACGTGGGTCCATGAGGGCGGAAGATCGGTTCCTTGCATCACGGTCGTCTCGATGCGGGGTTCCCTCATGTGCGGCCCGATGTCGGTCATCGCCCGGGCATGGACGTCGGAGCGGACGAAGGCGTAGAGGCTGGCGGTGGACTCCCATGCCGAGACGGTCCAGAACGTCTTGCGGATCAGGTCGGCCTTGAACGAGTAGCCGACCAGCCCGTCGCGCCGGGAGAGTTCGCGGACCATCCGCCAGGTGGCCCGCATGACCGCAGGGATGCGGGTGTGGCGGCGAAGCGGGAGCCGGGTCATGGTCACGACGTACCTGCCTTCCGGGTCGACGGTCGTCATGCGACGCCAGGGCAGTGGTGGAGCCATCTCAGTGCACCTCCGAGGTGTTGGGGACGGGACGCAGCGAGACGAGGGCGACGCCGAACGCCTCGAGGCGGGCGAGGAGCCCGTAGAGCGCGGCGGGGTCGACGATCGGCCCGGTCAGAACGGTCCTGGCGTCGTCCGCTCGCTGGTGAAACGTCGCCAGCTCACCGGCTAGGGCCGCCGGGAGCCTGCCGTTCACTTCGATGACGTAGGTCGTCGTGTGGGTCACGGCTCGAGTGTCGGCGCGGCCGAGCCGGCCCGCCTCGCCCTGCGGGGTGATTCAGAGCAGGTTCACCCTGCGGGCCACCTCGATGGCCTCGTGGCGGGTGTTGACGCCGAGCTTGCGGTAGAGGCTTCGGCTGTGGGTCTTGATGGTGTTGGGCGAGAGGTACAGCTCCTTGGCGATCTCCCGGGGCGAGAGCGTTGACGGCAGCAGCCGCAGCACCGACATCTCTCGACCGGTCAGTTGTTCGACCAGCTCGGGCGCGAGGCGCCGAGGCGTCGAACTGTCGAGCCGCCGGCGGACCGCGTCGGCCTGTCGCTCACGGGGGACGTGACGCACCCGCGCCACCAGTGGCTCGGCGATGTTCAACTGCGCAGCGGCGTCGTCGGGTCGCCCGTGGTCGAGCAGGAGCTCGGCCAAGGTGAGGTGAGCGACTGCCGCTTCGGGATGATCGGCCAAGCCGTTGGCGTCGGCGAACCGGAGGGCGTCCTGTGCGGCGTCCGTTGCTTCACGGGCTCGTCCGGCGCGGCGATGGATCTCGGCCAGGTGCGACTTGGCGATCAGCGAGACGATGCTCAGCCCGTAGGGCTCGCCGAGCTGCAGCGCCTGCGTGAACGACGCCGCGCCGGCGTCGAGCTGGTCGCCGGCGACGAGCGCCCGGCCCTGGATCAGCAGGAGCGACGTGCGGGCCCGGGGCTCGTCCACGGGCACGAGCGGCAAGGCCGCACGCACCGTGGCGAGCGCATGGTCAGCGTCGTCGTTGGCCATGAATCGACCGGCTTCGAGGACGAGCACCTCGGCCCTTGTCAGGTCGTCGGTCGGTTCGATCGATGCCGCCAGGTCGCGGGCGGCGTCCCAGTCCCCGGCGTGCTGCGCCGCCCACGCTGCCGCGAGGGTGAGGCCCGGTCGCGATCGGAGTTCCTGGTGTGGCAGCTGGTCCACCCAATCCCGCAGGGTCTTGCCTCTTCCCTGACCGATGAGGAGCCAGCGCTGGTCTTCGATGACCGAAGCGGCTTGGTCGGTGTCACCGGCGGCGAGCAGATGACGCACGGCGTCGGTGGTGTAGCCGTGGGCGACCAGCCAGTCTGCAGCGGCTCGGTGTCGTGGGACCGGATCGTCGACTTGGAGGCGGAGCCAGTCGGCGAAGAGGTGGTGGTAGCGGAACCAACGGCGGCGCTGATCGAGGGGAAGGAGGAACAGGTTGCGCCGTTCCAGCTCTTCCAGGACCAGCTGCCCATCAGCGCCGCCGGTGACTGCGTCGCACAGCGGTGCGGACAGGCGCTCGAGAACCGCGGTCTCGAACAGAAAGGCCCGGAGCCGGTCGGACAACGACGTGAGGATCTCGTCGCGGAAGTAGTCGAAGACGTGGCGGTGGTCGGCGGTGAACGAGTCGAGCACCCCGTTCGGATCGTCGCTGGCGCCGGCCGAGAGTCCGACGAGCTGGATCGCCGCCACCCACCCGTCGGTGCGCTCGACGAGTCGCTGTGCCGGGAGCTGCGGCAGCGGGACGCCGGCGATCCGGCCGAACACTGCCGCCGTCTCGTCTGCGTCGAAGCGGAGTTCGTCGAAACGCGTCTCACGCAACGCTCCGTGGGACCGGAGTCTCGACAGCGCGAGGGGCGGGTCGTGACGGGTCGCGATCACCAGCCGCAGCGCCGCCGGGGCCTCGACCAGGAGTTGGTCGACACCGGCGTGGATGGCGGAGTTCGTCACCACGTGGTAGTCGTCGAGCACCAACACGACCGGTCCGGTCGACTGCTCGACGAGAGACCTGGCGATCCAGCGGGCATCGGCGGTGTCGATCGGGTCGAGGTGGAGTGCGACGGCAACGGACTGCCAGAACAAGACCGGATCGTTGTCCTCGGCATCGAGGGTGTACCAGGCGCCGCCGCCTTCCCGACGAGCGAGCCAGCCGCTCACCGCCGACGACTTCCCGGCGCCGGCCGGGGCAGACACCAGCACCAGCGTTGCCTCGAGCACCGCCATCTCGAGCACGGTGTCGAGCCTCGGGCGGGCGACGTGGCTGCGCGGGAGCGGCGGTGTGACCAGCGCTCCGGGCCGGGTCGGCATCGCCATGGTGCGCATCTCAGCAGTCTCGCCGCGGACGTTCACATCGTGGGGTGAAGCGGCTTCACCCCGGTCGTCGTCATGCTCCGTCCCCGATGGCGGCCACCCGGCCGTCATGGAGAAGATGGAGGTACGAGGTGCTCCACCACCTTGCTCGGTTCGCCTACCGCCGTCGCCGCACCGTCGTCGTCGCATGGTTCGCGCTCGTCGTGGTCGCGGTGATGCTGGGCGGCCGCTTCGGCGGAGACGACACCACCGACTACGGCACACCGGGGTCGGAGTCGTCAGCCGCCAACGACTTGGTCGCCGACCGCTTCCGGGCCGGTTCGGGCGACACCATCAGTGTGGTGTGGCAGGCGCCGGACGTCATGGCACCGACCGTGCAAGCGCGCGTGCGGGACGTGCTCGACCGCGCCGCCGGGCTGAACCATGTCATCGGTGTGGACCGAAGGTCCCACATCCGAGGTCGGAACGGTCGGCTACGCGCACGCTGCAGCTCGACACGTGGGACATGCCCGTCGGTGTCACCGACGAGCTGCTCGCCATCGCCGACGAGGCCGATGGCGACGGGTTGACGGTCGACGTCGGCGGCAACCCGGTGCAGACCGCCGAGCAGGGCGAAGTGTCCAGCGAAGGGATCGGGCTCATCGTCGCCGCCGTCATCTTGCTCGTCAGCTTCGGATCGGTGCTGGCGATGGGGCTTCCGATCCTGTCAGCCATCCTCGGAGTCGGCGTCGCATCAGGGCTCATCGTGGTGCTGGCCAAGCTGGTCGACGTCCCCGACTGGGCCACGTCGGTCGCCACGATGATCGCCATCGGCGTCGGCATCGACTACTCGCTGCTCATCGTGACCCGCTACCGAGCGGCCTTGCAGCGAGGACTCGACCCCGAGGCGGGGGTTGGCGAGGCGGTCGACACCGCCGGCCGCGCCGTCGTGTTCGCCGGGGCGACGGTGATGGTGAGCCTGCTCGGCATGGTCGTGATGAACCTGCCGTACCTGTACGGGGTGGCGATCGGGTCGGCCCTCGCCGTCGGCGTGATGGTCGCCCTCTCGGTCACCCTGCTGCCCGCCGTGCTCGGCTTCGTCGGGGGCCACATCGACCGCCTCCGCGTGCCGTTCGTCAGAGCGAACCGGCCAGGACCGTCGCTGGCGTTCCGGTGGAGCCGAGCGATCCAGCACCGGCCGTGGCGCACGGCGATCGCCGGACTCGTGCTGCTCCTGGTGCTGGCCGCCCCGGCGCTGTGGTTGCGGCTTGGCTTCCCCGATGCCGGCAACGGCCCGGAGTCGCTGACCAGCCGCCGCGCCTACGACACCCTCACCGACGCCTACGGACCGGGGCACAACGGCACCCTGCTCGTCGTCGCCGACCTCACCGCCGGCGGCACCCTCGCCGACGTTGACAGATTGAGGAACGGAGCTCGCCGCGCTCGACGGGGTCGACGCGGTGACCCCGCCGACGGTGAACGAGAACGGCGACACCGCCGTGTTCGGCGTCGTCCCGACGACGTCGCCGCAGGACGAAGCCACAGAAGCCCTGCTGCGCACGGTCCGCGACGACGTCATCCCGACGACGCTCGCCGGCACCGGTGTCGACGCCCGGGTCGGTGGGTTGACGGCGGCGTTCGTCGATCAGAACCAGACCATCGCCGACCGGCTACCGCTGTTCATCGGCGCCATCGTCGGTCTCAGCCTGGTGCTCCTGCTGGTCGTGTTCCGCTCAGTGCTCGTCGCCGTCAAGGACGGGCATCATGAACCTGCTCAGCGTGTTCGCCGCCTACGGGGTCGTCAGCCTTGCCGCCAGTGGCGGCTGGTTCGGCGGGCTGTTCGGCATCGACGAGCCGACCCCCGTTCCCGGGTTCATCCCGTTGATGATGTTCGCCATCCTCTTCGGGCTCAGCATGGACTACGAGGTCTTCCTGCTGTCGAGAATCCGCGAGGAGCACAACCGCACCGGGGACAACAGCCGCTCGGTCGCCGACGGCCTCGCCGCGACGGCTCGGGTGATCACCGTGGCGGCGGCGATCATGGTCGCCGTCTTCGGCGCCTTCGTGCCCAGCGACCAAGTGTTTCTCAAGCTCATCGGACTGGGGATGGCCACCGCCATCCTCCTCGACGCCACCGTCGTACGCATGGTGCTCGTGCCGGCGTCGATGCAACTGCTCGGCGAACGCAACTGGTGGCTTCCTCATTGGCTCGACCGGGTCCTCCCCAACCTGGACGTCGACAGCCCAGCCCCGCCGACGCCCCCGTCCGAACGATATTGAGCCGGCCGTCGAGCCGGTCGCAGCCTGAGGAGCCAACGATGCAACACGAACTCGACGGATGGAACATCGTCCACGGCGCTGACGCCGACTGGATGCCATGGGGTGGCGAAGGCATCCCCGCCAGCGCCAAGATCCTCGGCGCCGGCGACGGCTACGCCCTCGTGCTCGTCGAAGCCGCCGCCGGCTACACCGGGACACCGCACGACCACGACCACCCCGAGATCTCCTACGTCATCACCGGCACCGTCGAACACCAGGGCGTCCAGATGACCGCAGGCGACGGGTACATCGCGTCGGCCGGGTCCACTCACACCGGCTTCACGGTCATCTCGGACGCAACCTACGTCCTTGCGTTCAAGCTGTAGCCCTCCACACCACGGGCGCCGGCCATTCGGCCGGCGCCCGTCCGCGTCCCGGTGCCCGGCTGCCCAGATATCGCTCAGCGTGGCTCAGGACTTGACGAGCCGGTCGATCGCTCGGGTTGCCTCGTCGATCATGCGGCCGGCGTCGTCGGGCCCGCCGGCCGCGGCCGCGCCGGCGACGCAGTGGCGCAGGTGTTCGTCGAGCAGCCCGACGGCAACGCTCTGTAGCGCCTTGGTGGCAGCGCTGACCTGGGTCAGGATGTCGATGCAGTAGTCGTCGTTGTCGACCATCCGCTGCAGCCCGCGGATCTGCCCCTCGATGCGGCGCAACCGCTTCAGGTAGTCGTCCTTGGCGATCGTGTACCCACGCTCGGTCACCGTTCCTCCTCGATCTCGGCGACTCCCAACGATACCACGTACGGGTATGAGCGGCGGTGCTGACGAGTTGTACCCCCCATGGGTATAGTTGGGACGGTGTCGATCAAGGAGAGCATGGTGCGACCCGATCACGACCACACCGGCGGGGGTGGCCATGACAAGCACGCCGGTCACGATCCGGAGATGTTCAGGCGACGCTTCTGGTTGAGCCTGCTGCTGACGGTGCCGTTGGTCGCCACCAGCGAGATGGTGATGGATTGGTTCGGCTACGAGCTGTCGCTGCCGGCGATGGACTGGTACGGGCCGGTGCTGGGGTCGTTCGTGTTCTGGTGGGGTGGTTGGCCGTTCCTCATCGGCGGCTGGCGCGAGGTCCGGGACCGTCAGCCGGGGATGATGCTGCTGATCTCGATGGCCATCTCGGTCGCCTACGTGGCGTCGATGGCGACGAGTCTGGACTGGCTGGACCTGGAGTTCTGGTGGGAGCTGGCGGCGCTGGTGACGATCATGCTGCTCGGGCACTGGCAGGAGATGAAGGCGATCGGTCAGGCCCGCAACGCGCTGGCGGCGCTGGCCGAGCTGTTGCCCGACGACGCCGAGCTGGTCGACGGCGACACCACCCGTACCGTGGCGTTGGGCGAGTTGCGGGTCGGTGACGTGGTGCTGGTGCGCGCCGGTGGGCGGGTGCCGGCCGACGGGACCATCGTCGAAGGTGCAGCCGAGCTGGACGAGTCGATGATCACCGGCGAGTCCAAGCCGATCGGCAAGGGCTCGGGCGATCGAGTCGTTGCCGGAACGGTGTCAACCGATTCGTCAGTGCGAGTGCGCGTCGACGCGGTCGGCGACGACACGGCGCTGGCCGGCATCCAGCGGCTCGTCGCCGATGCGCAAGCCAGCGGCAGCAGGGCCCAGCTCCTGGCCGACCGCTTCGCGGCGATGCTGTTCTACGTCGCCGTCGCCGCGGGCGTGGCGACGTTCGTGGTGTGGTGGGTGATCGGCGACGTGGACGAGGCCATCGTTCGCACGGTCACGGTCCTGGTGATCGCCTGCCCGCACGCCCTCGGGCTGGCGATCCCGTTGGTCATCGCCCTGTCCACTGCGGTGTCGGCGAAAGCCGGGATCTTGGTCAAGGACCGCTCGGCGCTGGAACGGATGCGTTCCATCGACACGGTGCTGTTCGACAAGACCGGGACCCTCACGCGAGGCGCACACGTTCTCACGGGGATCGCCGCCGCCGCCGGCCTCGACGAGACCGAGGTCGTCCGACTTGCCGCCGGCGTCGAGTCCGAGAGCGAACACCCGCTCGCCCGCGCCATCGTCGCCGCAGCAGCCGAGCGCGGCGGCCCCGCCAGAGCCCGGCAGTTCCGGGCGCTGACGGGGCGTGGCGTGCAAGCCGACATCGACGGCGCCAGCTTCAGCGTCGGCGGCCCGGCCCTGCTGCGCGAACGCCACCTCGAGGTCCCCAACGAGCTCCACGACGTCGTCGCCCAATGGCAGGGCCGCGGCGCGGCGGTGCTCTACCTCAGCCGGGGTGACGACGTCGTCGGCGCGTTCGCGCTCGAGGACGAGGTGCGTCCGGAAGCACGCGAGGCGGTCGCCGAGCTCCAAGCGGCGGGCATCCGGGTGGCGATGATCACCGGCGACGCCCACCAGGTCGCCGACGCTGTCGGTCGCCAACTCGGTGTCGACGAGGTGTTCGCCGAGGTCCTTCCCGAGGACAAGGACCAGGCCGTGATCGACCTCCGAGAACGCGGCAGAACCGTGGCGATGGTCGGTGACGGCGTCAACGACGCCCCGGCGCTGGCCCGGGCCGACGTCGGTCTGGCGATCGGCGCCGGCACCGACGTCGCCATGGAGTCGGCCGGGGTCGTGCTGGCCTCCAACGACCCACGCGGCGTCGCCGCCGTCATCCGGCTGTCGCGGGCCAGCTATCGCAAGATGCTCCAGAACCTGGCCTGGGCCGCCGGGTACAACGTCGTCGCCATCCCGCTCGCCGCCGGCGTCCTGGCGTGGGCCGGCATCACGCTCTCTCCCGCGGTGGGTGCAGTGTTGATGAGCCTCTCGACGATCGTCGTCGCCCTCAACGCCCAGCTCCTGCGCCGCGTCCAGCTCAGCCATTCTCAGTTGAAACCCATACCCCCTAGTGGTATAGTTAGATCATGACGTCAAGGGATCGACTCGCCAGCTCGCCGCTGGCACGTCTCGGTGCCTACGCCGTCGTGCTCGGAATCGCGCTCGGCGGCGGGGCGCTCGTCGGTGCGACCGTCGGGCCGGAACCGTCCGGTGACGACGATCATGCAGCGATGGGTGACGACGCGACGGCCGAGCAGGCGAGCGAATTGCCCGACGGACTCGCCGTGAGCCGCGACGGCTACACGCTGGACCTGCGCACGGCGACGGTCGATGCAGGTGTGCCGGCGGAGCTGGAGTTCGTCATCGAAGCGCCTGGTGGATCGGCGCTGGTGGACTACGACGTCGAGCACGACAAGGAGCTCCACCTGATCGTCGTCAGCCGAGACCTGGCGGAGTTCGCCCATGTTCACCCGACCCGCGGCGACGACGGGGTGTGGTCGGTGGAGATGCCGGCGATGCCGCCCGGCTCGTACCGAGTGTTCGCCGACTTCGTACCGGCTGGCGCGTCCGGATTGACCCTCGGGTCCGATCTGACCGTCCCCGGCGACAGCGCCCCGACTCCGCTGCCGGAACCGTCGAGCGAGGTCACCGTCGACGGCTACGACGTCACATTCGACGGCGAGTTGGTGGCCGGCACCGAGTCGGAGGTGACCATCACCGTGTCGCGGAACGGCGTGCCGGTCACCGATCTGGATCCGTACCTGGGGACGCTCGGCCACCTGGTGGCGGTCCGTGACGGCGACCTCGCCTACCTCCACGTGCATCCGCTCGACGCCCCCGACGATGAGCGGGGACCGTCAGTCCGCTTCGCGGTCGAGGTCCCCACGGCCGGTTCGTACGGCCTGTACTTCGACTTCTCCCACGACGCCACCGTGCGGACGGCCGCGGTCATCGCCGAAGCAGGTCCCAGCGGCGCGAATGAGGCTGCCGACGCAACGTCCGATGGCCACGACGACGGACACGGAGGCTGAACACGATGAGCGACATCGAACAACGATCCGCGTCGCGGTCGGACATCGACCTGACCATCGGCGGGATGACCTGCGCGTCGTGTGCAGCGCGCATCGAGAAGCGGCTGAACGAGCTCGACGGCGTCACCGCCACCGTCAACTACGCCACCGAACAGGCCAAGGTCTACGCCGACGAGAGCGTCAACATCGACGACCTGGTGGCCCAGGTCGAAGCGACCGGCTACAGCGCCCGACCGTCTCGACCCGTCGGGATACCCCCCGACAACGACGTCGAGGGCGTTCCCGACGAGGTCGATGACACCCGGGCTCTGCGTGATCGGTTGATCGCCTCAGCGGTGCTGGCCGTGCCGGTGATTCTGCTGGCGATGGTGCCAGCGTTGCAGTTCGACTACTGGCAGTGGCTGTCGCTGACCCTCGCCGCCCCCGTGGTGACGTGGGGGGCGTGGCCGTTCCACCGGGCCGCCTGGCTCAACCTGCGCCACGCCACGGCGACGATGGACACGTTGATCTCCGTCGGTGTACTGGCCGCGTTCGGGTGGTCGCTGTACGCCCTGTTCCTCGGCGACGCTGGCGTCCCGGGAATGACCCACGGGTTCATGTTGACCGCCGATCGCGACATGGGATCGAGCCTCATCTACCTCGAGGTGGCCGCCGGGGTGACGACCTTCATCCTCGCCGGCCGCTACTTCGAAGCCCGCGCCAAGCGCCGCTCCGGCGCCGCGCTGCGGGCCCTGATGGAGCTGGGCGCCAAAGACGTCGTGGTGTTGCGCGACGGCGCCGAAGCGCGCATCCCCGTCGACCAACTCGCCGTCGGCGACCGGTTCGTCGTCCGCCCCGGCGAGAAGATCGCCACCGACGGCGTCATCGAGGACGGGTCGTCGGCGATCGACGCCTCACTGCTCACCGGCGAACCCGTCCCCGTCGAGGTCGGTCCCGGCGATCCGGTGACCGGTGCGACCGTGAACGCCGGCGGCCGGCTCGTCGTGGAAGCCACCCGCGTCGGTGCCGACACCAAGCTGGCCCAGATCGCCCGGCTGGTGCAGGACGCCCAGAGCGGAAAAGCTCCGGTGCAACGCCTCGCCGACCGCATCTCGGCGGTGTTCGTCCCGATCGTCATCGCCCTCGCCGTCGCCGCCCTCGGGTTCTGGCTCGGCGCCGGCCAAGGAGCGTCCGTGGCGTTCACCGCCGCCGTCGCGGTGCTGATCATCGCCTGCCCGTGCGCCCTCGGGCTGGCCACCCCGACGGCGATCATGGTCGGCACCGGCCGCGGCGCCCAGCTCGGCGTGCTGATCAAGGGCCCCGAAGTCCTCGAATCGACCCGCACGGTCGACACCATCGTGCTGGACAAGACCGGCACTGTCACCACCGGCGCCATGGCCCTGATCGACGTCATCCCCGCCGCCGACACGGACGGCGACGAACTGCTGCGCCTCGCCGGCTCCGTCGAGGACGGCTCCGAGCACCCGATCGCCACGGCCATCGCGGCCGGCGCCCGCGACGCCGGGCTCGACCTTTCGCCGATCGAGGGCTTCGCCAGCACCCAAGGGCTCGGCGTCACCGGTGTCGTCGACGGCCACGCCATCGTGGCTGGCCGTGAACGGTTCCTCGCCGACTGGTCGATGCCGCTCGACGAGCACCTGCGGGCTGCTCGGGACGCTGCCGAGGCCGCTGGGCAGACCCCCATCCTGGTCGGCTGGGACGGTCAGGCCCGGGGTGTCGTGGTCGTCGCCGACACCGTCAAGCCGACCAGCGCCACCGCCGTCGCCGAGCTGCGTCAGCTCGGGCTGCGACCGATCCTGCTGACCGGCGACAACCGGCGGGCGGCCGAGACGATCGCCGAACAGGTCGGCATCGCCACGGATGACGTGATCGCCGAAGTCCTCCCCGAGGAGAAGGTCGACGTCGTACGACGCCTGCAAGGCGAGGGACTGGTCGTCGCCATGGTCGGCGACGGCGTCAACGATGCCGCCGCCCTCGCCCAAGCCGACCTCGGGCTGGCCATGGGCACCGGCACCGACGCGGCGATCGAAGCCAGCGACCTCACGTTGGTGCGCGGCGACCTGCGCGCCGCCGTCGACGCCATCCGACTGTCCCGCAAGACTCTGGCGACCATCAAGGGCAACCTGTTCTGGGCGTTCGCCTACAACATCGCCGCCCTCCCCCTCGCCGCCGCGGGTTTGCTCAACCCGATGCTGGCCGGTGCGGCGATGGCATTCTCCAGCGTCTTCGTCGTCACCAACAGCCTGCGCCTGCGTCGCTTCCGTTCGGTCACGACGACCGTCTCGTCGCCCTGAAGTCTCCGGCTGGCCCACGCCGATCCTCATCAACATCGTCCGCCCTGCAGCCAACGCTGCCGTGACCTCGAAAGGAGCTCCGCGATGGAGACCCTCGACCTCACCGTCCCCACCGTTCATTGCACGTCCTGCAAGCTGAACATCGAAGAGAGCCTCGACGAACTGCCTGGCGTCGCCGCCAGCGTCGTCGACCTCGACGCCAAGCACGTCACCGTCACCTACGACCCCAACACCGTCGACCCCGGCGTCATCGCCGCCACCATCGAAGACGCCGGCTACCCCGTCAGCAGCTGACGACAGCAGCGCGGCGCCTCGTTCTGGCCGTCGCAACCGCCACTGCACGTCAGTAAAGACGGCCAGAACGGGCACTGCTCGCCGACGCGAGCACGGCGTACGTTTCTGGTGTGCGCCGCCTGTTCCTCGAGCCTGTCGTCCGGGGACGTCATCACGTGGTGCTGCGATATGCGGTCGACGCGCTCCGCTTCAGCACGACGTACTGGTACGACGACGTCGACTTCCCCGAGCTCGAAGCCCGTTACGGCGACGACGCGATGCGCAACGTGTACTTCCACCTGCTCGCCTACGAGGCGAACAAGGCAGCCAGCCTGGCACCGAGCGAGATCGACGCCGGTCCATACGACGATTTGTTCGGTGACCCGTTCTGGAACCTCTGGGAGACGTTGTTCCACAACGTCTGGGGCGTGTGGCGGCTGGAGAACGATCTCCCGGGCTACCGGTTGCCTCGGCCGGCCACCCGTCCTGCTGTCGCGACCATCCCTCCGGTCGCCATCGATGCGGGAACGACCGACCTGCTGGTGCTGTGCGGCGGCGGCAAGGACAGTCTGGTGACGATGCGCCTGCTCGAGCGAGCGGGGATCGGCTACGACGCCTTCATCTATTCGCACTCCACGTACGGACGGGGCGAGGCTCAACATCGCCTCGTCGATGGGTTGCTGGCACATTGCCGGCCGCAGCGCGTGCACCGAGCTTGGATCCTCGACGACGCCGTGGACGCCCCAGTCGCGACGTCCGTTCCGGACCTCGGGATCAACCGCATCATCGCCGCTGAGACGGTCAGCTCGTACTGGACCGCACTGCCCGTGGCGCTGCAGCACGGGTTCACCGAGGTCGCGCTCGGGATCACCCGCAGCACCGACGAACACAACCTCGTCTGGGACGAGACCGGCGAGGCGATCAACTACCTCTGGGGGATGAGCGCCGCAGCTGAGCAGCTGCTCCACGCCTACGTCCGGGCGGAGGTGGTCTCGAACTTGACGATGTTCCACGTGCTGCGACCGATCTACGACGTCAACGTGTTCGCACTGCTGCGACGCGATCTCGACGCCGTGCCCGCCACACACTCGTGCGCCCAGCACAAACCGTGGTGCGGTCGTTGCGCCAAGTGCCTGTACGTCTGGATGAACTACGCCGCCTGGCTCCCGGCCGAGACCGTTACGGCGACGTTCGACGGTAGGAACCTGTTCGACGTCGTGGAGAACCGCACGATCCTGCGCAAGATGCTCGGCCTCGAGAGCTACAAGCCGACCGATTGCGTGGGCACCGTGAGCGAGGCACGCCTCGCCTTCGCAATGTGCCGGGCTCGACGCATCGGCGGGGTGATCGCAGACGACATCGGTGCCGACGAGTTCCTTGCCGAGGCGACGACCACGCTCGACCACTACGCCGGCGTCGCCGATCCTGGACCGTGCTACCCGCGCCGCCTCGTCGAACCGATCGGTTCCCAGCTCCACGCCAGCGCAGCGGACGCCCGCCAACTGGTCCTCGCCGCACTGAGCGAGCGCCGACCCTGAGCTGGCGGTGAGGTGGTCGCGGGGACGCGGCTTGACTCTCCCGCGATGGGAGGGTCGATGCTGTTCGGCGACACGTTGGAGCGACAGGAGACGAGATGGCGATCACCGGCTATGCAGTGACGTTCGACTGTGCCGACGCTCAGGAGGTGGCCGGCTTCTGGGCGGCCGTGTTCGAGCAGCCGGTGAACCCCGACGCCACGGCGGAGTTCGCGTCGGTTGGGAGCGCCGACGCCCCCGTCCACCTGATGTTTGCCAGCGTCCCCGAGGGCAAACAGGTCAAGAACCGTGTGCACCTCGACCTGTTCGCTGACGATCTGGACGCCGAGGTGGACCGTGTCGGGGGACTCGGCGCGACGATCGGCTCGACGGTCACCGACGGCGGTCGGTGGACGACGATGACTGATCCGCACGGCAACGAGTTCGACGTCGTCGCTGCAGACTGACGCCAGGGTCCAGCCGGAGGAGTCCGTCGATGAGCGTGCTGGTGACGATCGGGGATTTCTCGCGGATGACGTACCTGAGCGTCAAGATGCTGCGCCACTACCACGAGATCGGCCTGCTCGAACCGCACCGCGTCGACCCCGAGAGCGGCTACCGGCTGTACGACGCCAGCCAGGTCGCCACGGCCCAGGTCATCCGCCGGCTCCGTGAGCTGGAGATGCCCCTCGACGAAGTGCGCTCCGTTCTGGACGCCGACGATCTGCAGTCGCGCAACTCCGTGATCCTCGGACACCTGGAACGGATGCAGCGCCAGCTGGCCGCCACGCAAGACACCGTCTCCACCCTCCAGGCCCTGCTGTCGGGACCGGCGCCCGGGCTGAGTGTCCTGTACCGGTCCGAACCGGCGTTCCGGGCGGTCACCGCCACTGCGGAGGTGTCGATGCAGGAACCGTCGAACTGGTTCCAGGATCTGTTCGGCCGGCTCCACGCCACCGAGGCGGCGATCCGACGAGCGGGGCCCGACGGCGCGATGTACGACCCTGACTACTTCCAGGCCGAACGAGGCCGCGTCGTCGCCTTCGTCCCCGTGCGCGCCGCCGCGTCCGTCGCCGATGGTGTCGAGGTGTCGGAGTTCGCCGCCGTCGATTACGCCGTCGCCCTCCATGCGGGCAGTTTCGAGAGCATCGACCGGACGTACGGGGCTCTGGGAACGTTCGTCGCTGAGCAGGCGATCGGGATCTCTGGCCCGATTCGCGAGAACTACCTCGATCCCGACGCACGGAACTGTCGGGTCGAGGTCTGCTGGCCGATCTTTCGCGTCCAGCGTCCATGAGCAACGTGCAGGCAACCGGAAGCGAGGAGATGCAATGGCAACGATCCGTGAAGAGCGAGTGATCGAGGTGGCTCCTGATGCGGCGTGGAGCGCGTTGAAGGATTGGGGCGGCCTGCGGGAGCGGCTGGTCCCCGGGTTCGTGACCGACGCGCGACCGGACGGAGAGGACCGGGTGCTCACGTTCGACAACGGGATGACGGTGCGGGAGCGTCGGGTGACACTCAGCGAGGAGGCGCGCCGTCTGGTGTGGACTGTCGTCGATGGACCGTTCGCGCATTACAACGGCGCCGCACAAGTCGTTCCGACCGAGGATGGCCGGACGCGATTCGTGTGGGAGAGCGACCTGCTGCCGGACGAGATCGCACCCGAGGCCGCAGCGATGATGAAACGGGGGATCGACACGATCAAGCGGACGCTCGAGGCCCACGCCTGAGCGCGCTGGGTCTCATTTCGCTTTCTGGGCGCGGAGGCTCCCAGAATCGGGAACCTCCGCGCCCAGATGACGCTCGGTCGACGGCGGGGCGACTCGACGCCGTCATCACACGTGGAGCGTGTCGCCAGGGTGCTGTAGCTTGACGTCGAACGTGACTGCCGACAGAGGGAGGAGTCACGGAGAACGTCATCGCGTCCACGAAGCTCGTCGCGCCCAGGTCCCGGCACCCGCTGGTGCCCCGTCCGGCGCTTTGTGCCCAGCTGGACGATCCGAATTATCAGTTGGCCGTCTTGTCCGCTCCCGCGGGATACGGGAAGACGGCGACGTTGGTGTCGTGGGCAGAGGGCTCTGGCGAACGGCTCGCCTGGTTGTCGTGCGATCGCGCCGACGCCGAGCCGACCAGATTCATGGCCGGCCTGCTCACGGCGATCTCGACGACGTGGCCAGGCGCGGCTGACGATGCGCTCGTGCTGCTGCAGCGGGCGGGCGCGCACACCTACGACGCCGGGATTGCCGTCGCCAACGAGCTGGCCGCGGCCGGCGCGGCCGGAGTGATCGTCATCGACGACATCCACCTGGCCGGGCCGGCGCCTGACCTGCTGCTGGCCTTCATCGACGCCCTGCCGGGAGACATCCGCCTCGTGCTCGGAAGTCGATCGGACCTACCGGTGTCATTGGCGCGCCTTCGCCTGCGTGGCGGACTGCTCGAACTGAGCAGTGCCGATCTGCGCTTCTCGACCACCGAGTTGGCCGAGTTCCTGCACCTGCAAGGCGCGTCCCTCCTTTCCGCAGAGGAGGTCGACCGCCTCCACGATCTCACTGAAGGCTGGCCCGCGGGTGCCCAGCTCGCGGCGCTCGCCCTGCGGCGCGTTGTCGACCACGAGCAGTTCTTCGAGACGTTCGCGCAGTCGGATCGAGGCGTCGGTGACTTCTTGCTGAGCGAGGTGCTCGACACCCTTCCTGTCGACTTGGTCCAGTTCCTCGTCGAGTCCTCGGTGCTCGAGGAGTTCGACGCGCAGCTCTGCGCCGCCGTGGCGGAGACCGAGGTAGCGGCGGCACACCTCGATCGACTGATCGCCGCCAACCTCTTCGTGGTGATCCTCGACGAGCGCGCTGGCTGGTACCGCTACCACCACCTGTTCGGATCCTTCCTGCGGGCCCGGCTGGCTTCGCTGGGGGAGGCCAAGTGGCGGGCGATCCACGACCGCGCCAGCCGAGCCCTCGAGGCGCGCGGTGACGTCTCGGGCGCGCTCCGCCACGCGATGCTGACGAGCGACATCCATCGAGCGGGACAGATCATGCGGGCCGTGGTCGATCGCGATCTGAACCTTGCGGACGGTGTCGACGTCGGCGCTCGTGCCCTGCGCCTGTGGCTGCACGAGTTCGGTCCGGTGCTCGTCCGGACGGAGCCGATCGCCGTCGTCGAGTTCCTCATCGGGCTCATCGCGGTTGCTGGCCCCGATGACGCGGCGTGGTGGCTGAATCGTGTCGAGCGCCTCCATCCCGACGCCGACGGCGAGCTGACGGCACTGATCGAAGGTGCGTGGAGCGAGCATCACCTCTACCGGGGTCGGGCCAGCGAAGCGCTGCGCCACGCTCGCGCCGGGCTCGATGCGGTCGGCGGCACGCCGCCCGCTCGCGGCTTGGCCAGCCTGATCTTCACGATCCTGGCCCGTGCCCACCTCCAAGCGGGCGAGCTGGACGAGGCACGATTGGTGTTGCAGCGAGCGGCGGCTCGACCCGTCGGGAACGTCGTGGCGGACGAGGTTCGCAACCCCGGACTCGCCGCCTGGATCGCTGCTCGCGACGGGGAGCTCGATCGCACGGAGGCGCTCGTCGCTGACGTCGTCCGCTGGGCTGACGAGCTGGAGCTCGGCGCCCATGAACCCGGGCGCATCTTCGCCGGGCTCGCCCTGGCCGAGGTGCACATGGAGCGCAACGAGCTGGGCGCCGCCGCCAGTGCCCTCGACGACGTGCGGGTCGCCGGCGACGCGAGTGGCCGCCCTCCGTTCCAGAGCGCCATCGCATTGCAGCAGGCGAGGCTGTCGCGTGCGCTGGGCGACCAAGCAGGCGCCGCAGCCCTGCTGGAGCGAGCCGAGATCTTCCTGTTGGATCCGGATGCTGCGGCTCGATCAGCGTTCGCACGGGAGGCCGTTCACCAGGCGCTTCGGTTCGATCCAGCCCGGGCGCCCGACCTGATGGCCAGCTTCGACGTGGACGATGTCGAAACCCGGTCGTTGCGCGCCCGACTTGCGCTCCTCGACTGCGACCATCAAGAGGTCGTTCACCTGCTCGAAGAGCTCCCGGCCGCCCCCTCGCGACGACAACGCGTGGAGTGCAGCGTGCTGATGGCGCTCGCCGCGCTCGACCGCGACGTCGAGGAGGCACACGCCCACCTGGGTGAGGCGCTGGTTGCCGGTCGCTCGACCGGGCTGATCCGTTGCGTCATCGACCAGGGAGAGGGCGTCCACAAGCTGCTGCTGTCGTGCGCCGCGCCAGCCGATGCCCAGCGCTATCTCGACGAGCTCATCGCAGCAGCAGGCAACGTCGTTGCGCCAGTACGCAGCAGCGCGCCGCAAGACCTCGTCGAGCCGCTCAGCGGGCGCGAGATCACTGTGCTGCGGTACCTCTGCAGCCGCTTGACCTATCAGGAGATCGCCAACGCGCTCTACATCTCGCTCAACACCCTCAAGTCGCACGTGCGCAGCATCTATCGCAAGCTCGCCGTCGCTTCCCGGGGGCAGGCGGTCGAGGCGGGCCGGCGGCTACGTCTGATCTGAGCTGATGGCTCGCTTCGCTCGCTGGGCCGGACAAGGCCGGCCTGACCATGCGTCGTCGCTGCGGTCGGGGGCCGAAGCGCGCACGTCTGATCAGCTGATGGCTCGCTTCGCTCGCTGGGCCGGACAAGGCCGGCCTGACCATGCGTCGTCGCTGCGGTCGGGGGCCGAAGCGCGCACGTCTGATCAGCTGATGGCTCGCTTCGCTCGCTGGGCCGGGCAAGGCCGGCCTGACCATGCGTCGTCGCTGCGGTCGGGGGCCGAAGCGCGCACGTCTGATGCTGATGGCTCGCTTCGCTCGCTGGGCCGGGCAAGGCCGGCCTGACCATTCGTGCTCGCTGCGGACGGGGGCCAAAGCGTCGGGAATCTGATCTGATGGCTCGATCACGTGGGTGACGGCGGGCGGTGCGTCGATTCGGGCTCGGCGATGAGGCGGACGTCGAGCAACTCGAGACCGAGCTCCTGGATGCGGTTGATGACTGCCGAGAGCGCATCCTGGGCGCACCGCACGAAGGTGATGCCGTTCCCAGTGCGCACCTCGAAGCCGGTGAAGGCGGCGCGCAGGGTCGGGCTCGCCGCTCCCTTGAAGGACAGCTCGTACCGCAGATCAGCCATTCGAGCGACGGTTCGACTCCACGTGTTCACGATGACGCCCGGACGTTCCCTTGTCGTCACCCTGCGCCGGGTGACCTGGCTCGCCGGCGGGAACGGCGCGGAGGACGGACCGATCACCCGGTCGAGGGTGGTGCGCGAGCACCCCCGCTGCTGCACAGTGCGACGGAGAGGCACGCCTGCGGCCCGCCGGGCCATCGTCGACTCGGAGCAGGCGGAGAGAATGGCAGATCATGGTGACCCGCGCTCCGGCGACCACGAGCATGTCCGGCGACCAGCGTGAGCACGCGGCCGACCCGTCAGCCGGGTGTTGCGGGCCGAGCCGGTCGGCCGGAGCGCAGCGTGCCGCCGGACCGCGCGACGGCGGCCGAACCGGTACGACCGCCGCGGCGGCGCCCACGACAGGGATGGTCCGTGTGGCCGGCGGGACGTTCACGATGGGTTCGCAGGACGACTGCGCCTACCCGGCCGACGGGGAAGGCCCCGTTCACGACGTGGGACTGTCGCCCTTCTGGATCGATGTCGAGGCGGTCACGAACGAGCGCTTTGCGGTCTTCGTCGACGCGACGGGGTACCGGACCGACGCCGAGCGGTACGGCTGGTCGTTCGTGTTCGGTGGGTTTCTGCCCGACGACTTCCCGGCGACCGCCGCAGTCGCCGCCGCACCGTGGTGGCGCCAGGTCTTCGGCGCTGATTGGCAGCACCCGGAGGGACCGCACTCCGAGGTTCGTGCCCGCCACAACCATCCCGTGGTCCACGTGTCGTGGTCCGATGCCGTGGCCTACTGCGCCTGGTGGGGGGCCCGCCTCCCGACCGAGGCGGAGTGGGAACACGCCGCGGGCGGCGGCGTGTCCGGTCGTCCCTTCCCGTGGGGCGATGCGCTCGAACCGGAGGGTGTCCACCGAATGAACGTGTGGCAGGGAACGTTTCCCGCCAGCAACTCCGCGGCTGATGGGTACGTCGGCACATGCCCCGTGGACGCGTATGGCCCCAACGACTTCGGGCTCTACAACATGACGGGCAACGTGTGGGAGTGGTGCGCCGACTGGTTCGACGCCGGCTACTACGAACGCAGCCCGCACCTCGACCCGCTGGGGCCGGCCACCGGCACGCATCGAGTCATGCGTGGTGGCTCGTACTTGTGCCACGAGTCCTACTGTCGCCGGTATCGCGTCGCGGCGCGCAGCGCCAACACCCCCGACAGTTCAACCGGCAACCTTGGGTTCCGGTGCGGGCGAGACGGATGAGTGGCATGACGTCAACGATGACTCCCTCCGATGACCCGCACGAGGCGGACGGACCGTCTGGCGGACGGGCGCGGCGCGTGGTGGCTGGGATCGTCGGCGTCCTGGCCATCGTCGGCGTCCTCGCCAGCACGATGGCTGTCTGGGCCCGTGGAACGCTGTTCGACAGCGACCAGATGGGCGATGTCGTCGGCGATGCGCTGGCCGAGCCGGAGGTCAGCAGCGCGCTCGCTCAGCACATCGCCGACCAGGTGTTCGCCGCCGTCGACGTCGAGAGCACGCTGGCCGAGACGTTGCCGCCGGCGCTCGAGCGATTGGCGCCGGCCGTCGCCTCGGGCATCCAGGGGCTGATCGAGCGCAGCCTGCTGGCGGCGCTGCAGAACGACGACGTGCAGCAGCGGATCTCCGACGCAGTGGGTCGCGCCCACGGTGCGGCGATGCGCCTGCTCCAGGGGGACGGGCTGCTGGACGCGGTGACGGTCACTGATGGCGAGGTGACCCTGAACCTGCTGCCGCTCGCGGAACGTGGCCTCGCCCGGCTGCAAGAGCTGGGCCTGCTGACGGACGTGGAGCTCCCCGACCTCTCGGCTGACGGCGATCCGGTCGAGCAGATCGCCGCCCTCGAGGCGACATTCGATCGCGACCTGCCTGATGACTTCGGCCAACTCGTCGTGTACCGCAGCGAGTCCCTGGGTCAGGCCGAGGCATCGCTGGAGTCGGCGCAGCAGGCGATGGCGCTGGCCAAGCGCGCGATGTGGGTGCTGGTGGTCGTTGACGGCACTGCTGCTCGCGGCGACGATCCTCATCGCACGGGACCGATGGCGCGCCACCATGCTGCTCGCTCTCGGTGCCATCGTCGCGATGGTCATCGCGCGATCGGCGACCGAGCGCGTCGTCTCGGAGGTCCCCGACGTGGTGGTGCGACCTGGGGCGAAGGCGGCGGCGACGTCGATCGTCGGGGACCTCGGCAGCAGCCTGCTGCGAACGTTGGGCGTCGTCCTGGTGCTGGCGACGCTCGTGGCGGCGGGCACCGTGCTGATCCGTCGATGGCGGCGGCGGGACCTCATCATCGTGGCATCGGTGCTTGCCGGCGTCTTGTTCCTCGGGATTCTCGGGCTGACCATCGTTTCGATGCTGCTGGCCGTTGCGGTCGCCGCCGGTGTGGCGATCGTGACGACCCGCTTCTGGCCGGACACCGCCACGGCGTGAGGCGCACCCTTCAGCCGCTCGGCCTGTTGGAGCACCGAGCGCACTACGCTGATCACCCTCCGTGGGGTGAGGTCCGATCACCCGACCGACGACGACGCTCTGGGTGACACCGCGGAGGTCGTGGAATGAGCCGGCGGACCTACGACATCTCGATCAAGGGGGCGATCGATGAGTCGCTCTGCGCGGAGTTCGAGGACGTCGACGTGTTCGTCGGCCACAGCATCACGCACCTGTGGATCAACGCGGTTGACACCGCTGCGTTGCACGGGATCCTCGGGCGCGTCGAGTCCTTGGGCCTCGAACTGCTGGATGTGCGCCCGCTGGAGGAGACCCCGTCGGTTCGATCACCCGGTCGCAGGTGAGGCGGCGTCACCCCGCCCGCACTTACCGTCGCCAAGGCGGGCACCCGCACCGCGAGCGTGCGACGAGACAAGGAGGCATCGGGATGACGATCGGTCCGGTCGAATACATCATCGTCGGGTTCCCCGGCAACAAGTTCAATGGCGAGATTGCCCCGGAGCTCGCCAAGCTGGTCGACAGCGACACCATCCGGGTGCTCGACCTCGTCTTCATCATGAAGGACGCCGACGGCAACGTCGAACATGCGGAGTTCGAGGACCACGACGATGTGGCGTTGTTCAACGCCCTCGAGGGTGAAGTCGGCGGATTGATCAGCGAAGAGGACATCCAGTACGCCGCGGCCGAGCTCGAGCCGAACTCCTCGGCGGCGCTGCTCATCTGGGAGGACCTGTGGGCTCGACCGTTCGTCGACGCATTGCGCGCCTCCGGTGCCGTCCTCATCGAAGGCTCCCGCATCCCTCACGACCTCATCGAACAAGCCGAGTCCGAGCTGGCTGCGGCCGGCTGAGCACCAACCTGCAAGGAGATCACCATGTTGCGACGTCGACCACTGGCACGCGCCGCCGTCACCACCTCCGTCGTAGTCGGCACGGCGACTCGGACGCGCAATCGCGTCGAGCGCCGTCAAGAGCGGCGCGGCCGCTGAGCCTGCCACTTCGAACCATCGAGAGACAGACGACGACACATTGATTCACGAGTACGAGCAGGGAGCGGAGTTCTCGGGCCGGATCGGTCGCACGGTCGCGGAGTCGAGCCGGCGTGGCCGGCGCCGGTGCGGGCCGTGGGGGGGCGCCGAACGTGTTGTTCTTCGTGATCGATGATGTCGGGTATGGGCAGTTGTCCTGTTTCGGGGGTTTGGTCGACACGCCGAACATCGACCGGGTGGCGGCGCAGGGTCTGCGGTATTCGAACATGCACACGACGGCGTTGTGCTCGCCGACGCGGTCGTGCATTCTGACCGGGCGCAACCATCATTCCAGCGGGGTGGCTTGCATCATGGAGCTGGCGACCGGGTTTCCCGGTTATGACGGTCGGATGCCGTTCGAGAACGGGATGTTGCCTGAGATGTTGGTGGATCACGGGTACAACACGTTCTGCATCGGCAAGTGGCATCTGTCTCCGTCGGAGGACAACACGCCGGCCGGGCCGTTCCATCGTTGGCCGCTCGGTCGCGGTTTCGAGCGGTACTACGGCTTTCTGGGCGGCGAGACGAATCAGTGGTACCCGGACTTGACGCAGGACAACGTGTCGGTGCCTCAGCCGAAGGGTCTCAAGGACGGCTACCACCTCAGCGAGGACCTCGCCGATCAGGCGATCAAGATGATCCTCGACGCCAACACGACGGCGCCCGAGAAGCCGTTCTTCATGTATTACGCCACAGGTGCTGCGCATGCCCCGCACCATGTGCCGAAGGAGTGGGCTGACCGGTACAAGGGCCGTTTCGACGACGGCTGGGACGCCTACCGAGAGACGGTGTTCGCCCGTCAGCAGGAGCTCGGTCTGCTGCCCGCTGATGCTGAGCTGTCACCGCACGACCCGGATGTCCCCGACTGGGACTCGTTGTCGGGCGATGAGCGGCGCCTGTACGCCCGGATGATGGAGGTCTTTGCCGGGTTCCTTTCGCATGCCGATCACCACTTCGGCCGGATCCTCGATGCGTTGGAGCGGATCGGGGAGCTCGACAACACGCTGATCATGATCATCTCCGACAACGGTGCCTCGGCCGAGGGTGGCCCGATCGGCTCGTTCAACGAGATGCTGTTCTTCAACCGGATCCCCGAGTCGTTCGAGGAGAACCTGGCCCGGATCGACGAACTTGGTGGCCCTCGCTCCTACAACCACTATCCGTTCGGGTGGACGAATGCCGGCAACACACCGTTCCGGCGTTGGAAGCGCGAGACGTATCGGGGTGGGGCGACGGACCCGTTCATCCTTGCCTGGCCGGCCGGCACGACCGCCCGCGGTGAGATCCGCAGCCAGTACGCCCACGCCATCGACATGGTGCCCACCGTCCTCGACGCCATCGGTGTCGATCCACCGGTGACCATCAGGGGAGTGTCCCAGGCACCGCTCGAGGGCGTCAGCTTCACCCACACCTTCGACGACGCCGACGCAGCCACCAACCACACGACACAGTACTTCGAGATGTTCGGGCACCGCTCGATCTATCAGGACGGCTGGCGGGCCGTGTGCCCGTGGCCGGCGGCGAGCTTCACCGAGGCCGCCCAGGCCGGTCGCGGTCTCGGCGACCCGATCACCCCAGAGGTGCTCGAGCAGCTCGACGGCGACGGCTGGGAGCTCTACGACCTCACCACCGACCCGACCGAGTCCCACAACGTCGCCGCCGACCAGCCCGACAAAGTCCGTGCACTGCGCGACGTGTGGTGGGACGAAGCAGCCAAGTACAAGGTGCTGCCGCTGGACGGATCGATGCAGCTGCGCCTGGCCACCGAACGCCCGCAAACCTCGCAGCCCCGTGACCGCTTCGTCTACTACCCCCACGGCGCCGTGGTGCCGGCGTTCGCCGCCCCGCAGGTGTACAACCGGCCTTGGTCCGTCGAGGCCGACGTCGAGCTGGCTGGCGGCGACAACGGCGTGCTCGTCGCCCAGGGCGGCGACGCCGGCGGCTACTCGTTCCACCTGATCGACGGCCGACCACGGTTCGTCTACAACTACGGCGGCCGCGACCAGTTCGAGGTCCTCGCCCCCGACCCCGTCGGCGCCGGTCGCCACGCCGTGCGTTTCGAGTTCGAACCGACCGGACCACCCGACCTCACCGTCGGCAAGGGCTCACCCGGGCGCGGTCAGCTCTACGTCGACGGCACCCTCGTCGCCACCACCGACTTCCCGGTCACCACCCCGCTGCTGTTCGAGCTCGAAGGCCTCAGCTGCGGCTACGACTTCGGCGCCCCCGCCGCCGACGGCTACGAACCACCCTTCACATTCACCGCCACCATCCACAGCGTCACCTACGATCTCTCCGGCGACCTCATCACCGACACCGACGCCGAGCTCGCCCGCCTGATGGCCCAACAATGATCCCCGTAACCCAGCAATCAAGAAGGTGCAGAACATGATCGCCGCCGACTACCCACTCCTCGAGCTCTTCTGGACCATGTTGTGGTTCTTCCTCTGGATCGCGTGGATCATGCTGCTGTTCCGGACGATCGGTGACATCTTCCGCAGTCGGGACCTCGGGGGCGGGGGGAAGGCGTTGTGGACGATCTTCGTCGTCGTCGCGCCGTTCCTCGGGGTGTTCGTCTACCTCATCGCCCGCGGCAACGCGATGCACGAACGAGACTACGACCGTGCGCTGGCGCAGGAGCAGGCGTTCAGGAGCTACGTGCAGGACGCGGCAGGCCCGTCGGGCTCTGCCGACGAGCTCGTCAAGTTGGCCGACCTGAAGGAGCGGGGCGTCCTCAGTGAGGCCGAGTTCCAAGCGCAGAAGGCCAAGATCCTCGCCTGAGCGTCGCTCTCAGTCACCCAGTACCGGGAGGCGATCATGAATGATCAGACCTTCGGAGCAATGCTCGGCGGAGCGCTGCTCGTCGGGTCCAGCCTGTCGCGGGTGCAGCGAACGGCCGAGCGCAGTGTGAGGTTCGGCCTCATGCGCGAGTACGCCCTGGTCCGCAACAACTGGGTTCGGCGGCTGAGCCACCTCGCCGCGGCCGTCGGTGCAGGCCTTGGTCTGATGCTGCTGCTCTTCGCCTATCGGAGCAGCCAGCGAGTCGGCTCCCACCTCGGCGAGTCGGTCGCCGAAGAGCAGGCCGGTCGGCCAGCAGTCGCTGACGCAGACGATGAGTCCGAAGCGCGATGACGTCCGGGAAGGGAGCGCGCCTCCTCGCCGGTGGCCCACTTGCGGCCGGCACGCTCGCACTCTTGCGGTTCGCAGGACGCCAGCGGCTGTCTCGCTTCGCCGCCGGCGTCGTTGGCAGCGGGGTCGTCGGCCTGGCTGCGGGCGACGTCCTCGATGAGGTCATCCACGAGCTGAAGCAGGTTGTCGGCGGCCGGTCGGCTCCTGGGAGCCCGGCCGCGTCGGGGTAGCCGGCCTGCTCGGGCTCTTCGTCGGCGTCCAGGTCGCCCATTGCTCCCGGTCGATCTCGCCGGCGGCGGAGAAGGCGATGCGTTCGCCACCCCACGGGTCGCGGCCGGCGCCCTCGAAGGTCACGTCGAGCGTGACCGGTTTGGTGACGCCCCTGAGGGTCAGGTCGCCGGCGACGGTCCAGCTCGTGGCGGACCCGCCGACCCGGATGCTGCGGAACGACATCGTCGGATGGTTCGCCACGTCGAAGAAGTCGTTGGCGCGGAGGTGTTCGTCGCGCTTCGCCTCACGCGTGTCGATCGACGCCAGGTCGACGTCGACGCTGACCGTCGATTCCTCGGGGCGGTCGGCGATCTCGACAACGCCTTCGAAGGCGCTGAAGCGGCCGCGCAACTTCGTGATCCCGAGGTGGCGGACGACGAACTCGACGGCCGAGTGTGAGGTGTCGATGGCGTAGGTGCCGGCGACGGGCAGCTCGGCGCCGTCGACGGTGCGGGTCAGCGACGTCGGTGCTGGGGTGCCGGTGTTGGTCATCGTTCGCTCCTCGTGGTCACATCGCACGGTTCCGATCGGTCAACTGGTTGACACGGCTGGACAACAGGATGTGACGCAGATGGACGATGACGCTTGGCTGGTGGAGCGGTTCGAGTCGCAGCGCGGCCAGTTGCGGGCCGTCGCCCACCGGATGCTCGGCTCACTCAGCGAGGCGGACGACGCGCTGCAGGAGGCGTGGCTGCGCGTCGCCCGAGCGGATGCGTCGTCCGTGGAGAACCTCGGAGGCTGGTTCACCACGATCGTCGGCCGCGTGTGCCTCAACATGCTGCGCTCGGGCAGGGCTCGCGGCGAGGAAGCGCTCGACGTGCGGCGGCCCGATGCGATCGTGGCGCACGAGCGGGGCGAGGACCCCGAGCAGGACGTGCTGCTCGCCGACACGGTCGGCGTTGCGCTGCTCGTCGTCCTCGAGACCCTGACGCCAGCCGAACGCCTGGCGTTCGTGCTGCACGACATGTTCGCGGTGCCGTTCGAAGACGTTGCCGAGATCCTCGACCGTTCGCCGGCGGCCGCCCGTCAGCCGGCCAGCCGTGCCCGTCGGCGAGTGCAAGGCGCACCGACCGTGCCGGACGTCGACATCACCCGCCAGCGGGTCGTCGTCGACGCCTTCTTCGCCGCCGCTCGCGACGGCGACTTCGAGGCGCTCCTCGCCGTCCTCGACCCCGACGTCGTCGTCCGGTCCGACGGCGGACCCGACGCGGTCGAGGTGGTCCGGGGCTCGGCGGCGGTCGCCGCCCAGGCGCTGAGCTACCGCGAGGGCGCCCCGTTTCGTCCGGCCGGCCATCGTCAACGGCGCGGCGGGCGCCGTCGTCGTGCACGACGGCCGCCTCGTCGCCGTCCTGGCCTTCACGGTGCGCGACGAACGGGTGGTCGCGATCGACACGCTCAGCGACCCGGAGCGCCTGAAGGGTGTAGACGTCCCGCCGCTCGGCCAATGACGGCGACGGCGAGGCGGCTCGAGGCGGCCAGTCCGAGGCCTAGTTGGAAGGGGTTCGCCGAGTGTTTGGGGAACGCGGACCTCCCTCGCTTGGTTAGACCTGCGTGATGCGCGGGGGGGCGAGCTTGCTCACGATGGGCACCGTGGCGTCGATCGGCCGGGCGAGGACTGACGTGGAGGTCCACCGATCTGAGGACTGGGGCCGATGAGCGAGACCGCTCTCGCCGCGCTGGCGGTCGTGATCTTCGGGTGGGCGATCCTCTCGGACTGGTTCACCCGTCATGACCTGACCGGGCCGCTGGTGTTCATGGTGGCCGGGTTGCTTCTGGCCAACGCCGAGTGGGGGATCGGGAGCATCGATATCGAGGGCCCGACGGTCCATGCGCTCGCTGAGGTCACCCTGGCGCTGTTGCTGTTCGGCGACGCCTCCGGGGTGCCACCGGCGGCGGCACGTCGGGACCTGCCCTTGACCGCCCGACTGCTGGCGATCGGATTGCCGCTGTCGATCGTCGCCGGAACCGCGGCGGCGCTCCTTGCGTTCCCGAGCCTGCCGCTCGCGCTGGCTGGGCTGATCGCCGCCAGCCTGGCGCCGACCGACGCCGCCCTGAGCGCGCCGGTGATCGCCGACGAGCGCCTCCCGGTCCGAGTCCGGCGGGTGCTGAACGTCGAGAGCGGCCTCAACGACGGCATCGCCACACCAGTCGTGGCGTTCTTCATCGCCGCCGGAGCGAGCGCCGTCGGCGTGATCGGCGGCGAGCACGAGGACGGGCTCGGGGCCTTGGCTCAGCTCGCGATCGGCGTCGGTGTCGGCGCCGCTGTCGCGTTCGTCGGTGGTCGCCTCATCGTGTTCGCTCGTCACCGCGGCTGGATGCAGCACGGCTCCCGACGGCTGGCCACGCTGGCGTTGGCGCTGCTGGCGTTCCTCGTCGCATCGGAGGCCGGGGGCAACCCGTTCGTCTCGGCCTTCGTCGGCGGGATCGTGTTCGGCGCGACGGCAACCACCGACGCGGTCGAGTCCGTTGAGCTCACCGAGCTGAGCGGCAATCTGCTGTCACTCGTGCTGTGGTTCATCTTCGGGGCCGGTTTCGTGATCCCCGCGTTCGAGGATCTCGATGTACGCGTTGTGTTGTACGCCATCGCCAGCCTGACCGTCGTCCGCATGGTGCCGGTGGCACTCGCCCTCCTCGGAACTGGACAAGGTCGCCCGACAGTGGCGTTCGTCGGCTGGTTCGGCCCGCGGGGGCTGGCCTCCGTGGTCTTCGCCCTGCTCGCTATCGAGGAGCTCGGCGGCACCGACCCCCGGGTCCTGCTCGCCGTCAACACGATCACCGTCACGATCGTGTTCAGCGTCGTCGCTCACGGCATCACAGGCCGCCCACTGGCCACCCGTTACCTCGCCATGCTCAAGCGAACGCATCCGGCGCCGCAGACCAGCGAGTGAGTTGACGCCTCAGCTTGCGACGGGCGGGACGAGCCGCCGTGCGGCCGATCGGGGAGAACTCATCACGAGTAGCCGGTGAAGTCCTCACCCGGCCCGACGTTCGGGGCGGATGATCACAGAGTCGTAGCGTGAAGGGCACGCCACGACGCAACACAGGAGGTTTGCCAATGGACGCCGACACACCGATCACCCTGGCCGCCGCGAGGTACCGCACTCGCGACGCCGCCGTCCAGGGGTTCGACGTCGTCTGGGACGCGCACAAGGGGGGTGAGTTCGATCACACTGCGGTCGCCGTGCTCACCAAGGACGATTCCGGAGAGCTGCAGATCGAGCGACACGACACCACGGCCAAGCACCTGGCGTGGGTTGGCGCGGCGTTGGCGGTCGTTGCTCCAGTTGCGGCCGCCGGGGTTGTGGCCGGCGCGGGAGCCGGAGCGCTCGTCGGGCACTTCCACCGCAACATCCCGAAGAAGGACGTGGAGGCCATCGGCGAGTTGCTCGAGTCGGGACAGTCGGGGCTGATCGTGGTGGCAGTCAACAAGCTCGGGACCGACATCGAGCCGCTGCTGGTAGGTGCCGAGAACACGGTGGTCGTGCAGACGACCTGGGGTGACCTCGACGCCGACATCGAGAACGAGATCGCCAAGGCGAAGCGCAGCGGCAGTTCGTAGTCGGCGCCGCCGCACGATACGCCCATGCCGGAGGTCGAGTTCATCGACCACAGCGTGGCGCTGCCGGGAACGGCGATCGTGTCGTTCTTTTCCGCTGGTGATCGTCGCCGCGTTCATGCCCCAAGACGGAGGCCTGGAGGACGCTTCCCATGACTGACACCACCGACGTCACCGACGAACGCAGCACCGCCGATGGCGGCGGGCCGCCGGCCGACCGTCGCGCCGCGTTGACCGTCGAGCCTGTCGTCCGTCGGATCCCGATGCCCAAGCTGGGGGTGTGGTCGTGGGCTTTCGTCGGGTTCACGGCCGCCGCGGTCATCGTCGTCATCGTGCTCGGCGCGTTGAGCGAGATCGTCCTCCCGATGACGTTCGCCGCCGTGCTGGCGATCATCTTCAAACCGCTGGTCGGGGTTCTCCAACGCCACAAGCTGAAGCCGACCCTGGCCGCCGGCCTGGTCGTGCTCGGCCTGCTGTTGTTGATGGCCGGCGTCGTCGTGGCCACCGTCCGGGGCGTGACCGAGCAGGCCGATCAGATCAGCGAGGTCACCGACGAGGCTTTGGCCAACGCCGCCGAACAGCTCGAAGCCGTGGGCGTCGACCAGGCCGCCCTGGAGGACGCCCGGGCGGCCACCGAGGCGGCTTCACCGCTGATCGGCGGAGGCGTTCCCGCCAAATTGGTCGAAGGTGTCAGCAGCATCATCGGTCTGGTCAGCGGCATCATCCTCGGCTCACTGATCATGTACTACCTACTCAAGGACGGCAACCGGTTCCGACGTGTGGTGGTCGAAGCCTTCGGGCCGGCGCTGCGCGGTGACGTCGACGCCTTCCTCGGTGATTCGTTCCGGATCCTGCGTGACTACGGGAAGGGACGCAGCATCATGTCCGCCATCGTGGCCGTGGTCGTCGGCGTCGCCGCCGTGGTGCTCGGCCTCCCGCTCGTGTTCACGATCATGGTCGTCAACTTCATCGGCGGATACATCCCCTACATCGGCGCCTTCCTCGGCGGCGGGCTGGCCGTCATCGTCGCCCTCGGCGACAGCGGGCTCCCGGCGGCAGTCATCATGCTGGTCGTGGTCCTCGCCTCCAACCTGCTGCTGGAGAACTTCGTCGAGCCCAAGGTGATGGGTCGCAGTCTCGACATTCATCCGCTGGTCGTGCTCGTCGTCACTGCGTTGGGAGGCCTGCTCGGTGGGATCGTCGGCCTCATCCTCGCCGTGCCCGCCTACGTGATCGCCCGCAACGCGTTCTTCCGATTCCGCTCGAGGGGCATCGCCGAGATGGTCGCCGTCCGAGCCGAACCGACCGTGACACGACTGCTGCAATGACAACGGCCGGAACGGCCGAGCTACCGACCGGGCCGCGGAGTCCGGGCTAGACGGAGAGGCTGATCGGGAAGGTGGCGATCCAGGCGGCGGTGCCGATGAAGACCAGGCAGCCGACGACGAGCAGCGCCTTCCTGGTCCCGGCGCCGCGGAGCTTGGTGCTCATGCCGGCGAAGAAGAGGGAGACGGCGAACAGGACGACGGCGAGCACGTAGTTGGCCGATCGTTGGATGTTGCGGCGGACGACTGCGGCCTGCGCTTCGTCCTCGGCGTCGAGCCGCTCTGCGTCGGCGCGGGCCTGCAACTGGTAGTCGTCCATGGCGAACGGCGTCGGTGGTGCGTCGGGGTTGGTGAGGGGGTCGGTGGCCAGCCAGGCGTCGAAGGCTGGTCGGAACTCGGGCCGGAACCGGGCGTCGTAGAACTCGGCGAGGTCCGCCTCGTCCGTTTCTGTGGCGTTGACCCATTGGAAGAACATGGCGATGTCGACCTGGGTCTGGGCCTGGGCCAGTCCTTGCGCCCGGGCGGCGTCGATGCGCAGTGCGTTGACCCGGCTGGAGGCCTTGATCGTCTCGCCGTTCCAGCGGTTGGCCTGGTAGCTGCTCCAGGCGGTGGCGACGGCGGCGAAGGCGAGGAGCACGGTTGCGACGATCTCGACCCAGTCTCGGCGCGCCGGCGCGTCGGTGCTCGTTGTTGCGGTGGCGGTCATGCCGGGTTGCCCCCGTCGTCACAGGGAATTGTCACCTCGCCACCGATGATCGCCAGTTGCTGATCGATGAGCAGTTCGGTGCGTTCCATCGCCACTGGCTGGAGACCGCCGATGTCGCCTCCATACGGCTTGTCGAGAAAGGCAAGCAGCAGCAGCATGGTGGTGATCACGGCGACCACGCTGCCCATGAACATCCCTTGGACCCACGCCCGCTCGCCGCTGTCGGTGAACCCGAGGATGTAGGCAAGAACGATCGCCGAGATGAAGAACAGGGCGATCCACAGCGGGGTCGGCATGAGCCCCGCGGCGCCGTGGATGCGGGCTTGTCGGGCTGCTTCTCGGTCCGAGGTCTGATCCAGCCACTTGCCGTAGGCGGCTTCCTGTTGCGGGGAGGTCAACTCGACGCCCTGCAGCGTCTGGAACGTGGCGGCACCCCACGGGTTGATGTCCTCGCCGAGCGTGCCGTCCTCCATGCGTTCCCACTCGTCGTCGATGACCCACCGGGCGTAGCAGACCAGTTGGCCGGTGAGGGGAGCGCCGACGTCGGCGGGCAGGGACTGGGCGGTCTGGATCTGCTGAGCCACGGTCAACGCTTCGGTCTCCGCTCCTGACCGGGAGGCGTCGTAACTCTCGAAGCCCAGGAAGATCAAGAAGCCGAGCAGCACGGAGAACCCGGTGGCGAGGACCCCGAAGATGCCGGCGGCGCGGTCGCTGTCAGCGAAGTAGCTGCCCTCCGGGGCCCGGCGCCGCACCGCGAGCATCACAGTGACGGCAAGCGCGGTCACCAGCAGCACGATCAGCGCAGCCCAGACGATGTTCACCGAACCCTCGATCCACAAGAGTCGTTCATCGGGCTGTGAGACGCGGCCCCGCAGGAATCAGCCGTGGCGACAGCGCCGGGCAAGGCCTTGTTCCTCGGCCGGGTGGTGCCGCCACTGGATCGTGCGGTGGCGCAAGAGGTTTCCTGTCGGCGCCATCGACTCACATCGATCTCCTCGCGGCGCCGTGATCGCTGTGTGCGCACCCGCGCAAGCCTCCCTCAGGTGAGCCTTCGGCCGTGTCTGCGGAAAACTACAGCGATCATGCGACACGTCACGACGAGAGTCGTCACACAGAAGATGTGAAATCGCGCCGAACGGACGGCCTGGCGTCACCACTCGTTGAGTCGAGGCAGATTCACATGATCCTGGTGATGCGGTCCGTGTCGGCAGGGCGGACAGTGGAGAGCGCCGCGCTGAGGTGCAGCAGGGTGAGTGGCTCGTGGCAGCTGACGCCGCAGATCCCGGGGATGGCCCTCCACGTCCGTGCCGCGCGCCGGCCCTAGAAGACCTCGTCGAGGAGCTCCAGCATCGACCGCCACGCCCGCTGCGCGGTCGGCTGGTCGTAGCGCAGCCCTGGGAGCCCGGCGTTGGCAGCGTCGGGGTGGGTGACGCCCTGCTCGACGGGTCTCTGTGGACCGCCGACGGCGACTTCGGGCTCGTCCAACGGTTCGACGGCGCCTCGTGAACCGCTGCGGGGCCTCCGTTCTGTCCGTCGCAGCCGACCGATCCGCGCCCGTTGCGACGGACAGAACGGGTGGTGCGCGGCCCACGGCCACCGTCCTGCTCGTCGCTGGTCTCGGCTCAACCCCGGCGCAAGTCGCGCAGGTTGGCCACGAGCACCGCGACGGCGAGGGCGAGGAGCAGGATGCCGACGACGATCCGCCACCGGTCGACGACACCTTCCACGACGGCCAGCGCGACACTGCCGGCCACCAGCACCACGACCAGCGAAACGAAGAACGACGCGAAGCGCCGTCGCGCCAGCGCTTCGACGGCGAGGAAGACGACGGCGAACAAAGCCGCGCCGACGACAGGGCCGACGGTCGGCGCGATGATCAGCCACGCCGCGGCGGCGAACAGGAGCGGCGAGCTCACGGTCGACCAGATCCGCAGGAACCGGGTCCGGGGGTCCTTGACCTGCGCCGACGGGAGCACCTTGTGGCGGATGTGGGCCTGCGCCGGCTCGGGGTCGAGCGGGCCGGCCAAGGCCTCGAGGTGGGCCGCCCGTTCGGCGACGAGAAGCGCTCGGTCCTGGGCGATCCGGTTCAAGGCCTGTTCGGCGGCGTGGATCTCGGTGCGGCGCTCCGAAACGACGTCGGCCAGGTCGGGCCGGGCGCGCAACGACGCCGTCGACGCCAAGCGGGCGCGCACCTCGGCGCGGCGTCGGACGAGCTCGGCGTCCAGCTCGTCGATCGCCGTCCCGATCTCAACGACGCGTGACTGCACGTACGCCGATGCCTCTGCCGCCGTCGCCGGGACCTTCTGGAGTCCGGCCCATCCCAACGGGTCGAACCACGATTGGCGCACGGCCCCGCCGCGTTCGTAGCGCGGTCCCGCCGGGGCGCGCTCGCCGCCGAAGCGATCCCGTGTGTCGAGGCCCCACAGGCCGCGATAGGCCACGACCCACGGCGTGGCCTCGTCGATCAGCACGGGCGTCCACGGGCGTGCGCCCTCCGGGCCGATGGCCGGGCCGTCGCCGCGGGAGTAGTCGACGAACGGGATGCCCACGCCCTGGGCGATCTCGCCCCTGGACCACGGGGCGAGGAGTCGGGCGACGGCCTGGAACAGGCGTAGCACGCCGCGCAGCGACCGCGGTGGTTGCACGGCCGTGACGTACTCGCCGGCGACGAACGCTCCGGAGTGGGACCCGGCGCCGGCGAACACGACCGGGTGATCCCCGGTGCGCACCAGCTCCGGATCGTCCCATCGTCGACGGAGATCGTCGCCGACCTCGTCGTGGGCCGAGAACGCCACCCAGCCCGGCCGGCACTCGCCGTCGGCCCCCTCCGTGAGGTAGATCGTGACCTGCTCCCAGTCGGCCTCGTGGTCGTTGGCACCGCCGAAGCTGGAACGCCAGTCGTTCATGGCGTAGAAGAACCAGTACTGGAGCACGACGTAGCCGCCCTCGCGCAGGACGCGCCCGTAGTACGGGTGAAGGGTGGGGTCGAGACGCTGGCGGTAGAGCTGCTCGGCGGCGCCGACCACGCCACCGGGGACCGTCCCGCGGAGCAGCAGGCTGACCCTGAACAACGCGTCGAGCGCCCTCGACAGCAGGCCGACATGGGCGAACCGGCTGCCGGACCGGAACCGGGGCCGGTCGGGGCGCCGCCGCCACGACCGAGACTCCCGCCGTCCCAGCGGTCGATCGACGAACCGCAACGACAGGTCGGCACCGCGCCGCGCCGCCGCTTCGGCGGCGAGACGATCGATCGTCAGCTCGCCGACCGGCACGACGCATCGCGCCGACTCGTCGGGATCGAGCTCCCACAGGGAGCAGGAGGCGACGTAGGGCTCGACCGCGGTCGGGAGGAACAGCTCGCCGTTGGTGAAGCGCACGACCGGCTCGAAGGAGCGCAGGAGGGCCCGATCGTCGTCGGCGGTGGGCACGGCGATCACAGGTACCGCTTGCGGATGAGCCATCGGTAGCAGAACCCTCCCCAGATGGGCGGCAGGTAGAAGGTACCGAAGCGGTACGCCAGCGCAGCGGCAAATGCCGTCTCGGGCGACAGGCCGACGGTGGTCAGCCCGAGCGTCAGGCCGGCCTCGGTGACACCGATGCCCCCGGGGATCGGCATCAGGCCGGCGAACAGCGAGACCAGGGTGTTGATGACGATCAGCTGGCTCAGCGAGACGTCGTCGCCGAACCCTCGTACGCAGGCGCCGAGGGCGACGGCGAAGAGCACCTGGTTGGCGAGGTTGCCCGCCACCAGCTGGACGAGCTTGGTTGGTGAGCGCAGCACGCTGAGCGCCGTCGCGGCGTCGCGGACGGCGCTCACCACTCGCCGGCGGACGGCCGAGAAGGCGAGGGCGACGACGGCGAGGACGACCAGAACGGCGATCACGATCAACGAGATCGTGATGAGCCCGCTCAGCTGATCCGGATCGAGGTCCAGCTCGAACTCGACGTCGGCGACGAAGAGCAGGGTGACGAGGAGGAGGATCTGCACGACGAACCCGGCCACGGAGTCGATGACCCCGGCCGAGATCGCCGCCGTCGGTCGCACGCCGAACCGCTGGAAGAACCGGACGTTCGTGGCGACGCGCGCCGCCGTGCTCGGGATGGCCAGGTTGACGTAGGTGATCGCGTACTGCAGCACGAGCAGCGGGCCGAACGGCAACGGTTGGTTGAGCGAACCGAGCGTGCTGATGGCGGAGGGGATGCGCGCGAGCTGGGCGAGGAGCAGCGCGAAGGCCAGCCACCACCACGAGGCATTGACGAGCTCTTCGGCGAAGGTCTCCAGGTCGAGGTCGCTGAACAGTCCGATGAGGGAGTAGGCGGCCAAGGCGAGGAGCGCGAGGTTGAGCAGCGATCCCCAGGTGACGCGACGCAGCTTGACGAGCGGCTGCTCCTCGGCGCCGACCAGCTCGGCGAACCGCTTGCGGGTGGCGTCGAGATCGACGTCGGTATCGCCGAGCATCGTGCGCAGCAGCGGGGGGACGGCGGCCTCCTGGAGGTACGGGAGCGTCTCGAGCAGCCCGTCGTCGCCGAGGTGCCGGCGGGCGATGGCCAGCGCCTGGTCCTCGTCGACCAGCAGGATCGACAGGGCGAGCACCTGGGCGCGGTCGCGCAGTCGCGAGGACGGTTCTGCCGATACTGACGCCGAGGACAGGTCGCTCAGCGCGAAGGTGCCGTCGGGGCGGAGCACGACTCGATCGACGTCGACCTGGCGATGGGTGATCCCGATGGCGTGGAGTCCGGTCACCGCCGACCACAGGCTGGCGAGTGCGTTGTCCGTGATCGGCGCGCCGGCCGTCAACGCCTCCGAGAGCGTGGTCCCGTCGCGCCGGACGACGACGAGTGCGTCGCCGCGCCCGGCGCTCCCCGCCGTCACGAGGTGCGGGACGGGGACGCCGGACCGCTCGGCCAGCAGGGTCACGAACCCCTCGTGCTCGACCAGCTCGATGCGTGACAGCCGGGCGGTGCGGTTGGTGTCCCGGTACCACGCCAGGCGCCAGAGCGTGGAAAGAACCTGGCCGTCCCACGCGTCGCGCCCGTAGACCTTGACGAGCAGCGGCCCGTCGGTGTCGGCTCCCTCGAACAGCACGGCGCCCCCACGGTGCATCGCCAGCGGCCGCAAGTCGTCGACGTGGATCCCGAGTTGCTCGAGGGCGATGCGGATCCTCGCCGCATCCGGCCGACCGCCGGGGGAGCCGACGACGAGATGGACGGCGGCTGAACCGAGCAGGCCGATGGCGATCGCCGCGATTCCGCCCGAGGCGAACGTGGCACCGAGGAACACCGCGGCGGTGAACTGGGCGCCGATGAGCCATCGACCGAGGTGGCGATAGGGCAGGGTGAGGTGTGGCGAGGCCGAGGAGATCGCCGCGGTCGTGACGGTCAGGAGGCCGGGCGGGAAGCCCGGCGGTCCGTCGACGTCGGCGAGGTCGGTGACGACGTGCCAGGCGTCGTCGCCGGCTACCGCGCCGGCCAGCAGGGCCACGGCGACGGCGGCGACGGTGGACGCCACGATGTCCCGGGCCAGCGACAGCCGCCGTCGGACCAGCGCCGCGGCCAAAAGGAACACCGCCCATGCACCCGCCGCCAGGATGGCCGGCTTCCAGAGGGCATCGAGGAAGCCCGGCAACGATCGGAGCAGCTCGGACAACGCCAGGTCGAGGTCGGCACCGATGCGCGAGATCGCGCCGGCGACCACCAGCACGACGACGCTGGCGATGGCGAGGGCGGCGTCCGTCGGGCGTCGGGCGCGTGGTTCACCGTCGGGCGACGCGAACAGTGGCGACCCCTGCGCCGAGGTCCACACCCGGGTCCCCGTCGGCACGTCGGCATCGTACGACGGCGGCCGAGCCGGTCACGGCTTATCGAGCGGCGGGGTGCTGGCAACTCTCTGGTCGGATCGCCATCGTTTTCGATGGCGCTGCTGACTCAGAACCTGAACCTGCCCGCGGTCACTGGCCGATGGGCATCCCGCCGTCGACGCGCACCAGCGCACCCGTGGTGAAGCTGGACGCCGGGCTGGCCAGGAACAGCGCCGCCGTGACGATCTCCTCTGGACGGCCGGGGCGGCCGAGGGCGCTGTCGTTGCGCTCTCGCGCTTCCTCGGGCCAGGCCTTGGAGATGTCGGTGAGGAACGGGCCGGGGGACAGCGTGTTGACGCGCACCTTCGGTCCGTACTCGGCCGCCAGCGACCGGGACATCGCGTTGAGGGCCGCCTTGGCGCTGCCGTACGGGATCACCCCAGGCATCGGCACGAGCGAACCCGACGACGTGACGTTGATGATCGCCCCGCCATCGCCGTCGCTCATCCGCTTGGCGATCTGCGATGCCAGCCGGAACGGGCCCTTGAAGTTGAGGCCGACCACGCTGTCGAAGAGGGCCTCGGTCACCTCGTGGCTGGCCATGGGCGGGCTCATGCCGGCGTTGTTGACGAGCACATCGACGCGCCCGAACTCGGCGTAGGCGATCTCGATCAGGGCGTCGATCGAGTCCCACCGGGCGGCGTGGACCGGGGCGGCGAGCGCCCGCCGTCCGAGCGATCTGATCTCCGCGGCGACGGCCTCGCAGTTCTCGAGCTTGCGGCTGGCGATGATCACGTCGGCGCCGTGCTCGGCGAAGGCGCGGACCATCTGCAGCCCGAGCCCGCGGCTGCCTCCGGTCACCAGCGCCACCTTGTCGGTCAGGTCGAAGCAGGGGTCGATCACGGCGTGAGCTGGGTCGACACCGTTAGGCGGCGGCGACCGCCAGGCGCGCCTCCAGGGGACGGAACACCGCCACGTCCGGGAGCTGCGACCGGTGCGCCCACACCGGGCGCTCGTCGTCGAGGAGGTCGAGGAGGATCACGTCGTCATCCGTGACGAGCATCGCCACCGCTGTCCGTCGTTCGCCCTTCCAGGTGAACTCGAAGACGTCGCCGCCCGTCACCCGCTCGATCTCGTCCATGGGACCACGATCCGTCGCGCCACATGAGACCCGCGTGAGGTCGCCGTGAACCTCACGTTGATGCGGTTCCCACCCCTGCTCAACGGGTAGATTGCCGATGTGGGCAGGCTCTGCGAGCGTCCAGGTTGCTCGGACGAGGCGTCGATGTCGTTCGGATTCGATGCCGATCGGCTGCTCGTCTGGATCAGCGTGCGCCGGCCGCTCGCCGACCCGATGCAGTCCGGCTCGCTGTGCCGCCGCCACGCCGACGCGATGGTCGTGCCACGGGGCTGGACGCTCGACGACCGCCGGGAACCCGGCCCGCGGCTCTTCCCGGCCGCCGCCGCACCGGCGGCGATCGATGCACCGAGCCCGCGGGCGACCCGGGCCCGTCGGCGGGGCAAGGGCGCCGACGCGACGCGGCAGCTGGCGCTCGATGACCAGGTGCGCACCGTTGCCGACGTCGCTGGGCCGATGTCCGACCCGGACCGCACCGCGCCGATCCCGTGGTCGCCCGTGTTCGACGAGGCCGACGATCTCGACGGGATCCTGTCCGCCGACACCCCGCTGCTCGCCCGAGCGTTCCGCGGCGCCGATCGTCGGCGCTGACCGCCGGTGCGATCCACGGTCACCGCCGTCGTCACGGGTGCGTCCCCGCCGGAGGTGTTCGCTCAGGTCGAGTCGCTCGACACGTACCCGGCGTGGCTGCGCCTCGTGCACCGCGTCGAGCCGCACGAACCTGAGGACGGTCGGCCGGCGTGGCAGGTCGAGCTGCGGGCGCGCGTCGGACCGTTCGCCCGCTCCAAGCGCCTGCGGATGGTCCGCACCGTGTTCGAGCCGGGCCGGCGGGTGAAGTTCGAGCGGGTGCAGGACGACGACCGCGACCACGCCGAGTGGATCCTGGAGGCGGAGGTGGCCCCTGACCCGGACGGCACGCTGCTGACGATGGACCTCGAGTACACGGGGGAGCTGTGGGGCGACTCGTTGCTGCAGCCGCTGCTCGACGACGAGGTCCGGCGGGGCAAGCGAGCCCTGCAGGACATCGTCACCGCCGGTACGCGCTGAGCCGACCACCCCGGCGTTCGAGCTGCAGCGCCAGCCCGAAGCACTCACTCAACGCCTCGGCGTCGAGGACATCTCCGATCGGTCCCGACACGAGGATCCGCCCCGCCTTGAGCAGCGCGACGTGGGTCATCGACCCCGGGACGTCCTCGACGTGGTGGCTGACCAGCACGAGCGGGAGCGGGTCCGGACCGCTGGCGACGGCGTCGAGTGCGGCGACGAGCTGCTCCCGGCCGGCCAGGTCCAGGCCGGCCGACGGCTCATCGAGCAGCAGCATCGACGGGGCGTTGGCCAACGCCCTGGCCAGGAGCACCCGCTGACGTTCGCCGGAGGACAGCGAACCGAACGAGCGCTCGGCGAACGGCGCCACGCCGACCCGCTCGAGCGCTGCGGCGGCGCTGACGTCATCGGCGGCGTCGTACCGGTTCCACCAGGGCTCGAGGGCGGCGAACCGGGCCGTCCGCACGACGTCGAGGGCTGACAGCTCGGGACGCAGGCGGTCGGCCAGGGCCGCCGACAGGAAACCGATGCGCCGGCGCAGGCGGCGGACATCGACACGCCCGAGGCGCTCGCCGAGCACCTCTACCGTGCCGGTCGTCGGATGGTCCCAACACCCGGCGACTCGCACCAGCGTGGTCTTCCCGCTGCCGTTGGCGCCGAGCACGAGCCAGCGCTCTTCCGGCCCGACCTCCAGCGTGACGTCGTGGAGGGCGAACAGCGCTCCGTGACGGACCGAGACCGTGCGCAGGACGAGGGGGGCGGGCACCAGCCGTTGCTACCAGGTGACGAAAGTTTTACGTCTGGTCGTCATCTGTTCGTCACAAACGGTAGCTTCTCGGCCCGTGATCCGCCGCCGGACGTTCGTCGCCGCTGCACTGGCGACCGTGACCGTCTTCGCCGGACCGGCGTCGACCGGCGCCACCCCGGGACCCGACGAGGAGGCGGCCGCCGAGGCGGCGGAAGCGATCCAGGGCGCCCGAGACCGGGCCAACGCGGCGGCCGCCGAGTTCTTCGAGGCCCAGTCCGAGCTGGAGCAACTGGCCGACGAGGCCGCCCGGCTGGAGCGGGAGCAGGCCGAGCTGGAGGCGCAGGTCGAGGCGCTGCGGCGCCGGGTCGAGGACGTTGCCGTGAATCGGTTCCTGGCCAGCGGTTCGTCCGGCATCCCGATCCTGACCGACTTCCGCGAGCCGAGCGAGCAACTGCAGGTCGACGTCCTCGTCGGCATCGCCACGGACTCGTCGGCCGACGCCATGGACGAGTACGACCGGTTGTTCGCCGAGCTCGAGGCGACGCGCCACGCCGTCGCCGACAACCAGGCCGAGCTCGACGAGAAGCGGGCCGAGGCGACGGCGCTGCAACGCGCCGCCGAGGAAGAGGTCGAGCACCTGCAGCGGGTGGAGGAGCAGCGACTCGAAGACGAGCGCGTCTACCTCGCCTTCCTTGCACAGCAGGCCGAAGAAGCCCGCCAGCGCGAGGAGCAACGCAAGCGGGAGGAGGCCGAGGCGGCCGCTCGGGCGGAGGCGGAGCGTCAGGCGGCGCTGGCCCGCCAGGCGGCCGAGGAGCAGGCGGCGCGAGAAGCGGCGTCGGCGGCCGAGGCGGCGGCGGCGCAAGAGGCGGCCGATCGGGCGGCTCGCGACGCGGCGGATGCTGCGGCGGCGGTCGCAGCGGCCGAGGCGGCCGAGGCGGCCGACGCGGCGGCAGCGCAGGAGGCGGCCAACCGACCGATGGCGCCGGCCCCGGAGGCATCGAGCGACGACGCCGCGGCGTCGTCGGGCGACGGTGGCGGCGGTGGCGGCGTGGCGGGTGGCGGCGGTGGCGGCGGTGGCGGCGGCGGTGGCGGCAGTGGCGGCAGTGGCGGCGGTGGCGGTGGCGGTGGGCTCGTGTGCCCGGTGGCCGGGTCGTCGTCGTACCACGACGGCTGGGGCAACCCGCGCTCGGGCGGCCGACGCCACGAGGGCGTGGACATGATGGCGCCGACGGGCACGCCGCTCGTGGCCGTGGTGTCGGGCAGCGTCACGTTCAAGCAGAACAGCCTCGGCGGCAACTCCGTGTGGCTGCGCGGGTCGAATGGGGACAGCTACTACTACGCCCACCTCAGCAGCTTCGAGGGGTCGAGCCGAGACGTCGGCCAGGGCGAGGTCATCGGGTACGTCGGCGACTCCGGCAACGCGTCGGGCGTGCCCCACCTCCACTTCGAGGTCCACCCCGGCGGCGGCGCCGCGGTGAACCCGTACCCCTACGTCGTCGCCGCCGGGTGCTAGGGCTCGGGAGCGAACCGACCGAGCGAACAATCAGCGTTTACGTCCGGATCCTGGTTACAGGGGTAACCAGAATCCGGACGTAAACGTCACGTTGAGGGCTCGGCCGCCGATCCTCGACTCTGTCGGTGTTTGAAGCCGGACCGAGTCGAGGAGCCCTTGTGGAAACCGATCCTCTGCGCATGTGTGAGCTGCTGGTTGGCCTGCCTGACGTTGAGGTGGTCGGCGTCGCTGACTGGCCGTCGGGGTTGCGCATCGTTGTGCGCAGCTGCAAGCCACGGCCGTCATGTGCGTGCTGCGGCACCGTGGCGCACGATCACGGCCGTCGCGAGGTGGAGCTGATCGATCTGCCGGTGTTCGGCCAACCGACCTGGCTGGTGTGAGTCAAGCAACGCTGGCGCTACCCAACGGCGACCGTGCGACGGTGACGTGGACCGAACAGGACCCGAGGATCGCCTCGAGCCGTTGCCAGCTGACGACGAGGCGCGTCACGCGGGTCGCGTTCGGGTTCAAGCGCTTCGCCCACTACCGGATCCGTGCCCTGCTCTACGCCGGACGACCCAACTGGACACTCCTCGACAACATCACTCCACCCTGAAGCGCGGAGCGCCGGTTTACGGCCTCGGATTCCGCGAGTGGGGACGGTAACTCATGTGATGCCCCAGCCGAGGAGGAGTCGGCGTCGATAGTTGTCGAAGTTGCGGTGACCGTGGCCGATGCGGCGGATTGTCTCGATGAGCAGATTCACGGCTTCGGTCGGGCCCTCCAAACCGTCGAGCGAGTCCAGCATCAGAGGCACACAACCTCTCAATGATGGGACGGCGTTGTCGAAGAGATCCGCGTTTGCCGCGCCGTTGCCAATTATGTTGCCGTTCCCCGCCACACGGCGGTCGTCGGCGACGTGAACGCGCCGACGCTACAACCGGGAGGATCACCGTGACCGACTTCGACAGCACCGCAACTCGGCGAGATTCCAGGCGACTTCGACGGCTTGTCCTCATCGCACCATTGACGGTGGCTGGATCGGCGTTGGTCGGCTCCACGGTGAGCGCTGGACCCGGCGGAGACAAGGTGTTCGTTTGCAAATACGTCGGGACACCCGGGGACGACGAACGCCTCCAGACCGGTCAAAACCCGATCAGCGTCAGCGTCAACGCAATTCCAGGCGGTGCACAAGTCGGTGCCTTCTTCGCCGACGCCCAGGGTCGATCGTTCGTTCTGGAGTTCGACACCGGGCAGCCCGAGCCGCCGGTATCCGACTGCCCGCCGCCTGACGGTCCGACCACCACCACGACTGGCGGTCCGACCACCACCACGACTGGCGGTCCGACGACGACCGGTAATGGCCAACCGACCACCGTCCCGGACACGACATTGCCGAATACCGGAGCCGACAACGCCAGCCTCATCGGTGCCGCGGTGATCTTCGTGCTTGGTGGCGGTATCGCCATGGCCGCAGCGCGTCGGCGCACCGCGTAACGCGCCCAGCTGCTCGGCGCGCGTCCTGCCCAGGCACCATTGGCGGCTCTTCGTGTTGGAGTGGGGACGGGGTAGTTGAACATCCGCGGCGCGAATCACGGAGTCTCGCCATCGTTGCGACTATCTGACGGCTGCAGCGTGGAGGAGAACCCTGACGATGAGCGACGGGTATGACCTTGAACGGCTTCGGTGGACACCTGATTCTGGGGGTGACCCCAGAGGAAGGAGGCCCGGATGGGTCGTCCTCGAAGTATCCGCCCGAGTTTCGGCGTGAGGCCGTGGAGTTGGTCCGCACGTCGGGCCGGCCGGTGGTCGATGTCGCCCGCTCGCTCGGTGTGACCGACTCGACGTTGCACAACTGGTTGAAGGCCGATCGCGACGCCGGGCCCGTGCCGACGATCCGGACGCGTTGTCGGAGTCGGAGCTGGCGGAGCTGAAGCGTCTGCGCAAGGAGAACATCGAGGTGCGCACCGACCGTGAGATCCTGCGCAAGGCGGTCGCCTATTTCGCTCGGGAGACGATGCGGTGAGCCGCTTCCGATTCGTCGAGGACCACCGGCACGTCGATGACGTGAAGCGGCGGTGTCGACTGATTGATCTCCACCTCGGGCTGTCACCCGGACTCGCTCACGCTCGCCGTGTCGCTGACCCGTTCCACGTCGTGCGCGTCGGCAACCGCTGTGTCGACCAGGTGCGTCGCCGGGTGCAGAACGAGACCCTCGGGCATCGTGGACGCAAGCACGACCCGCTCTATCGGATCCGCACGCTGTTGCTCACCGGCTCCGAGCGACTCGACGAACGCGGCTCGGAGCGGATGCTGTTGGGCCTGCGTGTCGGTGACCCCGACGACGAGCTGCTCGGCGCCTGGCTCGCCAAGGAGTCGGTGCGCGACGTGTACCTCGCCGACACCGTGGCCGACGCCGCCTCGCCCATCACGACACCGGCGCGTCGAACGGCCCGACCGAAGGACTCAACCTGTGCGTGAAGAAGGTCAAGCGCTGCGGGCACGGCTTCCGCTCGTTCGACGACTACCGGCTGCGCGTGCTGCTGCACGCTGGCGGCATCACCTGGCCAGAACAGCCCCGCCCGCCACGCATCCGAACCCGCTCTCCCCACTCAGACGCGTAGAGCCCCTGAACTCCGAAGCGCCCCAAATCCTGTGGCGATCTTGTCGCGATGGCTGTCATGGGATCGCAACCTGGGTTAAGGTGCCGCCCCGTGCGTCGCGGACGGGTTGTTCTGATCGTGTCGGCCTTGGCGTTGTTCGCAACGCCGGGGCTGGTGGCCGCCGAGGACCTCCCGCCCGACCAGGAGGCGCTGCCCGGCCCCGACCAGGAAGCCGCCGAGCGGGCCGCCGACGAGATCCAGGCGGCGCGTGACGAGGCCAACCGGGCCGCCGAGGCGTTCTTCGCCCTGCAGTCCGAGCTGGACATCCTGAGCGACAAGGCCGCCGAGCTGGTGGCGGAAGCCACCGAGCTGCAGCAGCAGGTCGATGCGCTGCGCGCCCAGGTCGAGCAGATCGCTGTGAACCGCTTCGTGTCCAGCGGGAGCAACGGCATCCCCATCCTGACCGGCTACCGGGCGCCGAGCGAGCAGCTGCAGGCCGACGCACTTGCCAGCGTGGCCACGCAATCGTCGGCGGACACGATGGACGACTACGAGTTGGCCCGTCGCCAGCTCGACGACGCCCAGCAGGCGGTCGCCGACAACCAAGTCGAGCTGGATCGCAAGCAGAAGGAATACGAGGAGCTGCGCGCCGAGGCGGAGCAGCAGGTCGAGGACCTCAAGATCGTCGAGGAGCAGCGGCTCGAGGACGAGCGCGTCCACCTCGCCCTGCTCGCTCGCCAGCGCGAGGAAGAGGAGCGGCGTCGCCAGGAGAACCTGCGTGCCGCCGAGGAGCTGCGCCAGCGCGAGGCCGCCGCCGCCGCCGAGGCCGCAGCAGCCGCCGAGGCCCAGGCGGCGGCGGATGCCCAAGCGGCCGCCGATGCGCAGGCTGCGGCGGATGCCCAAGCGTCGGCGGATGCAGCAGGCGGCGGCGCGGATGCCCAGGCTGCCGCAGATGCCCAGGCGGCGGCTGCTGCCCGGTCGGCCGCCGACGCCCAGGCCGCGGCGGATGCCCAGGCCGCCGCCGAGCAGCAGGCCGCTGCCGATCAGCAGGCGGCCGAGCCGCTGCCCGCCGCGCCGGCACCCGCACCGAGCGACGACAACGACAACGACAACGACAACGACAACAACGGTGGTGGGGACGACGACTCCGACCAGCAGGCACCACCACCACCACCACCACCTCCGCCACCTCCGCCACCCCCTCCACCGCCGACCAACCCGCCTGCCCAGCAGGACGACGATGACGACGACTCCGGTGGCGGCGGCGGCGGTGGCGGCGGCGGCGGCGGGATCATCTGCCCCGTGCGCGGCTCGCACTCCTACACCGACACCTGGGGGTCAGCGCGTTCAGGCGGTCGTTCCCACCAGGGCGTCGACATGATCGCGTCGACCGGGACGCCGCTGGTCGCCGTCGTGTCCGGCAGCGTGCAGTTCAAGCAGAACAGCCTCGGCGGCAACGCCGTGTGGCTGACCGGGTCGGACGGCAACAAGTACTACTACGCCCACCTCAGCAGCTTCGAGGGGTCGAGTCGCAGTGTGTCGCAGGGCGAGGTGATCGGTTACGTCGGGTCGACGGGCAACGCCGGCGTCCCGCACCTCCACTTCGAGGTCCACCCCGGCGGCGGCTCCGCCGTCAACCCCTACCCCTACGTGAGAAACGCAGGTTGCTGACAGCCCGCACGGGTCCGGGCGAGCACGTCAAAGAACCGCTCGGTCGCTTCGCTCCCGAGCCCGTACGTACGCCCGGTCCTCACGTGTGGGGGTGAACCCGAGCTTGTCGTACATCTTCACGGCGGGGGTGTTGGCGGCGTCGACGAACAGCATCCCGGTCGTCACGCCGCGGTCGGCGATCCAGGCCAGGCCGGCCAGGGTGAGCTGCGGGCCGAGGCCCATGCCGTGGAAATCCGGGTCGACCCCGATCACGTAGATCTCGCCGAGCTCGGGCTTGGCATCGGTCGCCGGGTGCAGCTTCGTCCAGCACGATCCGGCCAGCCGGCCGTCGCGCTCGTGGAGCAGGAATCCGTCCGGGTCGAACCATGGCTCGGCCTCGTGCTGGGCCAGCGTCGCCACCGTCCAGCCGCCCTGCTCGGGGTGGTCGGCGAAGGAGCGGTTGTTCTGCCGCAGCCACGCCTCCTCGTCCACCCCCGGCCGGAACGGGCGCGTCTCGATCTCGACCGGGATGCCCGTCGGCAGCGGCCGCTCGAGCCGCAGCAGCCGGCGGCCGATCGTCAGACCGAGCTCGGCGGCCAGTGCGTCGTCGTCGGCCGTCGCGCCCTGCACCCACCAGTGCACGGCACCGTCGCCGTGCGTCGCCGCCTCGTCGAGCGCCGCTGACACCAGCCGAACCGTCACCCGGCGCTCGACCGGTCCCGGCGCCGAGACGGCGATCGTCGACGAGTCGTTGCCGGCGGTCACCGTCGCCCGCGCTTCGCCGTCGAAGATCGTGGCCAAGACCGTGCCCACCTCGTGCGCCGACGAAGAGGGCGGTCGCTCGACGTCCATGACCACATCTTGGTCGCCGCCGCCTCCGTAGCCTCGCAGCACCGTTGGGGAGAGCACCCAAAGCCGTCGTCGTAAACGTCGGAGGGAGCGACCGGGCACAGCCCTCGCAGTTGGCCGAATACGTGGGGCGCCTCCCGCGCCAGCTCCGGACCATGCGGATCACTCAGCGCCTGCCCGGATCGGCGAGGGGTCGGTTCCCTTCGTGGCCGAACTGGCCAACCCAGGAGAGGTGGGCTCGCCGGGGGCGGCGACCGACGCCGCCAGACGCCCGCCGGGGAAGCAGGTGAATCACGATCTGCTGAGCGGAGCTGCAGTACGGTCAGCGACCGGCCGAACGAGGCGGGCACGAGGTATGCAAGGTGGAGGTGGGGCTCGATGAGGGAGTGCAGCCGCTTGACGAGGTTGCTCGGTCGCCGCAGAACGTCGCTGCGGCGCCCGGTCCAGGCGTTGGCGGTCTCCTCCGTCGTGCTCTTCATGGGCCAGCTCGGCCTCCGATGTGCGCCGGGTGACGACAATGCCGCGGATCGCCGGCTCTGCCAGCAGACGTCGGCGCGCTGCATCCTGGTGCACCAGGTGGACGGCGCGAATCGGCTCGAGTTATTCGAGGGCGGCCGGCTCGTCGACTCGGTCACGGTGAACACCGGCAGGCAAGGGTCCCGGACGCGCAACGGCACCGGTCGCTCGATCTACGACGAGACGTTCAGCACCGAATCGTCCGAGTCGGTGACGAGGGCGTCGTACGGGACCGATCCCAAGCAGTGGGCCCCCGGCGTCCGCCAGGTGTTCGATGGCAGGGCGACCGGGTTGATGGGCGATCCCCACCGGTTCGACGGCGGGCAGGCCTTCCACTGGCGTGTTGCGTACAGCGGCGAGCTCGACGAGAACGGCAAGAGCATCCCGGTCCTCCGCAACGGGCTGGCCCAGGAGCGCCAGGAGTACCACGGCGGGTACGCCAGCAACGGTTGCGTGCACGTGCCGAAGTGGTTCCTCGACAACTATGACGCCACGTTCTTCCAGCCCGGCGTCGCAGTCCGAATCCAGGACCAGCCGACATCGTGACCACGGGTCCAGCCGCGACCTGCGGCTGAAGGTTCGCTCCCGCTCGATCCGGCGAGCCGTTGGGGAATCCAGCCGGGCGCCGAGGAGGAGATCGTCGACGACTCGTTGTGCACGGTCGGTCGACGTCCATGACCACACCTTGGTCGCCGCCGCCTCCGTAGCCTCGCAGCAGCATGGTCGCCGACGCGCCACGTCGCCCCGCCCGCCCTCGCTCGCCGCGTGGTCGCACTCGGGAGGTCGCCCGGCGGTTGACGGATGCCTACCCGGAGGCGATCTGCGAGCTCGACCACGACGGACCCTTTCAGCTCCTGGTGGCGACGATCCTGTCCGCCCAGACGACCGACGCGCGGGTCAACACGGTGACGCCGGTGCTGTTCGCCCGCTACCCGACGCCCCACGACCTGGCGGCCGCCGACCCGGCGGTGGTCGAGGAGCTGATCCGCCCGACGGGCTTCTACCAGAACAAGACGCGCAGCTTGCTCGGCATGGCGGCGGCCATCGTCGAGCGCTTCGACGGCGAGGTCCCGGCGGCGCGTGACGATCTGGTCACGCTCCCCGGCGTCGGTCGCAAGACGGCCAACGTCGTGCGCAGCGTGGCGTTTCGCCTGCCCGGCCTGCCTGTTGACACCCACGTCATCCGCCTCTCCCACCGGCTCGGCCTCACCGCACATGACGATCCGGTGAAGATCGAGCTGGAGCTGAACGGCTACCTGCCGGCATCCGAGCGGGGAGATTTCAGCCTGCGGATGATCCTCCACGGCCGGCGGATCTGCCTCGCCCGGACCCCGCGTTGCGCCGACTGCGTGCTCGAGGACATCTGCCCGTCGAGCCGGCTGCCTCGATCATCCCGGCCCTTGCCACGCCGCGCCCCGGTGGTATGATCGCTCTAACCAGGTTCCCGCCACCTGGTTTGCAGCGACAGCCGGGATCCGCCGCCTGGCGTCGCTCGTGCGACGGCCCCTCCCACCAGGGGCCGTCGCCGCTTTTCGGGTCGGATCGGCCGAGGTTCGGGTCAGTTCCCGGCCACCCGCTCGGCGCGCTGCAGGGCCCGCTCGGCAACCCGCAGCGCCCGCTCGGCCTCGTGGATGGCCGACACGAGATCGTCACGCTCTTCCCCCGCATGGGTGACGGCGAGTTCGGCGACGCGCTGGCGGTACCGCCCGACGATCTCGGCCGCCGCCGACAGCTCGGCCCCGGTCGTCGATGCGCCCATGGCGGTACGTTCTACCAATGACCGAGGGCCGGGTCCCCGTACGCGAGGACCTGCGGGCCTTGGAGGGGTACCACTCGGCCCAGGTCCCCGCCGAGGTGCGGCTGAACACCAACGAGTCGCCCTATCCGCCGCCGGCGTCGTGGTCGGCCGACCTGGCGGCGGCGCTGACGGACATCGACTGGCGGCGGTACCCCGACCGGGCGGCGACCGAACTGCGGGATGCCATCGCGGCGTGGCACGGCGTCGACTCCGCCAACGTCTTCGCCGCCAATGGATCCAACGAGGTGCTGCAGACGCTGCTGCTGACGTTCGCCGGCTCAGGTCGATCCGTGGTGACGTTCGAGCCGACCTACCAGCTGCACTCGCACCTGGCCCGCACCAGCGGAGCGCAGGTCGTGGAGGTCGAGCGCCGAGCCGACTTCACCCTGGACGTCGACATGGCAGCCTGCACCGTGGCCGAGACCGGTCCGGCGATCACGTTCCTGTGCTCCCCGAACAACCCGACCGGCATGGTCGAGACGCCCGAGACGGTGCGCCGGCTGCTGGCCGCCGCCACCGGCCTGCTCGTCGTCGACGAGGCCTACGCCCAGTTCGCCGATTGGTCGGCGCTCGACCTGGTCGCCGAGGACCGGCCGCTGGTCGTCGTCCGCACGATGTCGAAGACCTGGAGCCTCGCTGCGCTGCGCCTCGGCTACCTGGTCGGCCCGACGTGGCTGGTCGCCGACCTCCAGCGGGTCGTCCTGCCGTACCACCTGGATGCGGCCAAGCAGATCGCCGGACGGTTGGCGTTGGACCACGTCGCCGAGATGGACCAGCGCGTCAAGCTGATCGTGGCCGAGCGCGAGCGGCTGGTCGAGGAGCTCGGCGCGCTCCCGCTCGACGTCTTCCCGAGCGGCGCCAACTTCGTGCTGTTCCGCCCGCGCTCGGTGGGCGGCCACGAGGTGTGGCAGGCCCTCGTCGATCGAGGCGTGCTGGTGCGCGACTGCTCGCGGTGGCCGCGCCTCGACGGGTGCCTGCGCGTCACCGTCGGAACGCCCGAGGAGGACGATCGGTTCCTGGCCGCCCTGCGGGCGGTCGTCGGTACGGTGCCCGCATGAGGCCGCGGACGGCGCGCCGTCGGCGCGAGACGGGGGAGACGACGGTCGAGATCGACCTCGACCTCGACGGCACGGGCCGCACGGACTGCTCGACGGGCATCCCGTTCTACGACCACATGCTCGACCAGCTCGGGCGCCACGGCGGGTTCGACCTCTCGGTCCAGGCGACCGGCGACCTGCACATCGACACCCACCACACCGTGGAGGACGTCGCCATCACGCTCGGCGAGACGTTCCGCGAGGCGCTCGGCGACAAGGCCGGGATCCGCCGGTTCGCCAGCGGCCTGTACCCGCTCGACGAGGCGCTGGTCGAAGTCGCCCTCGACCTGTCGGGCCGGCCGTTCGTGGCGTGGGACGTGACACTGCCCGAGTCGCTGCCGCTCGGCGACCCGGCCTTCGATCCACAGCTCGCCGAGCACGCCGTCTCGTCGTTCGCCACCAACGCCGGCATCACGCTGCACGTCACGTCCAAGGCCGGGCGCAACGTCCACCACCTGATCGAGGCCACGTTCAAGGGTCTGGCCCGCAGCCTGCGCGACGCCGTGCGCGTCGAGGGCGGTGCCGTCCCGTCCACCAAGGGCAGCCTGTGAGCGAGCGAGTCTTCGAGCGAGCGAATCATCAGAACGGTCTTGTCGCTCATGGCCGAGCAGCTGCTGCGCACCTGCTCGGCGTCACCTCTCACGCTGAGGTGCTCACATGAGCGGCGCAGGGCCGTTGGTGGCCGTCGTCGACTACGGGATCGGGAACCTGCACTCGGCGCACAAGGCGCTGGTGCGCCAGGGGGCCGATGCTCGGCTGACGGATGATCCGGGCCTGATCGCCGATGCGGTCGCCGTCGTGCTCCCCGGCGTCGGTGCCTTCGGCGCCTGCATGGATGCGCTGCGCCAGCGCCGGCTGGAGGATCCCGTGCTCGCCGCTGCCGCATCGGGCCGCCCGTTCCTTGGGATCTGCATCGGCACCCAGCTGCTGTTCGACGCCAGCGACGAGGCGCCGGGAGTGCCCGGCCTGGGCGTCTTGGCCGGCGCGGTGCGCTGGCTCCCGCCGGGCGTGAAGCGGCCCCAGATGCAGTGGAACCGGGTCGACGTGCTGGACGAGGACGAGGTGATGTTCGCCGGGCTGGGGGAGCGGCCGTGGTTCTACTTCGTCCACTCGCTGCACCCGGTGCCCGCCGACCCGTCGATCGTGGTCGGCACGTGCGACTACGGCGGTCCGATCAACGTCGCCTTCCGCCGCGGCAACGTCGCCGCCGTGCAGTTCCACCCGGAGAAGTCCGCCGCTGCCGGACTGGGGCTGCTCGGCAACTTCGTCGAGGGTCTCAAGGTCCCGGCCTGACCACGCTGCTGTACCCCTCCATCGACCTGCGCGGCGGCAACGTCGTCCGGTTGGCCCAGGGCGACTTCGATCGGGAGACGGTCTACTTCGGCGACGCCGTGGGCGTCGCCGAGTCGTTCTGCGCCCAGGGCGCCACGTGGATCCACGTCGTCGACCTCGACGCCGCCCGCACCGGCGACCCGGCCAACCGCCCGATCGTGGCGGCGATCGTCGCTGCCGTGGCCGGGCGAGCTGCCGTGCAGACCGGCGGCGGCGTGCGCACGATGGCCGACGCGGTGGCGCTCGCCGGCACCGGCGTCGCCCGCGTGGTGATGGGTTCGGCCGCCGTGGCCGATCCCGCGCTGGTCGAACAGGTGGCGTTGGTCGTGCCGGTGGCGGTCGGTCTCGACCACCGCGCCGGCCGGCTGGCCGTCCACGGCTGGACGGAAACCGCCGACGTCACGGTCGCGGAGGCCTTGACGCAGTTCCCGTCGGCCGCCGCGTTCGTCGTCACCGACATCGCCCGGGACGGGCTGCTCGGCGGCCCCGATCTCGACGGGCTGGCGGCGGCCGTGGCGGCGACCGACCGACCTGTCATCGCCAGCGGGGGCGTGTCCTCGCTCGACGACGTGCGGGCGCTGGCCGGCATCGCCGGGCTGCACGGCGTCATCTCCGGACGGGCGCTGTACGAGGGGCGCCTGACCGTTGCCGAGGCCGTCGCCGTGCTGGCCGAGGCGGCACCGTCGTGATCGTCGCCCGGGTCATCCCGTGCCTGGACGTCACCGGCGGCCGCGTCGTCAAGGGCACCAACTTCGTCGATCTGCGCGATGCCGGCGACCCCGTGGAGCTGGCCGCCCGCTACGACGCCGAAGGCGCCGACGAGCTCGTGCTGCTCGACATCACGGCGTCGAGCGACGATCGCGACACGATGATCGATGTCGTGTTCCGCACGGCCGAGGAGGTGTTCATCCCGTTCACCGTCGGTGGCGGGATCCGCACCGCCGACGACGCCCGACGGATGCTGCGCGCCGGCGCCGACAAGGTCAGCGTCAACACGGCGGCGGTCCAGCGCCCCGCCCTGATCGGCGAGATCGCCGACGAGTTCGGCGCCCAGTGCGTGGTGTGCGCGATCGACGCCAAGCGGCGAGCTGGCGGGTTCGAGGTCTACCTGCACGGTGGACGGACACCGACCGACGTCGACGCCGTCGCCTGGGCGGCCGAAGCCGCCGCAGCCGGGGCCGGCGAGATCCTGCTCACCTCGATGGACCGCGACGGCACCGGCGAGGGATTCGACCTCGAGCTGACTCGCGCCGTCGTCGACGCCGTCGGCGTGTCGGTGATCGCCAGCGGTGGCGTCGGCACGCTCGAGCACCTCGCCGACGGCATCGTCGAGGGCGGCGCCGACGCCGTGCTGGCCGCGTCGATCTTCCACTTCCGCCAGCACACGATCGCCGAGGCCAAGCGGGTCCTGGCCGATCGCGGCGTTACCGTCCGCACGCATGAGTGAGCGAGTCTTCGAGCGAGCGAATAGTCGACACGGTCTTTCACTCATGGCCGAGCGCCTGCTGCGCTCTGGGCCGGCGTGTCCAACCACTGAAAGGTTCGCACATGAGTGAGATGGAATACCGCCGGTTGGGGCGCACCGGCATCAAGGTGTCGGTGCTGTCGTTCGGGTCGTGGGTCACGTTCGACCAGCAGCTGAAGGACGACCTGGCGATGGAGTGCATGCAGGCTGCCCACGACGCCGGCTGCAACTTCTTCGACAACGCCGAGGCCTACGCCGGTGGCGAGAGCGAGGCGATCATGGGCCGCGTGCTGGCCGAGCTCGGGTGGCCGCGCTGGTCCTACGTCCTCACGACCAAGGTGTTCTGGGGCCTCCACGACGGGCCGAACATGCGCAACACGCTGAACCGCAAGTACCTGTTCGAGGCCATCGACGGCTCGCTCGACCGGTTCGGGCTGGACTTCGTCGACGTCCTGTACTGCCACCGCGCCGACCCCGAGACGACCTTGGAGGAGACGGTGTGGGCGATGTCCGACATCGTCAGTGCCGGCAAGGCCCTGTACTGGGGCACGAGCGAGTGGTCGGCGGAGGAGATCCGCGGCGCCATCGAGATCGCCGAGCGCCATCACCTGCACAAGCCCGTGACCGAGCAGCCGCAGTACAACCTGCTGCAGCGCACGCGCGTCGAGCAGGAGTACGCCCGGCTGTTCGAGGACTTCCACTACGGCGCCACGATCTGGAGCCCACTGGCGTCCGGGATGCTCACCGGGAAGTACAAGGACGGCATCCCCGAGGACTCGCGCGGCGCGCTGTCGGGCTACAGCTGGCTGGGCCGTCAGTTGAAGGACGGGCGGGCCATCGCCCGCGTCGAGGCGCTGCGCCCGATCGCCGACGAGCTCGGCTGCAGCCTGGCCCAGCTGTCGTTGGCGTGGTGCACGAAGAACCCGAACGTGTCGACGGTGATCACGGGGGCCAGCCGCGCCAGCCAGGTCGAGGAGAACTTCGCCGCGCTGGACGTCATCGAGCGCCTGGACGCCGACGTCATGGAGCGCATCGAAGCTGCCGTCACATCCTGACGTCGGCCAGTCGCTCGACGACCTCGAGCAGGCGGGTGACGTCGTCGTGGCTGATGTACGCCACGACGCCGGCGCGCACGACTCCGCCGTGGTGGCTCAGCCCGAGCTGGTCGACGGCCTCCACGGCGTAGGAGTGGCCGGCCCACGTGGCGATCCGCTCGGTGGCCAGGTCCTGGGCGACGTCGGCCGGGTGCAGCCCCTCGATCGTGAACGCCACGGTCGGCGTCCGGTCGGCCATCGACGGCGGCCCCCAGACGCGCACGCCCGACATCGACGACAGCCCGTCGAGCAACGGTCCGAACACCGCCATCTCGGCTCGGCCGAGCGCATCGAGGCCGGTGGTCCGGAGGAAGCGGGCGGCGGTGTCGATCGCGGCGATCGCCTCGAAGCTCGGCGTGCCGGTCTCCCATCGGCGGGGACCGTGGTCCGGAGCCGGCCGGACCTTGGCCACGGGCAACTCGGCGAGGAGGTGCGGGGTGGCGCACAGGATCCCGGCGTGCGGTCCGTACCACTTGTAGGGGCTGGTGACGAGCGCGTCGCAGCCGAGGTCCTCCACGTGGATGCGCCGGTGCGGGGCCAGGTGCACGGCGTCGACGAAGACCTTGGCGCCGGCGTCGTGGGCGGCGGCGATGATGGGCGCGAGGTCCGGGATGGTGCCCAGCAGGTTGGAGGCGCCGGTCACGGCGACCCAGCGGGTGCGTTCGTCGATCAGCTCGATGACGCGGGCCGGGTCGAGCACGCCGGTCGCCGGGTCGAACGGTGCCAGCACGTGCTCCGCGCCAGCGGCGTCGCAGGCCAGGCGCCACGGCGTGACGTTGGCGTCGTGGTCGAGGCGGGTCCCGACGACGCGGTCGCCGGGCCGCAGGGTCGCGCCGACGGCTCGGGTGAAGGCCAGCGTGAGCGTCGTCATGTTGGCGCCGAAGCAGACCCCGTCGGCCGACGCGCCGAGCAGCGCAGCGACGCTGTCGCGAGTCCGCTCCAGCAGTGCGTCGCAGGCGTCGGCGGCGCTGAACGATCCGCCGGCGTTGGCGTTGCTCCCGCTCGAGGCCCAGTCCGTCATCGCCTCGATCGCCGTGTCGACCATCTGCGTGCCGGCCGGGCCGTCGAAGCGAGCCCATCCAGCTCGCACGCCGGGGAATCGGGCGCGCCAGGAACCGTCGATCATGTCCGGAGCATGTCATCCACCCGCCCGTGGGGTCGTTTCCGGGCCCGGGTACTCTCGGCCCGGTGCCCAGCACGCCAGACGACAAGTTGCCGATCAAGATGCTCAACGACCGGCTGCTCGTGCGCATCCCGGACAAGGACGGGGAGCGGCGCAGCCAGGGCGGGATCCTGATCCCGGCCACGGCGCAGATGGCCAAGCGGCTGGTCTGGGCCGAGGTGGTGGCCCAGGGCGCCAACGTTCGGGCCGCCGAGGTCGGCGACCTGGTGCTGTTCAGCCCCGAGGACCGCTACGAGGTCGAGGTGCAGGGCGCCGACTACATCATGCTGCGCGAGCGCGACCTGCACGCCGTCGCCGCCGAGCGCATCGAAGCGTCGACCGGTCTGTACCTGTGAGCTCGAGCGACCGATGACTCGCGTGGAGGCGACGGCCGAGGAGCTCGGGGCGATCAAGTTCGACGCCGACGGGCTGGTGCCGGCGATCGCCCAGGACGTCGACGGCACGGTGCTGATGCTGGCGTGGATGAACGCCGACACGCTACGCATGACCTTCGAAGAGGGGCGGATGGTGTACTGGAGCCGCAGCCGCCAGGAGGTGTGGCGCAAGGGCGACACCAGCGGCGACGTCCAGGAGGTGCAGGCGGCGCACTACGACTGTGACGGCGACGTGCTGCTGTTCACGGTCGTCCAGCACGGTCGCGGCGCCTGCCACACCGGTGCGCGTTCCTGCTTCAGCCGCCGGTTCGGGGGACCTGGTGCGGATCAGGCCCAGTAGGGACGACTTCCGGTCGCTGGCCGGCGCCTACACGATCGTCCCGGTCTGGTGCGAGCTGCTGGGCGACCTGGAGACCCCCGTTGCCGCCTACGCCAAGCTGGTCGGCGACGAGCCGGGCTTCCTGCTCGAGTCCGTCGAGCACGGGGAACGGTGGAGCCGCTTCTCGTTCGTCGGGCGCGACCCCGTTGCGACGTTGATCCTGCGTGAGGGTCGGGTCGAGGTCGAGGGGCGCCTGCCAGTCCCGCTGACGACCGATCGCGGCATCCTCGCCGCGCTCGACGAGCTGCTGGCCACGTACCGCGCGCCGACGATCCCCGAGCTGCCGCCGCTCCACGGCGGGTTGATGGGATACCTCGGCTACGACGTGGTGCGCGAGGTGGAGCGGCTGCCGACGCCGCCACCGGACGACGCCCACGTGCCGGACGCCGTGATGTCGATGATCGGCTCGCTGGCCGCCTTCGACCATTGGCGTCGAGCGCGTCACGCTCATCGAGAGCGTGCCGGTGATCGGGCTCGACGAGGCGGCGATCGACGGCGCCTACGACGCGGCGATCGCCAGCCTCGACCGGGCGGTGGCGAACATGGCCCGGCCCCTGCCGTACGTGGCCGTGCCGCCGCCCGATCCCGACGACCCGCTGCCGGACGTCAAGAGCACGATGCCCGACGGGCAGTACCAGCGGGCGGTCGACGTGGCCAAGGAGCACATCGTCGCCGGCGACATCTTCCAGGTCGTGCTGGCCCAGCGCTACGACCTCGAGCTCGACGCCGATCCGTTCGACGTCTACCGGGTGCTGCGCCAGGTCAACCCGAGCCCGTACATGTACTTCGTGCGCCACCCGGCGTTGACGATCGTCGGGTCGTCACCGGAGCCGATGGTCCAGGTGCAGGCGACGGCCGGTGCACCGACCCGGGTGATCAGCCGGCCGATCGCCGGGACCCGCCGGCGCGGCGCCACCGACGCCCACGACCGGCGGATGGCCGCCGAGCTGACGGAGCACCCGAAGGAGCGGGCCGAGCATGTGATGCTCGTCGACCTGGCCCGCAACGACGTCGGGCGGGTCGCCCGGTTCGGCAGCGTGCACGTCGACGAGCTGATGACGTTGGAGCGCTACAGCCACGTCATGCACCTCACGTCGCAGGTGTCGGGTGACCTGGTCGACGGTTTGAGCCCGATCGACGTGCTGCGGGCGACGCTGCCGGCGGGCACGGTCAGCGGCGCGCCGAAGGTGCGGGCGATGGAGATCATCGACGACCTCGAGCCGGTCCGCCGCGGCGCCTACGCCGGGGTCGTCGGGTACGTCGACTGGAGCGGCAACCTGGACACGGCGATCGCCATCCGCACGATGTTCTGCCGCCCGGACGGCGCCAGCGTCCAGGCCGGTGCCGGCATCGTCGCCGACTCGGTGCCCGACGACGAGGATCTGGAGTGCCGCAACAAGGCCGCCGCCCTGCTCGCAGCTGTCCCCGCCGCCCGCCGGATGACCGCCGCCCGCCACGCCGCCGGAACGGACGCCTGATCCATCTGGCGGTTCAGAACACCCACGTGAGGAGGAAGACGAGGCCGAGGATGGCCATCACGGGGATCATCAAGATGGACAGCACGATCAGCGCCGGGAACGTGGTCACGGCGCGCATCGCCCGAGGGAGCTCCTTCAGGTTTGAGGTGGTCAGCGAGATCTGACGCAGTCTCGTGAACTGGGCCGTCTGGCCGATCATGACCGGCGACGCCGGGCCGGGAGGTCGTGGCTGGACCTCGACGGTCTCGATGATCACTTGCTCGGCCTCGGCGTTCTGCGTCAGCAGCGTGCGCACATCCTCGTAGAGGGCCAACGAGTGGGTGCGGATCCGCCGCAGCCGCCACGCTGCCAGCAGGGGGCCGCCGACGGCGACGACGACGAGGGCGGCGCCGATCACAGCCCACGCCGAGCGTGTCGAGCCCTGCAGGGCGGCGAGGCCGAGGGCGTAGGCGCCGAGGGCGACGACGCCGACGAGCAGGGCGAGGCCCGTGGCCAGCCCCGTGGCTCGCCGGGACAGCTCGCCGACCACGGCCACGGCGCGCCGGGCGAGCTCGTCGATGTCGACCACGTCCCAAGGTTGCCATGCGGGGGCACACTTCCGCGATGCCGATCGATGTACGTGACGAGGTGCGCGTCTCGGGCCGCGACGCCCTGACCTACCTGCAGGGGCAGGTGTCCCAGGACCTGCTGCCGATCCAGGTCGGGGAGCAGCGGTGGACGTTCGTGCTGGCCCCCAACGGGCGCGTGGAGGTGCTGGCCCGGGTTCGCCGCACCGGAGACGCCGAGTTCGTGTTCGACACCGACGGCGGGTTCGGCGAGCAACTGGCCGCCCGACTGGCCCGGTTCAAGATCCGCGTCGCCGTCGACATCGACCCGGTGGCGCCGAGCGAGGAGCCGCCGCCATTCGCCGACGACGCGGCCAGGGTCGAGGCCGGCTGGCCGGCGATGGGCGTCGAGATCGTGCCCGGCGAGACCATCCCGGCCGAGACCGGGGTCACGCCGCTGGCCGTCGACTTCAAGAAGGGCTGCTATCCGGGGCAGGAGCTGGTCGAGCGGATGGACTCCCGCGGCGCCGACGCACCGCGCCGCCTGCGGATCCTCGACGTGCCCGACGGTGCCGCCGCCGGCGACCCGATCGAGGTGGACGGCCAGACCGTCGGCACGTTGACCACGGTCGTCGGGAAACGGGGGTTGGGCTACGTCAAGCGCGGCGTCGAGCTCGGTACCGCGCCGCCCGCCGTCGGATCCACCCCCTGAGGTGAGCGGTGAGGGCACGGAGTCCCCTCACCGCTCACCTCGAGGCAGGCGCGCCAGCGCGCCAGGCGCGGCAGGCGCGGCGGATCAGGGGCTTGTCGTCAGCGTGCTGCGCAGGGCGACGACGTCGGGGTGGTGGCGCACTCCCGCCAGTTCCGGGGCCTGGTCGATCACCGTTGCCAGCCCGTCCGCCGACGTGCCGGCGGCTGCGGCCGCCCGGAGCCAGGCCATCGCCGTGGCGTCGTCGCCGAGCGCGCCGGCGGCGCGGGCCACGGTGGCGGCGATCAACGTGCGGGGCTGGCGGCCGTAGCTGTCGGCCGCGTAGCGGGCGGCCTCGTCGAACCGCCCCGCCCGCACCAGCAGGTTGGCCAGCAGGTACTCGTTCCACGGGTCGCCGTCCGGCAACGGGCGGGGGAGCAGGTCGACCAGCCGGGCCGCAGCCTCGTCGGTCATCGGTCGGGGGATCAGCGGCACCGCAGCCGGCCGCCGCAACCCGTTGACCAGCACCCGCCGCGCCCGCTCGACGTCGCCCTGGTCGAGCGCCTCGCCGGCCACATCGAACGGGGAACGGGCGTGGCGTGACCGGTGATCGAACAGCGACTGCAATTGCATGATCAGCAGGAACCCGATGAACACGACCATGCCGCGCCACCCCGGGCTGAGCGCGCAGACGACAGCGGCGACGACGCTGACGGCGACACTGGCGTAGAGCATGAACGGCCGGGCGCGGCCGGGCAGCACGCGGTCGAGCAACGAGGTGACGACGTTGCCGCCGTCGAGTGGCAGGACCGGCAGCAGGTTGAACGCACCGATCGCCGGCCCGGCCCACCACACTGCGGTCGCCGCGGGTGAGCTGCCCCGGCTGTAGGGATCGAACGGGTCGACGCCCATCGCCAGCAGGACGCCGAGGCTGACGACGATGTGGGTCACCGGCCCGGCCAGCGAGATCGCCACCTGCGCCGTGCGCGACAGGGGTTGCGGGGAGTGGTACGACGCGTACCCGGCCAGGAAGTCGAGCGAGATCTCGGCTTCGGCGCCGGCCCGTCGGGCGGCGACGGCGTGGCCGAGCTCGTGGAGGAGGGTGAACCCGGCGATCGAGATCGCCAGCCACACGCCGAACTCGTCGGCGTTGATGGCCACGATCAGCAGCATGAACAGCAGGAACCCCGGCCGCACGTGGAGCGGGAAGCCGAGGATGCGCACGGCCAGCGATCGTAGGCCGGGTCCTAGACTCCGCGGCCGTGGCTCCGTCTCCTCGCTCCGCGAAGCGCTCGCACTACGTGTACGCCTTCGACCACAAGCACCGCCGACCGCCGATGGAGCACAAGGAGCTCCTCGGTGGGAAGGGCGCCAACCTCGCCGAGATGACGAGCGTGCTCAAGCTCCCGGTGCCACCGGGCTTCACGATCTCCACGGAGGCGTGCATCGCCTACCTCAAGGGTGGGTGGCCGGCCGGTCTCGACGATGAGGTTCGAGCCCAGGTCGCCAAGCTCGAGCGGGAGATGGGCCGCCGCCTCGGCGACCCCGCCGACCCGCTGCTCGTCAGCGTGCGCTCCGGCGCCAAGTTCTCCATGCCCGGGATGATGGACACCGTCTTGAACCTCGGGCTCAACGACCGGAGCGTCAAGGGGCTGGCGACGGCCACCGCCGACGAGCGCTTCGCCTATGACTCGTACCGCCGCTTCATCTCGATGTACGGCCGCATCGTGCTCGACATCCCTGCCGAGCGGTTCGACCACCCGCTGGAGGCGGCCAAGGAGGCGGCCGGCATCACCAACGACGCCGAGCTGCCGGCATCGACGCTGAAGGAGCTGTGCGCGGCCTACAAGGCGGTCGTCAAGGAGGCGACCGGCAAGGCGTTCCCGCAGGACCCGATGAAGCAGCTGCGCGGAGCCGTCGAGGCGGTCTTCCGCAGCTGGAACGGTGCCCGCGCCATCGCCTACCGCGTCCGCGAGCGGATCAGCCACGACCTCGGGACCGCCGTCAACGTGCAGGTCATGGTGTTCGGCAACCGCGACGAGAACTCCGGGACCGGCGTCGGGTTCACCCGCAACGCCGCCACGGGCGAGGACAAGCCATACGGCGACTTCCTGATCAACGCCCAGGGCGAGGACGTGGTGGCCGGCATCCGCAACACCGAGGACCTCGACGCGATGGCCCGCCACTTCCCGACCATCCACGACGAGCTGCTGGACGTGTTCACCCGCCTCGAGCGGCACTACCGCGACATGTGCGACACGGAGTTCACGATCGAGCAGGGCAAGCTCTGGATGCTCCAGACCCGCGTCGGCAAGCGCACCGGCGCCGCCGCGCTGCGGATGGCCGTCGACATGACCAGGGGCACCGGTCGGGGCAAGGACCGCTGGAAGATCACCAAGCAGGAGGCGCTGACCCGGGTGTCGGCCGAGCACCTCGATTCCGTGCTGCACCCGCAGTTCTCGGGGACGGGGACGGTGATCGCCAAGGGGCTGGCGGCCTCGCCGGGAGCAGCCGTCGGAAAGGTGTACTTCGACGCCGACGACGCCGAGGAGGCGGTCGACAACGGCGAGCAGGTCATCCTGGTGCGCAACGAGACGAGCCCCGAGGACGTCCACGGGATGATGGTCGCCGAGGGCATCCTCACCGCTCGCGGCGGGCTCGTCAGCCACGCCGCGGTGGTCGCTCGTGGCTGGGGCACACCGGCGGTCGTCGGCGCCGAGGGGATCAAGATCTCGGGCCGTTCGTTCACCGCCGGCGGCGTCACCGTGAACGAGGGCGACGTGATCTCGCTCGACGGCACCACCGGCGAGGTCGTGCTGGGCGCGATGACGCTGGCCGCGGCCGAGCCCCCCGCTGAGTTCGACGTCGTCCTGTCGTGGGCCGACGCGGCGCGGAAGGGGAAGCTGGGCGTGCGTGCCAACGCCGACACCGGCGAGGACGCCGCCAACGCCCGTCGCCTCGGCGCCGAGGGCATCGGGCTGTGCCGCACCGAGCACATGTTCCTGGCGCCCGATCGGCTGCCGGTCGTGCGGCGGATGATCCTCGCCTCGACCGAGGAGGAGGAGGCCGCCGCGCTCGACGAGCTGCGCAAGGTCCAGCAGGACGACTTCACCGAGATCCTCGAGGCGATGGACGGCCTGCCGGTCACGGTGCGGCTGCTCGACCCACCGCTGCACGAGTTCCTCCCGTCGGTCGAGGAGTTGCGGATCAAGCAGGCCACCGAGGGCCTGACGGCGGACGAGCAGGCGATGCTCACCGCGGCGCAGACCTGGTCCGAGCACAACCCGATGATCGGCACCCGGGGTGTCCGCCTCGGCGTGATCAAGCCCGGTCTCTACGCCATGCAGGTGCGGGCGCTGCTCGACGCCGCCGCCGACCTGCGCAAGCGGGGCAAGCACCCGATCGTCGAGGTGATGATCCCGCTGACGGTGACCCGTGAGGAGCTGGCGCTCGCCCGCGGGTGGGTCGAGGACGAGATCGCCGCGGCGACGAAGGGGCTGCGGTCGGGCCCGGAGGTGACGATCGGCACGATGATCGAGACGCCGCGCGCCGCCCTGCGCGCCGACGAGATCGCCGAGGAGGCCGACTTCTTCAGCTTCGGCACCAACGACCTGACCCAGATGGCGTTCGGGTTCAGCCGCGACGACGTGGAGAGCCGGATGATGCCGGCCTACCTGGCGGCGGGGCTGCTCAAGCGCAACCCGTTCGAGACCATCGACCAGGACGGGGTCGGCGAGCTGGTCCGCATCGGGGCCCGGCTCGGCCGGCAGACCAAGCCGAAGCTGAAGATCGGCGTGTGCGGCGAGCACGGCGGCGACCCCGAGTCGATCGCCCTGTTCTACGACGCCGGGCTGGACTACGTCAGTTGCTCGCCGTTCCGGGTGCCGATCGCCCGTTTGGCCGCCGCGCAAGCGATCGTCGGCGCGGCAGCGGACACGAAGTAACACCGACCGCGTACCGTCGCCGCCATGGCGATCTCCGACGACGACATCGAGCGGTTGCGCTCGACGGTGTCGATCGTCGACATCGTCAACCAGTTCGTCCAGCTGCGCAAGGTCGGGCGCAACTGGGTCGGGCTGTGCCCGTTCCACGCCGAGAAGTCGCCGTCGTTCAACGTGCGCGAGGAGACGGGCCGGTACAAGTGCTTCGGGTGCGACAAATCGGGTGACGTGTTCACGTTCGTGCAGGAGCACGAGCACGTCGACTTCGTCGGCGCCGTGGAGTACCTGGCCGGCAAGGCCGGGATCCAGCTGACCTACACGTCGACCGGGCAGTCGAGGGACCGGGCCCGGCGCAAGCGGTTGGTCGAGGCGATGACCATCGCCGTCGACTGGTACCACGAGCGACTCCTGGAGGACCCGGAGGCGCGGCGGGCCCGTGACTACCTGCGCTCACGTGGCCTCGCCGGCGACGTGGCTCGCCAGTTCAAGCTCGGCTGGGCCCCGGACGACTGGGATGCTCTCGCTCGGCAGTCGGGCATCGACGGCGAGTCGCTGCAGGCCGTCGGCCTGGCCTTCACCAACCGCCGCAACCGGCTGCAAGACGCCCTGCGGGCGCGGGTGCTGTTCCCGATCTTCTCCGACACGGGCGAGGCCGTGGCGATCGGCGGGCGCGTGCTGCCTGGGTCCGACGATCCGGCGAAGTACAAGAACTCGCCGGAGACGCCGATCTACGCCAAGTCCAAGGTGCTGTACGGCCTGAACTGGGCCAAGGCCGACATCGCGGCGTCCGGCCAGGTCGTCGTGTGCGAGGGCTACACCGACGTGATCGGGTTCCGTCAGGCCGGGATCGAGCGAGCGGTGGCGACGTGCGGCACGGCGTTCACGGAGGACCACGTGCGCCTGCTGAAGCGCTACGCCGGCCGGGTGGTGCTGGCCTTCGACGCCGACGCCGCCGGGCAGGGCGCCGCCGAGCGGTTCTACGAGTGGGAGCAGAAGTACCAGGTGCAGGTGGCGGTGGCCCGGTTGCCCGGCGGGCTGGATCCGGGCGAGCTCGGCCAGCGCGATCCGGCCGCCCTTGCCGCCGCCGTCGCCGATGCCCCGCCGTTCCTGGGGTTCCGCCTGGCCCGGGCGATGGACGGCCAGCCGCGCCGCACGCCGGAGGACCGGGCCCGGTTGGCAGAGCGGGCGATGTCCGTCGTCAACGAGCACCCCGAGCCGAACGTCCGTCGCCTGTACGCCGGGGAAGTGGCCGCCGAGGTCGGCCTGCCCGTCGCCGACCTGGTGCGGGTGGCCGAGCAGCGCAGCCGCCGCCCGACCCTTGCCGCCGTCCCCACCCGGCGGGCGCCGGCGAAGGAGAACGCCGAGTTCGCGGCCATCGCCCAGCTGGCCCAGGACTGGGACTCGATCGCCGAGTGGCTCGTCGAGGAGCTGTTCCACGACGACGCCAATCGGCGGGCGTTCCTCGCCCTGGCCGCCGCCCAGGGCAGGCTCGACGCAGCGATCGACGCCGCCGACCCCGAGGCGCGCGAGGTCCTCGAGCGGGCCGCCGTCGCCGATCTGGAGGTGGACCCCGACGCGGAGGCGCGAAATCTGATCGGGGCGGCCGTGCGTCGACAGCTGGCCGAACGGGGCCCGTCGGGCGAAGCGGAGCTGATCCGCCTCGACGCCGAGGCCCGCCGCCAGCTGGAGGCGCTGACCGGCGCGACAACGGCAGCGGTCGGGGCTGCCGAGTGGTTGCTACGGTGGCTGCATCGACGGATGGAGGAACGCTCGAGTGGGGGGCGACCGTCGCCCTGAGGAACCGCTGGTACCGGTCGCCAGTCGGGCGGCGGTCAACACCCTCGATGGCGTCGATCCGACCGAGTGGGACGCCCTCCTCGCCCGGGGGCGCCAGCTGGGAAGCGTGCACGCCGAGCAGGTGACCCACGTGCTGCGCGACGTCGAGCTGACCGGTGACGTGCTGGACCAGGTGAAAGACACGCTGAGCGAGGCCGGCATCACGCTGGACGAGACGATCGATGTCGACGCCGACGCCGAGCCGGAGGACGACACGCCGCCAGCGGCGCCGCGAGTGCTCGAGCTGGAATCGACCACCGAGGAGGCCGACGAGCACCTGCTCAGCCGGCGCCGCCGGCGTCGTGTCCGGCGAACGGCGTCACGCGGCGACGGGACGACGTCCGATGGAGTGCGGATGTACCTGCGCGAGATCGGCCAGGTCGACCTGCTCACCGGCGACGACGAGCGGCGGTTGGCGCAGCTGATCGAGGCCGGCCAGCTGGCCGCAGCCCGCATCGACGACGCGGCGGGCGACGGCCTCCCGCTCAACGAGGTCGAGTCGCGCCAGCTCTGGCGGATCGTCCAGCGCGGCGAGCGGGCCAAGAGCGAGTTGACCCAGGCCAACCTGCGCCTCGTGGTGAGCATCGCCAAGCGGTACTCGGGGCGGGGGATGCAGCTGCTCGACCTGATCCAGGAGGGCAACCTCGGCTTGATGCGGGCGGTCGACAAGTTCGACCACGCCAAGGGGTTCAAGTTCTCGACGTACGCCACGTGGTGGATCCGCCAGGCGATCACCCGGTCGATCGCCGACCAGGCACGCACGATCCGCATCCCGGTGCACATGGTCGAGCACATGAACCGGGTGATCAGGGCCAAGCGCCAGCTGCACCAGGAGTTGGAGCGCGAGCCGACGATCGAGGAGATCGGACTGCGCGTCCAGCTCGACGACGAGCGGGTGCGCGAGCTGCTGCGCCTGTCGCTCGACCCGCTGTCGCTCGACTCGCCGATCGGGGAGGAGGACGAGTCGAACCTGGCCGACTTCATCCAGGACTCGTCGACGGATGGGCCCGCCGACGCGGCGACCAGGATGATGCTCACGCAGGCCGTTGGCGCCGTGCTCAACGAGCTGTCGGAGCGGGAGCAGGAGATCGTGCGCCTGCGCTTCGGGCTCGACGGGGGGCAGGCCAAGACCCTCGAAGAGGTCGGCAAGGAGTTCGGCGTGACGCGCGAGCGGATCCGCCAGATCGAGGCCAAGACGTTGGCCAAGCTGCGCCACCCGCAGCGCAGCCAGCGGCTGCGGGAGTTCCTCGAGGCCGAGTAGCGCGGCGGTGCTCCGCCCGCTTGCCCTCAAGGTCAGGGTTCTGGTTGCCCGTCCAACCAGAAACCTGACCAGGAGGTGGGACCGCTCGCAGAGATCGAGCGCTGTCGACAGGAGGGCTCCGATCGCATTGGGAAGCTGTCCGACCGAGAGTTCCTCGTGCTCGGCTTGGCGCTGTACGCAGGCGAGGGCGGCAAAACGCCTGGCGAGGTGCGATTCGCTAACAGTGACGCAAGCATGATCCTGGTCTTCATCACGTGGCTGCGTCGCTTCTTCGAGGTCGACGAGTCGCGACTGCGGATGCGGCTCTACCTCCACGAAGATCTCGACCTCGACGCAGCCATCGAGTTCTGGTCGGCGCTGACCGCGATCCCACCGCTGCAGTTCGGCAAGCCGTACCGCGCGGTTGCCGACCGGACCATGAGGCGCAACCGGCACATCTACGGCTGCCCTGCGGTCAGCTACAGCTGCACCTTGACCTATCGCCGTGTGATGGCGATGATCGAGGCGATACTCTGTCCGGCCTGCCTTCCGGGGTAGCTCAGCTGGAAGTAGCGATGGATTGTTAATCCATAGGTCGTGGGTTCGAGCCCCACCCCCGGAGCCAGTCAGCGCTTGGAGTAGTCCTTCAACGTGATGGCGTTGGCCGCGTCCGCAATCCGCTGCGTGGACTGGTCGATCACCGCCTCGACATCCTCGCCCGACAGCTCGGCCGGCGCCGCCGACGGATCCTGGGTCATGAAGGCCGCGGACTGGATCCCGAGCTGCTGGTTGAGGTCGACGAACGGCCGCATCACCCGGTCGTACTCGGCGAAGGCGGCCACGTGGTCGCCGCCGGCGGCGGCCAGCTCGCCGGCCAAGACGTAGGCGCCGATCATCGCCAAGCTCGATCCCTGCCCCGACATGGGCGAGGCGCAGTAGCCAGCGTCCCCTGCCAGCGCCACGCGGTCCTTCGACCAGCTCGGCAGATCGACCTGAGCAGCGATGTCGAAGTACCAGTCCGAGGCCTCGGACATCAGGTCGAGGAGTCGGGGGACCTCCCAGCCGACGCCGGCAAACCGCTTCCTCACCGCCTGCTCCTGCTGCGCTCGGTCGCGGAGGTCGATCTGCTCACCGCGTGCGGCGAACCCGAAGGTCGTCTTGGCGTTGGGATCGTCGCGCGTGGCCCAGATCGCCGCCACGCGGCCGATCTCGGAGTACTGCATCTCGACGCGGTCGAGCTGCAGGTAGTTGGGCACCGAGTAGACGCACAGGTACATGCCGAGGTCGCGCAGGAACTGCGACTCGTCACCCCACACCAGGTTGCGGACGTTGGAGTGCAGCCCGTCGGCGCCGATCACCAGATCGAAGGACCGTCGCTCGCTGCTGCGGAACGTCACGTCGACCCCGCCGGACGACTCGCTCACCGACTCGATGACGTCGCCGAAAATCATGTCGACGTCCCGCACCCGCTCCATCAGGATCTCGCACAGCGTGCCGCGCACGATCTCGAGGTCATCGCCGACTCGGTGCCCGAACTGGTCGCCGCTCAGCTCGTTGATGACGTTGCCGTCGCGGTCGACCAGCTTGGCGCCTTGCATCTGTGTGCTGGCGGCGACGACGGCGTCGTGGGCGTCCATCCGGCGCAGCACGTCCAGCGCCGTGCCGCGCACGTCGATCTTGTAGCCGCCGGTCACGAGCGAAGGCGCCCGCTCGACGATCGTCGGGGTGAACCCGTAGCGACCCAACCAGTAGGCGGCGGTCAACCCAGCGATGCCCGCGCCGGAGATCAAGACGTCCATCGCAAACTCCCTCCCGTCGGACGGCGAACGGAGCTTGTCCGGCGGGGACCGACGAAGTCAACGGAACCGCCCGACCACGGAGTAGACCGGGGCACCAGGAAAGGGCGGTAGCTCAGTGGTCAGAGCAGGGGACTCATAATCCCTCGGTCGTGGGTTCGATCCCCACCCGCCCTACTGATCTAGCAGGACCCGCCGATCCCGTAGACGGCGTCGACGTGACCTACGCGCCGACGCGGCTGCTCACGCGACGATTGCTCGAGGTGATCGACGACCACGGCTTCGTGCCGCCAGTCGCCATCGCGACGAACGACGCGCTGCACACAGCCGGGGCGGCGCTCGTCGGCCTCGTCAACGACTGGGACGACCGTCGCCGACGATCTCTTCGCCGACAATGTCGCCCTCGATGAGTCCTTCGAACGCCGGGCGCGAGCGGCCCGCGAGGTCTTTGCCGCCCACGGTCCATTGACGCTGGATCGCATCGACGCCGGGCTGGACACCGACGCGACGGTCATTGCCCGAGCCGGCGACGGCCACGACGTGCAGCTGTGGTTCGCGCTGTCGCCACTTCCCGAACCTCGTATCCAGGAGTACACGATCACTGCCCAGTGAACGGCAGCATCACGGGAAGTTCGAGATGCTGCCATAGAGCGGATAGGCCGACGTGACCTCCTGCGGATCCCCGGCTATCACCAGATGGTCCCCCTCGGAGGTTGCGAAATCGACGGTGCCGACCAACGTGTAGCTGTCGAGGACGAACGGCAGGCTGCGTCCGGTGACGGAGCTGTTGACGTCAAGGAGGCCGAAGTGGAGGTGAGGGCCCAGGGAGGGCCCGGTGTTGCCGAGCTTGGCAAGGGGCGTCCCGGCCTCCACCTCATCGCCGACCTCCACCACGAGGCTGCCCGGCTGCAGATGGGCGTACCACGCGTAGACGTTCGGCTCGATCTGGAGCATCACCTGGTTGCCGCCGAAATCGGAAAGATCCTGCGCCGGCGTCGCTTGGTTCGGCACTCCCTCCGGCTTGCCGTCCTGGATGAAGACGACGGTTCCATCGGCGACCGCGAAAACTTCTTGTCCGTAGGCATAGAACTGCTCGTTCTGGCTGCCGTCCGCGTCGTAGAGCCGGTCGCCCTCGGCCCGAGCCCAGTCGACGGCGAAGGTCTCGGGAGTGGCGATTCGCCGACCGTCGACGGCGATTCGAAGATCTCGGTGAACGTTGGGCTTGCAGCACGCCGTGGTGGCGACCCAGCGATCCCCCTTGAGGGGCGGCGCGATCTCGATGGCAGCCGCGTCGTCGATCGCGACCTCCGGCCCGTCGATCTCGGGGACGTCGATCATCGCCCCGCTCTTCGAGTCCGGTTCGAGCGTGTACGCGATTCGGTGAGTGACCCTGTCTGGAACGCTGTCCGGCGGGACGATCACGTCGACGCTGATCCCGACGGCGCCGGACGGGGGAACGACCGCCGACGGCTTCTTGTCGAAGAGGGTCTGCGTCGTGGCGGCAAGCGCATCCCCTTCGATTCGCAACAGTTCCTCTCCGTCGGGATCGAGGACGACCACGCTCGACATGGTCACCGGTTCGTCGAACACGCTGACGACGAGCAGTCCGTATTCGACGTGGTCCATGCCGTCGTCGCCACGGACGACCTGACCGTCGTGGGTCGGAGTGATCATGAGCGCAGTCGCCCGGCCGGGCTCGTCGGATGTCTCGTCGGATGGCTGCTCGGCCGATTCGTCGTCCGATCCGCCGCACGCGACGAGCGTGAGCGCGACGACGGCGACCATCCGGATCCCGATGCGCATCTCTCAACCTCCCTCGTTGCTTGTCGATCACAGTGTTCACTGATCTGCTGAAGCGGCGCTGAAATCACACCCGCCGCGCCGTCGACCCATCGCGACGTATCCAGGAGTGCACGATCACCGCTCACAAACGTCGAGCAGGGTGACCGTCGCCGTCATCCTGCTCGAGGTCGTCGCCGTCGTCGCCCTCGCCGCCGCCGTGATCACGTACCGGCGCCTCAGTGCGCGGGCGTGACCATGCCTTCGAGCAGGCGGGTGCCGCCCACACCCCCGGCGATGACGGGGAACACCCAGAAGTGGAACTCGTCGATGAGCGAGTGTGTAGCCGATGACGGGCCGCAGCACCGCGGACCGGTACCGCCCCAACTGAACGCGCGAGGGAGCACGCGCCGCGACCCGCCTTGACGCGCTCAAGCGGACCGCACCGAACGCGCAGAGAGCCCTGTCGGCTATTCGCGGGAAATAACCGGCTCTGCACGCTGTCCGAGTGGGGAGAGCGGGTTCTGATGCGTGGCGGGCGGGGCCGTTGAGGCCAGGTGATTCTGCCGGCGTGGAGCAGCACCGGAGCCGGTAGTTGTCGAAGGATCGGAAGCCGTGACCGCAGCGCTTGACCTTCTTGACGCATAGGTTCAAGCCTTCGGTCGGTCCGTTGGAGGCGCCGGTGTCGTGGTGGGCGAGGATCTCGCTGCGCCACGCCTTGAGGGTCTTGCCCGGCGCACGGATCTCGGCGACCTCGTCGGCGAGGCATCCGAGGATCGCTTTGTCCAACAGCGTCGCTGCGTCGGTGGGGGTGTCAGCGAGGTACACGTCTCTGACACTCTCCTTGGCGAGCCAGGCGCCGACCGTTTCGTCGTCGGGGTCGCCGACGCGCAGTCCGAGCAGCATCCGTTCCGAGCCTCGTTGATCGAGGCGTTCGGAGCCGGTGAGCAACAGCTTGCGGATCCGATACAGCGGATCGTGCTTGCGGCCACGATGGCCGAGCGTCTCGTTCTGCACCCGGCGGCGGACTTGATCGAGACAGCGGTTGGCGACGCGAACGACGTGGAACGGGTCGGCGACACGGCGGGCGTGGGCGAGGCCGGGTGACAGGCCAGCACGGAACGATTCGGCCAGGTCGGTGGCCACCACCTCGATCCCGGCGAGCCAGTCGGGGTCGGCGTTGGCGGTCCAGCGGCGCAGGTCAGCGGCACTGTTGCCGTTGACCATGTCGATCACGATGTGGCGGTCCAAGTCGACCAACCCGGTGGCGTAGATCGTCGGATGGGTCGGGGTGGCGGCGAGGAACGACGTCTCATCCACGCCGAGCTGGGTCACCGGGCCGACCCGGTCTGGGTCGTCGACGAGCGGCGTGCCGTGCTCGATGACGGCGTTCATGATCGTCCACCAACACACCCCCAGCTCGGCGGCCAGCTGGCTCACCGGTCGAGCGTTCTCACCGACCTGACGGCACGCCTCGACCCCGGCGCGACGAGTGATCACGGCCTGGGTGTCGAAGTGGTCGGAGCGCTCGGTCCACGTCCGCGCCGAACACGACGGCTCCCGGCAGCACCACCGTTCCAGCGTGGGCAGCACCGGCGTCGAGACTGGATCAGACAGCCCCGTCCCACGCTTGTCGAACAGCACCACCGTCGAGAACGAGCCAAGGCGGCGCATGAAGTCAGCGACGAGAGGTTCCTCCCACAGCAGCTCCAGATGGGTTGCCCAATGCGGGACGTACAAGAGCCCCGGACCATCACCGAACACCTGGAAGGCTACGTGGACGCCGTCATCAGCCTTGGCGTAACGAACGACCGGCGGACTCACCAGACTTCACAGTACGGGAGCCGTCCCCCCAGCTCCGGCCGACCCCGCCAGTCAGCTCCGCCAACCGTCTCGAGAACACCGAACCTGCGAGTGTCCTGGAACAACGTTCTCGAACAACGGGAATAATCGTGGGCCGCTGTGTCCGAGTTCGCCGGCTCCCGGACGACGGCGGGCGGCGACACGGCGGTTGAGCATGATGGTCGTCAAGAGGCATGTCGGAGTCTCTGGCGTCGGACGCACATGCGCCATGATTCTCCGGGTGACGGGTTCCTACATGCACTCGACGTCGCGTCGGGGGCCGAGCGCCCCGGAACACCAGTGCCGCTCCTGCACAGAGGCGCCGAGGTGACGCGTCGGTTCTGCGCAGACTGCGGCCGAAGCCTCATTCCGTTGACGACTCCCCATAAGAGCGCTGCACGTGGAAGAGTGTGGCGAAAGCGTGTTCGTTGCGTCGTCAGTTGCTGGTCGAGCTCGAGCAGGTACCGGCGACGGAAGTGGCCGTCGATCCGAACGATCTCCCCGACTGGGCGCAGCTCTGGAACGGTCACAGCTGATCGGCACACCGACGCTGTCCGAGAACGCCGCCCGATAACGCTCGCCGCGCGCGGCCTCGACCGCCGGCTCGGAGCGCCTCAGGGATCTGAGTGCAGCGCCGCAGCCGTCGCCGACAGGTCTCGCACTTGCACCATCACGGCGGTCATCCCTGTGTCGCTGCCTTTGGCGTGGTGCTCTCCGCGCTCGAACAGGACCACGTCGCCAGTGCCAATCTCGGCTCGGAGACCGTCGTGGCCTGCGACCCACCCACGTCCGGTGAGGACGATGAACAGCTGGCCGTAGCCGGCTTCGTGCCGGCCGATCGCGCCGCCTGCCTCGAACTGGAGCAGATAGGCGTGCGCCTCGCCATGGCCGTGTGCGAGGCGGACTGCGGACGTGCCGTGGGATTCGTATGTCGCCACGTTCTCGAGCCTGGATGCGCGTTCGGACAAGAGTTGCACCGGCACAGTGTGCTTCGCGGGACTCGCATCTGGGGCCGTCAACCGTCCGAATAGCGCGGGAGCTAATGCGCGACCGCCGCGTTAGGTAACGCCGGATCGATCGCGCCTCGGCCTAGGTTCGTGCCTGACCCGACGACACACCGAGCTTGTGGCTATCGGCGCCACAAGTTCTCCAGGGTGTATCCGTCACGCTCGGCGAGGATGATGGCGGCGGCTTCGACGAGTTGTCGGTGAGTCTTTCCCGGGCGCGGGTGATGTCAAGACGGTGCCACGACGTTGGACGCTGAGCGTCCGGTGGCCGTTGTGAACCGGGCAGCCCACAGTCCGATAAGCACGCGGCATAGCGCTCCACTCGCTCGGGGATAACGCCGGAACCGACGCGCCTGAGCCTCCGGTGGTCGGGTGTGGCAGTGAAAGCCCGCCAGTCCACTCGCGGTCCGGCGGCGCGTCGTACGGTCGCGGGGTGGCTGTCGGCAGGACTCGTCGGGAACGTGCCGCTCGACGGCGGCGGCGCCGGATGGAGCGTGTCGAGCACGATCTCACTGCCGAACAGTGGATGGCGCTCCAGGACGCATGGGGTGGCTGTGCGTACTGCAACGCGTCCGACCGTCGCCTGCAACGCGACTGTGTGCTCGCGGTCTCCCGCAGGGGCCGCTACACGCTCGACAACGTGGTGCCGGCCTGCGGATCGTGCAACGCCAGCAAGTGCAACGACGAGGTCACCGGCTGGTTGCGCCGACGGCGACTCGACGAGCGGATGTTCCTGCTCCGCCATCTTGAGATCAGTAGCGCGCTCCAAGCGCGGTTCCGCCCGGGGCCACAGGTGAGCCCGGCGGCGACGCCGACAAGTCACCGAGAACGACGGGATTAACACCGGGCTCGCGCATCCTGGATCGCCGGCAGCCGTGCGTTACAGAGCAGCGCAGCAAGCCGTTCAGGTCCGCGATGCGGTCCGGCGAGCCGAGGGTCCACGGCAGCACTCGCCGAGTGGTTAGCGCGTCCCGTCGTCGTAGTCCTTGAGCAGGCGACGCATGATCTTTCCGGATGCGGTGATGGGCACGTCGTCGACGAACTGCACCGCCCGTGGGATCTTGTAGGCGGCAAGGTGCTGACGGCAATGGGCGACAAGGTCCTCCGCCGTCACCGTGGTGTCCGGGTTGCGGACGACATAGGCCTTGGCCAGTTCTCCCTTGAACTCGTCGGCGACCCCGGTGACCGCCGCCAGGGCCACTGCGGGATGCATGCACAGCACACGCTCCAGTTCGGCCGGGTAGACATTGAAACCGGCGGTCAGGATCATGTCCGTCTTGCGGTCGACAATCGTGACGTAGCCGTCCTCATCGATCGTCGCGATGTCGCCGGAGTGGAGCCAGCCATCAGGCTCGATCGACGCGCTGGTCGCCTCGTCGTTGCCGTAGTAGCCGTCCATCACCATCGGGCCGCGGAACATCAACTCGCCGCGCTCGCCAGGGCCGAGCACGGCGCCGGGGTCGTCGATGTCAACGACGCGCATCGAGTTGCCGGGGTAGGCGATGCCGATCGTGCCCGGCTTGTTCGGCCCGACGACGGGGTTGGCGCTCGCTGCTCCTGCCAGTTCGGTCATGCCCCACACCTCGTGGATCGGGCAGCCGGTCCGTTCGGTGAACTCGATCGCCTTGGCGGCGGGAAGGGTCTGTCCACCGACCCAACAACGCGTCAGGCTCGACAGGTCGGCGTGATCGAAGTCCGGATGAGCGAGCAAGTAGTAGTACGCGGTGGGCACCCCGTCCATCAACGTCGCCCGATGCTGGGCGATGGCAGCCATCACCGCCTCGGCGTTGAAGCGCGGCACCATGACCAACGTCGAACCCGCCATCATTGCTGCGTTGAACACGCACGACCCGTAGACGTGGGCCAACGGCAGTGAGTTGAGGACCCGGTCGTCAGGACCACGCGCCCCCATCAGCACCGTCCCGACCGCGGCAGAGATGACCGCCCGGTGGCTCTGCATCGCCCCCTTCGGATGGCCCGTCGTGCCCGACGTGTAACAGATCGCCGCCAAGTCGGCCCGCTCGCGTCGCACCGGGTCGAACTTGGACTCCGCCTCGTCGACCCACCGCGACAACGACGGGGCACCGACCGGCACGTCGTCGCCCCACAGCACGACACCCGACAAGCTGTCGGTGCCGTTCAAGTCGAGCAGCGGGACACCCTTGTCGATCGACGCCACGACCACACGGGCCCCGGAATCGGCGACGACGTAGCGGACCTCCTCGGTGGTCAACATCGAACTGATCGGATTCACCACCGCCCCGGTTTTGGCGATCGCGTAGTAGGCGACCAGCCACTCCCAACAGTTCGGGCCGTACAACGTGACCCGGTCACCCGGTTGCACACCGATCGCAGCGAGACCATTTGCGACACGGTTGGACATCGTCTCCAACTCAGAGAAGCTGAACGTCTCACCTTCCACAACCAACGCCGCCTTGTCGCCGAAGCGGCGCGCAGCCGCGGGAAGGATCTCACCAATCGTCTCGCCCATCCGCAGGACCGTAGGTCAACGGCGTCAAGCGCCGGCGATCACGAACGCGTCAGTGCACGCCCGGCCGCGCAGCACCGCCGGTGTCGCCAGGCGAGGACGCTGCGCGGGCCGACACGGCGTCGCGGACGAGGAGCCCGACGAGGCTCTGCCGCGATCCACAAGGGCCGATGCACCACGATGGGCGCCGGCGCGCCAGAAACTGGGCCCAACAGAGTGTCGACGGTGTCCGGAAACGACGGGGATGATCCCGGCCCACCGCATCCGGGAACGCCAGGTCGGAAGTCAGGCGGGACCGAACGCGCCCCAGCAACAGTCCGAGTCGAGTGGAATCGAAGTGGAGGTCAGCACGGGATGGGAGCCGTCTTTGACGGACACGAAGGTGGGGAGGTTCGGCCGTTGGTGCCGGCGACCTGCGCGAACGAACCCATCGGCACCGTGGGGGGTGCCGATGGGAACGAGCCGACGAGGGTGGGGCTTACTGGGTGGTGGCAAAGACGCTGGCTCGGCCGTCGTCGGCCATGCGGATCTCGAGGAACGTCTCCCGACCCTCGAGCCGGCGCTGGCCGCTCTGCTCGATAGTGGCCGCGCCGGTGAAGGTGTGGGTGACGACGCTGGTGGGTGGCTGTACGTGGTGGCCGCAGATCTCCCCGGCACTGCTGAGCGTCGTGTCGGCGCTGCGGTGCGGGCCGTCGACGAACACGAAGGTGAGGCCGCTCTCGCATTCGCCGGGGGCGGGCATGGTGTGGTCGTCGGGCTGGATGGTCGCTGACAGGGTGCCGGTGAGGGTCCGCCGGCCGTTGAGCACGACCTCGGCGGGCCCTCGCACGACCGGGTACCAGCCGACGTCGTGGGTGAACCAGCGGTCGCCGCCGTCGAGCAGGAAGCGCGGCGGTTTGGCGGCCGCGGCGCCGGCCGGGTTGGCGGCGCCCAGTGCGAGCAGGGCACCGACGGTGAGCGCCAGCGCCAGGCGCCGGCGGGGGTGGGTGGACATGGCTGCTCCTTCGGGTTGTGAGTGGTGGGTCTACGCGGCCGGCGCTTCGATGACGCCGGCGAGGATCTCGTCGAGGGCGGCCTGGCCGGGCGGGGCGATGATCGGCGCGCCGGCGAGGGTGCGGACCCGGTCGAAGGCGTCGTGGATGGCGTCGCCGACGAGGATCGGGCCGTGGGCGCTGGCGACGGCGCGGGGCTTCAGCGTCTCGATGGTGTCGACGTGGCGGTTGTAGCGAACCGGGTCGAGGAACTGGTGCCACGGCGAGATGAGGCTGTTGAAGAACATGAACGACTCGTCGTAGAGGTCCTTCGGGAGCTCCTCGACGTGGTGGACGGCGCCGGTGGTGAGGGCGGCGAAGGTGTCGACCGACCACAGCACGCCGGTCTTCTCGTCGAAGAGGCCACGGGTTGCGGGGCCGTCGAAGATTGGTGGCAGCACGAGCCGCAGGCGGCGGTCGCCAGCGTCGAACGTCTCGGCGGGCTCGCGCCAGATCATGCGCTCGAGGTGAACCGGTCGTTCGAGGGCGAGGCGCTCGGTGCTGAAGAAGTTCATGACCAGCGTCGCCTGGGGAGCCGCGGCGAGCACCTGGTCGAGCGAGCCGGTGTGGTCGCCGTCCTCGTGGGACAGGAAGACCCAGCGGATGTCGTCGGGGTCGACGAGGCCGTACACCATCTCGAGCCAGTGCGCGCGGTGCACCGGGGCACCGGTGTCGACGATGATCGGCTCCTCGCCCAGGATGACCAGCGAGTTGACCGGCACGTAGGTGCCGGGTTCAGCGGCGGCCAGGTTGGGGATCAGGTAGGTGTCGGGCGCCACCTTGACGGGGGCGGTGGTGGGGATCGTGGCGGGTTGCATGGTCAGTTCCTTCGGGTGGTTGGTTGTTCGGTGACGTTGCGCCTCAAGGCGCTGGCCGTCGATCCCTCGGACGGGCGGTAGTGCGGGCGGCCGCACCCCCAGCTCGTGGGCCCGGCGGGACGGGAACCCCCCAGCAAGGGGGGTCCGCGATCGGGCCAGGTGGCGTACTGTGAGCGGCATGGCGAGCGGGCTGTTGACGCCAGTCGTCGACGCCGTCGAGCGGGTCACCGCCCGGGCGGCCGACGCGGACGAGCTGCTGGAGGGTGTGGCGACGGAGATCGGTAAGGCCGTCCCCTACGACGGGGCGATGTGGTTCGGCCTCGATCCCACGACGCTGCTCGCCGTGTCGCCGGCGCGCATGGAGCACCTCGACGACGGCTACTGCAACACCTTCTGGTTCGGGGAGTTCCACGAGCAGGACGCCAACCTCTTCGCCGACCTCGCCCGGGGCCACGCCTCGGCGGCGACCTTGCGCTCGGCTACCAGCGACCGGCCGATGCGCAGCGCCCGCTACCGCGACTTCCTGCAGCCGCAGGGCTACGACGACGAACTGCGGGCAGTGTTCCGCACCGCCGGAAAGTCGTGGGGCGTTGCCGGCCTCTTCCGCGAGCCGGGCCGCGCTCCGTTCGACGGCGACGACGTTGCCGTCTTGCAGGCCGTCTCTCCGATCGTGGCGGCGGCGTTGCGCACCCATGCGGCGCTGATGGCACCCTCGCCCGGGTTCACGCACGCACCGGGCCTGATGCTGTTCAACCGTGACGGCGCCATCATCTCGGCTAACGACGCGGCGTCGCGCTGGCTCGCCGACATCTACGGCGACGACCCCGGCACCAACTGGTTCGAGATCCTGGCCGGGCTCGAGAGCCCCGACGTCGACGCCGCCATCCCGATCATCCCGCTCATCGCCCGGGCGCACGCCGTCGCCTCCGGCCGGGACGCCCGGGACGCCCGGCTGCGCCTGCGCGACCGCTCCGGCCGATGGCTCGTGCTGCACGCCTCGGTGCTCGACAGCAGCTCCGGTGACGGCACCGTGGCGATCGTCGTCGAGCCGGCCAAGAGCGGCGATCTCGCTCCGATCATCATCGAGGCGTACGGGCTCACCCCCCGGGAGCGCGACGTCGTGCGGGCCATCGCCCGGGGCAACTCCACGCCCGAGATCGCCGCCGAGCTTTTCCTCTCGGCACACACCGTGCGGGACTACATCAAGGCGGTGTTCGACAAGGTCGGCGTGAGCAGCCGAGGCGAACTGGTCGCCAAACTGTTCGCCGAACACTACGCCGACCCGTTCCACGAGACACTCGTCGAGATCCACTGATCGCTCCGTCACCTCCAACCGCCGCTGGCTACGCCGCGGGGCGGGGGTCGATGTTCGGGTTGAGGTGGAAGGCGTTGGTGGGGTCGTAGAGGGGCTCAGCTGCACGAGGCGCCGCCACGAGTCGTCCCCGTAGGCTTGACGAACTAGGTCACCGCCTTCGTCGGCGGCGAGGTGGTTGACGTAGCCGCCGCCGAATGACCATGGCTGGAGCCGCTCCCAGGAGCGCCGCGACCATTTGACGTGGGGTTCATCGGGTCCCTCGTCCCACCGGCGGCGATCGTCAGCAGATAGCGAGCATCGCGGCTACGCGCACCGAACGCGCACGCAGCGCGGTTGTCCGCAAACGACGGGGATAATGCCGACCGACCGCGTCCGCTATCGCCGGCTCGTCGATGTGCTTGCCCGTCGACCCGATGGGCGGGTCGTGCGTGGAGCCGGCTGGTTGGGATGTCCGCAGCAGGCGGTCGGGCTGGGTGGGTGGGTGGTGTGCGACGATGCCGGGATGCCGAACGAACCTGGCCAGGAACGGCCGCTGGCGCCCGCCACGCTGGCGGTGGTAGCCGGTCGTCCGTCGGCGCCGGGTGAACCGTTGAATCAGCCAATCGTGCTGGCGTCGAACGTGCGTGGGAGTGGCGAGTACAGCCGGACCGACGGGACCGCGACGTGGTCCGCGTTGGAGGAGACAGTTGGGCTGTTGGAGGGCGGTCGAGCGCTGGCGTTCTCAAGCGGGATGGCCGCGGCTGCTGCTGCGATCTATGCGCTCGCGCCGCGGGTCGTCGTGGTGCCGGAGGTCAGCTATCTCGGGGTGCGCAGCCTGCTGGGCGAGTACGAGCGCCAGGGATCGATCGAGCTGCGCCGGGTCGACGTCACCGACACCGCGGCGGTCCGCACGGCGGCCGAGGGGGCTGATGTGGTGTGGGTGGAGACTCCGACCAACCCGACTCTCGATGTTGCCGACCTGCCGACGATCAGCAAAGGTGTCGCTGCTGGGGGTGCCCGCATGGTGGTGGACTCGACGTTTGCCACCCCGCTTCGTCAACAACCTCTCGCTCACGGAGCGACGATCGTCGTGCACAGTGCGACGAAGTTCATCGGCGGGCATAGCGATCTGCTCCTCGGACTGTGCGTCACCGCCGACGACGATGTCCATGAACGACTGTTCCACGCGCGTGCGTTCCAGGGTGCAACACCCGGCGCGCTCGAAGCGTTCCTCGCGCTGCGCGGGCTACGGACCCTGCCGATCCGCCTGGCGGCGGCGGAACGCAACGCCACCGAGCTCGTCGAACGGCTTCGCCAACATCCCGCCGTCGACGACGTTCGCTATCCCGGCAGCGGGGCGATGATCGCGTTCGTCTGCGCTGGTGGGGCTGCCGCCGCCGACGCGGTGTGCGACCAGGTCCGCCTGCTCGTGCCCGCCACCAGCCTCGGCGGGGTGGAGACGACCATCGAACGCCGTGAGAAGTACGCCGGTGATGCCCACGTCCATCCCGGCCTGCTGCGAATGAGCGTCGGCATCGAAGACATCGATGACCTCTGGCACGACCTCGAGACGGTGCTGACTGCGACCCACTGAACCAGCGCGGGAGACAAGACACTGGTCACGCCCGTGCACTGCACTCGGCGACCCATCCGATATCGACGGGGATTACACCTGGCCGCCGCGTCCGCAACCGCCGAGACGATGGCGCTCCCGCACATCCGCGTCGCCAGCGAGATTGAGGAATGTGGACGTGATCTGACATTGACGACCGTGAACTATCACGGCCGATAGCAGTCACTGACTGCTATGTTGCGAGTAGTGCTTCTGTCGTCGCGATGTCGTTGGCTCGTCGGTCCCGGCCGGTGGAACGTCCGGGCACGCATCGAACGGTTCGTAGAGCCGGCCGTCCTGCTGCTGCTGGCCGCCGAGCCGCGTCACGGCTACGACCTCAAGGAACGGCTGGCGACGCTGGCCGGCGGTGAGGGCGCCGATGTCGCCAACCTCTACCGCCTGCTGCGCCAACTGGAGCTCGAGGGCATCGTGCGGTCGAGCTGGGACACCGGTGGCAGTGGGCCGGCCCGGCGGGTGTACCGCCTCACAGCATCGGGTCGGCGTTTGCTCGACGAGTGGGCCGACGAGCTGCGACGCCTGGAGGGCGCGACCGGGGCGTTCCTGGCCACCTACGACGCCACCCCACCCACCGCTGCGAGGACGCCGAGGAGCTGAGCATGCCTGACCCCGTCGATTCTGGCCGCGGTGTGCCGGCAGGGCGTCGCGTCCGCCTTCCCGGGCGCGGCACGACGTTCGTGCGTGATGTCGCCGGTCCGGTCGGCGCCCCGACCGTGGTGCTGTTGCACGGCCTCGGTGCCACCGCCTCGATCAACTGGCCGGGCGCGTTCGACGCCCTCTCGTCGCAGTTCCGGGTCGTCGCTCTCGATCAGGCCGGCCACGGGCGGGGCGTTCGGTCACCGTGGCCGTTCCGGCTCGAGGACTGCGCCGACGACGTGGCGCGACTGGCCGACGTCTTGGGTATCGATCGCGTCATCACCGTCGGTTACTCGATGGGCGGACCGGTGGCGCTGCTCGCTCGCCGCCGTCACCCGTCGCTCGTCGGCGGCCTGGTGTTGTGCGCGACGAGCGCACGGTTCGCCGAGGAACGCCCCGCCGACTCGCCGTTCGGGGCGGCCATGGCGGCATCGTTGCGACTGACGCCACCAGCCGTCCGCCGCCGCCTCGCCCAGACGGTCGTGCGGTACGCGGCCCGCGACTCGGCCATGTCGTCGGCGTTCGTCGACGAGGTCCGCGGTCACGACCCGGCGGCGCTCATCGAAGCAGGGCGCGCCCTGGGCAACTTTGACGCCCGCCCGTGGCTCGCCGAGCTCCGTTGCCCGACGGCCAGCATCGTCACGACCCGCGACCGTCTGGTCCCGCCGTCACGGCAGCTCGAACTGGCCCGCGCCACGAAAGCCAGCGTGTACTACGTCCACGCCGACCACCTCGGCGCGGTGGGTGACCGACCGCGGTTCCTTCCCGCGCTCAGCGCCGCGTGCCGGTCCGTCGGCTCCTCCCGCGACATGCGTGCCACCGGCTGACGTCGCTCGCCGCCACCCCGACCTCACTCCGGAACCTGTACAGACCGGCGCGACGACGACCAGCGTGATCGCGCCTGCGCTGCAGCGCTGCGACGAGACGTGGAAGGTCGCCACGCTCGAACATGGCTGGGGCGCCACGACCGTCGCCCGACTCGGCGAGCTGATCGACGCTGCGCCACTGCCCGGGTTCGTGGCGATCGACGACGACGAACGCGGCGGCCTGCTGACGTTCGCGGAACGCGCCGCAGAGATCGAGGTGGTCACCATCGAGGCCCTCGTTCCCCGCCACGGCGTCGGCGAGCCTTGATGGGCGCTGCGCAGCGGCACGCCGCGGAACGGGGAGACACCGCCTCCCGCCAGAACGGCCGAGCGGCGCCGCAAGACTCGGCGGTAACAGGTAGGAAAGAGTCATGTCTGATCAGTGGAGGGTCACCCTGTTGGACGACGCGGGCAACGAACACTCGGGTCTCCGGCTCGTCGATGTCATCGGCTCGCTCGATCAGGCCGACTGGCGGGGCAAGCTCACCGGCGGCATTCAGCTTCGCGATATCCAGACCGACGTATCGCTGCGCATGGAGGATGGTGATGATCAGGGCCGGGTGGCTCAGATTCGCTTCACCGGCGGTCCAGGCGGCGTGGAGGTGTACGGGCTGAGCGGGTTTGTCAACCGCTCACCGTGACCGACGATGTCGACCAGGCCGGCGACGTCGCCGTGGGCCATCCCGGCCACATTGGCGCCGCCGACTGGGGCAGGGCCGAGGCGCCGGCCGGCAGCGCGAACACAATCATCAGGCCGGCGACGGCGACGACGCTGGCGATTCGGCCCCGATTCCTGCCGCCCATTATCGCCATCCCTCGCCGCTCCGCTCCGGGCGACCCCCGCTCGCGATCGCAAAGCACGACGCCCGTCAACGTGTTGGGTCAGTCACACGGCTCGGTGCTTGCACCGGCGCTCGCTCGGACGTGCTGGAACACAGCAAGGCCGCGCCCATGCTCTCACGGGGCACCGTCGCCGCACGAACACCCGGCCCTCCGATATCCGCCAATTGCGTCCGAATAACCCGGCGTACCGCGTCCTCTACCGCCGGGTCGCCGCCGCTGAATCCTGCGCGCCGCCGTTGGGACGGTTCCCTCGCAGCCGCACAGGGAACGGTCTCAGCGTGGATGAATCGAAGAACGTCCCTGGCACTCGTCTGACCTGCACGAACGCCGAGTGTGCCTGCGAGCTGCAGATCAACAACCCGTGCCCACACGGCACCACCTACACCTGTGCCTGCGGTCACCCCCTCGAGCCGATCGCCTAGCCCGATAACCACGGGAGGCGTGCCGCTCAGGCGCGTCCACGATCGCCGGCTCGCAACCGTCTGAGCGGCAGGTCAGTGTGCGTATCGCAACGCTGCGTCGGCGAGTCGCACGAGCCGCTTGTAGTGGCCTCGGGCGTCGGTCGGAAAGGTCTCGATCGACCGGGACAGTTCATCCTTCGCTGCGACAAGCCGGAGCTGTTCGTCAGGGTTCAGACGGCCCGATGACGCAGTGAGGGCCCAACCGAAGATGTCGGCGTCGATCAGCACAGGATCGACGATGCCGTAGGTGCGTCCCTTGTCCACTTCAGGCGGGAACCCGGCTTCTCTGTGCTCCGCGAGCAGATCAAGCAGTGCGCGGCGGGCGTCCACCCGAACATCTTGCCCGAACCGGTTCCGGCAGGGGCATCCGAGTAACGCGGGGAATATGCCGGCGCTCCGCGTCCGGTACCGCCAATGAGAATGTGTGGTGGCGCTCGGATGGATGGCGCTTTGCTGCGGCCTGTTCGCACCAAGCGCTTGCAATTGCGAGCGCATCAGCGGCGAACCGTGTCCGAGCCGACACGAGGTCCGGTATCCTTACCTCAGGCTAGAAGTAAGGGGATTATCGTGGACGCTGCAGCAAAGCTGACTTCGAAGGGCCAGATCACGGTACCGAAGGCGGTGCGGGACGCCCTCGATCTGCGTGAGGGAGATCAAGTCGTGTTCCGCATCCACGGCGCTCAGGCCGTGCTGTCTCGGACCGGCGACTTCCTCGATCTCGCCGGCACGATCCCGGTGCCGGCTCGACGGCGCGGCGCGAGCTGGGACGAGGTGCGACGCACCACGCGTGCGGCTCGTGCGAAACGCGCCCGGTGACCGCCTTCGTCGACACGAACGTGTTGGTACGTCATCTCACGGGTGACCCGCCGCCCATGGCTGCTCGCGCCACGGCGTACCTGGCGAGCGGCGAGGAGCTGCTCGTGGCGGACGTCATCGTCGCCGAGTGTGTCTACGTGCTCGAGTCGTTCTACGAAGCGCCACGGGTTCAGGTCGCGGCAGCCATTCGGTCGCTGCTGGCGTTCGACTCGGTGGTGACGATCGATGCGGCCATGCTCTTGCGCGCGGTGGAGGTGTACGAGTTGGACCAGTTGGACTTCGCCGAGGCGTACCTCGTTGCGGCTGCCGAGCGCAACGGCGTCGGACGAGTCGCCTCGTTCGACCGGGCAATCGATCGGGTTCCGACCGTCGAGCGGGTGGAGCCGGCCGGCTGAGACGGCATGCGGGCCTCCGCATCCAAGTTTCCATCCAAGTTCTTCGGCGGACTTGTACGGATGCGACGGCACCAGACGGACGACCGGAGGGACAAAGTACCTGCACCCAGCATTGCGCGGCACGGGGCGGACCCTCTGGCGCCGACTCATAATCCCTCGGTCGTGGGTTCGATCCCCACCCGCCCTACCGATCTGGCCAGCAGAAGGCGCCCGGGATGGGCGAAGGAGCGCCCCGGGTCTTGGAGCTCATCGTCGAGTCCGGGACGCCGCCATCTGCCTGGCCAGCCCGATCACGACGAGACGCGTCCTCTACGTCGCCGCCACCAGAGGACGGTGCCGCAACGACCTGCGCGTCATCACCGACACCACCAACGTCGCCGAAGCCCGAGCCGTCCTCGACCGAGTCCTTGCCAGCGACCGAGCCGACATCCTCGCGGTCACCCAACGCCGCACCCTCGCCGCGCAAGACCGCCGACCAACTTCACCGGCGCCGCCCCGGCCTACGCCTCGCTGCGAGATCCCGGACTGGTTCGAGTCGCTCCTGGCCAAGGCGCAAGCTGACCTGGCCGGCCTACAACGCCAGGAGCATGACGCTCGGGTGACGCGGGAGAGGTTGACAGCCAAACTTGCGGACGCCGAGCACGCCCTGCAGCGGATCGACGCCGACGCCGACCCCGACCGCAACCTGCTCGGTCTCGCCGAGGAGCGCGCCGAGCGCGCCCGCCAGACTCACTCGACCGCTGCGCACGACTTGGCGGGAGCGCCAAGGCGACAACGACATGCCGCACGGGAAGTGGTCGCCATCGCCGAACGACGCAGCACAGCGGCCAATCGCGAATTGCAGCGAATCAAGAGCTCCACTGCGGCCAGCATCGAGCGGTACCACCAGGCGGTTGAGCACAAGCGCCAGGCGCGCGACGAGGCCGTCCTCGCCGCCGGCGGAACCAGCGTCTACGAGCCCTCACAGCAGAGTGGAACGCCTTCGCAGCCCAGGTCGCCGACCCTGACGGGCACTTGTGGATGATCCTGGTCCAACCGCGCGACGCAACCCGCAGCGACGTTTCGCGCGTCCGAACGTGCGCACCGAACGATCGTCGTAGTCGGGGAGCGTCGCGCACCGAGCGGCATTTCCTTCGCACACACCGAATGACGCGACCGAACGACGAGACCACACAAGCGGCGCGCTCGCCAGATCGGCAGGAAAGTGCGCCGTGCTGTGGCCGACGGCCGGCTCTGCAGTGCTCGCGATCGCGAGCGGGAGGAACGGCCCTGTCGGATGCCCCGCCAGCCCGCTCATCGCGCGTTCGAGGACGCGTGGTAGCGGACACCGCAGCGATCGTCGGGATGCGCCAGGATCGGCGCTCGGAGGACGGTGTGTCTGCGGCCATCTCGTTGAGCGTTCTCGGGCGCGCATTACTGGACACGGCGGGACGTCGAGAAGGTTGCCGCCTACGGCAACTCGACGATGCAATGCGGGGGCCGAGTGGGGCTGCGTCATCAGCGAGCTCCGCGCCGCTTCGAGGCTCCCGTCAGGACGACGCACACGTCCGAGGATCGTCCGCTCACGGCGGGCCGACGACCGGAGAATGGTCGAGGCGCGCGGTCCCAAACATGGTGCTGGCGCGTGGGGTGTTAGATCACCGCGTCGTCCGGACATCAAGAGGTGGAAGGAAGGTCAGGGTGGCCGAGGTGACTGGTAACGACGAGCGGTTCGGATCGCTCTACGAGGCTCACCGTGCCGCTCTTGCGGGGTACTGCCAGCGCCGCGTCGCAGGCGATCTGGTCGATGAGGTGATGGCGGACGTGTTCGTGGCGGCGTGGCGTCGCGTCGAGGAGATTCCCGAGGGGTCAGAGCTTCCCTGGTTGTATGGGGTCGCCCGCAACGTGGTCGCTAACCAGCGGCGCAGCTTCGGGCGGCGGTTGCGGCTGGCGGTTCGTGTCATGTCGCAACGGTCGGAGCTCGCGCCGGAACCGGCGGTCGCGGTGTCGGCAGGGGATCCGCTGGTGTTGGGCGCACTGGCCACGCTGTCACCGTCGGATCAGGAGGTGCTGCGGTTGCGGGCGTGGGAGGACCTCTCGACCGCCGAGATCGCTGTCGTGTTGGGGATCAGCGCATCGGCGGTGAGTATGCGCCTGTCGCGGGCTAAGCGTCGGTTCGAGCGTGCGCTCACCGCGGCCGGCTTCACCGCCCGCCGCACCGGTGCGCGACTCGACAAAGAGGAGTTGTCATGAATGGTCGGATCGACGTCATCGAGGTGCTGCGGCTGGCGAATCCGGTCACTCCGGACTCGATCGACGAGCAAGCTGATCTGAGCGCCGAGCGACGGGCATCGTTGCGGGTGGTGCCGACGGAAGTGCCGGTCACGGGGCCGGGCGCGGACGCTGCTCACGGTCGGCGGAGGTGGCCGAGGTACGTCGCCGCGGTCGGCGCGGTCGCCGCCGGCGTCGCCGCGTTCATCCTCATCCCTCGCAGCGAGGATCGCGGCGTCGACGTCGCCACGACGTCGGACACGGCGCCTGGCGTTTCACCCCCGTCGACGGTGGGCGCAATTCCTCCCACGTCCGTCGTGGATCCAGGTCCGCGGAGACCTGCGGTCAGGCCCTTCGTGGGCGTCTGGGTGTCCGCCGACACCGACGGTTCGTCCCAGACCATGGAGATCCTGCACGCGGGCGGCGACGAATACGAGGTCGTCGTGCGCAACGACGCCGCTGCGGCGTGCTCGGGGGTCTCGTCCACGATGACCGGGACCGGGCGGCTCGAGACGCTTGAGACGCTGGTCATCGCTCAGCCCGTGGTGACCTGCGACGACGGGACCACATCGGCGATCGGACCGCCTCCCCAGGAGGACATCGCCAACTTCACCCTCGTTCGCGACGCCGCAAAGGACGAGCTCGGTGACCAGTTCGGGGTGGTCTGGCGGCGGGAGGGTGCAGCGACGGAGAACGTGTCGACGACGGCAGACACCGAAGCCTCATCAGAGACCGATGCGCCGTACGGCACGCTCCCGGGCTCGGCGACGCCCCTTCCTGACGATGGAGCCCTCGCGCCCGGCTCGTACGCGCTGGCAAGGGACGGAGTCGCCGATTACCAGCGGCTCATCTTCACGTTGCCGGCTGGATGGGCGATCAGCGATGGACTCGTCCACAAGCACCTGAATCAGGTTGACGAAGTCGCCTTCAGTGTGTGGACCGGTGTTCGAGTCTATGACGACCCATGCAACTGGCAGGAAAGCCCGCGCGGTGAACTCGACCTTGGCGATGAACAACTACACGACAACTTCCACGACGCGGCTCTCGGATCCACGGTACCCAAACCGCTACATGGCGGCCTCGCCAACCAACTCGGCCGCAACGCCTCTGAGCTGACCCGCGTCGAGGTGGGGGGAGAGCCGACTCTCAAGGTTGAGCTCTCAGTACCGGCCGAGATCGACCTCAACGCCTGCGACCAGGGCCAATACAGGAGCTGGACGGGGGTAAGTACCGCCGGTGGCGCCAATGCCCACCACACCCCCGGCCAGATCGACGTCGTGTACATGGTGGATCTCGATCGCGGCCCGCTGGTGATCGATGCCTCGCACATGCCGGCCACGTCCGCGGCGGACCTTGCCGAGCTCGAGGCCATACTCGCATCGATGATCGTCGATCGAGGCCCCTGACGGACCTCCTTAACTGGTCGGCGGCGACGGCAAGCGGCCTTCGTCCGCACCGTCCACAACATCCACAACATCCGGCAAATAGGCGAGCAGGATCGAAGATCGGGAATCATCATGACGCCGTCCACCGCATTTCGCGTAGCCGCCATCGAGACAATGGACGCGTGCAGCGCGACGCCTGGATCAGGAGGCGCCGAGGACTCCGCAATCAAGACGGAGAAACTCATGGCAAGCGCCGCGACGACAGGATCAGCGATGGGTGCCACTCGCAGGACCAGACGATGGGCGGCCGTGGCGGCAGCGTCGGTGGTGGCGGCGATCGCCGCGTGCAGTTCATCGCCCGAATCGGCTTCCCCAGCAGCCGAATCCACCTCCACGCTGAGCACCGCCGCGACCCCGCCCGCAATGGTTCCCGCAATTGGGCGCTTTTCGGAGTACCCGCAGGGCGTTGTCTCCCAGCCAATGGCCACCACGCTCCAGGAGGCGCTCGACGCGGCGATACAGGACGGGTCGGTTCGCGGTGCAACGGCAGCAGTCGTCATCGTCGACACCGGAAGCTGGATAGGGGCCGCGGGCGTGGACAGGCATGGCAGCCGCTTGACCGCGGACTCTCAGATGCTGACGGCCAGCGTGGGTAAGACCGTGACTGCAGCTCAGATCCTCCGCCTCGTCGACGAGGGAAGGCTCCGCCTGGACGAGCGGGCAGCGGATCACTTTCCGCCCGAGCTGTCAACCTTCAGCGCGAACGACGCCGGCATACAGGACCTGCTGGGCATGCGCAGCGGGCTCGACGACCCGGCCGGATATGTGGCACTGGTAGACCAAGGCAACACCACGGCCGACCTCATCGAGTTGATGCCTGAACCGACATCGCCACCGGGATCGACAACCGAATACGCGAACATCAACTACCTCCTGCTCGGCGAGATCATCGAGCAGGTCACCGGCCGTCCGCTGGCCGATGCCGTTCGCGCTGGCGTCCTGAATCGTCCGGGTCTCGAAGGGCTGGAGTACCCGGTGAAGAGTGCCATGGCCGCCGACGGGTGGAAGATTAAGACGGACTCCCTGACCTTGGCTCGATGGGGTTACGAGCTGTACGGCGGATACATCGTCTCCGAACCCGCACTGCGCGCCATGGCGGACTTCCGGGGCGAGTTCTACGGCCTGGGGACCATCGACTTCGCCGACGATTACGACGCCCCGGGCGCACTCGGACACGGTGGCCTGGAAGAATCCCACGCAGTCATGCTTGTCGCCTTCCCCAATACCGGCATCATCGTGGCGGTCCAGGCCAACGCCGACAGCCTCGGCGACATCGGACCCCTAGTCGCCGCACTGAGGAATGCAGCGGAATCCTGACCCGGAAGGTCCCAGGCACGGCGCGGTACGCGAGATGTCAACTCGTCGCGATATCCGGTTGTTCCGGTCGAGCTTGCGGAGCAGACCGGGCCAGGCGAGCGTGCCGAATGGCCCGCGCGTGGCCATGTCGACCTGGTCGTCGATGTGATCGAGCACTGTGTCAAGCACGGCGTGCAGCGTTCCGCCGCCAACCCTGGGCGCCTACTTAGAACATGCAGGCGGCGTCGAGGAAGCAAATATGCATGAATGCG
>CAVUCK010000027.1:0-35160 GCA_963739975.1 uncultured Acidimicrobiia bacterium
GGCCCCATCAACGGGTGCCCCTCAGCGACAACCGCATGCGTCCGCCTGCGCAGGAGGTCGACCCAGGACCGGACGGTGCATCTCGCTCAGTGCTCGAAGACCTTCGCGTCGCCCGGCTCGCTGTTCATCGCCTCGGGGTTGGAGGCGAGCAGGCCGACGAAGAACAGAACGCCCAACGCGACGACGCCGCCGGCGACCAGCACGGAGGTCAACGCTTCCGACGGCAGGACCACCACACACATCGCGACCAGGAGCCACACAAGGGCGACGACTGCGACGGGTACCTCGAACCGTCCGAGGGAGAACGCGCCCTCCTGGCGACCCAGCCGTCCGCGCACGGCGAGGTAAAGCACGACCGTCGCGACGTAGACGATCAACAGCACGACCGTGCCCGCCGTGATCAACTCGAGCAGCGCGTCGCCGGGCAGCACCAGCATCAGGACGATCCCACCCGCGACCATAAGGATGGTCGCCGGGATCGGTGTCTGCGTGCGGGGGTCCACCCGGCGCATTAACCGATGGGCGGGGAAGCGTGAGTCGCGCGCCATCGCGTAAACGAGCCGCGCCCCGGTCGCCATCGTGACCATCCCGGCGGCGAAGAAGGCGAACGTGATCGCCACGAGCAGGACCTTCTCGGCCACCGACCCGAGCTGCAGGCGCATGATCTCGGCGACCGGGGAAGCGCTGTTGGAGATGGCCGCGACGTCGGGGATGGCGACCGTCAGCGCGATCAGGAACACCATGCCCAGCACCGCTGCCGCCACGACGGATCCGACGATGGCGCGCGGGACGGTGCGAAACGGATCTTTGGCTTCCTCGGCGAGGTTCGCCGCGGCGTCGAAGCCGACCAACGTGGCGAGGCCGACGATGATCGAGAGCGCGAAGGGGCCGGTCAGCCCGAAGTAGTCGGGCGTGTTGTCGGCGACCCCGCGGGAGGTGAGGTTGTCCAGCGACCCGTCACCGCCGACTGCGACGGCGACGAACAGCGCGATCGCCAGCACGACGACGATCGTCAACTCGAGCGCCACGGCGCTCGAGTTGAGGACGGCCACTATGCGCGTCGACAACACCACCAGCACGGCCTGGACGAGCAGGATCGCCAGCGTGAGGAGCCGCGCCGTGCCCTCATCGGGGGCGATCTCGAACAGCGGCATGAACGCCTGGCTGGCGAGAGCGTTGTCGACGGCAACCACCCCAATGCCCAAGAAGCAATAGCTGAGCCAACCGAAGCCCCAGCCGATCTTCGGGTTGGCCAGCCGCGACGCCCACTGGTAGGACGACCCGCTGAGCGGGATGCGCGCCGCGAACTGGGCCATGACCAGCGCCACCAACGTCTGACCGATCGCCGCCGGCATCCACACCCAGATCCCGAATGGTCCGCCTGATTGCAGCACCTCGCCATAGGTCCCGAAGATGCCGACGGCGACCGAGATGAACGCGAAGGAGATCGCGAACATCTGGAAGCCGCCGAGCCTCCGCTCGAGCTCCTGCTGATACCCGAACTCCCCGACGTCGCCGAAACCCTCCTCTGAAACCGCGTCACTCACACGCTTGGACACAGCGCCTTTCAGCCGAACGGTTCCACCGACCCGACCTCGACGAATCTAGGCGGCGGCATGCGCTAGTGCCGTACGGTCACCCTGGAAGTGTCCCGAAACGTCAATCCGATCATGTGCGACGACCGGGGACCCGCATCGAAGTCTGTTACTCCCGCCCACCTGGGCACGCGCTCGACGAGCCGCAAGAGGGTCGAGTCCGGCTGCCGGTTGGCGGACGACCGATCGGTCGCGCGCCTGTGACTACATCCTTCGACCGAGCGCAAGTGGGTGTTGACCGGTCGGCACCCGATGCCAGCGGCCCGTCCGTCGGCGGGCGGACACGGCGCTACCGCCCGACCGCCGCCGTCACCTCAACGCCGCTGCCGGTGTAGCTCGCCGCGTCACGGAAGATGGCCTACGCCGCAGCGGCCGCTATGCGGCCGGCGTCGAACGATCGATGAGTGGCCGCCAGTGCACGGCGGCGGTGCCGGCGATCAGGAGAACGGTCAGCACGATCCCCGAGAGCAGCACCGGTTCGGGCGTGAAGCACGAGGCGACCAGGAGCGCGATGGCGATGGGTATCGCCCACGTGCGGAACGAGATCGGATCCTCCAACGGCGACTCCAGGCCCCAGACCGCTACGAGGAAGATCGAGACCGGGATGGCTACTGCCAGGCCGACACCAATCTCGGAGATCTGGCTCAGGTTCGCGGCGTGGTCGACCGCAACCGTGATGCCGGCGCCGGTGGCGGCGATGCTGCCGAAGATGAAGTAGTGCCCATAGGCCCAGAAGAACCTCACTCGACGTCCGCGGCGCATGTCTCGGTGGGCGGCCGAGATGACGGACTCGGTCGGGAGATCGAAGTAGATCCACCACATCGAAAAGACCAGCAACAAGCCCCCGATGATGATCGTGACGAGGTGACCGATGTGGGTGTCCTCGGCGAGCACCGACCGCACCCCTTGCGTCGCAGCGAGAAGTGCTTCACCGAGCACGATGAGGGTGAACAGCGCGTATCGCTCGGCGATGTGACGCGGATGCCAGGCAATCCGACCCGCGGACTCGGCCCAGTAGGGCACGCAGAGCTCGGCCAACGCGAGGACGAGGAACGAGACCGGGCCGACCGTGTCAGCGATGGCGAGCCGCGCCACCCAGAGCACTTGCAGGATGCCGATGCCGATCGCGTACCGGAGCGCACAGGCCCGACCGTCGCGATCCGCAGCCGCAGCGCGGAGCCACAGTGCGATCATCGCCACCCGCATCACCACATACCCGACAACGACGCCGAATCTCTGACCTTCGGCGTAGTCCGCCACGCCGGCGGCCAGGATGAGCGCGCCGATCATGATGACGAAGACCGCGATCCGGTAGGGCACATCATCTGTGCCGTACGCGGACGCGAACCAGGTGAAATTCATCCAGGCCCACCAGATCGCGAAGAAGACGGTGAGGAACCCGATCACCGCCTCGGTGGCGTGCCCCGCGACCAAGCCATGATGCAAGCCGGCCGACGATGCTGCCACCGCGATCACGAACACAAGATCGAAGAACAACTCGAGCGGCGTGGCGGCCCGATGCTCCTCATCGCGATCGTGGGGAGTCATCCGAACGCGTATCCTCACCGGGAGATCATGTGTGATGGCTCCCTTCGACGCCAGCATCCGTCGTCGGCTCGGCCCGAGAGGCGCCGCGGCCGGGAGACTCGTCGAACGAGTTCAACGGCACGCCGGTCGCTGTGTGCTCGGCGATCACGTGCTCGCCACGAGCGGCACAGCACGCCGAAGTTGCGCGCATCGCCTTCGCCGGTCGGTGTCCCGGGCCACCTGCTTGAACCTGGGCCACCTGAAGTCGGCTCCCGTCGATCGCCGGGTCCGCTCCAGGGGTGGACGATCATGAATGCCGTCATCGAACACGGCATTCCGATCTGCTGCGGCAATCACCACCACGCGGCGCGGTGCACCGAGCGTGGGCACCGACCGTCGCCACGGCAGCAGCGACAAGCCGCACCGATCGGCATGTCGTTGCAGGTCGGCCCAGCGGCGGCAGCGGCGCGGCGCGAGCTCCCGCCGCCGGCAGGATCGTGCGCCGCGTCACTCGAAAGCCGCGATCACCAAGCGTGTCGGGCCGCACGTCCTGCGCCATGCGTTACCACTGCTGCCTTGACACCAGGTTTCGTTGCGTGACGAGCACGAAGCGGCCAACCACGCCGACCCGCGAACGACGATGCGCTACGACCGCGCCGCCAGGCGCTCGACCGGCACGCCACCTACATCGTCGCCACGTTCATCGCCGGCGCATTCGCTGACCGTTAGCCGCCTTCACGGGACAGGCGCTCGCCGCATCACCTTACGACCTGATCGGCAACGCCCTGGTCGTCGGCTTCGCCGACGTCGTCGGCTATACCCCGACTGACCCGCAATCTCACTGACAAAGAGCTGTCCAGGCTCATCGGACGATTCGAGTCGATGGCCGCTGAGGTGATCACCACCAACGCCGGCCGACTGATCAAGACGCTCGGCGACGAAGTGCTGTTCGTGGCCGCCGAACCGCCCGCGGCCGCTGCCATCGGCCTTGGACTGCTCGACTCGGTCAACGCCACCGGCGATCAGCCCAACCTGCGCATCGGCATGGCCAGGGGAAACGTCCTCAGTCGCTTCGGTGATGTGTACGGGCCGGTCGTAAACATCGCCAGTCGACTCACATCCGCGGCCAAACCCGGGACCGTCCTCGTCGACCGCGAGTTGGCGGCCACCCTGGCCAACGAGCCCGGACTGCGCCTGAACCGGCTCCGACCGAAGTCAGTGCGGGGTACAGCCACCTGTCGTCATGGCGGCTGAGCCGGCAGACTCACCTCCGGTCCACTCAGCCGTAAGCGTGATGCTCGTCGTTGACGTATCGCAGTCTCGAATGAGTACGTCGAACCCCGACGAGGCTGTCGTCGCCATCGAAGTCGAGGTTGATGCTCGACAGCTCAGGCCCGGCGTCCTCAAACGAGGGGACTAATCGCGGCGCGTCGTGTCCTCCAACGCCGGCTCAGGGCCCGACGGCGATGAATTCGTAGCTCCAAGTCTCGGAGGGCCCGTCGTCGACGAGGACGTAGACGTCACCGTCGGCGTCGAGCTCCAATGGCGGCGGAAAGCTCACCGCGCGCCCGATCGCAGGACCGCCCTCGCACCACACGAGCATTCGATCCCCTTGTTCCACGACCGCACCCTGTCAGCCGAGAGTGTCCGATAACGACGCCGAGTATCCCGCGTCGCCGCGTCCTGAACCGCGGGTTCAGGGACGGGGGAAATTCGGGCCATCCGGGCGCCGCCGGCGCCAGATGACCAGGCGCGTTGTCGATCTCGAGGATCCAGGTGCTCGTGCCGCCGCTCGGCACCGGCCCGTGGGCTTCGACGCGGTACCTGTCGGTGGGCGGCGCCGCGCGCCGGCCAATCACACGTCGTCGAGGCCCCTGGCCGGGTCGACGCAGTGGGAGTAGAACGGGTAGCGGGAGGTGGCCACCATGACGGAACCGCAGGCCACACCGGAGGCAGCGGCGCGCCGTATCCTTGTCGTTGCCAACCAAACGGCGTGCGGGGAGGAACTGCTGGCAGTCATCGCGAGCCGAATGCACGACGGGCCCTGCCGCTTCACGCTCGTCGTGCCCGCCACGCCGCCCGCCGAGGACGCCACGTGGACGGAGGGAAACGCCCGGGCGGTGGCCAAGCGTCGGATGGCCGAGGCGCTGACCCGATTCCGTGAGGCCGGCGCTGACGCCAACGGGGTGGTCGGCGACGCCAACCCCGTCCTCGCCATTGACGACGTGCTGCTCGACCAACCCCACGACGAGATCATCCTGTCGACACTGCCCCCCGGCGTATCGCGGTGGCTGCGGCTCGACCTGCCCCGGCGCGTCGAGCAGCGGTTCTCGCTGCCGCTCACGACGGTCATCAGCGGTCGCCAGCCGGCCAACTGACCGGCCTCGCCGCCGATAACGCCGTCCGATGATCGCCTTGCGGATCGGGATAACGCCGGGTCAACGTCGTCGTGGAGCGATGGGTGATCAGACAACGATCCTCGCCCATCGCAGCCCCCACCAGCTGCACCAGCGCCTGAAGCTGATAGTCGGTGTCGACCTCGGAGCCAGCAACGCGAATCAGCGGCCACCAATGACCCAGTCATCAGCCACGGTTCGGGCGAGCCGGTCGCTGGCGCCGTCGCTGAGCACCCGGCGGTCGCCGTCCATCCAGCACTGCAACTCCTCCCGCATTGCATCGACCGACCACCGCTTCACCACTCGCGACGCCACGAGAGCCACACCCAGGCCGGTGACCGATAACCACAGGCCAACTGACAGGTCTTCGGTGCCCAGTATCGCCGGGTCCACTCCGATCACGAGGAAGCGTCGGCGAGGCGTTCAGGCGTTGCCGGCTCGGCGCCCCTGTCGCCGGAGCGTCGGTGAAAGACTGCGGCCATGGCAGCAGAAGAGTCGGTGGACGTCGGCCGGCTGTCGATGTCGCTCGGCGAAGCGATGTTCACCCAGCGGGCCATTCGCCGGTTCACCCCCGACGCGATCCCGATTGCGGACCTGCACCTGATCCTGGAAGCGGCGGTCAGGGCCCCGAACGGTGGCAATCAACAGCGCGGGCGCTTCCTCGTCGTCGACGACCGCGACACCATCCGTGACTTCGGCGCGCTCTACCGCGAGGCCTGGTGGGCGAAGCGCCACGACGAGGGCTTTCGCGATCGCGACGATCTGCCACCTCGCTACCATCCGGCTGCCCGTCTTGCCGACGAGATGGCAGAGGTGCCATGCATCGTGTTCGCGCTGGCGTTGCCCGGCGGAACACCCGACTCCGTCATCCCCGCGGCACAGAACCTGATGCTGGCGGCCCGGGCCCTCGGCATCGGTTCGGTACCGACCACCCTGCACGCGACCGTGATGGATCGATTCCGCGCGATGTTCGACATCCCCGACGATGTCACCTTTCACTTCTGCGTGCCGCTCGGCTACCCAGCCGGGCGCTTCGGGCCCAATGTCCGCCAACCCACCGCGGAAATGACGTACCTAAACCGGTGGCACGCCCCCGTCCCGTGGGCCGGCTGACAGTCCGCAACAACGGCAGCATCCACACGACCCGGATCGCCGGAGCGTCAACAGAACGCTCGGAGGCCCCAAGTGTCCGAGAACGACGGGGAATAACCCGGCCCGAAGCGTCATCGACCGCCGGGAGGCTGCGGTCGCGGGTGCCCGGGACCGATCGGCACGACGAGGACGGTTCGCCTGCCAGTGACCCCCGAGGACGGCCATCGCCGTTGCGGTCGGCGGGCTGCGCCGTGACGTCAGACTGCCTGGATCCGTTGACGAAGGAGGCTGCCGTGAGCGGCGAGGAGAACAAGCAGGTCCTGGCAGCATTCGATCGGTTGCTGGGCGCCGACGACTTGACGCCGCTTGACCGACTGTGCCGGGCAGACATGGTGAACCATGCGCTCGCTCCGGACCGACCGTCGGGTCTGGCTGGCACCCGGGAGTTCCTCGAGACGATGGGTCGCCACCAGATGACGCACGAGGGCTGGCGCGAGCTGGTCGTTGTCGCGGAGGGTAACTACGTGGTGCAATACGGCGTGCGTCACGGTCGCTGGCATGGCGGGCCCTTCATGGGCATCGAGGCCTCTCCCGGCGACTACAGCCGCGGGTTCGCCGCGATGTACCGGTTCGAAGATGGCCAGATCGCCGAGCGCTGGGCGGTGCGTGATGACCTGACGATGCTCCGCCAGCTCGGGGCCTTGCCGCCTGCGTGACCGCGAGCGGTCCGGCCAAGCCAACGTTCCCTCGTCCGGCCAATTCGGTCGTACATCAAGCCCCGCGGCCCCGCCGATAATCACGACGAGCGGTCTCGCCTCCACAGGGGGATAACGCCGGCTCGGCGCACGCTGGCGTGGCAGGCTCAAGAACAGTTCAGGGCTTGTGGAGGTTGCCGTGCCGATCGCAACAGATGTCGGGCCAACTTGGATCTCGTCGGAGATCGCGGGTGCCGTTCGCGGATGGTGAGCATCCAGACCGCGCCGGCGACGGCGGAGCGTTGGCCCGAGGTCGTGAGCGTGTTCGGTCGCCGTGGTGATGACCCTGGCTGGTGCTGGTGCCGCCGGTTCCTCGACCCACCACCCGACGTCATCGACCCCAGCGACAACCGGGAAGCCCTTCGGCAGGAGATCCGCACCGCAGTGGTGGCGCCGGGTGTCATCGCCTACCTCGATCGCGCTCCGGCCGGCTGGACGAGGGTGATGCCACGGTCAGCATTGCCCGCCGTCCTGGCGAATCGGGCGTTGCGCCGCGTCCTGACCGACGATCCCGGCGCCTGGTGGGTCACCTGCTTCGCGATCGACAAGCGCGCTCGCAGCCGAGGCGTCGCGACCGCCCTCCTCGATGCCGCAGTGGCACAGGCCCGAGATCACGGCGCAACCGCCGTCGAGGGCCATCCGGTCGACACGGACGCGCTGAAGGCTCGGAAGGTGAGCGGCTCGGCGCTGTTCACCGGCACCATGCGCATGTTCGCAGCCAACGGCTTCGCCGAGATCGGCCGGACGTACCCGAGCCGTCCCGTCATGCGGCGCCAACTGTGACGACTTCCCCGAACCTCCAGACGATGGAAGGTCCTCCATTGAACCCGACTCGCGAAGCTCCCGACGCGTCATGGCGCGTCCGGATATCGCGGCCACGAAGCACCTCGTAGGGCGGGGAGAACGCCGGTACTCCTCGCGCTACCGAACATCGTCAGCGACGCGTGCGGTCGGGGTGGTGTGCGCCCGGCCGGCCGGGAGCGATCGGGCCCAGCGGCCCAGACCTCGGAGTCCTGACCACGCCGAACGCCGATTCAGTGCACTCTCGGCGCTGCCTGCTGCAAGCACCAACCCCGATCGCCGCCAGCGTGCCTACGAGACTTCGTACCCACCGCCGGGCCTCGACGCCGGCGCACGCGGCGCCGTCGCGATTGGGCGAGACTGATGCGATGCGGGTGCCTGATGTGCGCTTCGTGGATGTCGGAGACGTTCGTCTCGCCTGGGTGCAGTTCGGATCCGGTCCTGACGTTGATCGCCTTCGAGACACGCAGCCCGTTCAACGCAACTGTTCGGGGATTCGGTCAGAACTGACTTGGTTGGTGCCACGCGTCGAGTGCGTACAGCTGCCAGTCGCCCGGTATGCCTTTGAGATTTCGTGCGCCGCGGTCGGTGAATCCGATGCCCGACCCGGCAACGAGGTCGACGACTGTGCGCGACGCGAGGATCTGGCCAGGCTCTGCGGCAGCCTGGATGCGCTGCGCGATGATGACGGCGAGCCCGGCGATGTCGTCGCCGCGTAGCTCGATCTCACCCGTGTGAACGCCGACACGAAGATCGATATCAAGGCTTCGCAGAGCGTCTCGAACAGCGGAGGCGCAGTGCAACGCTCGGCCGGGTCCGTCGAACGTTGCCAGGAACCCGTCGCCGATCGACTTGATCTCGCGACCGCGGCAGCGGTCGACCTCCGATTGCACGATGTCGTCGTGGGCAGCGAGCAGCTCACGCCATCGCCGATCACCGATCCGAGCGGTCTGTTCGGTCGAGTGGACCATGTCGCTGAACATCACCGTGGCAAGCACGCGGTCAGCAGCGGGCGCCGCGTGGCCTCCAGTTACGAACTCCTCGACGACATCCAGCAGGGAGGCGCTGTCACCGAGGAACCACCAGTAATCGTCGCCCTCGAGCACAACGCAACGGGCACCGTCGATGTTGTCGACGACGTAGCGCCCGTGCTCCGCACCGAACCAGCCTTCTCGGTAGCAGGCGAGCGTCGGAACGTGAATCGCCGGCAGGAGCGCACGCATGTCGAGGTCGAATCCCATTTTCGCACGAAACTGGCCGTGCTCAGGCGTGTATCCGAGCCGCTGACAACGCTCGCACCAACGCACGAACCGTTCGTTGTCCCTGAGCGCCCGTGCGAACCGAAGGATCGACCAGCCGTTGCCCCAACATTCCCGGTCCTGAGCAAGCATCGCATCTCGCTCGGCCGTTGTAATGCCGGGATAGCCATCGGCTCGCAGGTAGCGGGCAGCCGGCGTCCACAACAACAAGGCTTTCGTCCGTTCCGGATGCGTCGCCGCGAACAGCATCGCGGGTGCGCTGCCGCCGACCAGCCCCACCACCACGGCTGTTTCGCAGCGCGCATCATCGAGCACCGCCAACATGTCCTCCACCATGCTTTCTGGCAGGCGTCCCTCAACATCGCCCGGCATGTCGGACGCGCCAGTGCCACGCTGGTCGAACCAGAAACTGCGGCTAAACGACGACAGGCCATCCAGGAACCGGGCGAACCCTGGCTCATCCCACATCAGGTCGATCGGAAACATCGGGGGTTTCGCGATCAGCAGATCCGCGGCACCCGACCCGACCACCTGATACGCGACCCAGCCGCGACCGGCCTTCGCGTACGACATCGGCCGCCCAGGCACTACAGCGAGCCTACGCGACCCACCCGTGCTGGCCGACGACTTCTACCCGTTCGCCGAAACGCTGTCGGTGCGCCAGCGACGCACGGCAGTCACATTCGTTGCCTTCGACCTTCTGTGTCTCGACGGTCAGAGCCTGTTCGGCTCTGACTTGGCCAGCTGGCGCACGGACCAAGCTTGCGGCCGTGCGACGTCGCGCTGCGGATCCCGGTCCGCCTGGCGCGCGCGCAGCGCAGACGTGCGAGCGCCTACCGCTCGTGGGGCTCACGCTCTACAGCCAGATCGTCGCTCTCGACTCCGTCTACCGTGGCCGGAGCCAGCGAGGGAGGGACTCCGACGCTGGTGCATCTGGCCTTCGTCGCTGACACCGGGCGATTCGTCTGACCGGTGCCCCTTGACCAACTGGCGTGCTTGGTTCAGGAGCTCGGCTTGGCGATGCCAGTCGCCCGCCACGAAGGTGACGACGATGCGCTCAGCGCCGACGGCGGCGAAGTCTGCGATGCGCGAGGCGATCACATCTGGACGTCCTCGCAGGAGCGTGGACTCGGCGTGCTCGAGGGGAACTCCGTAGACGCCGTCGATGTCGGTCAGCAGGTGCGGCAAAGCGTCGTCGTCGGGCATCGCCGATCGCCACCATCACGCTCGCCGTGACCGATGGTGGTGTGCGGCAGCTGCGAGCGTCAAGCCGCTTGATCTCGGTGATCGCTGCCGCGGCGTCTACCGGTGGGATGGGAACGAGTATCCACCCGTCGGCGTACTCGGCCGCTCGCCGCATCGCTGCGGGCGACACGCCGCCGACGAGGATCGGTGGCGTCGTGACGGCGGGCGAAAGGGACGAGCGCCGTTTCTGCTGATGCGCTTGCTGGGCTCGGTCGGCGCCGAAACTGCCGTTCGTAGAGGCGCTCGGCGCGCAGCCGCTGGCGTTCGGTGCGCATGTTCGGTACGCCAACCCCGCCGCGGGGGCGCCGCCGGCGAGCACCGATCGCCGAGTCGGGGCGCGTCGGCGTTGGAACGGCCGAGCTCCGTGCCCGATGCCGAGCGGCAGGTATGGCGCGGCGGTTCCGGTGTGGCACGCTTGAAGTTCTGGCGGAATGCACAACAGAGGGGGACGAGAGTGGACAACGCCACGACAATGCGGAGCGCCTACGAGCGCATCACCGCTGGCGATATCGACGGTTTCGGTGCGCTGATCGCAGACGACTTCATCGAGCACGATGAGGTCCCGGGTCTGCCTCCCACGAAGGAAGGGGTGATCGCGTATTTCAGATCGTTGCTGACCTCGTTCCCCGACATGCAGATGAACGTCGAGGATCTGATCACCAGCGAGAACAAGGCCGTCGCACGCGTGAAGGCCACGGCGACACACCAAGGTGAGTTCATGGGGGTACCGCCCACGGGCAACGCCGTGGCGATCCAACTCATCGACATCATGACCTTCGATGACGCTGGCCTCGTGTGCGAGCACTGGGGGGTCGCCGACCTGCTGTCCCTCATGCAGCAACTCGGCGGCGTACCCGCTGGCCCTCCGGCATAGCCGACCGAACGAGCGACACCGGCCGATCGCGCTCCGAATGCCCGGTAGGGAGTGCGATCGTCGACCTCGTCACCGGAGGTGTCCGCGACCGATCGACGGTTCGGTGTTGCGCACACCGCGTCGCTGCGAACCAATCTTGGCGCCGGCGTAGCTCTTGCCGCGGGTCCACGTGGCTGACGGCGCACCGAGAACCGGGGCGGCCTACGGACCCGACCGGTTCCGTAGGTGTCCCCCGCTGCTCGCTTCGACTCGCCGAGCCCGACTCGCCAGGAAACTGGAGCTGCGGGAGCGTCCGAGCTGCGCACCTCACAAATGCGGTGGTGACGTCCGTCCAGGCGGTGCCTATCTGTTCGTTCACGTCACGTCACCCCAGCTCAGAGACGGCTGCGGCGTCGACCATGGTGGCGCCGAGCGGTGATGCAGGTGGCAAGCAGTAGCAGAGTGAGTAGCACGACCACCCCGGTCAGCGACCGATCGGCGCGCCAAGACTGCCGCTGAGCTGGGGTGATGAGTGGCAGCCCGTACGGGGTTCGAACCCGTGTTCCCACCTTGAGAGAGCGTCACAGCTCGTCCCGTACGTTCCTACGCATGCGCTCCTGTCCGCCCTTACCAGGGGCTTTGGTGTCGGTCGTCCATCTGGTGCAAGGGCGTGCGGATACGTTCAGCCTCGAATTAGTAGCAATATCAGTAGCACCACGAGTGCGGTAGCGGACCCGTCAACTACTCGCGGTGAGCATCCGGAGGCCAGACGCGGAACCGACTTAGAACGAGTCGGTTGCGTCGCCAAGCGACGTGCGACCGATCAGCGAACTGGGAGGCCCAGCATCCCGGTCCGCCGCCATGGGACGACAGTGGACCCGGTCCCGCACCGCGTCGTTAGCGAACGCGATCTTGGAGGCGCACGAACGGCTGCGAGGGTGTCGCGTAACGGCACATCGAGGACGCGGTTGGTCGACGGATCCCGCGGACTTTCCCCGCGGCTTATCGGACGACCTCGCCCGGCACTTCGCCTGGTATCGCTCGGGTCCGGCTCCGCATGATCCCTCTACTTCTTGCGCCGTTCGGCGCGAGACTGTCGCCCGTGCGGCTGGGAATGACGGGCCCGGTCCTGATCGGGCGGGCGGCAGAGGTAGCACGACTCGACGCGCTCGTGACCGATTTGCTTGACGGTCACGGCGGCCTGGTCCTGATCGACGGCGAGGCCGGCGTCGGCAAGACGCGCCTGGTGGCCGAAGCCGTTGCTCGCGCCCACGCCTGCGGCGTCACGGCCGCTACCGGTCACTGCGTCGATCTCGGCGAAGGCATCTGGCCGCTCGCCGCCCCCGCGAGATCGTCGGTGGCCTGCTCGCCGACCTCGACGACGAGACCCGCGACGAGATGCTCGGTCCAGGCCGCGTCGTGCTCGGTCGGTTGCTGCCCGAGCTCGGCGTCGGCGGTGCCGACGACCGGCCCTTGCCGGCCGCCGAGGCCTGCGAACTGCTGACCGGCGTGCTGCGCCGCGTTGCCGGTCGCACTCCGTTGCTGGTCGTCGTCGAGGACCTCCACTCGTCGGGACCAGTCACGCAGATGATGGTGACGACGCTGACGAGACCGAACCCCGCCGTCCCGGTCCTCGTCCTCGGCACGTACCGCTCGGACGAGCTGCACGCCCACCACGCATGGCGGCCGGCGCTCGGTGAGTTGCTGCGCGCCGCCCGCCCCGAGCGCATCTCGCTCCAGCCGTTCGATCGCCCTGCGACGGCGGCGATGGTCACCGCCATCGTTGGTGCACCCGCGAACCAAGTCCTGGTGGCCGCGGTCCACGCTCGCAGCGGCGGGAACGCGTTCTTCATCGAGGAGCTCGTCGCCGCCGGAGTCGACCATGGCGCGATGATCCCGGACTCGCTGCGCGACGTCGTGCTGGCCCGCGCCGCCCAGCTCGACGCCGACGCGATCGCGGTGCTGAACGCAGTGTCCGTCGGTGGTTCGGCCCCGCTCGACATCCTCGAGGACCTGTGCGACCTGACCGCCTCGCGGGTGGCGGTGGTCGTCGACCATCTCATCGGGACGGCCCTGCTCGTGAGCGATCGGACCGAGGTGCGCTTCCGTCACGAGCTCGGCCGGGAGACCATCGACGGCGAGCTGGCTGCAGGCCGGCGGGCCGTGCTGCACGCCCGGTGGGCGGCGAGCCTCGAGCGCCGGTGGCCCGAGCGCGTCGGGGAGATCGCCCGCCACTGGACGGCCGCCGGCGACGCCGAGCGGGCATTCAACGCGTCGCTGACGGCGGGCCGGGTGGCGCTGCGCGGCGGCGCCTCAGCCGAGGCCGAACACCACCTGGTCCGTGCCGTCGCCCTCTGGGAGCAGCTGGGTGCTCCACCTGCCGACGCCGACGCCGGCCACGTGGAGTTGCTGTGCGAGGCGTCTCTGGCCGCCCGCCACGCCAATCACGGCGACGCCGCCGAAGCGCTGGCGCGACAGGCCATCGCCGAGCTCGGGGGGACGCAGCCGCGCCGCGAGGCGAGGATCTGGCTCCATCTGCGCGACCTGTACCGCGATCAGCGCCGCTGGGAGGCGTGCTCGGAGGCGGTCGACCGGGCGCTGGCCGTCCTCCCAGCCTCGCCACCGACGGCGGAGCTGGCCGAGGCGCTGGCGGATGCATCGTACGGCCACGGCTACGCCGGCCGGCCGGCCGAAGCCGTCGCGTGTGGCTGGCGAGCCGTCGCCGTCGCCGAGGCCAGCGGGGACAGGGCTGCGCTCGTCACCGCGCGATCCGCGCTCACGTTGGAATCCGAGCTCGCAGGCGAGCCACTCGACGTCGCGTACGACGAGGCGACGGTCGCGATGTGCGGGCCCGCGGTGCCACCTGAGGTGGCGCTCCGTGCCCTGAACGGGCTGGCCCACGCGCTCGACCGGGTGGGCCGGCCGGAGGAGTTCCTGGCCGTCGCCGAGCGGGGCGTGCAGCTCGCCCGGCAGCACGGCATCGGCGGCTTCTGTGCCGGCGCGATGGCGCTGTACTGCATCGGTGGCGCTGCCGACCTCGGCCGCTGGGAGGATGTCGAGTCGATGGTCGGGGAGTTGGCCGACCTGCTCGTCGATCCGCTCGACACGGGCGATCTGGCCCGCGTGTGGGGACTTGTGCTGGCCAGGCAGGGTCGGCTCGGCGAGGCCCGGGATTTGATGGACGCAGGCCGGGCGCGTCTCGAGTCGGGCGAGTGGGAGAACCGCGAGTTCATCGCCACCGCCGTCGTCGAGTTCGACGCCCTCGAGGGGCGCGTCGCAGCCGCCGCGAGGTGCGTCGCCGACGTCGTTGCGGGGACGCCGGCCGCCGACGAGGTCACGGCCGAGTTCGTCGCCGCCGGGGTTGCCGTGCTCGCAGACGGCGTGCTCGCCACCGCGCCGAACGAGGGTCGGCGCGCCGCCGCGGTCGCGCAGTCCTGGATTGACGCCGTCGAGCGCAGCAGCCCTGCGCCGTGGCGCGCCCACGCCCACGGGCCGATCTACGTCGCCGCAGCGAAGGCCCATCTCGGTCGCCTGCTCGGCAGACCGGAGCCGCACCGGTGGGCCGAGATCGCCGACCACTGGGCGGCGGCCGGCTTTCCTTGGGCCGAGGCGCACGCCCGCATGCGCGTCGCCGAGGCGCTGCTGGCCGGCACCGCCGGCCAGCGCCGGTCGGCACGCACGGCTGCCGCCGCCGAGCTCGAACGGGCCAGGGCTACGGCCGAAGGGCTTGGTGCCCGACCATTGCTGGCGGCGATCGACGGCCTCGCCCGGCGAGCCGGCCTCGGCGTCGAGGGCGGCGTCGCCGACGTGGCCCCTCCGTCTCGATGCGACGGGTTCGGTCTGACCCGGCGCGAGCACGAGGTGCTGGCGCTGTTGGCCGCCGGCCGCACGAACGGCGAGATCGCCAGGGCGCTGTACATCAGCACGAAGACGGCGAGCGTGCACGTGTCGAACATCCTGCGCAAGACGGGCGTCGCCAACCGAGTCGAGGCGGCCGCGCTCGCCGGACGCGCCGAGCACGGCGCGGCCGGCGAGCCGGGCCGGTCACTCGTCGACTGGCTTCATGAAGTGACTCACCGTCCAGGTCCCGATCTTCGTCCCGTGAGCGATCCCGTCGACCACGGCGTGGCGGAAGTGGAACCCCACCAGCACCCGCGACTCACCGTTCTCCCCGGCGGCGTCGGAGAGACGGCTGAACGAGTGCGTCACCGGTGACGCATCTGCGCACGTCTGCCCGGCTGGAAGCGTCAGGCTGCAGACTTCGAACTCGATCCGGTCGGTGCCGAACACCCGCCGCATCACCCGCGCCGCCACTGCGCCCTCGACGGCGTGGCCGGAGTCGTGGTCCGGAATCGGCGGTGTCGTCACCAGTGGCTGCCAGTCGGCGTCCGGCTCGGTCGCCGGGTTGCCGTCGTCGGCGGCGAGGTGGATGGCGGTCACCGGGCGCCAGAAGTTGTAGTCGTACTTCTGCTCGAACGTGCCGATGTAGCCATCCGTCATCGCCATGTTCAACAGCCCGTACAACCGGGCGCTGTCCCACAGGTCGACCCCGCGAGCGCTGGCGATGCCCCGGGCCATCCGGTTCCAGGCCAGCGGCGAGCTCTCGACCCAGAACAGCGCAGTCTCGGTCTGGTCGGCGGTGCGCTCGCTGACGACGCCGCCGAGGCGTTTCACCTCGTCGTAGTCGTCGGCGTAGCGCCGGCTGTCGAGCGGGTACGGCGGCCCGCTCGTGAACTGGCTGCTGTCGGCGAGCGCGAACGGCGTCACCGAACCCCAGTTGGGGGCGAATGCGAACGGGGTGCCCGGCGTGAACCGGTACTCGCCCGGCTCGTCTCCCTGCGGGTAATCGACGTCGACGAGCGGCGCGTCGTTGGCCCCGTCGCCGGCGCGCATCGCGACGATCGCCCCTGCCGCCGCCTCGCCGACGGCGACGCCGGCGTCCTCGGCCGGACCGTCGGGGATCGCCGCCAGCGCGGCGGAGTAGGCGGCGTCGACGACGGCGATGCCAGCGGCGCCGCACGACGGCGGGAACAACTCGGAAGGCAGGTCGGCGAGTACGGCCACGAGGGCGTCGCGGGCGGCGGCGGCCACTGCGGCCTCAACGGAGGCGCCGGCCGGCGCAGTGGCGTCGTAGGCGTACGGCGCAAAGCGCCGGTCGAGCGCGTTCAACGCGTCGTGGACGGCGATGTGCGCGATTGCGTACATACGCGCCTCGTGCAGCGGGTCGTTCGTCGGCGCCAGGCAGGCGGCGATGGCGGCCTCGCCGGCAGTCGCGTTCCACCCGTCGACGGCGTTGCCGTCGCCGGCCGCCCGCACGGAGTCGGTGACCGCCGGTGCGACAACGGCGGTCGCGAGAAGCGCTCCGACGACGAGGCGCCTGGCGGCGCGTGGAGCCATCGTTCGGCTCATCGTTGAACTCCCTTCGTGCGGCCGCGCACGTCGCGCAATGACCGCCAGCTGATCGTGATCCCGAGCGCCGATCGACGCAACGGGCATCGGCGCGCCGGCTACCTCATTTCCGGGTCGATACCGCCCCCCGCTACCTCAGAGCGGTGCCCACCAGGTATCCCAGCGGAGGACCTTGTCGCGCGGCTCGCGATTGGACGACGATACGGACGCCCCCGCACAGCCGGTGCACGAGCCGACGGGGCATCACGCCGCCGGCGAGCCCGCAACTGCGGCGCCCTCATCCGCCGAGCGCGCGAATGCGTATCGGAGCAGCAGCGCACCTGACTGCTACCTCTCGCCAGCGCGACCTAATGCCGGCGACGCGCCCCCACGGCACCGCCCCGTACCGTCGGAGGGTGGCGACGAGCCAGCCCTGGTCTCTCGTCATGTCGGCACAGGTGCCTACCCGGCGGTTCGCACGCAACCGGTTCGCCGGTTGAGGTTGGGCTCATGCCGCGCAGTCGAAGCGAGTCTGCTCACGCCGTTGCCGGTCGCCTCAGCGATCGCGTCGCCGACGCACCGATGGGCCGTTCGTGGCGTAGATGTCAGCGACCGGGAGCACTTCGCAGCTGTGATTCTGGACGCGTATCGCGGCACCGCCGATGACGAGGGCGAGGACTACGAAGCGGCACTGGCCGCCGTCGACGACTGGCTGTCGCGCCTCGAGGCGCCGCACTCGGTGGTGCTGGAGAGGACGGGAAGCTCGTCGCCGTGTCCTTCGTTGTGAACCTCGCCGGACGTGAGTACATCGATCCGGTGGCGACCGTCGCCGGGTGCAAGCGTCAGGGCCTCCGCACGGCTGCAGTTGGTTCCTCGCTTCGTTCGTTGCATGAAGCCGGAGCTCGCGAGGTCGGCACAGTCATCACCGACGGCAACACGGCATCGGAGCGGCTCTTCACGAGTCTGGGCTTCGTGCGCGTCGGGTCGTTGGGGTGATCCGCGCGGACTGCGCAGGGTTTCCGATAGGCACGTGAGATGACGACGCCATCGCGCGTCCCGTACCGCCGGCAGTCCGGCGCAACCGAACGTCGCAGGCCGCGGTTCGGCACACCAGCAGCCCGAGCCGGGGTCGGCACCTACGGACCAGGTGACGATCCGCCGATACGGCAACGACCACGCCGAACGCCTTATGGAGCGATCGCGTCAGCAAGCACTCGCCCACCGCCGGCTCGCGAGGCGTCAGCGAGCCGGCGGTCGAGGAAGCCGCCTGCGCGTTACTCCCCGCGATTATCGGATACCCCGCCGCTGGGCGTTCGGTGCACACGTGACCATCTCGCCACGAGCCCGGTCGCTTCCGCCGAGGTCGGAAGGCCGCGACCGCGGGCGGCCAGCACGCGCCAACACCGTCGTTACGCATTCAATCGACTCCTCGGCGCCCAGTCGAGTGCTCGCGTTCGCGAGCGGGAGGAACGGCACTTCGAGGACGCGCGAGAGGCCGTCGGACCGCGCGTTACTGGACGGCGCGAATCGGACATTGCGTCGCGAGCGTCGGGTGCGACCGACCGCCACTTCGAGGCCACGCCCGTGGGCCTACAAGTCGAGTGGCATCGGATACTTCGTACCGACGGTTTGCGAGCCGTCCTCGATCGGCGCTCGTTGCGGCCACCAAGCCGCGGCCGATACGTCACGGGCCACAGGCTCCGGAGACGGCATACGGCACCGTCGACCGCGGTGTAGGGACGTCGAGCGGCGTGTGGGAGGGTGCGACGGTGGACACGACGGTGAAGGCACCGGATGGGATCGTGATTGGGTGGGAGGAGTCGGGTGAGGGCCGCCCGCTGTTGCTTGTCCATGGCGGCGTGACTGACGCGGCGGTCTGGGGGTCCGTGCGCCGAGGTCTGCCGGAAGGCCTGCGGGTCGCGTCGATGGATCGGCGTGGCCGGGGTCGTAGCGGACGGGCCGCGGACGTGCGGCACTCGTTGGAGGTTGAGGCCGACGACGTGCTTGCCATCGCCGGAGCGCTCGGGGGCGGTGTCGTTGTCGTTGCCCACTCGATTGGCGCATCGATCACGCTGCAGGCACTTCGTCGACAGACCGGCACCATCATCGGGGCCGTGTTGTATGAGCCGCCGCTGCCGGGGATGCCCGCCGGTCTTGAGTCGTCTGACGCTATGAATGCGGCCCTTGAGGAGGGCCGCTTCGACGATGCGCTGGAGGCGTTCCTGCGGGAGGTTGTCAAGCTCTCGCCGGAGGAGTTCGAGGCGTACAGGAGATCGCCGCTCCGCTCGAGCCAGGCAGCGTTGATCTGGACGATGAGTCGAGAGATGAACTCGCTGCTTTCGCTCGATCCCGACATCAGCCGCTATGCACGGATCGAGGTCCCGGTCCAGCTTCTCATCGGGGACCACACCGCGCTCCACCATCGCCAGGCCGTCGATGCCTTGGCCGACGTGCTCCCGAGCGCTCGCGTCACGGTGCTGCAGGGGCAGGGTCATGGCGCGCTGGTGCAGGCACCTCAACTCGTTGCGGACACGATCGTTGATTTTGTCTCCCGGCTGCGGTCGTGCTGACGGCGGAAGCACGCCCGAGCGCGACCGCCGCAACCCGGGCTACCGCGACTTGCCAGCAGGCGGCCAGTCTTCGTCGATAGCTCGGCGGTCCGACGGCGAATTGCGATGTGTCAATCCTGGGAGCGGGTGGCAACAGACCGGCCAACTCCTGCGGGCGTACGGTGCCGGCGAGCACCGCAGCGGCGATCGTGATGGCAGCGTCGGTCCCGAGTTCGGTCGCTCCGCCGCCGCGTTCGGCGTCGTCGGGTGGCGAGTCGTTCTGCGCCATCATGGTCAGCTCCAGTCGGGGACGCCGGGTGTGCCGTCGCTCGTGATGGTGCGCTGACTTGTCCCGTCGATGGTGACGGCGACGAGTTGCCGGGTCGGCTCGGTGGCGCTGATGAAGGCGATCTCGGCCCCGTCGGGGGACCAGGTGGGACCGAACTCGTCGGCCGGGTCGGTCGTCAGCCGCTGCGGGTCGCCTCCCGAGACGTCGATGACGAAGATGTCGCCGCTGGCGGCGTAGGCGATGCGAGCGCCGTCGGGACTCCATTCCGGAGCCTGGTCGATCGCCACGGTGTCGTCGAAGGTGAGCTGCTGAGGCGTGCTGCCGTTGGCGCCCATGGTCCAGAGCTGTGGGGTGCCTGATCGTGCGCTGACGAAGACGAGGCGTGATCCGTCGGGTGAGAAGTTTGGATACTGATCGAGGCCTGGGGAGTCGGTGAGCTGGGTGAGCCCGGAGCCGTCACGATCGATGGTCCAGATCTCGCTGGCGTTCTCGTCTGCGTTCGGGTCGGTCTGTCCGGAGAAGGCGATCAACGTCCCGTCTGGGGCGTGGTCCGGCCAGAGCATCTGCCCCCCCACCGCCGTCAGCTGCTCGGGTTGTCCGCCGTCTGGTGTGATGGTCCAGATCTCGAACGTGCCGGTGCGGTCACTGCAGAACGCCAGCTCGGTCCTGTCGGTCGAGAAGTCGGGACAGATGTCACGCACCTGACCCGTCGTGACGGCTCGTCGGCCGCTTCCGTCGGCGTTGATGACGAAGAGGTTCGACAGTTTGCGGCCGGCGCCGGTGTCGTCGGCGACAGTCGCCCCGTAGACCAGGAGCGACGCCTCGGCGGCCGACGTTGGGTCGGAGGAGGTGGTGACGGCGGTTGGTTCGGTCGTACCTCGATCACTGGATTGGTCGATGACCAGGCGGCGGACAACGCCTTCCTCGACGTTGGTGGCCCAGAGCTCGCCGTCGCTGTAGGCGAGGCCGTAGTTCCATCCCGGCAACTCGACGACCGGGCTCGCCTGGTTGGTCGCCGGGTCGATCCGCGAGATCCCGGCGGCCTTCGTGCTGACGTAGATCAGCCCCTCGCCGCTGACGATGCCGACTCCGGATCCGACACCGTCGATGGTGGCGACGACCGTGTTGGTTGTCGGGTCGATCCGTGAGACGGTGTTAGCTCGGTAGTTGGTCACCCACACGCCGTGGTCGTCGACGACGATGCCGTGGGCGCCGCTGCCGGTGGGGATGGTGGCGACGACGGTGTTGGTTGCCGGGTCGATGCGGCTCACCGACCCGTCGTCTCGGTGAGTGACCCACACCGCGTCGGCGGTGGCGACGAGATCCGTGGCCTCGGCGGTGGTGATCGTCGCCACGAGCGCGCCGGTGGCTGGGTCGAGTCGGGAGATCCCGTCGGGGCTCGGCACCCAGACGCCGCCTGCGCCCACGGTGACGTAGAACGCGCCGGGCGCCGGTGCCGTGAGGAGGACTTCGCCGGTGGCGGGATCGAGCTTGCGGACTTCGGCGCCTTGGTGAGCGACCCACAGCGCGTCGGGGGCGATGGCGACACCGCTGCCGTGGACGGTCAGGGCGATGGTTCCCGACGCCTGATCGACGTTCACGATCTGGTCCGTCGGGGGGTCGACCTGGATCCAGATGCCGCCGAACCCCGCCTTAGCGCTCCACGCTGCGCCGCCCAGCTCGAGCGGTTCGGCGGTTGGCAGCTCCTCGACACTCGCGGTGGTGGCCGGTTCCGTGGTCGCCGGCTCCGTGGTGGCGGGTTCGGTGGTCGCCGGTGCCGTTGTGGTGGCCGGTGTCGCCGGTTCTGTTCTTGCCGGCGCCATCGTCGTCGCCGGTTCCGCCGTGGACGGGTCCGTCACTGGAACGGTGACGGCATCGGCTTGCTGGTCGCCTGCGGCGTCCTTGCCGCAGCTGACCGCGGCGAGCGTGGCCGCCGCGGCGAGCGCGAGTCGAGCGGCCGGATGTCGTTGCAGGTGCGTGCCGAGCGTGCGATCGCTCATGAGCGGCTCCCTTCGAGTCAGTCTCAGCCGCACACTCGCTGGCACCTGTTGCGATCCGGTTGCGTCGGTGGCGCCGTCGCCGCGCAACCGCGGTGCAACCGTGAAGGGGCCTGATCGGGCCTGATGGCGCGACGTGTACCGTGGGGCTCGATCAGCGCGACGAGCATGCGGCGAGACAGGAATTGGACCGACGGGTACTCGTTCGGCGTGCTCGGCCCGCTGGCCGTGGGTTCACCGGGCGGTCCGGTCATCCTGCCGATGGGGCGCGAGCGGGCGGTGCTGGCCCAGCTCCTCGTTTCCGTGGGTCGGCCGGTTGGGGTCGACGCGCTCGTCGATGGGCTGTGGCCGCAGACGCCTCCGGCCAGCGCCGACCGCACGTTGCACGCTCACGTCGCCCGCCTCCGGGGTCGGCTCGACCCGGAACGGTCGGCCGGCCGACATGGCCTGATCGTCACGGTGGGGCGCGGCTACCTGCTCGACATCGACGGCGAGCAGGTCGACGCCGGCCGGTTCGAAGCGCACGTCGATCGTGCCGTCCGTGGCGACGATGAGTCCACCGACCTGCAGGGCGCGTTGCAGCTGTGGCGTGGCCGGGCCTACGACGGCTTCGACGAGGTGGAGCGGTGTGCGCAGGAAGGTCGCCGGCTCGATGCCCTGCGGTTGGCCGCCATCGAGTTGCGCAACGACGCTGCGCTGGAGCTCGGCGCCGACGTGGCGCTGGTTGCCGCGCTGGAGGAGTTGGTCGTCGAACATCCCTTGCGTGAGCGCTTCTGGGAGCAGCTCATGCTCGGTCTGTACCGGGTCGGTCGGCAATCCGAGGCGTTGGGGGCGTACAAGCGGGCGCGAAGGACCCTGATCGAGGAGATCGGGGTCGAACCGGGTCCTGCGCTCCGCCATCTGGAAGCGGCGATCCTCGACCACGATGTCGGGCTCCTGTCGCCGCGCCGGGCTCGACCGACGCGGTCGGTCCCGCTGGAACTCGAAGCAGAAGGCACGCTGTGCACGGGGCGGGACCAGGAGCTCGCCGCGATCCTGACCTACTGGACAGCTGCCGCCGACGATCAGGGTGGGTTCGTCGCACTGCTCGGTCCGGAGGGCATCGGCAAGACTCGCCTTGCGTCCGAGGTCGCCGTACGCGTGCAGGCGCAGGGTGCTGTCGTGCTGTACGCCCGATGCGATCAGGCGAAGGTCGGACCGCGCCTGCTCTTCGATGCTGCCTTGCGCAGCCAGGGCTGGTCCACCGACAACATCGTGGACGGTCCGGAGGGACTGGCGGCGGGGTTCGCCCAGCAGCTCGGGGCGCGGCGGCGTGAACGTCCGGTGCTGATCGTGTTCGACGACCTCCACCTTGCGGACACCAAGACGTTGATGGCGCTCGCCGAGCTCACCGAGTGGTGTGCATCGATGCCGGTGCTGATGATCGGCGCCTTTCGCGCCGACGCCGGTCCTGCGGTCAGCTCCCGGCACATCGGTCTCGAAGGGCTCGATCGCCAGGCAGTTCGCACGATCTGTCAGCTCTACCGCACCGACGGTTGGACGAGCGAAGACGTGACCGAGATCTTCGAGGCAACCGCCGGTGTGCCGTTGCACGTCCACCGGGAGGCCGCAGCGGTGGCGGAGCGTGATGCGATCGCGCAACTGGACTCAGACGTCGAGCGGCTCGCCACGGCGCAGCGGTCGACATCATCGTCACGAACGGCAGCGACCGAGGCGGTTCTCGATCTGCGCCGGCTGCTCGAGCGACGCCGACGGCAATCGCACACGTTGCACGGGCTGGACCGCCCCGTGAACCCTTATCGCGGACTTTCGCGCTACGACGAGCACGACGCCGATCTGTTCTTCGGGCGAGATCGTCTCGTCGCCGAGCTGATGGTGCGCCTCGCATCGAGCGACCTGCTCGCGCTCGTCGGGCCGTCCGGCGTCGGCAAGTCGTCGGTCATCCGGGCTGGGGTCCTTGCCGCACTGACCAGCGGGGTGTTGCCGGGCAGCGAGACATGGCGACGAGTCGTGTTCACCCCGGGTGTTGACCCGTTGGCGAGCTTGTCGGCGGCGGTGGCCGAGCTCGGTCCGGTTGGCGTGCGCGTCCTCGTGGTCGATCAGTTCGAGGAGCTGTTCACGCTTGGACAAGACGCCATCGTCCGACGGCAAGTGCTCGACGAGCTGGACCGTCTCGCCGGAAGCGCAGCGCTCAAGGTGGTCATGGTCATTCGCTCGGACCATGTCGGGAGCCTCGGTGAACATCCTGCGCTCGCGGCGCGGCTGGCCGATGCCACGGTCCTCGTGGGTCCGCCGACCGGGGCGGAGATTCGCGACATCGTCGAGGGTCCGGCTGAGCGCTCGGCGATGACGGTGGAACGGGCGCTCACCGACGAGGTCGTCACCGCTGCTGCAGGCGCCACCGGGATGCTTCCGTTGGTGTCGACAGCGCTCGCCGCGACGTGGGAGCGCCGCGACGGAAACCAGCTGACCCTGGCCGGGTACGACCTGTCCGGTCGTGTGGCCGGGGCCGTGGCCCGGTTGGCGGAGGACATGTGGTCGTCGATGTCCGAGGAGGTCCAGGCTGCGGCACGTCGGATCCTGCTGCGACTCGTCCGACCAGACGACGGCACCGGCGACGAGACCCGGCTGCGTGCTCAGCTCCAGGACGTGGCTCCGCTCGACCGTCCCGCCGCGACGGACGCGCTCCGGACCCTCGTCGATCACCGGCTGTTGATGATCGACGGCGAAACGGTCGAGATCACCCACGACGCGGTGTTGCGGGCCTGGCCGCGCCTTGCGGAGTGGTTGGCCCAAGATGTCGACAGCCGGCGTCTCCACCACCACGTCGCGGCGGCGGCGGCATGGTGGGCCGACGGCGGTCATGACGATGCTGATCTCCTGCGTGGCGCACGACTCGCCGCAGCCGTCGAGTGGCGTGACTCAGGACACGCCGAGGAGCTCAACGACATCGAGACCTGCTACGTCGACGCGTCCGTTGCGCTATCCGACCAGCAGCTCGCGCGCGCTCAACAGCAGGCCCAACGCCAGCGTCAGGCGAATCGACGCCTGCGTGCTCTGGTGACGGCCATTGCGTTGCTGCTCGTCTTCGCGACGGTCGCCGGAGTGGTGGCGCTCCGGCAGGCTGATCGTGCCGATACCCAAGCGGCGGCGGCGGACCGGGCGGCCGACCGAGCCAGCGACGAGGCTGCCGCCGCGATCCGCCAGCAGGAACGAGCCGACGCCGAGGCCGCCGCCGCCGACGCGGCCCGGCAGACCGCCGACGCCGAGGCGGCTGCCGCCGACAGCGCCCGGGAAACCGCCGACGCGACCGCGCTGGTCGCCGACGCCGAACGACTCGGCGCGCTGTCCGGACTTGAGCGCGACCTCGATCGTTCGCTGCTGCTGGCGGTCCAAGCCACCGACATGGCGAGCACCGTGTCGACAACCGGTGCGCTGCTGCGCGCCATCCAAAGGAGCCCACGCGCCGTTGGCATGGTTCGTAGCGAGGGAGCTCGGCTCCTGGCCCTCGAGCTCGACCCGGCTGGCCGCGTCGTCGCCGTCAACGAGAACCTCGGTGGCACCACGCTGTATGAGGTGGCAACGCACCGCCGACTCGGCCACTTCCCGACCCTCGGCGCCCTGTCGGCGCTGGCGTGGTCACCCGACGGTACGGCGTTCGCCACCGTCGACCGGGCCGACCCCGCCTCCGTCCTGGATCCGTTCGACGTCGTCGTGGTCGACGCGGCCACCATGACCGAGCGAGCCCGCTACACGGGACGCACCGATCCAGTGAGCGACGTCGCCTTCAGCCCCGACGGTCTGCGACTCGTCGCCGCACCCGGCGATCGCGGGTCGGGGCGAACGCCTGAGCTCACCATCTGGGACGTCCCCCGGCCCGGTCCGCCGGCGCGACGCGTCGAGCTCCCAGATGCCACCATCCGCGATTTCGATCAGCTCAGCTTCGGCGCCGACGGGACGCAGGTCGCCGTGTCGGTCACCGACGCCACCGCGATCATCGAGCTCGCCACCGGTCAACGCATCACCACGGTCGAGGGGAGCGGCGGTCTCTTCGCTCCCGGCGGTCGGACGCTCGCCGTCAACAACGGGCCCGGGAGCCTCCCGCTCACCCTCGATCTCGTCGACGTGGCGAGCGGCCAGCGACGGCCGCTGCTCGGCGCGCACGATGAACGCATCCTGCACCGCGCCTTCAGCCAGGATGGCACCAGATTGGTCACGTCGGCCGACGACCGAATCGTGCGGGTGTGGGACACCGCGACCGGCCGGGAGCTGTACGCGCTGGCCGGACACACCGGGCGCGTGCTGGCCTCCCAGTTCAGTCCCGACGGAGCCTCATTGTTCAGCACCGGTCTGGACCGGACCGTCATCACCTGGGACCTCGATGATCGACGGACACTCGAGCGCACCCTGCTGCCACCGAGCAACGACGGAGTCAGCGCCGAGACCATGACGCTCACCTCCGACGAGACGACCTTCGTCGCGATCGGCACCCGCACCGCGCTGCTCGGCGCAACCGACCTGGCCAGCGGGCGCAAGTCGGCGGTGCTGGACACCGGCCACAGCGTTGCCGATGTCGTCATCCCCAGCGGAGGAACCACTGTCGTCACCGGCGGCGCCGACGGGGCAGTCCGTCGCTGGGACGCCGCAACCGGTGCGCTGCTCGCCGAACTCATCCCGACCGAGCCGTCCGCGGCGTTGTTCCCGCTCGCCGTGACCAGCGACGGCGACACCGTGTACCTGCAGAACAGCGAGCACACGCTGCAGGCTTACGACGCCGTCCACGTTCGAGGCAGGCCCAAGTACCGCCGTGGACCTCGGCGCAAGGATCATCGCCGGCGCCGTCTCCGCCGACCGTCGCACACTGGCCGTGTCGACCGACGAGCCGCCCTCGGTCAAACTCGTCGACGTCGACACCGGCCGAGTCCGCTCTGTTGACGTCCCCGGTGACGTCCGGGCGCTCGCGTTCTCACCGGACGGCTCGGCGGTCGCCGCTGGCGACGCCGACGGGCGCGTGCTCACCATCGACGTGTCCACCGCCACGCCGACCGCCGAGCCCACCGTCACCCACGACGGCCCCGTCATCGGTGTCGCCTATTCCAGCGACGGCCGCCAGTACACCTCCGACAGCACCGACGGCACCGTCGCGTTGTGGGACTCGAGCGGGCGGTTCCTCGGCTCCATCCAGCCCGGCCCGCCCAACTCCGCTGCTCGATCCACGTGGTCGACCGACGGCCGAACGCTGCTGGTCACGTCCAGCAGCGGGTCGGTCTCGACCTTCGACACCCGGCAAGAATCGTGGATCGACTACGCCTGCACTACTGCGGGTCGCCTTCTCACCGAGCAAGAGTGGTCCGAAATCCTGCCCCATCGGCCCTACGAGCCGGCGTGCGCCTGACGACTCCCGCCCCTGACCCCGCCCCCGACCGCGAGCGGCTGTCATCGGGTGGCACCGACATCTGCATCCCTCGCGACGCTTCATACGGAGAAGTCCACCGTGGGAGAAACCGCCCGAGGCTGGCCCTTTCTCGAGGAATTGCCTTCGTCACCAGCGGCTTGCGCCATCCGCTAATCGCCGCCGCAAACGACACGTCTTCGCGTCATCGAACGCCGGCTTCATCGCGCCGCCGAACGCCGCAGCGCGACGTTCGGCACACCGTGGTCCCTGCGGTCGAGGGGCCCGCTCGCGGTTGGAGTAGTTCGTGGAAGCCGTGGCCGGCGCCACGCCGAACGATTCGGGGCGTGTTGATTGTTAAGGATTGCGAGCGTCGGCGGGTAGGGAGTGCGTCACAGCCCGGCGGCTGCGGTGTGACGATCCGCGAGGTCGATGTGAGCGCCGCGACGGCTGCCCGTTGTGGAGAGACGTGAGCAGGTCACTACGACGCGATCTGAAACGGTTCGTCGGGCACGGTCGTGCTCGCCGATCGACTGTTGGAGGCGGCTCGTGTCGTTGCGGCGAGCGTGACGAGCTCATCGCGCGTCGGACCTTCTGCGGTCGGTGGGCGCCAGCCAGTTTCGTAAACGGCGCGGGCCAGCAGCTCGGCCGGAGCCAGCGATGCCGGCAGCGCCGTCATCGCCAGAAACGCGGCAACGTACGGTTCGATCCGGGGTTCGGCTTGGGTGGCGGCGACGATGGCGGCCGAGGTCAGAGGGCGGGACAGGTCGAGGTCGTGTCCCTGCCACCGGCGCACCGACTCGGCGTCGAAGGCGAGGTGGTCCTCCACCCATGGGCGGATCCATGTGTCGCACCAGGCGCCGAACGGCTCGGCGATCGTGGTGGCGTCGGTGCCGGCGTCGAGGAGTTGCAGGAGCGCTTCGATCTGCATGCTGGCCATGGCGACGCCTCGGCCGGCGGTGGGCGCGGTGGTGGCCACCGCGTCGCCGACGGCGACGAGACCGGGCCGGCCGAGCTGGCGCCGGTAGACGTTGAGCAGCCGACCGCCGATCATGACGCCGCTGGTGGGGGTGGCGACGCCAGGATCGGTCCACTCGGCGAGGCCGGGGATTGCTCGCGTGGCCGCATCGAAGGCGTCGAGGTGGCGGAGGGCGCCGAGTCCGGCGTCAGCGGTCGGCCTGATGATCACCGCCGAGACGTGCCCGCGCTCGTGGGGGAACACGTAGCTGTCGTAGCCGTGGAAGTTGGCGCTCCAGGCGACCGGGCCGTTCATCGGCCCGGCAGCAGCTCCTGAACGCCGACGGTAGGTGCGCGAGACGTAGGCCATGCCAGCGTCGTCGCCGAGCTCCGGTGGCGTCGCCAAGCGGGAGAGGCGACCGCTGGCGTCGATCACGAGATCGGCGCTCACGGTCGATCCGTCGACGACCACGCCGACGACACGACCCGCTGGCTCGGCGAGCCCATCGACGCGTCCGACGGCGACGGTCAGCCCGTCCACGCCTGCCGCGGCCCGTCGCAGCGCTCGCTCATAGGTGGCGCGGCGGGAGCGCACGCCGACCGCCGCAGCGGCGGCACCGGGCAGCGGCAGGTCGATCGGTTCGGCGCCGAGGTCACGCCATGCCTGCCAGGCTGCCGGCCACTCGGCTACGAGTAGGGCAGGCACCTGCGGCCGGAACCCATGTGCCTGCTCGAACTGCATGACGCCACGGCGCCGCCAGGAGCCGTCAGGTGCTGGGCCAGGATCCCGGTCGACGGCCACGACCCGGTGACGGCGTCGGGCGAGCGCAGCGCCCAGGGTCAGGCCTGCCGGTCCGGCTCCGACGATGATGATGTCCATGTTCGCATCCTTAGCTACACTTACAGTATCTTCATTACATTAGCAGTGTTGTCAAGTGATGCGATGGGGACCGCGTTGAGGCGGGCATGACCGGCCCTCGCCCGTACCGCTCTGCGCTTCGCGAAGAGCAGTCACGACTCACGCGGCGACGGATCGTCGCCGCCGCCGCCGAACTCTTCGTTGCACACGGGTACGTGCCGACCACGATCGACGCCATCGCCGAACACGCCGGGGTCAGCCGCAGGACGGTCTTCACGTCGGTCGGTGGTAAGGCTGCCATGCTTAAGCTGGCCTTCGACTGGGCGCTGGCCGGCGACGACGAGCCCGTGGCCATCGCCGACCGCCCCGAAGTGCGCCAGATGATGCAGTACGAGGAGGATCCCGCCGCACTCCTCGTCGCATGGATTGCGATGAACGCCGCCATCAGCGGACGCCTCGCTTCGCTCCACCACGTGCTCGTCGTGGCAGCCGACGCGGACCCCGACGCAGCGGCCCTACTCGCCACCACCGACGACCAACGGATCGACGGCGCTCGCCAGGTCATGGGCCGCATCGCCGAACTCGGCGGGTTCCGACCCGGCTTGGCGCAAGAACAGGCCGCGGCCATTGCCGACGTCCTCATCGACCCAATGCTGTACCGGCGTCTGGTCGGACTCCGAGGCTGGACCTTCCAGACATACAGCGCGCACCTGCAGCACATCGCCGCCGCATCGCTGCTGCCCTAAGTCCCGCAGCCCAAACGACCACGACGGAGGTGAAGACACCGCGTCGCCCAGCCCAAGCCGCGCCAGCATCCAGTCTCCAGCGCTGTGAGCACGTAGCGGTGGCCCGCACCGCTCCTAGGACATCGGACCTGGGCCCGATTCCAGCCACGACCAGTCGGAGACCCCGCCCCGATCGGGCAACAACCAAGCTCGCAATCAAATCGAGGCGCCGCCCAGCGGGGACCGATCTGGTAGCACGCGTTCGCAGGCACGCCGGGTCCAGCCGAACGCTCCGCGTCCTCCACCGCCGGTCGCCCCGCCCCCGATCGGAAACACTTTGGCCCGAGGCGCTCTGGCGTCAGCGGGCCGAACAGACGGCTCGGCGCTCGTCGTGGCAGCCGTTGCGAGGGCGGCCGAGCGCAGCTTGATCGCCCCCGCCTATCCGTAGGACCCGCACAGATTCCTCCGGCCAGGAATCCTCGAACAACGGGAAATAACGCGAGCCGCCCCGTCCGGTACCGCCGGCTCCATCGCGCTCCCGAACGTCGCAGCGCGACGTTCGGCACACCGTGGCCCGTGCGGCCGAGGGTCCGCTGGCGGTTCGAGTAGTTCGTGGAAGCTGTGGCCGGCGCCACGCCGAATGCCGACTATGGAGCGCTCGCGAAGGCAAGCGCGCCGCGGCGCAGACGACCCTCGACGCGCAATCGAGCCGGCGTTCCAGGACGCGGCACGCCGCCACTACCGGACGTCGTTCGAGGACGCTGTCGTGATGGCACCCTTGGGGACATCGACGCCAGCCCGCTCGTCGGGCGACGATCACTCGTTCATTGGCGGACGCGGATGGACGACCGCCGGACCTGGGCGACTCGCTGAGCTCGCCGCAGACCTTCGGTGCAGGAGCGTCACGAGCCGCTGACAATGTCGACGTGCTTGGGTCATTGCGGCGCTGACGCCGTTTTTGCCCGTGGTCGCCCGTGACGTGGACGCCGCAGTCATGGTGTTCGTCGACGCCGTCGTTCGGGAGGCGACCACGACCTTCATGCAAATAGCCGTTCGGCCATGCCCTTGACTTTTCAGCGGCTTGGGCGTACGACTTAGTCATCTGCCCAAGACGACGACTACCAGGGATCGGGACCGAACATGGAGCGCTCCGGCGTTGGCGTGGCGGTGAGCCGCCCTCTGTGCAACCGCACAAGCGAGATACATGGTGAGCGTGAGCGCCGCACGGCAGGAGGCGACGGAGGCGATCCTTGATGCCGCCGAATGTCTCCTGGTTGATGTGGGATATGCGGGGATCACCACCCGGCGGCTCGCCGCAGCGGGCCGGGGTCAACCAAGGTTTGGTGCACTACTACTTCGGTTCCATGGAAGAGGTGCTCCTGCAGGCGGTGGAGCGATTCTCGAGCAGGCTGCTCGAGCGGCAGCGGTCGATGTATGCGTCGGACGCACCGTTCGTCGAGAAGTGGCGGGCGGCGATGAGCTACCTGGAAGAGGACTTGGATTCGGGTTACCAGAAGATTCTGCTCGAGCTCTATGCGTTGGGTTGGAACGATGAGTCGATCAGGAAGCGTATGAAGCAGGTGCACGAGCAGTGGTTGAACGTTCTGCTCCCTGCGTTCGAGACCGGCCTCGCCGACTTGGGGGTCGACAAAGAGCAATATCCCGTCGAGGCGATTGTGTCACTTGTAGTGACCTTCAACGAAGGCATCATGCTCGAGCGCCTTTGCGGCGTCGATTCGGGGCACAGAGCGTTGCTCGAGATGATCGAACGGCTTTTGGCCGGGATTACCAAGAGGGGGTAGATGGATGCGTGCAATGCTGCCTGACCGAGACGGCTTCATCGAGCGGGACGGCGTCAAGGTCTTCTTCGAGGTGTTCGGTGCGCAACACGAGCCGACAGTGCTGTTGTTGCCCACTTGGTCGGTCAACCACAGTCGCCATTGGAAGGGCCAGGTGCCCGACCTGGCCCGTCGGTACCGAGTGGTCACACTCGACGGTCGAGGAAACGGCCGTTCGGACCGGCCGCCGGAGCAGAGCGCATACTTGCCGGAAGAGTTCGTGGCCGACTGCATCGCCGTGCTCGACACCATCGGCGTCGACCGGGCGGTGGTGGCCGGCGTGTCGTTCGGCGGCCTCCTCGGATTGCTGCTGGCCGCGGAGCACTCGGAGCGGGTTCTCGGTGCCGCCTTCATCGGGCCGTCAATCCCGTTCTTCGACCGTGGGCTACCGGCTGCGGCTTTGGTGGACTTCGACGCCGACGTCCAGAACCCTGAGGGATGGGACAAGTGCAACCGGCACCACTGGCAACGGGATTACGCTGACTTCCTCCATTTCTTCTTCCGCCAGTGCCTGCCCGAACCACACTCGACCAAGCAGATCGAAGATGTGGTGGCATGGGGGCTGGAGACCGATCCCGAAACTCTCATCTTGACGTGGATGGCGATGGCGGAGGCGATCACGGGGCTGGCCGGCGAACCGCTCGACTCACTCTGCGCCGCGGTGGCGTGCCCGACGCTGGTGATCCACGGCGAAGACGATCAGCTCAGCCCTTCCGGGTGGGGCGAGGCGCTGGCCGAACGCACCGGCGGTGACCTCGTCATGATCGCCGGCGGCGGCCACGTCCCGGCAGGTCGCCACCCGGTCGTCGTGAACCGGCTGCTCCGCGACTTCATCGAGCGGGTCGCGCCACGTCCGCCTCGGCGGCATACGTGGACCCGGGCGCTGCACCGCCCGAAGCGTGCGCTGTACGTCTCCTCACCGATCGGGCTGGGCCACGCGCAGCGCGACGTGGCCGTGGCCGACGAGGTCCGCAAGTTGCGTCCCGACCTGGAGATCCACTGGTTAGCGCAGCACCCGGTGACCGCACTTCTCGAAGCGCAAGGCGAACGGATCCATCCGGCGTCACGGTTCCTGGCCAACGAGTCGGCTCACATCGTCTCGGAAAGCCATGAGCACGACTTGCACGCCTTCCAGGCGATCCGTCGCATGGACGAAATTCTGCTCGCCAACTTCGGGGTGTTCGAAGACCTGATGACCGACGAGCACTACGACGTCGTCATCGCCGACGAGGCATGGGAGCTCGACTACTTCCTCCACGAAAACCCCGAGCTCAAGCGCACCTCGTTCGTGTGGATGACCGACTTCGTCGGCTGGCTCCCCATGACAGAGGGCGGTGCCCAGGAGGCGGCGCTGACCGCCGACTACAACGCCGAGATGCTCGAACAGGTCGAGCGATTCCGTCGGGTACGAGACCGCTCCATCTTTGTCGGCGACCCCGACGACATCGTGCCCGACGCCTTCGGGCCGGACATGCCCGCCATACGCGACTGGACCGAGCAGCACTTCGACTTCGCCGGCTACGTCACCGGCTTCGACGCCACCGCGTTCGCCGACCGGGAGGCGCTGCGATTCGAACTCGGATACCAGCCCGACGAGCGCATCTGCATCGTGACCGTCGGCGGGTCGGGCGTCGGCGGATCACTCCTACGCAAGGTCGTCGCCGCATACCCGCTGGCCTCCAAGCTGGTGGACGGACTCCGGATGATCGTCGTCGCCGGCCCCCGCATCGACCCAGCCTCACTGGGCGCCACCCGAGGCGTCGATGTGCGGGCTTACGTCCCGAACCTCTACCGCCACCTCGCCGCCTGCGATGTAGCAGTCGTTCAAGGTGGGCTCACCACCACCATGGAGCTCACAGCCACCCGACGGCCCTTCCTCTACTTCCCCTTGGCCCGTCACTTCGAGCAGCAACGCCACGTCCGCCACCGCCTCGACCGCTATCAAGCAGGAAAGTTCATGGATTACGCCACCACAACTCCCGAAGAGATCGCCACGGAACTGGCTGCCGCACTCGTCCAGGAAGTCGACTACCGGCCCGTCGCCTCCGACGGCGCCGCTCGGGCGGCCCGGTCCATCGCCGAGGTGCTCTGACATGGCAATTGACGAGGAGCGCCTGAGCGAATTCATGGGCAGGTTTGTTACCGACATGAGCGGTGCGGCGATGATGGCGTCAGTCATGATCGGTGATGAGCTCGGCCTGTACCGTTTGATGGCCGACAGTGAACCGATATCAGCTGACCAATTGGCAGAGCGCTCCGGCTGCAATCCACGCCTCACACTGGAATGGCTGAACGCGCAGACCGCGTCGGGCTACGTCGAGTACGACGACGGTGCGTATCGGCTCCCTGAAGAACAGGCGCTCGCGCTCGCTGTTGAAGACTCGCCGGTGTTCGTCGCTCCCGGAACTGCCGTCGCCGCCACGTTGTTCCTGGACAAGGACAAGACCATCGCGGCGATGCGCGGCGATGGTGCGATGTCGTGGGGTGACCACCACCCGTGCTTGTTCACCGGAACGGAGAAGTTCTTCCGCCCCGGCTACAAGGCGAACCTGGTCGCGTCGTGGCTACCTGCGCTCGATGGTGTCACCGCCAAGCTCGAGGCGGGTGCGAAGGTTGCCGACGTGGGCTGCGGCCACGGCGCGTCGACGATCATTCTCGCTCAGGCGTACCCCAACTCCACGTTCCACGGGTACGACTTCCATGCACCCTCCATCGCCGCAGCGCAAGAACGGGCCGCCGATGGTGGTGTTGCCGACCGGATCACCTTCAGCCAAGCCTCCGCCAAGGAGTACACGGACCAAGGCTTCGACCTCATCTGTTTCTTCGACTGCCTTCACGACATGGGCGACCCCGTCGGCGCAGCACGCCACGCCTACGAAACTCTCACTGATGACGGCACCGTTCTGCTCGTTGAGCCATTCGCAGGAGACCGCCTCGAGGACAACTGCAACCCGGTTGGCCGGATGTTCTACGCCGCTTCAACCGCCATCTGCACACCGAATTCGCTGTCTCAAGAGGTCGGCCGCGCGCTTGGGGCGCAGGCCGGCGAAGCACAACTTCGCCAGGTGTTCACCGAAGCAGGCTTCACCCACTTCCGACGTGCAACCGAGACGCCGTTCAACCTCATCTTCGAAGCCAAGAAGTAGCCAAGAGGCGCCAGCCGTTCGGCGTTAGCGGTGGCCACGTGAGACGCCCTCCGTCCGTCCGAGAGGATACGGCCGGGGCGCCAGCCGCCGAACGGGCTCAGAACCTGCGATTGCCGAGCCGCAGCGGTGTCCTCGAAGGCCTGGTCGCGTGGGGACGGACGCGCTCAGATCCTTGGAGGCGAGCATCCAGGAATGGGCGTCCGCTACCGCGACAAGTCCGCAGGCATCAGCTAGGCGCCGGTCGAGGATGGGTTCAGGCTCGGCCAGACGGGTCCGAGAACGCGTGTCCGGTACCGCCCCCTGCGACGAGCCAGAGCGCGTCATCGGCATGCCGTTCCTCCCGCACGCGATCGCGAGCACCCAGTCGGCCGGCTCCCACCAGCGACGGCTCCGAACGACGGTTCGGTATTGCGAAGACGACGACGCTGCGCCGAATCGGCCCCCGGCGTAGCTCTTGCTGCGGTTCGAGGTCGCGCCCTGACGGTGTACCGAACACC
>CAVUCK010000028.1:0-11825 GCA_963739975.1 uncultured Acidimicrobiia bacterium
GACGGCCGCGCTCAGAACGGCAGGCCGGCGCACGTGTGCTGCGTCGCGCTGGAACTCCAACTGCCGACGCCGTAGCAGCGATGGCGCAAGGCGCTTGCCAGGATCAGTCGCTGTGTCGGCGTGGGCGAGGACGACGAGGGACGGCGGCGGGGGAGCGGGGACGGCCAGCCGCCGCGCGATCGCCTCGGAGCGGCTCACCGAACGACGGGATCACCACCATCGTGCGATCTGAGGTCATCGAGTGGCGGATCTGCTTCGGACCCTCGAAGTCCGGGTCCTTGTAGAACTCCCGAAAGGCGTCCTCGGTGGCGGCTCGAAAGACGACTGCGCTGTTGGCCTCCCCCTCGAGCGGGGTGGTGTCGAGGCTGAGGGCGATCACCTCGATGTCGTGCTTTCGCAGAACTGGCGTTATCGCGGGCACGTAGTCTCGAGCGAACGCTGCGGCGTCATGGACGGTGTGGGTCAGAACCATGTAGGCCGTCATCTGCACTCCCTGGTGGGGCGACACGCGCAGTCTGGATGGTACGGCACTCCGCCGACTGGTCTGGTGGCCGACCGGCGGAGGCGCCGCAGCCCGCGGGGCGACCAGAACTCGTATGGCATCATGCGCGAGTGCTCGAACCATGCTGCGGGATCGTGTTCGAGGTCGGCGGGCCGGTGGTTCGTCGTCGGCCCGTCGGCACGCTGTTCAGGGGCTGATGGGTCCGATCGATGCGAGTCGCAGTCACCGGTGCGGCGGGACGTATCGGTCGCCGTCTGATGCCGGGACTTGCAGAGGCCGGCCATGAGGTCCGCGGCATCGACATGGTTCGCCCCGACGAGCCGTGGGCCGACCGGGTCGTGGTTGCCGACCTGGCGACCGACGACGCCGCACTGACCGACGTCCTGACCGGTGCTGAGGCCGTCGTGCACCTCGCCGCCATCGCCGGTGAGAGCGACTTCGGCGCTGCGCTGGATTCCCACGTGGGGCTGACGCATCGTGTGCTCGAAGGCGCTCGCCACCTGAACGTCGGTCGCATCGTGTACGCCAGCAGCAACCACGCTGTCGGGTTCACGCCGCGCGAATCGATGGTCCCGATCGGCACACGAGTCAGGCCCGACACGTTCTATGGCTTCGGAAAAGCAGCGGCGGAGGCCTTGTGCAGCCTGTACCACGATCGTCACGGGCTCTCCATCGCGTGCCTGCGGATCGGCAGCTTTCGCCAGCGTCCGTCGACGCGTCGCGAGCTGTCCACGTGGCTCTCCGTCGGTGACGCGATCCGCCTCGTCGACGCGTGTGTGACGAGCTCTGACCTCGGCTTCGCCATCATTTACGGCATCTCCAACAACGCCCGGGCGTGGTGGGATCTCGCACCCGGCCGGGCGATCGGCTATCACCCCGTCGACGATGCGGAGCGCTGGGCGGCCGAGATCGAGGCGACACCGCCGTCCGAGGTCGATGAACACGACGGCCGCTACGTCGGTGGAGCCTTCGCCCGCCGGGGCGTCTGAGGTAGACCCGCGGGCCGCCCGCACGTGCCGATTGGGCGAGGCGTCAGGTGAGCGCGAGTTGGTGGAGGACCTCGATCGGCAACTCGATCAGCTTCGCTGGATCGGGACGGTGGTGTTGGTGTGCAGGAAGATGACGGTGCCGGTGGCTCGGTGGTACACGAGCTGTGTCTCCCAGCAGCAGAAGCCGCCGGCGGCGCCCGCGAGCTCGGCATCGTTCGCCGCCTCGCTACGGCAGTGCGTCGACGACGTTGCATCGCGGGCTCGGTCCGCGCAACACAGAGATCGCGTCGTGTCTGCCGACAACGCGAGGAGGATGAGTCGCAGGCGCGACACTGGGCCGCAACACGGTCCGCTCGAGAGGGGTGACAGCGTGAGAGTTCGATCTGCCATGAAGGGCGCGGTGGTGGTGGCGGTGGTGGTTCTGATCGCTGCCTCGTGTGGTGACGACGACAGCGACACCGTCGCCACGACCACCGGCGCGGAGGCGGCCACCACGACCAGCGAGGCTGCGTCGGCGACGACCACCAGCGAGGCTGCCGACACGGCCGAGGCGACGACGACGGAGGCCGAGGCGACGACGACGGAGGCCGAGGCGACGACGACGGAGGCCGAGGCGACGACCACGGAGGCTGCTCCTCCTGACACGACCGCAACGACCTCATCGGCGCCGTCTCCGCCCACTGGTCCGTTCACCGACGACGAGATCGCACAGATCGACGCCGCGGCGATGGCGAGCCTCACGAACGGGACCACCGGCACCGTCGTGAGCATCGTCGACCCGGAGCGAGGCACGTTCCTCAAGGCGTACGGGACCGCCGACATCGCGGGCACCCCGATGATCCCGGAGATGCACTACCGGATCGGGAGCGTGACCAAGACGTTCACCGCCGACGCTGTCTTGCGCCTGGTCGATCAGGGGCTGGTGGCGCTCAGCGACCCCATCGCGATGTACGTCGACGACATCCCCAACGGTGATGTGATCACCATCCAGGATCTGTTGGCCATGCGCAGTGGCCTGTTCGACTTCGCCGACGACCAGGACTTCTACAACAGCTACATCGCTGACCCGACGCTGCCGTGGACGACGGAGGACACGCTGGCGATCATCCGAGCCAACGCCGACAAGGCCACGACGCCGAACACGGCGACGGCGTACAACAACGGCAACTACATCATCCTCGGGCTCGTGATCGAGCGCGTGACGGGGCAGACCGTGCAGGATCACCTCACGGGCTTGATCGCCGAGCTCGGGCTGCCGAGCACCTCCTATCCGTCCGGGAACACCTTGCCCGAGCCGTATGCCTCCGGCTACTACAGCGACGGCACGACGCCACCTCCAGCGGGTGGGTACCGCGACACCACGGTGCAAACCCCTGTGATCCCCGGTTCCGCCGGGGCCATCATCTCCACCGTTCCGGACATGACCCGCTACGCCGCCGAGCTCGGCACCGGCGCCGGGCTGTCCCCGGAGACCTGGCAGGCTCGGCAGACCTGGAGTCCCGCCTCCACGACGGGCGTCCGGCTCCAATACGGCCTGGGGATCATCCAGCTGGGCGACTGGCTCGGCCACGACGGGTCGGTGTTCGGCTACAGCAACATGGTCTTCTACCTGCCCAGCGAAGAGGCCGCCGTGGTCGTCATGGGGAACGCCGCCGACCAGATCGTCGTTCCATCGCAGACGCTGTGGGGCGAGGTGGTCAAGTTGCTCTACCCCGACTCGCTGCCGACCTGGCCCTGACCCGGTCAGCCGTCGTCGAGCGCGACGACGGCCGACCGCCGGCTTGGCTGATCGTCCCCCGGTACCGTCGAAGCAGTGCGGTTCGAGGAGGTTGTGAGCCGTGTCGGCGCCGTGTGCCTTGCGTTGCCTGACGTCGTCGAGGAGGACGCGTGGGTGGGCGTCCGTTGGCGCATCCGCACCAAGACGTTCGCCCACGTGGTGCCGATCGCCGACGGTGCCCCGCGCGCCTACGCGACGGCGGCCGGCACCGACGGTCCGACCACCGTGCTCACGTTCCGCGCCGTCGGCGACGAGCTGGATGCGCTGACCGCGATCGGCCCTCCGTACTTCAAGCCCGTGTGGTTCCGGGACATCGTCGGGCTGGACCTCGACGGCGAGGTGGGGTGGGACGAGATCACCGAGCTCCTCACCGAGAGCTACTGCGCGTTGGCACCGAAGCGACTCGTCAACGACGTTCGGGAGCGCGAGCGCTGACCGCCGGGCGACGCCGAGGTCGGTGATCAATCGAGAGGGCCAGCAGGGCCGCTCCGCACGTCACCAGCACCGCCGCCGAACCGGCAAGCGGCCAGAGATCCGTGCCGGTGTTCGCCAAGCCGCCCGTTGGGATCCGGTCCTCGCCGTCGCGGACGGCATTGACGACGGCTCGGATCGCGTCCGTGACCAGCACCGGTTGGTCGATCATGATGTTGTGCTCGCTGTCCTCGGCGATCTCGAACACTGCGCCGTCCACCAGCGCGGCGATCTCCTCCTGCGCCCGGTCCCAGACGTCAAGCAGCTCGGGCAACGGCCAGTCGCTCGGCCACGCGAGCGGGTTCGGGAACCGTTCCCGATCTCGAGAGTGCTCCAGCACCACCAGCGGCATCTGCGGCAGCGATCTCGCCGCGCCCAGTTCCACGATCGCCTCCTGGGTCCGGAACTCGACGCCCGGAGGATCACAACAACTCGGACCGACGAGCTCCACCAAGCTCTCGTAGATGGTCGCACTGGCGGCGTCGACCGAGATGAACCCCACGACGTCATCGGGGTACTGGCCGGCGAACAACCGCCCGACGGCGCCGCCCATCGAGTGGGCGGCCAGCACGTACGGGCCGGGGATGTCGGCCGCCTCGAGCAGCTCCCGGAGCTCGGTGATCATGTCGGCGAAGGTGCGTGGCAACGGCACGGGATCGCTCCGGCTGGCCGCCCCGTCCGGCATCTGGGTCGTGCCGGGCCGGTCATAGGCACAGACCCGGGTGAACTGGGACACCGCCGGGAACACCGCGGTCAACGTCGAGCCGGGCGCCAGAACGCTCCACTGGCTCGCCGCCAGCCCACCTCCGGATTCGAGGATCACCGTCGGGCTGCCCTCGCCACGGCACTCCAGGTACACCTTCCGGCCCGACGGCAGCTCGACGAGTCCGGCGAAGTCGTCGAGGGCACCGGATGCTTCGGCCGCGCCGCGTCCGTCCGTGCTCCTCACGTCGGCGGCCGCCGTCCCACCACCCAGCGCGGCAGCGACGACGCTGACCGCCAGGACGCGCCGACCTCCACCGAGTGGGCTTGCGCGGACCGGCCCGCTGTTGCCCGCCGGCCAACTGGGCATGCTCGGCGCATGCGATCGTCTCGTGCCGACGACGGCGATGGGGAGCCATCAGCATCGAAGATGGCGGGCCGTACATCATGGTCAACGGTCGGCGCTGGCGAGCGACCAACGGGACGAGGTCGTCGATGTGCGGTCGGCGCGCGCCCCCGTCCGACTGCGCCGGGGCCGAGCAACGTCCAGACGACCGGGAGTCGAGCGGTCAGACGCCGACTGCGCCGGCCGGGTCACCGCCGCCGGGATCCACGGCCGAGACGCGCCACACGTCGACGCGGCGATCGAGCACCACCACCTGCCATTCGGCGGGCCCGGCGAGCGGGGCGAAGCTGCACTCGGATCGACCGCGCACCACCACCGTGCCGTCACGACCCTCCGAGACCTCGTCGAAGACGTTGCGGTAGTCGAGGAACCTGTCGAAGAACCCTCGCCACGCCTCGACGCAGGCGTCGCGTCCGTCGACGGACACACCGTCCGAGTCGATGAACCGATGCGTCTCGGTCATCAGCGCGGCGAGCGCGTCGAGGTCCCGACCGTTGATCGCCTCGTTGAAGGCCAGCACGACGGCCGCATCCGTGGTCATGCGCCTTCAGTCCAGCACCGACAGATCGAGCTGTTGCACGCGCACCGGGTCGCCGAGCGCCTCGATGGCGACGATGCGACCGTCGGAGACGGTGAAGGCGAGTACCGCGACGGGCCGTCCGTGCGGAGCGATGACGACGCCGGCGGCGCCGTTGACGAGCGCAGGGCGCGTCCATCGAGCCCCGGACGAGTAGGTCAGGGCATCGCTGGCGACGGACGCCGCGCCACGCAACACGTGCGAGGTGTCCGGCCGGCCGGTGTCGGACCGCAGGACCACGTCGGGATCGAGAAGTGCGACGAGGGCATCGAAGTCACCGCCGCGGGACGCGGCGAAGAAGGCGTCGACGACCTCGCGCTGGCGGGCCAGATCGGGCTCCGGCGTCGTCGGGGAGCCCTGCACCTTGCGTCGCCCACGGCTGGCCAGTTGCCGAGTGGCGGCCGGTGTCTTGTCGATGATCCGGGCGATCTCCTCGAACGGCACGGCGAACGAGTCGTGCAGGACGAGTGCCAGGCGTTCGGCCGGCGGCAGCGTCTGCAGCACGGTCATCAGCGCCAGGCCGATGGCGTCGGCGAGCAGGGCCTCGTGCTCGGGGTTGACGGCGTCGGGACGGTCGATCACGGGGTCGGGCACGTGCGCCTCCAGTGGCTCCTCGGGGTGGTTGCGGCGGGTGCGCAGGACGTTGAGGCAGATCCGGGCGACGACGGTCGTCAGCCACGCTCCGAGGTTGTCGATCTGGTCCGGGTCGGAGCTGCGCAGCCGCAGCCACGATTCCTGGACGGCGTCGTCGGCGGCGCTGATCGAGCCGAGCATGCGGTATGACACGGCGCGCAGGCGCGCCCGGTGCTCCTCGAACTGCTCGGCCAATCGAACCTCGTCGTCCATCCCTGTCACATCCCTCCGTGCTGCGGTGTCAACCAGTTGAACCCATGAACCGAGCCGGTGTGACAGGCCGGCCGCGAACAGGAGCAGCAAGAGATGGAAGCCCGGATCCCCAACCCCGCCATGACCGTGCCCGGCGCGATGGACGCGTTGCTGGCGCTCAGCAAGTCGGCCACCAAGGCCGGCATCCCGCACCGCACCCTCGACCTCGTGCACCTGCGGGCCAGCCAGATCAACGGCTGCGGTGTCTGCGTCGACATGCACGCCAAGGACCTCAAGCGCGCCGGCGAGGCCGACGAGCGGATCTTCTCCGTCGCTGCCTGGCGGGAGGCCCCGTACTACACCGACGAGGAACGGGCGGCACTGGCGCTGGCCGAGTGCGTCACCCGTCTCGCCGACCGACCCGACGCGGTGCCCGACGACGTCTGGGCCGCAGCGGCCGCCAACTACGACGAGGCTGCGCTGGCAGCCCTGGTCGTCGACATCGCGGCGATCAACGCCTGGAACCGGCTGAACGCCGCCACTCGCCAGATCGCCGGTGCCTGGGCCGGGTGATCGCCGCGTCGCTGCGTCGCAGCCGCAACCGTCGACGCGAGCGAGGAGACGGCCGGCAGCCGTCCGACCCGTCGGCCGGCCATCGTCACGCTTCCTCGTCGGTCACGTCGATCGCTTCGGTGATCCGCTCGTATGGCATGCCGACCTGCTCGTTGGCCAGCCGCACCGCAGCGAGCGACGGCGCCTCGAACACGACGAAGCACAGCTCGTCGTCGCTGAGGTAGGTCGTGCGGAGGTGGCGCAGGCCGGCGAGCTCCCGCTCTCGCCGCGCCTGCGCCCGAACGTCGTCCGGCGACATCCCTGGCAAGAACCGCTCCACCATGAACACCGGCATCGAACCCCCTCCGCACCCTTGGACGGTACGGAACGAGGGCGCGGCAGGAAAGCGTCGTTCGGCGGTGTTTAACGACCCGAGCGGCTCGGCGACCTCGCTGGACGGCGGCGCTATCGGCTCGACGCCGACGGCGGGAGCGAACCACCCTGGGTGGGGCGCCGACCGAGGTGGGCCGCCATCTCGGTGCGCGAGGTGACACCGAGCTTGGCGTAGACCCTGGCCAGGGTCGCGGACACGGTCCTCGGCGACATGAACAAGACCTCGGCGACCTCACGGTTGGTCCGCCCCTCGGCGACGAGGTCGGCGACCTGTCGTTCGGCGTCGGTGAGCTCGCCGCGCGACACCGGCCGGCCTCCGATCCGGCCGAGTGCGTCGTCGGTGCGGGCTACCCACAGCGCAGCACCGAGCTGCTCGAACGCGGTGCGCGCCTCCTCGAGCGATGAACGGGCGACCCCCCATTTGCGTGCCCGCCGGGCGATCTGGCCCTTGACCAGCAGTGTGCGTGCACGGGCGAAGGGACGCGCCGTTCGCTGATGCCCGGCAAGCGCGCGATCACATGCGTCCAGCGCCTCGTCGACCCGGCCGTTCGTCGCCGCGAGGAGCGCTCGGCCGCGGTCGGCGACGGCCAGCCCGCTCGGGCGGTCGATCGCCTTGGCCCGCGCTTCGACCCATTCGACGAGCTCGTTCGCCCGCTCGACGTCTCCGACGATGACCGCAGCTTCGATGGCGTCACCGAGCCACCACGCTGATCCGGGCTCGTCGAACCCACTCGCCCGCGCCTGGGAGATCAACATCCCGAAGCGCCGGTGCGCGCGATCCGGCCGGCCCTCGGAGAGGTCGAGGAAACCGCGCACGCCAACGTTCAGCCCTCCGCCGACGACATGGCCGGTCGCAGACGCGATCTGGACCCCTTCGTCGGCGTATCGCCGTGCCTCGTCGACGCGCCCCAGGTGGGCGTTGAGCAACGCGACGGCGTAACACGTCAACGCCCGCATCGCTTGCTGGCGGGTCTGCACGGCCAGTCGGTCGGCCGCCATGGCCCGTTCGATCCCGGCTTCCCAGCGCCCACTGAGACAATCGATCTCGGCGAGGTGGTACCAGAGGAACGGCAGCGCCGCGTCGTCGCCTCGCTCGAGGAGTTCGGACTCAGCGCGCTCGATCGCCGCTCGCGCCTCGTCCAGACGATCCGACCACGCGCGGACGTGGGCCAGCGCCACGGTCGGTCGCAACGGCGCCGGTCGCGGTTCGTCGAAGTCCTCGATGGCGCAGGCCCGGCTCAAGAGCTCCTCGCGCACACCGTTGCCGAGCAAGAACTCGGCGACGGCCTGCTGGGCGAGGGCGTCGGCAAGGATCTGCTCGCCGCCGAACTGCTCGGCGAGGTGGACGGCCGAGGCGGCGTGGTCCCGGGTCGCCTTCAAGTTCGCCTTCGCGAAGTGGGTGTAGGCGAGATCGTGGTCGATGGCAGCGAGCAGGCGGGGCGTGTCGACGGCGTCGCGCTGCGCCTGTTCGAGGAGCGCGCCGGCGGCCACCAGGTCGTCGTGGTGGTATCGGACCCGGGCGAGACGGAGCAGGACGTCCGCCCGCTCGGCGCCCATGGCGGCGGCCGTCTCCGCTTCCGACAGGAGCTCCACGGCCCTGACGGAGTCCCCGGCGGCGAACCTCGCCTCCCCGGCGATCGTGCATCGGCGACACACATCGTGCGACGAGTCGGCCGCCGTCCGGGCGCGTGCCAGCTCGGCCAGCTCCGCCGCGGCGTCGGGCGCTCCGCGGCGTGCGGCCGCGACTGCCGCCTCCTCGAGGTCGGCCGCCATCGACGGATCGGTCGAGGTGATCCCGAGCGCCGAGTGGCGCACACGTTCGCCCGGGTCGTCGACCGACTCGCCGAGGCAGTGGTGCGCGTTCCGACGCTCGCGTTCCGTCGCGTCGGCGACCACCGCGCTGGCGAACAGTGGGTGCACGAAGCGGACCTCGCCGTCGTCAGCGACGACGATGCCCTCGGCTCTCGCCAGACCGATCACCTCGTCCCACCCGCCGCCGACGGCACGGGCCAGCGTCCGCTCGGCGCGATCGGGCAGCAGCGCGACGAGCAACAGCGCGTCGCGCACGTCACCTGGAAGGCGACGCAGCCGCCGCATCAACAGCTCGCGCAGGTCGTCGGACACCGGCAGTGGCTCACCGGTCGCCGGCACCGACCCAGACTCGACCAGCGCACGACCGAGCTCGAGTGCGTACAGCGGGTTGCCGCGGGCGGTCCGGTGGAGCTGCACGAGCGCCGTGCGTGGCAACGTGAGGTCCAGCTGGTCCCTCAGCACGTGCTCCACCGCGCCGAGGCTGAGTGGCCGCAGCCGGAACCGTTCGATCCGGCGGTCGCCCAACAGGTCGACGTGCTCCGGGTGGAGCGAGCTGATCGCTTCGCAACGCATGGTCGCGATCAGGCGCACCGGCTCGACGGTGAGGCGGCGGAAGGCGAAGCCGATCACCCGCGCCGAGGCGCGATCGAGCCAATGGAAATCATCGATCGCGATCACCAACGGTCGGAGGCGGGCGCGTTCGACGACCAGGGCGAGCGTGGCGGCGGCGACCGTTCGATGGTCGACGGCGCCTCCCTCGGCGAGCTGGACGCCGAGCGCGGCGTCGAGGGCTCGCCGCTGCCCGGCAGGCAGGGTGGCGGCGATCTCACCGTCGCCTCGACCGAGCACGTCGGCCAAGGCGGCGTACGACAAGGTCGCCTCCGATTCGACGGGGCGACACCAGGACACGTCGACCGCTGAACTCGACGCCGATGCCAGCGCCGCCTCCCAGAGCGAGGTCTTCCCCGAACCGGCCTCGCCCTCCACCACCAGCCCGGCCGGGCCATCAGGAAGCGGCACTGGCGACAGCCGCGACCCTGGCGCGTTCGGCGTCGCGCCCGACGACGGTGGCGCCAGGCATTGCGACGCACAGTACCGACCGCGGCCCGCCCGGTTCGGACGAACGGTGTCGCGACCCGGGTCACCAGGGCACGCGACCGAAGGCGCTCAACGGATCGGCGGCGAGGTCCTCCTCGGAGACGCCGACGCCGTAGCTCGACGCCGTCGGTCCGGGCGAGAACTTGACGAAGCACGTGTCCGGACGCTCGAGCTCACCGTGTGACGTGATCGATGCCAGCTGGCCACCGTCGATGAGCGCCCGGACCTCCGGATCGTCGAGCTCGAGCAGGGTGGCCGTTCCCTGGATGCTCACGGTGTTCGGCGGTGCGTCAGGACCGGTCGGGATGATGACGCACACGGCCGCCCGCGGGTTTTCGACGATGTTGCGTGCCTTACGACTGGGCCGGTCGGTGTGGACGTAGAGGTCGCGCCCGACCAGCGCGTACAGCACGCCGGCGACGTGGGGACGGTGCTCGGCCGAGCTGGTGGCCAACGTGCAGAAGAAGTTCTGCGCCACGGCGGTGCTCACGGCGGTGCGACGATCGACGTGGTCGGTGGTGATGGACATGGGTCCCTCCGGTGCTAATGTGCAGGTTTCCTGCCTAACTGTACAGGTTGCCTGCGCAATTGGCAAGGGCCTGGAGGCGTCGCATGTCACAGCCAGCAGCAGAAGGGGCGACCGGAGAGCGGGTCATCACGCTGATCTCGCTCCTGCGGAGAACGACGAACCTGATGGTCGACGAGATCACGACGCGCGTGGAGGCCGCCGGGTTCGCCGACTCACCGCCGTCGTTCCACCCGATCTTCGAGAACCTCGATCCCGACGGCACCCGGTTGACGACGTTGGCCGCCCGCACGGGGCTGACCCACCAGTCGGTCGGCGAGGTCGTCGACGTGCTCGAACGGCGGGGCTACGTCGAGCGCGTGCGAGATCCGGCGGACGGCCGAGCCCGCCTTGTCGTGCTCACGGACGCCGGGCGCGAGCTGGTGCGGGCGGCGATCACCGCCATCGACGAGATCGAGCGGTCGTGGACGGCGCGCTGGGAGCGCCACGGTCTCGGTGGAGACCTCCGTGCCGCCCTCGCCGGCGCCCTCTCCGGGTGACCGACGATCGGCCGCCGGGTACAGCTAGGCGCCCGGGGGTCGGTACCGGACCTGCTCGGTCATCCGCAGTGCCTCCATCGTCTCCTCGACCGACAGCAGCACCGTCGTCTCGATCGAGCGGAGCGCGCCGCCGCCACCGATCGCCAGCGCCACGGCGGCCATCGAGACGTTGTCAGGGGCCTCGAAGAGGTTGTACCCGTCGTCGGCGCCGAAGGCGTACCAGAAGCCGTGGAGCTTCCCGCCGACCGACTCGATGTAGGACTGCGCAGCCAGCCGGCGATCCTCCGGGTTCGCCATCAGCCGCTTCCATGTCTCTGGCGTGTAGCTGAACTTCGTCAGGTAGAGCGGCATCGTCGCGTCCCCTCTCGTCGAGCCGACTGGCACAGTGTCCGACACATCGTCGCCGCGTTCACCCTGCGCGTCCAGACGATTCGGCGCGATGTGCTTGACAGCAATATTGCCAAGCAGAGCTCGCCGGCAACAGCTCCCCCACGGCGTCGCCGGTCATGTTCCAGCGTGGTCACATCGACCACCTGGCGCTCACCGCCGCGTCGCCGGAAGCGTTCGCCGCGATCGCTGACCGGCTCACGCACCGCGAGGCGAGTGATGGCGCGATCGAGGACCTCGGCGCCGTTCACACACAGGGCAGATGTCGT